>NZ_SMTK01000001.1 GCF_004357995.1 Arthrobacter crusticola
CTCCAAAATGTACCTGGACCCCGCCCGGCCCGGCGTGGAGGACCTGCTGGATATGATCACCGCCGGCGTGCGCAGCTCCATGACCTACGCCGGAGCCCGCTCCCTGGCCGAATTCCGCGACCGCGCCGTCGTCGGCATCCAATCCGCCGCCGGCTACGAAGAAGGCCGCCCCCTCCCACAAAGCTGGTAACCGCACCGCCCGGGCGGGAATCCGTTTTCCGCCCGGGGGGCCTGGGGTAAACTGAAGCCCTTATGGACAGCTCCTCTAGGGGCCGGCCGACGAAGCAGCAGGCGTCACGGAACCGTGACCACGCCCGCCGGCCTTCGTCCGAGGCCGGCAGACCCCGACTTAATGCCCATCACCCCCTTTCTGATGCCGTCCCCGGCCGGGCGGTGAACCGTTCATGGAGTGGCTCTATCTAGCGGCGGGCCTCCTGCTGATCCTCGGCACCGGCTTCTTCGTCGCCGTCGAGTTCGCCCTCGTCGCCCTTGACCAGACCACCGTCCAGCGGGCCATCGAGCAGGGCGATAAGAAGGCCGTACCGCTGCTGCGCTGCCTCAAGTCGCTCTCCACCCAGCTCTCGAGCTGCCAGATCGGCATCACGCTGACCACGCTGCTCACCGGCTATGTCATGGAGCCGTCGGTCGGGCGCCTCTTGGAGGGCCCGCTGGCCGCGCTCGGGCTTTCCGAGGGCGTGGCGTCCTCGGCGTCGCTGATCATCGCGATCGCCCTGGCCACGCTGCTCTCCATGGTGCTGGGCGAACTGGTGCCCAAGAACATGTCGATTGCCCTGCCCTTCAAGATCGGCCGCGCCCTGGCACGGCCGCAGCTTATGGTCACGGCGGTCTTCCGGCCGGCCATCTTCGTGCTCAACGGGTTCTCCAACCGCGTGCTGAACATCTTCGGGCTCGAGGCCAAGGAGGAGATTTCCGGTGCGCGATCGCCGGCCGAACTCTCCTCGCTGGTGCGGCGGTCGGCCCAGCTGGGCACGCTCGACCAGGGCACGGCGAACTTCCTAGCCCGCACCTTCAGCTTTTCCGACCGGACGGCGGCCGATGTCATGACCCCGCGCATCCGGATGGAAACCATCGATTCCGAGCAGACCGTCGCCGACGTCGTCGAGGCGGCCCGGCGCACCGGGTACTCCCGGTTCCCCCTGATCGGAGAGTCGGCCGACGACATCCGGGGCGTCGTCCACGTCAAGAAGGCCGTCGCGGTGCCGCGCGACCGTCGGGCGTCCCTGCCGGCGGGCACCATCATGACCGATGTCCTGCGGGTCCCCGAGACCGTCCACCTCGACTCCCTGCTGCGCGAGCTGCGGGACGCGAACCTGCAGCTGGCCGTGGTGCTCGATGAGTACGGCGGAACTGCGGGGGTTGCGACGCTTGAGGACCTCGTCGAGGAGATCGTCGGCGAGGTCGCGGACGAGCACGACAAGCTCAAGCCCGGGGTGCTGCAGAGCGCCTCCGGCATCTGGTACTTCCCGGGAATGCTTCGCCCCGATGAGGTCACCGAGCAGATTCCCCTGCTCACCGTGCCCGACGATGCAGGCTACGAAACCGTTGGAGGCTTCATGATGGCCGAACTCGGCCGGATCGCCGCCGTGGGGGACACCGTCCCGGTCTCCGGCGGCACCCTTGAGGTGGAGCGGATGGACGGGCGCCGGATCGACCGGGTCCGCTTCCTGCCCGGCCCGTCCGGGGAGCAGGCCACCCGCACCGGCGCCAACGCCCTGGGCGAGGAGGGCCTACGATGAGCGACTGGGCCGGAATTGCCTGGCTGGTGGTGCTGCTGATCGGCAATGCGTTCTTCGTGGGCGCCGAATTCGCCATCATGTCCGCGCGGCGGAGCCAGATAGAGCCGCGTGCCGATGCGGGGTCCAAACGTGCCCAGACCACGCTGTGGGCCATGGAGCACGTCTCACTCATGCTTGCCTGCGCACAGCTGGGCATCACCGTGTGTTCGCTGCTCATCCTCCAGGTCGCCGAACCCGCGATCCACCACCTCTTCGTGGTGCCGCTGGAAGCGTTGGGCATTCCCGAAGGGGTGGCCGACGGCGCCGCCTTCGGCATCGCCCTGCTGATCGTGACCTTCCTCCACGTCACCTTCGGCGAGATGGTGCCGAAGAACATCTCGGTCTCCGCGGCCGACCGGGCGGCGCTGATCCTTGCGCCGCCGCTGGTGATGATCGCCCGCATCGTGCATCCGGTGATCTCGTCGCTGAACTGGCTGGCGAACCAGATCCTGCGCGCCTTGAAGGTCGAGCCGAAGGATGAGGTCACCTCCTCGTACACGCTCGAGGAGGTGCAGTCGATGGTTGAGGAGTCGACCAAGCACGGCCTCGTCGACGACGATTCCGGCCTGATCACCAGCGCCCTCGAATTCTCAGGCCAGACCGCCGAGACGACGATGGTGCCGCTGGCTGACCTCGTGACCCTCCGCACCGACGCCACGCCGGAGGAGTTCGAGCGGGCCGTAGGGCGCACCGGCTTTTCGCGCTTCGCCCTGGTTGACGAGAAGGAGAATCTCACCGGGTACCTGCACCTGAAGGACATCATGTCCATTCCGCAGGCGCTCTACCAGAGGCCGATCACCGAGAACAAGGTGCGCGCCCTTGCCAACCTCAGTCTCTCCGACGAAATCGAGGATGCCCTCGCGGTGATGCAGAAAACCGGCTCCCACCTCGCGCGGGTACTCGGTCCGGGCGGGGAGACCAGGGGAGTCCTCTTCCTTGAGGATGTGATCGAACAGCTCGTCGGGGAGATCCGGGACGCCACCCAGAACCAGGGTGCACGCCGGCTCGGCGAGGCGATGACGGAGCACAGCGGCAATCCGCTGCAGGAGGGGCGGCTGCCGTAGGCCGGGCGCGCGGCGATCTAGGCTAGACTTGATCCGCTAACGTAAACAATTCTCATTAGAGTGGATCGAGGCAGGTATGTCCCGCGCACCCTTGCGCCGCACGGCTTCACTGGCAGGACTCGCCGTACTGGCACTGACGGCTTCGGCCTGTGGCGGAAACGCCGGCGCGGGGAACGCCGCGGACACCGGGTCGGAGCCGCTTCAGGTGGTTACCGGCACCAATGTGTACGGGAGCATTGTCGAAGCGATCGGCGGGGACCGGGTGGAGGTCACGGCGATCGTCGACAGCCTGAGCCAGGACCCGCACTCCTACGAGGCGACCGTCCAGGACAAACTGGCGGTCTCGAAGGCCGACCTGCTGGTAGAGAACGGCGGAGGGTACGACGCGTTCCTGCACCGCCTCGCAGACGAGACCGGCCTGGACCATGACCGGGTCGTGACCGCCGTCAGCGTCTCGGGCCTCGAGGGCGCACCGGCGGAGGACGAGCACACCGGGGAGGCCCATGCCGAGGATGGCGGGCACGGGCACGGCTCGTTTAACGAGCACGTCTGGTACAGCCCTGCGGCGATGAAGTCCCTTGCCGGCGCCCTCGGCGACACACTGGGCACCCTCGATGAGGCGAATGCAGCCGACTACGAGGAACGGGCGGAGCGCTTCCAGGACTCGCTTTCGGCCATCGAGGAATCCCTTGCCGCCGGAGGCGAGGGCGCCTTCGCCGCGACCGAGCCCGTCCCGGTCTACCTCCTGGAGGCGGCCGGGCTCACCGACGCCACGGTGCCCGAGTACACCGAGGCGGTTGAGGAGGGCAACGACGTGCCGGTGGGGGTGCTCAACGAGATGCGGGAACTGCTCGCCTCGGGGAGCGTCGAATTCCTCGCCTACAACGAACAGACCGAAGGACCGCAGACGCAGTCCGTGCGGTCGGCCGCCGAGCAGGCCGGCGTGCCCGTCGTGGACTTCACCGAGACGCTGCCGGAGGGACAGGACTACCTGGCCTGGATGGAGGCCAATGCGGAGTCGGTCCTGGAAGCGCTGAACGCCGGGTGAGTGCCGCAACAGGCCCCGGCGGGCTGGGGCGGGCACCGGTCGTGAGCCTGCGCAACGCCGGGCTGTCCTTCGGTGAGCGCGTGCTGTGGGAGGGCCTTGACCTCGACATCCACCCGGGCGAGTTCTTCGCCGTGCTGGGCCCGAACGGCTCCGGGAAGACGAGTTTCCTGAAGGTGCTCCTGGGGCTGCAGGACCTCGGCTCCGGCACCGCCACCATCAATGGCGGACCGCTGCAGCGCGGCAACCGCGGCATCGGCTACATTCCCCAGCAGCGCCCGTTCGCCGCGGACACGCCGCTGCGGGCGCGGGACCTGGTGGGCCTGGGCGTGGACGGCCACCGCTGGGGGGTCC
Organism: Arthrobacter crusticola; assembly: GCF_004357995.1. Classification (GTDB taxonomy): domain Bacteria; phylum Actinomycetota; class Actinomycetes; order Actinomycetales; family Micrococcaceae; genus Arthrobacter_D; species Arthrobacter_D crusticola. The sequence continues at coordinate 4,260 of NZ_SMTK01000001.1, forward strand.
GCCTCCGGGGCCGCGGACACCGCGACACGGTCGACGCGCTGCTCGCCGAGGTCGGCTCGTCCTCCTACGCCGACGCCCCCGTCGGGAGGCTGTCGGGCGGGGAACAACAGCGCCTGCGTGTGGCCCAGGCGCTGGCCGCCGAACCGCGCGTTCTCTTGTGTGACGAGCCGCTGCTCTCCCTCGACCTGCACCACCAGCAGGCGGTCAGCGGGCTGATCAACCGGCAGTGCCACGAGAAGAACAGTGCCGTTGTCTTCGTCACCCACGAGATCAACCCCATCATCGACTACGTCGACCGCGTGCTCTACCTCGCCGGCGGCCGGTTCCGGGTCGGGGCGCCGGAGGAGGTCATGACCAGCGAGGTGCTCTCGGAGCTCTACGGCAGCCCCGTCGAGGTGCTCCACCACGAGGGGCGGATCATCGTGGTGGGGCTGCCCGGCACGGCGGCCCACCACCACCATCCCGCAGGAGAGGTCTGATCATGGATTTCCAGTCGTTCATGGAAGCGGTCTTCAACTTCGAGAACTACTCCGAACTGCTGCCGCTGGTGCGCAATTCGATCTGGGCCGGAGCCGTGCTGGGCCTGCTCGGCGGGCTGATCGGGACCTTCGTGATGATGCGGGACCTCGCCTTCGCCGTGCACGGCATCGCCGAGCTCTCCTTCGCGGGGGCAGCCTTCGCGCTCCTGGTGGGCGCGAACGTCGTCCTCGGCTCACTGGTGGGATCGGTGCTCGCGGCCCTGGTGCTTGGGGTGATGGGGATCCGCGCCCGGGACCGCAACTCGATCATCGGCGTGGTGATGCCCTTCGGCCTCGGGCTCGGCATCCTCTTCCTCGCTCTTTACGAGGGCCGGGCGGCGAATAAGTTCGGCCTGCTCACCGGGCAGATCGTCTCCGTGGACAATGTGCAGCTGAACCTGCTCGCGGGCTGCGCCGTCGTGGTGATGGCCGCACTGGCCCTGATCTGGCGTCCGCTGACCTTCGCCAGCGCCGACCCGGACCTGGCGGAGGCCCGCGGCGTGCCCGTGCGCGGCCTGTCAATCCTGTTCATGGTGCTGCTGGGCGTGTCGGTCGCGCTGTCCATCCAGGTGGTGGGGGCGCTGCTGGTGCTGGCGCTGCTGATCACCCCAGCCGCGGCCGCACTGAAGGTCACCTCGACGCCGCTGCTCGCGGTGCTCCTGAGCATCGCGTTCGCCTGTGTGTCGGTGGTCGGCGGGATCCTGCTGGCCCTCGGCGGTCGTATCCCGATCAGCCCCTACGTGACGACGATTTCCTTCGCGATATACCTCGGATGCCGGATCCTGGGGAACCGGCGGAGCAGCGCCCGGCCGGCCCGCGTCCGCACGGCGGCCTGACCCCTCGGTCCCTGGCGTTCGAGGTCAGCGCATCGCCTTCGCCGCAGTGCACTCGGGGCACAGCCCGAAGATCTCAACCGTGTGGGCGGCCTCGGTGAACCCGTGCGCGGCCGCCGTCCGCACCGCCCACTGCTCCACCGCTGGGGCCTCGACCTCCACGGTGCGCCCGCAGTTCCGGCACAGCAGGTGGTGGTGGTGATGCTCGACGGCGCACCGGCGGTAGACGACCTCCCCGTCGCCCCGGCGCAGGACATCCACCAGGCCGTCGTCGGCCATCGATTGGAGGACCCGGTAGACCGTGGGGAGGGAGACGGAGTCTCCCCGGGCGCCCAGGAGGCGGTGAAGCTCCTGGGTGCTCACAAAGTCCTCGAGCTCGTCAAGGGCGGCGCTGACGGCCAGCCGCTGACGGGTGACCCGCTGTTCGGAGCCCTTACGCGGGTGCTCCACGTCGGATCGCATGGGAAGCCCTTTCGGCGGAGGGAAGGAGGGGTCATCATCAAGATTATCAGCAGGGGCTGGAGGTATCCTGTGCGCTATGAAGCTCACCAAGTACACCCACTCCTGCGTCCGGCTCGAACAGGACGGATCGGCCCTCGTGATCGATCCGGGCAGCTTCTCGGAGGTCGAGGAGGCCCTCAGGGGGGCATCGGCGGTGCTCATCACCCATGAACACCCCGACCACCTCGACCTTGAGCGGGTCGCGGAGGGGATGGCTGCCGACCCGGGCCTGGAGCTGTGGGCCCCGGCAGCGGCGGCAGCCGCCCTGAGTGCGCGGCTGGGAGCCGGCGCCTCGGACCGGGTGCACGTGAGCGAGCCTGCCATCCAGTTCACCGCGGGAGGTTTCAGCGTGAGGACCTTCGGCGGGCAGCATGCGCTGATCCACCCGCACGTGCCCATGATCGCGAACGTCGGCTACCTCATCAACGACAACGTGTACCACCCGGGGGATTCCTTCATCGTGCCCGACGCCACCGAGGTTCAAACCCTGCTGGTGCCGGTCCACGCGCCGTGGTCGAAGACCGCAGAGGTGATCGACTTCATTACCTCCGTCCGTGCGGCCAAGGCGTACCCCATCCACGACTCGCTGCTCACCGACGGCGGGATTGGCCTGGTCGAGTCCCTTCTCGCCCGGTTCGGGGGGTCCGCTGGATCGCGCTACGAGCACCTGTCGCCCGGCCAGACCGCCGAGGTGTAGGCGGCCCCGGACAGGTCGGGTCCGGCCGGTCAAGCAGGAATTCCGCGCGGGGCGGGCCTTCCGTCCGGTGCGGGCCGCGGTTAACCTCGGGGGACAATGGCAGCTGCGACGCAAGGGGGCGTGATGGCAGGCAGATTCGAAATCTTCCGCGACGATCAGGAACGGTTCCGCTTCCGGCTCACCGGTGAGGACGGGTCGACCCTCATCACCAGCGAGCCTTATGAAGACAAGGAGACGACGGTCGACGGAATCAACGGGCTCCGGGACTGCGCGTCGATGGCCCTGGTCGCCGATCTGACCTGACCCCATCCGCTCCATATGCCTTTCGCGGCGGAGCGGAAGCGGGCCGGTGGAGGAGAAATAGGGCCTTTCGCCCCTGTAGTTCCGGGCGGTGCGCAGACGAACCTTAGAAAGGATCGTTGCGCACGCACGAACCGGAAGAGGAACTGCAATGGCACAAACGACCCCACCCGGTGGACGGATCAGCCGGGATGCAGGGTATTCCCGGCCCGCCCATGAGGGGAACCCGGCCGTGCAGGCCCGGCGGCGGGCTATGGAGAACCACCCATCGAGCATCGGGGCGCGCAAGCTGAGGATCCTTGTGCGTCTGGATCCGGAACTCGCGTCGGCGCGCATCTGCGTCCGGGGCGTTCTCACCCCGGCCAACCTGTATGCGCTCTACTGCATTGCCAGGCGCACCAACGGCCTGCAGCCCGGAATGCCCATCACGGTTGACCTCACGGGGGCCCAGGCCCAGGCCGATGCGCTCCAGGCGCTCCATGTGAGCGCCGCGGAACGGCGCCTGCCGGCCACCGTCGATCCGGCTGGCACCCCCTGCTGGCTCACCGTGCTGGAGCCGGGCCCCGCGACCGGCAGCCGGCGGTAGTTTAGGCACCTCCGCCCCCTGCCGTACCCGCCCGCCAGGGCTCTCGGGGGAAGGTCCGCAGCCCCGGCCCGTCGTCAGCCTTCGGGGGTGTCAATGCTGGGGTCGGCTGTTCGTCCCCGCGGCGCCATCACTCTTCGGGCCAGCCGCGCGCCGTCGCGATGAAGACGGCGGCCTGGGTCCGGCGCTGGAATCCGAGTTTGGCCAAGAGCGAGGACACATAGTTCTTCACGGTCTTCTCCGCGAGGTACATGGTCTGGCCGATTTCCTTATTGGTCAGCCCCTCGCCGATGTAGTGGAGCACCTTGCGCTCCTGCGCCGTCAGGGCATCGAACCGGGGGTCTTCGCCCTCCGACTCGGCCAGTCCGGCGGAGATCTTTTCCTTGACCTCCGGATTGAACAGCGATTCGCCGCGGGCGGCCCGGCGCACCTTGTGCACCAGGTCCGTCCCCAGCACCTCCTTGAGGATGTACCCGGCGGCACCGGCCAGGACCGCACCGCGCAGGGCCTGCTCGTCGTCGTAACTGGTGAGGATGACGCAGCGGAGGCTTTCGTCGACGGAGCGGACGTTGCGGCACACTTCGATGCCGGTGCCGTCGGGCAGCCGGGCGTCGAGGATGGCGACGTCGGGGTTCAGTGCGGGGATCCGGCGGGCGGCCTCCTCTGCGGAGCCCGTCTCACCCAGGACGGCGAATCCCTCGCCCTCGAGCAGGTCGCGCAGGCCGCGCCGCACCAGCTCGTGGTCGTCGAGGATGAACACCGTGGTGGTTCCGGTCGGCCCCGGCTGCGGGTCGCCCGATTCGTGGCGATTCATCGCCCCTCCTCATCCAGCATCGGATTCCCGGCGCATCCGAGATTCCAGACGCTGCCGTGCTCCCCATGATCCACCCGGACGGGCGGTTGCGGCAGGGCCAAAGGTCCGCAGGGCCCCGGGGCGGCGGCCGGTGCTGGGCCGGTGGCGGCCCGAGGCGGGGCGGGCGGTTAACGCACAGCGGCCGGGTACCGGATGCAGACCCCGGTCCCCGGCCGCTGCGGGTTTCCTCAGACGCGGGCGGTGTGCTTCTTGCCCAGCACCAGGGCAAGGGCGATCATGCCGACGCCGAGGAGCAGGTGCAGCCAGTTATCGGCTGCATTCAGCGGTACGAAGTTGCCTGCCGACTCCTGGTCGATTACGAGGCCATAGATCCAGAGCACGAGGTAGATGATGCCCCCGACGAGCAGGTAGGACCGGGCACCCGACGCGCTGCGGGCGAGCATAATCCCGGCGACACCGAACAGCAGGTGGACGACGTTGTGCAGCACGGAAACCTGGAACAGGCCCAGCAGCAGCGCGCCGGAGTGGTGTCCGGCGAAGGCGAGCTGGTCGTACTGAGCGGTGATCCCCGGAACGAATCCGAGGAGCCCGACCAGAAGGAAGACGGCGCCGACGGCCAGGGCCGCCTTCTGGACGGCGGTTCTCGAGGTCGTGCGGGAGTGCTGTGATGTTGTCATGAGTCTTCTCCTGAAGGTGTGCGTAATGGGAACTTGTGGTTTCCACCGCTTATTCGCACTCGGGCGGGCTCCGGATGGGAACGTGATTCAATCTTCAGCGGACTGTTGTACGACCGTTACCACACCGGTTCAGGGAGACGCGCGGGCGGAGGGTCTGTAGGGTCGGAGGCATGAGCGACCTCACCGAGTTCCTCCTGGCGCGCATTGAGGAGGACGAAGAGAACGTCCACTCCTGGTGGCACCAGCAGTCGGTCGCGGTGCTGGACCGGGCGCTCGCCGAATGCGAGGCCAAGCGCCGGATGGTGACCCACTACTGCAGCATCGACTGGACTCGAAACGAGCCGGACGGACGGGACGACGCCGTCGTCTTCATGCGGCTGCTGGCACTGCCGTACGCCGGGCACCCCGGCTACCGCAGGGAATGGCGCCCCTAGGACGGGGCGGGGTGCCCACCCTGCGCTCCCGCGGTCCCCGCGGCCCTCACCCGGGCCAGCGGCCGGTGGCGAAAAATTCCTCAAGGACCGCCTCGAACGGTTCCGGGTCCAGCCCCCGCCCCCTAAGCCAGGCGTCGTCCTCGTAGGACCCGGCATACCGATCCCCGGAATCGCACATCAGCGACACAATGCTCCCGGCCCGCCCCTCGGCCCGCAGAGCCGCCGCGAGCTGCCACACCCCCCACAGGTTCGTCCCCGTCGACGGTCCGGCGTGCAGCCCGGTGAGGCGCTTCAGGTGCCGCGCGGCCGCCACGGAGGCCGAATCGGGCACCTGGATCATTGCATCGATGACCCCGGGGACGAAGCTCGGCTCCTGCCGCGGCCGTCCGATGCCCTCGATCCGCGACGCCCGGCCGGTGGCCGGCGCCGACGGGTCCGCCCAGGCGGGAAAGAACGCCGAGTTCTCGGGGTCGACGACGGCAAGCCGCGTCGAGTGGCAGTTGTAACGCAGGTACCGGCCGATGGTCGCCGAGGTGCCGCCCGTGCCGGCACCGACGACGATCCACTCGGGGATCGGGTGCTCCTCGAGGGCCAGCTGGCCGAAGATCGACTCGGCGATGTTGTTGTTTCCCCGCCAGTCCGTGGCGCGCTCGGCGTAGGTGAACTGGTCGAGGTAGTGGCCTCCGGTCTCGCGGGCGATCCGCTCGGCCTCGGCGTAGACCTGCCCGGCGTCGTCGACGAAGAAGCAGGTTCCGCCGTACTGCTGGATCAGGGCGATCTTCTCGGAGCTCGTGGTGCGGGGCATCACCGCGATGAACGGCAGGCCGAGCAGCTGGGCGAAGTAGGCCTCGGAGACGGCGGTCGACCCGCTGGAGGCCTCAACGATGGTCGTGCCCTCGGTGATCCAGCCGTTGACCAGCCCGAAGAGGAACAGGGAGCGGGCCAGCCGGTGCTTCAGGCTCCCGGTGCGGTGCGTCGATTCGTCCTTCAGGTAGACCGAGACCTGCCATCCGGGCGGGAGGGGGACGGCGAAGAGGTGCGTGTCGGCGGACCGGCGGTTTTCGGCCTCGATCCTTCGGACAGCGTCTGCGGTCCACACGCGGCCGGCGGAGGCGCTGTAGGTGATCATTGGATCAGCCTACAAGCGCTACTGGTGTCGGCCCTGTGCCTGTGGTGGACTGGCGTTCATCAGGACCGGCCCGGTGCCGGCTTAATTTTCTAAGGAGATCTTGATGAAGACTCTGATGGACGTGCAGACGCTGCGGGACCGGATGACCTCCGGGCTGCAGACAGTGCTGCTCGACGTCCGGTGGTCGCTGGGTGATCCCCACGGCCATGGACATTACCGCTCATCGCACATCCCCGGGGCGATGTACGTGGACCTGGAGGAACAGCTGTGCTCCCGTCCGGTTCCGGCCCTGGGACGGCACCCGCTCCCGGACCCTGACGCGTTCCAGGAGACGGCCCGGCAGTGGGGCATCAACCGGCCCGACGACGTCGTCGTCGCCTACGACGACTCGGGCAACCTCGCCGCCGCACGCCTGTGGTGGCTGCTGCGGGACGCCGGGCTGCGCTCGGTCCACCTCCTCGACGGCGGGCTCACCGCCTGGCGCGCCGCAGGGTACGAACTCGAGGGCGGCGAGGAACAGCACTGCCTGGGCTCGGTCGAACTGGGCCGGGGCGCGATGCCCGTGATCGACCTCGACGGCGTGCGCCGCGGCGGGGAGGACCTGCTGCTGCTCGACGCGCGGGCCCCCGAACGCTTCAGCGGCGAGTACGAGCCCGTCGACCCCAAGGCCGGGCACATCCCCGGGGCGCGCAGCGCGCCCACGACGGACAACCTTAGGGCCGACAAGACCTTCCGGCCGCCGGCGGAACTGCGGGAGCGGTTCGCCCGCCTCGGAGCGGCGGGAGCCGGCAGTGTCGCCGTCTACTGCGGCTCCGGCATCACGGCCGCCCACGAGATCGCCGCCCTGGAGATCGCCGGCATCCCCGCCGCCCTCTACCCGGGCTCCTGGTCCCAGTGGTCCTCCCGGCCCGACCTTCCGGTGGCCACGGGAGCCTGAGCAAGAGGCCGGGGCGGAGACGGGCGCCGTCTCCGCCCCGGCTGGCAGGGACGGTGCCCAGCGGGTAGCGTCGAGGCATGAACCCCGGACGTCCCTCGCCCCCGCCGCTGCGGGGAACCATCCCTGCCGGCGGAGCGAGGCGCGCCCCTGGCGAAGGAGAGCCTGTGAGCACTGTTTTTACGCGGATCATCCGCGGCGAGATCCCCGGCCGCTTCGTCTGGGCAGATGACGACGTCGTCGCCTTCCTCACCGCCGCCCCCATCACCCCCGGACACACCCTCGTGGTGCCGCGCCGGGAGGTTCCGCACTGGCTCGAGGCGGACCCGGAGACGCTCACCCGGGTGATGGCCGTGGCCCAGGCCATCGGCAGGGCCCAGGAGCAGGCGTTCGGCGCCAAGCGGGTGGGGGTGCTGCTCGAAGGCTTCGAGGTGCCCCACCTCCACGTGCACGTCTGGCCGGCACAGGGCCCCGAGGACTTCGACGTCCACAACGTCGACCGCAACCCCGACCCGGCCGCCCTCGACGCCGCTGCGGACTCGCTCCGCCAGGCGCTGCGCGCGGCCGGCTCCACCGCCGTCCCTCCGGCCTGAGCCGGCGCCCGACATCCAGCCGGCCGGTGGAAGGAGCTGACATGTGGATCGGCACCATCGAATTCGACCTGCTGCTCGGTGATGTCCATTCACTCAAGGGCAAACGCTCGGTGGTCCGCCCGCTGGTGGCCGACCTGCGGCGCAGGTTCGACGTCGCCGCCGCCGAGGTCGAAAGCCTCGACCTGCACCGCCGCGCCGGCATCGGCGCCTCCGTCGTGGCGGCCGACCGGCGGCACGCCGTCGACGTGCTCGACGCCGTTGAGCGGTTCGTTGCTGCCCGCCCCGAACTCGACCTGCTCAGCGCCCGCCGCCGGCTGCTGAGCACGGAGGACCTTGGCTGAACCCGCCTGACAATGCCCGCCCGGGAACCCTCATGCGGGCGGCTTCAGGCACGCACCCTTAGGCGGCGAGTGCCTCGCCGAGGGCGGCCCGGATGCGCTTTTCGGAGACGCTGTAGGCAGTGCCGAGCTCCTGGGCAAACAGGCTGATCCGCAGCTCCTCAAGCATCCAGCGCACCCGCTGCAGGTCCGGCGCGCTCTTCCGCGCGCCGGCCGCCAGCGCCGCCACGGCGTCGTCGTACTCGTCCTCGAGGCGCTGCACGACGGCGGTGCCCGCACTGTCGCGGGCGACGTTCGAGGCGAGCTTCTCGAGGCGCATCTCGATGCCCCGCAGGTAGCGCGGGAGGTGGCTGAGCTGGGCGTAGCCGGTCTTCGCCACGAACCCGGGGTAGACGAGGTGTTCGAGCTGGCTGCGGATGTCGTTGAGCGCGGTGATCATCGCCAGGCTGGTTGTGCCCTTGAGCAGCTTGGAGATCCTGCGGTGGCTTGAGAGGATCTTCTCCACCGTGGCCGTCACGGTGAACACCGTGTCGATCAGCTCCGCACGCACGAGCTCGTAGAGCGCGTCGAATTCCTGCTGCGTCCAGGGCAGCTGCTCCGGGACGAGCTTGTCGATGGCGGCCAGCGAGCAGTCGGAGATGAGCGCCGCGACGGACCCGTGCGGGTTCTGGCTGAACGTGAGCTTCTCGGTGTTGCTCAGGTGCTCAAGGACGTACTTCGCCGGGCTGGGCACGCGCAGGGACAGCAGCCGGATGACGCCGGCGCGCATGGCCCCGGCCTGCTCGGCCGGGCTGGGGAAGACCCGCAGGCCCACCGCGGTGGTTTCGTCGACGAGTGCGGGGTAGCCGGTCACGAGGTGCCCGGCCACGGTGCGGGAGACCTCGCGCGGTACCGTCCCGAAGGTCCACGCCGTCGCCCCGGTCACTTCCGCAAGTCCCGGTGTGCCCCCGGCCGACGGCGTACCGCGCCCGGGCCCGCCGGCGGACTGCGGCGCTGCGGCGGGGCCTCCGTCTGCCGACGGCGAACGGCCGCCGCGGCGGGCCTTGCCGCCGCCTGCACCCGAGGCCTCCGGGCGGGTGCTTGACGGGGTCGCCCCGAGGGACGACGCGATCGCCCGGCTAACGGCGGGGGCCAGGGAGGCCTTGAGGGCGTCAAGGTCCTGGCCCTCGTCGAGCACCTTCCCCCTCGCGTCGACGACGGAGAAGGTCATTGACAGGTGCGGGGGCAGCACCGACCAGTTCCACGAGCCGGGCGGAATGATGTGCCCCTTCAGGCGGCGCAGGACGAGTTCGAGGGAGGCCTCGAGGTCGTCCTGCGCCGGATCGAAGTCCGCCTCGAGCGCGGCCACGGCGGACCGGGCCACGTCCGGCGCCGGGATAAAGTTCTTGCGGATCCCCTTGGGCAGGGACTTGATGAGCGCCGTGACGAGTTCCACCCGCAGGCCCGGGATCTGCCAGCGGAACGGCCCGGACTCCAGCTGGTTCAGGAACAGCACGGGGATGCGCACCGTGACGCCGTCGGCCGCGCCGGGGGCGCCGGGGGAGAATTCGTAGTTCAGGGGCAGTTCAAAGCCGCCCTGGTGCCAGATGGTGGGGAAGGCCGAATCGTCGAGCGCGTCGGCGTCCTCGGCGAGCAGGTCCTCCGGGTCGAAGTCGAGCAGGTCCGGGTCCGCCTGGCGGGCCTGCTTCCACCACGAATCGAAGTGCCGTTCAGAGACGACCTCCCGGCCAACCCGGGCGTTGTAGAAGTCGAAGAGGGTCTCGTCGTCGACCCTCAGGTCCCGGCGGCGCAGCCGGTTCTCGAGTTCCTCGATCTCCTGCAGCCGGGCCTGATTGCGGTGGAAGAACTTGTGATGGGTCTTCCAGTCACCCTCCACGAGAGCGTGCCGGATGAACAGCTCCCGCGCGACCTCGCGGTCGACGCGGCCGTAGTTGATGCGCCGCTGCGGCACGATGGGCACCCCGTAGAGGGTGACCTTCTCGTACGCCATGACCGAGCCCTGGCGGCTCGACCAGTGCGGTTCGCTGTAACTGCGCTTCACCAGGTGCGGGGCCACCTGCTCGGCCCACAGGGGGTCGAACCGGGCGGCGACCCGGGCCCACAGCCGGGAGGTTTCGACGAGTTCGGCGGCCATCACCCAGTCGGGGGACTTCTTGAACAGGGCCGAGCCGGGGAAGACCGCGAAGCGGGTCCCGCGCGCGCCGGCGTATTCGCGCTTGCGCTGGTCGTAGAGCCCGATGTGGCTCAGCAGGCCCGAGAGCAGGCTGATGTGGATGGCGTCGCTGTTGCCCACCGGGTCGACGGCGCCCGGGGCGAGGGTGATGCCCAGCGGCTTGGCGAGCTGGCGCAGCTGGGCGAAGAGGTCCTGCCACTCCCGGACCCGGAGGTAGTTGATGAACTCATTGCGGCACAGCTTGCGGAACTGGGTCGAGGACAGTTCCTTCTGCTGCTCCTCGAGGTAGCGCCACAGGTTGAGGTAGCCGGTGAAGTCGGAGTGCTCGTCGAGGAAGCGCTTGTGTTTCTCGGCGGCGCTCTGCTGCTTGGCCGGCTGGTCGGCGGACGGGCGCTCGCGGGGGTCCTGGATGGTCAGGGCCGCCGCCAGGATCATGACCTCCTTGGCGCAGCCCCGGCCGGCCGCTTCGACGATCATGCGGCCCAGCCGCGGATCGACCGGCAGCTGGGCGAGCTTGCGGCCGACGCCGGAGAGCCCGCCGTCGTCGTTCAGCGCCCCAAGCTCGCGCAGCAGGGCCACGCCGTCGGTGATGGCCTTGGCGTCGGGCGGCTCGACGAAGGGGAACTCGGCGATGTCGCGCGGGCTCTTCGTGACGCCCATGGCGGTCATCTGCAGGATCACCGCGGCCAGGCTGGTCCTCAGGATCTCGGGCTCGGTGAACGGGCGCCGGGACTCGAAGTCCTCCTCGGAGTAGAGGCGGATCGCAATGCCGTCGGAGACGCGGCCCGAACGCCCGGAGCGCTGGTTGGCCGAGGCCTGCGAGACGCGTTCGATCGGCAGCCGCTGCACCTTGGTGCGGTGGGAGTATCGAGAGATGCGGGCCGTGCCGGTGTCGATGACGTACTTGATGCCCGGAACGGTCAGGGAGGTTTCCGCGACGTTCGTGGCCAGCACGATGCGCCGGTTGGAGCCGCCGGCGCTGAACACGCGGTGCTGCTCCTGCAGGGACAGGCGGGCGAACAGGGGCAGCACCTCGGTGCCGCGCAGGCGCTGGGTGTTCTGGATCCGGGCCCGCAGCGCGTCGGCGGCGTCGCGGATCTCACGCTCGCCGGAGAAGAACACGAGGATGTCCCCGGCGGCCTCGCGGGAGAGTTCGTCGACGGCGTCGCACACCGCGTCGACCGGGTCGCGTGCCTCCTCGAGGTCGTCGTCGGAGTCGTTGTCGCCGACGGGCTGATCCAGCGGCCGATACCGGATCTCCACGGGGAAGGTGCGCCCGGAGACCTCGATGATCGGCGCCGGCGCTGTGTCCGCGACGGCGGCGTCGGCGGCGAAGTGCCGGGCGAACCGTTCCGGATCGATGGTCGCGGAGGTGATGATGACCTTGAGGTCCGGGCGCTGGGGCAGGATGCGCTTCAGGTAGCCGAGGATGAAGTCGATGTTGAGGCTGCGCTCATGGGCCTCGTCGATGATGATCGTGCTGTATTTCCGCAGCAGGCGGTCGTGCTGGATCTCCGCCAGCAGGATGCCGTCGGTCATGATCTTGATCTTGGTGTTGCGTCCGGTCTGGCCGGTGAAGCGGACCTGGAAGCCGACCTCCTCGCCGAGCTGGACGTCGAGTTCCTCGGCGATGCGTTCGGCCACCGTGCGTGCCGCCAGGCGGCGGGGCTGGGTGTGGCCGATCAGCCCGGAGTCGGCCAGGCCGAGCTCCAGGCACATCTTAGGGATCTGGGTGGTCTTACCCGAGCCGGTCTCGCCCGCAATGATGGTGACCTGGTTCGCGGCGATGGCCGCCATGATGTCCGAGCGGCGGGCGGAGACGGGAAGATCCGCGGGGTAGGAAATTGTCAGTGCCATAGTTGCCTCCCAGTCTAGTGCTCCGGCGCCGGAAGGGCCGGGGCAGGGAGGGAGCGGCCGGGAGGTGGCGTGCCCGCCGACCGGAACCTGTCAGCGGGCGTACACGGTTCCGGCCCGGCCGGCAGCCCGCCGCAGCCGCCCCGCAAGCTCGGCCGCCCGCACCCTCATGGCCTCGGGCTCGAGAATCTCGAACTCAACGTCGAGGGAGGCCAGCTGCATCAGGGGGTAATCGAGCGAATCGAAACCCGCCCGCAGGATCGTAGCGTTGGGGCCGTCGCTGGTCAGCTCAGCGATCTCCGCGGGAATCCGCTGCTCAATCTCCCGGATCCCCGCGGCGAGCCGGATGACGGCGTCGTAGCTGTAGGGGGAGCGGGTGATTGACTTCTGCACATACCGGGCCAGGTCCGTCGCCGGCAGCGGCCGGGCCGTGAACCGCGCGCGGGGGGAGGGGATGCTCCGGCAGCGGTCCACCCGGAACGTGCGCCAGTCCTCCCGGACCGTGTCCCACGCCACCAGGTACCAGCGCCGCCCGGTGTCCACGAGCCGGTACGGTTCGACGAGCCGGCGGGAGGATTCGCCGTCGTGCCGCTCATAGCGGAAGGCCACGATACGGCGTTCAGTGATCGCGGCCGACAGGGCTGTCAGGACCGCAGGATCAACCGGGGTGCTGGGCGCGGCCATGCGGGTGACCGCCGACCTCAGCCCGGAGAACCGGGGCCGCAGCCGCGCGGGCAGCACCTGTTCCAGCTTGGTGAGCGCCCGCACCGAGGCTTCCCCGACGCCGGCCACGGGGCTTGCTGTGACGGCGGTCAGGCCGATCGCCACGGCGAGGGCCTCGTCGTCATCGAGCAGCAGCGGCGGAAGCTGCGCCCCGGCACCGAGCTGGTAGCCGCCGGCGATGCCCGGGGACGCCGAGATGGGGTAGCCCAGCGTGCGCAGCTTGCCGATGTCCCGGCGCACTGTCCGCTCGGTCACCTCCATGCGCTGGGCGAGGGCGGGGCCCGTCCACTCCCTGCGCATCTGTAGCAGGGAGAGCAGGTGGAGGAGGCGGGCCGAGGTTTCCAGCATGAACCCAAACTACCGCGAACCGAGGACAGAACCTGTCCTCATCGCTTCCTAGGCTGGGGGAGGATTCACACCGGGTGGCCTGCGCCGCGGGCCCACGACCTTAGGAGACGCCATGGGCTCGCCATTGAATGTTCTGCTGTACCTTCCCGAGGGGATGGCCGACTGGGAGGTCGGGTACGCGTCCGCCGAACTCTCCGGCGGACAGCTCCTGCGCCCGGAGCGGCAGGTGTTCCTCTCCACCGCGTCGGCCGGCGGCGGCCCGATCCGCACCATGGGCGGCATGACGGTCGTTCCGGACGCGGCGCTCGCCGACACCCCAGGCGAGCAGCTCGATGCGCTGATCCTGCCCGGCGGGACGAGCTGGGACTCCGCCGCCAACGCGGACGTGCTTGACCTGGCGGCGCGGCTGAAGGACCGCGGTGCCCCCGTGGCGGCCATCTGCGGCGCCGTCGACGCCCTGGCCGGCGCGGGCCTCCTCAACGACGTCGCGCACACGGGCAACAGCGCCGACTCCCTCGCGTCCCACGAGGGGTACTCGGGGTCCGCACTGTACCGGGAGGAGCTCACCGTGAGCGACGGCAGGGTCGTCACCGCGGGGTCCTGGGCGCCCGTGGAATTCGCCGCCGAGATCTTCCGCACGCTCGACGTGATGGACGAGGAGATCCTCGGAAGCTGGCTGCTGTTCTGGGGCAAGCGCGACGTCCGCGGGATCTACCAGCTGATGGAGGCGCAGTCAGAATGAGCACCGCCGGAGAACTCGCCGAGCAGCTCTCCTGGCACTGGGAGAACCAGGCGCGGCCGCGGCTCGAGGGGCTGACCGATGCCGAGTACTTCTGGGAACCCGTGCCCGGCTGCTGGAGCCTTCGTCCGCGGGAGGAGGCAACGGCGCCGATCGCGGCCGGCGCGGGGCGGTTCGTCCTCGAGTTCGCCATTCCGGCGCCTGATCCCGCCCCGGTCACCACCATCGCCTGGCGGCTGTCCCACCTGATCGTGGGTGTGCTGGGGGAGCGGGTCGGCTCGCACTTCGGCGGCGAACCGATCACCTACCGCAGCTTCGATTACCCGGAGACGGCCGTCGCCGCCCTGGCCTGCCTCGACGGGCTCTACGGACAGTGGAACCGTGCGGTGTCGGGCCTGAGCGCGGAGGAACTCGCCCGCCCGGTCGGCCTCGCCGAGGGCCCGTTCGCCGAGTATCCGATGTCGGCGTTGGTGCTCCATATCAACCGGGAGATGATTCACCACCTCGCGGAGGTCGCCCTGCTGCGCGACCTGTACCGGGACGGTCCGGCGAAGATGTGACGGCACGGACCGGAGGCAAAGAAAAGCGCCGCCGTCCCGAAGGACGGCGGCGCTTGGATGCCGGTTTTTCCACCCGGCCGGTGGTGCCCTCGATAGGATTCGAACCTACGACCTTCTGCTCCGGAGGCAGACGCTCTATCCCCTGAGCTACGAAGGCATGGGACGGTTTTTCTCCGTCTCCGTAAGGGACTTAATGAGCTTAGCAGGTGGACTCGGCGGAGTGGAAACGCGCGGTTCCCCGGCGCGCGCCCGGGGCTAGTAGCCGAGGAACGCGTCGGTGGTGACCCTGCCTCCGCCGGCTTTCCGCACCGCGGCGCGCAGGTGCGAAATGATCAGCGGCGAGCCCGAGACGTAGACCCGCCGGGAGGGCAGGTCGGGCACCTCGGCGGTCAACTGGTCCGCGCTCGGGTAGCCCGCTCCGGCGTAGCGCCAGCGCGGAGGCAGACCGACGCCGTCATAGGCCGGGTCGTGCGGGGCGAAGAGGGCGACGGGCGTGCCGAACTCCACGAGCTCCTCCCGGTAGGCGATCTCCTCCGCCGACCGCACCACGTACACCAGGACGACGTCGCGGTTTTGGCCGCGCCGGGCCACATCGCGGAGCTGGCTGATGAAGGGGGTGATGCCGATCCCGCCGGCCGCCAGCAGCAGCGGAACCGAGGGGTCCTTCGGCAGCCGGAAGTCCCCGCCGACCAGGGTGCCCGTCACCACGGCGCCGGACTTCAGGCCCAGCAGCGCCTTCTTGAAGCTGCTTCCGGGCTCGCTGACGCGCAGCCCGAAGCTGAGGGTGTCCCGGTCCTGCGGGGCGGAGGTGATGCTGAAGACCCGCCGGGATCCGCGCCCGTCGGTGCGTTCGTGCGGCAGGTTCAGCTCCATGTACTGGCCCGCCTCGAAGCGCACCGGGTGCGACGGGGCGAACACCAGCTCCGAGCTCGTCGGGGTGAGGTCCCGGCGTGCCGTGAACCTCAGCCGGACGCTGCGCCGCTGCCCCATGAGGAACGCGACGGCGTTGCCGATGACGAGCGCGAACTCCGGCCCGAGGAACACCGGCCCGAGCGAGGGCTGGGCGGCGAAGACGACGGCGACGACGGCGGCGGTGACGAGCTGCTGCCAGCGCAGCGGCGGCAGAGTGAGCGGCTCGGTCAGCATGAACCCGACGAGGAAGAGCACCGGGTAGGACACCAGGACCAGCTGGGCCGCGGCCAGCGGCGGAAGCCCGCCCGAGGCCAGGCCCGCGACGAGGATGCCGGTGCTCAGCGCCACGAAGCCGGCGCCCATGATGAGCTTGCGCGTGCGGTACAGCAGCACGAGGGTGCCCACCAGGACGAAGGGGAGCAGGTACGGGTTCGCGACCCACCAGCCCGCGGCGGAGAGTCCGAGCAGAGTGGCGACGACGGCCCCGGCGGCCGCCGGGTTGAAGATGTGCCGGCCGCGCACCGCGAGGAGGAATTTCGAGGCCGCGGCGGCGAGCCCGGCGACGGCGATGCCGCCGAGCCCGGGCCCGTCCAGGGTGGGGAACATGATGAAGAACAGGATGAAGCCGGTGATCAGCGCCGACTCATTGTGCGGGCGCATCCGCAGGATCATCGCCATGATCCGCGTGCCGCCCCAGGTGGAGACCAGGGCGGTGGCCAGGGTGGCGGTGAGCTCCGAGGGGCGGAAGGCGAGCAGGCCCGCGGCCGAGAATCCGAGGGAGGCCGCCGTGAGCAGGATCAGGAGGGAGAGGGTCAGCCGGTACATCGAGATCCGGCCCAGCAGCTGGTCGATACCGTTCATGGGACGAACAGTGCTCCGTTCAGGGTCGGGGAGAAGCGGGCGTGCCCGTCGGAGAATACCTGAACGAAGTCGAAGGCGAATTCCTCGGCCAGCACGTCGGGTTCGGCGAGGAACAGTGCCGTGGCCAGGGCATCGGCGGTCATGGTGTCCGCCGCGAGGACCCAGGTCGCCACCACCGTCGAGACGCTGGTGCCGGTGCGGGCATCGACCACATGGTGGAGGCCATCGCCCCAGGCTCTGCGGTTCGAGGCGGAGGCGCACAGTGCCCGGCCGCGCAGCTGCACGGTGCCGATCACCCGTGCGGGATCGTAGGGATGTTCGAGCCCCACGGTGAGGGCCGTGGTGCCCGAGTGGAGCATATCGCCGCTGGCGTCGACAAGGAATTCGGTATGCCCCGCGTCGGTGAGCAGCCCGCCCACGAGGTCGACGAGCTGGCCTTTTCCGGCGGCACCGACGTCGAGGGTGACGGGCCCGGAGGCCGTGACGACCGGGCCCTCCCAGTCGAGCACCGCATCCCAGGACCGGGCCGGGGCGGGCGGGCCCTTGGGAGTGAAGCTGTAGTGAGCGTCATACCCCTGGTGCTCGAGGACGGACCCGACCAGGGGTGACATCGAGCCGTCCGTGAGCCGGTACAGCCTCCTGTACAGCCGGCCGAGGGCGGCGCCGTGGGCGGGAAGCTCGAGCCGCCCGCCGCCGGCGGCGAGGGCGGCCACCGCGGAGTCGGAGCGGAAGCGCGAATACAGGGCGTCGTAGTCTTCAATCAGGCCGGCGATTGCGGCACGGACCCCGGGTTCCAGCGGAGCGGCAGTGTCGATCTGCCAGCGGGTCCCGATGGCCTCAAAGACGAAGCTGCCCCCGAGCACCATCGACTAGAGCTTGGCTTCGCTCTTGATGAGGTCCGTCGCCTCGGCGAAGCCCCCACTGGTCAGGGAGGAACCGGCCACCTTGTCGACCTTCAGCTCGTCGAGCTTCTTGCCGACAATCTCCTCCTGGATGCCCCCGCTGAACCGCTCCTGGTAGAGCTTCGCCGTGGGGTTCGACGGCATCGGCTCGGTGGTCACCGCCGTCACGACGTCCTTCTCCAGGGTCAGGGTCACCCCGATCTCCTCGGTGCCGCCGGGAGAGACGTAGGAGCCGACCTGGGTGAACTCGCCGTCCTCGTACGTCTGGTCGGACGCGGCGGGGGCCGCTTCGGTGGGCTCGGCGCTGGCCGGTGCCTCGGGTGCTGCACTGCTGGCTGTTTCTCCCGCAGGTTCCGAGCCCGGCGACGGAGCCGTTCCGGCGCAGCCCGCCACACCGAGGAGCGAGGCCGCCGCCAGGGCGTGGAGCACGCGCTTTCCGGTCATGCTGCGGGTGCGGGCGTCGGCCAATCCGGCTTCGAGGTCTTTCACGGCGGTTTCTCCTTGACTGTGGGCCCGGAAATCGCCCGGCCGGGTTGTGCCGGGCGGACAGTGATACTCAACAATTGTGCAGCAGCCCGGCGGGGAACAACCCGGCTGCCCTGTATTCGTTCCCGGGAGGTGTCCGGATGGCGCCCGGAGCGCCCGACCGTGCCCCAGCTGTCCCACCCGTCACACAAAGCGGCGGCCACGGCGTGCGCCGTTATGCTGGACGGGTGACTCCTGAAGAACTCTCCTCCGCTATTTCCGCCTGCCTGAAGACCGCCGTCGCCGACGGGGAGTTCGACATCGAGCTCCCAGCGGAAGTGCGCGTCGAGCGGCCGAAGAACCGCGAGCACGGGGACTGGGCCACGAACATCGCCCTGCAGCTGTCAAAGAAGGCCGGCATGAACCCCCGCGAGTTCGCCGGGATCCTCAAGAACCGCCTCGAGGCGATCGACGGCGTCGCATCGGTCGACATCGCCGGGCCGGGCTTCCTCAACATCACCCTCGACGCCGGAGCCGCCGGCGAACTCGCCCGCACCATCGTGGAGGCGGGCACCGCCTACGGAACGAACACCACCCTTGCCGGCCGCAGAATCAACCTCGAGTTCGTCTCGGCCAACCCGACCGGCCCCATCCACATCGGCGGCACCCGCTGGGCCGCCGTGGGCGACGCGCTCGCGCGCATCCTTCAGTCACAGGGCGCCGATGTCACCCGCGAGTACTACTTCAACGACCACGGGGCGCAGATCGACCGTTTCGCCCGCTCCCTCTACGCCAGCGCCCTGGGCCGGCCGGCGCCCGAGGACGGCTACGGCGGGGACTACATCGTCGACATCGCCAACCGGGTGCTCGCGAAGGACCCCTCGATCCCCTCGCTGGACGAGGCCGACGCGCTCGAGCAGTTCCGCGCCATCGGTGTAGACCTCATGTTCGGCGACATCAAGAAGTCGCTCCACGAGTTCGGCGTCGACTTCGACGTCTACTTCCACGAGCACTCCCTGTTCGAGAACAACTTCGTCGAGGGCCTGCTCGAGCAGCTCAAGGGCTCGGGGAACCTCTTCTTCGAGGACGGCGCCTGGTGGCTGAAGTCCACCGACTTCGGCGACGACCGCGACCGCGTGGTCATCCGCTCCGACGGCACGCCCGCCTACATCGCCGGCGACATCGGCTACATGGTGAACAAGCGCCAGCGGGGGTTCGACCTGAACATCATCATGCTCGGTGCCGACCATCACGGCTACGTAGCCCGGCTCAAGGCCGCCGCCGCGGCGCTGGGCGACGACCCCGACACCATCGAGGTGATGATCGGCCAGCTTGTGAACCTGGTGAAGGACGGCACGCCCGTGCGGATGTCCAAGCGTGCGGGAACCGTCGTCAGCCTTGAGGACCTCGTCGAGGCGGTGGGCGTCGACGCCGCCCGCTACACCCTCGCGCGGTTCTCGGCGGATTCGAACATCGACATCGACCTTGACCTGCTGACCAAGCGCAGCAACGAGAACCCCGTCTTCTACGTCCAGTATGCCCACGCCCGCACCCACGCCGTGGAACGCAACGCCGTCTCCGCCGGCGTCGACACGAGCAGCTTCGACGCCTCGACCCTGGGCCATCCCACCGAGGGCGAACTCCTCGCCGCCCTCGGGCAGTTCCCCGGCGTTGTGGCGCAGGCAGCGGCCTTTAGGGAGCCGCACCGGGTCGCCCGCCACCTCGAGGTCATCGCCGGCACCTACCACCGCTGGTACGACGCCTGCCGCATCGCCCCCATCGGCGGGGAACCCGTCGAGGAGGTCCACCGCAGCAGGCTCTGGCTGAACAACGCCACCCAGCAGGTGCTCGCGAACGGACTGTCGCTGCTCGGCGTCTCCGCCCCGGAAAGGATGTAGGCATGGCGGCCGGATCACCCCTCGCCCCCGACTGGCTCACCATCCCCGCCGACCCAGCCGCGCTGGAGCGCAAACTGTGGGCCCGCGACGTGGAGCGCTCCGCCGACGGGGTGCTCGCCGTCGACGGCGTGTCCGTCGAGGAACTGGCCGCCGAGTTCGGCACGCCGCTGTTCGTCGTCTCGGAGGCCGACTTCCGTGCCCGCGCCGCCGGCTTCCGGGACGCCTTCAGCGCCGCCTTCGCCGCCATCGGCGGGGAAGTGGACGTCTACTACGCCGGCAAGTCCTTCCTCTGCTCGGAGATCGCCCACTGGGTGTCCGAAGAGGGGCTGAACCTCGACACCTGCTCCGGCGGTGAGCTCGCCGTCGCCATGCGCGCCGGACTGCCGGGGGAGCGGCTGGGCCTTCACGGGAACAACAAGTCGGCCGCGGAGATCGGCCGCGCGCTGGACCTGGACCTTGGCCGGATCGTCGTCGACAGCCTCCAGGAGATCGCGATCGTCGGCGACCTGGCCGAGGCCCGCGGGGTGCGCGCCAACGTGCTGCTGCGCCTGACCCCGGGCGTCCACGCCTCCACCCACGAATTCATCGCCACCGCGCATGAGGACCAGAAGTTCGGCCTGTCCCTGGGCGCCGACCCGTCCGATCCCGGGGGACGCTCCCCGGCCTCCCGCGCGGTCGACGCCGCGCTCGCACACCCCGGCCTGCGCCTGCTCGGGGTCCACTGCCACATCGGCTCGCAGATCTTCGAGGCCGAAGGCTTCGAACTCGCCGCCCGCCGCCTGCTTGGCTTCCTGGCCGCCGTCCGCGACCGGCACGGCGTCGAACTTCCCGAACTGGACCTCGGCGGCGGCTACGGCATCGCCTACACCGAGGCCGACGTGCCGCGCGGACCGGAGGAGATTGCCGGCGCGATGGCCGCCGTTGTGGGCTCCACCTGCGCCGACCTCGGACTCGCCGTCCCGCGGATCTCGATCGAGCCCGGGCGGGCGATCGTCGGCCCCTCGACCTTCACCCTCTACACCACCGGTACCACGAAGACGGTCCACGTCGACACGGTCCCGGCCGGGCCCGGGCAGCCGGCCACCGAGCCGCGGCGCTACGTCTCGGTCGACGGCGGGATGAGCGACAACGCCCGGCCCGTGCTCTACGACGCCGACTACTCCGCTGTGCTCGCCTCGCGTGTCTCCGGGGCCGACCCGGTCCTGTCGCGCGTCGTCGGCAAGCACTGCGAGAGCGGGGACATCGTGGTGCGCGATGTCTACCTTCCCGGCGACACCGCGGCGGGGGACCTGCTCGCCGTGCCCGGCACCGGCGCCTACTGCTGGGCGCTTTCGAGCAACTACAACTACCTCGGCCGCCCGCCGGTGGTGGCCGTCGCCGAGGGAACCGCCCGGCTGATCGTCCGCGGCGAGACCGAAGAGGACCTGCTGGCCCGCGACGTCCAGCGCGCCGCCACCCCGACCCCAGGAGCCCGATCCAGCGCATGAACCTCACTGAAGCCTCCGCGAAGCCCCTGCGCGTCGCCCTCCTCGGCGCCGGAAACGTCGGTTCCCAGGTCGCGCGCATCCTCCTCGACGACGCTGCGGCGCTCGGCTCCCGCGCCGGCGCGCCCCTCGAGCTCGTCGGCATCGCCGTGCGCTCCCTCGACACCGACCGCGGCACGGCCCTTCCGCAGGAGCTGTTCACGACCGACGCGGAGTCGCTCGTTGAGAACGCCGACATCGTCATCGAATTGATGGGCGGCATCGAACCGGCCCGCTCGCTGATCCTGCGGGCCATCGAGCACGGAGCCACGGTGGTCAGCGGCAACAAGGCCCTGTTCGCCCAGGACGGCCCGGCCCTTTACGAGAAGGCCGACGCCGCCGGAGTGCAGCTCTCCTACGAGGCCGCCGTCGCCGGGGCGATCCCGATCCTGAGGCCCATCCGCGACAGCCTCTCGGGGGACCGCATCACGCGGGTGCTCGGCATCGTCAACGGCACCACCAACTACATCCTCGACCAGATGGACGCCACCGGGGCGCAGTTCGCCGACGCGCTGCGCGCTGCGCAGGAGCTCGGCTACGCGGAGGCCGATCCAACCGCGGACGTCGAGGGGCATGACGCCGCGGCGAAGGCGGCCATCCTCGCCTCGCTGTCCTTCCACACGCGCTTCGCCCTGGAGAACGTCTACTGCGAGGGCATCACGCAGGTCACCGCCGATGACATCGCCGCGGCCCGGGCCGACGGGTACGTCATCAAGCTCCTTGCCATCGCGGAACTGCTCTCCGACGAGGCCGGCGACCCCGGCGTCAGCGTGCGGGTGCATCCCACGCTCCTGCCCCGGGACCACCCGCTGGCCGCGGTGCACGGAGCGTTCAACGCAGTGTTCGTCGAGGCCGAAAACGCCGGGGAACTGATGTTCTACGGCCAGGGCGCCGGCGGCACCCCCACCGCCTCGGCGGTGCTCGGCGACGTCGTGAGCGCCGCCCGCCGCATGATGCTCGGCGGCCCGGGCCGCACCGAGACCACCACCGGGCACGTCCCGGCGCGGAGCATCGACACCGTGAGCACCAGCTACTGCATCGGGCTCGATGTCGCCGACCAGCCGGGGGTGCTGGCGCGCATCGCGACGATCTTCGCCGACAACGCCGTCTCCATCGAAACCATGAGGCAGAGCATCCACCAGCCGGGCCCCGGCGCCGAGGGGACCGCGGAACTGCGGATCGTGACCCACCGCGCCACCGAGGCCTCACTGGCGGCAACCGTCAAGCAGGTCGCGGCGCTGCCCGTCATCAATTCAGTGACATCCGTTCTTCGAGTAGAGGGAATCTAAGTGGCACACCAGTGGCGCGGAGTAATCCGCGAATACGCCGACCGACTGCCCGTGACCGAGTCCACCGAGGTCGTCACGCTCGGTGAGGGAGGCACCCCGCTCGTGCGGGCCCGGGCTCTCTCGGAGCTCACCGGATCCGAGGTCTACCTGAAGGTCGAGGGGATGAACCCCACGGGCTCCTTCAAGGACCGCGGCATGACCATGGCGATGACCGCGGCCGTCGCTGCCGGCGCCAAGGCCGTCGTCTGCGCCTCCACCGGCAACACCTCGGCCTCCGCCGCCGCCTACGCAACCCAGGCCGGCATCACCTGCGCCGTGCTGGTGCCCGACGGCAAGATCTCGATGGGCAAGCTCAGCCAGGCCATCGCCCACGGCGCCCAGCTGCTGCAGGTCAACGGCAACTTCGACAACTGCCTCGACGTCGCCCGCAAGCTCGCCGAGGCCTACCCGGTGTTCCTCGTGAACTCGGTGAACCCGGCGCGGCTCGAGGGCCAGAAAACCGCCGCGTTCGAGGTCGTCGACAGCCTCGGGGACGCCCCCGACTACCACCTGCTTCCGGTCGGGAACGCGGGCAACATCAGCGCGTACTGGAAGGGCTACAAGGAATACGCGGCGCCCTACGCCACCGCCGACGGAGAACTCGCCCCGGTGGCGACGAAGACCCCCGTGATGTGGGGCTTCCAGGCCGAGGGCGCCTCGCCGCTGGTGAAGGGCCACCCCGTCACCGAGCCCGACACCATCGCCACGGCCATCCGGATCGGCAACCCGGCCTCCTGGGACCTCGCCGTTGCCGCGCGCGACGAATCCGGCGGCCTGATCGAGGCCGTCAGCGACGACGAGATCCTCGAGGCGCACCGCTGGCTGTCCTCCCGCGAGGGCGTCTTCGTCGAACCCGCCTCCGCCGCCGGCGTGGCCGGGCTGCTGAAGAAGCACGGCGAGGGCCTCGCCCCAAAGGGCAAGACCATCGTCATCACCGTCACCGGCCACGGGCTGAAGGACCCCCAATGGGCCCTGCGCACCGCCGACGGCTCCGACGTCGAGCCCACCAAGGTCGAGTTCGACGTCGTGAGCGTCGCGGCCGCCCTGGGGCTCGAAGAGACCGCGGACCGGGCACGTGCCTGAGGACGCGGTGCTCTCGGCCCCCGCACGCCTCGTCGACTCCGGCCAGGCCGTCCGGGTCACCGTGCCGGCGACGAGCGCGAACCTCGGCCCCGGGTTCGACAGCCTGGGGCTGGCCCTCGGCCTGTTCGACACGGTGCGCGTGCGCACCGTCGACTCCGGCACCACGGCGGTGTTCCCCACGGGGGAGGGCGCGGGGGCCCTGCCCACCGACGGCTCCCACTTGGTGGCCCGCGCCCTGCTCGGAACCCTCGCCAACGCCGGCTGGTCGGCGCCCGGCCTGGAAATCGAGACGGTCAATGTGATCCCCCACGGGCGCGGGCTGGGCTCCTCCGCCGCCGCCATCGTGTCCGGTGTGCTCGCCGCGAACGCGCTGCTGCCCGAAGCCCATCGGCTCGACGAGGCGGCGGTGCTTCAGTGGTGTTCAACCCTTGAGGGCCACCCCGACAATGTCGCCCCGGCGCTGCTCGGATCGCTGGCCATCTCCTGGGAGACCGGCAGGGCCTTCCAGAGCACCCGGGTGGAGGTCCACCCCGACATCATCCCGATCGCCGCCATCCCCGACACCGCCCTGTCCACCGAGAGAGCCCGCGGGCTGCTGCCGACGTCGGTGCCGCACGGGAGCGCCTCGGCGAACGCCGGCCGCGCGGCGCTGCTCGTTCACGCTCTCACCGTGAGGCCGGACCTGCTCCATCCCGGCACCCGCGATGCGCTGCACCAGGAGTACCGCGCCTCGGTCATGCTCCCGAGCGCGGTGCTCATGCAGGCATTGCGGGCGCAGGGCTTCGCGTCGGTGATTTCCGGTGCCGGGCCCACCGTCATGACCTTCGCCGTCGGCGAGGAGGAGGCAGCACGGGCACTCGGGGCCGCCCGCGCGCTTGCCGCCGCGTCCGACACGCCGGGCGGCTGGCGGATTCTTCGGCTCGATGTTGCGCGGGAAGGTGCTAAAGTGGAAGTGCACCAAAGGTAGGAACCGTACTTACGGTTCTGAAGAGTGCCTCTGTTGAGCCGGCCGTCCTTGTCTTAGACCGCCGAGAAACTGCAGTTTTATCAGCAGTGGCGCAATCTCCGGTGTAGCCTCCGAAATCATCGTTGTGCGGCCAGGTTCGACCTGACGCACCGAATTCCCCAGGCTTCCAGCACATGCGGCGAACCTGCCCATAACAGGTCAGCCGAACTCCTCCTGCCCATCTAGAGCGGCAGCGGGGCTAACCTACGCGGCACACTCGTGAAGTGGCCGCCCGACGAGGGGGAAGGATCCTTCGTGACTGATACCACTGACCTGTTGCCAGGTGTGGATACATCCAGCGCTGAACCAGTCAGCGCACCGGCTTCAAAGAGCAGCGGACTCGCTGGCCTGAAGCTGGCCCAGCTCCAGGCGCTTGCCGGACAGCTGGGAATCACCGGCGGTTCGCGGATGCGCAAGAGCGACCTGGTGTCCGCGATTTCGGATCACCAGCGCGGTTCCGCCGTGGCCGACCGCCAGCAGGCACCGGCCGTCGACCGCCAGCAGGCCCCGGCCGAGCGCCCGGACGCAGCCCCCGAGGCCGCCGAAAGCGCCGCCCCGGCCGAGCGCGCCCCGCGCACCCGCAACCGTAACCGCCGCGCCGGAAGCGACGGCGTAGTCACCGCCCAGGGCGCATCCGAGGCCGCTTCCGACACCGCTGTCGAGACCGCCGCCGCCGAAGCCCCCGCCGAGGCCGCAGACCGCGGCAACGGTGACCGCGAAGGCTCGGGACGCAACCAGCGCAACCGGCGCGGACGCCGGGGCGATGACCGCGCCGAGGCCCCGACCGCCGACGGCGCCGACGCCGAGGAGACCCGCACCGCCGGAGATTCCGGCAACGCGCAGCAGGGCGAAGGCCGAGACCGCAACGAGCGCCGCAGCCGCAACCGGGGCGAGCGCGAGGACGATACCCGCGGTGAGCGCAACGGGGACAACCGGGCCGACACCCGGAACGACAACCGGGCCGACACCCGCAACGACAACCGGGGCGACCGCGGGGACAGCCAGGACGAGGGCCGCGGCCGCAACCGCCGCAACCGCACCGGGCGCAACTCCCGCGACGAGGAGCGCACCAGCAGGTTCCGCGACCGCAACGAGCGCAGCGACCGCCGCCGCGGGCGCAACGCCAACCCGGACGTCGACGACGTCGAGGTCACCGAGGACGACGTGCTTCTGCCCGTCGCCGGCGTGCTCGACATCCTGGAGAACTACGCCTTCGTGCGCACCTCCGGCTACCTGCCAGGCCCGAACGACGTCTATGTCTCCCTGGCCCAGGTCAAGAAGTACAACCTGCGCAAGGGCGACGCCGTGGTCGGTGCCATCCGTGCACCCCGCGACGGCGAGACCCAGGCCAGCACGCGCCAGAAGTTCAACGCCCTGGTGCGGGTGACCTCGGTCAACGCCATCCCCGCCGAGGACCTTCGGGACCGCGTGGAGTTCGCCAAGCTGGTGCCCCTCTACCCGTCCGAGCGGCTGCGCCTGGAGACCGAGCCCAAGAAGATCGGTCCGCGCGTGATCGACCTCGTGGCTCCGATCGGCAAGGGCCAGCGCGGTCTCATCGTGTCCCCGCCCAAGGCCGGTAAGACGCTGATCCTGCAGGCCATCGCCAATGCGATCACCATCAACAACCCCGAGGTCCACCTCATGATGGTCCTCGTCGACGAACGTCCCGAAGAAGTCACCGACATGCAGCGGACCGTCAAGGGCGAGGTCATCGCCTCGACCTTCGACCGTCCCGCCGATGACCACACAACGGTTGCCGAACTCTCGATCGAACGCGCCAAGCGCCTCGTGGAGATGGGCAAGGACGTCGTCGTCCTCCTCGACTCGATGACCCGCCTGGGACGCGCCTACAACCTGGCCGCCCCGGCTTCGGGCCGTATCCTCTCCGGCGGCGTCGACTCGGCGGCGCTGTACCCGCCGAAGCGCTTCTTCGGTGCGGCACGCAACATCGAGAACGGCGGATCGCTGACCATCCTCGCCACCGCGCTGGTGGAGACCGGGTCCAAGATGGACGAGGTCATCTTCGAGGAGTTCAAGGGCACCGGCAACATGGAGCTCCGCCTGTCACGCCACCTGGCCGACAAGCGCATCTTCCCGGCCGTTGACGTCAACGCCTCCGGCACCCGGCGCGAGGAGAACCTCCTGTCGCCGGACGAGGTCAAGATCATGTGGAAGCTCCGCCGGGTGCTCTCCGGGCTCGAGCAGCAGCAGGCACTCGAGCTGCTGACCAACAAGATCCGGGAGACGCAGTCCAACGTCGAGTTCCTGATGCAGGTCCAGAAGACCACTTTGGGGTCCAAAGACTCGGATTAGCGTCCGTCCAGCCGCCCACGGGCGTGCAGGTCACTTTCGTGGTCGGCACGCCCTGGGCGGCTGTTTCGTTAACGCGGACCCGTCTGGTAGCAAACCGGCACCGCGTCGAGGCCGCAGCAGCTACCGGCCCTGCCGGCGTTCCCCTGCGATTTCTGCGTCCCCGAGTAATCACTAGACTGGCTTGCACGAGCCGAAAGAGGTAGCACCAATGTTTGAGTCCATCCAGGGCCTGCTCGACGAGCACGCGGAACTGCAGCTTCAGCTGTCCGACCCCGCCGTCCATGCCGACCAGTCGCTGGCACGGAAGCTCGGACGCCGGTACGCCGAGCTCGGCCGCATCGTCGACGCGCACAACCGCTGGAGCACCCTCGAGGACGACCTCGAGGCGGCGCGCGAGATGGCGGGGGAAGACCCCGAACTGGCCGCCGAGGTGCCCGTGCTCGAGGAGCAGCTCGCCGCAGCGCAGGAACGCCTGCGCCGCCTGCTGATTCCCCGGGACCCCAACGACAGCCGCAACGTCATCATCGAGGTCAAGGGCGGGGAAGGCGGCGACGAGGCGGCCCTGTTCGCCGGGGACCTGCTGCGCATGTACGTGCGGTACGCCGAATCCCGCGGCTGGAAGACCGAGCTCATCTCCGCCACCGAGTCCGACCTCGGCGGCTACAAGGATGTGCAGATGGCCATCAAGGGCAGCTCCAACGACCTCGCCGAGGGCGTGTACGCCCGCCTGAAGTTCGAAGGCGGCGTCCACCGCGTCCAGCGGGTTCCGGTCACCGAGTCCCAGGGCCGTATCCACACCTCCGCCGCCGGCGTCCTCGTCCTGCCCGAGGTCGACGAGCCCGAAGAGGTCGAGATCAGCCAGAACGACCTGAAGATCGACGTCTACCGCTCCTCCGGTCCGGGCGGCCAGTCGGTCAACACCACCGACTCCGCGGTGCGCATCACCCACCTTCCCACCGGGATCGTGGTGGCCATGCAGAACGAGAAGTCCCAGCTGCAGAACCGCGAGGCGGCCATGCGCGTGCTTCGCTCGCGCATCCTCGCGCACGAGCAGGAGAAGATCGACGCGGCGAACTCCGACATCCGCAAGTCGCAGATCCGGACCATGGACCGCTCCGAGCGCATCCGCACCTACAACTACCCCGAGAACCGGATCGCCGACCACCGCACCGGGTACAAGGCCTACAACCTCGACGCCGTCATGAACGGCGACCTCGAGCCGGTCGTGCAGTCCGCCATCGAGATGGACGAGCAGGCCCGCCTCGACGCCATCGGCACGGACGACTGACTCGGTGGATCCCGAAACGCCGTTGAACGACGGGCTGCGTGCCGCCGCGGCCACGCTGGCCGCGGCAGGGGTGCCCAGCCCCCGCGTCGACGCCGAACTGCTGGCGGCGCACCTCCTGGGTGTGGGCGTCGGACGGGTCCGCGCCCTCGCGCTGACCGGCGCGACGGTCCCCGCAGGCTTCCCCGAGCTCGTCGCCGAACGGGCCCAGCGGGTCCCGCTGCAGCACCTTACCGGAACGGCCTACTTCCGGCACGTCGAACTGGCCGTGGGGCCCGGGGTGTTCATCCCTCGGCCCGAAACAGAGTCCGTGGTGCAGCTGGTGGTCGACCATGCCGCCGCCCTCTCCGCCTCATCCACGATCCGCACCGACGGGGACGCGCCGGGTGCCGCGGCCGGGGAGCGGCCGGCCCTGAAGATCGTCGACCTGGGAACGGGGTCCGGCGCCATCGCCGCCGCCCTCGCCGACGAGGTCCCCGGTGCGCACGTCTACGCCGTCGAACTCAGCGAACTCGCCGCCGCCTGGGCAGAGGTCAACCTCCGCCCGCGCGGCGTGAGGCTCGTTCGAGGCGACCTCGCGACAGCGCTTCCCGAGCACGACGGCAGCTTCGACATCGTCGTGTCGAACCCGCCCTACATTCCCGCGGCCGCCATTCCCCACGAACCCGAGGTGGCCCTCCACGATCCGCCCGAGGCCCTGTACGGCGGGGGAGAGGACGGCATGGTGCTCCCCACGGCGGCGGCGGCCTCGGCGGCGCGGCTGCTGAAGCCCGGCGGCTTCTTCGTGATGGAGCACGCCGAAGTGCAGGCCGAAGCCATCGCGGCGATACTCCGGCGGGCCGGCACCTTCTCGGACGTCACCACCCACCTCGACCTCAACGGCAGGCAGCGGGCCACCAGCGCCGTGCTCGCTCCGCTCGGACAGACAATCCACCCCGCCTGACCCGCCGCCACCTCCGCGGCGGCGGGCCTCCCCGACCCAAGGACGAATGCATGACCAACGTAGCCGTAGCGGCCGTCACCTTTGACCGCCACGAGGAACTCGGGCTCCTGCTCAAGGGCCTCGCCCAGCAGAGCGTCCCCGTTACCTCGGTCGCCCTCGTCGATTCGGGCACCCGCCCGGCGGCCGACGTCGTTGCGGCGGCGGACGGCACCATCAACTACCTCCGTTCGGAGGCCAACCTGGGCGGGGCCGGGGGGTTCGCCTACGCCATCCTCGCCGCGCTGGCCAGCGGCGCCGACTGGATCTGGCTGATGGACGACGACGGGCACCCCGAGGACGCCCGCTGCCTGGAGGTCCTCCTGGCAGCGGCCGGGGAACACGGCCTGGACATCGTCAGCCCTCTCGTCGTCGCCACCGAGGATCCGAACCGGCTCTCGTTCAACTTCCGCATCAACGGCCTGCTGACCAACGACCGCACCCGGCTCGAACCTCTCGGGTACCTGCCGGACATGCTTCACTTCTTCAACGGGGCGCTGATCCGCCGTGAGGTCTTCCACACCGTGGGCCTGCCGGACCTGAAGTTCTTCATCCGCGGCGACGAGGTGGACTTCCTCGCGAAGGTCAAGAAGGCCGGCCTGAAGTACGGGACGGTGGCGACCACCGCGGTGCGACACCCCGCCTCCTGGGCCGAGATGAAGCCGATCTTCCGCGGTTTCATCACCCCGGTCATCCCCGAGGGCGACTTCAAGCGGTACTGCTACTTCCGCAACCGCGGCTACCTCACCCGCCGCTACCGCAACCTGCGCTGGTTCGCCGCCGACATTATCGGCTTCCCTTACTACTTCCTCTCGGTCCGGGACGGCGTCGGCCTGGTGCGCTGGGCGCGGGCCTATTCGGCCGGCTTCCGCGGCAGGGGCTTCGGGGCGCCGGAGGAGCTGATGAAAAGCACAGCCCGCTGAGTCCGTGAACCACCGGTCGGCGGGCCGGTGCGCCCGCCGGCCCGCCGCGGTTCGAGCCCGCGCCGGTAACGACCCGCGCAATGAAAGAATGGTCCCGTGACAACTACCTACGACTGCACCGATCCCGGCCAGCGCGGCGAGGGGCTCGCCGCCGCCCAGCGGGCCCTTGCCTCCCAGCAATGCGTGGTCCTGCCGACGGACACGGTGTACGGAATTGCCGCCGACGCCTTTTCGCCCCGTGCCGTTGCCGCACTGCTCGCCGCGAAGGGGCGCGGACGCAACATGCCGCCCCCGGTGCTGATTCCCCGGCCGCAGACGATGGAGGGACTCGCCACCAGAATCCACCCCGATGCCCGCGCCCTCGCCGAGGCGTTCTGGCCCGGCGGGCTGACGCTCATCTTCCACACCCAGCCCTCGCTCACCTGGGACCTCGGGGAAACCTTCGGCACCGTGGCCCTGCGGATGCCCGACGACCGGGTGGCCCTTGACCTGTTGACGCTCACCGGCCCGCTCGCCGTCTCCTCGGCCAACCGCACCGGACAGCCCGCCGCGCGGACCGCGGCCGAGGCACTTGAGCAGCTCGACGGTGCGGTGGCCGTCTACCTCGAGGACGGCCCGCGCGCGCCGGACGCTGTGGGCTCCACCATAGTCGACGCCACCTCAGGAGTGCTGCGGGTCGTCCGCCAGGGCACGCTGTCCCTTGAGCGGCTGCGCGGGGTGGTGCCCTCGATCGTGGGGGCAGATGGGCAGGCACCGGATCCGGCCGGCGGAGCTAGCCCCGCTTTGGGAGCGCACGCCGCAGGAGCAGATGTACCCGCCGCGGGAGCAGACGCGCACGCCAGGGGAGCAGGCCCGCACGCCGCCGGAGCGGACGTACCGGCCGCGGGAGCAGACGCGGACGCCGCGCCGGCCGGAGAGCCGGGCCGCGGCCCGGTGAAGCACCAGCCGGACCGGGGCTGATCAGCTCAGCGGGCGGCCCCGGTCAGCGGGGGCATCGGCTGCCAGGCCGGGTCCCGGCGGATCCGCCGCCCTTCCCGCCAGCCGCGCGCCAGGGCGGGAAGTCCGCTGACCGAGCGTTCGACGGCCACCAGGCGCAGCACTTCCTTGCCCGCCGTGAGCAGGGTGCCGAGGGCGAAACCCGCAGGTGCGTACCGCCCCCGGGTGCGCAGGTACTGGGCGACCAGGCCGCGGTTGCGCATCGAGTAGAACCTGCTGAGGTCGCTCGAGTCATTGAGGTGCCGGACCCCCAGGCTGATCTGGCGCTGCGGGCGCGTCTTCGCGAGCACGTACGCGTCAACGTAGGCCACCTCATGGGTCTGGGAGATGAGCCACCCGTAGGTTGAGTCGTCGCCGCCGAGGAAGAACCGGGGATCGGGGAGCCCCACCTCCCGGACAACGCTGGCATGCACAAGCATCCCTTCAAAGCAGCCCACGTTCGTGCGGAAGACGGGGGAGTGCCGGAAGACGTCGCCGGGCACCGGCAGGTGGATCCCGAGGAAGTCGACGAACCGGTGCTGCCAGAAGAACGGCCGCCCGGCGGCGTCCCAGCGGCGGCCGTGGAGGCACTTGTACCGCCCGGTGAAGGGGGCGAGGGCCGCCAGGGCGCCGGGCACCGCGGTGACGTCGTCGTCCATGATCCACAGCCAGTCGGCTCCCTCGGCCAGCGCCCGCTCCATGCCGGCCGCGAAGCCGCCGGCACCGCCGGTGTTGGTGGCAAGCCGGTGGTGAAGCACGGGGAAGGGGGTCTGCGCCGCAACCTCGGCGATCACCGCGGGCGTGTCGTCGGTGCTGGCGTTGTCGACGACGACCACCGCGGTGGGCGCGGGACGAAGCGCGCGAACCGAGTCCAGCAGGCCCCGGAGGTAGTCCGAACGGTTGTAGGTGGTGATCACGAGCATCAGGTTCTGCCCCTGCAGCGCACCGGGTGCAGCGGCGGCCTCGATGTCGTTCAAGCTGTTCCTTCCGGACCCGCGGCACGCGCCCGGCGAGGGGCGTGCGGAGGTTGTGCGGCTAGTATTCTCGGGTAGAACGAGTCTATTACACCGCCACAGGCCGCCGGCCGGGCCTGCCGATGCGGGAGCGCGTCGGCGCTGAACCTTCTGCACGACGTTGTTAGGAACCATGAGACGAACCGACGGCACCAGTGAAGCCAGGGGCACGGGCACCGAGCCCGGACGGCCGAGGACGGACAAGCCCGCGCTCTGGCTCTGGTCCCAGTACCTGCTCGACGCCGCCGCCTGGGTTGTTGCGATCCTGCTCGCGCTGGTCCTGCGGTACGAACTGATCGTCAACGACATCAATGCCGAGGGTGTGGTGGTCTTCTGCGCCGCCGCGGTCGTGGCGCAGCTCTTTGTCGGCCTCAGCTTCGCCCTGTACCGCGGGCGGTACAGCTTCGGCAGCTTCCACGAGGCAAAACTGCTCGTGATCGTCACGGTGATCGTGTCGGTGCTGCTGGTGCTCATCAGCGTCGCCTTCTTCACGGTCATCGAAATTCCCCGCAGCATCGGCATCATCGCGTTCCCGTTCGCCTGTATCTTCCTTGCCTCCACGCGCTACCTCAAGCGCATGTACGTCGAAAGCAAGGCCCGGCCCGGCGAAAACGCCCAGCGCACCCTGATCTACGGTGCCGGATTCCTCGGCAACTCGCTGGTCTCGCGCATGATGCAGGACCCCGAGTCGCCGTACTTCCCCGTCGGACTGATCGATGACGACCCGGCCAAGAAGCACCTGCGGCTTGCCACAGTGCCCGTGCTCGGCCGGCTCGAGGACCTCCCCGAAGTGGTGGCCCGCACCCGGCCCTCGGTGCTGGTGATCGCATTCTCCGACGTCGAGGCCGCCACGGTGCGCAGGGTGTCCGACCTGGTCGCCGGGCTGAACATCAAGGTGCTCGTGCTGCCGCCGCTGCGCGAGATGCTCGACGCCGGCTCCGGGCTTTCGGACTTCCGCGAGGTGGCCGTCGAGGACCTCATCGGGCGCCGCCCGGTGGACATCCACGCCGACGAGGTCTCGGGCTACATCACGGGCCGGCGGGTGCTCGTCACCGGTGCCGGCGGCTCGATCGGCTCCGAACTGTGCCGCCAGCTGGCCGGCTTCCACCCCGCCGAACTGATCATGCTCGACCGCGACGAGACCGGGCTGCAGACCACCCAGATCTCCCTGACCGGACGGGGACTGCTCACCGGACGGGACACAGTGCTCGCGGACATCCGGGACGCCGACACGCTGCTCAATATTTTCGAGGACCGCCGCCCCGAGGTCGTCTTCCATGCCGCGGCGCTCAAGCACGTCTCGCTGCTGGAGCAGTATCCCGAGGAGGCGTGGAAGACGAACGTGCAGGGCACGGTGAACGTCCTGCGCGCGGCGGCCGCCGCGGGCGTCACGAACTTCGTCAACATCTCCACCGACAAGGCCGCCGACCCCACCTCGGTTCTTGGCCACTCGAAGCGGGTGGCCGAGAAGGTCACCGCGTGGCACGCGGCGAGCACCGGACAGAAATACGTCTCGGTGCGCTTCGGCAATGTGATCGGCAGCCGGGGCTCAATGCTTCCCCTGTTCACCGAGCAGATCCGCAGCGGCGGGCCCGTCACGGTGACCGACCCGGAGGTCACGCGGTTCTTCATGACGATCCCCGAGGCCTGCCAGCTCGTGGTGCAGGCCGGAGCCATCGGCCGCGGCGGGGAGGTGCTGATCCTCGACATGGGGGAGCCGGTGAAGATCCTCGACGTCGCACAGCGCATGATCGCCATGTCCGGCAAGGAGGTCCCGATCGTCTTTACCGGCCTGCGGCCGGGGGAGAAGCTGCACGAGGACCTCGTTGGCGTCGACGAGAACGACTCGCGCCCGCTGCACCCGAAGATCTCCCACACTCCGGTCGCCCCGCTGGACCCGGCACGGCTCGACCTGCAGGAATGGAAGAACCGCGGCTCCTTCACCGCGGTGGCGCAGGCAGGCTTCCCGAAGACCCCCCAGGGCAGGGCCCTCTCGTGAGCGTCCTGCTCGTTCTCGTCGCCGGCGCGGCCTTCGCCGTCAGCGCCGTGCTTCCCTTCGTTGTGAAGCCCTTCCTCGGGCGGCTGGGGGTCCTCGATGTCCCCAACGACCGCTCCTCGCACACCACGGTGGTTATCCGCGGAATGGGCATCGCCGTCGCCGGCGGAATCACCGTCGGCCTGGTGCTCGCCCTGCTCACCGGGCTCGTCGCGGTCGACCGGTCGCTGCTCCTGATCATCCTGGCCATGCTGGGCGCGGCCGCCGTGCTGGGCTGGATCGAGGACCTGCGCGGGGTCTCAATCCTCACCCGCGCCGGCCTTCAGCTGCTCATCGGCGCGCTCGGGACGGCGGCCCTGGCCGCCGCCATCGGCCAGAGCTACTGGTGGGTGCCCGTCGGTGCCGTGGCCGTGGCGGCCTACATCAACGCGGCCAACTTCATGGACGGCATCAACGGCATCTCCGGTATGCACGGGGCCGTCGTCGGCGTCTTCTACGCCATCGGGGGAGTCCTGAGCGGCCAGCAGTGGCTCACCGTGACCGGCGTCGTCATCGCGATGGCGTTCCTCGCCTTTCTGCCGTGGAACCTCGGCCGCGGCTTCGTCTTCCTCGGCGACGTGGGAAGCTACCTGCTGGGTGCCTCGATCGCGGCGACGGCCGTCACCGGGCTGCTCGCCGGGGTGTACCTCGAGTACCTGCTCTCCCCGGTGCTCATCTACCTCGCCGATACTTTCACCACATTCCTGCGCCGTGCCCGCCGCGGGGAGCGCCTCTACGCTTCCCACCGCTCCCACGTGTACCAGCGCCTGACCGACACGGGCCTGGGCCACGTCCAGGTGGCACTGCTGGTCACGCTCAGTTCGGCGCTGACCGGTGCCGCTGGGTTCGCCGTCGCCAACGCCCAGGCGCCGGTGGCCGTCGCTGGCTCCCTGTTCGCCGCAGTCGTCGTCGCCCTCTACGTGAACTCGCCGAGGATCTTCGCCGCCCGTGCGGCCCGCCGCCGGGTGCGCCGTACCGCCTAGGTTCCCGGCCGGGCCGCGCCCGCACCGGCCGAATTCTATCTGCTGTAGAATAGAATGGCCTGCGGGAGCGCCGGCCGCTGCCCCGGCCGCGGTCCAACGGAGCCCGCAGACCCACCACTCCCCTCCACGGACGGAATGCATTGAGTACATCGGACGCCCCGGGTGTCAACGGGAGCCCGGCACCGCCCGGTGTTTCCGGCCCCACGGCCTCGCCGTGGCTGGACATCCTGAAGAAGTGCCTGCTCGCCACCGGCGCCGCCGCACTCCTGCTGTCCGCCGCGGCCGGCCTGATGGCCGGAGGCGGGGGAGCGCTCAGCGCCGCCTTCGGCTACGCCGTCGTCGCCCTGTTCTTCGGTATCAGCCTCCTCATCGGCCACTTCGCGGGCAGGACCAACCCCTCAGGGGCCCTCGGGCTCTTCGCCGTGACCTACGCGATCAAGGTCGTGGGGTTCGCGGCGGTCCTGTTCCTGCTGGGCACCCCGCCGTGGCTCGAGAGCACCTGGTTCTTCAGCGCCGCCGTCGGCACCGTCGTACTCTGGCAGGTTGTCGAGGTCTTCGTCTTCTCGAAGGCGCGCCACCAGCTCTACAACGACGATTCGGAGGCCGGCAGTGAGCGGTGAACCAGGGCCCGCAGCGGGCCGAGGGCAGGACGATCGGGGTCGGTACGGCGAGGGCGGTTACAACGCTGGAATCGCCGTGTTCAGCTACATCGCTGGCGGGATCCTGGTCTGGAGTTTGATAGGGTGGGGGCTGGATAATCTTCTGGGAACACGTTGGATAGTGCTCGCAGGGGCTCTCTTGGGTGCCGGGGGCGGTTTCTACCTCTCCCACATGCACAACCTCACCCGATCGCAACTCTCTGATTCCGGCAGCGCGCCGCAGGGCCGCCCCGAGCCTCCAGAGAACAGCCCGAAGTGATGCCTAAAAACTTAATCAGCCGGAGCAGTGTCGCTGTCACCGGTGGAATCATGCCCAACGATGGACACTGCAGAGAGGAAACGCGTTGATCGCGCTTGCGCTCCCGGCCGAAACAACCGATGAGGGTTTCGTTGCCCCCACGATTGAAGACACCCACTATCCGGACATCCTCCCCTGGGGCGGTGAATACGGCGTCTGGTTTGAAGGTGGCTTCGGCAAGCAGATGCTCCTTGTCATCTTCTCCGTCATCCTGATCGCCTCCTTCTTCATGGCCGCTTCGCGCCGCCGCCAGATGGTTCCGGGCAAGCTGCAGTTCCTCGGGGAGTCCGCCTACGGGTTCGTCCGCAACTCCATCGGCAAGGACATCATCGGCGGCCGGGACTACCTGAAGTACGTTCCGTGGCTGTTCGCCGCATTCTTCTTCGTCCTGGTCAACAACATCTTCGGTGCGATTCCGTTGCTGCAGATCCCGACCTTCTCCCACCCGGGCAGCGCCTATGCCATCGCCGCGATCTTCTACATCCTGTGGATCGCCATCGGCGTCAAGAAGCACGGCCTGCGCTACTTCAAGCTGGCCGTCGTGCCCTCGGGCGTGCCGTGGTACATCATGCCGCTGCTGATCCCGATCGAGATCATCTCCAACTTCCTCGTCCGGCCCGTCACGCACTCGCTCCGGCTCTTCGCGACGATGCTCGCCGGCCACCTGATCATCACCCTTGCGGGCTCCGCGATCGAGTACATGGCGCTCTCGGGCAGCATCCTGCTGCAGGGAACCGGTGTGCTCGTCCTGGGCGGCGCGGTGGCGATGTATATGCTCGAAGCTTTGATCATGGTCCTCCAGGCGTACGTTTTCACCCTGCTGGCCGCGATCTACATCGAGGGCGCGCTTCACGCCGACGCCCACTGATCACAAATTCTTCCCCGTCGGGGATGATCCCAAACAACCTGCCGCACCAAGGCGGCATCTTGAAAGGAACACAATGGAAGTACAGGGTAGCCTCAACCTCGTTGGATACGGTCTCTCCGCAATCGGCGGTGGTATCGGCGTGGGTCTCGTATTCGCCGCCTACATCAACGGCGTAGCACGTCAGCCCGAGGCACAGCGCGTTCTTCAGCCGATCGCCTTCCTGGGCCTGGCTCTGACCGAAGCCCTCGCGATCCTCGGTCTGGTCTTCGCCTTCGTCATCGGCGCCTAAGAACTCCAGGCTGGAAATCCGAAGACCAGTTGAAGAAAGACGGGTGAAACATGTTTAATGCAGCCATTATGGCAGCGGAAGAGGGCGCAAACCCGCTCGTCCCGAACGGGTGGGAAATCCTTGTCACGCTAGCGGGCTTCGCGGTCCTGATGTTCATCGTCATCAAGTTCGTCATGCCGGCGTTCGAGAAGACGTTCGCAGAACGCACGGAGGCCATCGAGGGCGGTATCGCCAAGGCGGAAGCCGCCCAGGCCGAAGCCAATGCGGCACGCGAGGAGTACAAGCAGCAGCTTGTCGACGCCCGCGCGGAGGCCAACCGCATCCGCGAGGAAGCCCGCGCCGAAGGTGCACAGATCCTCGCCTCGCTCAAGGAGAAGGCGGCCGCCGAGTCGGCACGCATCACCGAGCAGGCCCACGTCCAGATCGAGGCCGAACGCCAGGCCGCCGTGGTGTCCCTGCGGGCCGAGGTCGGCACGCTGGCCACCGAACTGGCAAGCCGCATCGTCGGGGAGTCCCTGGCCGATGACGCACGCTCCGCGCGCGTCGTTGACCGCTTCCTCGCCGATCTGGACAACCAGAGCGCAGGTGCAGCGAAATAATGGCCGGTGTATCAAGCCAGTCCCTCGCCACGGTCCGCCGGGAGCTCGAAACACGGCTCCCCGGCGCCCCGCTGTCATTGGCCGAGGAGCTTTTCGGAGTCCTCTCCATCCTCGACAGCAATGCGGGCCTGCGCCGTGCGCTGACCGACCCTTCCCGCACGGGCGGGGACAAAGCCATGCTGGTGGACCAGCTCGTGGCGGGCAGGGTCTCGGCTGACGCCGTTGCAGTGGTCAAGGAGCTCGTCGCCGAACGGTGGGCCAACGCCCGCGATATCGGCGATGCCCTGGAGACCCTCGCTGCGACGGTGGCCATCTCGGTGGCGGAATCCCAGGGGAGCGGCCCTCAGGGGCTGGAAAAGCTGGAAAGCGACCTGTTCTCCTTCATCGCCGTCGTCGATTCGAACCACGATCTTCAGCGTGCGCTGTCCGACCGCCAGGCGGGCCCGGAGGCGAAGGCGGCCCTTGCGCTGCGTCTCGTCCCCGAGGCCGGTGATGCGGCCAAACTCCTCATCCGCCAGGCGGTGACCGCACCGCGCGGACTCAAGCCGGCGGCGCTCATCAAGCGCTTCGTTGAACTGGTTGCCGCCCGGCAGCAGCGCTGGATTGCCACTGTCAGCGTCACCCGTCCGCTGACGGCGGAGCAGCAGTCCAGGCTTGCTGCGGGCCTCAACCGCCTTTACGGGCGCGAACTGCAGGTCAACATCAACGTTGATCCTTCCCTGATCGGCGGTGTGCGGGTCAGCGTGGGCGACGAAATGGTCGATTCCACGGTGGTCACGAGGCTGTCCGAGCTCCGCCGCAGGCTGGCGGGATAGGCGCCTTTTCGCGCCAAGCAACATCCAACATTGAATTACACACAGGTCACCGCCGTCGGCGGTGATCGCAACACAGGAGAGCAGGGACTGCAGATGGCCGAATTGACCATCAACGCCGAAGATGTCCGTAATGCGTTGAACGAATTTGCGGCGTCCTACGAACCCGGAAATGCGGAGCGCGTCGAAGTTGGCCGCGTCACCACCGCAAGCGACGGCATTGCCAAGGTTGAGGGTCTGCCTTCGGTCATGGCGAACGAGCTGCTGCGTTTCGAGGACGGCACGCTGGGCCTGGCCCAGAACCTTGATACCCGCGAGATCGGCGTGGTCGTCCTCGGCGACTACGGCGGCATCGAAGAGGGCCAGGAAGTCCACCGCACCGGGGAGATCCTTTCGGTTCCCGTCGGTGACGCCTTCCTCGGCCGCGTCGTCGACCCCCTCGGCCAGCCGCTCGACGAGCTGGGCGAAATCGCTGCCGAGGGCCGCCGCGCCCTCGAGCTCCAGGCCCCCGGCGTCACCATGCGCAAGTCGGTCCACGAGCCGATGCAGACCGGCCTGAAGGCCATCGACGCGATGATCCCGATCGGCCGCGGCCAGCGCCAGCTGATCATCGGCGACCGCCAGACCGGCAAGTCCGCGATCGCGATCGACACGATCATCAACCAGCGCGACAACTGGGCCTCCGGAGACGTGAACAAGCAGGTCCGCTGCATCTACGTCGCCATCGGCCAGAAGGCCTCGACCATCGCCGCCGTGCGCCAGACCCTCGAAGACAAGGGTGCCCTGGAGTACACGACGATCGTGGCCTCCCCGGCCTCGGATCCCGCAGGCTTCAAGTACCTTGCCCCCTACGCAGGCTCGGCCATCGGCCAGCACTGGATGTACGGCGGCAAGCACGTCCTGATCGTGTTTGACGACCTGTCCAAGCAGGCCGAGGCCTACCGTGCCGTGTCGCTGCTGCTGCGCCGCCCGCCGGGACGTGAAGCCTACCCGGGCGACGTGTTCTACCTGCACTCCCGCCTGCTGGAGCGTTGCGCCAAGCTCTCCGACGAGCTCGGTGCCGGCTCGATGACGGGTCTGCCGCTCATCGAGACGAAGGCCAACGACGTCTCGGCGTACATCCCGACCAACGTCATCTCCATCACCGACGGACAGATCTTCCTCCAGTCCGACCTCTTCAACGCCAACCAGCGTCCCGCGGTCGACGTCGGTGTGTCGGTGTCCCGCGTCGGTGGTGCGGCCCAGGTCAAGTCCATGAAGAAGGTCTCGGGCACGTTGAAGCTCGACCTGGCGCAGTACCGCGACATGCAGGCCTTCGCGATGTTCGCCTCGGACCTCGATGCGGCCTCGCGCCAGCAGCTGACCCGCGGCTCGCGCCTGACCGAGCTGCTGAAGCAGGGCCAGTACTCCCCGATGCCCGTCGAGGAGCAGGTCGTCTCGATCTGGGCCGGCACCAACGGCCACCTCGACGAGGTTCCCGTCAGCGACGTCCGGAAGTTCGAAAGCGAATTCCTCGACCACCTGCGGAACCGCTCGTCGGTCCTGACGACTCTCGCCCAGACGAACAAGCTCGAGGACTCGACGGTCCAGGAGCTTGAGAGCCAGGTCGAGGCCTTCAAGCAGGGCTTCTTCGGCCAGGGTCCCGAAAGCCTCACGGCCAACGAGAAGCACGACGCCCTTTCCGAGGACGCAGTGGACCAGGAAAAGATCGTCAAGCAGAAGCGCTAAGGGCCACCGGCCGCCGTCCCGCAGGAAAGCGGGACGGCGGCCGGCGCCTGGAGCCTTAGTCGCTCCCCGGACGGGGAGCGAAGGAAAGGACAAGTATGGGAGCCCAGATTCGGGTCTACCGCCAGAAGATCTCCTCAACGACCTCGATGCGGAAGATCTTCAAGGCGATGGAACTGATCGCGACTTCTCGCATCGGCAAGGCGCGCACCCGCGTCGCGGCGTCGCTGCCCTACGCCAATGCGATCACCCGTGCCGTTTCCGCAGTGGCGTCGCAGTCGGAGATCGACCACCCGCTGACCACCGAGCACACCGAGGTGCGCCGCGCCGCGGTGCTGGTCATGACCTCGGACCGCGGCCTCGCCGGTTCATACTCCGCCAGCGTGCTCAAGCAGGCCGAATCGCTGCTGGAAATGCTCCGCAGCGAGGGCAAGGAAGTGAAGGCGTTCCTCGTTGGACGCAAGGCGCAGGCGTACTTCGACTTCCGCAACCGTTCCTACGAGAAGGCCTGGACCGGCGGCACCGATGCGCCGGAGTTCGCCACCGCCCGTGAGATCGGCAGCGCGCTCGTCAAGGAGTTCATCACCGGCTACGAAGACGGCGGCGTCGACGAGATCCACGTCGTGTACATGCGCTTCCGTTCAATGGTGACGCAGGAGCCAACAGTCATCCGGCTGCTTCCGCTCGAGGTCGTTGAAGAGGAAACCTCGAACGCCTCCGATCTGCTGCCGCTGTACGAGTACGAGCCGGAGCCGGAGCGCGTCCTCGACGCACTCCTGCCGCGCTACATCGAGTCCCGGATCTTCGCGGCTCTGCTGCAGGCGGCCGCCAGCGAACTCGCCGCCCGTCAGCGTGCGATGAAGTCGGCGGGGGACAACGCCACCGAACTGATCAAGAAGTACACGCGCCTGAGGAACACCGCCCGCCAGGCGGAGATCACGCAGGAGCTTTCGGAGATTGTTGCCGGCGCCGACGCGCTCAGCGCCTCCTGATCCACAAGATAAACTTAGTTCCACGCCATCTACGTAAATGAAGTGAGAGAGATGACTGCCCAGACTGTTGAACACGGTACGGACTCAGTTGCCCCCGGAGCTACCGGCCGTATTGCACGTGTCATTGGCCCGGTTGTCGACGTCGAGTTTCCGGCTGACGCGATCCCCGCAATCTACAACGCGCTGACCTGCGAGATCACCCTCAACGGTGAGACGCACATGATCACCTTCGAGACCTCGCAGCACCTCGGCGACAACCTGGTCCGGGCGATCTCGCTCCAGGCGACCGACGGCCTCGTCCGCGGCACCGTGGTGCAGGACACCGGTTCGGCGATTTCCGTGCCCGTCGGCGACGGCGTCAAGGGCCACATCTTCAACGTGCTGGGCAAGCCCCTCGACGTCGAGGAATCCGCACTGGAGATCACCGAGCGCTGGCCCATCCACCGCAAGGCTCCTTCATTCGCCTCCCTCGAGGGCTCGACCGAGATGCTCGAGACGGGCATCAAGAGCATCGACCTGCTGACCCCCTACATCAAGGGTGGAAAGATCGGCCTGTTCGGCGGCG
The DNA here is from genome assembly GCF_004357995.1 of Arthrobacter crusticola. GTDB lineage: Bacteria > Actinomycetota > Actinomycetes > Actinomycetales > Micrococcaceae > Arthrobacter_D > Arthrobacter_D crusticola. The sequence continues at coordinate 46,299 of NZ_SMTK01000001.1, forward strand.
CCGGCGTCGGCAAGACCGTCCTCATCCAGGAAATGATCACCCGCGTCGCCCGGAACTTCGGCGGCACCTCCGTGTTCGCCGGTGTGGGTGAGCGTACCCGCGAGGGCAACGACCTCTGGGTGGAAATGGAAGAGGCGGGCGTCCTCAAGGACACCGCGCTCGTATTCGGCCAGATGGACGAGCCGCCGGGAACGCGCCTGCGCGTCGCGCTGTCGGCCCTGACCATGGCCGAGTACTTCCGCGACGTCCAGAAGCAGGACGTGCTGTTGTTCATCGACAACATCTTCCGCTTCACCCAGGCCGGTTCCGAGGTCTCGACCCTGCTGGGCCGCATGCCTTCCGCCGTGGGCTACCAGCCGAACCTCGCCGACGAGATGGGCCTCCTGCAGGAGCGCATCACCTCGACGAAGGGCCACTCGATCACGTCGATGCAGGCGATCTACGTCCCCGCCGACGATTACACCGACCCGGCGCCGGCAACCACCTTCGCGCACCTCGACGCGACGACCGAGCTCTCCCGCGAGATCGCCTCGCGCGGCCTGTACCCGGCCATCGACCCGCTCGCGTCGACCTCGCGCATCCTGGATCCGCAGTACATCGGCCACGACCACTACAACACCGCGGTCCGGGTCAAGCAGATCCTGCAGAAGAACAAGGAACTCCAGGACATCATCGCGATCCTGGGTGTCGACGAGCTGTCCGAAGAGGACAAGATCGTCGTCTCCCGTGCGCGCCGCATCCAGCAGTTCCTCTCGCAGAACACCTACACCGCCAAGCAGTTCACCGGCGTTGAAGGCTCGACCGTGAGCATCAAGGACACCATCGAAGGCTTCAGCGCCATCTGCAACGGTGACCTCGACCACATCGCCGAGCAGGCGTTCTTCAACATCGGCGGGCTCGACGACGTCGAGCGCCAGTGGGCGAAGATCCAAGAGCGGACCGGAAAGTAAAGCTCATGGCCTCTGCAGAGCTCGAAGTCGAAATCGTCGCGGCCGACCACTTTGTGTGGTCAGGCCCGGCGACCATGGTCAAGGCGCGCACCAGCGAGGGCGAGATCGGGATCCTTCCCGGACACTCGCCGGTGCTTGCCCTGCTCGGGGAAGGCGAACTCGCCATCCAGCCGGTGAGCGGTGAGCGCATCGTGGTGGCCGTCGACAGCGGATTCTTTTCCGTCGACAGCAACCGTGTGGTGATCGTTGCCGACAACGCCACGATCGGCGATTCGGTTTCAGCGGGAAACCGCTGACCCCACCGCCATGGACGGTCTGAGTCTGCTGTTGATTCTCATTGCGGCCGTCTTCGGCGTGCTGGTTCTGCTGGTCGGCGCCTTCCTGCTGCGCCGCTACCAGCTGGGCCGGACGCTCGGTACCTTCGACGCCTCCATCCGCCTCCCCGACAAGGGGTGGCGGATGGGGGTTTGTCGTTATACGGACACCCATCTCGAATGGCTGCGGCTGATGTCGCTCAGCCCCGTGCCGCCCCACCGCTACCTGCGCAGCTCGCTTGAGCTCAAGGGGTGGCGCCAGCCCACCGAGGCCGAGGTCGGCCGCGTACTGCCAGGCTGCATTGTGGTCACCCTGGCCTACGAGGGCTCCGAGCTGCAGCTGGCCATGAAGTATCCGGTCTACGCGGGCCTGTCCTCCTGGCTTGAGGCCGGCCCGGTGATCGGCATCGGCACCTGGCGCTAGGTGTACCCGGCCGTCAGGGCAGTTTCAGCCAGACCCCGGCCCTCAGGACCCCCAGCAGGCCGAGCCCGGGGGACACGATCACCGCGTCGGCGCGCAGCCCTGGTCGAAGGCTGCCCAGCTCATCGGCCAGCCCGAGCACGCCGGCAGGCACCGCCGACGCCGACACCACGGCGTCGTGGAGCGCAACTCCGGCCTCCACTGCGCAGCGCACCACCTCCAGCAGCGTCCGGGTGCCCCCGGCCGGTGCCTCCGACGGGCCCCTGCGGGCCACGCCGTCGCGCACCGTAATCTCGCTGCGGCCCAGCCAAAACACCCCCTCGCCGCGCCCAGCGGCCGCCGTCGAATCACTGACCAGGCAGATATTGGCCGGTCCGGCGAGCGTGAAGGCCATCCGCGCGGTGTCGGCGTGGAGGTGCACATTATCGGCGATCAGTTCGACGGCGATCTCCCCGGCGCGCGCCCGCTCGAGCAGCAGCGGCACCGGTCCGGGGGAGCGGTGGTGGATGGCGGGCATCGCATTGAACAGGTGCGTTGCCATCGGCCTGCCGCTGTACCCGTCAAACCCCGTCGAGGCGAGCTCCTCATTGATCAGGTCCAGGGCGGCGGAGGCCTGTTCGGCGGTGCAGTCGGTATGCCCGATGGCGGGAATGATCCCGTGCGTGACCAGGTCGTAGACGAGCGTGTCGGTGCCCTCGAGTTCCGGGGCGTACGTCATGGAGATCAGGTGACCCCCCGCCGCGGCCGCCAGCTCCGTCAGCAGGCCCTCATCCGGTTCGGAAAGATGCGCCGGGTCGTGCATGCCGGCGCGCGCGGGGGACAGGAACGGGCCCTCAGCGTGAATCCCCGCGATCAGGCCCTCGTCGGCGGCGGCGGACAGGAGTGGAAACGCCCGCAGGAGGTCCTCGCCCGGTGCGGCGCCCGTGCTGGCGAGCAGCGTCGTCGTCCCGCTGTGGTGCTGGAAGGTGACGGCCGTGCGGATGTCCTCGGCGCTGCCGGAGGTGAAGTCGGCGCCTCCCCCGCCGTGGCAGTGGAGGTCGACCAGCCCGGGGAGGATCAGCGCTCCCTCGGGCAGCGGCGGGGTGCCCGGCCCGTCCGCCGGCCGGGCCGGCCCGGCGTAGGTGATGCGCGAACCCTCCCAGCTGAGCACCGCGTCCTCGATGATGCCCGAATCGGTCACCATCCGCCCGGAAAGGTGGTTGGACGTGCCCTGCAGGTTGGCCATGGTCCGATTCTATGCGCCGGAACCGGCCCGTGCCGGGGTTCAGAAAAGGCGGGATTCCTTATCGTCCACGCCGCGCATGGCATCGTAGTCGAGCGTGAGGCAGTCGATGCCCCGGTCCGCGGCCAGGGTGCGGGCCTGGGGTTTGATCTGCTGTGCCGCGAAGATCCCGCGCACCGGCGACATCAGGGGGTCGCGGTTGAGCAGTTCGAGGTAGCGGGTGAGCTGTTCCACGCCGTCGATGTCGCCGCGCCGCTTCAGCTCGATGGCCACGGTGGCCCCCGAACCATCGCGCGCCAGGATGTCCACCGGCCCGATGGCGGTCATGTACTCGCGCCGGATCAGTGTAAAGCCTTCGCCGAGCAGCGTGATCTGCTCGGCGAGCAGGCGCTGCAGGTCCGCCTCGACCCCGTCCTTCACCAGTCCCGGGTCGACGCCGAGGTCGTGTGAGGACTCGTGGAGCTGCTCGCGGATATTGATCACGAGCCGGTCATCGCTCTTGGCGTGCTGGACGGTCCACACCTCGGTGATGCCCTCGGCGGCGTCGGCCTCGTCGGGAGCGCTGACGCGCAGCGTGGCGGGCGGGCTCATCCAGTTCAGCGGCTTGTAGGAGCCGCCGTCGGAATGCACGAGGACCGACCCGTCGGCCTTCACCACAAGGAGCCGCGTCGCGAGGGGCAGGTGGGCGCGGAGCCGTCCGACGTAGTCGACGGAGCAGCGGGCTATCACTAAACGCACAATCAACCTTCGGATCTACTGCGGGTGGATGCCCGGCCGCGGTCAGGGTGGTCGATCCACCGACGGTCGGACCTGTCCATTCTAGGGGTCTCCTGGGTCGGGTCCGGACTCCTGCGGGGTCGTCAGGATTCCTACGGCGGGGCAGTTCGGGGTCTGCCGGAGCAGCCACTACGTGGCCGGCTTTGCGAAAGACGAGTGTTGCCCAGCCCTGAAGCACGCACCCACACTTAACTCAGGCAACAATACTGGGCCACCCCAGACATGCCTCCCGGAAGCAATCCCTAATGAGTCCCCAAGTTGCCTCCCCCAGACCCATCCCCGCATGGCCACTCCCACACGCAGATTCGACTACCCGCAGCGTTGCGAGGCAGGAAATCCCCATGAAATCACGCAGGTACATCACAAGTCTCGCCGCCGTCGGGCTGCTCGTCGGCGGTACGGTCGGATCCCTCGCGCCGGCAGCACACGCCACGCACACCCGGGCGCACACGTGCACCCAGGCCGGCGGTGTCTATACAGAAGCGGCTACACAGAGCGGTGACCGGTGCGTCGTCACCACGACGACTCCATCGGTCATCGTGGCCGGCGCACCCGAGACGACGTACAGCGATGCGGTGCCTTCCGGCTCTCCAACAGTCGTCGATTCGCCTCCCGTACCGTCAGGCGAATCGACGACCGAGACCCAGACGCGTGATGTCGGAGATCCTGTCGTGGTGGAGTCCGAGCGCCGCGGTACTCCCTCGGTCAGCTCCGAAGAGATCGACGCCGGGGAGTCCACGGCGGTCCCGGTGGTCGTCGCCGGCACGCCGGTGACGACCACCCGCACCGAGCGCGGGACACCGACCAGCGCCGACGCACCCGGCACACGGAATTGCCAACGCGTCAACAATGACAAGGCAGCCAAGCCCGTCGAGCGGTGCGAGCGGACCGTCGTAACCACCACCACGACGCCGACGACCGTCATCACCACCGTCACGACCCCGCAGGAGCGCGTCACCACGACGACCCAGCCGCGGGAGACCGTCACCACGACGACCACGCCGGTGACCGAGGTGTCCACCTCAACACAGCAGCGGGAATCCTGTCTGACGACCACGCAGCCCACCTCGTTCACCAGGACCACGACGCAGCCGACGACGCAGACGCGCACGGTGTCCATTCCGCAGACGAGGACCACGACGACCACGGTGAGCACGTACCGGTATGCGCTTAACACCACGGCCCCGCTGGTGCTCGTGGTATTTCCTGTTGCCGCCAACCCGCGGATAGTCGTCAACGAGAGGTCCCTTGCCCCGCTGGTGACGACCTTCGAAGAGGCCGGCACGCCGGTGGTCAGCGTTGATACGCTCGCTGGGCCGGACGAGGTGAACACGGTCTGCGCACCCACCGACCCTGAGGTAACCGTCACGGAAGGCGGGACCACCAATGACGTGCGGCAAGTAACGACTCCGGCCGATCCCAAGGTCACCGTAACCCGGGAGAACATGGCTCCGACGGTGTCCGAAACCAGGGCGCCCGGGGAGCCGATCGTGACGATGAGTACCCGCGGGACCGGTGACACCTGTTACAACAACCCCGCCACCGCAGAGCAGCGGGCCAGCCGCTGCTAGCAGGTAAACAGCGAAACAGGCCTCCGCCGGTGCGGGTTCGTACCGGGGGGCCTGTTTCGTGAATGCGTGCTCCATTTGGGATTCATCCCGATTCCACGGACCGCCCCCCGGTCAGGCAGACTTGGACCATGCCCCGCTCGAACCGCCCCCGCCGCGCCAAGGGGTCCTCCCGCGGCGGTGCGCCGGCTCCGGCTGAGCTGGACCTGGAGCGCGCACGGGCCGGATTTCCGCTGCGCGTGAGCGCCCCCGACGGCGAATGGTCGGTGCGCCGGATCACGGAGCGCAACGCGGCCAAGGAGTACACCTGCCCCGGGTGCCACCGGGTGATTCCGCCGGGGCTTGCCCATCTGGTGGTGTGGCGGGAGGATTCGCTGCTCGGGGCGGAGTCGGCCCTGGCCGACCGCAGGCACTGGCATGTGCACTGCTGGAACACCCGCAGCTACCGGTACTGAGGGCGCGCCGCCGGCGCACTCGGGCCCCGGTGGGCACCTAGAATGGGGAGATGGCCAGTGATCCCCAGGACTACGACTTCACCCCAAGCACCGGACCGATCGACATCCGCGCATCGACGGTGCTGCCCGCCGACCGGCGGAACATCGAACTGAAGACCGCCGACGGCCTGACGCTCGTCGGCGAGTTCGCCGCACCCCTGGACGGGGAGCCGAAGGCGACCCTGATCACGCTTCACCCGCTGCCGACCCACGGCGGGTTCATGGACTCCCACCTGTTCCGTAAGGCTTCCTTCCGGCTGCCGGCCCTCGCCGGGATCGCCGTCCTGCGGTTCAACACGCGCGGCACCTGCTCGCCGCGGGGGTGCAGCGAGGGAACCTTCGACGGCGGCGGCGCGGAACGCCTGGATGTCGAGGCGGCGGTCCGGTGGGCGGTCGACCAGGGCCTGAAGAACATCTGGCTCGTGGGCTGGTCCTTTGGCACCGAGCTGTGCCTGAAGTACGGCGCCTCGGACCCGGTGGCCGAGCATATCGAGGGCGCGGTCCTGATTTCCCCGCCGCTCCACCGCGCGGACGACGCCGACCTGGACACCTGGGCCGCCTCGGGGCTGCCCCTGACGGTGCTGGTCCCCGAGCTTGACGATTACCTCCGCCCGCCGGCCGCGCAGGAACGCTTCGCAGCCATCCCGCAGGCGGTGGTGACCCCGGTCGACGGCGCCAAGCACCTGTGGGTGGGGGAGAAGTACGCGGCCCGGGCGCTGAACGAGATTGTCGAGGTCGTCCTTCCCGGGCAGGCAGCACCGCTGCCCGTCCAGTGGGAGGGCGAGGCGGCCACCGCCTCCTGAGCGCCGGACGGCGCCCCTACTGCTGGTCCTGCCGGGCGATGAAGACCTCCTTGAGCAGCAGCATGATTGCGGCCGCGGTGGGGATGGCGATGAGGGCGCCGAGCACGCCGAGCAGGCTGCCTCCCGCGATCACCGCGATGACGGCGACGGCGCCGGGCACCGCCACGGCCCGCTGCATGATGCGCGGGGAGATGAAGTAGGCCTCGAACTGCAGGTACGCAAGGTAAGGGATGGCGAACAGCAGCGCGGTCTGCCACCCGACGGTCAGGGCCACCAGGCTGACGAAGCAGGCGGCGATGAGCGCCCCCACCAGCGGTATGAACGCCAGCAGGACGACGATGAAGGCGAGCAGCACCGAGAACGGCACGCCCACCATGGACATGACGATGAAGGCGAACGCGCCGTTGAGCAGGGCCACGCAGGCCTGCCCGATCACGTACATGCCCACGCTGCGGGTGATTTCCTCGGACAAGGACTGCACCCGGGCCCGCCGCGACCGGGGTGCCAGCCGGTAGGCCCACTTCTTCATCGACGGGAGCGAGGCCAGGAAGTAAAGGGTCAGGACCAGCACGATCAGGGTGCCGAACAGGCCGTTGAGGATGACGGTGCCCACGCCCAGGACGCCGCCGAAAATCCCGCTGACTATCCCGTCTTCGGCGAAGAAGTTGTTGATTTCCGCCGTGGCCCGGTCGCGGACCTGGAACTGCTGGTCCAGGGTGCGGAAGAAATCGGAGTTCAGGAAGGTCTGGGCGTAGGCAGGGCCGCGCTCGATGATCTGGGAGGTCTGGTTCACGATCGTGGGGATCAGCGTGGCGAAGAACCCCACCACCAGTCCCACCAGGAGCGTCAGGGACAGGGTGATTCCGGCGGGGCGCGGCACCCCGCGTTCGTCGAGCCACCTCACGACCGGGTCAAGGCCCAGGGCGATGAACATTGCCGCCCCGATCCACAGCAGCAGCTGCCCGACGTTCATGATCATGAAGTAGGCGAGCAGCGCCAGGCCCACCCCCACACTGGCCATGAAGCCGAAGTGGATCGGGTGCTGACGCATCGAGCGCGGAGGCAGCCCGCCGAACTTCAGGCGCTCGTCGGTGAGCTGGACCGTGGGGTCCACGGGCACGGGCAGCGGGTCCACCTCGGGCGGGAACTCAAACCGCCGCCGCGGCTGGGCCCCCGGGATCGGCCGCCGCAGCCGGGTGAACAGCGATGCCATCCGGCCCTGGGCGAGGGCAGGGTCGGGGCCGCGCCCGCGGCCGGCAGGGTCGATTTCGCCGCCGCCGCTGCGGTCGACGGGACCGGCCTCGGGCCGCGGCAGCGGCTCGTTGACCGGCACTTCCTCATTGTTGCTCACGCTGCGGTCTGCTTTCACTGGTGCTGCATTCCACTTTGAATCACAAGCGAAACACTACAGCCGGGCTCCGGGGAAGAGAGGCCTTTCCGCGGACGGCCGGCGGGCGTGGTGCGCGCCGGGCAGCGGAGGCTGCCCCGGGGCCGGAGTGAGCCGGTGCACACAAATCAGTTCCCCACGGGCAACTTCGTTACCATAGGAAGACCAATCGAGAGAAAGTGCAGCCTGGCCCGTCCGTGCCCGCGGACGGCCGGCGGTGCGCCGCGGATCGGGAGGTCCGCTCCACAAGACAACGAATAGGTACCCGCGTGCGCGTGAAAACTGCAGTTTCGATCATTATTGCCGGCGTGCTGCTGATGCTGATTGGCATCGGCCAGCGCACGTTCTGGGCCCCGCCGGAGACGGTGACCTTCAGCGTGCCCGCCGGAGCGGAGACCGGACCGGTGACGGTCATCGACGCCGCGGCGCGCAACAACGACGCCGGTGACGTCGACATCGCCGTGAAGAGCGGCGGTGCGTTCACCCTTGCCGTGGGCAGGGCGGCGGACGTCGACGCGTGGGTGGGTGACGCGGCCCACCTGCGGGTCACCGGCGTCGGAGACGAGGAGCTCAAGACGGAGTTCACCGACGGCGAGGCCACCGTGCCCGATCCCCGCGGCGCGGACCTGTGGACGAGTGAGGAAACGGCGGAGGGCTCGGTGACCCATTCCTGGATCAACCCGGCCGAGGGCGACTTCTCCATCCTGCTCGTCTCCGACGGAACCGCAGCGGCCCCCTCGGACATCTCCATCACCGAGCCGAACGATGCCTCCACACCGCTGGCCGTGCCACTGATCGTCGCCGGGGCCCTTCTTGCGGTCCTGGGGATCGCACTGCTCTTCGTCGCCCCGCGCAGCACCGGGTCCGGCCGCGGCCGCTCGACCCCGGCGCCCGAGGGGTCGCGGGCCTACCTCCGCCAGCAGCGCGCCGGTGCCGACCGTGGGGCCCGTGCGCGCCGAATGGTCCACCCGGTGGCCGTGGCCGCCGCCGCACTCCTGGCCGGAACGGCCGTGGCAGGCCCGGCCGCCGCGCAGCCGGCAATCCAGCAGCAGACCAAGCCCGCCGAGGGTGGCTCCGGGGAGGGACGACCGGGCGCCCCGGCCGTGCTCGAACCCCAGCTCGAGCGCATTCTTGACTCCGTCGCGACCACCGTGGCCGAGGCCGACGCCGCCGCCGACTCCAAGCTGCTCCAACCCCGCACCGCCGGCGCGGCGCTCGAGCTGCGCACCGCCGGATACGCGGTGCGCGCCAAGGACAAGAAGGCCTCGGCCCCGGCTCCGGTGGCGGGGTCACCGGTGCTCACCCGCATCGTTCCCGCCGCAGGGGAGTGGCCGCGCACGGTCCTGGCCCTGACCAAGGGAGAGGGGAACCCCGTGCCGCAGGCGCTGGTGCTGACCCAGGACAGCCCGCGGACCAACTACAAGCTGGTCTCCGCAATCCAGATGCTTCCGGGCACCACCTTCCCGGCCTCCGCGGCCGACGGAGCGCTCAAGGAACTGGCACCCGATGCCGCGGACGGGCTCGCCATGGCGCCGCAGGCCGCGGTGGCCGCGATCGCGGACTTCCTGACCTCGCCGAAGGGCAAGCACAACGGAACCTTCGAGGCGAACTCCTTCGCCGACGCCATCACCGGATTCCAGTCCGGTGTGGTCGCCGACCGGAACAACGCCGCGGCCACCATCTCCTTCCGCCACGTCGCGCAGGCGCCGAACACCCGGGCGCTGGGCACCGAGGACGGCGGCGCCGTTGTCTTCGGATACCTCAAGCACACCTACTCGAGCGTGCCGAAGGGCAGGGGAGATTCCATCGACCTCAACGGGACGATCTACGAGACCCTCACCGGCCGGGAAAAGACCGAAAAAGGAATTGACGTCAACTACGGTGAGGCCGTGATGATGTACGTACCACCGGCCGGCAGCAAGGACAAGATCCGCGTGATCGGCGCCGCGCAGCAGCTGCTGGCCGCCAAGCTCAAGTAGACGCCCCAGCCCCGGTTTACGAACCCCGATCCGAAAGGCAAACCATTGTCCACACCAGCCGGCCGCGGCAACGTGCCGCCGTCAATGAACCTTCACGGCGCCGTCGACCTTGCCGCCGTCAAGGCCCGCGCGGAGGCGGCGGCCCGGCCGGCCGCGGACCGGCCCCCCGCCGCCAGCCCGTACGTCGTCCAGGTGACCGAGCAAACGTTCCCGCAGCTGATTCAGCTCTCCGCCACGGTCCCGGTGATCGTCGACCTGGGTGCGTCCTGGAGCGAGCAGTCGGCCCAGGTCAGCGCCGTCCTCGAGGCGGCGGCCATTGACTTCGACGGCCGGTTCCTGCTGGCCAAGGCCGACCTCCAGGCCCAGCCGCAGATCGCCCAGGCGTTCCAGGCGCAGGCCGCGCCCACCGTCGTGGCGGTGGTCAAGGGCCAGCCGGTGCCCATGTTCGAAGGTGCGCTGCCGGCCGAGCAGATCCGCGCCTTCATCGACGAACTGCTCAAGGTGGCCGAGGCCAATGGGGTCACCGGCAGCCTCAACGACGGGGCGCAGGCATCGCCCGCGGCGCCCGCTGCCGAACCCGAGCTGCCGCCGCTGCATCAGGAGGCCTTCGACGCCATCGAGGCCGGGAACTACGCTGCGGCCGCCGCAGCCTACCGCCGGGCCCTGGCGGAGCAACCGGCCGACGCGGACGCGAAGGCGGGCCTGGCCCAGGTTGAACTCATGCAGCGCCTCGAGGGGGCCGACGCGGCCGCGGTCCGCACCGCCGGGGCCGAGCGGCCCGACGACGTCGAGGCCCAGCTCGCCGTCGCCGACCTCGACCTGAGCGGGGGACACGTCGAAGACGCCTTCGCGCGCGTTACCTCCTTCATCGGGCGCAGCGGCGGCGAGGACAAGGAAACGGCCCGGAAGCGGCTGCTCGAACTGTTCGAGATCGTCGGACCCACCGACCCCCGCGTCACCAAGGCCCGGGCCGCCCTCGCCCGGGCGCTCTTCTAGGCCGCCACTCCGGCCGATCCGCACCACCCACCCCGTTAGGACCCCATGACCTCCGGCAGCACCACCCCCGGCCTGTTCGACCCGATCACCCTGCGCTCACTGACAGTGCCCCACCGGGGGTGGGTGGCCGCGATGTGCCAGTACTCCTGCGATCCGGTCGCCGCCCCGGGGGTCCCGACGGACTGGCACCTGGTGCACCTCGGCCAGTTCGCGACCGGCGGTGCGGCCATGATCATCACCGAGGCCGCCGCGGTCAGCCCCGAGGGACGGATCAGCCCACGTGATGCCGGCATCTACAACGCCGAGCAGGTCGCTGCCTGGCGCCGCATCACCGACTTCATCCACACCCAGGGGACTCCCGGCACGCTCACCGGGATTCAGCTGGCCCATGCCGGGCGGAAGGCCTCGACCTACTGGCCCTTCAGCAAGCTTCACGGGTCGGTGCCCGACGCAGAGGGCGGCTGGGAGACGCTCGGCCCCACCGATGAGGCCTTCGACGGCTATGCGGCCCCGCGGGCGATGACCGAGGAGGACATCCTCGCGGTGATCCGAGACTTCGGCCAGGGTGCCCGCCGTGCGGTGGAGGCCGGTTTCGACACCGTCGAAATCCACGGCGCCCACGGCTACCTGCTGCACCAGTTCCTGACCCCGCTGGTCAACAGCCGCACCGACGGCTGGGGAGGCTCCGAAGAGGCCCGGTTCCGCCTGACGCTGGAGGTCATCGACGAGGTCCGAAGGAACATCCCGGCCGAGATGCCGCTGCTCCTGCGCATCTCCGCCTCCGACTGGGTCGAGGGGGGCCTTGACGGTGCCGCTTCGGCGCGGCTCGCCGCGAAGGCGGCCGAGCATGGCGTCGACTTCGTCGACGTCTCTTCCGGCGGAGCGGTGGCGCACGCACGGATCCCCGTCGGTCCGGGCTACCAGGTGGAATTCGCCGAGACGGTGCGGGCGGCCGGGCTTCCCACCGGGGCGGTCGGCCTGATCGACGATCCGGAACAGGCGGAGGGCATCATCCGGGAAGGGAAAGCCGACGTCGTCCTGATCGCCCGGGCCGCGCTGCGCGACCCCCACTGGTGGCTCCGTGCGGCGCACGTGCTGAAGCGCGAACTTGCCCCCGTGCCGCAGTACGAGCGAGCCGGATCGTTCGGCCGGACCAGGTAGCCGGCAGGGGGCCGGCGGTAGACTGGGTCCATGACGATGCCCGCAGACCCCTTTGCCAACGACCCCCTGGACAGCCCCGGCGCCGGCTCGACCGCCACCCTCGAGCGGGAGGAACAGCGCCAGGAGGTGGAGCCGGGCGACAGCGAGCGGTTCGCGCACTACGTGCGCAAGGAAAAAATCATGGAATCCGCACTCACCGGAGAGCCCGTCATCGCCCTGTGCGGCAAGGTCTGGACGCCGGGCCGCGACCCGGAGAAGTTCCCGGTCTGCCCCGAGTGCAAGGAAATCTACAACGGCCTGCGCCCCGGCAAGGACGACACGCCGAAGTAGGCTCCCGGGCCGGTGTCCGGCCCGTCCCACCGCCTCCTGCGCCGCGCGGGAGGGAAGCAACAACGCGTAAGGTGCCATGACGGATACCCCCGCGCCCGAATCCACAATGGCGGCACGCCTGCGCCCGCTGACCTTCGGGCTGATCGCAATCATCACCTGTGCCGCCTTCGAGGCGATGGCGGTGGCCACCGCCATGCCCGCCGTGGCGGACGAGCTCGACGGGGAGGCCAGCTACGGGCTCGCCTTTTCGATGTACCTCACCGCGTCCCTGCTCGGCACCGTCCTCGCGGGGTCCTGGACGGACCGGAGGGGACCACGCCCCGCGCTGCGGGTCGGCATGGCCCTGATGATCGCCGGCCTGCTCCTGTCCGGGGCCGCGCCGGAGTTCTGGGTGGTGACGGCGGGACGGGCGGTCTCAGGGCTCGGCGGCGGCTTCCTGATTGTCGCCGTCTACGTGGTGATCGGCCGGGCCTTCCCCGCCGGCGCGCAGCCCGTGGTCTTCGGCTGGCTCTCGGCCGCCTGGGTGGTGCCCTCGCTGGTGGGGCCCTTCGTGGCGGGGGTGGTGGCCGAGGAACTCCACTGGCGGTGGGTGTTCCTCGGGGTGGCCCCGCTGGTCGCGGCAGCGGGCCTGGTCGTTGCGCCCCGGATCCGCTCCCTGGGCCCTCCGGCGGACCCCGGCACCGGCGGAACCGGCAGCGCGGGCTGGCGCCGCGCCCTGCGGGGCCTGGGGCTGTCGGGCGGCGTGTTCGCCGTGCAGTGGGCCGTCATCCGGCTGGCGGCTGACGGCAACAGCGCCGCCGCAACGGGCCTGCTTGCGGCCCTCGCCGCCGTCGGACTGGCAGCGGTGTTCATCACCCTCCCGGGGCTGCTGCCGCGAGGCACCCTGCGTTTCGGCCGGGGCCTGCCGAGTATCATCGGCACCCGCGGCCTCGTGAACGTCGCCTTCTTCGGCGCCGAGGCGTTCATCCCCCTGATGCTCGTCAGCGCCCGCGGCGTCGACGCCTCCACCGCCGGGCTGGCCCTGAGCGCCGGGGCGCTCGGCTGGAGCGCCGGGGCCTTCCTGCAGACCCGCGTGCGCTTCCGCCGCCAGTGGCTGCTGGTGGCCGGCTCGACCCTGCTCTCGCTCACCCTGGGCGGCTTCGCCCTCGCCTCGGGGGCCCAGGCACCCCTGCCGGTCCTGATCCTCATCTGGGCCTTCGCCGGCATGGCCATGGGGATGACCCTCTCGAGCACCTCGGTCCTCGTCCTCTCACTCTCACCAAAGGCCGAACAGGGGCGCAACTCCGCGTCGCTGCAGATCGCCGACCAGCTCGGCGGGGTGGCCGGGACGGCCGGGGCCGGCACCCTCTTCGCCCTGCTGCGCGATCCCGCGGCGCCGGGGCGGGTCGAGGTGTTTGTTGCGATCTGGCTGGCTCTGTGCCTGTTCGCGGCAGCAGGTATAGTTTCCGGTCTGAGAGGGGCACAGGCACCCAAGGCCGGCCCCACGAAGGACACCACGAAGTCAATGGAAGGTACTGTCCCGGCGTGAGTAGTGACACCCTGTTCGGGGCCGGCCCAGCCCTGCCGCCCGCCTATCCGGAGCGAGCGGCGTGGGGCACGGCACCCAAGCTCCGGCAGTGGCAGAGCGAGGCCCTCGAGAAGTACTTCGCCAACTCGCCGCAGGATTTCCTCGCCGTGGCCACCCCCGGGGCGGGAAAGACGACGTTCGCCCTGCGGGTCGCCACCGAGCTCGTCGAGCGGGGCATCGTGAACCGGGTCACCGTGGTGGCGCCGACCGACCACCTCAAGCGCCAGTGGGCCGACGCCGCTGCGCGGGTGGGTCTGGCCATCGACCCGAACTTCAAGAACGCCGACGGCCGCCACGGCAACGGGTTCATCGGTGTCGCCGTCACCTACGCCCAGGTGGCCAGCAAGCCCATGCTGCACCGGGCCAAGACCGAAGCCGCGAAGACCCTGGTGATCCTCGACGAGATCCACCACGGCGGCGACGCCCTGTCCTGGGGTGACGGAATCCGCGAGGCCTTCGAGCCGGCCACCCGCCGGCTCGCCCTGACCGGAACCCCCTTCCGCTCCGACACCGCGGCGATTCCGTTCGTCGAGTACGTCGAGGACGGCGACGGCATCCGCCGCTCGCGCTCCGACTACACCTACGGGTACGGCCAGGCGCTGCGCGACCATGTGGTGCGCCCGGTGATCTTCATGGCCTATTCGGGCCAGATGCGCTGGCGCACCAGCACCGGCGACGAGATGGCGGCGTCCCTCGGCGAGGCGGCCGTCACCAAGGACATCACCGCCCAGGCCTGGCGCACCGCGCTGAACCCGGCGGGGGAGTGGATTCCCGCGGTGCTGGCGGCGGCCGACAAGCGCCTCACCGAGGTGCGGCGGACGGTGCCCGACGCCGGCGGCCTGGTCATCGCCACCGACCACGACGACGCCCGCGCCTACGCCGGCCGGCTGAAGAAGATCACCGGGGAATCTCCGACGGTCATCCTCTCCGACGATGTCAAGGCCTCCTCGAAGATCGAGGAGTTCTCCGCCGACACCACCCGCTGGATGGTCGCCGTCCGCATGGTCTCCGAGGGCGTTGACGTGCCGCGCCTGGCGGTCGGGGTCTATGCCACCTCCACCGCGACTCCGCTCTTCTTCGCCCAGGCCGTCGGCCGGTACGTGCGTGCACGGCGCCGCGGGGAAACCGCATCGATCTTCCTGCCCTCCGTTCCCAACCTCATGGCCCTGGCCAACCAGCTTGAAGCCGAGCGCGACCACGCCCTGGACCGCCCCACGACGGGGGAGGAGGACGGGTTCGCCCTCGAGGAGGGCCTGATGGAGGCGGCGAACCGCGAAGAGAAGGCCTCCGATTCGCTCACCAAGCAGAAGTTTGAAGCCCTCGAGTCCCAGGCCTCCTTCGACCGGGTGCTCTTCGACGGCGGCGAGTTCGGCACCGGCGGTGAGATGGGCAGCGAGGAGGAGTTCGACTTCCTGGGCATCCCGGGGCTCCTGGACGCCGACCAGGTGGGGCAGCTGCTCCGCCAGCGCCAGCAGGAGCAGCAGTCGCGGCGGCGCGGACGCGCCCCCGAGCCCGTCCCGGCCGACCCCGCGGTGCCCGACCACCGGCAGCTGACGGAACTGCGCGGGCAGCTCGCCAAGAACGTCTCGGCCTGGTCGGCGCGGACCGGCACCCCCCACGGCGTGGTGCACACCGAACTGCGCAAGGCCTGCGGCGGACCGGCCGTGGCCCAGGCCAACGAGGAGCAGCTGCAGCGCAGGCTGAAGAAGCTGCAGGACTGGTTCATCGGGCGGAAATAGTTCCGGCCCGGAACGCGCGCCCCGGCACCCCGGTCAAGGGTGCCGGAGCGCCGTGCTCAGCGCTGGACCTGGACCCCCGCCGCTTCGAGTTCGTCGAAGGTGTCGTCAAGCTTTTCGCCGTGGACGGCGCGCGTCAGCTCCGTGAGCACCGACACCGAGTAACCGGCGGCCACGGCGTCGAGGGCGGTGGCACGCACGCAGTAATCGGCGGCGAGGCCGGCAACCACCACCTCGTCGACGTCACGGTCGCGCAGCCAGTCGTCAAGGCTCAGCGGCGTCTCATCCGGTTCGGCCAGGGCCGCCCCGAGCTTGCGTTCCCCGGTGGGAACCTCGTCCTCGGGGGCGAGGACCCCCTCGAAGCCCGAGTAGGCCGCCTCGAACTGGCCCTTGCGGAACACCGCGTCGACGTTCTCGGTGTCGAGGTCGGGATGGAAGTCCGCCCCGCGGGTATCGGCCACGCAGTGCACGGGCCAGGAGTCGATGAAGTCGGGGGTCTCGGAGAAATGGGGGCCCGGATCGATGTGCCAGTCCTGGGTCGCCACGACGTAGTCGTAGTCGGCGGCGCGGGCGTCGGCGTGGTCGCTGATGGCGGCCGCCACCTCGGCGCCGCCCTGCACCGCGAGGGAACCCCCCTCGCAGAAGTCGTTCTGGACGTCGATGATGATCAGTGCGCGCGTCATGGAAGGATCTCCTCGTACTCGGTGGGAATGGCAGGCTCGCCGCGCTGGAGCCGGTGCACCGACTCCGGGAGCTCGGCGACGGACTCTGAGTGGCGCAGGGCCGCCCGCTGGACGCCCTCGGGCCCGGTCCAGCCGGGCAGGACCTCCCCGCCCTTGACCAGCTGCTGCAGCAGGGGCCGGTCGTTGCCGTCGTCGGAGGGCGAGGCGGAGATACCCACCACCTCGGCGGTGGCCTTCCCGTTCTCGTCGAGCCGGCGCAGGGCGTACTTCCGGCCGCCCACCGAGGCCTTGTTCTTGGCGGCCTTGGCGACGGAAACGAAGTCGCCGTTGTTGTCCTCGCGGCTGACGAGCTTGTAGACCATTCCTGCGGTCGGGGCGCCCGAACCGGTCACCAGCGAGGTACCGACGCCGTACGCGTCCACGGGAGCCGAGGCCAGCAGGCCGATGGCGAACTCGTCGAGGTCGGAGGTCACCACGATGCGGGTGTTGGTGTTGCCCAGGTCATCGAGCAGTTCGCGCACCCAGCGGGCCTGGGTCACGAGGTCCCCCGAGTCCAGCCGCACCGCCCCCAGTTCAGGGCCGGCCACCTCGACGGCGGTTCGCACCCCCTGTTCGACGTCGTAGGTGTCGACGAGGAGGGAGGTGCCCCGGCCGAGGGCCTGGACCTGCGCCTCGAAGGCCTGGCGTTCGGTGTCGTGGAGCAGGGTGAAGGAGTGGGCGGCGGTGCCCACGGTCGGCACCCCGTAGCGCCGCCCGGCCTCAAGGTTGGAGGTGCTGGCGAAGCCGCCGATGATCGCGGCCCGGGAGGCGGCCACGGCCGACTCCTCGTGGGTGCGCCGGGAGCCCATCTCAATGCACGGCCTGCCCGCGGCGGCGCTGGTCATGCGGGAGGCAGCCGAGGCGATGGCGCTGTCGTGGTTGAGCACGGAGAGCACCAGGGTCTCGAGGATGCACGCCTCCGCGAAGGTCGACTCCACGATCAGGATGGGGGAGTTGGGGAAGTAGGCCTCGCCCTCGGCGTAGCCGAAGATGTCGCCGGTGAAGGAGAAGCCGGCGAGCCAGTCCAGGGTCCTGTCGTCAACGATGGACTTGTCGGAGAGGTAACCCAGCTGGTCATCCCCGAACCGGAACGAGGCAAGCGCTTCAAGGAGGCGCCCGGTGCCGGCGGTGACGCCGTACCGCCGGCCGTCGGGCAGGCGGCGGGCGAAGGCCTCGAAGACCGAGCGGCGGTGGGCCGCCCCCGAGTGCAGGGCCGCCTGCAGCATCGTGAGCTCGTACTGGTCGGTGAACAGTGCGGTGTTGGGCTGCCGGGGCGCCGGAGCGCTGCTGGGAGAAGTCACAGTCAAAACATTAGCCGTGCGTTCGCTTTGTGAGTACCGGGTCCGCCCGGGTCCGCCGCGCATTCTAGAATGAGGTACATGACACTTGGCACTGCTTCCGATACCCGTGTGCGGGACGAGGCCTCGACCCGTTCCGAGGCCGGCCTTGACCAGCCGTGGGTCGTTGTGGTGTGGAACGACCCGGTGAACCTGATGACCTATGTCAGCTACGTCTTCCAGACCTACTTCGGTTACAGCGAGTCCAAGGCGCGCACGCTGATGCTCGAGGTTCACGAGCAGGGCAGGTCGGCGGTGGCCACCGGCAGCAGGGAAAAGGCCGAGCGGGACACCGTCGCCATGCACTCCTTCGGGCTGTGGGCCACCTTCGAAAAAGCCGGAAGCGAGTAGGGCCCCATGGCGAAACCCTTCAAGTCGACCCGCCGCGGGATCACCGGGCATTTCGAGCCCGGCGAGGTGCGTCTGCTGGGCAGCCTGTTCAGCGACATCATCACGATGCTCGAACCGGACACCGCCCCCAGCACCGATCCGCTGGCCGCGATGGTCGGCGTGGACGCCGAGGCGGCACGGCCGGAGGATTCGGCGCTTCAGCGGCTGCTGCCCGACGCTGTGCGGGACGACGACGTCGAGGCGCTCGAGTTCCGCCGGCTCACCGAGCGCTCCCTGCGGGAGCAGAAGATCGGGGCGCTGCGCAGCAGCGCCCTGCTGATCGAGAACAACCCGGTGACCCTGAATCCCGAGCAGGGGCGGCTGATGGCGCAGGCCTTCAACGATGTCCGGCTCGTGCTTGCGGACCGTCTGGGGATCGAAACCGATGAGGACGCCGCCCGCCTCCACGGGATCGACGACTTCGCCGACGCCGAGGACGTCGAGGCGTACCTGGCCCTGGTGTACAACTTCCTGACCTGGCTCCAGGAGTCCCTGCTGCAGGCGCTGCTCAGCAGCACCCGCACCGCCCGGTAGCCGGGAGCTCCCGCAGGGTGTGATGGATCCCACGCGGAATCCGTTAGTGTCCGGGCGCGACACGCCCTATTCTCAGTAGATTATGAGTTCAGAGCCTGCGGGAACACCGCCCTCGAGCAAGACCGGGGCGCCGATCGGTATTTTCGACTCCGGAGTCGGCGGCCTGACGGTCGCCCGCGCCGTCATCGACCAGCTGCCGAATGAATCGATCCTCTACGTGGGCGACACGGCCAACGGCCCGTACGGGCCGCTACCGATCGCCAAGGTGCGCGCCCACGCGCTCGCCGTCATGGACGAGCTCGTCGACTCGGGCGTGAAGCTGCTCGTCATCGCCTGCAACTCGGCCTCCGCCGCAGTGCTCCGCGACGCCCGGGAACGCTACACGGCGAGGTACGGCATCCCCGTGATCGAGGTAATCCAGCCCGCGGTCCGGCGCGCGGTGGCCGCCACCCGCAGCGGGGACATCGGCGTCATCGGAACCGCGGCGACCATCGGCTCGCGGGCCTACGAGGACACCTTCGCCGCCGCCCCGCACCTGCGGATCACCTCGGCCGCCTGCCCGGAGTTCGTCGAGTACGTCGAGGCCGGGGTCACCGCCGGGCCCGGGCTGCTCTCGGCCGCGAAGCGCTACCTTGAGCCGCTGAAGCGGGCCGGCGTGGACACTGTGGTGCTCGGCTGCACCCACTACCCGCTGCTGACTGGAGTCATCTCATACGTCATGGGGGACAGCGTCAGCCTGGTCTCCAGCGCCGAGGAGACCGCCAAGGACGTCTACCGCGCCCTCGTCTCCCACGACCTGCTCAGCAGCGGCACCGGTCCGGCGGTCCACCGCTTCCTGGCTACCGGTGACGCCGAGAGCTTCGAGGTCCTCGCCCGGCGCTTCCTCGGTCCCGAGGTGCTCAGCGTCCAGCACGTCGACCACGTCGCCGCGCAGTACCCGACGGGAAGCCTGGCGAGGATCACTCCGGACATGATCACGGCCTCCGGCGGCCCGCGATGAAACTGACGATCGTGGGCTGCAGCGGCTCCTTCCCCGGCCCACAGTCGCCTGCGTCGTGCTACCTGATCACCGCCGAGGCCGAGGGCCGGACCTGGCGCATCCTGCTTGACCTCGGCAACGGCTCCCTCGGGGCCCTGCAGCGGTACATGGACCTGCGGCAGATCGACGCGGTCTTCCTGAGCCACCTCCACCCCGACCACTGCATGGACCTATGCGGGCTCCACGTCGCCGTCCACTGGGACCCCGCCGGCTGGGGCCGGGCGCGGATCCCCGTCTGGGGGCCGGCTGCGACGGCCGACCGCATGGCGACCGCGTACGGCCTGGCCCTGAACCCGGGCATGCACGAGGACTTCGAGTTCCACTCCTGGCAGGACCGCACCGAGGTCCGGCTCGGCCCCTTCAGGATCACCCCCTACGCGGTGCTGCACCCGGCCGAGGAGGCCTACGCCCTGCGCATCGAGGTCAGCGAGCCGAACGCCGAGGGGGTCCCCGAAACCCGCGTGCTGACCTACTCGGGGGACACCGACTCGTGCGAGGGGCTCATCGAGGCGGCGGCGGAGGCCGATCTCTTCCTGTGCGAGGCCGCGTTCCAGGAGGGACGCGACGACGGGATCAGCGGGGTCCACCTGACCGGCCTGCGTGCCGGGGAAATGGCGCATGCCGCCGCCGCCAAGCGCCTGCTGCTGACCCACCTGCCGGTTTGGAACGACGCCAATGTCTCGATCTGCGAGGCGCGCTCGCGCTACAGCGGCCAGCTCGCGGTCGCCGTGGCCGGAGTGTCCTACACGATTTAGCCGGCGCCCTCCCCGGCCGGGCGGTGCCAACGGAGGGGCGGCGGTTGCACCGGCCAGCGTGCTGCCGGCGCCTGGACCACAGCCTGGCGGCCTGGTCCCGCACCAGTCCCGTCCGGCTTACTTCGGGACCTCCCCGGGGGGCACCAGGGTGAGGCCCGCCTGGACCGCCTGGACGGCGATCTGGATGCGGTTCTCCACCCCGAGCTGCTGCCGGATCCGGGCCACCGCCGCCTTGATCGTCGCCTCGCTCACATGCATGGGACGGGCGATCTGCGCATTCGTCCGACCGGCCATGATGCCGCGCAGGATCGTCTGGTCGCGCGGGGTGAAGGCCTTGAAGCGAAGCGCCAGCCGAGGGTCGGCGGACGCGCCGCCGTTGGTGCGGCGCGGGGACCGGCAGGAGCTCACCGTCCCGCCACGATGCACGATCCGCAGGGCGGCGGCGATGTCCTCGAGGGTGTCGCCCCGCACCAGGTATCCGGCGGCGCCGGTCCGGAAGGCGGCATCCGCCGCGGTGGGGGAGGGATCATCCGAGAGAATGAGCACCTTCGGCGGCCCGCTCAGCTCCGAGAGGGCGGCGACGGTGGCCGGCATCGCCGTGTCCTTGATTCCTGCCTCGAGGATGACGAGGTCGGGCCGTTCCGCCCGGACCCGCTGGAGTGCCTGGCGGCCCGTCGAGCTCACCCCGGATAGGTCGATGAACCCCGAGGCCTCGAACAGTCTTTCGAGACCGAAGTCGGTGAGGTAGTCGGCTCCCGCCAGATGCACGCTTACGCGCTGATGTACCCGAATATGCGTCATTCGTCTTCTCCGCCCCCAAACGGTACCCCCAATGGGGTAGTCCGCCCACCCTATCGGGTGAACCGGCCCAACTAGCAAGGTTACTTAGTAACTATTCGGCACCATCGGTCTACCGGATTGGTTATTACAACTAGCCGACCGGACGTGTGGCATGGAAACAAGTCGTCGTGGTGTGAGTCTCACGCACCACCGTCTCGCCCTCTCGGGTCTCCTGAGGGCTCCTTCGTCTCGAATCTGGGGATTTTCATGACCACTCGTAACCGCCTGCTCGCTGCAGGTTCAACCGCCGCACTGGCCGCCGGGGGCCTCTTCTTTTCCGCCGCTCCGGCAACCGCCGCACCCGTGACACCCGAGTGCCTGTCCGCGCAGGCCGAATTCCTTGCAGCCCTTGAGCTCGCCGGCGTCAACGCCGACGTCCTCGCCGAGCTCAACCTCGCACTCGAGGACGTCCTCACCGCCCAGGCCGACCTTGACGCCCTGGTGGACGGCCAAGGCGCGGTCGTCGCGGACCTCCTGGCCGACCTGGCGATCCTCGAGCGTGACCTGGCAGCTGCTCCACAGGTCGAAACCGATGCCCGTGCCGCCCTGGCGGCCGCCCAGGGGGCCATCGTAACCACCCAGGGTGAATTCGATCTGGCAACCGGGCTCCTTGACGACGCCGAGGACGAGTTGGCCACCGAGGGCCCCGGACTCCAGCTCCTTCTTGAGGCTGCCCTCAAGGCGCAAGTGGATGCCCGAGAGGAGCTGCGCCTCGCGAACCTCGAGCTGGCCGCCGCGGTGGAAACCGAGGACCCTGCGGACAACATCACCGCCCAGGCGCGGGTCGACGCAGCATTCGATGGCCTCGACCTTGCAGATGAGGCCGTCATCGAGGTGCAGGCCGACCTCACCGCTCTCACCAAGGCCGTCGCCGATGCTCAGGCCCGCCTCACAGCAGCCACCACCGCCCTGAATGCCGCACTTGCGGTGAACCTCACGGCACTCCAGGCCGCGATCGATGCCGCCGTCCAGCTCCAGGTGGACCTGCCTACCGAGATCGCGGAGCTGCAGGCCGAGATTGCCGCCGCCGGAAACCTGGACCTCGAGGCCGTCGCCGACGCCACGGCGAACCTCAACGCCGCCCTCGCCGCCCTCGTCGAACTGCAGATCGTCCTGAACGCCACCGCCGTCGACGTCACGGAGCTCGAGGCGCTCTTCGATGCTTCACTCGGCGCCTGCGGGGTCGGCGTCGGAGGCCCGGGAACCGTCGTCGTCGACGTCGACATCGTCGTCGGGCCGGGCACCGGCGGCGGGACCGGCGTCGTGATGCCGGCCGGCACCGGCGGCGGGCAGACCGTCAACCGCGGCATGAACGTCCAGACCGCCGCGGAGACCGAGGCGGCCGGAGCCGCTGAAGGCCTCGGCCTCGCGGGTCTGCTCGCGGGCGGACTCGGCGTCGCTGCGGCAGCCTTCGGCATCCGCCGCAAGGCCCGGCACACCAACTAGTGGAGCGGCTCCCGCCGCGCCTGCGGCGGGAGCTGTACCCTGTGCGGAGGTACCGGTCCCTCGTGGACCGGTACCTCCGTCCCAGTGAAAGGCTTCAGCAGCATGGCACCCCAGGCGCACCCCGACGAGCTCCCGGCTACCGAGCCGTCCCGGTCCGATGACCGGAAGCAGCGCACGTCCCGGCGCCGGCGCACCCTCGTCCTGCTGGTGTCCTCGGTTGCGGCGCTCGTGCTCGTCCTGCTCGTGCTTCTTCCCCCGCTGCAGCAGGGATCGTCGGCGGCCGATGACGACCGCCCCAGCTCAACGCCCTCTCCGGCCCCATCGGTAACCAGCGCCCCTGCCTCTCCCAGCGCGGCGCCCGCCGCGCCCCCCGCCAAGGCAGCCGCCGGACCGGCCGCCGCCGCTCCCACCCACATCACGGTGGAGGCAGCCGGCATCGACGTCGCCGTGCTCCCGCTGCAGCCCACCGCCGCTGAAGTGGCGAGCCAGTCGATCGTCCCTCCCTTCACCGACGACGGCTACTGGCTCGCCTCCTACGGGACGCCGGGCGCCGGATCGGTCAACACGACCTACATCACCGGGCACAGCTGGGAGGGACGGGAGGCGCCCTTCGACCGGTTCAGCACCTCCACGGAAGTCGGAGACACCGTCACTGTCACCACGAAAACGGGCACGCTGCGCTACACCGTCGACTCGATCACCACCCATGACAAAGACACCCTGAAGACCAGCGACATCTGGAACATCACCCCGAACCGCCTCGTCATCATCAGCTGCTACACCGAGGACCCCTGGGGCAAGAACGTCGTGGTGACCGCCTCGCCGGTTCCACCGGCCGCGGGCTGACCGGCCGTCCGGCCCATCCCCGGAACCGTGTCGGGACGCGGCGGCGGCCCCGGCAGCTGCCCGACCCTGCCCGTTCCCTGGCCGTACCGCGCCGCCGGGCCGGGCGCGCCGCCGGTTTAGACTGGCTCCATGAGCCCAGCCGATCCGCACCCCGCCCCATCCGCCGCCATGGCCGCCCCCGATGGCGCCACGCCCGCCACGCCGACCGTGCGGCGGGCCGACGGCCGCACCCCTGACCAGCTGCGGAGCATCAGCATCACCCGGGGCTGGTCGAACCAGGCCGAGGGCTCGGCGCTGATCGAGTTCGGCAACACCCGCGTGCTGTGCACCGCCTCGCTGACCAGCGGAGTCCCGCGTTGGCTCAAAGGGGAGGGGAAAGGCTGGGTCACGGCCGAGTACGCCATGCTGCCCCGGGCCACCAACACCCGCTCCGACCGCGAATCCGTCAAGGGGAAGATCGGCGGGCGCACCCACGAAATCTCCCGCCTCATCGGCAGGTCGCTGCGCTCGATCATCGACACCAAGGCGCTCGGGGAGAACACCATCGTGCTCGACTGCGACGTCCTGCAGGCCGACGGCGGCACCCGCACCGCGGCGATCACCGGCGCCTACGTGGCGCTTGCCGACGCCATCCGGTACGCCAAGGACAAGAAGCTGATCCCGGCCGGGGCCAAGCCGCTGATCGACACGGTCGCCGCCGTCAGCGTCGGCATTATCGACGGCGTCCCCATGCTCGATCTCCCCTATGTCGAGGACGTGCGCGCCGAGACCGACATGAACGTCGTGGTTACCGGCTCGGGGAAGTTCGTCGAGGTCCAGGGCACCGCCGAGGGTGCGCCCTTCGACCGGGCCGAACTCGACGCGCTGCTCGACCTGGCGCTGATGGGCACGGCCCAGCTCACGCAGATCCAGCTCGACACCCTCAAGGAAGCAGCCGGTGCCTGAGCAGGTGCACCGGCTGGTGCTCGCGACCCGCAACCAGGGCAAGCTCCGCGAACTCCGCGAGCTGCTGCGCGGACAGGTTCCCGGGCTCGACGTCGACACCCAGGTCGTTGACGCCGAAACCGCGGGCGCTGCCGACGTCGTTGAAAACGGCGTCACCTTCGAGGAGAACGCCGTGCTCAAGGCGCGCCAGACCGCGGCGGCCACGGGGCTGGTGGCCGTGGCCGACGACTCCGGCCTCGCCGTCGACGTCCTCGGCGGAGCGCCAGGGATTTTCTCGGCCCGCTGGTCCGGCCGCCACGGCGACGACGCCGCGAACCTCGAGCTCCTGCTCGCCCAGCTGGCGGACATCGGCCCGGAGCACCGCGGCGCGGCCTTCCACTGCGCCGCGGCGCTCGCCGTGCCCGGCGGTGCCGTGCACGTAGAGCTGGGCGAGCTGCGCGGCACGCTGCTGACCGGGCCGCGGGGCACTGGCGGATTCGGCTACGACCCGGTGCTCGTTCCCGAGGGGCTCGACCGGACCTGCGCCGAGCTCGCCCCCGAAGAGAAGAACCGCATCAGCCACCGCGGCCTTGCCTTCCGGGCGCTGCTGCCGCACCTGGTCCGGGTGCTCGACGACGGCCGGGATGGGGTCCGGTCCTGAGGGTTTTTGGCGGCGGTCGCTGGACATAGGGCAGACTTGAGAGCGATGACTATTTTTTTGCAGCAGGGCCTGACCACCGCGTCCGACGGATCCGCGCTCGGCGGGGTCGCCGAGTGGGCGGTGAACGTCATGGAGACCATCGGTGCTCCCGGTGCCGGCCTCGCGATCGCCCTGGAGAACCTTTTTCCCCCGCTGCCGAGCGAGGTCATTCTTCCGCTCGCCGGATTCACGGCGAGCCGCGGCAACTTCACGCTCTTCGAAGCGATCTTCTGGACCACCCTCGGCTCGGTGGTGGGCGCCTACGCGCTCTACGCACTCGGTGCGGCACTCGGCCGCCGGCGCATGCGCGCGATCGTCGCCCGGGTTCCCCTCGTCGACCTTGAGGACGTCGACAGGGTGGAGGCCTGGTTCGCCCGCTACGGCTACCGCGCCGTCTTCTTCGGCCGGATGATTCCGCTCTTCCGCAGCCTGATCTCCATTCCGGCCGGGATCGAGAGGATGCCGCAGGGGAAGTTCCTGCTCCTGACCGCCGCAGGCAGCCTCATCTGGAATGTCATCTTCGTCCTGGCCGGGTTCTACCTGGGGGAGAGCTGGCACCTCGTGGAGCGGTACGCTGACACCTTCCAGAAGATCGTGATCGCCGCAGTGGTCCTCGGCGCCGCCTACTTCATCATCAGCAGGATCCTCAAGCGCCGCCGGGCGCCCGACGCGCGATGAGCGGCACCTCCGGCCAGCGTCGCCTGGCGGAGGTCTGGCCGCTTTTCGGGCTGTCGATCCGCACCCCCCGGCTCATCCTCACCCCCGTGCGCGATGAGCAGTTGCCCGGCCTCGTCGACGCGATCCTCGCCGGCATCCACGCCCCCTCGGTCATGCCCTTCGGCGTCCCGTGGACCGATGCGCCCCGGGACACCCTCATCCGTGAAAGCCTCAAGTACCAGTGGAGCCTCCGGGCCGCCCTGAGTCCTGACGACTGGACCATCAGCTTCGCGGTCCAGCACGAAGGCCGCGTCATCGGCGTTCAGGACCTCTCGGCCCGCCGGTTCTCCCTGCTGCGCAGGGTGAGCACCGGCTCCTGGCTCACCTCGGCCGAGCAGGGCAAGGGGCTGGGCAAGGAGATGCGCGCCGCCGTCCTGCAGTTCGCCTTCGACCACCTCGGGGCGGAGTCCGCGGCCTCGGGCGCGGCAGCCTGGAACCGCGCCTCCCTCGGGGTCTCGGCCGCGCTCGGCTACGAACCCAACGGCTCGGCCCTCATCGAGGCCCGCCCCGGCCAGGCCGACGAGCATCAGCTGCTGCTGCTTGCACGGGAAGATTTCCGCCGCCCGGAGTGGACGGCCGCCGTCGAAGGCGTCGAGGCCGTCCGGCCTATACTGGCAGGCGCCTGAGCTCGCGCGAGAGGTCGGTCTCCCGTAGGTGCAGCCGGGCGTCGATTCCGAGGCCGCGTGCGGCCTCGATGTTCGCCGTCGAATCGTCGATGAACAGCACCCGGCCGGGCTCCGTGCCCAGTTCGGCGAGGACATAGGAGAAGATGGCTCCGTCAGGCTTGATCAGGCGCAGCGACGAGCTGAAAAACAGCTTTTCGAAGTGTCGGGTCCACGGAGCTCCGCTGAAGTGCCCCACCATGGGGGCAGGCATGTTCGAAAGCAGCGCCAAGCGTGCGCCGGAACCGGACAGTTCATCGAGCACGTCAAGGGTCTCAAGGTTGTAGTGCGACCACTGGTTGGCATCCAGGACATCGAGCCATGAAGCACGGGCGTCGCTGACGGCCTGTCCGGTCACCCGCGACCAGTACCGCACGGGGGGCAGGTCTCCGGCGTCGTAGCGGTCGCGGTGCTGCCAGTAGGCGGATGAGCGCTCCCGCAGCCCCGGAACGCCGGCCTCCTCCTCGAGCCGGTCCCAGTCCTCGCTCGTGGGCTCGGTGGAGATCACCATTCCGTAGTCGAAGAGGTACCACTGCGGGGGAGAAAGGAAACCGGGCATGGTCCAGCCTACGGCCCCCCTGCGGTTCCCGGCACGCCAGCGGGGTGAACGTTGGGTGAACGGGTTTCCCTTTCGCTCCGCGTACCCTTGAGGGGTGGGAATTGAGTTCACGGCGATCGATTTTGAAACAGCTAACGGGTTTCGGGGCTCGCCCTGCGCAGTGGGACTCACCAAGGTCCGGGACGGACGAGTCGTTGACGAGGCCTCCTGGCTGATGCGCCCGCCCGCCGGCCACGACTACTTCGATTCCCGCAATACCGCCATCCACGGCATCACCGCCGACCAGGTGGTCACCGCACCCCGGTTCGGCGAGCTGTTCCCCGAGATCGGCGGCTTCATCGGCGGGGACATCCTGGTTGCCCACAACGCCGCCTTCGACCTCGGAGTGATCCGTTCGGCGCTCGAAGTGTCGGAGCTCCCAGGACCCGGCTGGGACTATGCGTGCACCGTGATGCTCTCGCGCCGCAGCTATTCCCTGGCTTCCTACTCACTTCCGTTCGTTGCGGAGGCGGCGGGGGTTCCGCTGGTGAACCACCACGATGCGGTGGAGGACGCGCGGGCCTGCGCGGGCATCCTCGTCGACATTGCCCGCCGCAGCGGCGCGTCGACGGTTGAGGAGCTGATGATTTCGCACCGCCTCCCGCTTTCCCGGGCCGAGCCGTATGAGCCCGGTGTCGACGAACTGTCAAAGGCCACCCGGACGGCGCTGGAGCGCGGCGCTGCGGCAGGGTGGGCCGGTTGGCCGGAGGAGGGCGACAACCCCGCGCCTAACCCGGCCGCCGATGCGAACCACCCCCTCTACGGGCAGACCGTCGTCTTCACGGGCGACCTTGGCATGTCCCGTCCGCAGGCGAAGGAACGGGCGGCTCGGGTGGGGGCGCAGCCGGCCAGCGCGGTCACCCGGCGCACCACGGTGCTGGTGGTCGGCGACGGATTCGTGGCCTCCGATCTGCGCAACGGCCGCGTCACGGGCAAGGCGCGCCGGGTGCTCGAACTCCACGAGCGCGGCCAGCAGATCGAGGTGCTCTCGGAGGCGGAGTTCCTGCAGATGATCGGCGGTCTCTGGCCTGTCGGCAGCCAGTAGGCCCCGCCGCAGGTTCACCCCGGCGGCCGGTCCCGCCACCGCGGGGCGGGTCGGCTACTCGCCGGTTGCCGCCTTGATGAGGGAGGAGCCCACGGCCCGGATCACCTCGGTGCCGTCCAGGCGGTCGAGCCACGGCCGGGGCAGGGCGGCCTCCCCGTACAGTGCTCCCAGGATGTTCCCGGTGACCGAGCCGGTCGTGTCGCTGTCTCCGTCGTGGTTCACGGCCAGGACGACGCCGGAGGTGAAGTGTTCGGCGGGGTCCGGCCGGGCGGACGCCAGCGCGGCATAGACGGCGATCGAGAGTGCCTCCGGGGCGAGCCATCCGTGGCCCAGCTCGTCGGGCAGCCGTTCGGGCGCGACAGGACCACCGGCGGCAAGGGCGGCCGCAGCCGTGAGGCTCCCGGCGAGCTCCGTATCGCCCAGGAATCCGGCGTGGGCGGCGGCGGACTGCACGGCGGCCTCAAGGTCGAGCCCGTCGAGGGCCAGGGCGCGGATGAGGTGGCTGAAGACGGCGGCGGCGGTCTGCGCGGCGGGATGGCCGTGCGTCAGGGCGGCGGCGTCGAGGGTCAACCGGTCCGCCATCTCCCCGGGGATCCGGGGCACCAGACCGAACGGAGCGGAGCGCATCAGCGCCCCGGATCCCTTGGCCTGTGGGTTGAGCGGACGCTTCCGGGTTCCCATGACCCCGGTGAGCAGCCCGGTCAGGCAGGCGTTGCCGGGGTCCCTGCGGTGGTGCAGGACCTCCTGGGCGTCGATCCACCGGGGCGGCGGAACCGGCGCGGGCTCCGGAGGGGTTTCGCCCTGCGTGGCAAGCCAGCGCAGGTAGGCCAGCCAGAGAATGGCCATCTCGTCGGCCGACACGCCGTCATTGGCCCATTCGAGCGCTTCGACGAGTCCGTCGACCGTGTACAGGGTCAGCTGGGTGTCATCCGAGAAGACGAACGGCGAACCGTCCTCCGGCGGAGCGGTCACCCCGCCGGGGCCGAACCGGGTGCGGATCGCCTCGAGGCTGTCGCGTTCGACCGTGTAGCCAAGGGCGTCTCCGAGTGCGCCGCCGAGCAGACTCCCGGAGACCCGCTGGGGGTAGGTTGCGTGGTGTGCCATCGTTCAAGTCTAGGTCCGCCTAGGATGGGAGACTGGACGGCTGTGCGCCGCCGCCCGGGAGCGCGAGCGAGGGTGGCGGGTACAGCCGAAGGCCCCAACCGAAGGACGCACTGCCCTATGTCGCATGAAATCCATCCCTACCTGGACGCCGGACCAGACCGGACCGGAGCACTGCCCCTGCGCTCCTACGGCCCGGCGGCCCGGACTGCCGCCGAGGCGGTCGGCTCGTTCGTCGTCGTCCTCACCGGACTGGGCGTCACCATGCTCAACACCCAGTCCGGGGTGCCTCCGACCCTGGCCTTCGGATTCGCGCTGCTCGCGGCGATGATCGCCTTCGGCTACATCTCCGGCGGGCATTTCAACCCCGCCGTCACCCTCGGCTCGGCCGTCGCCGGCCGCACAGGTTGGGGCTCGGTGCTGCCCTACATCCTGGCCCAGCTGGTCGGTGGCCTTGCCGCCGCCGGCTTCCTGTGGCTTCTGCTCAGCGCGAACTCCCAGCTGACGGACGTCAACGGACTCTTCGCGGCGGCCTCCAACGGCTTTGAGGAGCATTCGGTGGCGCAGTTCCCGCTGAGCAGTGCGTTCCTGGCCGAGGCCGTCTGCACGGCCATTCTCGTCGCCGTGTTCCTCGGCGCCACTGCCCGGCACGCGGGCCGGAGCACCGCACCGTTCGCGGTCGGCCTGACCTACGCCTCCCTGCTCACCCTGCTGCTCCCGGTCACCAACGGCGGGCTCAATCCGGCACGATCCACCGCCTCGGCCCTGTTCACCGGTGACTGGGCGCCCGCCCAGCTGTGGCTGTTCTTCGCGGCGCCGCTCGTCGGAGCGGTCATCGCCGGCCTGGTCTTCCGGAGCTTCGACGCAGCCGGCCGGAGGTCCGCCGCATCGGCGGCGCCCAGTGCGGCCGCCGGGGCCGCCGATGCCGCTCCGTCCGTCTCCACCGGGACTGCCGGCGCCGGCATCGGAGCTCCGGTCATGGGACGACCCGCTCCGGCGGCACCCCCAGCCGGTCCTGCGGCTCCTGCGGGTTCCCCGGACGACGTGCGCTCCTTCTTCGACAAGGGACCCGGGACGACGGGCCGCAGCTGACAGCCTCCCCGCAGGGAAGCGGGCGCCGGGATACCCTTTCGGGGCGGAATTTCCCCGGTGCCCGCGCGGTGCCCGCAGGAATGTCCGGGGCGGGCGGTAGCGTAAAAATATGCTGATACTCCACACCTCGGATTGGCACCTCGGCCGTTCCTTCCACGGAGCAGGAACCCTCGCGGCCCAGCGGATGTTTCTGGACAACCTCGAGAAGACGGTCCGTGACGCCCAGGTGGACGTGGTACTCGTTGCCGGGGATGTGTATGACCGGGCCCTGCCCGGGGTGGATGTCGTCGCGCTCTTCGACGAGGCGCTCGACCGGCTGCGCGGGGCGGGCGCCGAAGTGGTCATCTCGAGCGGCAACCACGACTCCGCGACCCGGCTGGGCTTCGGCGGCCGCATCCTCGAACGTGGGGGAGTGCACCTGCGGACCCGCACCGAGGACATCGGGCGGCCGGTCACCTTTCCGCTCGGTGCCGGGGCCGAACTCGCCGTGTACGGCATCCCCTACCTTGAGCCCCGGGTCGTCGCGGGCGCCCTGTCGGTCGAGCCGACCCACTCAAGCGTCACCCGTGCCGCCGTGGGCCTGATCCAGGAGGACCTGCGCCGCCGGAGGTCCTCCGGCACCGTGCACTCGGTGGTGATGGCCCATACCTTCGCCAGCGGCGGCATCAGCTCGGACAGCGAGCGGGAACTGGCACAGGGCGGGCTCGGCGCGGTACCGCTGGACCTGTTCGATTCCTTTGACTACACGGCGCTGGGCCATCTGCACGGGCAGCAGAAGCTTTCGCCCACGGTGAGGTACTCCGGTTCTCCGCTTGCCTACTCCTTCTCCGAGGCCCGCCAGACCAAGGGTGCCTGGCTCGTGGAGATCACCCCTGCGGGACTCGGCCAGGTGACGCCCGTGCAGTGGCCGGCGCCCAAGGAACTCGCCGTGCTCAAGGGCCGTATCGAGGACCTCCTGAGTGATGAGTCACTCACCTACGCCGAACACGCGTACTGCTCGATCACCCTCACCGACGCCGAGCGTCCGCCGCGCGCCATGGAGCGGCTCCGCGCCCGCTTCCCCGACACCCTCGTCCTCGCCTTCGAGCCCGAGGGCGGGCACACCGGTGACCTGCGCACCTACAGCCAGCGCATCGCCGCGGCGACGAACGACGCCGAAATCTGCTGCGGGTTCCTCGAGCACGTCCGCTCGCGGGAGGCCTCACCCGAGGAGCGGGAACTCCTGGCCGCAACCGTGGACGCCGCCCTCAGCCTTGCCTCCGAGCGGTGAGCCGCCGGTGGTGGGACCTAATAGATGACCAGCCCAGGCAATGACCGGCCCGGAAGCAGCCCAGTGAACAGGAACAGGGGAAACGCAGCGTGAGGATCTCCCGCCTTGAAATCCAGGCCTTCGGCCCCTTCGCCGGGCGGCAGGTCGTGGATTTCGACGCGTTGAGCGCCCAGGGCCTGTTCCTGCTCAACGGCCCGACGGGTGCGGGGAAGTCGAGTGTGCTCGATGCGATCTGCTACGCGCTGTACGGATCGGTGCCCGGAGTCCGGCAGGGCGCCAAGCGCCTGCGCAGCGACCATGCACCCGTCGGGCTCGCTCCGGAGGTCGAGCTCGAGTTCACCGTCGGCGCGCGCAGGTTCTCGGTCACCCGGTCCCCGCAGTGGGAGCGGCCCTCGAAGCGCGGCGGCGGAACCACGACCGAGCAGGCCCGGACCCTGCTTCAGGAATTCGTCGACGGCGCCTGGGTGCAGAAGTCCGCCCGCAATGACGAAGCCGCCCTCGAGTTGCTAAACGTGCTGGGCATGGACAAGGAACAGTTCACCCGGGTGGTGATGCTGCCGCAGGGTGAGTTCGCTGCCTTCCTGCGCGCCGATGCCGGTTCCCGGCGCGAGCTGCTCCAGCGCCTGTTCTCCACGGATCGGTTCGAGAACATCGAAAAGCTGCTGAGCGACCAGGCCGGCCAGGCGGCTTCCCGCCTGGCCGGCGCGGAGGACGGACAGCGGCAGACCATCCAGCGGGCGCTCGACGAGGCGGCACGGCACGGAATCGAAGCCGATCCTCCGGCCGACGGCGGGCCCGCGCCGGGCGGCCAGGCGGTCGTGCAGGCGCTGCTGGAAGCCGTCGCTGCCCGTTCCGCCGAAGCGGCGGCGGCGGCAGGCCGGACGGCACAGCAGCTGGAACAGGACAAGGCGCGCTACTCCGGGCTCGCAACGGCTCGGTCACGGGCGGTCGCGCTCGAGCGGCACCGTACCGCGCAGGCCGACCATGACGCCGGCGCCGCGGCGGTGGCGGCGCTTGCCGCGGCCGTGGAGCGGCACCAGGAGGCCCGCCTGCTGGCCGGGGTCCTCGACGCCGCAGAAGACGCCGGCCTGGAACACGATGACTGCCGTACCCGCTACGACAGCGCCATCCATGCGCTGCGGGCCGACGGCACCGCGGCCGCCTACCTCATGCGTGCCGATGACGGCGCCGACGCCCTGTTCGATCTGGAGCCCACTTCCGCCCGGCTCGAGGCCGCGGCCCGCGCCGCGGCCTCGGAGCTGGGGGTGCTGCAGGCCGCACTGCCCGACGAAGACAGGCTGCAGGGACTCAACGACCGGATCCGGGACATCTCGGCGGAGCGTGCCTCACTGGCCGACCGCACCACCGGGCTTGAGGAGCGGCTGGGCCAGCTGCGCGCGGACAAGGCACTGCTTGAGCAGGAAGCCGCAGGGCTGAGGGAAACCGCGGGGCAGGAGACCCGGTGCGCCGAGGCGCTTGAGGCTGCCCGGGCGCTTGAGGCCACCATCGCCGAGCATGCGCAGGCGGAGCAGCGGCGCTCGGTGGCCGAGACGAAGTACACGGCAGCACACGAGGAGCACCTCCGCCTCAAGGAAACCTGGCTGAACCGGCTGCAGCTGCGCCTTGAGCAGGCCGCCGTCGAGCTCGCCGGCCAGCTCGAGGACGGCAAGGAGTGTGCTGTCTGCGGCAGCCTCGAGCACCCCGCCCCGGCCCGGGCGGGCGCCGACGAAAGGGTGACCCACGCCGACGAACAGGCGGCCAGGGAGGCCCACGCAGCGGCGGAGGAACGCCTGAACGAGGCGCGGGCACTGCGGGACGCCGCCGTGCTTGAAGCGGCCCGGCTCGCCGCCCTCGGCGGTGAACGGGACGCGGCCGTTGCCCGGGAGGCGACACATCAGGCGCAGGCCCGGCTCACCGAGGCGCGGCGGGCCCAGCAGGAGCTTGAGAATGCAGCGGCACGGATCGACGCGCTCGTCGCCAGGGAACAGCAGATCCTCGCGCAGCAGGAGGACGCGGGCCGGGCCGCCGCCGAGGCCGCCGCCCAGCTGCGGAGCCTTGAGGACCAGGCCGGGGAACTCGCAGCGCGCCTCGAGCACCACCGGGGCGGTTTCGGTACCCTCCACGAGCGCGCGTCGGCGGTCGATTCCGCCCGTGCCGTGCTCGTCGCGGCCCGGGAGGCCCTCGAGGCCCTCGACCGGGCCGCGGGGCGCAGGGACAAGGCCGGAAGCGCCCTCGCCGACGCCCTCGCCGGCTCCCACTTCGACGGGGCCGCCGCCGTCCGGGAGGCCCTCCTCGACGCGGAGGCGCTCGAGGAGAACCTGCGCCGCATCCGCGCCCATGAGGCGGCGGGGCACCGGCTCGAGGCCGAGAGGGAAAGCCCCGACATCACCGCCGCCCTTGAGGACGAGGCCGAGGGCCGCTCCGTCCCCTCTGAGGACGAGGTCGAGGCCGCTGGCCGCGATTACACCGCGCTGGGGGAGAGGGCGGCCGACGAGGCCGTGGCCGTGCGGCTGCTTGAACAGTCTCGAACCCAGCTCGAGTCCTACAACGCCCTGCTGATGGAACAGGAGGCGGCCGTTGCGCCGCTGCGGGAGCGGCACGCGCTGCTGCGCTCGGTGGCCGATGCCGCCCGCGGCGGCGGCGAGAACCGGTACAAGATGCCGCTGAGTACCTATGTCCTCGCGTCACGCCTCGAACAGGTCGCCGAGGCCGCTACCGAACGGCTGCTGGCCATGACGGACGGGCGCTTCGCCCTCGTGCACAGCGACGCCCTGGCCGGGAACAAGAAGGCCGGGCTGGGGCTGAGCGTCATCGACGGGTGGACCGGAAACCGCCGCGACACCTCGACGCTCTCAGGTGGGGAATCCTTCATGGCCTCCCTGGCCATGGCGCTCGGCCTCGCCGACGTCGTGCAGCAGGAGGCAGGCGGCATCGACATCGAGACGCTTTTCGTCGATGAGGGCTTCGGCTCGCTCGATGACCAGGCACTGGAACAGGTGATGGACGCCCTCGACGGCCTGCGCAGCGGAGGCAGGGTCGTCGGCCTCGTCAGCCACGTCGCCGAACTGAAACTGCGCATCCCGGCCCAGCTC
Source organism: Arthrobacter crusticola (assembly GCF_004357995.1). Classification (GTDB taxonomy): domain Bacteria; phylum Actinomycetota; class Actinomycetes; order Actinomycetales; family Micrococcaceae; genus Arthrobacter_D; species Arthrobacter_D crusticola. The sequence goes on from NZ_SMTK01000001.1 coordinate 81,114, forward strand.
CAGGTCCATAAGGACCGGGAAGGCTCCCGCCTGGAATTTGTGGATCAACTCCAGATGGTGTAGATTCGCTCAGTTACCGGGTAGGGCGCATCGGGAGGAGGGACGATGCGCAATTCCAAGCACCCGGATGACAATGAACGCGATCCCTTCCCTCAGTCCCGCCGCCGAACGTTCCCCCGCCGCCCTTGAGCGGCCCCGCCGGTTTGGCCGCTTCGGCCGCCTCCCGCAGCTGGCCGGCACCTCCTTCCTCTCCGTCGGGTTCCTGGCACGACTGCCCCTTGCCATGCTGACCGTCGGTGCGCTGACCATCGTAACCTCGGTCAGCGGCTCCTACGCGCTCGGGGGGTTCGCGGCCGGCGCCGTCGGCATCGGCTCCGCCCTCGGCGCACCGATTCTCGGCTTCCTCGCCGACCGCTTCGGCCAGCGGGTGGTCCTGCTGCCGGCGGCCGCCCTCAATACCGTCGCCATCGTGGCGCTGGTGGTGCTCGCCCTTTCCCTCACCGGGACCGCCGCCGCGGCCGCCGTCCCCGTCCTGGCCGCGGCCTTCCTCACCGGGTTCACCTCCCCCCAGATCGGGCCGCTGGCGCGGGTGCGCTGGGTGGCGATGACGGGCAGGCCCGCCGACCTCGACACGGCCATGTCCTACGAAAGCACCGCCGACGAGCTGACGTTCGTCCTCGGGCCCGCCCTGGTCGGCCTCCTCGCAAGCCTCGCTGCCCCCTGGGTCCCCCTGACCCTTGCGGCGGTGCTGACCCTGGCCATGGTGAGCGCGTTCGCCGTCCACCCGACCGGCCGCCTGGTCGGATCCCCGCGCGGCCGCTCCCAGGCTCAGGAGCCGGGGCCGGCCGTGACCGGCCGGCGGTCACGCCTGCTGATCTCCATCCCCGTGCTGGGCATGGTCGCGATGGGCACCTTCTTCGGGGGGACCCAGACGACGCTTACCGCCTTCGCCGGGCAGTTCGACGCCGCCTCCGCCGCAGGGCTGCTCTACGCGGTGATGGGGCTGAGCTCGGCTGGTGCCGCCCTGTCGGTGGCCTTCTGGCCCGCCACCTTCGCGCACTCCTGGCGGTGGATCGCCTCGGCGGCCGGCATGGTCGGCCTGGCCGCGCTGCTCTTCCTGCCGTCGGGCATTCCGGCAATGGTGGTCGTGCTGTTCCTCCTCGGCATTTCCGTCGGCCCGACCATGGTTTCGATCTTCAGCATCGGGTCGATGGTGGCACCCCGGCGCCTGCTCGGCACGGTCATGACCCTGCTCGCCAGCGGCATCGTCGCAGGGTCCGCCCTCGGCTCCGCCGTCGCCGGATCCCTCGCGGAGAGGGTGGGAACCGGGGCGGCCTTCGCGGTGCCGGTGCTGGCGGCCGCAGCCTTGCTGGTTCTCGGACTGGGCGGCGCGGCAGGACTCCGGGCGCACCGCCGATCCGTCGACGCCGCCGCCCCTTCCGGCGCCACGGACAGCTGACGCGCGGACACCCCGCCGCTTGCCGCGAGTCCGGCGCGGCCGCCTGACCTGCGGCAAACGGCCCGCGGAATCTCCCCAATCGGGGGAGGTCTGCGTATGATGGACATCACATACCGAACGTTCTGTCGGTAATGTTTTCCGTCCCTTGGAGTGACAATGACGTCTTTCACCGCGAACGCCGCGGAGCACCGCACCTCACGCGAGGAGCGCCGCGTCCTGGCCGGCACCCTCGTCGGCACCACGATCGAGTGGTACGACTTTTTCATTTTCGCCCAGCTCACCGCTACGGTCCTGGGCGCGCTGTTCCTCACTCCGCTTCGGGAGTCCAACCCGGGCCTGGCCCAGGTCCTCGCCTTTTCCCTAATCGGCATCAGTTTCCTCTTCCGGCCCCTTGGAGCGATCGTCGCCGGTCACCTCGGTGACCGCATCGGTCGTAAGTCGGTCCTGGTCTTCACCCTGATCCTGATGGGCGCGGCGACCGCGCTGATCGGCCTCCTCCCCACCTATGCCTCCATCGGGGTGTGGGCGCCGGTCCTGCTGATCCTCCTGCGCATCGTCCAGGGCTTCTCGGCCGGCGGCGAATGGGGCGGGGCGGCGCTGATGTCCGTCGAACACGCCCCCGTAGGCAAACGCGGGTTGTTCGGCGCCTACCCCCAGATCGGCGTTCCGATCGGCATGATCCTGGCCACCGGCACGCTGCTGCTGCTCCGCTCCGCCATTCCCGAGGATCAGTTCCTCGAGTGGGGCTGGCGGGTGCCGTTCCTGCTGTCGGTCGTGCTGATCGTCGTCGGCTACCTGATCCGGCGTGCCGTCAGTGAGAGCCCGGTCTTCAAGGAGATGCTCGCCCGCAAGGGCGAAAGCAAGGCGCCGCTGCGCCAGCTGTTCCGGAAGAACACCCGCGAGGTGCTCCTCGCCGCCGTCATCTTCATCGGCAACAACGCCGCAGGCTACCTGGTCATCGCGTTCTTCATCTCCTACGCCACCACGGCGCTGGAGATGCCCGTGGTCCCGGTGCTGCTGGCCACGACGCTCGCTTCCTTCGGCTGGCTGATCTTCACCATGGTCGGTGGCTGGCTCTCCGACCGGATCGGCCGCGTGCGGACCTTCCAGCTCGGTTACGCCCTGGTGTTCGTCTGGATGCTGCCGATGTTCCTGCTCGTGGACACCGCCAACATCTTCCTCTACGGACTGGGCCTGTTCGTCCTGACCATCGGCCTGGGCCTGTCGTACGGGCCCATGTCCGCAATGTACGCGGAGATGTTCCCCGCCAATGTGCGCTACTCCGGAATCTCCATCGGGTACGCGCTCGGTGCGATCCTGGGCGGGGCGTTTGCGGCGATGGTCGCGCAGCTGCTGCTTGAGACCTACAAGTGGTCGGGGGCCGTGGCAATCTACATCATGATCCTGTGCGCCATCTCCTTCGTAGGGGTCACTCTGGCCCGGGAGACCCGCGGTGCGCCGCTTGGAGTCTCCCAGCATTAGCCGACGCGCCCGGGGCCGTCGACGGCGGCGTCCGGGTGCACAAAGGCAGCGCAGAGAAAAGACCGGAGGGCCAGGAAACCAACCTGGCCCTCCGGTCTTTTGCCTTGCCGCCGGGACTCCTAGGATCGAAGTAATGAACACCTACGCCGGAGGATGAGATGACCGAGACGCCGAACGGCAAGAAGCAGGACACCGACGGGCAAGACGCCAACGGGCAGGACACAGGGGCGGGTCCCGAGGGGACCATCCCCGACAACCAGGAGGGAATCGGCGCCACGACGCTCGACGAGCCCTCAAACTTCGAGCCCGAAGAGGACGACGTCGAGGGCGGCGAACCCCGCTGAGCGCGGTGCCCCCGGACGACGCGTGCCCGAACTAACGCTGGCCCGGACTAACCGAGGCTCGGGGCGTGCGAGGGCGGATCGGGGATGTGGATGTTCCCGGTGGTGATTCCGCCGGTTGAGACCCCGTCGCCGTCGTCAGCCGGAGCGGGATCGGCCGCCGCCTGGGGTGTGCCGATCCCCCAGAAGCCCGCTCCCTCGTCGGAGTGGGCGCGCAGGAGCAGGGCAACCTCATGCGCGTCGGGACGGTCCTGGGGGTTCCGGGCGGTCATGCGGGTGAGCAGGCCGGCCCAGTCGGCGCCCAGCCATTCCGGAATCTCGGGATCACGGAGCAGGCGGGCCAGGGCCGCCTCCACGATCGGCCCGGGGAAGGCCTTGTCGCCGGTGAGGCACTCGAGCAGGACCAGGCCAAGGGAGTAGATGTCGCTGCGTTCGTCGACGTCGCCCGACTGTGCCTGCTCGGGGCTGAGGTAGTTCGCCGTGCCGATGGTCGCGCCGGTGGCCGTGGCCATCGTGGCATTGACCATGCGCGCGATGCCGAAGTCGGTGAGCTTGGGGTAGAGCCGGGTGTCATTCTCGCCCGAGTGGAACATCAGGATGTTCGCCGGCTTCACATCGCGGTGGACCACTCCGTGGGAGTGGATGTAGGCGAGGGCGTCGGCGAGATCCGCTCCGACCTGGGCGACGGCGGCGGGGGCGAGAGGTCCCTTCTTCAGCAGCTTGCGCAGGTCTTCGCCGTCAACGAGTTCCATCACCAGGAAGCCGGTGGTGCGTCCGTCCTCATCCTGGTGCAGCCCCGCATCGTGGAGCGTGACGAGACCGGGGTGGTTGAGGGTGGAGAGCAGGAGCGTTTCGGTGTGCTGCCTGCGGTAATCGTCGTCATCGGCGGTGGTGGGGTTGAAGACCTTCACCGCGACGTCGCGCTGCAGGTTGCGGTCGACCGCCCGGTAGACGGAGGCGGCGCCGCCGACCCCGAGCAGGTCGGTGGTCTGGTACCGCTCGGCAAGGAGCACATCCATGGGTGTTCTCCCGGGAAGGTGTTGAGTAAGGGGAAGCTGTGTGTCACAAAAAGGTAAGTCTGCTGACGACTTATCCCGATTGTATCCTGCGCCAACCATTTTTTGCCCACGGCGCAGATCCCTTTATCTAAAGTTTATCCGCTGCGCCCGCCCTCTTCGGCGGACGGCGTGCGGCGCGGGGGCGGGCTCAGGCGGCCAGGAAGGCCACGGCGGCGGACTTGAAGGCGCGCGAGGTCACGGCATTGGCGTGGGTCCGGGCGGGAAGCGTCAGGAGTTCCGCTTGCGGGGCAAGGTCCGCCAGTTCCTGCGCCGTCGCGGCGAGGTCGTCGTTCTCGCCGGCCACCAGCAGCAGCGGCATGCGGGGCACGGCTTCGGCGGGAGTGAACGGCTCGTCCTTGACCGCCTCCACCATGGTCAGCAGCGCGAACACGTCGTTCGTCGGCACGAGCCGGGCCATCCGCATCAGCTCGGCGGTCCGGGGATCCTGGATCGGGGTGCCTTCTGCGAGGAGCTCCTGCGCCGCGGCGAGGTCGAATGCGGCAAGCGGGTCACCGCTGCCGGGGCCGCCCAGCACCATGCGGTGGATCAGTTCTGGCTGGGTGGCGCCGAACTCCCACGCCAGCCGGGAGCCGAGGGAGTACCCGATGATGTCGACGCCGCTGGCCGGCACGCCCTCGCGCAGGGGCACCACGTGGTGGTCCTGGAGGACCTGCAGGAGGTCGGCGCGGATGCGGCTCGGGGAGTAGGAGTCACGCGCCTCCGGTGCGGCGCTGTCGCCGTGTCCGGGAAGGTCGACGGTGAGAACGGTCCGGCCGGCCTCGTTGAGGTAGCGGATCCAGCCGGTGTCGACCCAGTTGAGCTTCGTCGAGGAGGCGAAGCCATGAAGAAGCAGCACCGGGCGCAGCCCGGCGTCGGAGGCGGGCGGATGCAGCGCCACGCTCAGCTGCGGATCCGATCCCTCCACCAGGTGGTCGCGGTGCCGTCCCATTCCTTGTCCTTTCCTGCCGTTTCCATGCCCGCGCCGCGGGCCGGTGCCTAGTCGTCGTCGAGCACGGCACTGAGCCGCACGCGCCGGGCCGGAGGCTTCTCGGCCGGCACCGTGCCCACGATGCCGGCCGTGTCGTCCGGCACCTCGAAGACGATCAGCGGATCGCCGACGGCGATCATCGAGCCCGCATCACCGTGGACCTTCACGACTGTACCGGCCTGCGGGGAGGGCAGTTCGACGGCGGACTTGGTGGTTTCGACCTCGACGAGGGGCTGGTTCCGCTCGACCTGGTCACCTTCGGCGACGAGCCACTCGAGGATCGTTGCCTCGATGAGGCCCTCGCCGAGGTCCGGCAGGGGAAATGAAAGTTCAGCCACGGCGGTGCTCCAATACGCGTTGAATTCCGAACAGGATCCGGTCAATGTTGGGAATGTACTCGTCCTCAAGGTCGCCCGACGGGTAGGGGACGTCGAATCCAGTCACCCGTTCCACCGGCGCCTTGAGGGTATTGAAGCACCTTTCGGTGACCAGGGCTGCGATTTCAGCCCCGAGCCCGCTGCTGCGCGGCGCCTCGTGGACGACGACGGCGCGCCGGGTGCGGGAGACGGATTCGGCGAGGCCGTCGGCGTCGATCGGGCTGAGCCAGCGCAGGTCGAGCACCTCCACCTCGATGCCGTCCTCGGCCGCCAGGTCGGCGACCTGCAGGCAGCGGGAGACCATGGCGCCCCAGGCGATGAGGGTCAGGTGACGGCCGGACCGGACGATCCGTGCGCCCTCAAGCGCACCGGCGTCCGCGGGATCGACGGGGCCCTTCTGCCAGTAGCGCGCCTTGGGTTCCATGAAAATCACCGGATCGGGCATCGACCCGGCGAGGCGGAGCAGGTGGTAGGCCTGGTGCGGGTCCGCGGGGGAGACGACCTTCAGACCCGGCACGTGGACGAAGAGGCTTTCGAGGCTCTCCCCGTGGAGTTCGGGGGCGCGGATTCCGCCGAAGCTGGGCACGCGCAGGGCGATCGGCATGGGCAGGGCTCCGCGGCTGCGGTAATTCATGCGCCCGATCTGGGACACGATCTGGTTCACCGCCGGATACGCGAAACCGTCGAACTGCACCTCGGGGATGGGGTGGAAGCCGGCCATCGCCAGGCCGACGGACATGCCCAGAATGCCGGATTCGGCGAGCGGGGTGTCGAAGACGCGTTCGGCGCCGAAGCGGGCCTGCAGTCCGTCGGTGATGCGGAAGACCCCGCCGAGGCGGCCGACGTCCTCACCGAAGATCAGGGCCTTGGGGTTGTCCTCGAGGACCTCCCCGAGCGCACGGTTCAGGGCTCCCTGCATCGAGAGCGTCAGCGGCGCGGGTGCGGCCGCCCCGTTGCCGGCGGGGGACAGGGGGCCCGACAGGGTCTCAGACATGCTCGGATTCCGTCCTCCAGGCGGCGGCCTGGGCTTTCAGTGCGGGGGTGGGCTCCTGGAAGACGAAGTCGAACATCTCGCTTCCCGGGCGGGGAGCGAGGCCTTCAAGACCCTGGCGGACGGCCTCGGCCTCGGCCTCGGCCGCGGCGAGGGCTCCGGCGAAGAACGAGTCGGGCGTGCCGAAGCGCGTGCGCAGCAGGGCCTCGCAGGCGGCCAGCGGATCGGACCGGCGGGCCGACTGCTCCTCATCCAGGCTCCGGTAGCGTCCGGGGTCGTCGCTCGTTGAGTGCGGGCCCAGCCGGTAAGTCCGGGCTTCGATGACGATCGGGCCGCCGCCGTCCCGGCAGTGCGCCAGGGCCTGCCGGGTGGCCTCAAGCACCGCCGTTACGTCGTTGCCGTCAACGCTCAGCGACGGCATGCCGTACCCGGCGGCCCGGGCGGCGACGGACCCGCCCGCCACCTGGCGCTCGGTGGGCACGGAGATGGCCCAGCCGTTGTTCTGCACGAAGAAAATGACGGGTGCCTTCATCACGGCCGCGAAGTTCATCGCCTCATGGACGTCGCCCTGGGAGCTGGCGCCGTCGCCGAAGTAGCTCAGGGCCACGTTGTAGCCGTCCTCGCCGGGCCCGGCCAGCCGCTGGCCGTGCGCCCAGCCCACGGCGTGGAGCACCGATCCGCCGACTACTGCCTGGATGGGGGCAAAGTGGGTGGTGGCGGGGTTGTAGAGCCCGCCATGCCAGGTTGCCTTGTGGGTGGCCATGTATTCGACCATGTCCACGCCCACGGCGCGGGCAACGCCGAGTTCCCGGTAGGTAGGGAATAGAAAGTCCCGGGTCGGATCGACGGCGTAGCCGCTGCCCACCTGGGCCGCCTCCTGCCCGAGGAGGGGTGCGTAGCCGGGGATGATGCCCTGGCGCTGCCAGCGGACCGCGGCGGTGTCGAGCTGCCGGACGGCGGCGAGGAGCCGGTAGAGCTCCTCGAGCTCGCTCGGGTCCGCAGGTGTCGGAGATTCCATGGTGCGTCCTTGCGTAGGGGGTCTTGGGCGACGGTATCCGTACCCGGAGGTCCTGCGCAATCTGCCGCGTCGATCCTCCGCAGTTTGCCGCAGTGAACGCCGGGTGGGCGTATCCGACTGTACAGACTGCTTCATTCTGCGGTTATTGTCTCTACAAACAGGCGTCCGCACTCAATCGGCCCCGGCCCGGACAGTCCCGGCCAGGGTGGTCCGGGCGGCGCCGCGGCAGGGCACTGTGTGTCCGGAGGAAGGCAACCCATGGAGATCGACCGGCTGGACGTCCGCATCGCTGACCTGTTCGCCGACAACCCCCGGATCTCGGTGCTCGAGGCATCCCGCGTCCTGGGGGTCGCGCGGGCCACCGTGTCGGCGCGGCTTGAGCGGATGCAGCGCAGCGGGGTGATCAACGGCTGGGGCCCCCGCATCGACCCCGGCTCCATGGGGTACGGCGTGACGGCCTTCTGCTCACTGATCATCCATCAGGATTCGGGCCACGACGCGGTGGCCGAGGCGCTCGCGGAGATCCCCGAGATCCAGGAACTGCACACCGTGTCGGGGGAGAGCGACCTGCTGGCACGGGTCACGGCCCGCTCCAACGCCGACCTGCAGCGCGTGATCGACGCGATCATCGCCACCCGGACCGTCATCCGCTCCTCGAGCGTCATCGTCCTCAACACCCACTTCGAGGCGCGGACCCTGCCGCTGATGCGGGCCGCGGCCTCGGGGGGCCCTGCCGCAGGGGTTGGGGACCTGTTATAGTCATGGTGACTTTAACCGGGGCTGCCGCGGCGGACTGAACTTCGAGGGCGGTGCAGGCATGGACTTCGGCTCGGCGAACGTGACCGAACGCAACCAACTCCCTCCGGCTCTGGCGATCTCCACGGTGATCTTCGCCCTCCGCTCCGACGGCGGTCGGCAGGCTCTCTGGATGCCCCTGGTGCGGCGGATCCGCGAGCCGCACCTGGGCAAGTGGGCGCTGCCCGGCGGGCCGCTGTCCGGCCGGGAATCCCTCCAGGACGCCGCGGCCCGGAACCTGAACGAAACCACGGGCCTCGCCCCCCGGTACCTCGAACAGCTCTACGCTTTCGGCGGGCTCGACCGTGCCGCCACCCAGCGGCTGGTCTCCATTGTCTATTGGGCCCTCGTGCAGCCGGGGGAGGCGGACCTCGCGCGCGAATCGGAGAACGTGAAGTGGTTCCCGGCCGACGCCCTGCCTGACCTCGCCTTCGACCACAACACGATCGTCGAATACGCCCTCTGGCGGCTGCGCAACAAGATGGAATACGGGCCGATCGCCTTCTCCTTCCTGGGCGAGTCCTTCACCCTCGCCCAGGTGCGCGGGGTCTACGAGGCGGTCCTGGGCCGGGAACTCGACCCGGCCAACTTCCGCCGCCACCTCCGGGCCACCCCCGACATCGTTCCGACGGACACCTTCCAGCAGGGCGGCAGGCACCGCCCGCCGCGCCTCTACCGCTACACCGGCGCCGCTTCACCCGATCCCGGCTTCCCCAGGAGAACCCCATGACCTCTGTCAACACCGCGGTCCAGCTCATCACCCGGGCCCAGGCCCAGGCCGCCCCGGCCGCCCGCAGCACCTGTTCCTCCGCGCTCGCCGAAGGCCCGTGGGCCTTCGACACACCCGTGCCCACCTACGGGCCGGGCGCCTCGATGGCCGACTCCGCACCCGCCGCGACCCCCCGCCAGGGCGAACTGCCCGAGGAATACCGGCGGGCCGGCGACGACGAACTGGACCGGCGCATCACCGCGGCGCGGCAGGCCCTTGGCAGCCGGGTGGTCATCCTCGGGCACTTCTACCAGCGCGACGAAGTCATCCGCCACGCCGACTTCGTCGGGGACAGCTTCCAACTCGCCCGCGCGGCAACCCAGCGCCCCGAGGCCGAGGCGATCGTCTTCTGCGGCGTGCACTTCATGGCCGAGACCGCCGACCTGCTCTCGCGGCCGGATCAGGCGGTGATCCTGCCCAACCTCGCCGCCGGCTGCTCCATGGCGGACATGGCCGACATCGACTCGGTGACCGACTGCTGGGAGCAGCTCGCCGAGGTGTACGGCACCGAACCCGACGCCGAGGGCAGGGTCCCGGTGCTCCCGGTCACCTATATGAACTCCTCCGCGGCGCTCAAGGGGTTCTGCGGCGAGAACGGCGGGATCGTCTGCACCTCCTCCAATGCCGCCGCGGTGCTCGAGTGGGCCTTCAAGCGGGCGCAGCGGGTGCTCTTCTTCCCCGACCAGCATCTGGGCCGCAACACCGCCAAGGCGATGGGTGTTCCGCTGGAGCAGATGCCGCTGTGGAACCCGCGCAAGGACCTCGGCGGCCTCGCCGAGCAGGAGCTCCTCGACTCCCGCGTCATCCTGTGGAACGGCTTCTGCTCCGTCCACAAGCGCTTTACGGTCGCCCAGATCGAGAAGGCCCGGGCCGAGCACCCGGGCGTGCGTGTAATCGTCCACCCGGAGTGCCCGATGCCCGTCGTCGACGCCGCCGACGAGGCAGGGTCCACCGACTACATCCGCAAGGCGATCGCCGCCGGTGCGCCGGGCACCACCTTCGCCATCGGTACCGAAGTCAACCTCGTGAACCGCCTGGCCGCCGAGCACCCCGAACACGCGATCTTCTGCCTCGATCCCGTCATCTGCCCCTGCTCCACGATGTACCGGATCCACCCCGGGTACCTCGCTTGGGTGCTCGAGGGCCTGCTCGAGGGCGACGTGCGCAACCGGATCACCGTCGCGGATGCCACCGCAGGCTCCGCCCGGACCGCCCTGCAGCGCATGCTCGCGGTCCGGCCATGACCCCGGTCCCTGCCGACCACCCGGACGCCCCGCGCCGGGTGATCGTCGTGGGCGGCGGGGTGGCAGGGCTGGCAACGGTGCTCCGGATCCGCCGTTCCCTGCCGGGCGCGCAGCTGACCTTGATCACAAAGGCCGCCCTCGAGGAGAGCAACACCTGGTATGCCCAGGGCGGCATGGCCGCAGTGCTGTCCGGTGCCCCCGGACAGGAGCCGTCCGAGCCCGGTCCCCGGGGAGGCGTTAGGGACAGCGTGGCCGCCCACGTGGCCGATACCCTGGCCGCCGGCGCGGGCCTCGCCGCCCCCGACCCGGTCAGGCTGCTGTGCGCGGGGGCGCAGGGCCAGGTGAGCTGGCTTGAGTCCGTCGGGTTCCGCTTCGACAGCGCCGGCGGTGCGCCCGCCAGCGGCCGGGAGGCCGCCCACAGCGCGGCCCGGATCCTCCGCGCCGGTGGCGACGCGACCGGCCGTGCGCTGGCCGCCGCCCTGATCCGCGCGGTGCGGGCCGACGCCTCAGTGCGGATCCTTGAATCCACCGTCGTCACGGACCTGCTGCGTGCGGGCACGCCCGCGAAACTCCGCGTCTCGGGCGTGCACGTCCGCCCGGCGGGTCCCGCCACCGCAGGGGAGCCCGCTGCACGGGAGATCACGGCCGACGCCGTCGTGCTCGCCACCGGCGGGGCGGGCAGGCTCTTTGAGCACACCACCAACCCGGCGGTGGCCACCGGTGACGGCGTGGCCGTGGCCTGGCGGGCCGGAGCGGTGGTGGCCGACGCGGAGTTCTTCCAGTTCCACCCCACCGCGCTCGATGTCGCCGGCAGCCCGCTCGTCTCCGAGGCGGTGCGGGGCGAGGGCGCGGTCCTCCGCGACGCCTCCGGAACCCGCTTCCTCTCCGCCTACCACCCGGACGGTGAACTGGCACCGCGCGACGTCGTCTCACGCAGCATCGCGCAGCACCTCGCCGCGCGGGGTGAAAGGTGTGTGTACCTCGACGCGACCGCCCTCGGCGGTCCCTTCCTCGCCCGCCGGTTCCCCTCACTGACCTCCCTGACCGCGAGCCACGGCCTGAACTGGGCGCGCGAACCAATCCCGGTGGTGCCCGCCGCGCACTACTGGATGGGCGGGATCCGCACCGACACTTCGGGCCGGACCTCGCTCCCCGGCCTGTACGCGGTGGGGGAGGCCGCCTGCACCGGCGTGCACGGCGCCAACCGGCTCGCCTCGAACTCGCTCCTCGAGGGACTCGTCTTCGCCGGGCGGACGGCAGAAGCCCTGGCCGCGCCGGAGGCCCCGTGGCCAGCGTTCCCGGCCCACCCGCTCGCCCTTGACTCCCCGGACGCCGGCGAACCCTTCGACCGTGCCCAGCTGCAGCGCCTGATGACCCGGCAGGCCGGGGTCCTCCGGGACGCGGCCGGGCTCGAACTGGCAGCCAAGCAGCTGGCCGCCTACGCGCCCGTCGGCAGCACGATCGAGGAACTCGAAACCGTCAACCTCCTGCTGTGCGCGCGGCTGCTGGTGCACGCCGCCACCGCCCGCAGGGAAAGCCGGGGCGCCCACCACCGGTCGGATTTCCCGCTGGCCGATCCGCGAAAAGTTCCCGGGAGCACGGCGTACGTCCGCGCTTCCACCCCCGAGGAAGGATTCCCCCAATGACCCCACCGGCAGCAGCCACCGCCCCGTCCGCCGCGGTCTTCGATGCGGTGATTCTAGCCGCGCTCGCCGAGGACTCACCCTGGGGCGACATCACCTGCCAGGGCCTCATTGCGCCGTCGGTCCTGGCCACCGGGGCCGTCACGGCCCGGGAGGCCGGGGTCTTCTGCGGGGCGCAGGTCATCGAGTCGGCAATGCGCCTGACCGACCCGCGCATCACCATGGAGCCGCAGCTGAGCGACGGCGATGCCTTCGCCCCAGGCGCCGTGCTCGCGACCCTTTCCGGTCCCGCCGCGGGGATCCTCGCCGCCGAGCGCACCGCGCTCAACCTCACTCAGCGGCTCAGCGGCATCGCCACCCTCACCGCCCGGTATGTCGAGGCGGTCCGCGGAACCGGCGCACGCATTGTCGACACCCGCAAGACCACGCCCGGCCTCAGGGCGCTGGAGAAGTACGCGGTGCGCTGCGGCGGCGGGTTCAACCACCGCTTCAGCCTCTCGGACGCGGTGCTGGTGAAGGACAACCACCTGGCCCTGCTGTCCGCGGACGGCCCCAAGGCACTCACCGCCGCCCTCGCGGAGGCAAGGGTGCGGCTGCCGCACACCGTGCATTTCGAAGTGGAGGTCGACCGGCTCGACCAAATCGAGCCGGTGCTCGCCGCGGGGGTCGACACGATTCTGCTCGACAACTTCTCCCTGGCCGAGCTCGCCGAGGGGGTCCGCCGGGTCGGGGGCCGCGCCCTCGTCGAGGCCAGCGGCAACGTCACGCTGGAAACCGTTGCCGCCATCGCCGCGACCGGCGTCGACCTGATCTCCTCGGGGGCCCTGACCCACAGCGTCCGCAGCCTCGATCTCGGCCTCGACTTCCGGCCTGAGGCCCCCGGCTACGTCGGCGCCGGGGCGACGGCAGGTGCCCGGCTCCCGGCGGAGCTGCGGTCATGATCTATCTCGACGCCGCCGCCACGACGCCGGTGCGGCGGGAGGTGCTTGAGGCGATGTGGCCGCTGCTGACGGGTGGTTTCGGCAATCCCTCAAGCCACCACGCGGTGGGTGAGGCCGCCGCGGCTGCCCTCGCTTCCGCGCGGGAGGCCGTCGCCGCGGACCTGTTCTGCCGGCCGGCGGAGGTGGTCTTCACCTCGGGCGGCACCGAGGCGAACAACCTTGCGCTGAAGGGGATAGCGCTCGCTGCGCCGCGCGGACGGCACATCGTCACGAGCGCCGCCGAGCATGCCGCGGTCCGCGAGCCTCTGTCCTACCTCGAGCGGTTCCACGGCTTCCGGATCACCGTCCTGCCGGTGGACGGTGCAGGGACGGTCGACCCGGAAGAGCTCGCGGCCGCACTGACCGCGGAGACGACGCTGTGCAGCGTGATGTATGCCAACAACGAGGTCGGCACCGTGCAGGACATCGCCCGACTCGCCGGGATCTGCCGGAGTCGGGGGGTGTACTTCCACACCGACGCCGTCCAGGCCGCGGCGTGGCTTCCCCTCGACGTCCAGGCGCTGGGCGTCGACGCGCTGAGCATCTCGGGACACAAGCTCGGGGCGCCGAAGGGCTCCGGGGTGCTGTACCTCCGGCGCAGGGTCCCGGTGGAACCTCTGATTCACGGCGGCGGCCAGGAGCGGGGGCGCCGTTCGGGCACCGAAAACGTGGCCGGCGCCGTCGGCGCCGCGACGGCGCTGACGGCCGCCCGGCGGGGCTGGGCCGCTGCCGCGGAGGCCTCGACCGCGCTGCGGGACCGGCTCATCGCCCACGTCCTGGCCGGGGTGCCGGGCGCCGTCCTGACCGGGCACCCCGAGCGGAGGCTGCCGAACCTCGCCTCCTTCTGCTTTCCCGGCCTCAGCGGCGAATCGGTGCTGCTTGAACTGGAGCGCCTCGGCGTGGTGGCGTCATCCGGCTCCGCCTGTGCCGCAGGGTCGGACGAGCCCTCCGCCGTCCTGCTCGCTTTGGGTCTCGACGCCGACACCGCCACCACGGCGCTGCGGCTCTCCTGGATCCCGGAGGCGACGGCGGCGGACCTTGAGGCGGCGGCCGCCGCGGTCGTCGAGGCCGTCGGCCGGGTGCGGGCCCCGCACGCCGCACGGATCTAGACCGCTGCAGCCCCCTCATGCCTGCCTGAAATCGCCGCTGCCCGGGAGCCCGGCCGCTTGGGCGTCGGGAGCCCAGGCGTCAGGTGCGCGGCTCGAGGGCCCGGTAGTCGACCCCGGTCAGTTCGACACTGCGATCCCAGAGCCGTGCGGCGGTTTCGGGGTCAAGGACGCGCGGGGAAGGCGCCACGAGGCGCACGTTTCCGCGGGTCTCCCCGGGGCCGTCCGGCCCGTAGTAGTCTCCGCCCTCAACGTCGGATGCGGTGGCCGCGTAGAGCACCGGAAGCGCGCCGGCCTCATCGGACTGGCTCAGCACGCCGAGGAAACCGCCGAGCAGGTCGAGCACCGGTCCCGCCTGGCGGTTGCGCACCAGGTTGGTGCGGGCGAGGCCCGGGTGCGCCGCCGCCGCCGTGAGCTGCCACCCCGCCGCCCGTGCACGCCGGTCGAGTTCGATGGTGAAGTACAGGTTGGCCGCCTTGCTCTGGCCGTATGCGGCCCAGGGACGGTACGCCCGGGCGGACTGGAGGTCCCCGAAGTTCAGGCGCCCGCGTTTGTGGGCGAGGCTTGAGACGGTCACCACGCGGGAATCACCGGCCGCCCGCAGCTGTCCGAGGAGGAGCCCGGTCAGGGCGAAGTGGCCGAGGTGGTTGATTCCGAACTGCGACTCGAAGCCGTCATCGGTGAGCACCCTGCGCGGTGGCGCCATGACCCCGGCGTTGTTGATCAGCAGGTCCAACGGGTGCTCCCAGCCGGCGGCGAACCGCCGAATGGAGGCGAGGCTGGCCAGATCGAGCAGGCGCAGCTCCACCGCCGAACTGCCGCTGACGGAGCGGACGTGCTGCTCGGCTTCCTCCCCCCGCCCCGCGTCGCGGCAGCCGAGCACCACGTGGGCGCCCTTCCGGGCCAGGGCGACGGCGACCCGGAGGCCGATGCCGCTGTTGGCCCCGGTGACGATGGCGCGGCGGCCGGTGAGGTCGGGGACGTCGTCGGGGGTGAAGCTGTGCATGGGGCCGCCTTCGCTCGTACGGCTGACCCTGGATGGGTGCCGTGCCCCCAGCATAGGGGCCGGCTGCCGGCCCCGGGTCAGGAGTGGCGCTCCACCCCTGCACTGATCTTGGTGGTGAGCGTGCGGAGCTGTTCGAGTTCCTCGACGCTCAGGACCGGCCCCAGGGTCTCCTGGATCACCCGCACGTGCGAGGTGCCGATGCGCTTCTGGAGCGCCCGGCCCTCCTCGGTCAGGGAGAGCTCCACGCCGCGGTGGTCGTTCTTGGCCGGCCGGCGCTGGATCAGCCCCTTGGCCTCGAGCCGCTCCACCATCCGGCTCAGGCTCGGCTGGCTGATCAGCAGGTTCGCGTTCAGCTCATTCAGCCGTGCCCACCCGGTGGCGCACCTGCTCAGGTTGAAGAGCACGTCGTAGTCGCGGATGCCGAGCTGTTTGAAGGCCTCGTCCTGCCTCAGGACCTTCATCACCGCGACCTGGGCGCGGAACAGCGACTCCCACGCCTCGGCCGTGAGGCGCATGGGTGGGAGTTCCGTGCCCTCACCCACGGGACACCGCCGGTGAGGTTGCCCCCGCGGCGCGCCGGTTTTCGAAGGTCGGAGGGGCCGGAACCGTGGCCGGGGTGCGCTTGGCGAACTCGGCGCGCAGCGTCGGCAGGACCTCGGAGCCCAGCAGGTCCAGCTGCTCAAGGACGGTCTTCAGCGGCAGGCCGGCGTGGTCGACCAGGAACAGCTGGCGGTGGTAGTCGCCGAAGAACTCCCGGAAGGTCAGAGTCTTCTCGATCAGTTCCTGCGGGCTGCCGACCGTCAGCGGAGTCTGCGAGGTGAACTCCTCAAGGGACGGGCCGTGGCCGTAGACCGGGGCGTTGTCGAAGTACGGCCTGAACTCCCTCACGGCGTCCTGCGAGTTGTGGCGGATGAAGAACTGGCCGCCCAGGCCCACGATCGCCTGCTCCGGGGTTCCGTGGCCGTAGTGGGCGTAGCGCTCCCGGTAGAGCCCGATGAGCTGCTGGTAGTGCTCCTTGGGCCAGAAGATGTTGTTCGCGAAGAACCCGTCGCCGAAGTAGGCGGCGATCTCGGCGACCTCGGGGGTGCGGATGGAGCCGTGCCAGACGAAGGGGGCGACGCCGTCGAGCGGGCGGGGGGTGGAGGTGAAGTTGCGCAGCGGGGTGCGGAACTTCCCGTCCCAGTTCACGACGTCGTTGTCCCACAGCTGGCGCAGCAGGTTGTAGTTCTCCACCGTCAGCTCCACGCTGTCCTGCTGGTTCTTGCCGAACCAGGGGTAGACCGGCGCGGTGTTGCCGCGCCCCAGGATCAGGTCCACGCGGCCGTCGGCCAGGTGCTGGAGCATCGCGAAGTCCTCGGCGATCTTCACCGGGTCGTTGGTGGTGATCAGCGTGGTGGAGGTCGAGAGGATGATCCGCTCGGTCTGCGCGGCGATATACCCAAGCATTGTGGTCGGCGAGCTCGGCACGAACGGCCGGTTGTGGTGCTCGCCGGTGGCGAAGACGTCGAGCCCGACCTCCTCGGCATGCTTCGCGATCGTCACCATCGCCTTGATGCGCTCGTATTCGGTGGGCGCGGTCCTGTTGGTGGGGTCAACGGTGACGTCACCGACTGTGAATATGCCGATCTGCACGGGGTCTCCTCGTTCGGGTAGATGCATTTGCATCCATTATACGCCGATGGGCACCGGCGCCGGCCGGGCGGGCCGGTACGGGCGCCGTACGGGCCAGGGCGGGTTAGGCGGGCACCGTTTCCCGGGCCTGCTCCGCGCGGTCGGAGGCTTCGCGGCGGCGGGCGCGCAGTTCCCGCCGGCCCTCGATCAGCCGGTAGAGAACGGGCACCAGGATCAGGGTCAGGGCGGTGGAGGAGACCAGCCCGCCGATGACGACGACGGCAAGCGGCTGGGAGATGAAGCCGCCCTCGCCGGTCAGCCCCAGGGCCAGCGGCGTCAGGGCGAAGACCGTGGCCAGCGCGGTCATCAGGATGGGGCGGAGCCGCTGCCGGGCGCCCTGCAGGATGGCTTCGGCCACATCCAGCCCGGGCGTGCCATCCCGCGGCCTGCGGTACTGGTTGATCAAATCGATCAGCACGATGGCGTTCGTCACAACGATTCCCACGAGCATGAGCATGCCGATGAGCGAGGGCAGTCCGAGCGGGATGCGGGTAATCACCAGCAGTGCTATCGCCCCGGTCGCGGCGAACGGGATGGAGACGAGCAGGATCAGGGGCTGAAGCAGGCTCTTGAACGTGGCCACCATGATGACGTAGACAATGGCGACAGCCGCCCACAGCGCAATGAAGAGCTGGCCGAAGGACTCGCTCTGCTGTGCCGCCGCCCCACCGACGGTGGCGGTGGCTCCGGCCGGCAGGTCCACACCCTCGAGGCGCGCGGAGACCGCCGCGGTCAGGGCGCCCAGGTCGTCACCGGCCGGGGTGACCGAGACGCGTGCCGTGCGCTCCCCGTTGGCGCTGGTGACCGTCAGCGGGACCTGGACCTCCTCGATGGTGGCCACCTCGGTCAGGGGAACCGGGCGTTCGGCCGCGGGGATGACCAGGTCCTCAAGCTGGGCCAGGCTGGTGATGGGCGTTCCCTCACCGATGAGGACGGGGTAGTCGGTGGCCTCCAGCCGGAGCACTCCGGCGGGGACCGGGCTGATGCTGCCGCCAAGCAGTCCGGCGATCTGCCCTTCGGTGAGCCCCGCGGCGACCGCGGCGGCCCGGTCCACGCTGATCTGGACCTGCGGCTGGGCGGCGGAGAGGTTGCTCGTGACCTCGCCGGCGCCGTCAATCCCTCGGAGGTTCTCCACCACCGCATCGCTTGCGCGCTGGAGGTCCTCGGGGACCGGGGCGGTGATGTTGATGTCGATGGTGCTTGAGGTGCCGAAGCCGCCCTGCTGGCTCGAAAGCGAGAAGTCCCCGGCACCGGTGAGCTGCTCGAGGTCGTTCCGGATCCGGGCCTGCAGCGCGTCCTGGTCGGCGTCCTCGTCGGTGGTGACGGTGAAGCTCGCCACCGAGGCCCCTTCGGAGAACTGGGCGGCGAACGCGCCCTGGGCGTTGCCAACGGTCAGCTGGATGTCGCGGATCGCCGGGTCCCGGGCGAGCACTTCCTCGGTGCGGGCGGCCGCCGCGGCCGTCGTGGCGAGGCTTGAGCCGGCCGGGAGGGTCTGGGAGATGCTGAAGCTGTTCTGGCCGCTGCTGCCGAGCAGGTTGGTCTGGAGCAGGGGAACCATGGCGGCCGTGGCCCCAAGCACCAGCACGCCGGCGGTGAGCGTCCAGACGGGGTGGCGCTGGGTTCCGCGGAGGATCGGGAGGTAGCCGCGCTGCAGCCAGGAGCGGCGTTCGGCGCGGTGGGCCTCCTCGACCGCCAGGGCGCGCCCCTGCCGGGCCGCCTCTGACGCGGCGTCGTCGTCGACGTCGGTGGTCCGGGTGCGGGGCAGGAACCAATAGGCGAGGACCGGAATGATGGTCAGGGACACCGCGAGGGAGGCCAGCAGCGCGATGCCGGTGGTGACGGCGAAGGGGCGGAACAACTCACCGGCGAGTCCGCCAACGAACGCGATGGGCGCGAACACCGCCACGGTGGTCAGGGTCGAAGCCGTCACCGCCCCGGCCACCTCACGCACCGCGGTCAGGATGGCCGTGCGCTTCTCCTCGCCGTAGCTCAGGTGCCGCTTGATGTTCTCGATCACGACGATCGAATCGTCGACCACCCGGCCGATGGCGATGGTCAGCGCCCCGAGGGTGAGGATGTTCAGGGAGTACCCGGCCGCGTAGAGACCGATGAAGGTCACCAGCAGCGAGAGCGGGATGGAGATTGCGGTGACCAGGGTGGAGCGCACCGACAGCAGGAACACCAGGATCACGACGACGGCGAAGGCGAGGCCAAGCAGCCCCTCGGTGGTGAGGTCCTTGATGGAGCGTTCGATGAAGGGCGCCTGGTCAAAGACCACCGTGATGCTCGCGCCGTCACCCAGCTCCGTCTCAAGCTCGGGGATGAGATCGCCGACCGCCCGGGAGATGCGCACCGTGTCGCCGTCGGGCACCTTGGTGATCGTCAGGCCGAGGGTTTCGACGCCGTTGGTCCGGGTGATCGAGGTGGCCGCGTCGTCGGCGAGTTCTACGTCGGCGACCTCCCCGATGGTGACCGGATCGGCGCCGGGAGCCGGTGCGGGCTCGGCGGGCGAGGGGTTCGCGGGGTCTGGGGAGCCAGGGGAGCCGGGCCCAGGGAACCCCGGAGCTCCACCGGGAACGCCCGGCGCCGGAACACCGGGCGCGGGGACGCCGGGGGCGGCCGGAGTCGAGGGAGCCTCCGGGGCCGGCCCAGCAGCTCCGGCCGGCTCGGAGGGCAGCACGGGCAGGCCCCGGATGTCGTCGAGGGACGCGACGGGACTGCCGGCCTGAATGGTGAGGGACCGCAGCTCCTCCTCGAGCGTGCCCACCGGGAACAGGGCGCCGTTGGCTTCGAGGGTGTCGACGATGTCCCGGACCTGCACCCCGGCCTCGGCGAGGGCGCCGTCGCGGGGAAGCACCGAGATGTGCTGCCGCGAGCCGCCGGTGATGTCCGCCGACCGGACCCCCTCGAGCTTCTGCAGCCGGGGAACCGTCAGCCGGGTCAGTTCGTCGTTCAGCTCGCTGAGCGTCCGGTCGGAGGAGATGGCCAGGAAGGCGATCGGGAAGTCGCCGATGCTGCCGGCCAGGGCCTGCGGCTCGACGTCCTCGGGGAGGTTGGGCCGCACCGCGGAAATGGCCCGGTCCACCTGGGCGCGGGCCCGGTCGAGGTTCGTCCCGTAGACGAACTCGAGGTTGACCGTGGAGACCCCGCTGCGGGAGGTGGCCGAGGAGGTTTCGAGCCCCTCCACCCCGCTGAGCGCGCTCTCGAGCGGGCCGCTGACCTGCTTGTCGATGTATTCCGGGGAGGCGCCGGGCACCGAGGAGATTACGGTGATCCGGGGAAACTCGAGCGAGGGGATGAGCTCCTGCTTGAGCGAGCCGACGGTGATCACGCCGAACACCGAGGCAAAAACGGTGATCAACGCAATCAGGGCCCGGTTTCCCAGGGAGAGCTGCGCCAGACGGAACATGGGCCTGCCTTCGGTGCTGACGGTGCCTGGTGTCCCGGGGCAGCCGCGGCTTACTGGAGTTTCAAGACCCGATCCGTCATCGACTGGACTTCCGCGGCAAGCTCCTCGTTCTCATTGAGTTTCACGCCGTATCCGGGGATCATCTCCTTCAGCTTCGCCTCCCAGCCCGACATCTTCGCCGGGAAGCACCGCTTCAGGAGTTCGATCATGATCGGAGCCGCCGTGGACGCCCCCGGCGATGCGCCGAGGAGGGCCCCCACCGACCCATCGGCCGAGGTGATGACTTCCGTTCCGAACTGCAGAATTCCACCCGTCTTGGGGGCCTTCTTGATGACCTGTACACGTTGGCCGGCGGTGATCAGTTCCCAGGCGCCGCCGTTGGCCGACGGAACGAACTGATTGAGGGCCTCGTTCTTGGCCTCGCGGTTCTTCAGGACCTCGGAGATCAGGTACTTGGTCAGCGGGACGTTGTCCTTGGCAACGGCGAGCATCGGCACCAGGTTGGAGGGGCGGACCGACCCGGGCAGGTCGAGGAAGGAGCCCCGCTTGAGGAATTTGGTGGAGAAGCCGGCGTAGGGCCCGAACAGCAGGGACCGCTCGCCATTGACGAACCGGGTGTCCAGGTGCGGCACCGACATGGGCGGCGCGCCGACCGAGGCCTGGCCGTAGACCTTGGCGTTGTGCTGGTTCACCGTGTCCGGGTCGGTGCAGCGCAGGAACTGCCCGGACACCGGGAAGCCTGCGAAGCCCTTGCCTTCGGGGATGCCGCTGCGCTGCAGCAGGTGGAGGGCACCGCCGCCGGCGCCGATAAAGACGAATTTCGTGCTGACCGTGCGGGTGGCGCCGGTGCCGCGGTTCTTCACCTTGATGTCCCAGCGCCCGTTGGAGGCGCGGGAGACGTCGACCACATCGTGGTGGTAGTTCAGTTCGACGCCGTTGCCCTCGAGGTAGGTGGTGAGCCCGCGGGTCAGGGCGCCGAAGTCGACGTCGGTCCCGCCTGCGACCCGGGAGGCCGCCACGGGCTGGCCCGGGTTGCGGTCCTTCATGATCAGGGGGGTCCACTCGGCGATCGTTGCCGCGTCTTCGGAGTGCTCCATGGTGCGGAAGAGCGGCTGGGCGCTGAGGGCCTCATACCGCCGCCGCAGGTAGGTTGCGTTCGCCGTGCCCCAGACGAAGCTCATGTGGGGGACGGGGTTGATGAAGTTGCGGGGGTCCCCGAGGTGTCCGCTGGAGACCATGTGGGCCCAGAACTGGCGCGAGACCTGGAACTGCTCGTTGATCGCCACGGCCTTGGACGGGTCGACCGACCCGTCCTTACCGGCCGGCGAGTAGTTGAGTTCGCACAGGGCCGAGTGCCCGGTTCCGGCGTTGTTCCACGGGTCGGAGCTTTCGAGGCCGGCGCGGTCGAGGCGCTCGAAGACGGAGATGTCCCAGTCCGGCTGAAGCTGCTTCAGGAACGCCCCGAGCGTGGCGCTCATGATGCCCCCGCCGATCAGGACAACGTCGGTGGTGGATGCGGGTGATGCCGCCTGGCTTTGTGCAGTCAACGTTGTCTCCAGTCGCGAGGTCCTAGCCCTTGAAGCCTAACGGCTGGGAGCCGCCTTAATTAAATCAGCCGGAGCTTGCGTCGCCGCCGGGGGCAGGTACTCCGTCGAGGTCGATCCGGTTGAAGACCTCGTTCATGACGGGGCTCACCGGGTAGGAGGCAACCCGGGGGGACATGGCCAGGGCCGAGATGGGGAAGGCCAGCGGAACGGCCGGCAGCCGCGTGGCAACCTGGCTGCTGATGTCCGCATAGGCCTCCCGCCGGTCCTCGCCGTTGGGCAGGGTCCCGGCCCGCGTGATCTTGCTGAACAGTTGATGGTCCTCAAGGCCGAACTCGCGTGAGTATCTGCCGAAGAGCGCGGCCGCGAAGTTGTCGGGGTCCTGGTAGCTCCCGCTCCAGCCCAGCAGGTGGAAAGCGCGGTCGCCGTCCTCAAGGACCCGGTCGAGGTAGCCCTCGTTCCAGTCGACGGGCACCGGTTTGAGGTTGAACCCCGCGGCGGTGAGCTGCCTGCTGAGTTCGGCGTAGACCTTCTCCGGGGCCGGGAGGTACGGCCGGGAGATATTGCGCGGGTAGTAGAAGGGCAGCGGCGTACCTGTATACCCCGCTTCCGCGAGCAGCTCACGGGCCTTGTCCGGGTCGTGGTTGTAGGAGGGGACGGACTCGCTGCTCACGCCGAGCTTCTGGGGAAGGAACTGGCGGGCCGGTTTGGTGCCGTTGAGGAAGCGGCCCTCGATGAGCGCCTCCTTGTCGATGGCGTGGGCGACCGCCTGGCGGAAGAGCACGTTGTCGACGCCCGGGAAGTTCTGGTTCAGCCCCAGATACAGCACCGAATAGGGGTCGCGCTGCAGCAGCTGCTGGCCTGCCCGGGCCAGTTCGGCGGCGTTCTCCACGGTGACGAAGTCGTAGCCGTCGATGCGGCCCGCCTTCAGGGCACGGAGGCGGGAATCGGGGTGGGCGATGGTGGTGAACACCACGTCCGTGACCTCGCCGGGGTCCCCCCAGTAGGAGTCGGACGCAGTCAGCCTCACCTCCTCCCCGGTCCAGCTCTCGAGCCGGAACGGGCCGGTGCCCACGGGTGCCAGGGCGTACCGGGACAGCCGTACTCCCTCCCGGGTCTCGGTCAGTTTGTCCGCCTCCAGCTGCTCCAGTGCCCGCGGGGAGGACATGGCGAAGGAGGGCAGTGCGAGAGCAGGGATGAACTCGGTCATCCGGCTGTTCAGCTCGATGAGCACCTCGTGCTCGCCCAGGGGCCGGCAGCCCTTGTACAGGGAGGCCTCGGCGTTGTCGGAGAAGGCCAGGAAAACGGTTTCAAAGGAAAGTGCCGCCGCCGCCGCGGTGCGCGCCGCGGGGGGAGTGTTAAACCAGCGGGAGAAGTTCGCGCATACCGCCTCGGCATCAAAGGGCTCCCCGTCGTGGAAGACGACGTCCTCCCGCAGCTCGAAGGCGTAGGCCCGGCCCTCGCTGCGTTCCTCCCACGACTCGGCCAGCAGCGGTGCCGGCTCGGAGGTCAGCGGGTCGATGCCGACAAGGCCCTCGAACAGCTGCTGCGTCACCCGGAAGGATTCGCTGTCGTTGGCCATCGCGGGGTCCAGGCCGGTCGGGTCGGCTGCCGCCCCGAACCGGAAGGTGGTGTCAGGTGCGGCGGAGGAGGCCGGCGCCGGAGCCGACGGGGACGGCGGCGCGGGCGGCGCCGAGGTGCAGGCGGGGAGGCTGAGCGCTACGGCGGCCGCGGCAAGGACTCGGAGGCCACGTCGGGGCCGGACGCGCCCGGCGGTTTTCTTCACAGCCAGATTCTCCAAAGGGGCGCAGCGCCCGGCTAGGTGGTTGGACGTCCAGTCTAGGCGATGCGGCCGGGGCGGCCGCCCGGGCGCCGGTGCCCGCGTACCACCCGTTTCCCGCAGAGAACGGGCCCCCGCACGGCGAGTGCGGGGGCCCATCCAGGTTCCCTGGTCACGTTAGAGGAGTTACACCAGGGAGGTTCCTAGCCGGCCGGCGGCGTGAGGACGCCGTCGATCAGGTACACGGTGGCGTTGGCCGTCTGGACGCCGCCGCAGATGACGTTCGCGCCGTTGACCATCAGCTCGTCACCCGATCCGGTGATTTCGACGTCTCCACCCTGCACCGTGGTCTGGGTGGTTCCTTCAAGGTCGGCCGGAAGCATCCTGCCGGGCACCACGTGGTAGGTCAGGATGCCCGAGAGCAGGTCCTTGTCGGTCTTGAGGGCCTCGACGGTCTCGGCGGGCAGTGCCTTGAAGGCATCATCGACCGGGGCGAAGACGGTGAACTCGTCGCCGTTGAGGGTGTCAACGAGGTTGACGTCGGGGTTCAGCTCGCCGGAGACGGCCGCCGTGAGCTGGGTCAGGATGGGGTTGTTCGAGGCCGCAACGGCAACCGGGTCAAGGGCCATGCCTTCGACCGAGCCGGCACCGTCGGGAACCTGGGCCGCGTAGTCGGCGCAGCCGGGCCCGACGAGGTTCGCCGCCGGGTCCATTGCCTCGCCGGAGGCTTCTTCCGTGGCCTCCGGGGCCATTGACTCGGCTGCCTCGGTCTCCATGCTCTCGGCACTGGGGGCCGACTCGGAGGCAGCTTCTCCGCCGCCGCCACAGGCCGACAGACCGAGCACCGAGACGGCTGCGAGTCCGAGGACGGAAAGGTTCCTGCGCTTGGTGAGTTCCATCAGATTTCTCCTTGATCGACTCGGCCCGGTGGGGGAGTTCGGGGCCGCTTGCTGGGGGGTGGAGCGCATCGTGTCGATGTCTCGGAGGTACTTCGACCGTGCGTCGAAGTCGGATGGGTCGGACCGGGAATATTTCCGCCGGGCCCGGCCCGGGCGGGGGAGGAGAGGCCGGAGCGTGGCCGGAGCGCCCGGTGCGGACCGCCGTCGGGAGGCGGGACCGGGCGCGCCCAATGAAAGAACGGCACCCCGGTCCGAAGACCGGGGTGCCGTTGGGTGCCGACCCGGGGCCGGCGCTGAAGTGCGCAAGGGGGGACTTGAACCCCCACGTCCGAAGACACTGGAACCTAAATCCAGCGCGTCTGCCAATTCCGCCACTCGCGCGCCGACGCTGCGCGAAAGCGCAGAGTCGGCCTTTAGTCTACGGGAATCAGGAAACCCCGAGGTCTCGGCGCAGCTTGGCGACGTGTCCGGTGGCCTTGACGTTGTACTGGGCCAGCGCAACCTGCCCGTCCTCGTCGAGGACGACGGTCGAGCGGATCAGGCCCTCGTAGGTCTTCCCGTAGTTCTTCTTCTCGCCCCAGGCGCCCCATGCTTCGGCGACCGTGTGGTCCTCATCGGAGAGCAACGGGAAGGTCAGGTGCTCGTCCTCGCTGAAGGCACGGAGTTTCTCGGGCGCGTCGGGGGATACTCCAAGCACCCGGTATCCGGCCGCCGCGAGGGATGAGAGGTTGTCGCGGAAATCGCAGGCCTGGGTGGTGCAGCCGGGAGTGGCGGCCGCCGGGTAGAAGTAGACGACGACCTTTTCGCCGCGGAACTCCGAGAGCGACACCGAGTTGCCAAACGCGTCAGTGAGCGTAAAGTCGGGGGCATGATCTCCGGCCGACAGTTGTTGTGTCATGCGGGTTCCTCAGTTCAATAGGGGCGGCGCGAAGGCACTAAGAATGACCGGGACGCCTAGTTATCATAAAGGGACGGGTTGGCGCCATCCATGAGCGTTGATCAGCTTAGCGAAAGGGAGTGCACAATTTCATGCCGGATCTGGAGCAATGGCCCACAGGCCGACTGCTGACGACGGCTGCCCGCCTGGTCGAGCACGCCTGGAACGAGCGGCTGGTGGACATTGGCGTTACCCACGCCGGAGTGATTGCGCTCGGGGTGCTCGCATCGCAGGGGGCCATGACCCAGGCGAGCCTCGCCCAGATCGTCCGGGTCCAGGCCCAGACCATGGGCAAAACCCTGGCCCGGCTCGAATCCCGCGGCCACGTGGCCCGCGTGCGGAACGACCTCGACCGCCGGTCCCACCTTGTCTCCATCACCGACGCTGGCCGTGAGGTGCTCTCCCGGGCCGACGACGTCGAACGCACCCTCGTGGCAGGCGGCGGCCTCGTCTCCGATGAACTCCGCACCCATCTTCAGAGCGTCATCAAGGAACTCGGCGCACCTCGGTGGAACTGGGCTGCCGCCGCGGCAGCCCCGGAGGTCGCCTCCGCACTCCAGGACGACGCCGTTCCAGGCCCGGAGTCCTCAGGGCCCACCGCCACGATCAGCACCTGACCAGGCCTCCTCCGCGGCGTCGACGATCCGGTGGGTTCCTCGGACTCCGGATCGGGCCGGATCGCCGCGGTTCTCCGTGAGTACGACGGCTGGAGCGACAGCTGAGCGCGGCGGGAAAATCGCCGAGAACGCATACTCCATCGGAATTGAAAATAGAAGATTTTCGGGAGCAAAACTTTTCACTAATCGTTGCAGGGCCCGGTGGCCCGTGGTTCTTTGGGGGTGTCAGTTGGACACACCGAACTGGAGAACCATATGTCGAATCCTGCCGCCACCCCGACGCCCCCGTGTGAGCCTCATGGCAGGACCGACGGGCCATTGCGGGCCGCGTTGCAGGACGACATCGCGCTGCGGCACCTGGGCCTGGCCGAGTCGGTCGCCCGGTCCTTCTCCTCGTTCGGCCCGGACGCCGCGGACATCCGGCAGGTGGCCTACCTCGGCCTGATCAAGGCGGTGCAGCGGTTCAATCCAGCCCGGGGAGTGCCCTTTGCCTCGTTCGCCATTCCCACCATCACCGGCGAGATCAAGCGCTACCTGCGTGACTGCTGCTGGGTGATCCGCCCCCCGCGCCACCTCCAGGACCTGAGGACCGAAGCCGTACGGGCCGCCCCCGTGCTGGCGCAGCGGCTCGGGCGGGAACCGACCACGAGGGAGCTGGCGGCCGAACTCGGCGCCGAGGAGCCGGTGGTGGCCGAGGCGCTCACCTGCTCCACGAGCCTGCGGCCGGAGTCGCTCGACGCACCCTTCGACGGCAAGAGCTGGGGGGACACCCTTCCCTCGCCGGATAACTGCATCGAGCGCAGCGACGACCTCGTCTCGCTGCGGGCGGCGGTCAACGGCCTCACCCCGGCGGAGAAGGAACTGCTGTACCGGAGGTATTTCAAGGAGCAGACCCAGCAGCAGATCGGTGAACACCTCGGGATGACCCAGATGCAGGTGTCCCGGAAACTGGCCCGCATCCTGGTGCTGCTGCAGGAGCGGCTGGCGGGGCCGGCGGGCAGCGGTTCGGCGGACATCCGGATCGCCTGAACCCGGTCCGCTCCGGCGGTCCCGGCGGGACCCACCGGCTTGCGTTCCTGCCCAGCCCTCTCCACGGCCCTCGCCCGGGCGCTGGCGCTCCGGGCCTGCGCTAGTACACGCCGAGCCGGGAGGCCGCCGCGAGCACCGAATCGGGGGTCACCGCGAGCAGCGCAGGGTCCGGCTCCGTGGCGAAGGTTTCGCCGATCCGCTTCGAGGCGTCGGTGAGCACGATGTGCGGCCCGGGCGGAGGGCCCCACTCCTCGACCGGCGCCGGCCCGAAGAGCACAACGGAGGGGCGGGCGTACGCGGAGGCGAGGTGGGCGGCACCGGTATCGGCCGACACGACGAGGCGGGCCCCCGCCACGAGCGCCGCGAAACGTTCCAGCGGCAGTTCCCCGGCGACGACGGCGCGCTCGGGGAACCCCGCGGCCTCGGCCACAGCCAGCGCCCGCGCCCGCTCCCCGGCGCTGCCGGTCAGCAGCACCTGGTGGCCGGCGCCGGCCAGTGCCTTGGAGACGGCGGCGAAGCGGTCCACCGGCCACAGCCGGCTCCCATACGCGGCCCCGACGTGCACGACGATGGCCCCGGGCGCCACGCTTTCCTCATCGGGGATGCGCAGGCGCAGATCCAGCGGATCGGCCGGCACGCCGTGCCAGGACACGAGGTCGGCCCACCGGTGCCGCTCGTGGACGCCGTCCTGCCAGGCCGGGCCGTCCCACCCGGGGGAGCGGTGGCCCATGCGGCGGGCGGGAACGATCTCCTCGAGCCGCCCCCGGCTCTCGGGTCCGTTGCCGTGGAGGTTGACGGCGATGTCGACGCTCCCGGGAGCAAGGTCCAGGGGCTCATCGAGGCCGTGCGTTGGAAGCAGCTCATCGACGGCGTCGGTGAGCGCCACGATGGGGGCAAGCCAGGCCTGGGCCGCGTACCGGATGCGGTGCCCGGGGAACGCCCGGCGCAGCCCGCGCAGTGCGGGGACGGCCACCAGGAGGTCGCCCAGCTTCAGGGCGCGCAGGGCCAGCAGTTCCGGCCGGCCGTCCCGGTGCGGGGACGCGGCGAAGTTCAATGCCATGGTCCCATCCTTGCAGAGGAAACGGGCGCCGGGCCGGGCACTTCCCGGCGGCCGGCCGGAAAGAAGTTTGCCTTCAAGTGTTTAGCAGTGCTTCTTCTCGGGAACAGAGCTTGTATGAGAAGCAGGGCTTTGGCTGCGGCCGCTCCAAAGGCGGTCCTGTTCGACCGCGACGGAACGCTCGTCGTCGATGTCCCGTACAACGGTGAACCCGCACTGGTCCAGGAGATGCCTGGTGCCCGGCAGGTCCTCGACCGGCTGCGGGGTGCCGGCGTCGCCGTGGGGGTGGTGACGAACCAGTCGGGGATAGCGAGGGGGCTCCTGACCCGCGCGCAGGTGGACGCCGTTCACGCCCGCATCGAGGAGATCCTTGGCCCCTTTGCCGTCTGGGAGGTCTGCCCCCACGGCCCCGCCGACGGGTGCGCCTGCCGGAAGCCGGAGCCCGGCATGGTCCTTGCCGCCTGCCGCAGGCTCGGGTTGGAGCCCGGCCAGGTGGCGGTGATCGGTGACATCGGCGCCGACATGGGAGCCGCCCGGGCTGCCGGGGCGGCCGGTGTCCTGGTGCCCACCGCGGTCACCCGCCCGGAGGAGATTGCTGCCGCGCCGGCCGTCGCCTCTTCCCTCGGCGGTGCCGTGGAGTTGCTTTGGCGGGATCCGCGGTGACGGGTCGCGTGCTGGTGGCCCGCCTCGACAGCGTGGGGGACGTCCTGCTCGCCGGACCGGCGGTCCGTGCCGTCGCCGCAGGGCGCGGCGGAGCGCCTTCCGAGGTGGTCATGCTGTGCGGGCCGCAGGGCGCACCGGCGGCCCGGCTGCTGCCCGGCGTCGTGGACGTGCTCACCTGGGCTGCGCCCTGGATCGTCGATCCGGCGCCGCCGGTCACCTCCGGCCTGCTGCGGGAGGTCATTGACCATGCCGAGGCGTGCGGCGCCACGGAGGCGGTTATCCTCACCTCCTTCCACCAGTCGCCGCTGCCGCTGGCCCTGGCGCTGCGGCTCGCCGGCATCGGGCGGATCACGGGGGCGTCGGTCGACTACGCCGGGTCCCTGCTCGATGTCCGGCTCAAACCCGGCGAGGACTTTCCCGAGGACCAGCCGGAGGCTGAACGCGCGCTGCGCATCGCCGCGGCCGCGGGCTACCAGCTCCCCCCGGATGACGACGGGCGGCTCCTTGTCACCGGCCTCCCCGACGTTTCGAATCTGGTGGGGGAGGCTCCCTATGTCGTCGTGCACCCCGGGGCCGCCGTGCCGGCGCGCGCCTGGCCGCCGCTGCACCACGCCGCCGCCGTCGAACTGCTCACCGCCGCGGGCTTCCGCGTGGTCGTCACGGGCGGACCGGCGGAGGCCGGGCTGACCGCGACGGTCGCCGGCCCCGAGGGCCTCGACCTCGGAGGCCGCACGGACCTTGCGTCCCTGGCGGCCGTCCTTCGGGGCGCCTCGGTCGTCATCACCGGCAACACCGGGCCGGCCCACCTCGCCGCCGCCGTGGGGACCCCGGTGGCCTGCCTGTTCTCGCCCGTGGTGCCCGCTGTGCGGTGGGCGCCCTACAAGGTGCCCGTCGAACTGCTCGGGGACCAGGGCGCGCCCTGCGCCCTGAGCCGTGCCCGGACCTGCCCGGTGCCGGGCCATCCGTGCCTCTCGAGCGTCCAGCCCGAGGAGGTCGTCGACGCGGCCCGCCGGCTGACCGCCGGGGTCGCATCGCTCGGTTCACGGCGCCGCATCGGCCGCGCGGAGGCGCGCGGCCGGGAAAGGAGGAGCCAATGAAGATCCTGCTCTGGCACGTCCATGGAGGGTGGACCGACGCTTTCGTGCGCGGCAGCCACACCTACCTGCTGCCCACCACCGCCGAGGGCGGGCCATGGGGCCTGGGACGCGCGGGGAGGGACTGGCCCGATTCGGTGCGAGAGGTCGAGCCCGGGCAGCTCGCCGGGCAGGACATCGATGTCGTCGTCCTGCAGCGGGTCGAGGAGATCGCAGAGTGCGAGCGGCTGCTGAACCGCACGCCCGGACGGGACCTGCCGGCTGTGTTCCTCGAGCACAACACCCCCAAAGGGGACGTTCCGTCGGCGCTACATCCCCTCGGGGGGCAGGACCTCATCCCCGTGGTCCACGTCACCCACTTCAACGAGCTGATGTGGGACAACGGGATCGCCCGGACCACCGTCGTAGAACATGGCATCGTCGATCCCGGCCCGCTCTACACCGGGGAGCTGGAGCAGCTCGGGGTGGTCATCAACGAACCGGTCCGCAGGGGCCGCGTCACCGGCACCGACCTGCTGGCCCGCTTTGCCCCCACCGCGCCCCTGGAGGTGTTCGGCATGGGCGGCGGCGGCCTCCCGGACCTGCTCGGGCTGCCGCCGGGGCGGCTGCGGCTCGGTGGGGACCTGCCCACCGCGCAGCTCCACGCCCGGCTGGCCCGCTCCCGCGCCTATCTCCACCCCCTGCGGTGGACCTCGCTTGGACTTGCCCTGCTTGAGGCCATGCACCTGGGCATGCCCGTGCTGGTCCTGGCAACCACCGAGGCAGCCAGGGCGGTCCCGCCCGAAGCCGGAGCCGTCTCGACGAACGTCGGTGAGCTTACGGCCATGGCGGCGCGGCTGCTGGCAGACCCGGATGAAGCCCGTTCCCGCGGCCGCGCCGCCCGGGGGGCCGCCCTCGACCGTTATTCCCTGATCCGGTTCCTCGCGGACTGGGACGACGTGCTGGACTCGGCCGCCGGGCGCGGGCGGGTCCTGGCAGTAACCGAAAGGAGAGCGCAGTGAGGATATCCCTGGTTTCCGAACATGCGAGTCCGCTCGCGGCCCTGGGCGGAGTCGACGCCGGCGGTCAGAACGTGCATGTCGCCGAGTTGTCCCGTGCCCTCGCGCAGCGCGGCCACGCCGTCACGGTCTACACCCGGCGGGATGATCCGGGGCTGCCCGGGCGCGTGCGGTCCGCTGCGGGCCTGGACATCGTCCACGTCGATGCCGGTCCGCCCCGCGCCGTGCCCAAGGACCAGCTGCTGCCGTTCATGCCGGACTTCGCCCGGGGCATCCTGGCGGACTGGGGGGCCCGCCCGCCCGAGGTGGTGCACGGACATTTCTGGATGTCCGGGCTGGCCTGCCTCGACGCGGCGGCGCAGTGCCCTCCCACCCGCCGGCCGGTGGTTGTCCAGACCTTCCACGCCCTGGGCACGGTGAAGCGCCGCCACCAGGGCGGCGAGGACACCAGCCCCGCAGAGCGCATTCGGCTCGAGACCGCCGTCGGCCGGGGAGCGGATCGGATCATCGCCACCTGCAGCGACGAGGTCTTCGAACTCACGGCGCTCGGCATCCCCGGCACCCGGGTCTCCATCGCACCCTGCGGGGTCGACCTTGACCTGTTCTCCCCCTCCGGCCCAGCGGCACCCCGCGGGCGCACGCACCGGATCGTGTCGGTCGGGCGCCTCGTCCCGCGCAAGGGCATGGACCTGGTGATCCGCGCCCTGCGGATCCTCGCCGACGGCGGGTACGACGTCGAGCTCGTGCTCGTCGGCGGCCCCGGGAACGCTGCCCGGCTTGAGGAGGATCCGGAGGCACGGCGGCTGAAGGCCTTGGCCGCCGACCTGGGGGTCGAGGACCGGGTGGTGTTCGCCGGCCAGGTGGGGCGGGAGGAGATGCCCCCGGTGCTGCGCAGCGCCGATGCCGTCGTCTGCGCCCCCTGGTATGAGCCCTTCGGCATCGTCCCCCTCGAGGCCATGGCGTGCGGGGTGCCGGTTGTCGCCGCGGCCGTCGGGGGACTTGTCGACACGGTGGTCGATGGACGCACCGGCAGGCACGTTCCGCCGCAGGACCCCGGTGCCATCGCGGGTGCGGTGGGGGAAATCCTCGACAGCCCCGATTGGGGCGCCGAACTCGGCCGGAACGGCTACCGGCGGGTCCGGGCCCGGTATTCCTGGAACCGGATTGCCGCGGACACCGAAAAGGCATACCTGCTGACGCTGCGCAGCTCACGCCTGACCGATGAGGCGCAGGGGCTTCCCCTGCCGCGCCCGCTGGAGAGCACGGGAGGGAGGGCGCTGTGACCGCCGAATACCTCAACACCGGCCGGCCCCTCGGAACCCTGCCGGCCCACGACCGGGACCTTCCGGCCGGACTCGACGGATTCTCGGACGAGCGGCACGCGCATTCCCTCAAGGCCGTCGTGGACCACCTCGCGGCGGTCCTTCCCGCCCTCGAATCCCTGCGCGCCGAGGCGGACCACCTCGCCCGCTGGGGCGTGGAGCTGGCCGGGCGCCTGCTGGCCGGGAGCCGGCTGCTCGCCGCAGGAAACGGAGGGTCGGCTGCTGAGGCACAGCACCTCACCGCCGAGCTGGTGGGACGGTTCGACGGCGAGCGCGAGCCGTTCTCGGCGATTTCCCTCCATGCCGAGAGTTCGGCGGTGACCGCGATCGCCAACGACTACGGGTACGACCAGCTTTTTGCCCGCCAGGTGCGCGCCCACGGCCGTCGGGGCGACGTGCTGATCCTGTTGAGCACGAGCGGGAAGAGCCCGAACCTGCTGCACGCGGTGGAGGCGGCCCGGGCGGCGGGCATCACCACCTGGGCCCTCACCGGTCCGGCGCCCAACCCGCTCAGCTGCTGCGTCGACGACTACGTTGCGGTGGAGGCGGCCTCAGCCAACGCCCAGGAGGGGCACCTGATCGCCCTGCACGCGCTCTGCCGGGCGTTCGATTCGGAAGTGCGCCGGTACCGGGAGGAGCGGCCATGAGGATCCTGGTGATCGGCGATGTCCTCCTCGACGCCGACCTGTCCGGGGCGGCCGAACGCCTCTCCCCAGACGCCCCCGTGCCGGTCGTCGACGTCGACAGCGTGCAGCGGCGGGCCGGCGGCGCCGGGCTGGTGGCGCGGATGCTCCAGCGCGACGGCCACGACGCCGAACTGGTCACGGTGCTCTCCGATGATGACGCCGCGGTCCTCCTGCGCGCCGAACTCGAGGGGATCACCGTGACCGCCGGTCCGTCCGGGGCCCCCACCCCGGTGAAGACCCGGGTCCGGGCCGCCGGGCACCCCGTGGTGCGCTTTGATGAGGGGTGCGCGCCGGCGCCGGTGCCGGCCTGCACCCCGGAGATGGTGGCCGCCCTGGAGCGCGCCGAGGCGATTGTGGTGGCCGACTACGGCCGGGGGCTGCTGCTCAACGAGGACCTGCGCCGGGCCCTGGCGCGGCAGGTGGGGCGGGTCCCGGTGGTCTGGGACCCCCACCCATCGGGGGCCGACCCGCTGCCCGGAACCACCGCGGTGACGCCCAATTTGGCCGAGGCGCTCCGGTTCGCCGGGGTCGACGGCGAGCGGACCGCCGCGGCGGCCGAGGCCGCCGACCGCCTGCGCACGCGGTGGAAGGCCCGGGCGGTGGTGGTGACCCTGGGGGAACGGGGTGCGCTGGTCTCGGCGGAGAATGCCCTGCCCCAGGCCGTGCCCGCCCCGAAGGTCACCGCCCCCGACCCCTGCGGCGCAGGGGACCGGTTCGCCGCCACCCTCGCTGTCGCCCTGGCCCGCGGGTACCCCCTTGATGCCGCCGCGCAGGAGGCGGTGGCGGCCGCGGCCTCCTTCCTGGGCGCCGGCGGGGTCTCCTCCCTCCGCGCCGTCCGGGAACCGGAGGTACTTTCAGTCCCCGGCGCGGACGCCCTCGACACGGCCCGGCGGACGCGCGAAGCGGGCGGCACGGTGGTGGCCACCGGCGGCTGCTTCGACCTGCTCCACGCCGGCCATGCCCGCACCCTCGCCGCCGCCCGCGGGCTGGGTGACTGCCTCATTGTGTGCCTGAACTCGGATGCCTCCGTGCGCCGCCTCAAGGGCGAAAGCCGGCCGATCATGGAGCTTCAGGACCGGGTGGAGCTGCTCCTTGCCCTTGAGTGCGTCGACGCGGTGCTGGTCTTCGAGGAATCGACCCCGGAAAACGCCTTGGAACGCCTGCGGCCCGACATCTGGGTCAAGGGCGGCGACTACGCCGCCGCCGACCTGCCGGAGGCGCGCCTCGTCGCCGGCTGGGGCGGCAGGACCGTCACCGTTCCCTACATTCCGGCCCGTTCCACCACGAAACTCGCGGCCGCGCTGGCCCGCGTGGGCTGAGCAGGCCCCGCTCCAATGACGGCCCGGTCGAACCGCCGGGCCGGGAGCACCTCCGCAGCAACCGAAAGGAAGAAATGACACCTCCAACAACCGACCAGCGGTCCCCGATTGCGTTCAACCCCGGACGGGTGCTCGTCACCGGGGGAGGCTCCGGCCTCGGAGCCGCCGTCGTCGAGGCCGTCCTCGCCGCCGGCGGCACCCCGGTCGTGCTCGACCTCGACGTCAGCCGGGTCTCCGGGGTCAAGGCCTTCGAAGTCGATGTGGCCGACCGGAACGCGGTCGAGGCCGCGGTCCGGGAGGCGGGCGAGACGCTCGGCGGCCTCGACGCCGTGGTGACCGCCGCCGGCATCGACCGCTGCGGAAAGCTCGAAGAGGTCCCGGCCGAGCAGTGGGAGAAGGTCCTGGGCGTCAACCTGCTCGGCACCGTCTCCACCGTCCGGGCCGCCCTGCCCTACCTCCTGCCCGTCCACGGGCGGGTGGTGACGATCGCCTCGACCCTCGGCATCCGTGCGGTGGCCGACGCCACCGCCTACTGCGCCTCGAAGTTCGGCGTCGTCGGCTTCTCCCACGCCCTCGCGGCCGAAACCGCCGGCCGGATCGGGGTCACCACCATCATCCCGGGCGGCATGAAGACCCGCTTCTTCGACGACCGCGACGAACAGTACAAGCCGCAGGACGACTCACGGCTCAACGACCCCGAGCGGGTGGCGGCCGCCATCCTGTTCGCCCTCTCTCAGCCGCGGGGCTGCGAGGTGCGCCAGATGCTCATCTGCCACGAAGAGGAAGGGTCGTGGCCATAAGCTGCCGCACATCCTCGTAGACGGCCTCGGGCCGGACGGACCCGACCAGCGAGTCGTCGTGCTCGCACCGTTCGGCCGTCCAGCCCACCTGGGTCACGTCCACCCCGCAGGTGGAGCAGGCGATGACCCAGGCGAGGTGGACCCGGTGCAGCGTGCGGCCGAT
Source organism: Arthrobacter crusticola (assembly GCF_004357995.1). Taxonomy (GTDB): domain Bacteria; phylum Actinomycetota; class Actinomycetes; order Actinomycetales; family Micrococcaceae; genus Arthrobacter_D; species Arthrobacter_D crusticola. Next base: position 116,359 of record NZ_SMTK01000001.1, read on the forward strand.
GGCGCCGGCGTTGATGACGTTGCCGATCCAGTAGACCCCGACGGTCGGGGTTCCCACGGCCTGGGCGAGGTGGCGTGGTCCGCTGTCGTTGCCGACGACCACGGTGCTCGCGGCGAGCACCCCGGCCAGCTGGCCCAGGTCGAGGTCTCCGGCAAGTGAGGTGATCGAGGCGCCCGGCGCCTGCCGGCGTACGAGCCGAAGGATCTCCCGTGCGGCCGGAAGGTCGGTTTCATCCCCGACGACGAGGACCCGGGCGCCGTCGGCGGCCGCGAGGGCGGCCACTGCGGCGAAGGATTCCGCCGGCCAGCGCCGACGGGGATCGGTCGCGCCCGGATGGAGGGTCACCAGCGGGGCGTCCCCGGGCACGAGCCGGGCGGCGCCGTCGAGTTCGTCCGCCCGTACCGCGATCCGCGGCTCGAGGATCCGCGGTTCGGCCCCCGCGAGGCCGGCAACCTCAAGGGCACGGAAGACCTCGTGCTGGTAGTACACGTAGGGAATGGTGCGCTCGAGCGCCACGGCGTCGGGGGTCCGGGTTCCGATTGTGTGCCGGGCGCCGAGGCGGAGCAGGAACGGATTCGAGTTGCGCCCGCCGCCGTGGATCTGGACGGCCAGGTCGAAGTTCAGCACAGCCATCCGGTCGAAAAACTTCTCTACCGCCAGCGGGTCGGCCGTCCCCTCGCGGATGCCCGGCGCCACCGGAACGATCTCGACGTCGGACACCGGGCCGGGGCGGTCCCTGAGCAGCGCGGCGGCGAGCGGGGTGCCCAGCAGGGTGATGCGTGCCTGGGGATACCGGGCCTTGAGGGCGTCGATGGCGGGCACGGCGAACATGAGGTCTCCGAGGCCTCCACCGCGCAGTACCGCGATGCGCTGGACATCCTCGAAGGCCGGACCCACCCGTCCGACTCCCCGGGCGGTCGCTTCAATGTTTTCGGCCACCGCCGGTAGGGCGTGGTTCATGATCCCCTCCTGATTCGACTCCGGGCCATATCCCGGGTCCGTCCCGGCGCCGACGCACCGTCTCCACCCGGCCGTGTTGAGGAAACCATAGGGTCCGGCAGGGACGCAGGACAATTTCTAAATCCCCCGCGCCGGGGCTGTGTAAATGCATGGACGCCGGGGTATTGGTCTAGCTACCCGCCGGATTTCGAGAGACGCCGCGGGCCGACCGGAGAACCTGCCAAGGAGCGCGATGTCCACCAATTCCCACGTCGATTCGCCCCCAGGGGCCGACGCGATCACCGTGCTGGATCCCCGGGACGGGACGGTTGTTGGAACCCTCGAACCCTCAACGCCGGAGCAGGTGGAGATCGCCCTGTCACTGGCCCGCACCGTCCACCCCGAGTGGGCAGCCACCGCCCCGGCGGTCCGAGGCCGGCACCTGCGTTCGGCCGCCGATGCCCTGCGGGCCGCGGCCCCGGAGCTTGCGGAGCTGAACGCCCGCGAGACGGGACGGCCCGTGGAGGAGGCGTTGGCCGGGGTGCACGCAGGGGTGTCGGCCCTTGAGCAGTACGCCGAACTGGGGCCGGTGCACCGGGGTCGTGCCCTGCGCGGGGCGGTGCTCGCGGCGGACTACACCGTGGCAGAGCCCCGTGGAGTCGCCGTCCTGCTGACCCCCTGGAACGATCCGGTGGCCGTCGCCGTGGGGTTGATCGCGGCGGCGCTGGTGACGGGCAACACCGTGGTGCATAAACCCAGCGAGCGCTGCCCCCACCTCGGCGTTCGGCTCGGGGAGGTCCTCTCTCAGGCCTTCCCCTACGGGGTGCTCATCACCCTCACCGGCGGAGCCGAGGTAGGGGCCCTCCTGACCCGGCAGAGCGGGGTCGACGTCTTCGCCCACGTCGGCTCAAGCGCCACGGGGGAGCGCATCGCCCGGGTCGCCGCACTGACCGGAACGCATGTGCTGCGGGAGAACGGCGGCAATGATCCGCTCGTCATCGACGCCGACGTAGACCCGGTGTGGGCCGCGGAGCAGGCCGCGGTCGGTGCCTTCGCCAACAGCGGGCAGATCTGCACGGCGGTTGAGCGGATCTACGTGCACCGCGAAATATCCGGGCGCTTCGCCGAGGCGCTCGTCGAGCAGGCCCGGCGCCGCAACGACACTGGAGCGTTCGCCCCCCTCGTTGACACGAAGCTGCGCGAGGAGGTTCACGCCCAGGTTTCCGAGGCGATCACCTTCGGCGCGGTGCGGGCCATCGGGGGGAGGATCCCGGAAGGCCCGGGGGCACACTACCCGGCCACGGTGCTCCTGGGCTGCACCGAGGTGATGCGGGTGATGACCGAGGAGACCTTCGGCCCGGTCGCCCCGGTGACCGTGGTCGAGAGTTTCGAGGAGGGCCTTGCCCGCGCCGCCGCCGGCCGGTACGGCCTGGCCGCGACCGTGCTGACCGGCAGCATCGCCAATGCCCAGCGGGCCGTCGCCACCCTTCCGGTGGGCACCGTGAAGGTCAACGCCGTCTTCGGCGGCGCCCCCGGCGGCTCGGCCCAACCGCGGGGCATCAGCGGCGAGGGGTTCGGCTACGGGCCTGAACTGCTCGACGAATTCACCCGGGTCAAGGTGGTGCACATCAGTTCCCCTTCGGCGCGGACACGCTGATGGGCGGCCTCGAGGAGGTCCGGGGCCTGGCGGGCTGGGTTCCGCTGCGCATCGCCGCGATGTCGCCGGTCATCACGGTGGTGGGCGATGTGATGCTCGACGGCTGGTTCAGCGGCACCATTGAGCGGCTCTGCCGGGAGGCACCGGCGCCGGTGGTGGAGCTCGACCGCCGGGACTACGCGCCGGGCGGCGCGGCCAATACCGCGATGAACCTCGCCGCCCTCGGAGCGCGGGTGCGCCTATGCGGGCTTACGGGCGCCGACGACGCCGGCGCTCGACTGCGCCGACTGCTCACCGAGGCGGGCGTTGACGTCACCCACCTCGTCGAGGATCCGGCCATCACCACGACCACCAAGTACCGCATCCTCGGCGGCGACCAGGTGCTGCTGCGCCTCGATGAAACCCCCCGGAGCGTGCCGGCTGGTGCCGCTGCGCGGGTGGCCGCCGAGGCCGCCGCCGCCATCGCCGGCAGCGACGCCGTCATCGTATGCGACTACGGCTCCGGCGTCCTCGACGGGCAGGTCCGCGATGCCCTCGCCGCCGCCCAGGGTGACCGGCTGACCCTCGTGGACGCCCACGACCCGGCCGCGTGGGCCGCACTGCGCCCCGACCTGGTCACGCCCAACGCCCGCGAGGCGGCGGGACTGCTCGGGGAGCGGCTCGACCCTCGGGGAGACCGGGCCCGGGCGGTGCGCCAGCGCAGCGCCGACCTGCTCGAGGCGAGTGGAGCGGCCGCCGTCGTGGTCACCCTCGACCGCGACGGCACGGTACTGCTGACCGCCGACGGCGAGTTCCACCGCACCTGGGCGAGGCCTGCGACCGAGAAGCAGGCCTCCGGCGCGGGGGACACCTTTGTGGCATGCCTGGCCGCCGCCCGCGCCGCCGGGCTGCCGCTGACCACCAGCCTCGACCTCGCCCAGGCAGGCGCCGACATCGTGGTGCACCGCGCCGGCACCTCGGTCTGTTCGGCCGCGGACCTGGCCCAGCACCTCGGCAGCTTCGCGGGAACGGCGCTTGAACCGGACGAGCTGCTGCAGGCCATCCGGCGGGAGCGGGCCGAGGGGCGGAGGATCGTGCTCACCAACGGCTGTTTCGACGTACTCCACCGCGGCCACACTGCCTACCTCAACCAGGCCAAGCAGCTCGGCGACGTGCTCGTCGTCGCCGTGAACGACGACGACGGGGTGCGGCGGCTCAAGGGCCCCGACCGCCCCATCAACCCCGCCGCCGACCGGGCCGGCGTGCTGGCCGCCCTCAGTTGCGTCGACTATGTCACCGTGTTCAGCACCGACACCCCGGTGCCCCTGATCGAGGCCCTGCGCCCGGACATCTACGCCAAGGGCGGCGACTACTCCGAGCAGATGCTCGCCGAGACACCGGCCGTTGAGGCGTGCGGCGGGACGGTGCGGATCCTCGACTACGTTCCCGAACGGTCCACCTCGGCGGTGGTGCGGAAGATCCGCGGGCCGGGTCCGGTGGTGGAGGGCGCGTCGTGACCCGGCGCTGGTCGGCGGACTGGGGTGTGCCGGCCAAACCCGCCGACCCGGAAATCGACGTCCTCATCCCTTCCTTTGCCCGGCCCGCCGAGCTGGCCGTGACCCTCGCCGGCCTGGCCGCGCAGGACACCCCCGACTTCCGGGTCATCATCAGTGACCAGACCGAGGGCGCCCCGGCGTGGGAGCACCCCGCGGTGCAGGCGATGGTGCGGGTGCTCCGCGCCCAGGGCCGCGCCGTGCAGTGCGGGCGCCACTTGCCCCGCCGGGGCCTGGCCGAACACCGCAGCCATCTCCTCGGCCTTGCGGAGGCACCCTGCGTGCTGTTCCTGGACAACGACGTGTGGCTCGAACCGGGGACGCTGCAGCGGATGCACGCTGCACTCGCCGCCTCCGGCGCCGGGTTCGTCGGCTCCGCCGTCCAGGGCCTGTCCCACCTTACGGACGACCGCCCGCAGGAACGCGCGCCCCTTGAGTTCTGGGAGGACGGCCGGGTGGTTCCGGAACGGGTGCGGCCCTCGAGCCCCGGCTTTGCCAGATGGCCGCTCCATAACGCCGCGAACCTCGCCCATGCCGCCGCCGGGCTGGACGTCGAACCGGGAGCCTGGCTGCTCTACAAGGTCGCGTGGGTCGGCGGGTGCGTCCTGTTCGACCGGAGGGCGCTGCAGCAGTGCGGCGGGTTCGATTTCTGGGAGGACCTTCCGCCCGCCCACGCCGGTGAGGATGTCACGGCGCAGTGGCGCGTCATGGAGCGCCACGGTGGAGCCGGCCTGCTGCCCTCCGGGGCGGTGCATCTTGAGTCACCGACGACGGTCATCGACCGCGCCATAGACGCTGCCGGGGTGATCCTCGGCCAGTGAATCGATCCATCAACAGAAGGGACGCACGCAATGGCCAATCCAAGCCCGATCGATATCCAGAAAGCACTCGGGGGAATCGACTACCCCGTATCCAAGGACGACCTGGTGAAGCACGCCGAGGGCTCAGGCGCCGGTGACGACGTGATGGAGACCCTGCGGGGGCTGCCCGACCGGGAGTATGACTCCCCAACGGACGTCAACAAGGAGGCCTCCAACTCCTGAGCGCCCGCTCCGGTCCGGGCCTCGACCGGCCACGGCCGGGGGACGGGCACGGTCCGGCCACCGGCCGGACCGGAGTGGAACGGTGTGCTTACGGTGCCCGGGAGCCGCGGCGTCATGCTGGCCGGTTCCCGGGCACCTTCCTTGTTTGGCTTTCCGGTCGATGGGACACTGACTGTTGGCAGCGGCCGGGAGGCCTGCCGGGAGGCAGATGATTCATGAACGAGGTTGTACGGTTCGGGTCGGCGTCAGGCCGCTGGCTGTTGCTGGCATCCATTCTGGGGTCGGCAATCGCGGGGATCGACGCCACAGTCGTCAACGTGGCGCTTCCCGCGATCGGCGAGGAATTCAATGCGCCCTTCGAGGTCCTGCAGTGGACGATCACGGCCTATACGCTGACCCTGGCCGCCTTCATCCTGCTGGGCGGATCGCTGGGCGACCGGTACGGCCGCAAGCGCGTGTTCGTCATCGGCGTCGTATGGTTCGCCGTGGCTTCGCTGCTGTGCGGGCTGGCCCCCAACGCCGGCACCCTGATCGCCGCGCGTGCCCTGCAGGGGATCGGAGGGGCCCTGCTGACCCCGGGCAGCCTGGCCATGATCCAGGCATCATTCGTCTGGGAGGACCGCGCGCGGGCCATCGGCGCCTGGTCGGGACTCGGAGGTGTGGCGACGGCCATCGGGCCCTTCCTGGGCGGCTGGCTCGTCGAAAGCGTCTCCTGGCGGTGGATCTTCCTCATCAACGTGCCGATCGCCGCCGTCGTCGTCATCATCTCCCACCGCCACGTCCCGGAAACCCGAAACCCCTCGGCCACCGGTGCCCCGGACTACCTCGGCGGTCTGCTGGGGGCGGGGGCGCTGGGCGGCTGGACCTACGCGCTGATCGACATCCCCACCGCCGGGCCTCTGGCCGCGCCGGTGGTCACCGCGGCCGCATTCGGCACGGTGTGCATCATCGCTTTCTTCATCACGGAGAGCAGGCTGGCCCGGCCCATGCTGCCGCTGGGCATCTTCGCGGTGCGCCAGTTCAGTGCCACGAACGCCGTCACCTTCCTCATCTACGGCGCCTTCGGGGGCATCTTCTTCCTGCTCGTCGTCCACCTGCAGGTCGTCGCCGGCTTCTCTCCGCTTGCGGCGGGAATCGCGCTGCTGCCGGTGACCGTGCTGATGCTCCTGCTGTCCTCTCGGGCCGGTGCGCTGAGTGTACGCATCGGGCCGCGGTTTCCCATGGCGGCGGGCCCGGCCATCTGCGCGGTAGCCGCGCTGATGATGCTGGGCATCGGCGAGGGCGCGTCCTACTGGGTCGACGTCCTTCCCTCGGTTGTCGTCCTTGGGCTCGGACTTTCCCTGCTGGTCGCACCGCTGACCTCCACGGCGCTGTCCTCCGTGCCCGACGCGCAGGCCGGCCTCGCCTCCGGCGTCAACAACGCTGTCGCCCGCGCCGCAGGCCTTCTCGCCATCGCGGTGCTTCCGGCCCTCGCCGGACTGTCAGGGGACGCCTACACGGATCCGCCGGTCTTCGCCGAGGGGTTCCGGTTCGCGGCGATGGCGTGCGCCGGGGTCCTTGCCGCCGCGGCGGTCCTGGCCGCAGTCACGATCCGCAACCCCGCACTGCCCGAAGGGGCGGATCGCTCGGCACAGCCGGAGTCGAAGGCGCCGATGCCCACAGACGCCACCGGTGCTGGAACCGCCGACACCAGCGGTGCCGGGGCCGGCCGCGCTGCCGGTGCATGGACTACCGGGTCCGCTGTGACCGGTGCCGCGACCCTGCGCCACTGCGCGGTGGACGGCCCGCCGGCGGCTGTGTGCGCGGCGGTCCAGGAGTTGCGCCACCACCCCGACGACTAGCGCCGCACTACCGGTCCGGCTGCTGCGGACGCTCGCGCCTCATCCAGATGACCACGACGTACAGGACGATGCAGGCGACGATGATGCGGCCGAGGTTAGGCCCGGACAGGGCCGTGTCGATAACGATGATGGCGAGGATGATGCTGCCGATCAGGAGCCGTGCCGTGGAGCGCCCGCCGGAGCGCGGCAGCTGCGGCCAGGGATGGAAGTCGAACCGCTGCGGGTCATCGGCGTTGGATTTCACGCGGAGCTCCTGAAGGCCGGGAGGAGTCGGTTGCGGCCCCACGGGTTGCGCTGTGGCGTCGCACCTACCTTACAACGAACGGAACCCGGCAGCTGGCGAGAGCTTGCCGGGTTCCTCGAAGCCCGCTGGGAGCTTCTGTCTTAAGCATAGACCCAGCCAGGTCCCGCCTCTTACCACCGGCCGCGGGCCCCCGCGACCCCCGCGGGCCGGGCAGGGCAGGGCGGCGGCACCGACTACCTGACTTCTCCGCTGCGGGAACGGGTAGCGCCTACCCGGGACCCCAAACCTTCGGCACTCGTAGCGTTGTTTTATGGAATACAGGGAGCATAGGTGTCAGTGTTGCGGGGAACTGGCGGAGACGGTGTTCTGCGAGGACTGCTCCGATCACGCCTAGGAGACGTCCTCTGGGAACCAAAGGGTCACATAGCCGGCCTGTTCTTCCATTTCGGATTGACCGCATCGACACTCATCGTCATCGCGCGGGTGGTGCCAGCAACCTACGTTGTCCGTGGTTGCGGTGTAGACGGCGCGGCGCCCGCCCATGCGCTCACCAAGTTCGAGCGCGCGTGGTCGCACCAATTCTGACCTCGGTGGTCAGCCTGAAACTCAGAGTGAGCCCGATCTGAGGCAAAAGAGAAGCGGCCCCCACCCGACATGATGTCGAGTAGGAGCCGCTTTCCTCCCTGTGCACCCCACCGGGACTTGAACCCGGAACCCATCGATGGAGATTTTATAGGGGTTTGACAGTTTCAGGATTGAAACTTCTGTGCGCAGAGTTCCTTGATCTGACGCGGATTTTGGCTGCGGGGGCGCCATTCCCCTCGGAATGTTTCATTCAGAGAACAGGTGTTGCAAGAATAAGCGTGCAGCGGAGGGGCGTTTTCCCCTCATCCGTCCCGGTGGAGGTTGCGCTGCGGGATCTCCCGGCGCCGGCACGCGCCCGCCTCCACCCCTGCATGCCTGGGCTTGGAGTGCTCGATCCACTGCATCCACACCAGCTCCTTCGTCCATGCCATGGCGATGCCCTTCACCGTCTGCTTGGACTTGTTTTCGTAGGCGAGATCCGCCCACAGTGGTGGCGCCTTCTCCCTCGTCCAGTGGACACCCTCGGCGGGCTGCTCGAGCTGGACCGAGGGAGTGAAGCGGTCAGCCGGCGGCGGGATGCCGTGCCAGGAGCTGTGCGAAGCGCTCATCCGTTACGCGGCGAGGAGTTTTGGTTCGTGCAGGTGTATCTCTCCGCCGGAGCGGGGGGTGATTCTCACCCGCAGGCGTGCGGTGTCGCGTAAGGGCAGAGTCAGGTAGTGGTTGATGTCGGCGAAGTTCGCACTTTTCGGCAGTGTGGCGTCACGGGTGATCAGCAGGCGAGACGGGGATGCTGCATCGAGGATCTCGATTCGGACCGATGCCCCTGTAGTGGACCGCAATGGGATGCGTAGTTGCCGGGTCGAGCCAGCATAGGAGCCGACATTGACGTCCTTGGAGAGACTCGTGGATCCTGATCCCCGTCTGGCGTACCTGGTCCCACCCTCGGTAAGCAGTGCCCAGTTCGCCGTGGACCCGTTCCAACCGTTCCAGCCGCCACTGAAGCTGGCAGTGGAGGAGAGCATATTGTGGCGCTGAGCGCTGCCGAATTTGGCGGCCATCATGCCGGTGCTTGAAAGGACCTCCAGCCTTCCAACTCGTCTCTCAGCGGCGCACCAGGCGAAGAACCCTTCGATTGCGTGCAGATCGATGGGATCTATCAAGTTGGGGTGGTACATGAAGTTCACCCCTCGGCCCGATTGCGCAGCGGCCCGCACGAAGTCCGGCCCGCGGTTCGCATAGGGGGCGTTCTCTATGTTGATGTGCACTGCTCCAACCGCGCTCATCGGGTCGCCGTTCATTGGCCACGCGCCAGGGATGTAGCCGGTGGACACCGCGTGGTTGGCGATGATCACCCGGCCCGCCAGATACCGCTGGTAATCGGACTGGATCCGGCCTCCGTCAAAACCTCCATACCGTGTACCGCCGACGCCCGGTGGAACGAACATTTCCACGGGCAGCTTCGGCATGGCCTCCTCCAAGTCCCACTTGGAGTGGACGATCTCGGCTCGGAGCTCCGTACTCGTGGCGGCATCCCGGTGGGTCGCGCCGTGGTTACCGATCTCGAAGCCGTTCTCAAGGGCGAGTTTCTGGATGCCCGGGAAGGTCAGTAGGTGGCTTCCGTCAGCCCCTACTTCGCGTTGGAGCGATTTCGATCCGAAGGCGAGGGTGACTGGTATGTCGTATTTGCGGTGCAGCGGGAGGAGCAAAGACTGGAACTTGTTCAGGTGGTGATCACACCGGAAGGACACCGCTGGCTTTCCGCCCGTGCCGATCGGGCCTCCACGGCGTGCAAGGAACGCGTCCACCAGTGCCTGGTTCGGAACGAACGGATACGCCTGGGCCCGCGCCTTGGCGGCGTGGAATTGGCCACCGGCGGCGGCAAGGACCACGGCGAGGGCCGAGGACTTGAGCAGAGTCCGGCGCGAAGTTGTGGCGGAAGCTTGCAAGCTGGAACTCCTGGTGCACTGACGGCGGGTGACTGCCGCGCCGCGTCATGCACTGTGGGTTGGCTCCGTCAGCCTAACCGGCGCCTTCCTGAAAATCCACGCCCGACTCCCCGAACCGCGGTCGCAGGGTTATGCGCTGACCGTCCGTCTCGTCGTGTAGCCCTTGTATTTCTCCATATCGGTGCTGATGATCCGGGCTGGGACTCCTGCGACCACGCAGTTGTCGGGCACTTCAGAGGTGACGACAGCGTTGGCACCGCCCACGACGTTGCCGATCTTCCCGCCTAGGCATTTGGCGCCCGATGTAGACCTTGTTACCAACGACCGGGGTGCTGTCGCCGCGGGATCCGAGCGTAACGTTCTGGCCGGTCAGGCAGTTTTTGCCGATGATGGTGTCCGGGTGCAGGACCGTGCCCAGGCTGCTGTAGCCAAGCCGGGTTCCTTCGCCGATCTTCACCTTGAACGGGATGCGGGCGCTGTATTGGTTGAAGATGAAGCGTTGGATGCAGTAGGCGCCCACGGTTGGCCCTTCGAGGTGCGCGGTGTGGGACATGCGGTACAGGTCCATCACTCCGAAGCGGTGCAATTCCTTGGAGAGCGCGTCGACCGAGCCGTTGTCGATCGTGAAAGTCTCCACGCCGGGGGTGCTGGCCGGCATGGGCCTTATGTCCGATCGGGAGCGTTCCGGCGGGGATTTCCGTTGGTCCGAAGATGGGCAGGTCGAAGAAGGTGCCGCCGGCATGCTGGCCGGTTGGGTCGATGAAGCAGTGCACGGTGTGCTTGACGGCGAGGACCTGTGCGGCGAAGGCGATCAAGAGGGCATCGTTGGTTTCGCGGCGCTTGTCAGCCCGCCGGATGAAGTAGGCGATGACCGGGCCGATGACACCGCAGACGGCGACGAACGCCGCGCTGGCCGCGCTGATGAGTCCAGAATCCACACGTCTTGTCCTCCCCATCGCGGGCAATAAACAAGCACCCACGGTGTGTGCTTCTCTGGAGGGGCCTAGAAGGCCCCTAGTATTTCGTCTCGCATCCACTCATAGGCCGGCGGAGCGTAGTGGTAGGGCTCCGGGCCCCACTTGTGAGTTAACGAGGACACCGCCAGTTTGTCGGGGAGCCTCTTTGAGAGGAGGCCTCGCCGACGAAGGTGTGTGTAGTAGGGGCGGTAAAGCTCTCCTGCTTCAGAGGCGGACATCCCTCGGAAGGACACGACCTCTTCGCCGGTGTCAGTGCGCGAGGCCCACGGTGTCTCCATAACCAGGGTGCGTTCCCTCAACCCGACTTCATTGATGGACGCGACGAGCTTGTCGGCCGCCCGCTTCCACAGGTTGAAGTGCTTCTCGGTGCCGAACTTGATGAGGGACGGGCCCTTCTCCAACGAGCCAAGGCGCCCGCTTGCTCGGAGTTCCCGCGAGTTGGTGATGTAGGTCTTGTCGGGCAGCGCATAGACGCCGAGGCGGTCGCTGAGAAGATCAATCAGAAAGATGTCAGCGGAGGGGCCCAGCTCGCGGACCTGCCGAAACAGAGTGGAGTTGATGTCCCCGTCGAGTGAACGATTTTGGAAAGCCGAGGCTAGCTTTCCTTCCCCAAGAAGGGCTGTCGGTGGTGACGCTGCACTGATCAGTGACTGCCGGGCGACGTAGCCGGTGAGGGTATGGCCCTCACCGAGATAGTCGAACGTGTCCCTCATGACGCATCCGCCATAAATCAGTACGTTCCTCAAATGATCTCCCTCGTTCTACAGTAAGTGCTTTCCGCCTGGCGGCACGATTAGAAGTGCTTGCCGATTTCTCCCGCCAGCAGGGTGGCAAACTTCCCGTGCCCATACTGGTTCAGGTGGAGCTCGTCATAGAACCAGGTCGGATCGCCCCCGACAAGGGAGTGGAAGTCGATCACCCGTGTCCCCGTTGCGGCGGCTACCTTCACGACCGATTCGACTACGCCGAGGCGCCGCTCCCGCTGCTCTTGGAAGAAGACCCTGTCGCGGCGGTACAGGTGCCGCAGGAGCTCATCGGTGTTGAAGTCGCCCTCGCGGAACGGGCTCACGGCGAGGACGAGATCCAAGTCGAGCGACTGCGCGGCGTGGACCACCATGCGCAGCAGCCGCTCCGTGGCGTCGGTTCCCTGCGGGAGCGTCCCGGAAGGTTCTTTGCCGGGAACGATGGGCGTGCCCCGGAAGTGGGATGTCCAGTAATTCGCCGTCTTGCTGAGGTGGTCCACGTCGGACTGCCCGACGAAGAACAGAACCTTCCCGCCGAGGCCGACGATTGGGTAGACCTTGTTCACGAGGACATTGAGCAGCTGGAGTGTGGTCGATCCGGAGTACCCACCGTTGAGGATCCGGTAGTGGGGTAGCGCCCTTTCAACGACCGAGGAGAACCGGGCGTCCTCATCAACGAAATTGGCCTCCACGAAGGAATCTCCAAGGAAGACCAGCGGGGTCGCGGCCGGGTCGATAGGATTGCCGGTCATCTGGAAGCCATCTTCGTCCATGCGGGCGCGGAAGGGGCCGGCGCCCAGGGTCCCATCTGAGCGGTCCAGGAACTCCTCTGTGGGGACCTGCATGACGTCCTTGTTGGGATCCGATTCTTTCAGCCGGATACTCCGAAGTCTGCCCACGCCACGTCCCCCAAATCAGTCCAACACTTCTTATGGAGGATACCGCAGGGGTGAATGCTAGACCGCCACCCCTGGGGCATCAACCCATACGCCAGTTGCTTCGGCCCAGATGAGCTTGAGCATGGTTTCATCAAGGTATTGGTCTGCGACGACGTTGGCGGGCCGGTTCGCTGCGGTGCCCGCGGCGTTCTGCGTTTTCCATCTGCCGCTCATCTTCAGGTAGCTGAGGCCCGGGCTGTGATCGGACCACTTCGACCCGTTTTTGAAGGACGTAGCCGACTTCAGACTTCACCCATGCACGCCCTCCCGCGCCGCTGTCGGCGCCGGAGGGGTGCGTCGAGGATGACACCATGCCGGGTCTATGGTGGGGGAGTCCGATCACTGCGGGAGGGCGGCTCACCGTCGAGCCGTCCTGGTCCGCCGAGGAGGGGCACAAGGGGGCCCATCTCGGCCCCGGATGCGTTGACCCCGATGGATGCCGGCGCGCTCATCCAGGCGCTGACGAAGTTCTAGTAAGACTCGTGGAGTAACAAGCAAGCGTGCAGTAAGTGTGCACCTGCCCCTGAAAGGGGGACAAACGAAAGCGGCTCCGACCGGGCGTTTTGCCTGGTCGGAGCCGCCTTCTTCCCTGTGCACCCCCCGGGACTTGAACCCGGAACCCATTGATTAAGAGTCAATTGCTCTGCCAATTGAGCTAGAGGTGCGTGGCGTCGAGACGGTCGTTTTTTGCAAGTCCGTGTCATCCGCAACAGCATGAAACTCTACCAGCACTCCTGCGGAATCGAAAAATCGAGGGGACCGGCCGTTCAGCTCACGCTCAGGGCCGGCTGCTTCAGGGGCAGGCAGAAGACCATGGACGTACCCTCGCCGAGCCGGCTCCGGCACTCGATTCCGCCATCGTGCTGTTCGATAATTTCCTTCACAATGGCCAGGCCGAGTCCCACGCCCGGAATCGCCGCACGCACCGCCTCCGGGCTTCGGAAAAACCGGGTGAACACGTTGCGGCAATCGGCCTCGCTCATTCCCATCCCGGTGTCGGCCACGGTGCACAGCAGCCGGCCGTCCGCGGATCGTGCGGAGACCGTGACAGTCCCGCCGCGCGGAGAGTACTTAATCGCGTTTGAGATGAGGTTATCGAGCACCTGCCCGATCTTCCCGGGGTCACACACGACGCGCAGGCCGTCCGCCAGTTCGGTGTCGAGCAGTACTCCCGCCTCGATGGCGCGGGGTGTCGCCGACGCGATGGCCTGGGAGACCACCTGCACAAAGTCGATGGGGGAGGGATCGAGGGCCGTCGGGCCGTCGGCGGTCCCCAGCAGGTCGTTAACCAGGCCGAGCAGCCGCTGGGCGTTGCGGGAGACGACGTCGAGCCCGGCCACCATCGGCGCGGGCGCGCCGTCGACGCCCGAGAGCATTTCGACATACCCGACGATCGACGTCAGAGGGGTGCGCAGTTCGTGCGTGATGTTGGAGATGAAGGCCTGCTTGGCGTTCAGCGCCGACATCAGTTCGGTCACGTCGCTGAAGGTGACAACCGTGCCGTCGTGGCGACCGTCGTCGGACCTCATCCGGGCAGCGGACGCCGAGAGGGTCTTCTGCTCGGGGCCGGTGCCGATCCGCACCACTTCCTTCGAGAAGGTCTCGCCCCCGACCGCCCGGTACAGCGGACGCCGTTCCGGCGGCAGGACGGTGGTTCCATCCTCCTCGAACATGGGGGCGGCGGCCTCGCCGTGGACGGCGCCGGCCGGCGCCGCGGTCGAGGGCATCAGCCGCCGGTGCTTCTGATTGGCGAGAATCTCCTTGCCTGAGGAGTCGACGGCGAGCACCCCGACGTCGACGGCGTTCACCACGGTGTGGAGCAGCCGTTCGCGCCGGGCGCTGGCCTGAAGGAGCGAGCGGAGTTCCGCATCCTTGCTCTCAAGTATCCTCCGCTGGCTCCTGAAGCCCCCGGTGATGGCGCTGATGGTGATGCCGATGGCCAGCATCATGATGGGCAGGAGCATGGGCCGGGCCAGTTCCTCGGCGGTGACGGGCCCACGCAGGAACTGCGGCAGCCACACCACGGCCAGGGAGCCAAGAACTCCGGTGAGGATCGCGGCGCGGGGGTGGATTCCCGAGGCTGTCAACCAGATGACAGGGAAGGCGGCGAGGAGTCCGAGGGCCGTGAATTCGGTGCCCGCTCCTTCGCGCATCAGGGCGATCGGGATGAATTCGAGGACCGGTATGGCGAGCGTCGCGGCCGGGGGGAGGCGGTGCCAGGGAACGGCGGCGCAGAGCACGAGCAGCAGCAGGTGCATCAGCATGCACAACTGCAGCAGGGTCCCTGCAAGGAGAGCCGGCGCGAAGACGGCCACCACGGCCAGGAGGATCAGGGCCGTCGCGGTCAGGGGTACCTGGCTGAGCAGCATCCGACGGCGGGGGGAGAGCCGCTCGAAGTGCTCCGGGTTGAACGTGAGGTACGACAGGGCTCGATCCAAGCTGCGGCTCCGGAGGTGGCTGAACGGCGGTGGGCAGGCGGCAGCTCATTCGCAGGCGGCGCCGGTCCTTGTATGATCACACACGCCTGAGCGGCGGCGGCGCCGCCGCACCGTGCGGTGCACTCCGGCCGGCGGCGCCGTTAGGCTGGCCCGATGGAGACCAGCGGCAGGCCCGGCCACGCGATTCGAACCCTCACCGTCCCCTCGGAGGACCTGCGGGAGGCCCTCGCTCCCGCCGCAGGCGCCATCCGGCTGGCGGTCTGGGACTTCGACGGCGCCCCGGCCGGGGTTGACCCGGCAGAGGTCGACGCCGTGGTCCTTCCCTACACGGGCAGTCCCGACCTGCGATCCGCCCTGCCCGCGGCGCCGGGCCTAAAGCTCGTCCAGACCCAGACCACCGGCTACGACGGGGTGACCGACCTCGTCGGGCCCGGGGTCGGCATCGCCACCGCGTCGGGAGTCCACGCCGCCGCGACAGCTGAACTCGCCGTCGGCCTGGCCCTGGCCTCGCTGCGCGGGATCGACGACGCCGTTCGTAATCAGCGCGAGGGCCGGTGGCGCCCCCGGCGGTACCCGGGACTCGCCGACCGGCGCGTCCTCCTGGTCGGCGTGGGCGGCATCGGCCGGGAGATCAAGCGCCGCCTCGACGCCTTCGACGTCGTTCTCACCCGGGTCGGCAGCTCAGCCCGCGACGACGAGTCCGGGCATGTCCACGCGGCCTCCGAGCTCGTGGCACTGGCGCCCGACCACGATGTCGTCATCGTCATCACTCCGCTGACCGAGGCGACCCAGGGGCTGATCGGGGCCGAGGTGCTCGCTGCGCTTCCGGACGGCGCCCTGGTGGTCAATGTTGCCCGCGGCCCGGTGGTCGACACCGAAGCGCTGACGCGGGAGGTGGTGGCGGGCAGGCTTCGGGCCGCCCTCGACGTCGTGGATCCCGAGCCGCTGCCGGCGGAGCACCCATTGTGGCGGGCCCCCGGTGCGCTGATCACCCCGCACGTCGGAGGCAACTCCGGGGCATTCTGGCCCCGCATCGTCCGGCTCCTTGAGCGCCAGCTTCACCTGCTGGGCGCCGGCGCCGCCCCTGAGAACCTGGTCCAGCGCGGTCCGTGGTCCTAGGGCCTAGGCGAGCCCGATGAAGGCCTCCATGAAGGCGTCGAAATCGATCCGGTCGACGTCCTGCTCGAGGACGATGCCGTTGCCCGGACCGACATCCAGCACGGGTTGGTCCTCGACGGCGAAACGGAAGACCTTTCCCGTGCTGGTGCCGACCTCGTAGGTGTTGTCGTCCCACATAGTCGCATGCGCCAGGTTCGTCATATTGACCTCCACCGGTGACCCTGCGCTGCTGAGGTCCGCAACCCGCACCGGCGCGATCATCAGCTCGGCCGGCTTCCAGCGGTAACCGAGCACGTAGGACGTCCCGTCAGGCGCTGGAGCCTCGCCCTGCTCCGGTTCCTCCGGTGCGGCAAAGACGAGGTTGTAGGCGCCGTAGTTCGGGATCTGTGAGTCGAAGATCCGGCGGAGGGCGTTCTTTAGCCCCTGGCCGCCGGAAAGATGCTCTGGGGACGATGCGGGCTCGGACGTCATGTTCCGCCAAGGAGTTAGGGTGCCAGCTGGTGGGTCGGCCGCGGGATCGAACCCCCGGGCCGCGGGCGCTCGCCCGCTGCGGCCGATTGTACCGGAGGCAACCTTCCGGATCGAAGGTTGCCCGGCGCGAATCGCCATGCGGTAACAGCCCGGAAACAGAAAACAGGAACCCGCGACTGTTACCCATAGACTTTCAGGCATGACCGTGACTACCCCTGACATCAAGCCAAGAAGCCGTGCGGTAACCGATGGAATCGAGCGGGCGCCGGCGCGCGGAATGCTTCGGGCCGTCGGCATGGGCGACGACGATTTCGTCAAGCCGCAGATCGGCGTTGCCAGTTCCTGGAACGAAATCACCCCCTGCAACCTCTCACTCAACCGGCTCGCCCAGGGTGCCAAGGAGGGCGTGCACGCAGGCGGCGGATTCCCCATGCAGTTCGGCACCATCTCCGTGTCCGACGGCATCTCCATGGGCCACGAGGGCATGCACTTCTCCCTCGTCTCCCGCGAAGTCATCGCCGACTCGGTCGAGACGGTCATGGAAGCCGAGCGCATCGACGGCTCGGTCCTCCTTGCCGGCTGCGACAAGTCCCTGCCCGGGATGCTCATGGCCGCCGCCCGCCTCGACCTGGCCAGCGTCTTCCTCTACGCCGGCACGATCATGCCCGGCTGGGTCAAGCTCGAGGACGGCACCGAAAAGGAAGTCACCCTGATCGACGCCTTCGAAGCCGTCGGTGCCTGCGCCGCCGGGAAGATGTCGGTGGGGGACCTCACCCGCATTGAGAAGGCGATCTGTCCCGGTGAGGGTGCCTGCGGCGGCATGTACACCGCGAACACCATGGCCTGTATCGGTGAGGCCCTCGGCATGTCCCTTCCCGGCTCCGCCGCCCCGCCCTCCGCGGACCGCCGCCGCGACCACTTCGCCCGCCAGTCCGGCGAAGCCGTTGTGAACCTGCTGCGCCTCGGCATCACCGCCCGCGACATCATGACCCGCAAGGCCTTCGAAAACGCCATCGCCGTCACCATGGCCTTCGGCGGCTCGACCAACGCAGTCCTTCACCTTCTCGCCATCGCACGTGAGGCCGAGGTCGACCTCACCCTCGACGACTTCAACCGCATCGGGGACCGCATTCCCCACCTGGGCGACCTCAAGCCCTTCGGCCGGTACGTCATGACCGACGTCGACAGGGTCGGCGGCGTCCCCGTCATCATGCGTGCACTGCTCGACGCAGGGCTCATCCACGGCGACGCACTGACCGTCACCGGCAAGACCGTGGCCGAGAACCTCGCGGAGATCAACCCGCCGGACCTCGACGGGAAGATCCTGCGGGCCATGGACAACCCCGTCCACAAGACCGGCGGCATCAGCATCCTCAAGGGATCCCTCGCCCCCGAAGGCGCCGTAGTGAAAACCGCAGGGTTCGATGCCTCCATCTTCGAAGGAACCGCCCGCGTGTTCGAACGCGAGCAGGGAGCCCTCGCCGCACTCGCAGAAGGCACCATCAAGGCCGGCGACGTCGTCGTCATCCGCTACGAAGGACCCAAGGGCGGCCCGGGCATGCGTGAGATGCTCGCCATCACCGGGGCCATCAAGGGCGCAGGGCTCGGCAAGGACGTCCTCCTGGTCACCGACGGGCGCTTCTCCGGGGGAACCACCGGCCTGTGCATCGGGCACGTGGCCCCCGAGGCGGTCGACGGCGGTCCCATAGCGTTCATCCGCGACGGCGACCGCATCCGCGTCGACATCCCCAACAAGAGCTTCGAGCTGCTCGTTGACGAAGCCGAGCTTGAGGCCCGCAAGGTCGGTTGGGAGCCACTGCCGGCCCGTTACACCAAGGGCGTCCTGGCCAAGTACGCCAAGCTCGTCCACTCGGCCTCCGAAGGGGCATACTGCGGCTAGAACCTCCCAGGGGTGCCACGCGCTAAGCGCATGGCACCCCTGGGGCCCTCGGTTCGACGCCTTATTGTGGGTGGCTGGCTTCCTGCCTTCCTCACCAGCCACGCGCTAAGCGCATGGCACCCCTGGGGTCCTCGGTTCGACGCCTTATTGTGGTGGCTGGCTTCCTGCCTTCCTCACCAGCCACGCGCTAAGCGCGTGGCAACCCTGGGGCCCTCGGTTCGACGCCTTATTGTGGCGGCCGGCCCAGTGCCTCTGGCGCCAGCCGCGCGCCCCGGGCGCACGGCTTCCCGAATCAGTTAGTGTCCACTAACCGGACGCCTTGTCCAGCATATGAGACAGCGGGGAGTGCTGTTGACACTGCACAACCCGTACGAGGAGACTTCCAATATGCAGTCAGTGAACGTAATCGTCGTCCTTACCAAGCGCGTGGCTTAAAGCCCGACCGGTAGACCCTACGTCACGCGCAACCCCTCACCAGCCCACCAGGCGGAGGGGTTTTTTGTTTCCACAGGACAAATCGCGCACCAACTGTCCAGCACGTCAATGCAGTACACGTTCCGAAGGAAGTTTCAGATGTCCAAGGGATCGCCCATCAGCCCGGCGCTGATGGCAGCAAGGCCGGCCGCTCCTGCAGCCCCGGGCAGGGACACCGCCCAGACGGCGCCGGTGAGCGCAGTCCGGGGACCCAACAACGTTGTGCCCCCCACCGAAATGCTCGGCTCCTCGGCGATCGTCCGGTCCCTCGAAGAGCTCGGCGTCGACGACATCTTCGGACTTCCCGGCGGAGCCATTCTGCCGACCTACGACCCGCTGATGGCCTCCACGAAGCTGCGCCACATCCTGGTCCGGCATGAGCAGGGCGCGGGGCACGCCGCCCAGGGCTACGCCATGGTCACCGGCCGCCCGGGAGTCTGCATCGCCACTTCCGGCCCCGGCGCGACAAATCTGGTTACCGCGATCGCCGACGCCCACATGGATTCGGTGCCCCTCGTCGCCATCACCGGTCAGGTCGCGAGCGGGGTCATCGGCTCGGACGCCTTCCAGGAGGCGGACATCGTCGGCATCACCATGCCGATCACCAAGCACTCCTACCTGGTGACCAATGCCAACGACATCCCCCGCGTGCTCGCCGAGGCCTTCCACATCGCCTCGACCGGCCGCCCGGGACCGGTACTCGTGGATATCGCCAAGGACGCCCAGCAGGGCAAAATGACCTTCTCCTGGCCGCCGAAAATCGACATCCCCGGCTACCGCACGGTGGTGCGCGGTCACTCGAAGCAGGTCCGCGAGGCCGCCCGCCTGATTGCCGGCTCCACCCGGCCGGTCTTCTACGTCGGTGGCGGAGTCATCAAGGCACACGCCGCCGCGGAACTGAAGGAGCTCGCCGAACTGGTCGGCGCGCCGGTCGTCACTACGCTCATGGCCCGCGGTGTGTTCCCGGATTCCCACCCCCAGCACGTCGGGATGCCCGGCATGCACGGCTCCGTCTCGGCCGTCACCGCCCTGCAGCAGTCCGACCTGCTGATCACCCTGGGCGCACGCTTCGATGACCGGGTCACCGGGGTGCTCTCCAGCTTCGCGCCGGGCGCCAAGGTCATCCACGCGGACATCGACCCCGCGGAAATCTCCAAGAACCGCACCGCCGACGTGCCCATCGTGGGATCGGTCAAGGAGATCATCCCCGAACTCATCTCCGCCGTCCGTGAGCAGTACGACGCCGGGGCAACTCCCGACATCTCGGCCTGGTGGAACACCATCAACCGGCTCCGTGAAACGTACCCCATCGGCTTCACCCAGCCCGACGACGGACTCTCGGCGCCGCAGCAGGTCATCAAGCGCATCGGTGAGCTCACCGGCCCCGAGGGGGTCTATGTTGCGGGCGTCGGCCAGCACCAGATGTGGGCAGCCCAGTTCATCCAGTACGAGCGCCCGCACGCCTGGCTCAACTCGGGCGGGCTCGGCACCATGGGTTATTCGGTTCCGGCCGCCATGGGTGCCAAGGTCGGCAATCCCGACCGAGTGGTCTGGGCCATCGACGGCGACGGCTGCTTCCAGATGACCAACCAGGAACTCGCGACCTGCGTCATCAACAACATCCCGATCAAGGTCGCCGTCATCAACAACTCATCCCTCGGCATGGTCCGGCAGTGGCAGACCCTGTTCTACGAGGGCCGGTACTCCAACACCGACCTGAACACCGGGCACGACACCGTGCGCGTGCCCGACTTCGTCAAACTCGCCGACGCCTACGGGTGCGCCGGCCTGCGCTGCGAGCGTGACGAGGACATCGACGCCACCATCCAGCAGGCCCTGGCGATCAACGACCGGCCCGTCGTCGTCGACTTCGTCGTGAGCCGCGATTCGATGGTGTGGCCGATGGTGCCCTCCGGAGTGAGCAACGACCTCATCCAGATCGCCCGCAATATGACCCCCGTCTGGGAACAGGAGGACTAGCCATGACCCGTCACACGCTCTCCGTACTCGTCGAGGACGTCCCCGGTGTCCTGACCCGCGTCGCGAGCCTCTTCGCCCGCCGGGCCTTCAACATCAACTCCCTCGCGGTCGGCCCCACCGAGATTCCCGGCATGTCCAGGATGACCGTCGTGGTCGAGGCGGAAGGTGATCTGCTCGAGCAGGTCACCA
The DNA here is from genome assembly GCF_004357995.1 of Arthrobacter crusticola. GTDB lineage: Bacteria > Actinomycetota > Actinomycetes > Actinomycetales > Micrococcaceae > Arthrobacter_D > Arthrobacter_D crusticola. Next base: position 137,375 of record NZ_SMTK01000001.1, read on the forward strand.
AACAGTTGAACAAGCTCATCAATGTCATCAAGATTGTCGAGCTCACCTCCGAACAGTCGGTGCAGCGTGACCACATCCTGGTCAAGGTGCGCGCCGATGCGGCAACCAGGCTGCAGGTCACCCAGGCCGCCGACCTGTTCCGGGCCTCCGTCGTCGACGTGTCCACCGACTCGTTGATCATCGAGGCCACAGGCACCCCCGAAAAGCTCAGCGCCCTCCTGTCGGTGCTCGAGCCGTTCGGGGTGCGGGAGATCGTCCAGTCCGGCACCCTCGCAATCAGCCGCGGGGCGAAGTCGATGAGCGACCGGGCGCTCCGCAGCGCCTGAGCCCGCACCGCCCTTTTCACCCATCAAGTTTTCCAGGTAATCCACTAGAGGAGATATCCACGTGACCGAGTTGTTCTACGACGACGATGCCGACCTTTCCATCATCCAGGGCCGCACCGTGGCCGTCATTGGATACGGCAGCCAGGGCCACGCCCACGCGCTCAGCCTGCGCGACTCCGGCGTCGATGTGCGCGTCGGGCTGAAGGAAGGATCGAAGTCACGTGCCAAGGCCGAGGCGGAGGGCCTCCGGGTCCTTTCCGTCGCCGAGGCCACCGCCGAAGCCGACCTCATCATGATCCTCACCCCGGACCAGGTGCAGCGCCACGTGTACGCGGAGGACATCGCGCCGAACCTCCAGGCCGGCGACGCCCTGTTCTTCGGCCACGGCTTCAACATCCGCTACGGCTACATCCAGCCGCCGGCCGACGTCGACGTCGCTCTCGTCGCACCCAAGGGCCCCGGGCACATCGTGCGCCGCGAGTTCGAAGCCGGGCGCGGGGTTCCCGACCTGATCGCCGTCGAGCAGGATGCCTCGGGCAAGGCCCGTGAGCTCGCGCTGTCCTATGCCAAGGCCATCGGCGGTACGCGTGCCGGCGTCATCGAGACCACCTTCACCGAGGAGACCGAGACCGACCTCTTCGGTGAGCAGGCGGTGCTCTGCGGCGGCGCGTCGCAGCTCATCATGTACGGCTTCGAGACCCTCACCGAGGCCGGGTACAAGCCCGAGGTCGCCTACTTCGAAGTGCTCCACGAACTGAAGCTCATCGTCGACCTGATGGTCGAGGGCGGCATCGCCAAGCAGCGCTGGAGCGTGTCCGACACCGCCGAGTACGGTGACTACGTCTCGGGCCCGCGGGTCATCGACCCGTCGGTGAAGGAAAACATGAAGGCGGTGCTGGCCGACATCCAGAGCGGTGCCTTCGCCAAGCGGTTCATCGATGACCAGGATGCGGGAGCCCCCGAGTTCGCCGCCCTGCGCAAGAAGGGCGAGGACCACCCGATCGAGAAGACCGGACGGGAACTGAGGAAGCTGTTCTCCTGGATCCAGACCAACGACGACTACACCGAAGGTTCGGTCGCCCGCTAGGCGCCGGGGCAGCACCACGCTGCCCAGCCCCCGCTGGGGAACAATCAGGACACGAAGGCCGGGCTCACTGCTGAGTAACATAGCGGGCCCGGCCTTTCCTGCACCCTAAGCTGGCCGTACACTCCACCCGCCCCGCATTGCAGCAGTGAAGGATCATTCCTGTGGAAAAACCCGTAGTTCTCCTCGCCGAAGAACTCTCGCCCGCCACCGTCGAGGCCCTCGGCCCGGACTTCGAAATCCGGAGCACCGACGGTGCCGACCGCACCCAGCTCCTCGCGGCCCTGGGCGACGTCGACGCCGTCCTGGTCCGCTCGGCCACGCAGATGGACGCCGAAGCCATCGCGGCTGCGCCGAAGCTCAAGGTGATCGCCAGGGCCGGGGTGGGCCTGGACAACGTGGACATCAAGGCGGCCACGCACGCCGGAGTCATGGTGGTGAATGCTCCAACCTCGAACATCATTTCGGCCGCGGAGCTGACAGTGGGGCATATCCTCAGCCTCGCCCGGAACATCCCGCAGGCCAGTGCAGCGCTCAAGGCGGGGGAGTGGAAGCGCTCCCGCTACTCCGGCATCGAGCTTTATGAGAAGAAGATCGGCATCATCGGCCTCGGCCGGATCGGGGCCCTCGTTGCCGCGCGCCTGCAGGGATTCGGGACCGAGATCCTCGCATACGACCCCTATGTGACCTCCGCGCGGGCCGCGCAGCTGAACGTGCGGCTCGTGACCCTCGACGAGCTCCTCACCGAAGCCGATTTCGTCACCATCCACATGCCCAAGACGCCCGAAACCGTCGGCATGCTCGGCGAGGAGGCGTTTGCGAAGATGAAGGCCAGCGCGTACGTCGTCAATGTCGCGCGGGGCGGGCTGATCGACGAGCCGGCGCTCCATGCGGCGCTGGAGCGCGGCGAGATCGCAGGCGCCGCCGTCGACGTGTTCGTCACCGAGCCGAGCACCGACCTCCCCTTCTTCAAGCTCGACAATGTGGTCGTCACCCCGCACCTTGGTGCCTCCACCGCCGAGGCCCAGGAAAAGGCAGGCATCTCCGTTGCGAAGTCGGTCCGGCTCGCCCTCGCCGGGGAGCTCGTGCCCGATGCCGTCAACGTCGCTGGCGGCATCATCGACCCAGCCGTCCGCCCCGGTATCCCGCTCATGGAAAAGCTCGGTCGGATCTTTACGGCACTGACCCATGACTCGCTCACCCAGATCGAGGTCGAGGTCGCCGGCGAAATCGCCTCGCTGGATGTGAAGGCCCTTGAACTCGCGGCGCTCAAGGGGGTGTTCACCGACGTCGTCTCGGATCAGGTCTCCTACGTGAACGCCCCGGTGCTCGCGGAGCAGCGCGGAATCGCCACCCGGCTGACGACGACGCCGGAATCGGAGGAATACCGCAACGTCCTGCGGATCCGCGGCGCGCTCTCGGATGGATCACAGATCTCGGTCGCGGGAACCCTCACCGGCCCCAAGCAGATCGAGAAGCTCGTCGGCGTCAACGGGTACGACCTGGAGATTCCGATCAGCGAGCATCTCCTGGTGCTGCTGTACACCGACCGCCCCGGCGTGATCGGCGCCCTCGGCCGGCTGCTGGGCGAGAAGGACATCAATATCGCGGGCATGCAGGTGGCGCGGAACAAGGAGGGCGGCCAGGCGCTGTCACTGCTCACGCTCGACAGCGCGGTTCCCCAGGACGTGCTCGACGCCGTCAAGGCCGAGATCGGCGCGACAGTGGCACGCGAGGTCGACCTGCAGTCCTAATCCGCGCACCGTCGGCCCTCAGCCGTCCCGAAAGGAGACCGATGGCGGTCCACACCCTGCCCGCCGGGCGGAGCACGGTCCTTCAGTCGTTCAACCGATCGGTTCCTCCCGTGCTCGAAGTCCACCCGGGCGACACGGTCGTGGTGTCCTCTCTCGACGCCTCGGGCCACCTGGAGGCCCCGACGTCGCCGGGGGAGGCGAAACCCCTGATGTTCCCCGACCGCCTGGGCCACTGCCTGACCGGGCCCATCGCGGTCAGGGGCGCGGTGCCGGGTGACGTGCTCGCCGTGTCCTTCACCGCCCTGACGCCGGGGGAGTGGGGATGGACGATTGCCGGCCACCGCCGGGACGCCCTCGCCAGTGCCCTCGGGATGGACGAGGCCGAGCCCCAGTGGCTCCTGTGGGACCTCGATCCCGCACAGGGCACGGGAGTGAACCAGCTGGGGCACGCGGTCGGGCTGAGCCCGTTCCTCGGCGTCGTCGGCATGCCACCCAACGAGCCGGGGGAGTTCCAGACTGTCCCGCCGCGGGCCGCCGGCGGTGGCAATATCGACTGCCGCGAACTCACCGCCGGGTCGGTCCTCTACCTGCCGGTGACCGTGCCGGGGGCGATGCTCTGCGTGGGCGACGGGCACGCCCGCCAGGGGGACGGGGAAGTGGGCGGTACGGCGATCGAGTGTCCCATGACCTCGGAGCTGGTGCTGGACCTGGCGGCGGATCCGGCGCTGCAGTCGATCCATGCGGTTACACCCACCGCGCGGATCACTTTCGGTTTCGATTCCGATCTGAACGCCGCCAGCGCAGAAGCCCTTGGCGCCATGCTGACGTGGATGCAGGCCATGTATGGGCTGGATCGCACGAGAGCCCTGGCCCTGGCGAGCACCGTCGTTGACCTGCGCGTTACGCAGATTGCCAACGAGGTGTGGGGCGTCCACGCCGTGCTCGGCCGGGACGCGCTGCGGTGAGCAGCCCCACCCGGGGCACGCCCGGAACGGAATCGGGTTTCGACGGCGGACAGGGTAATTTCGTAGAGTGACTTCTCCCGGTTCAAACACTCCGTTCTACATCACCACGGCGATCTCCTACCCCAACGGCGTCCCGCACATCGGCCACGCCTACGAGACGATCGCCACCGACACCATGGCCCGGTTCAAGCGGCTTGACGGCTATGACGTCCGCTTCCTCACCGGTACGGACGAGCACGGGCTGAAGATGCAGCAGACGGCGGACAAGGAAGGTATTCCGGTCCGGGAACTGGCAACGCGAAACGCGAAGGCCTTCCGGGCGATGAACGACTCCCTCGGGATTTCCTATACGCGCTTCATCCGCACCACCGACGAGGACCACTATGCGGCCGCCTCGGAGATTTGGCGCCGGATGGAGGCGAACGGGGACATCTACCTGGATAAGTATTCGGGCTGGTACTCCGTGCGGGACGAGGCCTTCTGGCCGGAGGACGAGACCGAACTGCGCGAGGACGGCATCCGCTACGCCACGGAGACCGACACCGAGGTCACGTGGACCGAGGAAGAAAGCTACTTCTTCCGGCTGGGCTCCTACCAGCAGCGGCTCCTCGACTTCTATGAGAAGAACCCCGAGTTTGGTGCGCCCCAGTCCCGCTTCAATGAGGTCATCAGCTTCGTGCGGGGCGGCCTGCAGGACCTCTCGATCAGCCGCACCACCTTCGAGTGGGGAGTGCCGGTACCCGGCAGTGAGAAGCACGTCATGTACGTCTGGGTGGACGCCCTCACCAACTACCTGACCGGTGTCGGGTTCCCGGATACGGAGTCGGAGTCCTTCCGTAGGTACTGGCCCGCCGACGTCCATGTTATCGGCAAGGACATCTCGCGCTTCCACGCCGTGTACTGGCCGGCGTTTCTCATGTCGGCAGGGCTCGAGCTGCCCAAGCGCGTCATGATTCACGGCCACCTCCACAACAAGGGGGTCAAGATGTCCAAGTCGCTGGGCAACGTCGTCGCACCGCAGGACTGGGTGGAGCAGTACGGCCTGGACCAGGTCCGTTTCTTCCTCCTGCGCGAGGTTCCCTTCGGCGCGGACGGCTCCTACAGCCACGAGGCTGTGGTGGGCCGGATGAACTCGGACCTGGCGAACAACTTCGGCAACCTCGCGCAGCGCTCCCTGTCGATGGTGGCCAAGAACTGCGCCGGGATGGTGCCCTCACCCGGTTCCTTCACGGAGCCCGACGCCGCGCTGCTTGCCGACGCCGGGGCGCTCCTGGAAACGTGCCGATCGGCCTTCGAGAAGCAGGAGTTCTCCCGCGCGCTGGAGGCGATGTGGACCGTGCTGGGGGACACCAACGCCTACTTCGCCGAGCAGCAGCCGTGGGTGCTCCGCAAGACCGACCCAGAGCGCATGAACACCGTTCTCTATGTGACCCTTGAAGTGCTGCGCATCGTCGCGGTGCTGTCCCAGCCGGTGATGCCGACGAGCGCCGCCCAGCTCCTCACGGTGCTGGGACAGGGCACTTCTGACGGCGACCCGCTGCGGGCCTTCTCGGCACTCGATACGGCGCTGCAGCCGGGCACCGAACTGCCTGCCCCGACCCCGATCTTCCCGAAGTACGAGGAGCCGAGCGAGGGGTAGCAGCCGGCCAGCACGGTCCTAGTTCGAGAAGAACCGCTCGACGGCCGTTTCGCGCATGAGGCGGGCCACCGTCTGTTGCTGCTCCCGGGCCGCCGTGAGGAGCCGCTTGAGTTCGGTTGGATCAAGGGCGGGCTCACGCCTGCCGGCGGGCGTGTCAGCCACGAACAGCAGAGTGTCCCAGAGCGCTTCTTTGCCACGCAGGAGCGACTGCAGCGCTTCAAACTCCAGCTGGGCTCCCTCACCGGATTTCCGCCGCAGGAGATTGATGGGGTTCACCGAGGAGATCAGGGCGCCGCTGTGGGCTGCCGCCATCTTCAGCCTGCCCGGACGGTGTCCTAGCGCGTAGATGAGCCGTACGAGCGTGTCCCGTTCTCCGGAGATACCGCGTGCCAGTTCGGCGAGCTCAGCACCGCTTGCCGTGCCGTCCCAGGAACGGCTGGCCGCTTCGAAGAGTCGAACTCCGTTGGTCGCGCCCAGCAGATGGGTGTCGAGGTAACCGAACAGCGTTTCCTTATCGAGGCGCGTCCGGAGGGGCGCCTGCTCGTGATCGTTCATATTCCTATCCTTGTTGTTCCATCGCAGGGTGCAAATCGGAGGCAACGGCAATGCGGGCCGCTAGCTGCGGGCGGCAGCCGGGGATGAAGCCTTCAACGGCAGTTCGATGCGCACAGTGGTCCCTTCGCCGACGGTGGAGTCGACGGTGATCGAACCGTTGTGGGCAGTCATCGTCCGTTGGGCTATCGCCAGTCCGACTCCCGCGCCGGGAACTGCGCCGTCGGTCGCGTTCGAGGCGCGGAAGAAGCTTTCGAAGAGGCGGGGGATATCGGCTTCGGGGATACCGATGCCGGTGTCGCGCACCACCACTTCGGCCGGGCCCGCTTCCGAGCTGCAGAGGGTGTTGACCTCGACCACACCGCCCGGTCCGGTGAACTTCACCGCATTGGAGATGACCAGCCCAACTGCTTCCTTGAGCTGGTCGTAATGTCCGGCGACGAGGATGCTTTCTTCACTGGGCGGGCAGAGAAGGGACACGTTTTTCGCCGCAGCAGCGGCAGAAAGGTCCCCGGCGGCTGAGACAACGACATGGCCAAGGTCCACGGAGAGGTGGCCGTGCGGCTCATCAAGCGTGGGCGAGAGGGCCGTGATGTTCTCAATCAGGTCGCGGAGCCGGGTTGTGTTGCGCTCGACCGTTTCAAGCATGCGCCGGGCCCCTTCGGGCAACGGACCGCCTGAGCCGTCGAGGATCATCTCAAGGTAGCCTGCCATTGACGCGAGCGGTGTCCGCAGCTCGTGGTTCACCGTACCTACGAAGTCGCTTTTGGCCTTATTGAGGCGCCGGAGTTTCTCGACGGCCTGCTGCTGCCGGGCGATCAGCTGACCCTGGATCAAGCCGTGGGCGAAGTTGCCGAGCACGTGCTGGGTCAGCGAGTTCTCGACCGGGGTCCACTCAAGGGGTCGGTGGTTATTGATTAGCCAGACAAGCCCGAACGGTGTGGTGCCTTCCCCGAGGGCGACGACGACGCCGCTCGTAATGCCGGACAGATCGGCGAGATCCTCGAAGACTGACATGCCCGCCGATACAGAGTCCGTTGCGGGAGGGAAGCGTTCGCCGGTGGAGCTTTCCCACAGTCGGAGCGCCAGGGCCTTGGCCCTTCCCGAGTGGGCCAGGGATGGAACCTCCATGGGGTCAGCATCCGAACTTGACCAGTGCGAACTCAGGTCCGCCACGCGGTCGTCGGGGAAAATCTGGAGGTAGACGGAGTCGGAGCCGAGTGCGCGGCCGAGCCCGGCGAGGAAGTTTCCAACCATGGTTTCGAGGCTGTTGGCGGCGCGGATGCCTGCGGAAATTTCACGCATCCGTTCGCGGAGCAGGGACGCAGATTCGCGCTGGACCCGGTGCTGGCGGCGTCGGGCGATGGCGGACGCGGCGCGCTGGATAATCTCGCGCTCCTGGTACGGCCGAAAAACGAAATCGGTGATCGGATTCTCGAGCAATCCTCCGGGCTCCAGCGGCGAACTGTCGGGCAGGAGGAGGATGACCGGAAGCCCAGCGAAGCGGGAATCGGATTCAAGGACACCAAGGAGTGCCCGACTGCTTTCGTCGGCCAATTGAAGGTCAAGGAAAACAATGTCGGGTGTGCTTTGACGGAGGGTGCCCAGAAGTGCCGAACCTGAACTGACAGAGACTGCGGCGTAACCTGCCTGCTGCAAAATGGCACACAGATCTTGGCCGTCCTCACCGCTTGGCGATGCGACGACGGCCGTGCCGCCGAACCCGGCCCAGCTAACGTCTTGCTTGCTCACGGCGTCCCTTCCGCATGTCGCTTGCGCTCACCCTATCCGAAGGCCTGTCCGGTGTCAGGTTCATGGGCACCCGATCGATGGGTCTATTTCCAACTCCGGCTGAAAATACACGCTCACGAACCGCCACGTATTTTCAGCAACGCCGAGCGTAGCGATGCGAGTAAATACCCGGAGTCCTCCGAAACAGTCGAGTATTGCTCACTCGCGACTATCCCTCGGGCCATTTCTAGCCTGAGTAAGTAATCAAAAACTGATGATTCTGCTGGGGAAACATCAAGGTTTTGAGTCGGTCTCACACGGCATTCGAGCGTTCTCTTGCAACGCCATGCGTCACCGGATTTCAGCCCCCAGGAGTGGTCAGTAAAGCCCCCATCTGGTTGGAGAGCTGCCATGAAGTCAATCCTTACAACTGTCGGGCTCGTAGGCTTCGCCTTCGCAGCCAGCACCGCTCCCGCCTACGCGGCGCCTCCTCCGAAGAGTAATCCCTGCCAATCGGCAGGCATCACGGGCGTCGGCGCCCAGGCCACAGCGGGGAACGGGGCGAGGTGTTCTGGCGGCGGCCAAGGGGGAGTGCCGGAACAGCCGGCTACGCCCGCTCCGCCCGCAAGTCCAGCGGCCCCGGCCGAGCCCGCCGTTCCCGTGGTGCCGGCGATTCCTGCCGTCCCAGCGGTTCCTGCTACGCCGGTCGAACCCGTCGTTCCCGCGGCCCCGGTTGAGGTTGTTGCTCCGACGGTGCCGACCATTCCCGTTTCTCCGGACCAGGTAGGCAATGCGGCCGGTAGCAAACCGAACGCGGGAAATCCCGGCGGTGGCGGCAACGGCAACCCAGGCGGCGGGGGCAACGGCAATCCCGGCAACGGTGACCCCGGCAACGGCGGCGGCAACAGTGACAGCGGTGGCGGTGACAACGGCAATCCCGGCAACGGTGACCCCGGCAACGGTGACTCCGGCAACGGTGACCCCGGCCACGGCGGCGGCAACGGCAATCCCGGCAACGGTGACCCCGGCAACGGTGACCCCGGCCCCGGCGGCGGCAACGGGAACAACCCCGGCAACGGCGGTGGGGACAGCGGAAATCCCGGCAACGGCGGCGGCGACGGCGGCAACGGGAACAACCCCGGCAACGGCGGTGGGGACAACGGCAACCCCGGCAACGGCGGTGGGGACAACGGCAACCCCGGCAACGGTGACCCTGGCAACGGTGACCCTGGCAACGGGAACAACCCCGGCAACGGCGGTGACAACGGCGGCGGCGACGGCGGCAACGGGAACAACCCCGGCAACGGCGGTGACAACGGCGGCGGCGACGGCGGCAACGGGAACAACCCCGGCAACGGCGGTGACAACGGCGGCGGCAACGGCGGCAACGGCAACCCCGGCAACGGTGACCCCGGCAACGGCAACCCCGGCAACGGCGGTGACAACGGCGGCGGCAACGGCAACCCCGGCAACGGCGGCGGCAATGGGAACAACCCCGGCAACGGTGGTGGGGACAGCGGAAATTCCGGCAACGGCGGTGGGGACAACGGCAACCCCGGCAACGGCGGCGGCAACGGTGGTGGGGACAGCGGAAATTCCGGCAACGGCGGTGACAACGGCGGCGGCAACGGGAACAACCCCGGCAACGGGGACAACCCCGGCAACGGCGGTGACAACGGCGGCGGCAACGGGAACAACCCCGGCAACGGCGGTGACAACGGCGGTGACAACGGCGGCGGCAACGGCGGCGGCGACGGCGGGAACGGCAACCCCGGCAACGGCGGCGGCAACCCCGGCAACGGCGGTGGGGACAGCGGAAATCCCGGCAACGGCGGTGGGGACAACGGCAACCCCGGCAACGGCGGCGGCGACGGCGGCAACGGGAACAACCCCGGCAACGGCGGCGACGGCAACGGCGGTGACAACGGCGGCGGCAACAACGGCGGCGGCAACGGGGACAACCCCGGCAACGGCGGTGACAACGGCGGCGGCAACAACGGCGGCGGCAACGGGGACAACCCCGGCAACGGCGGTGACAACGGCGGCGGCAACGGTGACGGCTGCGGCGACAACAACGGCGGCGATAACAACACCGGTGAGGGCAACAACGGTGGCGGCAACAACACCGGTGAGGGCAAGAACGACTGTGGGGAGAACCCCGGTGGGGAGAACCCCGGTGGGGAGAACCCCGGTGGGGAGAACCCCGGTGGGGAGAACCCCGGTGGGGAGAACCCCGGTGGGGAGAACCCCGGTGGGGAGAACCCCGGTGGGGAGAACCCGCAGCTTCCCGGAACTCCGGAGTCGCCCTCCGTACCCGAAGCTCCTGAAGTGCCGCAGGCCCCTCAGTCCCCAACCAAGCCAGGAAAAACCGTCGTGATCACGAAGGTCCCAGTGAAGACTCCGGGCACCGTCACGGTGCGGACTGTGGTCGTGCCCGTTTCAACTGGGACGGTTCGCACCAACCGGGGCCTCAATGTTCAGTCGGCTGCGATTGCGGCATCGGATGACCCGGGTCAGGTGTGGTTGGGAGGGCTTGTCGTGGCGGGCCTGACCGGTGCGGGCCTCGTGGCCGGCCGAGTCGTTGAGCGGAAGCGGAACGCTAGCTTCTAGCAGGCACGAACCAGTCAGTACGAATGGGGACGGGCACCCGAAAGGGGCCCGTCCTCATGTCTGCAACGAGAGCGGCATCGTGGGGGACCCGGTAGCCCCCTATGCCGATGTCTCACAAAATGAGACTGATTGTCCGCAGGGCGGCCCGCTTCGTAATCTGGGTCGATGGACCCCTCAACTGCTCGTATCGACCTCGCGATCATCCCCGGAGACGGCATCGGCCCGGAAGTCACGGCGGAAGCGGTGAAGGTGCTCTCGGCGGTACTGGCCGATGAGGTGGAACTTGCGCTTACCGAGTACTCCCTCGGAGCCCAGCACTGGCTCGCCACCGGGGAAACGCTCCCAGAGGAAACCCTCACCCGGCTGCGTGCCCACGATGCGATCCTCTTTGGAGCGGTGGGTGCGGCACCGGGGGATAAGCGGATCCCCTCGGGGCTGATCGAACGCGAACTGCTGCTCAAACTGCGATTCGAACTCGATCACTACGTCAATCTGCGCCCCTCCAAGCTGTACCCGGGGGTGGGCTCGCCCTTGGCTGCCCCAGGAGCCGTCGACTTCATCGTGGTGCGGGAGGGCACTGAGGGCCCCTACGCCGGCAATGGGGGCACCCTGCGCGGCGGGACGAATCATGAGATTGCCACGGAGGTTTCGCTCAATACGGCACACGGGGTGGAACGGGTTGTGCGTGACGCCTTCCGCCGTGCGAGCGAGCGCCCGCGCCGGAAGCTGACCCTGGTCCACAAACACAATGTGCTGGTCTTCGCAGGCCACCTCTGGAAGCGGACGGTGGAAGCTGTCGCGCTGGAGTTCCCCGAAGTCACCCACGACTACCTGCACGTCGATGCGGCGACGATTTTTCTTGTCACCGATCCGTCACGGTTTGACGTCATCGTGACCGACAATCTCTTCGGCGACATCCTGACCGATCTCGCCGCGGCCATTAGTGGAGGGATCGGCCTAGCGGCCTCAGGAAACCTCAACATGGACCGCACGGCGCCCTCAATGTTCGAGCCGGTCCACGGTTCCGCCCCTGACATCGCAGGTCAGCAGAAGGCGGATCCCACGGCCGCTATCCTCTCGGCGGCGCTCCTGCTGCGGCACCTGGGCCAGAATGCCGCGGCCGAGCGCATCGAGCGTGCGGTTGAAGCCGACATCGCGGGCCGCACTGGAGCACCGCGCACGACGTCGGCGGTGGGCGATGCGATTGCCGCCGCGGTGTCCTAAGGTGGTTAGGAACCATTAACCCAGCGTCGGCGAAGCAGCCGGCACTGATCACTGACCGAATAGCCTCCCGGAGCGCCGCTCCGCACGGAGCAGGTCACGCGCGGAGGAATCATGACAGCCACCGATCTGGAGTTCGCCCAGCATCTCTCCACCACTCCCAAAACCGTGGAGCAGCGCGAGGCCATCCTCGCCGATCCGGGGTTCGGCAACCACTTCACCGACCACACAGCGATCGTGGATTTTTCGGTCGACGCCGATGGAAAGGGCGGATGGAGCAATGCGCGGGTCGAACCCTACGGACCCATCGCACTCGACCCCGCCGCCGCCGTTCTGCACTACGGCCAGGAAATATTCGAGGGCATGAAGGCGTACCGCCATGCCGATGGTTCAATCTGGACCTTCCGTGCGGACGCCAACGCCGCACGCCTCAACAGGTCGGCGGCTCGACTCGCCCTTCCCCAGCTTCCGGAACCGATCTTCCTCGAATCTCTGCGCCAGCTGGTTTCAGCCGACCGTGATTGGATTCCGACCGGTGAGGGAGAGAGCCTGTACCTGCGACCCTTCATGATTGCCACGGAGGCGTTCCTCGGGGTCCGGCCCGCACGGGAAGTTTCGTTCCGCGTCATCGCCTCGCCCGCAGGAAACTACTTCGGAGGAGAGCTGAAGCCGGTTTCGATCTGGGTATCCCGGAACTTCGCCCGCGCCGGACGGGGCGGAACCGGCGCGGCGAAATGCGGAGGCAACTACGCGGCTTCCCTCGCGGCCCAGCTCGAGGCGGAAGCCAATGATTGCAAGCAGGTGCTCTTCCTTGATCAATTCAACGACAACGCCGTCGAAGAGCTCGGCGGCATGAACGTGTTCTTCGTGTTCAAGGACGGCTCACTCGTCACTCCGGCGTTGTCCGGCACCATCCTGGAGGGCGTGACGCGCTCCTCGGTGATTCAACTGGGCCGGGACCGCGGGATGAACGTCGTCGAGCGCAAGATCACTCTCGACGAGTGGCGCGACGGTGTTGCCACCGGCGACATCACCGAAGTCTTCGCCTGCGGCACGGCAGCGGTGATCACCCCAATTGGGCAGCTGAAGGACGGCGACGAGATTATCGGCGCACCTGATGCCCGTCCCGGTGAGGTGACCATGTCCATCCGCAGTCAGCTGCTAGGAATCCAGACCGGCACCGCCGAGGATGTCCACGGCTGGTTGACCAGGCTGGTTTAGATCCCGCTTCTTGGGCGGCGCAGCTTCACAGTTGTGCCGCCCAGGGCCTGCGCCCGCGGCGGAGGCTCAATGCTGCCTCGTCGGCTAGGCCGGCAGGCTGAGATACCGGTGGGTGGCGAGCAGGGCTTTGATCTCCTCGATCGGCAGCGGCCTGCTGAAGTAGAACCCCTGGCCGCTGGCGCATCCCATGGCCCGCAGCTGGTCGGCCTGTTCCTTTGATTCGATGCCCTCACAGACAGCCTCAAGTCCGGCTGCCCGGATCAACTGAAGCACTGCAGAGACGAATCCGAACTGGCCGGGTTTGGTATCAAGATCGACAAGAAGCGAGCGGTCGACCTTCACCATACTGACGGGCAGCTCGCGCAGGTAGCTGATTGAGGAATAGCCTGTCCCAAAATCGTCGATCTCGATCCCCACCCCAAGCTGCTGGAGGCTGAGAAGCGAGTACATCTCCACTTCGCCCCGCGTCACGATCGCCGATTCGGTGATCTCAATGACCAGGCAGGAGGCAGGGACCCCTGTTTCCCGCAGGAGGCCGCGCACATAGTCGACCAGGTCGAGCTGCTTCAGCTCAACAGCGGAGAGGTTCACCTGAAGCTGGAAGTCGTCGTCAAGCTGGAGCTCACGGCGCCATTCGGCAAGGTGGCGCAGAGACGTCGACATCACCCACCGGTCGAGGTCATGAATGACTCCGATTTCCTCGGCGAGGGGGATGAAGACGTCCGGTGGGATGAGCCCGCGCACCGGGTGCTGCCAACGCACCAGCACCTCAAGCCCGATAATGCGGCTTGTCGCAAGTTCAACCAGCGGCTGGAAGTGAAGAACCAGTTCTTCCCGACGGATGGCGGCCCGGAGTTCTGCCGCCATCTGGCTACGGAGCTGCCGCGAATACTGCATCACCGGTTCGAACACCTTAATGATGTTGCGGCCTTCGCGCTTGGCGGCGTACATCGCGGTGTCTGCATCGAGCAGCAGGTCATCCGCACTCTGCTGGGGGTCTCCAAGCCGTACCCCGATGCTCGCTCTCGGATGAACCTGCAGGTCCTCCAGCTCGATGATCTCGCCAAGGACTTCGAGGGCGCGTCGTGCCACGCGCATGCAGATCTCCATGCTGGCGGCCGGGAGGAGAATCGCGAACTCGTCACCGCCGAGACGCGCGACGACGTCGCTCGCACGCACAACGCCGTTGAGCCGGACGCCGACTTCCTGGAGTACGCGGTCACCCGCGTCATGCCCGAAGCGGTCGTTGACGTTCTTGAAGGAATCGAGGTCAAGGAGGATCAGCGCCGGCGGGGGCGCCCCGTTCGCCGTCTCGGCTAGCGCGTTTTCAAGGGCTTCCATCAGGGCCACCCGGTTCGCGAGGCCGGTGAGGGCATCGGACATCGCCATTTTCTTCATATCCCGGTGTGCCTGGCGAAGCATCGCCGTACGGCTCTCAACCCGCTTCTCGAACTGGTCGTAGACCTGTTCGAGCTCCTCCGCAAGGAGGTTGAAGCCGGTGATCACCGCATCAACTTCATCCCTTGCATCCGAGGGCTCGATCCGGCTGCTCAACTCGCCGCGCGAAAGTCGGACGATGCTGTCAACCAGCTGGCCTAGCCGCGGATCCTTGTTTTCGGCGTTCATCTTTTTCAGGGTACCGGCAGGAAGCCCGCGAGCCATGCAAGCGCTTCGCTCCGCGATGCGAAGAAGGCGACAGGACTTTTGGCATCCTTGCCTCCCATGAGGAAGTTGCCAAGCACTCGGTCGACAGGGCTCGATCCCAGGACTGCAACGGCCACGGATACATGCGCTGCACCCAAGACCACGCGGGCATTCCGATCAATAGATTTCACTCCGCGGATATCGATGAGCAGCGGCCGCGGTACGCCCGCGGCGAGCGCCCGCGCCTGCTCCGCCTTGGATTCCGCGAGGCGCCGGGAGATATGCTCACCGGCCGGTAGCGTTATCACCGTAATCCCCTCCGCGGACATGGTTTGCGCTCCGGCCCGTGGCGCATCAGCGCCAACGTCGTCACCGTCGCCGAGCTTGTCGGCAACATTGTCGATTGTTATCCCATCGGTCATCGGTCCCCCAACCTTTCCCGTGCTTGAATTCAGCGAACCGAGGCGCGCCTACGGCGGTCCTTGCCGTCACGCATGTCGCGGTTCAGCCGCCGGTCGCCGTGATACAGGATTGACGCCCAATCGGCGTCTCCCTCCTCCCTGGCAGGGATGGTCGGTGCTGCTGTTGGAACTGACTTGGGTTTGACGTACAGCCAGTTCAACACTCCCAGCCCGACGTCGACGGCCGAGTTCTTGATGCCAATGTAAGCGCGTATGGCACCTGCGGCGAGTACCGCATTCAGGCCGGCGAATACGGCGTTACCCCAGTGTCCCTGACTCGTGTCCCTGACCAGCGTCAGTATCGAGAACGCGACGATCAGGTAGGGGACAAGGACGTAGAGCCCCGGCGCCGCGGTACGGTTCTTTACCTTGGGCGTGCGGACGAACGGGATCTTGTCACCGGTGAATGCCTGCTGGATCGACTTCAGGACGCCGGCGAGATTTACCGGGAGAAGGACGAGGTTGAACCCGTAGATTCTGAAGATATCGGAGAAGCGGTGGCCACAATCACGTAGATCGCTGCCCATCGCCAGGAAATAGGGGAGGGCGGCAAGGAAAACGACGGGGCTGAGCAGCCTGCTGTCGTAGGGATAGGCAAGGAGGAACAGGAGGCCGAAGCTTGCCCAGGAAATGGATGCCATGTAGTTCACCCGCAGGAGGATCTCCCTCAGAAGGACCGGCTCGCGTTTGAAGCGGCGTCCCCTTACCTGGTCCCACAGCTTGGGAAGGATCAGCAGCCCACCGTTGGCCCAGCGGCGGCGCTGCACCACCAGCGAACCGAAGTCCGGGGGCGTGGCACTGTAGCTCAGACGTTCGGGATAGTTCATCAGGGTCCATCCGTGGGACCCGAGGTCGACGCTTGACTCGGTGTCCTCGATGACCGTCCGGTCCTGAATGTAGGTCTTGATGTCGAATCCGCCGACGTTTTCGACCTCGACGATGTCCTCGACAGCCTTTTTCCGGATCACGGCGTTGGCGCCGACCCAGAAGGTCGCCCCGTAGTAGGACATGCCCTGGTGGAGGATGTGCTGGATATCCGTGGTTGCACCGGCCACCCGCTCGATGCGGGTCGGTGCGCCGCGGAAGGAGGAGTATGGGGTTTGGGTCACCGCGACACGTTCATTGCCCGGCGATTCCAGCAGGTACACCAGGCGCAGGCAGTAATCGCGCAGCAGGAGCGAATCGGCATCGAGGGTCAGCAGGTAGGTGGTGTCAGGAATGTCGAGATCGGCTGGGCCGCCGGCCGGTGCGGGCCGGAGCACTGTGCCGTTTGCGGCTTTTTCCTCAACCCACCGCTGGCCCATCAGGGAGATGTAGGCGTTCAGGTTCATCGCCTTGTTGGCCTCGTGGGACAGGGAGGCGTACCGCTTGCGTTCGAACGTCGCCAGCTGGGTGGTGAAGATGCGGACAAGCCGCAGGTAGAGCTCGCGGGTCCGCTCCGGTTCGGGGGCCTCGTTCTGGCTAAGCGCGGCGTTGAGGGCGAGGATGGTCAGCCGCAGTTCGCGTGCGAGGCCCATCAGGACGAGATCCACGAAAAACTCGTCGACGTGGTCATCCACGCGCTCGGACTCCGCCATTCCCTCGAGCCACGCCGCCGCGGCCTCATACTCGGCGATCAGCGCGGGCAGCTCTCCGGCGCCCGTGGACCCGGCGCCGTGTCGGCTGTCGAAGTCTGCGAGGACCTGGGTAGCCCGCGCCGCTGGTTCAATAAGGCTCGCCTCGATATCCACCGTCAGGGCGCGGGTAGCCTCCAGCTTTCCGCGCGCGGCCGGGTCTGTCGGGTTCGTCGGGTCATCCACCAGCAGGACAACCCGCAGATCGGGGAATTCCTGCAGGGCCGCGGACCACAATGTGGCGCGGACTACGCGCGGTTCCTCGGCGTAGGACGGAACGAGGACGGTGATGCCGTGCTCGTATGAAGCGAAGTGGCGGTCAAGCTCCCCGCGGGGAACCCGCCGGTGGTCGCGGAACCGGTACAGGGCGCCCTGGCGGGCAAGCAGGTACATGAGGGCCGAAAACGTCAGGAAGGTTACGACGATGAGGTAGGAAACCGCTTCGAACTGGAAACGGAATCCCGCGTCGGGGTTTTCGGCAAACTGCCGGAGGATCGTGGTGACGACATAGGTGAGCCAGGCGAGAACCGTCACCACAATGCCCAGCCGGCCGAGGGCGATCTTCCGGTTCGATGGAGTCGGATGAACGATCGACAAAGGCTCGGACCGTCGTTCCGCTCCCCACTGGCGCCGTCGCACGGGGCCTTGATCCGGCTCTGTGGAGCGCGGAACGGTAATTGAATTAGACATATGCTCCCCAGCATCCATACAGCAACAGCAGCGTCCTTCAGCAGGCGCATGATCGTTGCAAGACTTGTCCATAGGAGGACAGGATCCTTGTTATACCAGAGATCACTGACAGCGTACTCGTTGGATGGCGCTGTCCCGGATCCGGTGCCCGCGAAGCAGTTCCACCTGTGTGACGTGCGTAACAATAGCACCGATGGCGTCCCCTCTCCGACGGCGCTACACTTCACTGTCGGCCTTCGCTGGGGAGGCCATCATATTGGGGGCACGTTGTCCAAGCGTTTTCCAGGCCGCCGGCTTTCCGCCCTGCGGCTCCTCTTCCTTGTGTGTGTCTCAGGTGCCCTCGTGACCGCATCCGTCGTGGGTTGGACCCGCTTCGATGATGCCCGCGCCGCTGCGAGCGGCAAGCCGTTCTTCGCCGGATATGTCGACGCGACGGCCACACCCTTTTATGCCTTCGAGAAGCCGCCGACCAGGCAGGGCAGGAATATCGTGCTCTCCTTTGTCGTAGCTGATCCGGCCGATGACTGCGAACCGTCCTGGGGCGCCGCGTACTCCCTTGACGAAGCCGAATCGACGCTGGATCTGGACCGCCGGATCGCCCACCTATCCCGCAGCGGCGGGGAGGTGTCGGTGTCCTTCGGCGGCCTGCTCAACACCGAGCTCGCTGCCTCGTGCACCGACGTCCGGAAGCTCACCGCCGCCTACGAAGCCGTCATCGACCGGTACGACATCACCACGATCGACCTGGATGTTGAGGGCGGAAACCTCGCCAACACTGAAGCAGGAAAACGCCGTGCCGAGGCCGTCGCAGCGCTTCAGGAGGACCGGGCAAAGAGTGGCGCCCCGCTCAACGTCTGGCTCACTCTTCCCGTGGCGCCTTCGGGCCTCACGGCTGAAGGGACGGACGCCGTCGCCCAGATGCTTGCGGCGAAGGTCGATCTCGCCGGCGTGAATGTCATGACCATGGACTACGGGGCATCCAGGACCGAAGGTACGAGCATGCTCGAGGCGTCGGTCGCAGCAGCGAGGGCAACCCACAGCCAACTGGGCACGCTGTACGGGCGGGCCGGTATCGATCTGGGGCCGCAGACCCTCTGGCGCAAGATCGGCCTGACGCCGATGATCGGTCAGAACGACGTTGTCGGCGAGGTGTTCGACACCGATGCGGCCGTGGACTTCAACCGGTTCGCCAAGGAGAACGGCATCGGCCGGATGTCGATGTGGTCTCTGAACCGGGATGGAAACTGCAGCGCCAATTATGCGGATCTCACGGTGGTATCCGACGGGTGCAGCGGGATCGACCAGAACGGACTCCAGTTCGCGGAGCTCCTGGGTGACGGGTTCGAGGGCCGTGCATCGACGCTCGTGAAGGGCCCCACTGTGTCGGAGCCCATTGCGACGCCGGTAGCGGACGACCCCGAGACGAGCCCCTACCCGATCTGGGAGGAGGAGGGCACCTACACGGAGGATGACCGCGTTGTCTGGCACGGGAACGTCTATGTTGCCAAGTACTGGACGCGGGGAGACATTCCCGACAACCCCGTGCTGCAAGCTGAGGAAACTCCGTGGACGATCCTCGGGCCGGTGCTCCCGGGGGAGAAACCTCTGCCGCAGGTGACGGCACCGGCCGGAACCTACCCCGTCTGGAACCCCAAGACCGTGTACCTCAAGGGCGAGCGCATTCTCCTCGACGGCGACGTCTTCGAAGCGAAATGGTGGACTCAAGGGGACAGCCCTGAGGCTGCTATGCAGGGCTCGGACGGGTCACCCTGGAACAAGTTGAGCAGCAGCGAGCTCGCCGAACTACTGAAGAAGGACCCCGGCGGCGTGGCCGGAGGATAGGGCCCCGTCCGCGGATGCCCTTGTGGCCGGTCGACGACACCCCTGAGGCTCGCTCGGCGTGCCGGGGCACCGTAGCCAGCGGCAGGGGAGCCGGGGCGGGGCTCAGGGGAGTCACCTCCCCGTTCGGCATGCCGGCGCAGAGTGGAATGCGGACCAGAAACGGCAGTGACGCGCAGTGAAGCAGTTAACGTAGAAGGCCCCGACCGGGGTGGGAGTAATGGGGGGAAACGCCCAGCCCGGCCAGGGCTTAGATAAGACTCTACACAACTAGCTACCCTCAACCGCAAGTCCGCTTCGCTCAGAGGGGAATTCGTAACGCTGGACGGCGGCCGGCGGCCGTGCTGTGTCGGGAGCCGGCCGGCTCAATCAAAGCCCTGGACCTTGTGGATAAGTTGTCGTGCAGCGGCGGCCCGGTCATTGGCGCCGGACTGGACGAAGAGCTCCTCGCTCGCTTCGAGGTTCAGCAAGGCTTCAAGCTCGATGTGCCGGGCGTTATAAGCCTGGCCCAGCAGGAAGCGCGCCTCGGCGGCGGTGTGGGTAGCGAGCAGAGACTCCTGCGAGGTCACTGCCCTCAGGCGTTCGATCGCTGCATCGAACTGGCCGGTCAGTACGAGCCAATGCGCACGGGTCAATGCCAATTCAAGCCGGTCCCGTTCACTGCCGCCGACAATCGAGCTGGCCATTTCGGCGCGGTCAATGCATTCAAGTGTCTCAGGCTCAACGACTCCCGCGGCCAGGCGCAGCGCAGCAGAAGCACGGTTGAAGCGGGCCCACAGATCAAGATCGTTGGTCGGCGACAGGTTCTCAGCTGCGAGGCGGTGATACTTGGTTCCGTCTTCAACGCGCTGAAGGAGGAATGCCACGTTGCCGATGGCCCAGTAGCTCATCCCCGACGTCTGCTTGCTGGGGTTGTCCTCAAGAAGCTCGGCAAGGACGAGGCATTCGGTCCAGGCGTCGTTCAGCTGGTCGCTGTCGGCAAGCGCCGCGATCAACGCATTCTGCGCCTCGATGTGCAGTTCCTGTTGCCCCGGAATGCGCGCGGCGCTTTCGGCCGCACGACGGGCTTCCACGACCGCATCGGCGAGGTCGCCGGAGCCCTGCAGCGCCAGCGAGGTCATTGTGCACACTCGCGCGACGAGAGCCGCTGATTGCCCGGTCATAGGGTGATGCTGGAGGGTGCGGGCAACCATTGCTGATTCTCTGACGAGTCCCTGTTTCCGGAGACTTTCGGCCTGCAGGAAGGTCATGTTCCACCAGGCGTTGTCGTCTTTTAGCTCGGCGGCCATGGCAGCCGCCTGCTCGGCGATCCGCTGCGTCTGCTCGTAATCCCGCTGGTTCCATGCACTGCGTGCTTGCAGTTCGAGGAGGACCTGCTCTCCTGTTATTTCCTGCAGGACCTTCACCACCTTCAGCTCGCGGACGGGGCCTGGCGGCACCGTCCAACAACGTGGGCCACACGCGGCCGGGCGCCCCGTGATGGCCAGCATGGACCCCTGAAATTAAATAGTCAAAAATTGTTACGATTGTGACTGGTGTGGCGGAACAACATTTCGTAGACTGAATCTGCTATAGCAAGGCAGAAGACCGCTTATGTCTTTTGCTTCCATCTCACCTTGAGGACAAATTATGAAGAAGCTCACCTCCGCACTCCTGCTGTCGGTACTTTTCGTCGCCGCAGGAAGCTCGGCAGCCGTTGCCGCCGACTCCACGTCGACGAAGTCGGGCTCGACCACCGTCAGCACCGATCGCATCAACAACTGGCCGTACTGATTCTTTCTCCAGTCGGTTCCAAAGGGAACCGATTGAAAGTAAAGAAAGACCCTAGCCGGACCTGTCCGGCAGTGTGATAAGGGCCGTGAACCCGCCTCCTGGGGGGCGAGTTCACGGCCTTTCCGCTGCCCGGGGTCGGCTGGAATGAACCTGTAGCCTAGGACAATGCGTATAGCCCGCTTTGTTGTAGATAACGATCCAATGTTCGGCGTCGTCGAAGGCCCAGACGGCAGCGAAGAGCTCGCGGTGATCAACGGTGACCCCTTCTACTCCGGCATCCAACTCACTGGCGCGCGTCACCTGCTGGCCGATGTCCGCCTGCTGGCCCCGGTGATTCCCCGCAGCAAGGTGGTTGGCATTGGCAGGAATTACGCGGACCACGCCGCCGAACTAGGCAATGAGGTTCCGCCGGCTCCACTGATGTTCCTCAAGCCCAACACCTCCGTCATCGGGCCCGGCGACCCCATCCTGCTCCCTTCCTTCTCGGATGAAATCTCCTACGAAGCGGAACTGGCCATCGTCATCGGGCGGATCTGCAAAGACGTACCCCTCGAACGGGTCGACGACGTCGTCTTCGGCTACACCTGTGCCAACGACCTCACCGCGCGTGATGCCCAGCGCACCGACGACCAGTGGGCGAGGGCCAAGGGCTTCGACACCTCCTGCCCCATCGGGCCCTGGATCGAGACCGAGCTTGACCCCGAAAACCTCGCGGTCAAGGGAAGCCTGGACGGTGAGCTGCGCCAGGACGGGTCCACCAGCCAGATGATCTGGGGGGCGAAGGAACTCGTTTCCTACGTATCCCAGGCCTTCACCCTGCTTCCCGGCGACATCATCCTCACCGGGACGCCGGCCGGAGTGGGACTCATCAGCGAGGGCCAGCGTTACGAAGTCGAGGTCGAGGGAATCGGGCGGCTTTCAAACCCGGCCCGCCGCTGACTCCGGTGCCCGCCGGGCCCGGTGGCCGGGGGAGAAGGGGCCGGCTACTAGAATTGGGCCATCATGACTACTGCAGCCGAAATCCCTACTGTCAATGACTCAACCCCGGTCCGCGTGCGGTTCTGCCCGTCACCCACGGGCACGCCTCACGTCGGGTTGATCCGTACCGCCCTCTTCAACTGGGCGTATGCCCGGCACACCGGCGGCAAACTGGTCTTCCGGATCGAAGACACCGACGCCGCCCGCGACAGTGAGGAAAGCTACAACCAGCTTCTCGACGCAATGCGGTGGCTCGGGATCGACTGGGATGAGGGCGTGGAGGTTGGCGGCCCCCATGGGCCGTACCGGCAGTCACAGCGCGGCGACCTCTACCAGGACGTGATCGCGAAACTCGTGGAGGCCGGACACCTCTATGAGTCCTTCTCGACGCCAGAAGAGGTCGAGGACCGTCACCGGTCTGCCGGGCGCGACGTCAAGCTCGGCTACGACAACTTCGACCGCACCCTCACCGAGGTTCAGCGCGAGGCGTTCCGCAGCGAGGGCCGGGGCGCGGTGCTCCGGCTGCGGATGCCCGATGAGGACATCACTTTCACTGACCTGGTGCGCGGCGAGATCACCTTCAGGGCCGGAAGCGTTCCCGATTTCGCCGTCGTCCGCGCGAATGGCGCGCCGCTCTACACGCTGGTCAATCCTGTCGACGACGCCCTGATGGGAATCACCCATGTGCTGCGCGGGGAGGACCTCCTCTCCTCCACCCCGCGGCAGATCGCCCTCTACCGTGCCCTGATCGATATCGGTGTCGCACGCTACATGCCGCTGTTCGGGCATCTGCCGTACGTCATGGGCCAGGGCAACAAGAAGTTGTCCAAGCGCGATCCGGAGTCGAACCTGTTCCTCCACCGCGACCGCGGGTTCATTCGGGAAGGGCTGCTCAACTACCTCTCCCTGCTGGGATGGAGTCTCTCCGCTGATGAGGACATCTTCAGCGTCGAGCAGCTGGTGGAGAAGTTCGACGTCCGCGACGTCCTGGCCAACCCCGCCCGCTTCGACCTGAAGAAGGCAGAGGCGATCAACGGCACCCACGTCCGGCTGCTCGACCCGGCGGATTTCCGCGCGCGCCTCGTTCCCTACCTCCAGGCCGCCGGACTGGTGGGAGAACCGGTGACGGAGCGGGAGGAACGAATCATCGCCGAGGCCGCGCCGCTGGTCCAGGAACGGATCACCCTGCTCGGCGAGGCCCCCGAAATGCTTGGTTTCCTCTTCAAGGACGACAATGCCATCGACGTCGCCGACGACGCACGGAAGGGCCTGCCGGAAAACCTCGCCGAGGTCCTTGCCAAGACGCTCGAGGCTCTCGAAGCCGTGACCGACTGGGATGCGGAGTCAATCCAGGGTGCCCTGCGGGCTGCCCTGGTGGACGACCTCGGCCTCAAACCCCGCCTTGCTTTCGGTCCGGTGCGCACCGCCGTGTCAGGCCGCCGCATCTCCCCGCCCCTGTTCGAGTCAATGGTCATTCTCGGCCGCGACTCCTCGCTGGCGCGGATCCGCGCCTTCGCCGGGGCGGGCGACTAATGAGCAAGGGTCCGGGGGAGGGGACGCCGGACATCGAGGGAGTGCTCTTCGACATCGATGACACGCTGGTCGACCTTGAGACGGCCATGGGCAGGACCCTCCACCACATCGCAGGGGATGCCTTCGGCCACCTGAGCGATGATGACTGGGCCGAATACAAGCGGCTCTTCACCACGGACCCCCAGGGCCACTATGACGCCTTCCTGTCCGGTCAGTTGACGTTTGCCGAGCAGCGGCTTCGACGCGCCCGCCACGCCCAGGCCGCCTTCATCGCGGATCCACTCGAGGGGGAGGCCGCCCACCGGTGGACCAGCGCCTACGAGGCGACGCTGCCGCTGCATTTCCGGCCGTACGACGACGTGATGCCCCTCCTCGACGAGCTCCAGGCCCGGGGCGTCCCGTACGGCGCGGTGAGCAACAATGTGCACGACTACCAGCGGGCCAAGCTTGACCGGTCCGGGCTCAGCCGGATCCGGGTGCTGGTGGGGATCGATGCCGTCGGAGTCGCGAAACCCGACCCGGCCATCTTTCATGAGGGTGCCCGCCGCCTAGGCACGGACCCTGCCCGCACCCTCTATGTCGGCGACAACCCTGCCATCGACGCCCGGGCTGCGGATGCCGCGGGTCTGGTCGGCGTCTGGCTGGACCGGCGTGCCGCCGGTTCACCCGCCACTTCCGGGGCGTCCGACGCCCCGGAAGCGGGGGCGGATGAGGCCGGAACGGCGGCGGAGGGGCTGCGCAGGATCACTTCCCTCGACGCCGTTTTGCAGTTCCTGCCATCTTTCCGGTAGAGTTATTTCTCGGCGCGGAGCGGTAACGCGGCCCGGAGGCCTGTACCACTGGGCTTCGGGGAGTGCCATTGGGGTATGGTGTAATTGGCAACACACTGGTTTCTGGTACCAACATTCTAGGTTCGAGTCCTGGTACCCCAGCGCAGTAAAATGCAAGCAGCAAGACAAAAGTAGGATAAAGTAGTACAGCAGTAAAAGCAGTTTGAAGTAAAGCAAGATCAAAGTACTGGCCCCATCGTATAGCGGCCTAGTACGCCGCCCTCTCACGGCGGTAACGCGGGTTCGAATCCCGCTGGGGTCACAAGCGTCCTTATTCAAGGACATCGGAAGAGACGCCCCGGACATTCCCCGAATGTCCGGGGCGTTTTTGCGTCCGGGGGTCATTCTGTTTGCTCCAGCAGGAAAGTAAGCAAGCTGGCAGAATGGAAAGATGAATGCATCCCTCACCGCCGCCGACGCCCGCGGGGTGGCGGGATTCCTCCGCGAAGTACATGGTGCGCTGCTGGGCGCCGGGTTTCCGCTCTCCCTGGCAGGAGCCCCCGCAGCGCGCGCAGCGGCGGCTGCGGCCGCCGCGCAGCTGGACGACTACATCCTTCCGCGGCTCGACCGGCTCGACGCTCCGCTTCTTGCCGTCATCGGAGGATCGACAGGGGCCGGCAAGTCCACGCTCGTCAACGCCCTTATCGGGCGGCCGGTGACCCGAACCGGAGCGGTGCGGCCAACGACGCGGCAGCCCATCCTGCTCCACCACCCCGCCGAAGCCGAATGGTTCACCTCCCAGCGGGTGCTGCCCTCGCTCAGCCGGGTCCAGGCAGGCGCTGGCGAACTCGCCCCCCAAGACGCCGCCGGAGCCGCTGCAGGAACCCTCCTCCTGCAGGGTGAGGCAACCGTTCCGCGGGGGCTGGCGATCCTTGACGCCCCCGACATCGACTCAATCGCAGACGAGAACCGACGGCTCGCCGGGCAGCTGCTTGCCGCGGCCGACCTGTGGATTTTCGTCACCACAGCCAACCGCTACGCCGACGCCGTACCGTGGAAGCTCCTGGCTGAGGCGGCCCGGCGCGACATCCTCCTGGCCGTGGTGCTCGACCGGGTGCCGCCGGGGGTCGAGGAGGAGGTCCGCGAAGACCTCATGACCCTCCTCACGGCCGAGTCCCTCGGGCACGCCCCGATCTTCGTCGTGCAGGAGTCGGGCCTCGATGAGGATGGAATGCTGCCCGCTGGGTCGGTCGATCCCATCCGCCGCTGGCTCGGGGCCTTGGCCGCCGACGCGGAGGGGCGCACCGACATCGCGCGCCGCACCCTGGCCGGAGCGGTGCGCGCCCTTGCCGGACGCGTCGAGGAGGTCGCTGAGGCCGCCGAGGCCCAGCAGGCGACCGCTGACCGCCTCTCCGGGGCGGCGGAGGCCGCCTATTCGGAGGCCCTCGCTGCGATCCTCCGCTCGACCGAGGATGGAACAATGCTGCGCGGGGAGGTCCTCGCCCGCTGGCAGGACTTCGTCGGCACCGGTGAGTTCATGCGCGGCATCGAGACCCGGGTGGGATGGCTGCGGGACCGGATCACCGCGTTCTTCACCGGCCAGCCTGCCCCGGCGACCACGGTCGCAGCGGCGATCGAGACCGGGCTGCACTCGGTCATTGTCGAAGAGTCGGCGAAGGCGTTCGAGCAGACCGAGCAGTGGTGGCGCAGCGACGACGCCGGCCGGGCCCTCCTTGCCGGGCGGGGCGCCTATGTCAGCGACGAATTTTCCGCCGAGGCCGCACGGCAGGTGAGGGAGTGGCAACAGGATCTGCTCGAGCTGGTCAGTACCGAAGGCTCCGACAAGCGCTTCGCCGCACGGATGCTTTCCTTCGGCGTTAACGGGGTGGCGGTGGCGCTGATGGTGGTCGTCTTCGCCTCCACCGGTGGCCTGTCCGGTGCCGAGATCGGCATCGCCGGCGGCTCGGCCGTCGTCGGCCAGAAACTCCTTGAGGCCGTGTTCGGCGAGGACGCGGTCCGCAGGCTGGCCAAGACCGCGCGCGACAACCTTGAGCGCCGGTGCCGTGCCCTGCTCGACGAGGAGAAGGACAAGTTCATCGTCCTCCTCGCCCCGGTGGCAGGGCAGACACCGCCTGAAGCGCTTTTCGCCTATGCGCGCCGGCTCGCCGGAACCGACCTCACCGGTGCCCCGGGCCCCACGGCCGGTGGCAGCCGGTGAGCCGGCACCGCGGTGCGGGGTCCACGAGCGGTCTGCATAAGCAACTTGAGGCACTCGACACTGTGCGCGGGCTCGCCGAAGGGCGGCTTCCCGACGAGAACGTACAGGACCTCTTCGGCGTGCTCGACCGGGCCAGCAGCCGCCGCTCGTTGTCGGCAGACCACACTGTCATCGGAATCTTCGGTCCCACAGGGAGCGGCAAATCGTCGCTGATCAACGCACTCAGCGGCACCGAGGTGGCGCGGGTCGCTGCCCGCCGTCCGACCACCTCGAAACCGCTGGCTGTGGTGTGGGGCGCCGCGGGAAGCGGCCCGCTCCTTGACTGGCTGGAAGTCGACGAGCGCCACGAGATGCCGGCGGACTCCGCGCTGCTTGGCGCGGACACCGGCGGGCTGATCCTGCTTGACCTTCCCGACTTCGACTCGACCGCCGCAGCCCACCGGACCATCGTCGAACGCATGTCGGGCCAAGTGGACGTGCTGCTGTGGGTGGTCGATCCGCAAAAATACGCCGACGCGGCACTTCATCATGACTTCCTCGCCCCGCTGGCCTCCCACGGCGCGGTGACCCTCGTCGCACTGAATCAGGCGGACCGGCTTTCCGGCCGCCAGCAGGAGCAGGTGACGGCCTCACTCTCCGGCATCCTGGCAGAGGAAGGTCTTCGCGGCGTGCGGGTCTTTCCTGTCTCCGCCCGGACCCGGGACGGCCTCGAAGACCTCGCCGGCGCCATCCGGCAGATCGCCGGACGGAAGCAGGCTGCCAACGCCCGGCTGGCAGCCGATGTCGCCGCGGCCTCCTCGCAGCTTGCCCCGTTCGTCGGGCCGGAGGACCTGCCCGTACCCGGCAAGGCGGCCCAGGCGGACCTTTCGACTCGCCTCGCCGCAGCCGCCGGGGTTGACGCCGTCGTTGACGCCGTCGTGCGTTCCTACCGCCGTGATGCCCACGCAGCGACGGGTTGGCCCGTGACCCGCTGGTTGGGTTCCTTCCGCTCGGATCCGCTCCGGCGGCTCAACCTGCGCCGGAGCGACGTCGACGCGGCCCTGCGCCGGACCTCGATGCCCGCGGGAGCGCCGGCCCAGCGGGCACGGGTCGATCAGGCGCTGCGGACCTTCGCTGACACCGCAGCGGGATCGGCGGTTGAGCCTTGGCGCTCCGCCATCCGCTCGGCAGCGCGCGCGACTGTGCCCACGCTCCTCGACGGACTCGACCAGGCCCTCGCCGGGACCAACCTCGATACCGGTCGAAGGTCGTGGTGGTGGCCGCTGGTGGGCCTGCTCCAGTGGCTGGCGCTGGCCGCCCTCGTCGTCGGCATCGGCTGGCTGGGGGTCATGGCCGCGATGGGGTTCCTTCAGTTCGACGTCCCGGACGCTCCCTCAATCGAGGGCTTCCCCGTGCCCACCCTGCTGATCGCGGGTGGTGTTGCCGCGGGAATCCTCCTGGCAATACTCGCCTCGGTCATCGCCCGCTTTGCGGCCAAGGCCCGCGGACGCAAGGCGCGGCGCCGGCTCCGGGCCGCCTGCGCGAAGGTGGCCGAGTCGGTGGTCGCCCAGCCGGTGAGCGCCGAAATCCGCAGGTACAACGACTTCCGGGCGGCGCTCGAGACGGCGGGGCGCGCGAAATGACCGGGCAGCGGCACACCTGACGGGCCGGATGCGGCGATGACGGCCAGCGCGGGCTGCGGCCGCAGCGCTTCAGGGGGACGCAGGCGCGGTGGGTGCGGCGACGCAGGGATCAGGACGGGGGTCAGCTCGCCATCGCGGCTGAGACCTTCACCAGCGTCCGCAGGTTGCGGGTGGTCGTCACCGCCTTGAAGCGGCCCCGGGCCGTGATCTTCCCCAGTTCCGAGTCGAGGGTTCCTCCCCGCGCGGCCTGCCAGGCGACGGCGTCGGGTCCTAGCACCGTGAGCGCCTCGCCGGCGGCCCGGGCCGCGGCGGCGAGCTCCTCCACTGCCGCGGGATCCGAGCTCAGGGTGACGTAGGCGTGCACCGCGGGGTCGTCGGCGGGGAAGGGGCAGGCCTCAATGATCTCGGTGAGCCGTCCCGCCGGCAGAACCACGACCCAGGCGTCGTAGCCGAAAGCCAAGCGCAGGCGCTGTTCGATCGCGTCCTTGAGTTCCTGCGCCCCGAGGGCCGAGGAGCAGACGAGATTTCCGGAGGCCAGCAGGGTGCGCGGATGGGAAAGCGGAAGCCCTTCAAGCGCCTTGAGCAGGTCCGCCATCCGGATGGTGGTGCCCTGTACGTTGACGCCCCGAAGGAAAACGGCCCAGGGCACGGCCGCCCCGGCGGAGCCGGCCGTCACTCGTTGGCCGCTTTGCTGACGGCGAGGGTGAGTTGCTGCGCCGCTTCGGTAACGACCTCGGCGTGGATCCGTCCAGGCTGGCGGGTCAGCCGTTCCATCGGCCCCGAGATTGAGACAGCGGCCACCACGCGGCCCGACGGACCCCGCACGGGTGCGGAGACCGAAGCGACGCCCGGCTCGCGTTCACCAAGGCTCTGAGCCCAGCCGCGCCGGCGCACGCCCGCGAGCACCGTCGGGGTGAAGCGCGCATTCTGCAGCCCTTTGAGGAGCCGGTCGTGGTCCTCCCAGGCGAGCAGGCACTGGGCGGCCGAGCCGGCCCTCATCGAAAGCTGGGTTCCAACCGGAATGGTGTCGCGGAGTCCGGCCGGGCGCTCGGCGGAGGCGACGCAGACACGCCATTCGCCCTGCCTCCGGAACAACTGGGCACTCTCGCCGGTGGCATCGCGGAGCTGCTGCAGGACCGGGCCCGCCGCGGCGATGAGGCGGTCTTCACCGGCCGCGCTGGCCAGCTCCACCAGGCGGCTGCCGAGGACGAACCGCCCCTGGATGTCTCGGCTGACCAGCCGGTGGTGCACGAGGGCGAGGGCAAGCCGGTGCACCGTGGGCCGGGCGAGTCCCGTTGAAGCCACAAGCTGCGCCAGCGTCGTCGGACCGGCCTCAAGGGCGTCCAGGACGGTTGCCGCTTTATCAATGACTCCCACACCACTAGAATTGTCCATAGACTGATATTGCCGTCTCAGTATCTGAGACGCAAGTCGATCCGCTGGCGTGTCGGGCGGCGTCACTGGAACAGTTGGGATCGAAGGCTCCGCAGGGCAGGCGAACAGCAGGTTCGCGCCAATGCGGACGAGCGGTGGAGGGAACACCATGGGCAAAACACTGGCAGAGAAGGTCTGGGACTCGCACGTCGTCCGCAAGGGCGAGGTCGTCGGCGCCGAGGCGCAGCCCGACCTCCTGTACATCGACCTCCACCTCATTCACGAGGTGACCTCGCCTCAGGCCTTCGAGGGCCTGCGGCTGGCCGGACGGCGGCTCCGCCGGCCCGACCTCACCATCGCCACCGAGGACCACAACACCCCGACCCTGGATATCGATAAGCCGATCGCCGACCCCACCAGCCGGACACAGATCGAAACCCTAAGGGCGAACTGCCGCGAATTCGGGGTCCGCCTTCACTCCCTGGGCGACGCCGAGCAGGGCATCGTTCACGTCGTCGGCCCGCAGCTCGGCCTCACCCAGCCGGGCCTGACGGTCGTCTGCGGAGATTCCCACACCTCCACCCATGGCGCCTTCGGGGCCCTGGCCATGGGCATCGGCACCTCCGAGGTGGAGCACGTCATGGCCACGCAGACGCTGTCGCTGCGGCCCTTCAAGACGATGGCCATCACAGTCGAGGGCACCCTTAAGCCCGGAGTCACGGCGAAGGACATCATCCTGGCCGTGATCGCGAAGATCGGCACCGGCGGCGGGCAGGGCTACGTCCTCGAATACCGCGGCTCGGCGATCCGTGCGCTCTCCATGGAAGCACGCATGACCATCTGCAATATGTCGATCGAGGCCGGGGCCCGTGCCGGCATGGTCGCCCCCGACGAGACCACGTTTGCATACCTCAAGGGGCGTCCGCACGCCCCCGAAGGTGCCGACTGGGACGCCGCCGTCGAGAACTGGCGCGGGCTGGTCACCGACGACGACGCGGTGTTCGACGCCGAGGTGTACCTCGACGCCGACGACCTCGAACCGTTCGTCACCTGGGGCACGAACCCCGGCCAGGGAGTCTCGCTGTCCCAGGCCGTGCCCGCGCCCGCGGACTTCGCCGACGAAAACGACCGCGCCGCCTGTGAACGTGCCCTTGAGTACATGGCGCTCGAGGCCGGTACCCCGATGAAGGAGATCCGGGTCGATACGGTGTTCCTCGGCTCGTGCACCAACAGCCGGATCGAGGACCTCCGCATCGCCGCCGACATCATCCGCGGACGCGTTAAGGACCCGGACGTCCGCATGATGGTCGTTCCAGGTTCCGCCCGGGTCCGCCTTGAGGCCGAGGCGGAGGGCCTGGACCGGGTATTCAAGGACTTCGGGGCCGAATGGCGGTTCGCGGGCTGCTCGATGTGCCTGGGCATGAACCCGGACCAGCTGGCGCCGGGGGAGCGGTGCGCCTCCACCTCGAACCGGAACTTCGAGGGACGGCAGGGCAAGGGCGGACGCACACACCTCGTCTCACCCGTCGTCGCCGCCGCGACGGCGGTGCGCGGGACCCTCAGCTCGCCGTCCGACCTCGGCCCAGTCCCGCCGTCGGGCAGCGGACTGGGCGCCCCTGGCGCCTTCGCGACCACCCCGTCCGCCACCCCAGCCGCCTAGGAGCGCCGCCATGGAAAAAATCACCACGCACACCGGCATCGGTGTTCCGCTGCGCCAGAGCAATGTGGACACCGACCAGATCATCCCCGCCGTCTACCTCAAGCGGATCACCCGGACCGGCTTCGAGGATGCGCTCTTCGCGGCTTGGCGCAAGGATGAGAACTTCATCCTCAACCGGGAGCCGTACACGCGAGGTTCGGTGCTCGTCGCGGGCCCCGACTTCGGCACGGGTTCATCCCGGGAGCACGCCGTGTGGGCGCTCAAGGATTTCGGCTTCCGGGCCGTGCTCTCCTCCCGCTTCGCCGACATCTTCCGGGGCAACTCGGGCAAGCAGGGACTCGTTGCCGCCCAGGTCGCCCAGGACGACATTGAACTGATCTGGAAGGTGCTCGAGAACGAGCCCGGTGCCACGGTGACCGTTGACCTCCAGGCCCGAACGGCCGTGTGCGGTCCGGTGAGCGCGCCGTTCCAGATCGACGACTACACGCGCTGGCGGCTGCTTGAAGGGCTTGACGACATCGGGCTGACCCTTCGCCATGAGCCCGATATCACCGCATTTGAGGCCACCCGGCCGAGCTTCCGGCCCACTACCCTTCCGGTGCGCACCTAGCTCCGGCCCGGCGCGCCGCCTCCTCTTCCAGGGAGGAAAAATGCTCAGTGCACCCGTTCCGGACCGCCTGCGGAACGGGTGTGATCCTGATTGCGTTAAGGAATCTTCCCTGTCGATCCGCGGTTCCAACCGTTGGGCAAGGCAAGAATGAACTAGCCTTGCATTTCAGTTCGGTTCGACAAGCTCCTATGCTGTACACGGGCAATCACGTTCTGCGGGGGCATATTTGTATGAGGAAATTAGGTATTCATGGGTAACGTTCTGACCATCCGCGGTGGGGTTCCTCTGAACGGAAAGGTCTCCGTTCGCGGAGCGAAAAACCTCGTGCCGAAGGCCATGGTGGCGTCCCTGCTGGGAAACACCCCGTCAGTGCTGCGCAACGTCCCCGAAATCAAGGATGTTGAGGTGGTGACCAGCCTGCTGCGCCTCCACGGCGTGGAGGTCACGAAGGACCCGGTGACCGGTGACCTCACCATGGATCCCAGCGCCGCGAAGATGGCGCAGTCGAAGGACATCGACGCGCACGCCGGCGACTCGCGCATCCCCATCCTCTTCTGCGGCCCCCTGATGCACAGCATCGGCGAGGCGTTCATCCCCGACCTCGGCGGGTGCAAGATCGGCGACCGGCCCATTGATTACCACCTCCAGGTGCTGCGCAACTTCGGCGCCGTCGTTGACAAGCGCCCGGGCGGCATCTCCATCTCCGCACCCAAGGGCCTCCACGGCGCCAAGCTGTCTCTTCCCTACCCCAGCGTCGGAGCCACCGAGCAGGTACTGCTGACCGCCATCCGCGCCGAAGGCATCACCGAACTGTCCGGTGCCGCAGTCGAGCCCGAAATCATGGATCTCATCGCGGTGCTGCAGAAGATGGGCGCCATCATCACGGTCCAGACCGACCGCGTCATCCGCATCGAAGGCGTCCGGGAACTGACCGGCTACAACCATAAGGCCATCTCCGACCGCAATGAGACCGCCTCGTGGGCCTCTGCGGCACTGGTCACCCAGGGGGACATCTACGTCGAAGGTGCCCGCCAGCTCGACCTCACCGCCTTCCTCAACACCTACCGGAAGGTCGGCGGCGCCTTTGACGTCGACGACGACGGGATTCGCTTCTACCACCCCGGCGGCCCGCTCAAGCCTTTGGTCCTTGAGACGGACGTGCACCCCGGGTTCATGACCGATTGGCAGCAGCCCCTCGTGGTCGCGCTCACCCAGGCCTCGGGCGTCTCCATCGTCCACGAGACCGTCTACGAGAACCGGTTCGGCTTCACGGAGGCTCTGATCCGCATGGGTGCGAACATCCAGGTCCACCGCGAGTGCCTCGGCAGTGTGCCGTGCCGCTTCGGCCAGCGGAACTTCCTCCACTCCGCCGTCATCTCGGGTCCGACGCAGCTGCGCGGGGCCGACATCGACATCCCCGACCTGCGGGGCGGCTTCAGCCACCTCATCGCGGCCCTCGCGGCCGAAGGCACCTCCCGGGTGACGGGCATCGAGCTCATCAATCGCGGGTACGAGCGCTTCCAGGACAAGCTCGAGGGCCTTGGCGCCGATTTCGACATCACGGAGGAAGCCCCGGTCTTCGCCGCGGGACTCCTCTAGGCCCGGGGCGCACCAGCCATGGGTGAGACAGGCACGTCACGGGCCGCTTTTGGCGTGCTCGCCGGAATCCTGCGCCCGGTCATGAATCTGCTGATGAGCAAGCAGTGGACTGACGCGCAGAAACTGCCGCGGGATTCCGGTTTTATCCTGTGCCCGAACCACGTCACCGAGATCGACCCGGTGGTCGTGGGGCACTTCCTCTACAACAACAAGGTGATGCCCCACTTCCTGGCCAAGGCGTCCCTGTTCAAAGTGCCCGTGCTGGGAGGTGCGCTGCGCGCCACCGGGCAGATCCCGGTCGAGCGCACCACCGCGGGAGCGAACCGGTCCCTCGAGGCGGCCCAGCAGGCCATCGCCGACGGCGGCGGAGTGATCGTGTATCCCGAAGGCACCCTCACCCGCGATCCGGGGATGTGGCCGATGAAGGGCCGGACCGGTGCCGCCCGCCTGGCCCTGCA
Organism: Arthrobacter crusticola; assembly: GCF_004357995.1. Classification (GTDB taxonomy): domain Bacteria; phylum Actinomycetota; class Actinomycetes; order Actinomycetales; family Micrococcaceae; genus Arthrobacter_D; species Arthrobacter_D crusticola. The sequence continues at coordinate 171,320 of NZ_SMTK01000001.1, forward strand.
GACCGGCGCGCCCGTGGTGCCCATGGCGCACTGGGGAGCGCATGAGGTGTTTCCCCGGTACGCCCGGCGCCTCTATCTCTTCCCTCGGAAGACCTCACGGGTCATTGTCGGGGATCCCGTGGACCTCAGCGACTTCCGCGACCGTCCGGTCACCCGGGACACCCTGAACGAGGCGACAGACCGCATCCTTGACGCCGTCACGGCCCTGCTGGCCGAGCTGCGCGGCGAGCAGCCGCCGGCGGAGCGCTGGGATCCGGCCGCAAAACGCCAGAAACGGACAGGCCGCGACTTCGACGCGGCGGAGGAGGACAACGCGTGAGTGCTGGAACGTCCCGGATGGGACGCCCGGTGCCCACCCGTGTCGCCGTCCTTGGAGCGGGGAGCTGGGGAACCACCTTCGCGAAGGTCCTCGCCGACTCCTCGAAGGAGGTGGCGGTGCGGCTCTGGGCCCGACGTGAAGAGGTCACCCTCGAGATCAACGGCTCCCACCGCAACAGCAGGTACCTCGGTGACGTCGTCCTGCCCGGGAACATCACCGCGTCAAGCGATGTCAGCGCCGTCCTAGCGGATGCCCAGCTCGTCGTCCTGGCTGTTCCGGCGCAGACCCTGCGCCCCCAGCTGGCCGGCTGGAAGGCCCTGATTCCCGATGGCGCCGTCGTGGTCTCGCTCATGAAGGGCCTCGAGGTCGGCACCGATGCGCGCATGAGCGAAGTCATCGCCGCCGAGCTCAGCCTTCCCGCCGACCGCGTCGCCGTGGTGTCCGGACCGAACTTGGCAATGGAAATCGCCCGCCAGGAGCCCACGGCCTCGGTCGTGGCCTGCTCGGACCACGACGTCGCCGCCTGGATCGCCGCAGCCTGCACCGCCTCCTACTTCCGGCCCTACACCACGACGGACGTCGTGGGCGTGGAGATCGGGGGCATCGTCAAGAACGTCATCGCCCTCGCCGTGGGCATCTGCGAGGGACGGAGGATGGGGGACAACACCAAGGCCTCGGTCATCACCCGCGGCCTTGCCGAAACGACCCGGTTGGCCGTGGCGCTGGGCGCGCGGGCGGAGACCCTCGCCGGACTCGCCGGAATGGGCGACCTCATCGCCACCTGCTCCTCCGCGCTGTCCCGCAACCACACCGCCGGACACCTGCTTGGCCAGGGCCTCACCCTGGAGCAGGTCACGGTGCGCATGAACCAGACCGCCGAGGGCATCAAGTCGGCCCAGGCCGTGCTCGACCTCGCCACCCAGCTCGGCGTCGACATGCCGATCACCGATAATGTTGTGGCAGTGCTCCAAGGGAGTATTTCAGTTAACGATCTGGGACCGCGCCTTCTGGCCCGCGACCTCAAACCGGAAGGCGAACATACTTCGTGACAAGTGAATCCACTCCGGGGCGCAGGCCCCGCGTCCTTGTCCTGTTTGGGGGGCGCTCCAGCGAGCACTCGGTCAGCTGCGTCACCGCCGCCGGAGTACTCAATGCGATCGACCGGTCGAAGTACGACGTCGTTCCGGTGGGCATCGCCAAGAACGGGCAGTGGGCGCTGGTGTCCGAAGATCCCTCCCAGTGGTCGCTGAGTTCCGGCACCCTCCCCGAGGTGACGGCATCCTCCGAGTCCGTTGCCATCTCCTCGGCGGCCTTCCCCGGCGCTGCCCGCGGCCAGGAACTGATGGTGACCGCACCGGATTCGATGCCACGCAGCCTCGGCGGTGTCGACGTCGTCCTGCCCCTGCTGCACGGGCCGTTCGGTGAGGACGGGACGATCCAGGGAATGCTGGAGATGGCGGACATCCGCTACGTCGGCGCGGGCGTCCTGGCTTCGGCCGTCGGCATGGACAAGCACTACATGAAGGTCGTGTTCGCCTCGGCCGGACTGAACGTGGGCCCCTACGCCGTGTTCACCAACCGGCAGTGGGAGAAGGACAGCGAGGAGTGCCTGCGGCGCGCCGCGGACCTCGACTTCCCGGTGTTCGTGAAGCCGGCGCGCGCGGGATCCTCAATGGGGATCAGCCGGGTCGACACCCCGGCTGGCCTGCGGCAGGCCATCGAGGCCGCACGGGTCTTCGACCCCAAGGTCATCGTCGAGGCGGGCATCGACGGACGCGAAATCGAGGTCGCCGTCCTGCAGGGTCGGGGAACCCAGGAGCCACGGACGTCGCTGCCCGGGGAGATCGCGGTGCAGCCGGGTGGCCGTGACTGGTATGACTTCGAGGCCAAGTACGTTGACGGGAACGCGGCGCAGCTGAGCTGCCCCGCGGACCTTCCGCCGCACGTCACCGACTCGGTCCGTGACCTGGCCGCGCAGGCCTTCGACGCCGTGGGCGCCGAAGGGCTGTCCCGGGTCGACTTCTTCTACACCCTGGCAGGCGAGCTGATCATCAATGAGATCAACACCATGCCCGGATTCACCCCGATCAGCATGTACCCGCAGATGTGGGCCAAGTCGGGTCTCACCTACACCGACCTCATCGACGAATTGATCGAACTGGCACTCGAGCGCAGGACCGGCCTGCGCTGACGGGCCCGCCGTAGCCGGCTGCGGCTGGCTGCGGCCGCCCGCAGAGTTCATATTCGGTCCTGAACGCAGAAGCGCCCCTCCCTGGATCGGGGAGGGGCGCTTCTGGTTTGGGCCTGTCCCGGCTAGATCAGGCCCACCGAGAGCTCGTTCTTGGTGCCGAACCGGTGGGCGGTGATGCTGACGGCCTGCTCGTGCAGGAAGGGCAGCATTTCGACCCGGCCGGCCTCGGTGACGGGCTGGGAGTACACGGCCAGGTCGGGGCGGCCGCCGGTTGCCTTGGCCAGGGCAGCGGGGTCGCCGCCGATGAGGCGGATGCGCCCGGCTTCGTGGCGGGCAACGGACACCAGCCACTCCTCGTCGGTTTCGGTGGTGACCGACGCCGCGAAGGTGCGGACCGCCGTCGAGAGCGCGCTGGTCAGCTCCACGGCCGAGGACACGCGCACGGTTGAACCGGCGGCCGCCGCGGCGGCCAGGACGCGGATCAGCTTGACGACCGGCTCACCTTCGGCGAGGCGGACGGTCACGGGGACCGGGAGGTAGCGGAACACGTTCCGCTCCGCCGTGAGCGCCGAAACGTCCTTGGCCGCACCGAACTCGTCCGCCCAAGCCGCTGCGTCGGAGGCCGCCGCGCGCTGGAGCATCGCGAAGTCGCCCTCGCGCAGCTCGGATCCGGCATCGGGTGCCACGGCGGCCAGCAGCGGCTGTGCAGCCGGAACCGGCTCGGCGGACGCCGTTGACTCGCGCGTGCTCCAGTTGCCCAGCCCGACCAGGTAGTTCGGTCCGCCGGCCTTGGTGCCCGCACCGACGGCGGACTTCTTCCACCCGCCGAACGGCTGACGCTGGACGATCGCTCCGGTGGTGCTGCGGTTTACGTACAGGTTGCCGGCCTGGATGGAGTCGATCCAGGTGCCGATCTCCTCCGGGTTGAGCGAGTGCAGCCCGGCGGTCAGGCCGTAGTCGACCTGGTTGGCGATCTCGATTGCCTCTTCGATCGTCTCTGCGGTCATGACGCCGAGGATCGGGCCGAAGTACTCGGTGAGGTGGTACTCGGAGCCGCGCTTGACGCCGGCGCGGACGCCGGGGCTCCACAGCCTGCCCGTGTCGTCGAGCTTGCGGGGCTGGATCAGCCAGTTCTCGTCCTCGCCGAGCTTCGTCAGGCCGTCGAGCAGCTTGCCGGAGGCGGGCTCGATGACCGGACCCATCTGCGTGGCCGGATCCGAGGGGTAGCCGACCTTCAGGGAGGTGACCGCATCGACGAGCTGGTTGCGGAAGCGCTGGGAGTGCCGCACGCTGCCCACAAGGATCACCAGGGACGCCGCAGAGCACTTCTGGCCCGCATGGCCGAAGGCCGAGTACGCCACGTCCTTGGCCGCGAGGTCGAAGTCCGCGCTCGGGGTGACGATGATCGAGTTCTTGCCCGAGGTCTCCGCCAGCAGGGGCAGGTCCTGGCGGAAGGAACGGAACAGCTGGGCCGTCTCGTATCCACCGGTCAGGATGACCCGGTCGACGCGTGCGTCGGAGATCAGCTTGGTGCCCAGGGAACGCTCATCGAGGTGGACCAGCTGCAGGACGCCGCGCGGAACGCCGGCCTCCCACAGCGCCTCCACCATCACCGAGCCGCTGCGCGGGGCCTGCCCTGCGGGCTTGATGATCACCGAGGAACCGGCAGCGAGGGCTGCCAGGGTCGAGCCGGCCGGAATGGCCACCGGGAAGTTCCACGGGGGAGTGACGACGGTGAGCTTTGCCGGGGTGTAGACGGCGCCGTCGACGTCGTCGAGCCCGCGGGCAAGCTCGGCGTAGTAGTGCGCGAAGTCGATCGCCTCGGAGATCTCGGGGTCGGACTGGTCGAGGGTCTTGCCGGTCTCGGCCGCCATGACCTCCATCAGGTCGGCCCGGCGGGCCGCCAGGGCGTCGCCGGCGCGGTGCAGGATCTCCGCACGCTCGGCGCCGCTCAGGGCACCCCAGGCGTCTGCCTCGGCGATGGCCTCGGAAATGACGCGCTCGAGGGCCTCGGGATCCCTCAGGGTGGTCGCGGCGACCGTCGCTTCGCCCAGGCCGGAACTCTCAACCCGCTTGAGCACCGCGCGGCCCCAGCGGCGGTTGGCCGGCAGAGACGGATCGGTGTCAGGGGTATTGGTGAAGCCGGTGGTCGGCGCGGGAGGCTCGGGCTGGTTGCGGTCCTGCGTGCGGTTCGGGCCGGGCACCGTGTCGTCGAGGGCCTCGAGCGAGCGGAGGAACCGGTCCTCCTCACGGGCGAACAGGGCCTCGTTGGAGGAAAGCTCGAACACCGCCGACATGAAGTTTTCCTGGCTGGCGCCCTCTTCGAGGCGGCGGATCAGGTAGGCGATGGCGACGTCGAACTCCCGGGGGTGCACCACCGGGGTGTAGAGCAGCAGGGAGCCGACGTCCTTCTTGACCGCCTCGGCCTGGCCCTGGGCCATGCCGAGGAGCATCTCGAACTCGATGCCCTCGCGCACGCCGCGCTCACCGGCGAGGAGCCAGGCGAAGGCGAGGTCGAACAGGTTGTGGCCGGCGACGCCGATGCGCACGTTGCCGATGCGGTCGGGGTGCAGGGCGTAGTTGAGCACCCGCTTGTAGTGGGTGTCGGATTCCTGCTTGGAGCCCCAGGTGGCCAGCGGCCAGTCGTGAAGGGATGCCTCGACCTGTTCCATGGGCAGGTTGGCGCCCTTGACGACGCGGACCTTGATCGCGGCACCGCCTTCGGCGCGGCGCTTGGCCGCCCATTCCTGCAGGCGGATCATCGCTGCGAGGGAGTCCGGCAGGTAGGCCTGCAGCACGATGCCGGCCTCGAGGTGCTTGAATTCGGGGCGGTCAAGGATCGCTGTAAAGACTGCGATCGTCAGGTCCAGGTCCTTGTACTCCTCCATGTCCAGGTTGATGAACTTGGCAGGGGAGGTGGACGCGGCGAGCGTGTACAGCGGCGTCAGCTTCTCGGTGACGTGCTGCACGGCTTCCTCGAACGCCCAGGGGGAGTGGGGGGAGACGGTCGAGGAGACCTTGATGGAGACGTAGTCGACATCCGGGCGGGCGAGGAGCTTCATGGTGCCCTCAAGGCGGCGCTCGGCTTCGTGCTCGCCGAGGACGGCCTCACCCAGGAGGTTGACGTTCAGCCGGGTGTCGTCCTTGCGGATCTTGCTGATCGACTTGCCCAGCTTCTGGTCCGAGGCGTCGATAATCAGGTGACCGACCATTTCACGCAACACCCGCCGCGCCACCGGAATGACGACCTGCGGCAGGACCGGGGCCACGGTGGCGCCCAGGCGCACGGCGGAGCGCATGTACCAGGGGAGGAAGGCCGGCACCTTGGGGGCGATGGCCGCAAGGTTGCGCGCGGCGACCGACAGATCCTCGGGGCGGATCACGCCGTCGACGAATCCCACGGTGAACTCGAGGCCGTGCGGGTCCTTGAGGACGCCGGCCAACTGCTCGGCGGAGGCGTCGACCGGTACTTTGGCCGCTTCGGTGAGCCAGCGGCGCACCAGCGCCGTAGCCTCGGCCGCGAGGTGCTCAGGAATTGGACCGGAGCCTGCGGCGTCCGGACCGGTGGCGCCGGCGGCGCCCGTTCCGCCGTCGGAGATGATGTCTCCGCGGTCGGACAGTGAGCTAGTCATGATTTCTGTATCCATTCAACTGTTACTGGCGCCGCCCTGGTGGGCGGAGCGGGAGCCGGTGGCGCCTGGTCAGGCGTTCCGGACATCTTGGGTGTGACGCGGGCTGTTCGGATTCATCAGGGAGTGCTTGCGGCCGTAGAACCAGTAGATGATCAGGCCGATGATCAGCCAGATACCGAACCGCATCCAGGTTTCGAATTCGAGCTGGAGCATCAGGAAACCGGACGCCAGCACGCCGAAGGCCGGAACAACCGGCATCCAGGGGAGGCGGAAGGTGCGGGGAGCATCAGGTGCCTTGCGGCGCAGGACGATGACGGCGACACAGACGACGACGAACGCTGCGAGGATGCCGATGTTGGTGAGGTCGGCGACGGCGCGGATCGGGAACACCCCGGCGAGCAGGGCGGCCGCAATGCCGGCGATCCAGGTGACGCGCTGCGGGGTGCCGTGGCGGTCGGTGCCGGAGAACCAGGCGGGAAGCAGGCCGTCGCGGCTCATGGAGAACCAGACCCGGGTGACTCCGAGGAGGAAGGTCAGCATGACCGTGAGGATCGAGATCACGGCGAACGCCGAGATGATGGTGGCGATCACGGGCAGGCCGACCGACTGGAAGGCGGAGGCGAAGCCTGCGGTGGGGCTGATCTCGGTGTAGTTCTGCATTCCGGTGAGCACGAGGGTGGCCAGGACGTAGAGGAACATGGCGATGGCCAGGGAGAGCAGGATCGCCTTTGGCATGTGCTTCTTGCCGTCGGTCGCCTCTTCTGCGGCGGTGCTCATGGCGTCGTAGCCGAACACCGCGAAGAATACGGTGGCCGCACCAGCGAAGATGGCGCCGAAGCCGGAGGGTAGGAACGGCGTGTAGTTGTCGACGTTGACGTAGAAGAAGCCGAGCCCGACGATGCCGATGATCAGCAGGATCTTCAGCCCGACGGCGATCAGTTCGAAGCGGCCGAAGGTCTTGGTGCCGCGGCTGAGGATGAAGGTGATGAGCAGGCACACGACGATGGCGGGCAGGTTGATGAGCCCGCCCTCTATGGTGTCCGGTGTTCCCTGCATCCAGACCGGGACCTGGATTCCGATGCCGGACATGAATTCGGTGAAGTACCCGGAGATGCCGATGGCGACGACGGCCACGATGGCGATGTACTCAAGGAGCAGGTCCCAGCCGATGAACCAGCCAATGATCTCGCCCAGGGCGACATAGCCGTAGGTGTAGGCGGACCCGGCTCGCGGGATCATCCCCGCGAACTCTGCGTAGGACAGGGCTGCCGCCGCGCTGGCCAGGCCGGCGACGAGGAAGGAGATCAGCACGGCGGGCCCCACGGGCTGTCCGTCCTCACCGCCGTTCGCCACAAGGCCGGCCAGGGTGAAGATGCCGACGCCGATAATTCCGCCGACGCCGATGGCCGTCAGCTGCCACAGTCCCAGGCTCTTGAAAAGCTTGGTTCCGCCCTTCTCATCCTCGACATCGTCGATCGGCTTCCGCCGAAGAATGGAGGTTGAAGAGCCGCCCGTTGGAGGCAGGCTTCGATCCGATGCGTTTGTCATAACGGTCCATCCTGGAGAGAAGGGAGGGTCGGCCACGCGGGTGTCGCACGAAAAACACAGTGGTGTCCGCCACTTTGGGAACTGATCCATTATGGTGCCGATTTTCATTTAGCAAAAGCTAGGTTTTGCGAATAATATTGTTCAGATTCCCTAAAGTATCGGTGGCACAATGCTCGACGTTCGACGGCTGCGCCTGCTCCGCGAGTTGAAGATCCGCGGGACCCTGAGCGAGGTGGCCTCGGCTCTCCGCTACAGTCCGTCCTCCGTATCCCAGCAGTTGGCCCTGCTTGAGAAGGAGGTAGGGGTCGAACTGCTTCGCAAATCCGGGCGCGGGGTGACGCTGACACCCCAGGCGGAGGTCCTCGTGGTGCACACGGCCGAACTTCTCGAGATCCTCGAGCGCGCCGAGGCCGACCTCGCGGCTTCCCTCACCACGGTCACCGGGACGGTGCGCGTTGCCGTGTTCCAGTCCGCCGCGCTGGCGCTGATGCCCGATGCGCTGACCATCATGACGAAGGAGTATCCGGAGGTTCGGATCGAGATGGTGCAGCGCGAACCGGAGACGGCGCTCTATGAAACCTTCGCCCGTGACTTCGACCTCGTGATTGCCGAGCAGTACCCCGGCCATGCCGCGCCCCGGCATCCGGAGCTTGACCAGATCGCCCTCACGACGGACGCGATCCGGCTCGCCGTGCCGCCCGATCCGCTCAACCACCTGCGGATCAGTACTGTCGCCGGGGCCGCCGATGCGGCTTGGGTGATGGAGCCCCGGGGCGCGGCTTCCCGCCACTGGGCCGAGCAGGCCTGCCGCCGCGCGGGTTTCGAGCCCGACGTCCGGTACGAGACGGCGGACCTGCAGGCGCAGATCCGCCTGATCGAGTCAGGCAATGCGGTGGCGCTGATGCCGGACCTCGTCTGGACCGGAAGGCAAACGACCGTGAAGCTCTATGACCTTCCCGACAATCCACGGAGGTCGGTTTTCACCTCGGCACGACGAGCCAGCACCAACCGTCCGGCGCTGCTGGCCTGCAGGGAGGTCCTGGCGCGTTCGGCCGCAATGGTCGCAGCCGGACCCGAGGATCACGCAGGGCCGGGAACGGGGGCAGCAGCGGGCGATCCTGCCGGCAGGCAATAAAGCGCACCCTGTGGACGTTCTTCCTATGAGGAGCCGGCGGAATATCCCGTCGGCTCCGTTCAGTGTGCCCCCTGCCCCCGACTAAGGTTGATTCATGGCTTTTTCGTTCGATCCGCTTCTGATTCCTTCAACGGTTGAGCGGGTCACCGAGACGGTGCTACCCACACGGCACGGTCTCTTTCGTATGGTCGGATATCGAGACGCCGAAAACACCGAGCACGTGGCGTTGGTGCGGGGGATCGACGATGTGACGACTGCGACCGGGGAGCCGTTGCCTGCCGGTGCAGCGCCGCTGGTCCGGGTCCACTCCGAATGCCTGACCGGGGACGCGTTTGGTTCCTTCCGCTGCGACTGCGGCGAGCAGCTTGATGCGGCACTCGCAGCGATCAGTGACGAAGGCAGGGGAGTGGTCGTCTACGTCCGGGGCCATGAAGGCCGGGGGATCGGGCTGCTCGCAAAGCTCAAGGCCTACGCCCTTCAGGACCAGGGCGTCGACACGGTTGACGCCAACACATCGCTCGGCCTGCCGGTCGACTCGCGCAGCTACCACCAGGCGGCCGAAATTCTCCAGGACCTCGGCGTGGACCGGATCCGGTTGCTCTCCGGGAACCCCGCTAAGCAGGAGGCGCTGGAGGACCTTGGAATCTCCGTCGCCGAGCGCCTGAACCTCGCAGTGCCCGACCGTGCTGAGAACGCGGCCTATCTCGCCACGAAGCGGTTGCGGATGCGCCACGATCCCGCTCCGGCCAGCGACACGTGGGGCGAGCTCGTATCCGGCAGGGTGCCGGCTGCCCCGCTCACCGGGGAGCCTGAGGACCTGGTCCACCGCTACGGGTATCTCGCTGCAGCTGATGGTCCGGTCGTCCTCGCCCAGCTCAGGCAGAGCCTGGACGGCTTCATTGCCTCGCGCAGCGGCGACGGCACTGTCGCCGATGCCCGCGAAGACCGCACCCACCTGCACCGTCTCCGGGCTCTGGTCGACGCCGTCGTCATCGGTGCCGGCGCCGTAGCCGCCGACGACTCCCAACTGACCGTAAGGGACGTTCCGGGAACAAACCCGACCCGGGTGGTGCTCGACCCCACGGCGCGCGTCGGGGCCGGATCCCGAATCCTGACCGACGGCGCCGCTCCCACCCTGTGGCTCGTTGGACCCGACGCGCAGGTGCCGGACGAAGTGGCCGCCCATGTCCGGATCCTTCGCCTGCAGCCCCAGCAGTTTGAGCCGGTCGAACTCCTCAAGCTGCTGCGCGGACAGGGGCTGGACAGGGTGCTCGTCGAAGGCGGAGGTCGCACCGTGTCCGCCTTCCTCGCGGCGGGCGCATTGGATCGTCTCTACCTGACGACGGCGCCCCTGCTCGTCGGTGACGGCGTGCCCGGCGTGCGGTTCGAGGGGTCGGATGCGCTCGCCGAGGCACGCACCGCACCGGTGCGGAGATTCGTCTTCGGCCAGGACATCTGCACGGAGTTCAACTTCGCCGCAGCACGGGATCAGGCCGGGGCCACGGTCCGCTCGTAGGCGAACCCCCAGGCTGCGGTCTGCCCGGCTGTCTCTGCGCCGGAGAGCTATGAGTCGGAGAGGCGCTTGCTCTTCTGCTGCAGGCGGTCGATATGCTCGGACGCCTCCGCCTTGGTGATGTCCGCCGGAATCTCCTCGCCGGCCTCCCGGGCGAGGGTATCGAGGTAGCTTCGCTGCGCATCGGTCATCGGTTCGTCGCCGGTGACCCAGTCGGAGGGGTCGCGTTCAAAGTTGCCGGCCGGTTCAGGGGTGGAGCTTCCCAAGGTGTCTGACATGTCAGTTCCTTTCGTGGTGTCCCTCGTGACTGCTCGATCGTTACTCAGTCTACTGAGCTTCGGCTCCTTGTCGCCGTCGGGAGTGTGCTTGCGCATGACGGCGGGTCAGCCATGCCTCCGAGTGTGCGGCGAGCTTCATCCGGCCTCCGGCGTAGGGCACGCCGCCCCTTAACCTGCTCAGGACGGCCAGCCAAATGCAGACCCCCCGCTCGAGCGCCCACAGCGGTGCCCACAGGGCGGAGGTTGGAGGGAAGACCTGCCGTCCGCCCTGCCGCCTGCGCCCCACCTCCGTCAGCACAACCAGGGCACCGATGCCCGCCACAAGGCGGCGGGGGCGTCCCGCGGCGTACCCCACGAGCGGCAGGATGGCCAGTTCGGCGGCGAGGCGGCCCGGTTGGGCAAAGCTGTCATACGCCTGACGGATCCGCTGGCCCAGGAAATGCCGTGCCGTTGGCGGGATGCGTGCAACGAACACGTCGTCGGCCCTTGCTTCCCGACCGCCTGCGGCGTGGACCGTGCGGATCAGCTCGAGGTTCTCGAACAGCGCTTCGCTGCTGTAACCGCAGGTCGTCTCAAGGATGCTCCGGCGGACCGCTAGCGTTCCGGGGTAATCCGAGCCGAAGGCCCTGTTGATGAGGGAGCGTGCCGTATCCCAGCGGGCGTGCCAGGGGAGCTCGCGGAAGTAGTTCTGTGGACGCACGAGGTCGGCGCCGTCGAGCCGGTTCACCACTTCGCGAAGCTGCTCGGCGCTGTAGCGGACGTCGTCGTCGGCCAGAACCAGCCGCTCATGGCGTGCGGCCCTCACGCCGGTGAGCACGCCGACCACCTTCCCGTTGCCGGTTTCGAAGGCATCAGGGCGGAGCACGCGGAGCCGTGGCGGAAGGGCCCGCATATGTCGTTCAAAGCAGTTCGCCGGGGAACCGTCGACAACAGTGATTTCGACCCAGTCCGGAAGCATTGCCAGGTAGTCGGCCAATTCAGTGATCGGCCCCTCCTGGGTCCACTTCAGGGGAAGGATGTACTCCACTGTCGACGCCACGCGGCTGCCTCCTCCTGTCGATTGGGTCACTTGTAAATACTAAGTGTGCTTCCAAATATCCGGTGGTAGTGCCTAGGGTTGTTCTGCGACCGATCTTGGAAACGCCACCGATCAGCGAGGAGCACCAATGAGCCAGCCAGCCCAGCAGCAGACGCCTCCCGGCACCACCGCCGCGATGGATCCCAGGCCGGACCACGGTGAGGAGAGCTACCGGGGGTCGGGAAGGCTCGAAGGGAAGGCTGCCGTCATCACCGGCGGGGACAGCGGCATTGGGAGGGCCGTGGCCATCGCCTATGCCCGCGAGGGTGCGGACGTGCTCATCAGCTACCTCGAAGAGGAGGAGGAAGACGCAAGGGACACCGCCCGGTGGGTGGAGGAAGCGGGCCGGAAAGCAGTGCTCTTCCCGGGCGACCTCGCCGATCCTGCCTACTGCAGGGCCGTCATCGCCAGGGCTGTGAAGGAGTTCGGCCGGGTGGACGTGCTCGTCAATAACGCGGCTTTCCAGATGAGCCACGAGTCTCTAGAGGAGATCCCTGACGAGGAGTGGGATCGGACCATCGCCATCAACCTCAGCGCCTTCTTCCACCTGACGAAGGCGGCGCTGCCTCACATGAAGCCGGGAGCATCCATCATCGGTTCAAGTTCGATAAATTCCGACAACCCGGTGCCGACCCTCGTTCCGTACTCAGTGACGAAGGCAGGGATCGCCAATATGACGGCGTCGTTGGCGCAGCTGCTGGCCGAGCGTGGGATCCGGGCAAACAGTGTGGCGCCCGGACCGATCTGGACGCCGTTGATCCCCGCCACCATGCCGGAGGACGAGGTGGAAAGCTTCGGCCAGCAGGTGCCGATGCAACGGGCCGGGCAGCCGGTGGAACTGGCTCCGGTCTACGTGATGCTGGCCTCCGATGAGGCGTCCTACGTCTCAGGTGCTCGTATCGCGGTGACCGGCGGTCAGCCGATCCTGTAAGTGGCTTGTGTCGGCGGAGGCGGACCAGCGGTCCGCCTCCGGTGGCTTGTACCTTCCCGGAAACCCCTAACCGGGCTACCTAATCTCTCCGCAGACCGCTGTCCGCACTGCCCCGGTGGCGTGGTGCCCACTACTCTGAAAGTGCTTGCCCCTGTACGGCCAAACGGCGGCCGCCACAGGTACATCCGAGTCAGAGCTGGAGGTTGCGGTGCGCCCACTGCGATCATTGCAGGGCATGCGGATGCAGCGCATGGGGACCGTCGTCGTTGCCGCCCTGCTCCTGGCAGGCTGTCAGGGCTCGGAAGCCGGCAATTCGCCGCCTGCCAGTGGTGAAGCGGCCCGTCCGTCGGTGTCCTCGACGTCCGGCACTGCCCCATCGCCTGGTCCCCCTGCGGACCTCCAGCCGCCTGAGAAGCCCCTAGGGGCCGACGCCGAGACGCAGGAAGGGCTGGAGGCCTTTACCCGGTACTGGTTTGAGCTGTTGAGCTATGGATACGAATCAAATGACTGGACGCCCCTGCAGGCGGTTACCGACAGGGGGTGCGATACCTGCACCAATGTGATCGGTGAGGTGCGTAAGCACTACGAAAGTGGCGGATGGATCACCGGTGGCAGGATCACCGTCAATTCGATATCCACAACGGGTAACCCGGGTGCTCGGGGACATATCTCGTCAAACGTTGAACTCGAGCAGGCCGAGCTGAAGTACCTTGATCAGTCCGGTCGGGAGGCGGCCGTTTCAGATGCGCTTCCGCCCACGCGCAGCGTCATCATTGCAGTGCACAAGAACAACCGCTGGGTGATGCTCGATTTCGGCTCTCCCAGCTCCACTTAGTCGAATGATCTGTGGATATCGGGACCACCCTGGCATCCACGGATTAGGCTGATTATGCGTTATCGGCCATTGCCCGCACCACTTCGGGGGCTTACATGAAGCGGACTTCAACCGCCTACCGCTTCCGGTTCCGTGTGCTCCTGGTGCTTGTCGCTGGAACAGTGTTGCTGAGTGGCTGTCAGAGCGACCCGAACGAGGAGCGGACCACTTCTCCTGCCACCTCTTCTCCTCCACCTTCGGCTGCTGTTTCGGCACCGCCGACGGCGTCGGTTGGTCCCTCGGATGGTGCATCCACTGCTGCACCGGAGCCTACGCCTGCGTCCTCGAATGGCCCGGCTGCCAATATTCCTGTGCCGACGAAGCCGGCGCTCGCGGATGAGAACAGCAAGGAGGGTCTTGAGGCCTTCACGAGGTACTGGTTCGAGCTGTTCAACTACGGGTATGCGACCAACGATTGGAAAGCTTTCGACCAAGTGACGGACCCCGCCTGCGGGACGTGCCGGAACGTCCTCACCGCCGTGAATGACCACTACAAGTCTGGTGGATGGATTGTTGGAGGCGAGGCTGAGGTGCGCAGTTTTACTACTGACTTCGTTCCGAACATTGAGGGATCGATCAGCTCCTTTGTCGAGGTGGACCAAGCCGCAGCCATGACCATTTCTCAGGACGGCACAATGGAAGGTCAAACTAAGGCCCGGCAGGAATCGATAGACGTCGTTATCGCTCTTTGGGAAGACGGCCGGTGGGTGATGCTCGATTTCGGTCCTCCGGAGGGAACATGACTGCCTTCAAGGTGTTGGCAGGGGTGGGGTTCGCTGCACTCGGGTTCCTACTCGCCCATCCCGCAAGCGCTTCTGCGGATGGGTCGGGGGTAACTTTCGATGAGAATGAAGTTGGAGCGAGGAACATCTCCCGGAGCGAAGCCGACGGGACTATGCCACGCAGAGGATCATCCGGAACCTCCGCGGAACAATCCGCCGCACTCCCTGTCGACGATGGCATCGATTACTACTATGAGCGCGTCTGCACCAGTCGGACCGGTGAATCTCTCGATCCCGCCCGATGCGTCCTGCTCAACGCTCAATGTGATGCCAAGCCGGATGGAGTCTTCGTCGAATGGATTCAGGTCGATCGCCGTACCGACCCACCCCGCGAGACGAGGACCGGCCGCAACGCGTGTATCTATCCCGGCGAAGCACCCGAACCACCGACGGCCGGTGAGCCCGCCGCTGAACCCGTCGTCATCACGATTGCTGAATTCCAAAGTCAGCCAATAGCTCCCTCCGTGGTCTTTTCCCAGCCACGCAACTTCGGGCTCAAAAACGCGCATTCGAATGTGTACGCCGAGGCACAGGAACAGGAATTCACGTTCGCCTTCCGCAACGCCGAGGTCCGCCTGCGTGCCTGGCCCGTCTCGTACCGATGGGATTATGGCGATGGAACCAGCGCCACCACAACCGTTCCCGGCAGCTCAGCAGAAGGCGACGCCTTCAACACTGAGACCCCAACAAGCCACCAATACCTCGACACGGGCGACTACAACGTCACACTCACTACGTTCTTCGCTGGTGACTACTCGGTCGACGGTGGTCCGTTCCAGCCCATAGCTGGACAGGCGGAAGTCCCATCGGCTCCGCATCTCATGAGCATCTGGCGCACCGAAGCACACTCTGTAGCTGATGATTGCCTTGAGAATCCCTCAGGCATCGGTTGCACGACACCGCTGGATCGTTAGGAGTACTGGGTCCGGCCGGCAAGGTGAGGCCACCTGGTCCTACTAGCCACCCTCATCCGTGAGTTCGACTCATCCGACCTCATCCGCGTGAGTTCTACTCGGCTGACCTCAACCGCTGCGACCGACGAGGCCAGATTCACCCGTCGGGTCCGAACTGGCCATCCCTATCGACTGGGTCTTCATTAGCCGGGGGCGGGTTCGGGCAGGGTCTGGTATGTGCGGCCGGCCGGGGAGGTGGCGGTGATGTTGCCGGGTTGGGGTTGTTCGTAGTGCCACAGGCCCTGGCTTTTGAGCATGTGGTGCCTGCGGCACAGGTGGGCGAGGTTGTTGTGGGCGGTGGTCCCGGCCCGGGACCAGGGGAGGGTGTGGTCGAGTTCGGCGGCGGCCGCGGAGCGGTTGCAGCCGGGGTGGCGGCAGGTGCGGTCCCGCACCCGCAGCCATTTCTTCAGATCCGCCGGCACCGTGTAGGTGTCCCGGCCGACGCTGAGCACGGCCCCGGTTTCGGGGTGGGTCAGCAGCCGGGTGAAGGAGGGGGCGTGGGCGGCCAGCCGGCGGGCCAGGTCCGGGGCGATGGGCCCGTAGCCTTCGAGTTCGCCGGGGGCGTCATCGACATCGAGCAGGGTCAGCACCGGGACGGTGACGTGGACCTGGGCCTGGATCCCGTTCCAGCCGTGGGGCTCGACCGGCCGGCCCGGACCCCTCCCCGCACCGGCCGCGCCCGCACCGCCAGGGGTCGCACCGGCGGCACCCGCACCGGCGGGGGCGATGCCCGGGCCGCCGGGGGCGGTGTGTGCGGGGCAGGTGTGGGTGAGCAGGTCGGTGAGCACGTCGGTGCGCAGCTGGGTCAGGGTCCGGGCTTCCCCGGGGCACTGCAGGGCCCGTGAGAGCCGGGTCAGGCGCCCGTCGATGGCCACGGCCTGCTCCGCCGGCAGGTACACGTTCAGCCAGGCCATGCCGTCGTCGTCGGGGCGGTAGTCCACCCGGCGGTTCTTCTGCGCCGACTCGGTCCGCTTGCTGAGGGGCTCCGGGTGCATTTCCGTGCGCAGCCGGCGGGCCCGGTGGGCCAGTCTGGCGGCGGTGGTGTCCTGGGCGAGGGGTATCAGCTTTTGTTCGAAGTAGGGCAGGGCGAAGTCCGGGATCCCGGCGCACTCCTCGACAATGGTGGCCGCGTGCCGCCAGGAGATGGTCCCGGTGTCCAGGGCGGTGAGGGTGGCCGGGAGGTGCCCGGTGAGCAGGTAGGCGTGCTGGACCAGGGTCCCGGCGGTGCGTTCGGGGATCCGCAGGGCGCAGGCGACCTCGGAGGCGGTCAGGGTGTCGGCCAGGGAACCGGGATGCATGCCGCGCTGCTCGAGGCGTTCTGCGGTAAGGACACGCACCCGCTCGGTGAACCTCACGGTCTGGGCATCGGCCCAGTTCTTCAGCCGCGCCATCGCCTCCAGCCCGCCGAGCGCCTCCTCAAGGGAGGCCGTTTCCGCCGGCCCCCCGGCGAGGAACCCGGCACCGAGGATCCCGGCGGCCGCCTCAAGCCACAGGGCCCCTTGCCGCTGCGTGGGATCGACCCCGGCATCGGGGGTTCCTGCCCTGTCCATGACCCAACAATGCCATCTCCCACCGACATTCTTCGGCCGGAGAACCAGCAGAAAAACAGGCAGGAAAACCAGCCAAGAAACGAGCTGGAAAACTAGCCAGTGAAGAGAGGCAGCGGCGCGCCCTTCACGCCGGGTTCCACCGCGAACAGCGCACCCGCCGCCGGCTCCGCGCCGGTCTCAACGTTCTGGCGCGACGTGGTGATGTAGAGGGTGCGGAGATCGTCTCCGCCGAAGGCACACGCCGTCACCTGGGAGGCGGCGACTTCGACGGTTCCACGGAGCACGCCACGGGAGTCGTAGTGCGCCACGGCCGAACCGCCGTAGAGGGCAACCCACAGTCCGCCGTCCTCGTCGATGGCCATGCCATCGGGGGAGCCCAGCTCCGGGTCAACTTCGGCGAAGGTGCGCCGGCCAGTGATCCGGCCCAATTCAAGGTCATAATCCAGCGCGTCGATGCGCTGGGTTGGGGTATCAGAATAGAAGGCGGTGTCGCCCGCTAAATTCCAGTGCAGTCCGTTTGAGGTGGTGACCCCGCGCAGCACCGTCGAAACCGAGTGATTTGTATCAAGGCTGAACAAGGTTCCGGCCCCGAAATCGCCCTCCCAGGCCATTGAGCCGCAGAGGAAGCGCCCGCGGGGGTCGCAGCCGCCTTCGTTCATTCGAAGTGCCGGGTCATCAAACGCGACCGGGCCCGGAGTGATCTCGGTGAAATCCCGGTCGGCGAAGGCAAACCCCTTCTCCACGCCGAGGACATATCCGCCGGACCGCCGCCCACGGATCGCCGCCGCCACCTTCGCGTCGACCGAATGGCGCGTTAGGGAGCCGTCGGCGCTCCGCACGAGCACGTCTCCTTCCAACATGTCGACGAATAACAGCGACCGGCTTCGGGCGTCCCAGTAGGGCCCTTCACCGTGGTAAGTGCAGGGCTCGGTGAGCTGTTCGGCCTTCATTGCCACCCCGTCATCCTCAGCCGTCAGCCGGCAGGTCGAGTTGGTCGGAAATGCTGATGCACTTCCGCGTCTGGTCAATCTTCGACACGGGGTCTCCGAGTTGTACCAGGACGGTGCTTGAGGCGACCTGCTCGGGATCGAAAAGCACCTCGACGGCAGGTTCTCGCCCGTATGTGGTCGCTGTCCATGCGGTGTCGCCCTCACTGAGCACCCAGTCGATGTCGTTGACCGAGACGCACGCATCGGTGGTGGGTCCGGGAACTTCGACGCCGCAGCGGAGGACCACCTTTGACGGGTCGCCCCAAGCGGAGGTTGCCTGGCTATTGGTTTCCCGCTGCGAGTGCTCGGCCACCTCCGGCGGAAGCGCGACCATCACCTCCGCGCACGCAGGGTTTTGGGCGTCGGCGGCAGGATCGACATCAACGACGGGCGCACAGGCGGCCGTTCCTGCGAGCACCGCCGCAAGCGGCACCGCACTGCGCAGGAACCGGGTAAGAGAAGGCATGGTTCAACCCTAATAGCTCCTTCGCCGACACGCGGCACGGCGGCCCGGGCGGGGGACCGGCGGGCAGTAGGATTCGTTCAGGGACGGACGGCGCCACCGGTTCCGGCACGGCAGCGGCGGGCCCGTCCAAGCAATCAGGAAAGTCAGATGGTCTCAAAAACAGTTATGCGCCGTTCAGCGACAGCAGCCCTCGCACTCGGACTGGTGGCAGGCTTGGGGAGCACCCCCGCCCTGGCCACCTCCCAGCAGCAGTCACCGCCCGACGGTCAGTTTCATGAGCCTGCCCCTCCGGTTCCCGCACCGAATCCATCGCCAATGATCGACCCGGCCACCGGTTTCGCCATCGACAGCTACACGGGCTACCTGATCCATCCGCCCACCGGCTACTTGATTGAACCGACCTCCGGTTATCTGCTGCTTCCGGGATCGCTCATCTACACGAATCTCGTGTACGACAAGACCACCGGCAAGGTATCCGAGGTCGGTAATCAAGCCCCCGTTTCGCCGGAACCGACGCCGACGCCGTCAGCATCCCCGACGCCGACGTCGACCGCGTCCGCGAGCCCCGCCCCGGCCACGCCTTCTGCTTCCGCCCCGGCGGCTGAGGCGCCCGCGCCGTCGACCTCGCCGACACCGGCGGAAACACCGACGAGCAGGCCGACGCCCTCGGCATCAGCTGAGGCCGTAGAGGCGGAGCTTGCCTCATCGCCCGCACCCCTGGTGTGGGCGGTCGGGGCGCTGGTGCTTCTTGCGGCAATCGCAACGATCGTCCTCGGAGTGCGACGGCGCCGGGCGGGGTCCTGAGACTTCCGCTGAGCCGGCACGGCGGCTCCTAGGACTGTGACCGCAGGCAAGGAAAAGACATCAATCTGGGCCTCAAGTGTTGTGGCCCGTGCCTCACCTGTCACCTCGTTCACATGTCTACCCGGTAGCATGAGGGCTGGTCTTGAGGATGAGGGGATGTGCGGTGTCCGAGTACAACTATGGGAACGAGCCAGTTATTTCGAGGGTTCGGCCGGACAAGAAGCACCCCGTCCGGGTCACCCTTCTGGTGATGATCACGTTCGTAGCGGTCGCTGCGATCGTTGCTGGCGCGTATGTCTTCAATCTTGCAAATACCTTCAACTCGAAGACCACGACCATTGAGACGGCCTTTCCCAGCGGTGATCGCCCTGCGCTTGAACCCACGGCCGAAGGATCGCTCAATATTCTGCTCCTTGGCAGCGATTCCCGCGCCCATACTGATGCACCGGGCGAAGCCGGCGCCGACAGCCGCTCGGACACGATGATGCTGATGCATATTCCCGCCGACCGGGATGCAATCTTCGTCACGTCGATCCTGCGCGACACGTGGACTGAGATACCAGGACATGGCGAGAGCAAGATCAACTCGGCAATTGCACTGGGCGGGATCCCACTGGTCGTTCAAACTGTCGAGACCCTTTTCGAGGCTCCAGTGGACCACGTCGCCATTATCGACTTTGAGGGGTTCAAGGGACTGACCGACGCCCTCGGCGGCGTCGAGGTCAACAATTCTTCAGCGTTCCAGTCCAGCGGTGCCAACGGTGAATACTTCGCGCAGGGACCGGTCAGACTGCAGGGCGAATCGGCGCTCAAGTTCGTCCGCGAACGGTATGCCTTCTCCGACGGTGATTACCAGCGTGTCAAGAATCAACAGCTCTTCGTGAAGGCAGTACTTTCCAAGGTCCTCAGCGCCGACACGCTGACCGATCCCGGCAAAGTCGCCAACGTCGTCTCCAAGATTTCGCCGTACGTGAGCGTTGACGAGAATCTGGATGCGGCGGCCGTCGGCGGCCTTGCCGTATCACTTCGCAACGTCCGTTCGGGAGACGTGCAGTTCGCAACCCTCCCGACTCTCGGCGTTGGAACCTCGGCCGATGGGCAGTCAATCGTAGTCAAGGATGAAGCCGGCATCGCCCAGGTTGTCGAAGCACTGGACAAGGATTCCCTTGAATCCCTCCCGCTCTTCTCCGGTTCGCCGGAGTAGCCGTGGGATCTCCGGAAAAGCGGCTTGCGGCGGCCGCTATCGTCGCACTCCTTGGGCTGGGGCCGTCCCTTCCGCATGAACCTGCCCGGGCCGCGGAAATTCCCAAAAGTCCGCTCATTGGGCCCGGCTTTCCCTGGCAGCCCGCGCCGGGAACCCCGGCACCGACTCCGGCACCGCCCGCGCCGGCCCCCACTGAGCCGGCGCCTGCACCCCCACCCGCACCGGCTCCCGCTCCCGCACCCGCCCCTGCGCCTCCACCGCCGGCGGAACCCGCAGCGCCGGTGGAGCAGGCACCCGGCATCGATCCGGTGACCGGTTTCGCCATCGACCCTGCTACCGGGTGGCTCATCCACCCTCCCACTGGCTACCTCATCGAACCCGGCACGACTGTCCTCGTGCTGCCGGGCTCTTTCGAGTACACCAACTTCCGGTGGGATCCCCTGACCGGTGCCGTCACCGATCTTCCCACCGACGATCCCTCAGAGGAGCCGAGCGCGGCTCCGTCGGCGACACCCTCGGCGAGCCCGTCGCAGTCAGCGTCACCCACGGCCGGACCGACGACGTCGGCGCCCACCAACGCGCCCGAGGCGGTCAGCGCGAGCGAGCCGGTGTCAACGCAGCAATCCATTGGTACCCACCCGGTGACCAGAGTTTTGGTGATCCTTCTGCTGATCGGGCTCGGTATTGCGTACTACGCCAGACTGCGCTCCAGCGGCTCGCCTCAGCGGCGCACTGATTGACCGGCCGAGCGCTGTAGGCTGTGTAGGTTGTTCGTGCCAAAGAAGATGGCTGGGGGTCATTTGTGCGTGTCCTATTGCTGACGCATTCCTATGCGCCGGAGCACAGTCCGCCTCAACGGCGGTGGACCCAGCTCATCCGCTCGTTCCGCTTGGAAGGGTGGGCCGTCGACGTCGTCACGCCCATCGCCCACGCGCCCTACGGGCGGCGGATCCTGCCCAAGCGGGCCGCGGGACGGCCCTTCGTCGTATCGTCCGGGGAATTCGGGGAAAGAATCCGCCGGGTCCCGTTCCTGTGGCACCGAACCACACGCAAGGGGCGGCTCGCCAGCCACCTTTTTTCAGCGGCCTGCAGTGTTCCGGCGGCCCTGATGTCTGCCAAGCCCGACGTCGTCATTGTCACGGTTCCGAGCCTGCCCATCCTCGGCACCGGGTACGTGGTTGCAAGGCTCCTCAAGCGGCCGCTCGTGGTCGACATGCGGGACGCCTGGCCAGACCTCGCCAGGGACGCCCGCATCGTTGAGGGAAGTGCCAAGAGCCTGGTGGAAACCGCGATTATGGCCATCCAGGCCCGCGCGGACCTGGTGGTGACCGTCACGCGTGGTTTCGCCCAGACGCTGCGCGACCGCGGCTTAAAGAACGTTGCGACAGTCACCAACGGCGTCGATATTTCCACCCTGCGCCACCTTGCGGCCCCGCCGGCGAAGCAGGACCGGCTGGAAGTCCTCTACCTCGGCAACCACGGCGAGAGCCAGCGCCTCGACGTCGTCATCCGTGCGGCGGCCCTGGTCGGCGACCGGATGCGCCTCACCATGGTGGGGCATGGCGTGGAGCGCAGGAAACTGATGGACCTCGCAAAGGAACTGAACGCGCCGGTCGAGTTCCATGCCTCGGTCCATGGTTCGCCCATCCTCGATTTTTACGAGCGCTCCGATAGCTGCATCGTCTCCCTTCGCGATGACTGGAAGTCCTTCGAGACGACGATCCCCTCGAAAACCTACGAAGTGCTTTCCGTTGGACGGCACGTAACCGGCATCGTGCGCGGTGAGGCGCGGAACATCCTTGAGGAAGCCCGTGCCGGACACATTGTGCGGGCCGACCCTGCCGAGATTGCCGAACTGTGGAACCGTCTTGCGGATGATCGGGACCAGCTGCGGATCGGGCAGCACGGCCGCGAGTGGGTCGAAAACAACGCGAACGTCGAGGCGCTTGGAGCGGCGTATATCGAGCTTCTCGAGCAGGTAGTCGGCGGTCCCGCCCGGTGAGTGCGTCCGGCATCCTTCGCAACACCCGGCTCGCCGCCTCAACTGTTGCGACACATCTGGGGGATGACCCTGTCCTCCTTCTGCTTCAGGTGGGCCGGCGCATGCCGTACAGCATGGTCCGGCGCATCGCCCGCGCGGCCGCCCGGCTTCCAGTGAGGGGCCCGGGTGTCCTGCCAATCCTGGCTGCGCACCTTCTTGGAAACACCACGCAAGTGACGGACCTGCTCGATGCGGCACAGGAGAATCGCCCCGGGGGAGCGCAGGCCCGCTGGATGGCCGAGATCGCCCTCGCCACGGGGAACCCCGAGGCGGCAGATGGGCTCCTGGAGAGCGAGCGAGGTAGGACCGCCGAAGGAAGGACCGCCGGCACGCTGGCTCGGCGGGCCTGGTACGACGGTGACATGAGCGGAGCCGTCCGCATCCTCCAGGAAGCAGGCGACGGTCGGTATGCCGCCAGGCTCTCCGCTGAACTGCAGGTGTTCCGCGGGTGGAACCCTGCGGTCGACCCGGCTACCGGCTACGTTCCCCGCAGGAAGACCGTTCTCCACGTCCTGACGAACTCACTGCCCCACACCCACAGCGGGTATGCCCAGCGGTCGCATTCCATCCTGAAGGCCCAGCAGGAGCAGGGGTGGGACGTACATGCCGTGACCCGCGTGGGTTACCCGGTACAGGTAGGCAAAATCCTGGCTGACGACGTCGACGTCGTTGACGGCGTGACCTACCACCGGCTGCTGCCTGCCCGGCTGGCTCCCGGCTTCGATGGCCGCCTGCAACAGCAGGCCGAGGACCTTCTGGCACTTGCCCTGAAGCTCCGGCCGTCGGTTCTCCACACTACGACGCACTTCGTGAACGGCCTGGTTACCGGAGAGGTGGCGGGTGCACTCGGCATCCCCTGGGTGTACGAAGTGCGCGGCCAGTTGGCCGACACGTGGGCGTCGTCGCGCCATGAACGGGCGAAGTCGAGTGAGCGCTATAAGCTTTTCACTGATCGTGAAGCACAGGTGATGCGCAATGCCAGCCTCGTGGTGACACTGGGTGAGGCCATGAAACAAGAAATTATGCGCGCCGGCGTGCCGGAGGACCGGATCCTGCTCGGCCCGAACGCGGTGGGCGAGGAGTACCTCGCCGAACCAGTCGCATCGACTGAAGCGCGCCGCCAGCTGGGCCTTCCCGAGGACGGCGTCTTCGTTGGTACGGTCAGCAGCCTCGTGGAGTACGAGGGCCTCGATCACCTCCTACGAGCCGTTGCGCTGCTCGAGCCGACCCATCCACAACTTCGGTGCCTCATCGTCGGAGACGGCGTGGCGCGGCCTGCGCTCGAATCGCTCGCGGTGGAACTGGGCATCTCAGGCAAGGTTCTATTCACCGGGCGTGTGCCGCGCGCCCGGGCCCGGCTGCATCATCTGGCCCTCGATATCTTCGCAGTTCCGCGGCGGGACTTCGACGTGACCCGATCTGTAACCCCGCTGAAGCCGGTTGAAGCGATGGCCTGCGCGCGTCCCGTCATCGCGAGCGACCTGCCGGCGCTGCGTGAGATTGTCACCGTCGGCACCACCGGGATCCTCGTGGAGCCTTCAAACCCGGACGCGTTGGCCGCAGCCATCAGCGGGCTCCTTGCAGGCGGCTCAGTCGATCAGTCCGCCGTGCGGATGGGCCGTGAAGGTCGACGTACGGTGCTGGAGCAGCGCACCTGGGCCGGCAACGCGGCGGCGTACCAGAAAGCCTATGCAGCCGTGGGGGCGGGGGAATGAACATCGAACGCCCCAAGAACACAACCGCAGGAGCGACAACCGTGCCGACATCGGTGGACCTACGGGGGCTGACGAGGGTAGGGGCAAAGCCGGTCTTCCTGGACTACCTTGTCGCTCTGTGGGACTACCGCCACTTCATCTACTTCAATGCCCGAGCGAGCGTTCAGACGAGCAACAGCCGCGACCGGCTTGGCAACGTTTGGTTGATCCTCAACCCGGTCCTCAACGGCATCACCTTCTACCTGATCTTCGGAGTGCTCCTGCATGTCAGCCGTGGAATGGAGAACTTCCTTGGGTTTCTTCTGATTGGTGTCTTCCTATTCCAGATGAGCAGCCGATCGATCTCCGCCGGTGCGCGGGCCATCCGGACGAACCTCAAGGTGATTCAGGCGTTCAACTTCCCGCGCGCCGCGTTGCTCTTCGCGGTCAATCTGCGCGAGCTCCTGGCGAGTGTGCCTGTCGTCATCTCTCTGCTCCTGCTGATTCTGCTGTTCCCTCCCACCGAACCGGTCAGCCTGCTCTGGCTGCTGGTCCTTCCCGCGTTGCTCCTGCAGACCCTGTTCAATCTCGGAGTGGGCCTGATCCTCGCGCGGGTCGTCGCGCGGGTCAGCGACGTAGGAAATATCCTGAGTTTCGCCATCCGGTTCTGGATGTACGGCTCGTGCGTTATTTTCCCGATCACCCTGTTCGGTGCCTTCCCGCTGTTGAAGGGACTGATCGAAATCAACCCCTTGTATCAGCTCCTGACCATTGTGAGGACGGCGGTCCTCGACAATCAGTTCCCTCAATGGCAGTCGTGGGCGGTTCTGACCGCCTGGGCGCTCGGGGTTTTGGCTGTGGGGCTCGTTTACTTCTGGCAAGGGGAGGAGAGCTACGGCCGTGACGAGTGAGGTGGAGTTTGTTGAAGGACAGCCCGCCGTCGTCCTCGATGGCGTGAGCATGACCTACCAGGTGCCAACGACGGCGCAGGATTCGGCGTCGCCGCGGAAGCCCCGTGGCCTGCGCCGCTTACTCGGGCGGCAGCGCAATGTGTCCGTGATCGCGTTGAAAGACATTTCGCTTGTCGTCAACCGGGGTGAATCCGTCGGGATCATTGGCCGTAACGGGTCGGGCAAGAGCACCCTCATGAAGCTGATCAACGGGCGCGTGCCGCCGACGGCCGGTGCCGTCTACGCGTCGTCGAGGCCGACCCTCCTCGGGGTCAGTGCCGCACTGGTTCCGGACCTTTCGGGCCATGAGAACATCGTCCTCGGTTGCCTGGCGATGGGGATGACTCGGGCGGAGATCGACCGCAAATATGAGGACATCGTTTCGGTGTCCGGGTTGGCGGAGTCCATCGGCCTTCCCATGCGGACCTACTCGTCCGGGATGGCGGCGAGGCTGCAGTTCGCCATCGCCACTGCTGTGGATACCGAAATCCTGTTGATCGATGAGGCGCTCAATACCGGAGATGACCAGTTCAAGGACCGCACTAAGGCCAAGATGGACGAGCTGCGGGAGAAGGCCGGTTGCGTCTTCCTTGTGAGCCACAGCCTCGACACCATCCGGGAGATGTGCAGCCGGGTGCTGTGGCTGGACGACGGCGAGATCATCATGGACGGTGACCCGGTCGAGGTCATCAAGTGGTACCGCACCTTCACGAAGTACTTGTCGGCCGGCGACAGGGTACTGGCACTGAAGACCCGACGGCGCATGATCAACAACCTGAAGGTCCCCGCCGTGCTGGCCCGGGAATCAGGTCGACGGAGCTCGGCGTGAGGCTACCAGGCGGCGCCGCGCGCCTGCAGAAACTCCGCACCCAGCTTTGGCATCTGCGACACGGTGGCCGCGCGCAGTTGCGCACCTACCGCATCCGCACGAATGCGGAGCGCGGCGTGGTCCGGCTCGAGAACGCACGAGGGGCGGAAGGTGGCTGGACCGGGCGCGGGCACCGTAGGCGTCTCCTATTCGCCGACGCCGAACTTCCCGCGGTTCCGGCCCGCCGCTCCGACGTCACCGTCGGAGTAATTCTCGATGAGTTCTCGGCGCTTGGATTCCAGTATGAGTGGAACACTATGCCGCTTCGGCGCAGCTCGTGGAAGGAGCAGCTGCGTGATCAGGGTATCGACCTCCTCTTTGTCGAATCCGCGTGGGCCGGCAACGGAGGCGACTGGAAGTACCAGCTCACCGGGACTTCCGGGCCGAAGCCGGATTTCGTCGAATTGCTACGTTGGTGCAGGGAACAGGGCATCCCAACCGTGTTCTGGAACAAGGAAGATCCACCGCATTACGACGATTTCCTTCCCGCTGCGCGCCTTTTCGACCACGTCTTCACGAGCGACTCGAACATGATCGAAAGCTACCGGCGGGATCTGGGACACGACCGGGTATCCTCTTTGTCCTTCGCAGCACAGCCGGTTCTCCATAGTCCGGTGCGTCCGACACGGGGGTGGCACCGACGCGATGTCGCGTTTGCTGGGATGTACTTCGCACACAAGTACCCGGAGCGCCGGGCGCAGATGGAGTTGCTGCTTGGGGGAGCGGGAGACGCGTCGGCGGGCATGGAACTCGGACTCGAGGTGTTCTCCCGGCAGCTTCAGGGGAACCCCGAGTACCAGTTCCCGTCTCCGCTGGCCGAGCGCGTGGTCGGTTCCCTGTCCTACCGCCAGATGCTGACCGCCTACAAGGCGTACAAAGTCTTCCTGAACGTCAATTCCGTTGTCGATTCTCCGAGCATGTGCGCGCGGCGGATATTCGAGATTTCGGCCTCGGGGACCCCGGTGGTGTCCACGCCGAGCAGGGCATTGGAAGACCTCTTCCCGCCGGACGAGGTGGCGGTTGCGGCCAGCCGGGAGCAGGCCCGGGACACCGTCCGCTCCCTGGTGGAGCACTCCATGCTGGCGGAACGACAGGCCCACAGGGCCCAGCGGCGGATCTGGGCCGAGCACACCTATGCGCACCGGGCCGAGCAGGTGCTTCTGGCTGCCGTGCCCGAGCGTGCGGACCCGGTCGCACTTCCGTCCCTGTCCGTCCTTCTATCGACCAACCGGCCGAACCAACTCGAGCATGTCTTCAGGACGGTCTCCAGCCAGCGGGGCGTCACACCCGAACTAATCCTCCTGACGCATGGTTTCACCGCCGAAAAGTCAGCGCTCGCCGAGCTCCGGGATAAGTACCCCCTCGAGTCCGTCACAGTCCTCCGCGCGGGCACGGAGAAGAGTCTCGGGGACTGTTTGAACGCCTGTGTCGGGGCCGCATCCGGCACCGTGGCGACGAAAATGGACGACGATGACTTCTACGGTGAGAACTATCTGCTGGATCAGGTGAATTCCCTGAGCTTTTCCCGCGCCGAGGTAGTCGGAAAACAGGCACATTACATGTACCTCCGTAACTACAACGCGACACTTCTTCGGTTCGCCCATCGGGAACACCGCTTCACCAATATGCTTATGGGGCCAACACTTATGGCCGCATTGAGCACCTTCCGTGAGTTCCCGTTTGAGTCGCTCACCAAGGGAGAGGATACGGCGTTCCTACGCGCCGTCACGGCCGCGTCGGGACGGCTCTACTCCGCGGATAGATTCAATTACTACCAACAAAGAAACGGCGCCGGTCACACCTGGCAGGCGACGGACCAATCCCTTTTGTCGACCGGTGAGATCCAGTTTTTCGGGCCGCCAAACAACCATGTATCAATCTAAAGGATTTTCGTGAACACGATTGAAAAAGTAGCAGTCATCGGGCTGGGCTACATCGGTTTGCCCACTGCCGCAATTCTGGCCACCAATGGTCTGGATGTGGTCGGCGTAGACATCAAGCAGGACAACGTCGACGCGATCAACCGCGGCGAGGTCCCCTTCGTCGAGCCGGACCTGAACATCCACGTTGCCGGCGCCGTCAGCCAGGGGAACCTCCGGGCGGCGACCCGCACGCCGTCGGCCCAGGCCTATATTCTCGCGGTGCCCACGCCCTTCAACGAGGATAAGACGGCGGACCTTAGTTACATCGAGGCCGCCGCCACAGGTATTGCCCCGCAGCTTGTCGGCGGCGAACTGATCATCCTTGAATCCACCTCGCCTCCGGGAACCACCCGTCACCTCGCCGAATTTCTCATCGCGCTTCGGCCGGACCTCAGCCTTACCGGTGACGGCGGCAAGCCCGTGCTGCATGTGGCGCACTGCCCCGAGCGGGTGCTCCCGGGCCGCGTCATGATCGAACTCGTCACCAATGACCGCATCATTGGGGGTATCACCCCCGAGGCAGCGGAGATGGCGCGCAAGCTGTACAACGTGTTCTGCCAGGGCGAGATCCACCTTACCGACGCAGCGACTGCCGAAATGGCGAAGCTGGTGGAGAACTCCTACCGGGACGTCAACATCGCATTCGCCAACGAACTCTCGGTCATCAGCGAGAAGGTCGGTATCGACGTATGGGAGCTCATTGAGCTTGCCAACCATCACCCGCGCGTCAACATCCTCCAGCCCGGTCCGGGCGTTGGCGGCCACTGCATCGCGGTCGACCCGTGGTTCATCGTTTCCGCGGCGCCGGAGGAATCCCAGCTCATTCGGCAGGCACGCATGACGAACGACGCGAAGCCGGGCTGGGTGGTGAGCCGGGTACGCGATGCCTTGGAACAGGCCGGCACCGGTGCCACTGTCGCCGCCCTCGGGCTGGCATTCAAGGCGAACATTGACGACCTGCGCGAATCCCCCTCCGTTGGCATCGTCAAGGAGCTCGGCACCGCACTCCACGGCAGCCGCATCCTTGTGGCAGAACCCCACGTGGCGGAGCTCCCGGGGTCCCTGCTGAATCTGCGCAACGTTGAACTGACCGAAATCGAACTGGCCATCAAGTCGGCGGACGTCGTGCTGCTCCTGGTGGACCACGACGACTTCAGGGAGCTCGACCGGTCACTGCTCGATGGCAAGATCGTCATCGATACCCGCGGCATTTGGCGCTGAAGAACAACCCTGCATCAAAGGCCCGTACGATCAGTTGAAGGAATGACCTTGAAATACGAAGACGAGCGGCGCGAAGTACCACCGGTGGATATGGCTCGCCGTGCCCAGTTTGCCGCCGATATCGACAGGTTCATTCAAGAGTTCGACACACTGGCGAAAAAGGAAAGAACGGCCGAGTCGAAGCTGGCGGCAATTTCCAAGGAGTTTTCCGCAAGCCGATCCCGGGCGGAGCGCCTGCGGCGGGAGGCCGATGACCTACGCCGGGAGAGGGATTCCCTCAAAAGGATGCTTGCAGCCCTGCGGGGCTCGTGGCGTTACCGGATCGGAACGGCAGCAACCGCTCCGGCCAGGACCGCGGCCGAAGCGCGGGGAGCGCTGTCGGAATACTTCAGGTCCTTGCGTCCGGGAACCGAGCTTGGGCACCCCGTCGGAGGTCAGCGGGCGCTCCTTCCCCATATTGCCCAGTCAGGCGTGGGGGCCCAAGCGAGGAAGAAGGGGGCCGACGAACGCCGGCAGGACTTGCTGGCGTTGGTGAAGGCGGACCCCTCCAAAGCGAACGTCCTTGCCCTAATTTCGCACTGTTACTTCGTGCTTGGAGAGGTCTTGGCGCCGGCATCGCTCATCGCTGACCATTCCGGTGTCCTAGTTGAGCTCGCTCCGAAGGAAATTCAGCTTCTAGACGCTGTAAAGGGACAATCCGCCCTCCTTGCACGGCCGGTCCTGTTGCCTCCCCGACAGCCGAACGCCGGATACCAGACGGAACGTGGACGCCTCATGTACTGCGCCCACAGCGTGTCCCCATACAACTCCAATGGATACTCCACAAGAACCGCAGGACTCATCGGGGGATTGAAAAACGCTGGCGCGAATCTTGTCGTTGCCGCACGACCGGGATACCCGTGGGATGTCAAGACGGACAAGCCTCCGTCCTCGCCCCGCAGCTATGAAGAAACTCTGGACGGAGTTCCCCACTTTTTTACTGCTGGACCAACCTGGACCCAGAGCCGTCTCGACCAATACGTTCAGGAAGCCGCTGACCAGTATGTTCAGCTCGCCACCCGGAACCGCGTTGAGAGGATCCACGCTGCCTCCAACCATGTGACGGCGCTGCCGGCGCTTATCGCTGCTCGCCGTCTGGGCCTGCCGTTCACCTACGAAGTACGTGGGCTTTGGGAGATCACTGAGTCATCAACCAAGCCACGGTGGGAACATTCCGAGCGATTCAAGCTGGCGAAGACGCTAGAGACCTTGGTGGCATCCGAAGCCGACGCAGTGTTGGCGATTACCCGGCAGGTCAAGGAGGAGTTAGTACGGCGCGGTGTGCGGCCCGAGTTGATTACGATTCTGCCGAATGCGGTGGACACTGATGAATTCACTGAAATGCCGCCGCACGCGACCACCCTCGCCGAGCTGGGCCTCGCCCCCGGGCGGACCGTTATCGGTTACGCAGGAAGCCTCGTGGAGTACGAGGGGCTCGAAACATTGCTTTCGGCTGTCCGTCTGCTGCAGGACCGTGGAACTAGAACGAGCACTGTCATCGTGGGCGACGGCCCGGCGCTGCCTCAGCTCAAGGCCACAGCAGACCGGCTTGGCATCGCCGATGCGGTGGTGTTCACCGGCCGGGTGCCGGCCGCCGATGTCCCGCGCTACGTCAGTGTTTTCGACATCATGCCGTGTCCCCGTCTCCCGCTGCCGGTCACCGAGATGGTTCCGCCGCTCAAACCCCTCGAAGCCATGGCCGCGGCCAAGGCCGTGGTGCTCTCGGACCTCCCGCCTCTTCGTGACCTTGCGGGGACCGACGGCGAGCGTGCCCGGCTCTTTGAGGCCGGCAACCCGGAGCAGCTTGCCGATGTCCTCGAAGAACTGGCCAATGATCCCGATCAGCGTCGCGTCCTGGGACGTCGAGCCCGCCTTTGGGCGCTGCGGGAACGCACTTGGGACAAGGTCGGCTCGTCTGCCTTTGCCTCGGTCACCCAAGTCCGGATTGATCCACTCGTTGATGGTGCCGAGCTGAAGCACTTGACCCTTGGGGTTATCGCTGATGAATTTACACGCACAGGGCTCGTCCCCGACATCAATCTGCTGGCGTTGGAGCCGGCCCAGTGGAAGGAACAACTCGAGTCAACGCCCATTGACGCCCTCTTCGTCGAATCGGCGTGGGAGGGCAACAACGGCCTCTGGAAGGGCAAAGTCGGTTACTACGATGACGAGTCGTTTGCCGACCTTTCAGCGCTCGTGAGCCACTGCCGTAAGCTTTCGATACCCACCATCTTCTGGAACAAGGAAGACCCGGTGCACACTAACCGGTTCCTGCGTACTGCTCAGGAGTTCGACCATGTTTTCACAAGCGACGACGGGTCCATCCCGGCCTACCTCAAATCGGCGGGACCGTTCCTCAAGTCCGTCGCCTCGCTGCCCTTCTACGCCCAACCAGTTCTCCATAACCCTCTCGCCAGGGACCGTGAATACACCCATACCGTGTGCTACGCCGGCTCCTACTATGGCGATCGTTACAAGAAGCGCTCGGACGAGCTCAACCGGCTCTTGACAGCGGCCTTGCCGTCCGGTCTCACGATTTACGACCGGCAGCATGCCAACCCGGACAGTCCGTACCGGTTCCCCGCCGGCTTGGCCCGCTATGTAGAGGGCGGGCTCACCTACCCGGAAATGATTGAGGCATACAAGGCGCATCCGGTACACGTTAATGTGAACTCGGTCGAGAATTCAGGGACGATGTTTTCCCGGCGCGTATTCGAGATCGCCGCAAGCGGAAACGCCGTCGTGAGCGGACCAGGCCGGGGAGTCGAGCAGCTTTTCGACGGCGCAATCCCCGTTGTTGCCGACCCACGGGGCGCTCGAGTGCTGGTCGACTACTGGATGACCAACGAGGCCGCGAGGATCGCCGACGCCTGGGTGGCGACGCGGGCAGTGCTCCGCTCCCACACCGCGGCCCACCGCCTTGCCTATGTGCTGCGCGCAGCGGGGCTCAGCCTTCAGGCGCCTCGGCTCGAAAAGTACGCCCTCGTGGTCCCCGAGCTGACCCCTGCAATCCTCAGGCGGATCACCGACCAAAGCGAGCGGCCCTCGGTGGTGCTCGTTGAAAGGGGCATCGGCACCGTCCGAGAAGCTGGAGTTGGGCATGCGGGCTTTCGGATCGAAGCCTTCACTCCTGACAAGGTGGAGCACCTCCCCCCGGCCGGTATATCACTCCTGGGCCACCTCCCGGAGGGCGTCATCGATCGCACGTACTATGAGGATCTACTGCATTCGCGCAAGTACAGCCGCTGGAGCGCAGCGGGCTACTCTAGGGAGGCAATCGAGGTCCCGGGAAGGGGGCTGGCTTATCTGGACGACGGCGGGGACACCTCCCTGTCCCCGGACCTCATCGACCTCAACGCTTTACCTGCCGCGCCCCGCGTTGTGCTGCAGCGGGAAATCCAATCCCACAGCGTGCACCGGCAATGGGCCACTTCGGCCGCGGTGTTGGAGCCGCTGAGCATTTTGGTGGCCGGTCACGACCTGAAGTTCGCAACGGGAATCGTGGAGGAACTCGAGGGGAGCGGGCACCGGGTCCTGCTTGACCAGTGGAAGGGACACTCCCAGCACGATGAGGAGGAAAGCCTCCGGAAGCTGAACGAGGCCGACGTCGTCTTTTGTGAATGGACACTTGGCAATGCCGTCTGGTTCTCCCGGAATAAACTCCCCGGGCAGAGACTGGTGTGCAGGGTGCACCTGCAGGAGATTCACACCCCGTACCTGAACCAACTCGATCTGGAGGCGGTCGACCAGTTCATCTTCGTGGGGCAGCACATCGCTGACATCGCACAACGGGACTTCGGGGTGCCGCGGGAGAAGTCTCTCGTGATCCCGAACTACGTGGATGTGGACGGGCTGTACCGGCGGAAGTCGGCCGACGCCCGGTGGAACCTGGGCTTCGTCGGCATGGTCCCGCAGCGGAAGCGGATCGATCTGGCACTGGACGTCCTACGCGACCTGCGCTCGAACGACGACCGCTTCTTGTTGTTCATCAAGGGAAAACAGCCCGAGGAGTACCCCTGGATGGCCCAGCGGGAGGACGAGCTTGCGTACTTCAATGCACAGTACCGCCGGATCGAGGAGGACCCCCTGCTGGCGGGCGCAGTCATCTTCGATCCACAGGGCAGCGACATGCCCTCGTGGTACAGCAAGATCGGAACCGTGCTGTCCGTGAGCGATTTCGAGTCATTCCATCTCACCCTGGCGGACGGGGCCGCGTCCGGCGCGTGGCCGGCCTCCCTGGCCTGGGCAGGAGCAGACCGGATCTACCCGGGGGAGTGGCTGCATGCCGATACTTCAAGCCTCACTGCGCGCGTGCTCGAGGTGACGTCCTCTCCTGAGTTGTGGGCCGACGCCGGAGAACAAGCCCGCCGCTATGCAAGGGAGCGCTTCGACAGCAAGCATGTGTTGGCGCAGCTTACCGGGGTCATCACCGGGCGGCGAAACCTGCCGTCAGACCTTCCGTAAACCGACCCAGCGGGTCGTGAAGGCGGTCGGCTCGGTTCCGTCGGGTGCCTGAAGGTACACTCGGATGCGGTACCTGCCGGGCGCGAGGTCTTCGAAGACCACCACCTGGCGGTCGGCATAACCGCGCTTGGCAACGACTTCCGCGTCGAGGTAAAGGCGGTACGCGAGACGGGTGCCAGCGGGTGCGTATACCTTGAGCCGCACACTGCCCGGGCTTTTGCCCGGACTGATAATGTAGGGCAGCGCTTCCTCACCCTTTCCACTGACGAACTGCTCGAGGTTGGCTGCGAGGAAAAACCGGAAAACCGATCCAATATCGGCGTGGGAGAGGTCAGGGAGAACTGTCACCGCCGGCCGTGGAAGGCCTTTTGACGCCATATCGTCCAGTAGGGGTTCAACATGACCCCGCAGGTGGTGGTCATTCGCTCCTACCAAAATGGAAGTGCGCGGGATACTGCCGGCGGTGAGCGCGGCCCGCTGGACAATCCCGTTGAGGTGTTCGATGTCCTGTTCCGAAGTTCCGCCGGCCATGAACTGCAGGATGTTCGGATGCGGACCGGCGACGAAGGTGCCGATGCGGGTCTGCGGCGCACCGACAATGATGCGACCGAAGGGCAGGGTCATCCCATGGATTAGGGCGGCTGTGCCTCCCTTGGATGAACCGACCGCGACGAGCTTGGATGCTTCGATGCCGTGCTTGTTAGCAATGCCCAGGATCAGGGCCTGAACCGAGCGGTAGATCGTCTCGGAGCGGTGGTCGGAATGGTAGTAGGCGCCTTGGTCGCCGAAGTCATCGAGGATGTAGAGGGCGCTGATGTCGACTTCATCGACTGTTGCCTTGTAGTTGTACGTGAAGTCGCCCGGCTGGTGGATGGCGCTGAAAACCACAGCCAGGTGCTCCCTGCCCCGAGCACTGGCTCCAGGTCTGAAAAGGTAATTCACGGGCACTTCACCGCTGTGGCGCGACCAGGCGGGATCCGCAGGGGAGAGACGTTCGGTATAGCTGAAGTCACTGAGCCGGATCTTGGTCCGGACCCGTGTGTTCTGCCCATTGAACGAGACCGTCACAACCTTGGCGGGAACCGCCTGGCCGAACTTTGGGAACCGCCAACCGAGTGGGCGCGGTTTTTCGACTCCCTCGCGGAGGGCGAGCGTGACGGGAACATCCGCATCGACCATCAAGTCCATAACTTTCAAACCGTCGCGGAACAGTTCGAACCCCTGGCCGTGCAGCACCACCGAGACCTCGGTGCCCAGGTTCCACAAGAGCTGGTAGGAATGTTGACTAGTACTAATGATCTCGTCGGTCAGATCGAAGAGGGGCTTTCCGTTCGCCTCCCGCACCTCCACGGTGCGCTCGTGGACGACGTCGTCGTACCGCCCGTTCGTCCCCACGACAGTGAAGCCGTCAGCGCGCTCCTCAACGGCACGGAGGGAAACTCGATCCGCGCGTCCATCGGTCCTCGGCAGGCTCGTGCCGTCCACCACTAGGCTGTTATGGGCGAACTGCGAGTAGGCGTACTTGGAGAACGGGTCCTTGTAGTCGTAGCTGTAGGGCCCGGACTCGCTCAGCAAGTCGATTCCCCCGCTGTGGAGGAAGAAGCTCAGGTCATCGGAGTGCTTGTGGTAATCGGCGTTGTAGGCCGCCGAGAAGAACGCGTAGGTCGCATCCGGGTCGCCCCAGGCACTCCGGTAGATGGCGTAGCCCGAATCGGGGAGGACTAGCGTCTTTTCTTGCGGTGGCTTGCCCCGAAGGCCCTGCGTTGTGGCATATAAAAACTCCGGGCCCGGGAAAACTCCTCTAGCTCCCGACTTCGCGATCTCATTCTGTTGGGTGTCGCTTATCGGTGGGTAGGTGCCGTTAGGCATGAGTGCATGGGTGGCATAACGCTCAGCACGGCGGATAAGATTGCTATAGAAGGCGGAATCGGTGTGCTCTGCGGCAACGGCTAAGTCCATTACATTCTTTGCCTGCCGGCTCACCATTAGATGATATGTGGGAGCGTTTTCCACATGGACACCGTCGGCGGTGAAACTTGCTTCAAAGTAGCGTCTGAGGCGCGACATGGCCAATGAGTAATATTCGGCATGATTCGAGTGCGGATTATCGGCGACGATTGACCAGTATAGAAGCGCTAGGTCTTGGAACATCCCGTGATTGTTACTTCCAGCATGAAATTCCTGACGTGCGAGAAGTGCTGCAGTAGAGGACATGAGCGGGGCCAAGACCTCTGCATCCTCGCGTGGCAGAACGGCTGCGATGGCAGGCCGAATAGCAATTAAACTGAGTAACCGTTGGGCCGTAGTTTCATCATGATATGCCATGTCCGATGCATGGGCCTGGTCGCCATGAAGCTTCGTCCATGTTTCCACGATTCCAACCGCCGCTCTCGCGGCGCGCACTTGGGTGGTGTCGTCGGCCAAGATAGTCTTCACCCAGTCACCGAAGAACAAGAAACCATGGTGGTATCGATCTCGGGCTCGACTGTCCGTTCCCTCCCAAACTGACCCAGCATCAAACGGGCAATCCCCAAAACCGGGCGAGGCGATAACCTCTTCATCTAAGAACCGCTGGGCGCGTGAACGCGCGGCTGGTGTTGAAGCCGTTGAAAGCTGCTCGTGCACCATCCGTTGTAAAGTCGACAGGCGACTAGGAGAAAACATCACGCTCCAGAATATGTCTGGTCAGCGTGGAAGACGAAAACGGAAGGACGTCTAGTCCTCAACTGAGGTCGTTCGAGTGACAGGCGCCACGGATAAGTATGGTCGTAGACAAGTCGTACTACGAGGTACGACTTCTTACTGTGCGGCGGGCATCCTCACCCCGAAGGCTTAAGTCACGGGGGGGGGGGGGGGGCGCGTGTCGCCGTCCGTGGTTCGC
Source organism: Arthrobacter crusticola (assembly GCF_004357995.1). Taxonomy (GTDB): domain Bacteria; phylum Actinomycetota; class Actinomycetes; order Actinomycetales; family Micrococcaceae; genus Arthrobacter_D; species Arthrobacter_D crusticola. The sequence continues at coordinate 207,647 of NZ_SMTK01000001.1, forward strand.
GCGTGTGTGGAACCCGCGTAAAATATCGAGAGATATACGATCCGGGGCAGCTCCCCGCAGAAAGCACTTAATAGAGAAGGACTGTCCCCGACATTGAGCATCGACGAAAATCTATACCTCCGGAAAGACCTGGAGCCGCAGTCTTTCCAAGGCTTGCTGGCTGAGCCGAAATGGAGTGGCACGTATAGCCTTCCGCCGGGTCCATTCGATGTATCAATCTACCTCGAAGCGCGTCAGAGGGCGTACGGAGCGAAGAGCGCAATAATGCTAGTCGAATTCATCAGTCCCGATGGTGAAAGCATTCCCGGACCCAGACCGTTGTATCGGGGCAAGCTCGGCGACTTCGTATATCTGGACGTTGACAAGTCGGGACAATACTCGTTCGCTCTTGAAGCGCCGCCTAGGTGTGTCGGGATAAGGTTCGGATTCGCGGCGTGGAAGTCCCTGCCGAAGGATATTCTCGTCCGAAACGAGATTCAGCTACGCCGCACTTCGCTTGCAGACCCAAAAAAAATTTCGTCCGACCCGAGCGGTGCACAGCCGTTTGATCCGGCTGTGATAACGGGGCGGGCAGCGGCGCAAGTCGACTCGGTCGACGTCTCCGGGGCCTTGCTCGAGGCCATCTATGGCGCTCACGGCTTCGAGGGTGACGGGCGGTCTAGGATGCACACCCGGGTGGCCGGGGTGCTGTCCGATCCGCTGCGTTCACAGCTCGCCGACTCCTTCACGGTTGACCCGTTGATGCCGTCCACTCTTCGTGCGTGGATTACAGCGCGTAAGCCAGACGTAGTCATAATCGACCAGGCGGCGCTGAGAAGCGGGCCGTGGGCTGGAGCGGAATCCACCCAAGGCGCGGCCCTGTATAGGGACATCCTGTGGTTACTCAAATGGGCGGATCGCTCCCAAACGCTCATCTACTTCCTGCAGACTCACAGGTCTCCAGATGTGCGTACACGAGAAATAGAAAAACTGGTCAGTTGGACCTTTCCCTCCGAAGTATTCGACGCCGGCGAGGCGGATCTTGAAGGAACGGAACTAACAAGGAAGTTGCAGAAATATGCTGCAGCCGCGCGAACTATGGAGGAAATAAATTGACTGTCGAGGCGTATCGAGGAGTTGAATCGACTAGCCGGGCAAAGCGCAGCATCTTGCTTTATGGTGACGTCGATTTGAACATCATCGATGGGTCAGCAATCTGGCTGGCTTCCATGGCTGAAGCGCTAAGCATGACGAATTCTTCGGTTACGGTTCTGCTGAAGGCCCAGGTCACTAACTCTCGCTTGTCAAAGAAGATTGAGGAACTCCCAGGGGTTACAGTCCTCAAACATTTCGAAGACATTAGTCGTCCCCATGACATCAAGCAGGCGCTCCATCCTCGACTGGCAGCGCAGATACTCGTGGGAATCGACGAGGCCAGCCCGTTCGATCTAATAATCGCTCGAGGCAGATCCATCGTCATACATCTGGCCAATAGCGGGAAGCTGAACGGCCGACTGTGGCCTTATATGACTGACATCCCCGACAAGGAAGGAGCTTGGAGTGATGAACTCCGAGCCCAACTTGCCCGCGTGATGGGAAGCTCGCGACGAGTGTTCGCGCAGACGGAGCAGTCGCGGGGGTATCTCGAATCGGCGATTCCCGCGGCTTCAGGCAAAGTCGTGCTGCTGCCGCCTATGATACCGGACGCGTTATTCGCGGGGGGTAAGGAAACCTCGAGGGTTGATAGTTCGGGTCCGTTGCGTCTGGTCTACTCGGGGAAGTTTGCACGGGACTGGCGAACGCTTGAGATGTGCGATGTTCCAGCCAAGCTCGCGGAACGTGGAGTCGAAACGTCGCTAACGTTGATTGGAGATAAGTTTCAAGACGATCCGAAAGATCCTAAATGGGCCCCAGCGATGCGGGCCGCCGCATCCGACTCCGCTGGCGTTAACTGGCTAGGGGGGCACGCCAGGGAACAAGCCCTAGAGATGGTTGCAGGTCATCACATCGGATTGAGCTGGAGAACTGCTGCGCTCGATGAGAGCCTTGAGTTGTCCACGAAACTCTTGGAATACGCAGCCCTGGGGGTCCCGCCTCTTATCAACCGGACCAAAGCTCATGAGGAGATTTTCGGGGAACAGTATCCGCTCTTCGTTGAGGATAATCTGCTTGAAGTCCTTGAATCTGTCTCGGCCGACCGCTCGCAGTTACTGGCGGCGGGCAAAGCCGCCCGTGAGGCGGTTCGAGAGTATTCCATCTCCCGGGCTGCTCAGCGCCTGGAGCAAAGCTTCGCAAGGTCCGAGCCGAATTACGCCACCACTGCCCGCTCTCAGACCGTGACCCGTGTCGTGCTGGCGGGACATGACCTCAAATTTGCAGGGGAGCTCATTGACGCGCTGGCGGCACGAGAAGATCTGGAGCTTCGGATTGACAAATGGAGCACCCTTCACACGCATGATGGCGCCACCTCGGAAGCATTGCTTGAGTGGGCCGATGTCGTTATTTGCGAATGGGCTGGACCGAACGCGGTTTATTACTCGCAGCGCGTGCGACCCGAGCAGAAACTCCTGGTGAGGTTGCATATGTTCGAGCTCAGCGGTCCGTGGTTGAAAGACATTGATTTCGATACTGTGGATACCGTGGTATGTGTTTCTGACCTTTACCGCGACGTCACAATAGAGCGAACGGGCTGCGCACCTAATAAGGTGGTTGTAATTGCAAATGGTATCGATGCGGCGGATCTCTCCCGGCCTAAGGTTGAGGGAAGCCGAAGTAGGATCGGTATTGTCGGAATCGTTCCGATTCGGAAACGACCGGACCGGGCCCTCGATCTCCTAGAAAGGTTGTCCGCAAAGAACCCTGATACGACCCTACATATTAAGGGTCGCATGCCCTGGGAGTATCCATGGGAGTGGAAGAAGGTTCCGCAGCGTGAATTGTATCGCGAGTTTTTCTCCCGAATTGGAAGCACGCCGGGTCTGAGGGACAAGGTGGTCTTCGAGCCTTTCGGTGCGGATATGGGCAACTGGTTGAGGAAAATAGGTTTCATATTGTCGCCAAGCTCTTCTGAAAGTTTTCATCTTGCTCCGGCGGAGGGAATGGCGTCAGGTGCGGTTCCGGTGTTTTGGAGGCGGCCAGGTGTGGAAGAGATTTTTGGAGAAGAGTTCGTCCATGAGTCAACAGATGCGGCTGCAGAGCATGTTTGGGCGCTCATGGACAACCCCTCCGCTTACGAACTAGCGAGCCAGTCGGCAAGAGAGTTCGCGCGCAGGTTTGATAGCCCAAATGTCGCGTCCAGTTGGTTGAGCCTCGTCCTCTCTGGTAGCGCTGGGCCTTCTGCCGAACACGTGGGCCGATTCGCCGTTACAGGTCAGTGAGACAATTGGGTGCCGGCGGACCTCAACGATGGACAATCGGCTTCAGCTCCGGTCTAGACGGATGGAACACGAATGAAGCGTTGGTGCAGGGTTCGCTCAAACTATTCACCCACCGACGGACCGAGCTCGACTGGAACGATATCCCGTGGTCTGGCGTCGGCAAGGGGGCGATAGACCACCCATCATGGCGGATGTGGCTGCATTCCCTTAAATGGGTGGACCAGTTGGTAGCTGGGTCCTTGCGCTCAGGCCCGGAGGGGGGATCTTCTTTCCGGGAGCTAGCTGTCAAGGTCGCTCAGTCGTGGATCGCATGGGATCAGTCACAGGGCGCGAAAACGCTTCCGGCCTGGGACGGTCATGCGAGCGGCCTGCGCCTCACCACGCTGGTGGGGCTGGCGGAGCTGGTCGACGAGCCCTGGATCCGCAACGCGGTTCGGGCTCATACCATTCATTGTCTGTCAGACGACTTCTTCGACGGACACTGGAACCACGGCGTTGTCCAATCTATCGGTGGCCTCGCCGGGGCGTTGCTGTTGAACCTCCCAGAGGAAATCAAACGGGCAAGGTCGCGCTTGATGGATAGTTTCTCGGTGATGATTGACAGTGAAGGGGCGGTCAATGAGCAAGCGACAGGATACGGGCGTTATGTGGCGCGACTACTCGAAACCGTTGTGAGTCTGTTCGATCAGAATGGATTTCAGGAGCACATACAGCTGCAAAAGTCACTGGCAAAACTCCGTCAGTTCATCTATCACTCCATCGAGCCCTCTGGAGACTACGTTCAACTAGGAGATAGTTACCCGAACGACGAGTCGTCGGGTGAGGGGAAACCTCGGTCCTGGTTTGATTCAGCCGATGACGCTGAGTTCCCGCCTGCAGCTCGGGTTAAGGTGTATCGCGAGGGATACGTCTTCGGTAGGAGCGGGTGGGGGGAAAGTCGTCCTTTTTCGGACGAGTCCTTTTATTCAGTCCGTTTTGGCCGTGGTCGGGTAATACATGGTCACAACGATCACATGAGTGTCACCTGGTACGACCATGGAAGAAATTTGATCATCGACTCAGGTCATTCTGGCTACGCCCCCGGTGTAGTGAGGGACCATTTACGGTCGCCTTCAGCGCATAACGTTCTGGAGATAGTCGGTCATCGCCACGATTGGTCGGTGGCGACAAGTCTCACATCCCACCAACAGCGCGAGCACTCCTCGTTTTATGAGTTCGAGGACTCGGCCTACGGCGTCAAGCGAACTCGCACTATGCTTGCCGTGGACAAAGGGCCCTTGATCTTCGTCGACCGGGCTGGACAGAACGGGCGGCAGTACCACTTTCGTCAGCTTTGGCACATCGCGCCCGAGTTTGAGCTTGCTGAATCGTCCCAAGACATGGTGCGTTTTTCCTCCGCGCGCGGTGATCTTGAATTGGTGTTGATTCGATTTCACGTGACGAGGGAAAACCTCCATGGACACAGCGGAATGAGTTATTGGAGGGGAAACTTGGAGCCCGTTCAAGGCATCGTCGCTCGCCGTGAGGGCGAGGCGTTGCCAGCGCCGTGCGTAGGGTTCGATGTGAAGGGAGAGCAGGTTTTTCTGCTGACAGCGGCGGTTGCAGTGCCCGCCGGAGAAGATCTTGGGTGGAGTCTTCGGAGCGACACAGACACGACATGCGTCCTGAGGATCCATGTAGGGCAAGATTCCTTCTCCATAGACGTCAATAGAATGACGGGTATGCTGTCGCTGCGATCGCGGCCAGGATTCCCTGCCGATTTGCAACGGAAATGGGACAAGCCTTAGAAGATTTTTGGGGTCGCAATGGATGGGTCGGCGTTTCAGAGAAGGACGAAGCAATTGCGCCCGGTCGTGGACAGAACTGGCTCTCGCCGATTGTCTCAATGCGGCTGGGGCGAGGAAGTGCCATGATCCCCTGCGGCAGTCGCCTCGAGTCGGGCGAGGGCTCAGCCGACCCAAATATTGATGGAGCAGGACGGACGGTGGCCCGGGGGTAGCAGTGTCCACAGTGGATGCTCGGCTACACATACCTGGTCCCCTGAGCTGAATGGGAGCGCTTGTGTGATCGCTTCAGCGTGTGCAGCGCGTTGAGGCAGCCCGGTGCGCGCTACCGGGAGCCACCTCCTCGTTGACCTATACGACCGCTGCGGGGACTTGCTGTGGGACTTCGAACTCACTGATCCGAACGCCGCATCCAAGCAGCTCTGCGATCGCATGCGTCGTTCGGTCGGCCGCCAGTCCGTCGCCGTACGGGTTAACGGCTTGTGCCATCGAGTCGAAGTGCTCCCGGTCATTTAGCAGGCGGTCCACCTCCTTGACGATACGGTCTTCATCGGTCCCTATGAGAAGCACGGTGCCAGCGAGCACCGCCTCGGGGCGCTCGGTGTTGTCGCGCATAACGAGCACCGGCTTCCCGAGACTTGGGGCTTCCTCTTGGACCCCGCCGGAGTCGGTGAGCACGAGGTGGGAGATCGACAGAAGCCGGGTGAACTCTCCGTAGGGTAATGGTTCGATGACCAATACGTTGGGCTTGCCTTCGAGGGCGGGCAACACGGCTTCACGGACGATGGGATTCTTGTGCGCGGGCAAAACAATCGTCACGCCAGGTTCTGCGTCGGCGATGCGGGCCAGAGCCCGACCGACGCCCTGCATGGCGTTGCCTTGATTCTCCCGGCGGTGCGTCGTCACGAGGAGGACACGGTGGCCCGAGGCGGCAAGATTCTCCAGCCGGGGATCCGAGAATGCCACCTCCTTTTGGGCGGTTTCAAGCAGGGCATCGATCACGGTGTTGCCGGTAACCACAATGTCCTCCTCCGCAATGTTTTCCGCGAGCAGGTTCGCCTTGCTCGTTGAGGTTGGAGCCAGGTGGAGGCTTGCGATTTGGGAGGTGAGCTTGCGGTTCGCCTCCTCCGGGAAGGGGGAAAGGGGATTGCCTGACCGCAGGCCTGCTTCGACATGGACCACCGGGATGCCGTGGTAGAACGCGGCGATGGCCGCGGCGGTGGAAGTCGTTGTGTCGCCCTGCACAATCACAGCGTCAGGTTTGTCAGTCTTGAAAAGCCGGTCCAGCCCGTCGATGGTCCGGGTCATGATTGCACTCAGCGACTGACCCGGCTTAAGGATATTTAGGTCGTGATCGGGAACAATCCCGAAAAGGTCGTTCACTTGGTCCAGCATCGCCCGATGCTGTCCGGTAACCGTCACGACGCAGGCAAACTGGTCGGATTCCTTGAGGGCGGCGACGATGGGTGCCATCTTAATGGCTTCGGGCCTGGTCCCGTAGATGGGCATGATGGTGGGCAAGCGGATCCCCTGACTGCTTAGAAGTTGCGGGATAAGACTATCCCACCAGAACCAGCGCAAGGATCAAACCCGGAACCACAAGAGAAACGAAAGTAACAACAGCGGCAGCAACAAGTTTTTTAACTTTGAGCCGCTGAGCCGATTTCAGCGGGGTCAGACGCGCTTGTGGTGTCCGTCGCTCGGCGTTTCGCCGGCGCTGAGGCATGGAGGCCCTTGTCCTCGAACGCCGCATATGCCGAGCCGCAGGCAGGAATGAATGCCCTGATTCTTCGTTCGTCATGACTACGCCTCTTTCGCGCCGACACTACCGTCCTGATCGACGGCATGGTGCGGTCGTACGGCCCGCTGCAGGCGCCTAATTGCTCGCGTCAACGCCTTGGGATTCGGCATAAACTATATCGCCTTGTAACGAAGGTACATACACTGGGTGCAACTCCAATAAATCCACTTTGGGGTGCCGGCGCTGGGGTCGGCTGAAGCTGGGGGTTTGTATCGTGTCTCGGAATTTTCGTTTGGGCCCCGTCGTCGTGGCCATTGGCTTGTTGTGCACCGGCCTCCCCGCCATTGTGGTCCCGCCCGCGGTGGCCCAGGTGCAGGTGAACTCTGTCATCGCTGGGACACTGAGCGAGCAGCGGGCCGTTCTGCGCTCCAGGATTACGGCGGCCAAAGCTCACTATGTGGAGTCACGCAACTTCATTTCGCTTCTGCCACGGGCCAATGGTTTGATTGTGAAAGATGCGATTGCCGCCGGAACCATCTCGCTCCAGAAAGCGGCAGATCTCGTTACTGCCGCGAACACCCAGACAGCTATGACGGCCGCTACGGTCGCGGTTGACAACGAGAAGCTTCGCGCCAGCACCGTTCTCGTCAGCGCGCGCCAGCTCAAGACGCTGTACGACCTCCGTGCCGTTCAGCAATCGGTTGCAAAGAATGCCCTTGTGGGGTCGCTGAACGGCTCGGTTACCCAGGCGGCTTATCAGTCCGCCAAGACGCGCGCTGCAGCCTTCACCACGCTCCTTGCCGCGGATTCCGCGAACCAGCTGGCAGTGATTGGAAAAGTCGCTAGGCCCCACACTCTCAAGTCGCCCGCGTGGAAAACCGCTTTGGAAACGGGATCTGCCACCATTCCTTCGGCCGCAGGGTGGGTTGGGTTCCCCGGAGGATGCGCGTTGCCCGCGGCAAGCTCCACTTTTGCCCCGAAGCTTCCAGCCGCAGGGCCCGGCGTTATCACTAACGGGGCAATGGTAGCGGCAACGAATGCACGAGGGGCCACGGACTCTATGCTGGCACCCATCCACCAACAGATGCTCCGGTCCGCTTCTGCGCAGGCAACCGAAGTCCTCACCCTTGATCAACTGCGGGCAGGCTACGCGCCCCGGGTCGCCAGACTGGGATACGGCTGGCTGCAGGCGAACAATGCTCAGGCGGGCGCAGCACTGAGATCCGATGCAAAAAAGGTTATTGAGGGTGGACCGGAGTCCATGAGCACGCTCAACTCCTCCCATCTCCTGCTGGCTGCGGGAACTGCGGCCGACTGGTCCTCGGCCACGGGCCTCGAGGAGTCGGTATTGATCCGCTGGATCGGTCCCCATACCTGCCTGCATGCCGACAAGGAGAACTTCGTCGACGCAGCCACAAATATCGCTGCAATCCACAACACCGCGACCTTCGTGGCCTCGGCTGTCTTTTTGGAAAAGTCACCCGTGCAGGCAGCAGCTCTTGCACGTGAGTCCCTCGTATCCATTCAGCCGGCGCTGCGGATGATTACCACCGACGGAGGTACACAGGAGGGGCCGGGGTACTGGACCTATCAGAGCCGGGCCCTGGCCACCCTCTACTCGACCCTTCCCAATGCCTACGCCACCCCGCCTATGGCCATGCCGTCCCCGGCGAAGATGTCCAACTACGTCTTGAACAGCACCGGGCCCGATAATCTCCCCGTACCCTTCGCCGACGCTGATCCGAACCCCCTTAGTCCGCTGATGCCGGCGTGGGACGCGTACGCACGCAAGGCCCCAGCAGTCGCTGCGTGGGTCGCCAGGGAACTGAAGGCAAAACCCGACGCACACCTCATGTGGTGGTGGACCCCGTCGACGTCCGTCCCTGCGAAGGTCTCGAGCCTGTATCCACAGACAGGCCTCGCTGCACTTCATCTGCCCGGCGGAACAGCCACCCTCAAGGGGGGGGACAACGCCGCCAACCACGCGCACCTTGACCTGGGCAGTGTCTCCTTCTACCGGCGCGGTGTGCAGTGGTCGGTAGACCCGGGAGGGGAAAAGGGCAGTCCGCCGGGTTACTACAGTGAGCCCACCCGCTGGAACTACTGGAAGACCAAAACCGCTTCCCACTCCACGTTGATGATCGGGGCGAATAACCAGCCGCGCAGCGCAAAGGCGGCGACAACGCTGGTCAACGCGACCACCGCATCCGTCAACCTGGTCGGTGCCCTTCCGGGGACGACGTCGGCCTCCAGAACCGTCGTCCACGGCAGCACCAGCATGGCGATCAAGGACGTTGTTCGTTCGGATTCCGCCCTGCCCCTGACCTGGCAGTGGGTGACGGATGCCGCGGTGAGCATCAACCCGGACACCAAACGGGTGGTCCTGAGGAAAAACGGCCAGACCGCCTACATTCGCTTCGAGGGAGTTCCGGCGGGTGCGGTGCTCACTGCCGCACCGGCTCCGGAAACGTCAAGTACTGGGGCCGTGCTGACAGTGGTGAAGCTGTCGATGCCGAACGTCACCAGCCTGAACCTCACCTCGATCGTCTGGTAGAGACTGCGGGAACGTCACCGTCACCCATTACGGTGGAACAGTGCCACTTACAGTCCGAGACCTGAGCGAATCAGCGCTGCTTGAGCGCATCTTCCCGCGCCTCGCACGGGCGGAAGCAGCGGTGGTCGGCCGCGGCGATGACGCGGCCGTGCTCGCCGCCCCCGACGGACGCACAGTGATCTCCATCGACACTTTGGTCCAGGACAAGGACTTTCGGCTGCTGCGCGAAAACGGCTTCGCGACGACCGGGTACGACGTCGGCTGGAAATGCGCCGCCCAGAACCTCAGCGACATCAACGCCATGGGCGCCCGGGCCACGTCCCTGCTCGTCAGCCTCACCCTGCCCGGCGAAACTCCGGTGGAGTGGGTCGAGGCCCTCGCCGACGGCCTCACCGATGCGATTGAGCAGCTTGGGGCCACGGGCTGCGGCGTGATCGGCGGCGACCTGGGCGGCGGCACCGAAATCGTGGTGACGGCAGCGGTGACCGGCACACTGGAGGGCCGCGCCCCGGTCCTGCGCTCGGGCGCCCGACCCGGCGACGTCGTCGCGCTCGCGGGGACCGCAGGCCGGGCCGCCGCCGGCCTTGCCCTGCTTGAATCGGGAACCGACATCGAAGACCTTGGCGAGGAGGAGCTCGGCCTCATCGCTACCCAGTGCCGCCCCGAGCCGCCCCTGGAGGCCGGACCCGAGGCCGCGCGGGCGGGTGCCCGCGCCATGCTCGACATTTCCGACGGTCTCATCCGCGACGCCGGCCGGATCGCCACGGCCAGTTCCGTCGCCATCGACTTCGACCCGGAGGCGCTGAGTGAGCTCGCCAGGCCCCTCCGGACAGCGGGGCGCCTGCTCGGAAAAAGTCCCCTGGAGTGGGTGCTTGGGGGAGGCGAGGATCACGGCCTGCTCGCGGTCTTCGGCCCGGAAATTACGCTTCCTCCCCGTTTTACTGCGGTAGGCTCGGTATCGGCAGGGACGCCCCGTGTGACGGTTGGGTCGCAGGCTCCGGCTTCGATCGGATGGGATCACTTTGCACACTAAGATCACCGCGAACGCGACAGCGATGAAGCGATGGTTAAGCAACGCCGAAGAGTCCCTCGGCAATCACAGCGACCGTCTCAACGCCATCAACATCTTCCCGGTCGCAGACGGCGACACCGGCACCAACCTGTACCTCACCGTGTGCGCTGCCGCCCGGGCGGTGCACGACGCCGAGACCACAGACCTGGGCGAGCTGCTGGCCATTGCAGGCCGGGCCGCCATGGAGGATGCCCGGGGCAACTCGGGGACCCTCATCGCCGTCTTCCTCAGTGCCATCGCCGAGCCGCTGAAGGGAACCACCCGGCTCACCTCCCGCCTCCTCGCCGCCGCGATGCACCGTGCGCAGATCCGCAGCTGGTCCGCCCTGAGCGACCCCGTACCCGGCACGATGCTCTCCGTGCTGGAGGCCGCGGCCCATGGTGCGGCCAAGACGGCAGGCGAGCATGAGACCGACGAGAGCAACCATGCGCTCGCCCTGACCCTGCAGGCCGCCGTCGAGTGCGCACTCGCAGCCGTGGTCGATACCGAAAGCCAGCTCGGAGCCCTCACCGAGGCGCGCGTGGTCGACGCCGGAGGGGTGGGCTTCCTGCTCATCCTCGACGCCCTGCGCGCCGCGTCCCTGGGCGAGGAACTGCAGGACGAACTGCTCGATGGACTCCACGGCTACAACATCCAGGCACCCCACATCCACCGCGGAGCGGACACTGACGGGGTGGAAATCATGTTCACGATGAACCTCAGCCCGCTCGACGCCGCCACGCTCCGGCTGCACCTCGACGAGCTGGGCGACTCCGTCATCATGAGCGCCGTCACCGAGGTCGAGGAGGGCTACCGTTGGCGCGTCCATGTGCACGTCGTCGATCCCGAGCCCGCCCTCAAGCTGATCCACGAGGCCGGGACCCCCGACAACATATCGCTCACCCAGCTCTCATCGTCGGAAGACGACGCCGCCGGAGCGCCGGTCCTTGAGGGCCATGGACAGTAGGTTGCAGGCGGAACTCGATGTTCCGCTGGATCGTCGCCTTGGGTCGCTGGCCAAGCTGCTGGCGAAGCACCTCAACCTCTTCACGGTGGGCCAGCTGCTCAACCACTTCCCGCGCAATTACCTGAAGCGCGGCGAACTCACCCCCATCGCCGACGTGCCCGTCGACGAGGAAGTCACCCTCATCGCGAGGGTCCAGTCGGCCAACTCCCGCAGGATGCACACCCGGAAGGGCATGCTGCTCGAGGTCGTCATCACGGATGACGCCGACGGCCGGCTCGGCGGCATGAATCTCACCTACTTCAACGGGTACAAGGCCGAGAAGGACCTGCGGCCCGGCGTCCGCGCCATGTTCTCGGGCAAGGTGACGGTGTACCGCAGCAAGCTTTCCCTCACCAATCCCCGCTACGTCCTGCTCGAGGACGACGACGACCCGGACTACATCAACAAGCCCATCCCGGTCTATCCCGCCGCCGAGAAGGTCAGCAGCGAACGGATCGCGCTTGCGGTGGGCACCATCCTCGACACCTTCGACAGCGAACAGCTCAACGATCCGATCCCCGAGGCCGTCGCCCGCAGGGAAAAGCTGATGACCCTGCCCCAGGCGTATGAGCTGATCCACCGGCCCACCGTCATAGAGGAGGCCTACCGCGCCCAGCACCGCTTCCGCTACCAGGAGGCGTTCGTGCTCCAGTCGGCCCTGGTGCGCCGCCGGGCCCTCACCGCCCGCGAGGAGGCGACCAGCAGGCCGCCGCAGGCGGGCGGCCTGCTTGATCAGTTCGATGCCCGCCTTCCGTTCACCCTCACCCGGGGCCAGCGGGAGGTGGGGGACACCCTCGCCGCGGAACTGGCGCGGGACCATCCGATGAACCGGCTCCTTCAGGGCGAGGTCGGTTCCGGCAAGACCCTCGTTGCGCTTCGGGCCATGCTCCAGGTCATCGACGCCGGGGGCCAGGCGGCGCTGCTGGCACCCACCGAGGTCCTCGCCGCGCAGCACTACCAGTCGATCACCCGGACGTTGGGCCCCCTCGCCGAGGGCGGGATGCTCGGCGGCGCCTCCGACGGCACCCGGGTGGCGCTGCTTACCGGATCCCTTCCCACCGCGCAGCGGCGTCGTGCACTGCTCGAGGCCGCCTCGGGGGAGGCGGGCATCATCATCGGCACCCACGCGCTCCTTTCGGAGAACGTGCAGTTCTTCGACCTTGGCCTGATCGTCGTCGATGAGCAGCACCGCTTCGGCGTGGAGCAGCGCGATTCCCTTCGCTCCAAGGCCTCCGCCTCACCCCACGTCCTCGTCATGACGGCCACGCCGATTCCCCGCACCGTCGCCATGACCGTCTTTGGGGACCTCGAGGTGTCGACACTCTCCGAGCTGCCCGCCGGCAGGTCTCCCATCACCACCCACGAGGTGGGCCTCGCGGAGCACCCTGCGTGGATCGACCGGATCTGGTCACGCGCCCGTGAGGAGATCGACGCCGGGCGGCAGGTCTACGTCGTGTGCTCGAAGATCGGGGACACCGCGGGCCAGGAGGACGATCCCACAGCATTGGAGCTGTACCAGCCGTCGGGCGCGGCGGCTCCGCCGTCGGACCTCACCAGCGTCACCGAACTCTTCGAGTCGCTCCAGGAGGCACCCCAGCTGCGCGGGGTCTCGATCGGGATGCTCCACGGGCGCATGGACCCGGCCGACAAGGCCGACATCATGGGCCGCTTCAACGACGGCGCCCTGCAGCTGCTGGTCGCCACCACCGTCATCGAAGTGGGCGTCGACGTGCCGAACGCGACCCTTATGGTCATCATGGACGCCGACCGATTCGGCATCTCCCAACTCCACCAGCTGCGTGGGCGGGTGGGCCGTGGCGGCCACGCGGGAACCTGCCTGCTGGTCACCCGGCTCGAGCCCGACCACCCGAGCAGGGAGCGCCTCGCCGCTGTCGCCTCGACAACGGACGGGTTCGAACTCTCGCAGAAGGACCTCGAACTCCGGCGCGAGGGCAATATCCTCGGCGCCTCCCAGTCCGGCGGCCACTCCGCGCTGCGGTTCCTGAAGGTGATCCAGCATGCCGCCCTGATCGAAAAGGCCCGCGCGGACGCGCAGGACGTCGTGCTCGCCGATCCGGACCTGACGGAGTACCCCGGGCTCGCCCTCGCCATCGAGCTGTACCTCAACCCGGAAAAGGAAGCCTTCCTGGAACGCGGTTAGAGTGAAAGCATGACGCGCATCATCGCCGGAGCCGCCGGCGGCTCAACCCTCACCAGCGTGCCGGGAACCGGGACCCGGCCCACCACGGACCGGGTCAAGGAAGCCCTGTTCTCGCGGCTTGAGGCGTACAACGCCATCCACGGTGCCCACGTGCTCGACCTCTTCGCGGGGTCGGGCTCCCTCGGCGTCGAAAGCGCGAGCAGGGGAGCGGCCACCGTGGATCTCGTGGAGTCCGCGGAAAAGCCCGCCGCGGTGGCGCAGCGGAACGCGGACCTGGTCAACCGTGTCCTGGGGTGGACCGCCGCCCGGGTGCACCGGACAAAGGTGGAAACCTACCTCGACCGGGCCGCGGAGGACCTCAGCTGGGATCTGGTATTCCTCGATCCGCCGTATCCGCTCCAGGACGCCCCGCTGGGGGCCATCCTCACTTCGCTCGTGCCGCACCTTTCGCAGGGCGCCGTCGTCGTGCTGGAACGCTCCGCCCGCTCCCCGGAACCGCAGTGGCCGGAGGGCCTGGAGCGGTTCGCTGAGAAGAAGTACGGCGAAACACGCCTCTGGTTCGCGGAACCGGCCTGAGTTAGAGGCGCCTCCTGCAGCACCTTCCGGTGCTGCAGGAAGCGGGTCCGGGCTTTGACGCCGGCGCGCCTACGGCGTCCTGCGGTCCTCCGTCAGCCGGCGGGTGCGCAGGAGCGCGGTTCCTCCGGCTGCCAGACCGAGCAGACCGGCGCCCAGCCCGACCCAGCCGGCGGCCGAGCCCGCCGAGGACCCGGCCGGGTCGGCCGAGGCCGCAGGCTCGAGCTCATCGTCACCCGATGCGCCGCCGGCTCCGGCAGAGTGCGCAGCACCATGCCCGGACCCTTCCTCGGCGGCCGTCGTGGTGAAGGCCGGGGCGGGACTCTCGGGCTCCTCCTCCCCTTCGGCGGTCGGCTCGTCCCAGGCCCGGATGGAGCCGTCGGTGTAGTGCTGCGTCGCGGGAAGGTTCACGACGGTCCCCGCCTCCGGAAGCTGCCCGACGGAGATGGAGAAGGTCTGGTATTCGTTCTGGGAGATCTCCGCCCCCTCTTCCGCGGTCCAGACGACGGAAAGCGGTGCCTCGGTGAGGGTGACGCCGTCCTCGGCCGTGACCGGCTCGGGAAGCTCACCCCGCACCACTTCGGCCGTCCAGCCCTCGAGCGGCTTCACCCGGACCGCAGTGAACGGGGTCTCGGCCGGAAGCGATACCTCGACCTTGTTGGTTCCGGCGGTTTCGGACTCGTTGGGAACGCTGAAGGTCAGCTGGGAGTACCCGCCTTCAGTGGTGTTGGTTGGCGCCACCGACACGTGGGCCAGTGCCGCACCCGCACCGAGGGCCATCAGGCCGGCGGTGGCCGTACCGGTGCAGAGTGCGCGCGTGAAAAAGGTAGAAGTTGTCATGATGTGCCTTTCGGGAGCCGGATGTCTGTCCGGCGGGGATGGAGGACGCTCGGGGCGCCGCGGCTCCAACCGCTCTTCAGGCAGGCAGGAGGGGCAGCGCGGCCGCCGCCGGGGGCCCTCGCAGCGGCGGCACCGACGCATCGCGGCGGCGCAGGCGCGGCACTGGCTGCGCGCAGACACTCCCGCGTGTGAGCGGGGGGACGACGGCGGACGCCTCGAGCATGCCGGCCAGCGGGCGCAGCCAGGCAGCCAGGAGGTCGAGTGCCGCCTCACCCTTTGAGATCAGGAGGGCAAGGATCACCGCCGCAACGGCGTGTGCCACCAGCATCAGAGTGCCGCCGGGCTCCGCCGACTCCGTCAGCTGCCCGGTCAGCGGCTGACAATCCACCGCTGCCGGTGCGTGGTGCTGCGCCGCCGATGCGCCCGCGCAGGCCGAACCGCCCGTCAGGGCGGTGAGTGCCGTATGCAGTGCCAGTTCGCCCGCGAGCAGCACACCGGCCAGCGCGGGGAAGGACAGGGGGCGTCCCGAGACGGACGTGACGGCCGCCAGGACAAGGGCGGCGAGCAGGAGGAGGATGGCGGGTTCGGGCAGGGTGCCTCCGCCGATCAGGTGGGAGGAGGTGCTCAACAACAGGATGAGCGATGCGACAACGGAGGAGCGAAGGAAGCGGAACCCGGCGGGTGTGCTCACTTTCCTCCTCCTTTGCTCGGACTGTCTGCTCGTTCTGCCTGGCCGTGCCACCTGCGGATGGGTTCTGACCTGTCGCCGGCCCGTGTGTGCGCCGGCTCTTAAGGGTCGGGCGGAGTGGAGACGGACCGCCGACCCTGCCTCTTCATCTTAAAGGCGCGCTCTCCGTCCCCTGACAAGGTCGATCTGTATTCGCGGTGGTCGGGCCCTGGGATGGGACCGCGGAGGATATTCGGAGGAAAAGAGGTCAGCAGAGGCGGGACCGACGGCGGAGGGAGGCGCCGGCGGAAGCGAGGTATCAGCGGCTGTGGAAGAACTGGAGTCGTCGGCTGAGAAGGAACCGGCGGGCGGCGCCGGCGGAAGCGAGGTACCAGCGGCTCTGGAAGGGCCGGTGAGGGGCGTCGCGGGCTGCTGGAGGACCGGGGGGACCTGAGAGGTGATGGGGCCGCGGGTGGATTACGCCGCTGAGCGGGGCCGGGCCTTGCTGCGGCTGAAGGGGCTGCGACGAAATGGGCTAGGGCGAAACAGCCGGCTTTCAGCCGGCTGACCGTGCGTCCATGCTGTCCGGGTAGTGACATCGGGGCCGCTGCTTGACCCTGATGTCGATCCCGGAGTGCCGGGTGGTGCTATTCTCCGGCGGCCTGGTCCTGCGCGGCCCGAGCCGTCCTGCCGCCGGTTTCGTCCCTGCGGTCGAGCTCTTCGGTCAACTCGGCCAGACGGGCCTGCGATTCGGGGTCGGGGAGGCCGAACTCGATGTACTCGGAGTCAATAGCGCGGTGGACCCTGCTGTTGAGGACTGCTACTTCACTGCTGTCGAGAAGGGTGAGGTCTTCCGGGAAGCTCTCCTCGGGAGCCATCCGGCTTGACTCATTGGCGTTTGCTTCATTCATATAGGTGGTTTCCTTCACTCGGGCTTTCGGGCATGCGTCCCTGAGGCTCCGATTGACGATCCATCACGACCGATTCTCCGTTGGAGGAAGTCAGGCTCGGATGGCAGCGGATCGCCCGCTTGCTCCATCAAACCATCTCGGGACACTTCTCGCCATTAACGCGCAAGGACCCGGGCGAAGCGCACCGTGAACCAAGAGGGGCACGCAAGCACTGCCCTTCTGGCGCTCAGCCGCCGGTCCCCGCGGCGAAGGCGTCGAGGTCCGGGCCGGTTAGCACAGCGGCGGGGTGGGGGCCTGCGGCGAGCAGCTTGTCCGTCCACTCCGCGGGCCAGGGCTCTCGAAGCGCGGCGAGGACGATGTTGCCCGGATAGCGGCCGGTGAACATGGCCGTTTCGCCCAATGCGGCGGTGCCCTGCGCCTCGCCGGCCAGGGTGCGCACCTGCCTCCGGGCGAAGGCGAGCGGCGGATCATCGCCCACATTGACCAGGACGACGCCGCCGGGTGCCGCAAGGTTCAGGAGCTGCCGGTAGAACGGTGCCTCGGTGAGGTGGGCGGGGGCATCCGCTCCGGCGAAGACGTCAAGAACAATGGCATCGAAGCCCGCCGTGGGCAACCCGTCGAGCGCCGCTGCGGCGTCGTCGAGGAGAAAACGGCACTTTGTCCCCGCGGGCAGGGGAAGGTGCTCGAGGACGAAGTCGAGAAGTTCACGCTCAAGCTCCACCGCGGTCTGCTCGGAGCTCGGGCGGGTTGCCTGAACGTAGCGCACGAGGGTCAGTGCACCGGCCCCGAGGTGGAGTACCCGCAGGGGTTCCCCGGGCGGACGGACCACATCGATCACATTGGCGATCCGGCGGAGGTATTCATAGAACACCTGGCGGGGCTCGGAGAGGTTGACGTGCGACTGCTGCGCCCCGCCGATGCTCAGGATGTAAGCGCCGTCGAGGAACGCATCCTCGTCGATTTCCGCGTGGGCGCCCACCCCGCGCAGCCAGCGGGTGGGCACCGAACCATCGGTGCTCACAGCTTTCCCTGCAGCGAGGCAAGCCGCCCGGCGGCATCTTCAAGGATTTCCGACGTCTTGCAGAAGGCAAAGCGGAGCAGCGACCGTGTGCGCTCGGCCCCCTCCGGGTGGCAGAACACCGGTACGGGAATGGCAGCGACACCCACCAGCGCCGGCAGCCGGCGGGCCAGGTCGGTCGCATCCACCACCCCGAGCGGTGCGCAGTCGGCGATTACGAAGTAGGTGCCCTGCGAGGCGTGGACCCGGAACCCGGCCGCCGCGAGCCCGGAGGACAGCTGGTCCTTCTTCCGCCGCAGGGTCTCGGCGATCCCCGTGAAGAAGGCATCGGGCAGGCCCAGCCCCAGGGCGACGGCGCCCTGGAACGGCATCCCGGAGCTATAGGTCAGGAAGGATTTGACGGTGCGCACGCGGGCCACGAGCTCTTCGGGACCGGTCAGCCAGCCGACCTTCCAGCCGGTGACGGAGAACGTCTTGCCCGCCGATGAGATGGTCAGGGTCCGCTCGGCTGCCCCCGGCAGGGACGCCACCGGAATATGCGCGCCGTCGAAGGTCAGGTGTTCATACACCTCGTCCGTCACCAGCAGTACGTCGTGCCGCACGGCCAGTTCGATGATCCGGGTGAGCGCCTCCCGGGTGAACACCGAGCCGGTGGGGTTGTGGGGGTTGTTGAGCAGCAGCATCCGGGTCCGGCTGCTCATTGCCGCCTCGAGGGCCTCGAGATCGGGCTGGAAGTCCGGGGCCCGCAGCGGCGCAGTGATGTGGTCTGCTCCGGCCAGGCCGATGACTGCTCCGTAGGAGTCATAGAAGGGTTCGAAGGTCAGGACCTCGTCGCCCGGTCCGGCGAAGGCGAGGACGGCAGCCGCAATGGCTTCCGTGGCGCCGGTGGTAACGAGGACGCCGGTCTCGGGGTCGGGCCTCAGCCCATAGAACCGCTCCTGGTGGGACGCGACCGCTGCGCGCAGTTCGGGCACGCCGCGTCCCGGGGCGTACTGGTTGGCGCCGGCGGCGATCGCCGCGCGGGCCGCCTCGAGGATTTCGGGCGGGCCGTCCTCATCGGGAAAGCCCTGCCCGAGGTTGATCGCCCCGTGGGCTGCGGCCAGGGCGGTGATCTCCTCGAAGATCGTGATACCCAGCGCGCCGTCCGGGCGGAGCAGGTTGGCGCCGAGCGCTGTCCGCTGCCAGGGTTCTGCCGCCTGCTGCGCGGAGCCGTCGGGGGAGGGAAAGGATGACCTCATAGGCACAAGTATTACCGCTCCAGCGTGGCGGGAGGCTCTAGGCAGCGAACCGGGTGGGTAGTTTAGGAGCATGCGCCGAGTCGTCTGCCCCGGATCCTTTGACCCCATCCACAACGGTCATGTGGAGGTGATCACGCGTGCCGCCGGTCTTTTTGACGAGGTGGTGGTGGCGGTGTCGACGAACTATGCGAAGAAGT
Organism: Arthrobacter crusticola; assembly: GCF_004357995.1. GTDB lineage: Bacteria > Actinomycetota > Actinomycetes > Actinomycetales > Micrococcaceae > Arthrobacter_D > Arthrobacter_D crusticola. Next base: position 226,744 of record NZ_SMTK01000001.1, read on the forward strand.
ACCGCTTCACGCTCGAGGAGCGGCTGGAGATCACGGGCGAGGTGCTGGCCCACCTGCCGGGGGTCACCGTCGAGTTCATGGGCCACGGCCTGTTGGCGGAGTTCTGCCGCGAGCGCGGAGCCGCCGCGATCGTCAAGGGTCTGCGCTCAAGCCACGATCTCGACTACGAGCTGCCCATGGCGACGATGAACCGACAGTTGACCGGCGTTGAAACCGTCTACCTGCCCGGAGAGAGCAGCTTCCTTCACCTGTCCTCAACATTGCTGAAGGAGGTCGCCGCCCTGGGAGGGGACATCTCCGCGTATGTGCCCGGTACCGTGCTGGACCGCCTGGCTCGACCCGCCGCCTCCTGACGGGCACGCGGAACGACGCGCGCAGAGGCACCCGGTCCGGGATCGGCCGCCGGGGCTCCTAGAGGGGGAACAGCGTCACTGCCGTCGCCTTGACGGTGAACCACACCTCGGAGCCGGGAACCAGGTCCAGTTCGGCTGCGGCGGAGGTGCTGATCTCCGCGCTGAGGTGCCCCGCCCGCACCGTGACGAACTCCCCGTGCGGCTCCAGGTCCGTCACCGCGACCCGAAGGACGTTCCGGGGGCTGCCGGCCGGCGCGGCGGGAAACACCGACACGGCGCGCGGGCTGAAGACCGCGGCGGCGGGAACCCCGGCGGGCAGCGGGGTCTCGGAGACCGCCTCCAACCGGCGTCCGGCGGCATCGACCAGCCCCAACGGCACTGAGGTGCCCGGAACGAAATTGAGGCCGGCCAGGCCTGCGGCGAAGGAACTGCGGGGCCGCTCCAACACCGACTGGGTGCTGCCTGCCTCGGCGACCCTGCCCTCCTGGAGCACCATGACGGTGTCCGCGAGGATCAACGCATCGAGGAGATCGTGGGTGACGATCACCGCGCTCCGCCCGGCCAGGACCCGCCGCAGCATCCGCCGCAGCCCGGGGGCGGCGGCGGCGTCGATGGCGGCAAGCGGTTCGTCAAGCAGCAGCAGCGACGGACGGGCCGCCAGGGCCCTGGCCACGGCCACCCTGTGTGCCTGGCCTCCCGAGAGCTGTCCCGGGCGCTTGTCGGCAAGTTCGGAGGCCTCGACCTCGGCGAGCCACTGAAGTGCCGACGCACGGGAAGCGGCCCTCGATTCCCCGGCACTCCGCGGCGCGAAGGCGACATTGTCGAGCACGCTCAGATGGGGGAAGAGCAGCGGCTCCTGCGGCAGGAGGCAGACCCCGCGCCGGTGGGGCGGGAGGAAGGAGCGCGGGCCGAAAAGGTTCCGCCCGTCGAGTTCCGCGCTGCCGCTGTCGGCGCGCAGGAGCCCGGCAGCGAGGGCGAGCAGGGTGGACTTTCCCGCGCCATTCGCTCCCAGCACGGCTAAGGTTTCGCCGTCGTCCATCGACAGGGCGACGTCGAACCGGCGGGCATGGACCGCGGCCTCCAGGGCGAACCCCATCAGCGCACCGCCGAGCCCGAGGAGCGGTGGGCCAGGGCGACGACGAGGACGGCAACGGCCACCAGCACGAGGGAGAGTGCGACGGCGGCGTCGGGGTCGGTCTCCCGCTGGAGGTAGATCTCCAGCGGCAGGGTGCGCGTGACGCCCTGCAGTGATCCCGCGAAGGTGAGGGTCGCCCCGAACTCCCCAAGCGCCCGGGCGAATGACAGCACGGCTCCGGAGAGGAGACCGGGGAGGACGAGGGGAATCGTGACCCGGCGCAGCACCGTGGTGGGTGACGCGCCGAGCGTCGCGGCGACCGCCTCGTACCTACCGCCGGCGCTGCGCAGCGCCCCCTCAAGGCTGAGGACAAGGAAGGGCAGTGCGACGAAGGTCTGGGCGAGGACGACGGCGGTGGTCGAGAACGCGATGTCCACACCAAGGGTGCTCAGTGTTCCGCCCAACAGGCCCTGCCGTCCGAAGGTGTAAAGCAGGGCGATGCCGCCAACCACGGGAGGCAGGACGAGGGGCAGCAGCACGAGCGCGCGCAGCACCTGCTGACCGGGAAAGGCGCTGCGGGCCAGGACCAGCGCCATTGGGGTGCCGGCCAGGATGCAGAGCGTGGTGGCAGCGGCGGAGGTGGTCAGGCTGAGCTTCAGGGCAGCGATTGAGGACTCGGAGGTGACCAGTTCGGGGAAACGGGTCCAGTCCACCCGGACGACGATGGCGGCCAGGGGCAGCAGGATGAACAGCGCGCCGAGCGCGGCCACGACGAAAAGCCAGAGAGGCAGCCCGGAGAACCCGGCCCGGGGTCCCCGCACCCGGTCCGGGGCGGCGAGGGGCGCGGTGCCGGTCACGGCCGGTCCGCGGGTGGCTGGAATCCCGCATCCTTCAGCAGGGTCTGCCCGGTGGAACCGGTGACCGTGTCGATGAACGCCTGCGCGCCCTCCGGCGCGCCGGGGGCCACCGCCCCGATCAGGTAGCTGTTGGGCACCTCCGCCGCCTCGGGGATGGACACCGCTTCGACCTTCCCTGCCGCGGCGAGGGCGTCGGTGACGTAGACAAGGCCGGCGTCCGCCTCGCCGGAGATTACCTTGCCGAGCACCTCGGTGACCGAGGATTCCTCGCTGACGGGGGACAGGCGCACGCCGGTGATCTCCTGGATCCGCGTGGCCGCCGCACCGCACGGGACCTGGGGCGCGCAGGCGACCAGCCGGACGCCGGCGAGGTCAGTGAAACCCTCAACTCCGGCGGGGTTCCCCGGGGGGACGGCGATAGTCAGCCGGTTCCGTGCAAACTCTCCGGGCTCACCGTCGATCAGTCCCGCCTCGGCGAGCCGCTCCATGGTCGGTGCGTCGGCGGAGGCGAAGACGTCGGCCGGTGCGCCGGCCTCGATCTGGGTGGCAAGGTCGGAGGAGCCCGCGAAGTTCAGCACCACCTCCGATCCCGGGTTCCGGGCTTCGTAGTCCTCCGCCAGCGATTCGAAGACCCCCCGCAGCGAGGCCGCCGCAAAGACGGTTATGGTCTCCCCGTCTCCACCGGCCGGGTCCGCGCCGCCCCCGCAGCCGGTAAGGGCCATTGCGCAGGCGAGGAGAATCGGGCCGCCGCGCCGGTGCCGCGGCTGCCGTCGGCCGTTGGTGCCGGCGGCCGGGGAGGGTGCGGCCGGGCTCACTGCCGGCGCCCCTGCGGGGTTTCGATGATCACCGTCGTCGCCTTCACCACGGCGACGGCGACGGCACCGGGTTCGATGCCGAGGTCCCGTGCGGCTTCGGCGCTCATCAGGGACACCACCCGGTGGGGCCCGCATTGAAGTTCGACCTGGGCCATGACCGTATCGGCGGTCACCTTGGTGACCAGACCGACGAACCGGTTCCGGGCGGAGCTTGAGTTCCCGGCAGGATCCTCAGGGGTGACGGCACGTGACTGGGCCAGCCGGGCGAGGTCGACGCCGTCGACCTCGAGGACTCCGCCGGGTGAGCGGCGGCTCGACAGCGTTCCTTCGTCAATCCACCGCCGCACCGTGTCGTCACTGACGGCCAGGTACTGGGCGGCCTCCTTTACCCGTATATGCGGCATGTCATCGAGAATAGGTGCTTATCTGCGGAAATAGAACCCGGAGGCGGGGGGGTCTTAGTGAGCAGCGTGGGCTCGAGAGCGTCGGGCTCCTAGATGGCCGACCCGCAGGCGGGTCGCATCCATGCGGCCGCAAGTCCCACCGTTTCCTCCACGGCATGTCCGATCCAGCGGACAGCCGTGACATCCGGGACGGTTCCCACCATGCCGACGGACGTGGAGGAGCACTGCTGCAGGTGGGTGAGAGCCCGCAGCGCGTGGTATCTGGAGGTGACAACCAGAACCTCGTCCCAACCGTGATCCCGGGCCAACCTGGCTATAGCCCGCGCCTCGCCGCGGGTCGTCAGGGGGTCCGGCGAGAAACATAAGGTCGGTACGTCACTGCCGGTCCTGCACAGCTGATCTGTAGAGGCATTTCCCGGAAGGCCCGTGCTTGAGAGGACCAAAAGGGGCGCATAGCCTTCCTCCACAAGCCGTTCGCCTTCCGGCAGTCGTTCGAGTGCGGCGCCGGCCAGCACGATGACTGCATCCACCCGGCTGGGCTGACCCAGCGGCGGGGAGTGGAAGAGTGGATAGGCCGCCACCAGCCAGGCAAGGACAATACCAACCAGGGGGATAGTGGCCCGGCGAATCGGGTACCGCCGGCGGGGGCTTGCCGGGGGAACTGGCAGGTCTGAGGGTTCCACGGTCGGAGCCTACGCGAAAAGGTCCGCCCCGGGGCAGAGGACCCGCCGATTCGCGGGCCGGCCCGGCAACCGCCCGCGGGAGGGGCGGGGCGGCGTTTTGGGCTGGGGGAAGATCTCAGGCTAAGATGATACGTCGGTCATATGTTCTACAGGAGTCACCATTAAAAGCGATCTCAGTTCGCCTTTGATCTTCAGTGTCAAAGACCTCGGGCGCAGCCCGGGAAGCATGCGGACAATCGAAGAACATGTACCCGCACCCAAGGATTTCGGGGTGGCGCTCATCGGCGTGCAGGAGGGTTCCGACATGGAACTCGATTTGCGTCTGGAGGCGGTTCACGAAGGAATCCTTGTGTCGGGAACCGCGGACGTCGAGGTGTCGGGCGAATGCGGCCGGTGCCTGATCCCCATTGAGTACACCAGCGGTGTGGAGATTCAGGAACTCTTCTACTACGGTGACTCCGGGTCGCTGCCGGCTGAAGAGGAAGAAGACCTGCACCGGGTTGAGAACGATTCGATCGATCTCGAGCCGGTGCTGAGGGACGCGGTGGTTACCTCACTGCCGTTCCAGCCGGTGTGCCGGGAGGACTGCAAGGGCCTGTGTTCCGAATGCGGAGCGCGCCTGAACGACGAGCCCGACCACCATCACGAAATTTTGGATCCTCGCTGGTCGGCCCTTGCCGGGCTGACCGGCACTGCCGCTGAGAATGATGCGGCACCACGTACAGAGTCAGACGAGAGAGAAGAGAGTTAGTCGTGGCTGTTCCCAAGCGGAAAATGTCCCGCGCGAATACACGCGCACGCCGGTCCCAGTGGAAGGCAACCGCCCCCAAACTGGTCAAGACCGTGGAGAACGGCCGCGTCACCTACAGCCTTGCCCACCAGGCCAAGGTTGTCACCGACTCCGCCGGCACCCCGCTGTTCCTTGAGTACAAGGGCCGCAAGGTAGCCGACGTCTAACCTGGCGTGTCAAAGGAAGACCTGACCAAGCGTCTCGGTGTCGATATCGATGCCGGGACGCTTCGTCTTGCCCTCACGCACCGGTCGTACGCGTACGAGCAGGGCGGTATCCCCACCAATGAGCGGCTTGAGTTCCTCGGCGACTCGGTGCTCGGCCTGTCGGTGACGGATGCGCTCTACCGCGACAACCCGGACCTCTCCGAAGGTGACCTCGCCAAGCGCAGGTCCGCTGTCGTCAGCACCCGCGCCCTCGCGGGGGTGGCCCGCAGCCTCGACCTCGGCCAGCACATCCTGCTCGGGCAGGGGGAGAAGCTGACGAACGGGCGCGACAAGTCCTCCATCCTGGCCGACACTATGGAGGCCGTCATCGGCGCCGCCTACCTCAGCCACGGAATTGAGACGGCCCAGGCGATGGTGATGCGGCTCATCGGGCCGCTGCTGCGCGACTCCGAGGTCCTCGGCGAGGGCACCGATTGGAAGACCCGCATCCAGGAGACCGCCGCCGCGCGCCGTCTCGGTGCCATCGACTACCAGGTGACAGGCACCGGCCCCGACCATGCGCGCTCCTTCGAGGCCCTCCTGGTCATCGGCGGAACGCCCTACGGCACCGGCGCCGGACACTCAAAGAAGGAAGCCGAACAGGCCGCCGCCGCCGCGTCCTGGAAGATCCTGCGCGGCCCGGTGCCCGCCGACGGCAGCTAGGCCGCGATGCCCGAACTACCCGAAGTCGAGGTGGTGCGCCGCGGGCTGGCGCGCTGGACCGGCGGCCGCACCATCGAGGCGGCCGAAATCCTCGACCCGCGCTCCGCACGCCGTCATGTCGAGGGCCCCGACGACCTGCAGCGGCGGCTCGCGGGTGCCACCATCGCCGACGTCGTCCGGCGCGGCAAGTTCCTGTGGCTGCCGCTGAGCGCAGAAAGTGATAATTCCCACACCGCCGGGCCGCCCCGCACGGCGCTCATGGCTCACCTGGGCATGAGCGGACAGCTCCTGGTGAAGGATCCGGGCCTTCCTGACGAGAAGCACCTTCGAATCCGCCTCGCGCTGTCGCCTGCGCGCGACGAAACCGGCGTCGAACTGCCCTCCGAGCTGAGGTTCGTCGACCAGCGGATCTTCGGGGGGATGTTCCTTGCGGACCTCGAACCGACTGCGGACGGGCTCCCGGGCGGCCAGGGAGAGGTCGGCCTGCCGCTGATTCCCCGCCAGGCCGCCCATATCGCCCGCGACCCCCTTGACCCCGCCTTTTCGTTCGAGGCCTTCCACACCCGGCTTCGGGCCCGCCGCACGGGCATTAAGCGCGCTCTGCTGGACCAGTCGCTGATTTCGGGCATCGGCAACATCTACGCCGACGAGGCGTTGTGGGCTGCGCGCCTGCATTTCGCCCGCCCCACCGACACCCTCCGGCGGTCCGAGTCGCTCCGTCTGACCGAGGAGGCGCGGTCGGTGATGGAGCGGGCGCTTGAGGCCGGCGGCACGAGCTTTGATTCGCTCTACGTGAACGTCAATGGCACCTCGGGCTACTTCGAACGATCCCTCAACGCTTACGGCCGCGCCGGCGAGCCCTGCAGGCGGTGTGCCGCGGAGGGGCGGGATACCCGGATCCGCAGGGATGTCTTCATGAACCGCTCCTCGTACAGCTGCCCTCGATGCCAGCCCGTACCACGCAATGCCCGCTGGTAGTTACAGCGTTTACCCGTCCGTGATCTGAATGTGACAATTCCGAGATGCGGAGGTAGCGTTAGACCCGCGCCGGGACATCATGGACCGGCGCCCTTCGTCAGACTGCCTAACCCTGTCGGTGACAGAAGGACCGTTCGCATAACTTTTCCGACAGGGGCGGGGGAACCGAGAGCGGGCTCTTTGTGAAGAGTCCTAGGGGTTAAGGCGCGGCACGGACATCATCTGGGGAGATGGTCCGGTGCGCCCGGGTGTCCCATCCGAACCCGACAGCTAACTCCGCAGGCATCGGGAGAGGCAACTTTATGTCCAAGAATCGTTCAATCGCGCGCCACCGGGCGACCCCGGTCCGCACCAGTCCCCTCAAGACCGCAACCCGCGCCGTCGCCGCAACTGCAGGTGTAGCAGGCCGTCCGGCAGCCGTCGTCGTCGCAGCCTCGGGCATCCTGCTCGGTGCAACGCTTCCGGCGAACGCTGCCGGAGAGGTTGAGGTAAGTACGTCCGCGTCGCAGGTCAGCGCCCCCGCTGTCCAGGCAGCTCCTGCTCCCGCTGCCTCCGCAACCTCGCACACCGTGGTTGCGGGCGACACCCTTGGAACCATCGCAGGCAAGTATGGGGTCAGCCTTGACGCCATCTTCGCCGCCAACGGAATGGGCTGGGACTCGGTTATTTACCCGGGCCAGACCATCGTCCTCTCCGGCAATGCCGTAGCTGCTGCCCCGCAGCCCGCCGCCGCTGTCCAGGCCTTCGCTCCTGCTCCGCAGGCAGCGCCGGCCCAGACCGCTGCGACCACCAGCAACCCGATGGGTATCAGCAGCCAGAGCAACGAGATGCGCGTCATCGGCGCCGCATCGACCAGCGGCATCGTTGGCACCGCTCTCCAGGGCGTCGGCTCCGGCTACGTCTACGGCGGCTCCGGCTTCGGCATGTGGGACTGCTCGAGCTTCGTCCAGTGGGTCTACGCCCAGCACGGCATCGACCTGCCCCGCACCACCTGGTCGCAGTTCGCCGCCCTGACCCCGACCGGCAACCCGCAGCCGGGCGACCTGGTCAGCCAGAACGGTGGAAGCCACGTTGGCATCTACCTGGGCAACGGCAAGATGGTCAGCGCGCTGAACCCCTCGCAGGGCACGCTCGTCCACGACGTGAGCGCCATGTCGGTCGACGGTTACTACACCGCCGGCTGATACCCCGCTGTTTTCAGCACGCAGAAGGCCGGTGCCCCGTAGGGGGTACCGGCCTTCTGGTTTTCCACCGACGTGTCCGGACTTCGGCCGCGCATGGCGTAAACCGCCCGGCGGCCCGTGGATACAGTCAGGACGTACGGATTTCGATGCGGGGTCCCGGTGCCCGGAAGTGGGCGGCCAGACGCGCGAGGCCCTCGTCGATCGACACCTCGGGGACCCACGCAAGCAGTTCGCGGGTCTGCCGCTGGTCGTACCAGTGAGCCGTTGAGAGCTGCTCGGCGAGGAAACGGGTCATCGGGGGCTCCTGCGTGGATCCGGAGCGGCGCCACGCCCGCTCGACCATTGAGCCCGCCGTGCGGGCCACGGCCCCGGGCACGCTCCACCCCGGCGGGCGCACGCCGCCGGCGGCGCAGATTCCGGCGATCATCTCACCGATCGGCCGCGGCTCGCCGTTGGTCACGACCAGCGCCCTGCCCTGCACGTGCTCGATCCGGTGCAGCGCCGCCACGATGGCCGCCGCGGCGTTGTCCACGAAGGTTGTGTCCACCAGTGCGGTGCCCTGGTCGAGGACGGGAAGGCGGCCCGCTCGGGCCCGCTCCAGCACACGCTGGACGAGCTGGGTGTCTCCGGGCCCCCAGACGATGTGGGGGCGGACGGCGGCGACCCGGAAGCCCGGCTCCGAGCTGCCCAGCGCAAGCAGTTCCGCAAGGCCCTTCGTCCGCGCGTAGTCGCCCCGCGCGCGCTCGGGAGCCGCCGGAGCGGCCCCTGCCCCGGCACACGACGTGCCGTCCGCTGCCACCGAGGGCGAGGAGACAAAGACCACATCGGACACCCCTGCGTCCCGCGCAGCCACCAGGAGCGCCCGGGTCCCTTCGACATTGACCGCCTCGAAGTCGGCCGGGTTCCCAGTGAAGGACACCTTGGCGGCAAGGTGGATGACCGCGTCGACGCCGGCTGTGGCCCGGCCGAGGGCCGCAGGGTCGGTGAGGGAACCCAGTTCATCCTGGGCCCCGGGCACGCCCGAGGGCCGGCGCTGGAAGGTGCGCACCGGTGTTCCCTGTGACAGGAGCAGGGCGGCCACCGCACCGCCAAGGAGGCCGCTGGCCCCGGTGACCAGGACGGTCATGGCGTGCGGACGCGGCCGCCGGACAGGGTCTGCTCCGCCCAGGCGGCGATCCGGGCCCGGTCGAGCTTCGAATTGTGCCGGATGTCCACGGGCAGGGCCGGCACGGTGAGGACCGCCGCGAGCTCTGCTCCCGCGGCGGAGGCCGCGGCCCGGACGCCTGCCGCGAGACCGGCCTCGGCCAGGCCCGGGCGCTTCCGCCGGAGCGGCGGGTCGGTCTCCAGCACTCCGACAACGGCCTGGGTCCCTGCCGGCCCGACGCCGACGACGGCGGCGAGGCGCACCCCGTCGACCTCCTCGATCGCGTGTTCGACGCCGACGGGGGTGAGGACGCCGCCGGGGGCCGTGATGATGTGGCCGAGGCGGCCCTCGACCCACAGGCGCCCGGCTGCGTCGAAGTGGCCGACGTCGCCGGTACGGTGCCAGGGCGCAGTACGGGCCGAATCGGCCTCCGTGCGCCACAACCGGTGGTATCGGTCCTTGACGTGGGGGGCGTCGACGAGGATTTCTCCGCTCACACCGGCTTCGGTCGTCGGCTCTCCGTCGGCCGCGCCGTCCGGGCCCAGCGGGCTGACGGCGACCCTGGCCCCGTGCACGGCGGTACCCACACAGACACCGTTCCCGGCACCGGGAAGCCCGGCGGCGGCATCCCCGGCCGCCGCGCGGATCGAGGGCAGATCGACGTCGGTGACCGGCAGCGCCTCGGTCATGCCGTAGGGGGTGTGAAGTGCGGCGTCAGGCAGGAGGGCCTGGACGCGCTCGAGCAGGGGAGCCGGGATCGGCGCCCCCGCGGAGAGAAGCAGGCCCACCCGCTGCAGGGCGGCCCGGCCGTCGGCGGAAAGGTCCGTTTCGGTCGCCAGTACGTTGCGCAGGGCGGCGGGTGAGGCGAAGACCGCGGTGGCGTCGACGGCGGCCACTGCGTCGGCAAGCGCCGCCGCGGTGAGGGTCCGCGGCGCTGTCACGTCCATATCGGGGGTCACCGATGCCACCCCTAGGGCCGGCCCGAGAAGGGCGAACGGCGCGAACCCTGCGACCAAGGCACCTCCGGGGCGGATGCCGAAGGTCTCCGCGACAGCGTCCCGCATGGCGGAGAGCTGCCGGTGCGTGTACACGACGCCCTTGGCGGGCCCGGTGGAGCCGGAGGTGAAGAGGATGGCAGCGTCGGCGTCGGGCTGCGGCGGGCGGACATCGGCCGGGGCGCCGGCGGGGGTGCGCAGCTCGGCCAGCGAGGTGTCGACGGCCAGCAGCCGGCGCCGGGCCGGGTCGAGCTCCTCGACGCTGATGCGGCGTCCGGGCCAGCCGAAGATCCGGGCCGCGGCGAGGGCGCGCTCGATGCCGATCACGGCGTCCGGTGCGCTGCCGCGTACGGCGCGGGAAAGCCCGCGGGCCCCGAGTCCCGCATCGGCGACCACGATCACGGCGCCGATCCGCAGGCAGGCGTAGATCAGGACGGTGAGGTCAACCCCCGGCGGCACCATCAGGCTGATCCTGCTTCCGGCGCCCAGGCCGGAGCGGGCGAGCCCTGCGGCGACGGCGGCGATGTCGGCCTCCAGCCCGGCCCAGCTCAGCGAGCGGCGCACACGGCCCGCGTCCATCTCCGCGACGGCCAGCGAGGAACCGTCGGCGGCCGCGGCTTCGGTGAGGCGCGTTTCGAGGGCAGAGAAGGCACGGTCATCGGCGGGACCGGTGCCCACAGCGGGAGCGGCGCCCGTCCGTCCGGTGCTGTCCGCGGCCACATCCCGGGCCTGGAGCCAGGAGAAAAGAGTCCCGGCGACGTCGGCGTCCTCCTGGACCAGGTGCCCGGCGTCCTCGAAGCGGTGGACGTCGGCGTGGGGCAGCCTGCACGTAAGGTCTTCGAGGTAGGTCTCGGTGAAGACCGGGTCGTGCGGTCCCCACAGGAGCAGCGAGGGGACGTCGAGGGTGCGGATCCCCTCGGCGATCTCCGTCAGGGCCGGGAAGCTCGGGTGGGACCGATCGCGGGGAATGTCGGCGACGAAGTCCGCGATGCCTTTGCGGGATGCGACGGTGCGGTAGGGCGCGCGGAAGGCGTCCCGGACCTCAGGGGTGAGCTTCGGCCGGGCCAGGGCGTGCGTGATGTCCAGGAAGGCCGTGGTCGTCTGCGTTCCGGTCCGGCGCACCGGCGGGAGCAGGGCCAGGCGCAGGGGAGCGGGAAGGGGCCGGGTCGGGCTCTGGTGCACCGCGGTGTTGGTCAGGACCACCCCGGCCAGGCGGGACCGGTTGCGGTGGGCGAAGCCGAGGCTGACAACGCCGCCCCAGTCGTGCCCGACGGTGACCAGGGGGCCGCGCAGGTCGGCGGCGGCGGCGAAATCCTCGAGGTCGGCGACGCGGTCGGCGAGGCGCCGTAAGACCCCGGTCCGCTGGGAGAAGCCCATATTGAGCTGGTCGACGGCGACCACGCGCCAGCCGGCCTTCGTTCCGGCGGGCAGCAGCGTGCGCCACAGGTAGGACCAGGTGGGATTGCCGTGGACGCACAGCAGGGTTCCGCGGACTTCGGTGCCGGACTCCCGGAGGGCGGCGGCGTTGTCGAGGTAGTGCCAGGTGCGGACGGTCCCGGGGTTGTCGGCCGAGGCCGACGAGGGCACGTCGAGATACGCTGACCACGAAGGGTCAACGCCGGGGAGAGCTACCACGCAATCTCCATCATCGAGGTATTGAGCCCTGAGCCCACACCGAGGCACAACACCCGGTCCCCGGCGTTGAGGGACTGGCTTTCCTGCGCCAGGGTCATGGGCAGGGACGCGGGCCCCACGTTGCCCCAGCGGGGGAAGGTGATGGGCACCCGCTCACGCACCAGGTTCACGGCCTTGATGATGGCGTTCGTATAGGAGTTGGAGACCTGGTGGGTGACGTAGCGGTCCATCGAGTCCCACTTCCACCCGTCGGTCTGCGCTTCGTGCCAGGCGTCCACCACCAGTTCGAGCCCGCCGTCGAGCAGCCCCTTCGTGTCGGTGTACATGCCGTCCACCCCGCCGACGCACAGTTCGTGGTGCTGGGTCCCGGCCCGGGAAACCCCGCCCAGGATGCGGTGGGAGCCCGGGTGCAGGTCGGCCGGGCCGATCACGGCCGCGGCCGCGCCCGAGCCGAGGGTCAGGGTGGCGAACTCGCTGAGGAAGTCCTCCCGCGTGGAGGTGGGCCGGTTCAGCCGGTTGAACGTCGCCTCCTGGGTGCCCTGGGCGTCTTCGCCGGCCACGATCAGGGCGTACTTGATCTGGCCCGAATCGATCATGTTGGCGGCCAGGGTCATGCCGTTGACGAAGCCGAGGCAGGCGTTGGCGAGGTCGAAGTTCATCGCCGAGGAGGGAAGCCCGAGGGAGTGGTGGATCTTCACTGCGACCGAGGGCTCAAGGTTCCGCCGGGTGACCGAGGTGTTGATGAGCAGCCCCACCTGGCCGGGTTCAATACCCGCCTCGGCCATGGCCTTCGCCCCCGCTTCGATGGCGGCGTCGTCGAAGGCGGTGCCGGGGGACCACCAGCGGCGTTCGGTGACGCCGGCTACCCGCTCAAGCAGTCTTTTGGAGAGCCGAAGGCGCTTCAGGCTCGGCGCGAGGCGCTCGTCGAATTCCGCGGAACTGACGACTACCGGCGCCTCCACGCTCGTGACGGCGAGCAGTGCCGTATTTTCATGTCGAAACGTCGCGTTACCGGTCAAATTTCCTGCCTCGTCAACTGATGAGCGCCCCGTTCCAAGGGGAAAATACCACCTTGGAGGTCGTGCCGGGGCGCTTGGGATGCTTCCGAACCTTTGGAAAGCCTACTTGGTATTCCTCCAAGTGGTTTCTTTTTTGTCCGCACACGGTCGCTGCGGATGCGCGGTGAACCGTGCTACACGCAGTAGATTGGGAAGACCCGCCCCCTTTGGAGAACCTGACCACTGTGCATTTGAAGAGTCTAACCGTGCGAGGCTTCAAGTCGTTCGCATCCGCGACGACGTTCGACTTCGAGCCGGGCGTCACTGCGGTCGTCGGGCCCAACGGATCCGGCAAGTCGAACGTCGTGGACGCGCTGGCGTGGGTGATGGGCGAACAGGGCGCCAAAACCCTGCGCGGCGGCAAGATGGAGGATGTCATCTTCGCCGGGACGGCCGGGCGGCCGCCGCTGGGCCGGGCCCAGGTGACCCTCACCATCGACAACGCCGACGGGGCACTGCCCATCGAGTATTCCGAGGTGACCATTTCGCGTACGCTTTTCCGCTCGGGCGGATCGGAATACGCGATCAATGGCAGGAATTGCCGGTTACTTGACATTCAGGAGCTTTTGTCCGACTCGGGTCTGGGCCGGGAAATGCACGTTATTGTCGGCCAGGGCCAGCTCGATAAGGTGCTCCACGCAACCCCCGAGGAACGCCGGGGATTCATTGAGGAGGCAGCCGGAATCCTCAAGCACCGCCGCCGCCGCGAGAAGACGGTGCGGAAGCTCGAGTCGATGGAAGCGAACCTCGCGCGCCTGACCGACCTGACGGCGGAGCTGCGCCGCCAGCTGACGCCCCTGGGGAAGCAGGCCGAGGTGGCCCGCCGGGCCCAGCAGGTGCAGTTCGAGGTCCGCGACGCGCGGGCGCGGCTGCTCGCCGACGAACTGGTCGAGCTGCAGGGGGCGCTCGCACGGGAGGCGGCGGACGAAACGGCGGCACGCCATCGGCACGCGGAGGTCGAGGCACTCCTCGAAGCGCAGCGGGAACGCCAGGGCGGGCTCGAGCGGCTCGCTGCCGAGGCCGCACCGGCGCTGACCCGTGCGCGGGACGACTGGTACCGGCTCACTGCCGTCGCCGAGCGGTACCGGTCGCTGCAGGCCCTCGCCGCCGAGCGCTCCAAGCTGCTCGGCATGCCCGCCGCCGCCCCCGACCGGGGCAGGGACCCCGACGAGCTCGACCGGCAGGCCCGCCGGCTCCGGACCGAGGAGGAGACGCTCAAGGACCAGATCCGGGAGAACGCCCAGACCCTTGAGTCGGCCATTGTCGGCCGGGCCGAAGCGGAGCAGGCCGCCGCGGCCGAGGAGAAGCGCCTGACGGCGCTGCTGCGCGCCGCAGCCGACCGCCGTGAAGGAGTGGCCCGCCTCGCCGGCCAGGTGGGAGCGGCCCGGTCGCGGGTCGAATCGGTTGAGGCCGAACTGGGCCGCCTCGGCGGCTCGATAGCCGAGGCGCTGGCGCGGCAGGAAGCGGCCGAACGTGAGTTCGCCGCCCTCGAGGAGCAGGTGGCCGGCGCCGTGGACAGCGAGCAGGGCCTCGATGCAGCCTACGAAGAGGCCCAGGCCGAGCTAGAAAGGCTCGCCGGGATCACCACGGCCCTCGACGACAGCGGCCGCGCCGCCGAACGCGAGCGGGACGCCCTGGCCGCACGCCGGGGAGCGCAGCTGGAGGGCCTGCGGCAGCGGGACGGCTCGCAGGCGCTGCTGGCCTCGGGGATTCCCGGGGTCCTTGAGCCGCTCGCCGGACTGATCCGGGTCGAGCCGGGGTACGAGACGGCCGTCGCCGCGGCCCTGGCGGGCCTCACCGACGCCGTCGCGGTCGCCGATGCGGGCACCGCAGTAGCGGCGCTGCGCCGGATGAAGGAGGACGACGCCGGGCAGGTGGCCGTCGTCGTCGCCGGCCCTGCAGGTTCCGGCGGGAATGCTGCCCCGCCCGCAGGTTCCGACACGACGGGCACCGCCCTGGAGGCCGGCTCGGTAAGCGGAGCGGCCGCCGCCCCGCCGGCCGGTGCACGGTACGTCCTGGATCTTCTCTCCACCGGTGAGGCCCTGCGGCACTCGCTCGCGGCGGTGCTGGACGGGGTTGTCGTCGTCGAGGACCTCGATGCGGCGCACGCGGCCGTGCAGGGCCAGCCGGGCCTGACGGCCGTCACCCGGGACGGCGACACCGTGTCGGCCTCCACGGCCCGGGGCGGTTCGCCGGGGGCCCCTAGCCTGCTGGAGATCCAGGCGGCCGTCGAGCAGACGACCCGCCGGCTGGAGGAGGCCTCGGCCCAGGCGGCGGAGATCACGCGCCGGCTCGCCGACGCGGCTGCGCAGAAGAAGCTTGCCTCGGAACGCGCCGCGGCGGCGCTGGAGAAACTCCACGAGTCCGACGCGCGCCTCTCGGCCGTCGAGGAGAAACTCGGGCAGCTCGGCTCCGCGGTGCGCTCCGCCGGTGGGGAGGCCGACCGACTCCGGACGCTCGCCCGCACCGCCGAGGGGACGCTCGAGCTCGAGCGGACCAAGCTCAAAGACGCCGAAGAGCGGCTCGCCGCGGTCCAGGAGCTTCCGGACGACCCGGACCCCTCGACCGAGGTGCGGGACCGGCTCTCGGCCGCCGCCGCGGCCGCGCGCCAGGCCGAGATGGACGCCCGGCTCACCCTGCGCAGCGCCGAGGAGCAGCTCCACGCGCTCGCTAATCGGGCCGCCTCCCTCGAACGGGCCGCCGCCAGCGAACGGCAGGCGCGCCTGCAGGCGGCCGAGCGGGCCCGCATCCGGCAGGCTCAGGCAGCCCGGGCCCGGGCCGTCGCCGCCGCGGCGGGCACGGTGCTCGAATTCATCGCCGATTCGATCGCGGCGGCGGAGCGGCTCCGGGCGGCCGCCGAGCGGCGCGCGGCGGACGCCGAAGCCGAGCTGGGCCAGGCCCGGGCGGCTCATGAGGCGCTGGTGGCCGAACTGGCCCGCCTGACCGACGCGCTGCACCGCGACGAACTGGTCCGGGCCGGCCAGCGCCTGCGCATCGAGGCGCTGGAGAACCGTTCGGTCGAAGAGCTCGGGCTCACCCCCGAGCACCTGACGGCCGAATACGGGCCGCACCTGCCCGTCCCCTCGGCCTCGGCGTCGGAGGACAAGTGGGCCGAACTGCGGCTTCCGGTGGACGACGACGGCCGCGTTATCCCCGAGGGCGTACCCTTCGTGCGGGCCGAGCAGGAGAAGCGGCTCCGGCGTGCCGAGCGTGACCTGGCCGCGCTCGGGAAGGTCAACCCGCTCGCGCTCGAGGAGTTCGCCGCCCTCGAGGAACGCCATACCTTCCTCAGTACACAGCTGGGGGACCTCAAGGCCACCCGCAAGGACCTTCTCGACATCATCCGCGAGGTCGACGAGCGGGTGGAGCAGGTCTTCACCGCCGCCTACCGCGACACCGCGGTCCAGTTTGAGCATGTCTTCGGACGGCTCTTCCCCGGCGGGGAGGGAAGGCTGGTGCTGACCGATCCCGAGGACATGCTTGCCACCGGCATCGAGGTGGAGGCCCGGCCCGCCGGCAAACGCATCAAGCGGCTCTCGCTGCTCTCCGGCGGTGAGCGCTCGCTGACCGCCGTCGCCCTGCTGGTGGCGATCTTCAAGGCCCGGCCCTCCCCGTTCTACGTGATGGACGAAGTGGAGGCCGCCCTTGACGACACGAACCTGGGCCGGCTGCTCTCCATCTTCGAGGAGCTCCGGGAGTCGAGCCAGCTCATCATCATCACCCACCAGAAGCGCACCATGGAGGTCGCCGATGCCCTCTACGGGGTGTCGATGCGCGGAGACGGTGTCTCGGCGGTGATCAGCCAGCGGCTGGTGGACGCCTGAGCCGTCAGGCCGCGCCCGGCGGTGCGGCCTGACCGCGGGCGGGGAGGGTCTCCCGGGAGCCCAGCCACAGCACGAAGGCCGCCGCCGTCAGCACTCCGGTGACCACGAACGCCAGCGCGAAGGATCCGGAGGGGAGCTGGTCGATGATGATCCCGGCGAGGATGGGGCCGAAGATGGCGCCGGTGTCGCTGGCCATCTGGAAGACCGCAAGGACCTTGCCGCCGCTGCGCTCGCTGCCGACGACATCGGCCACCACGGCCTGCTGGGCTGGGTTGAGGATGCCGGCCCCCACGCCGCCGACGACGCAGATGGCGAGGAAGACCGGAACATTTCCGGCGAACCCGAGGGCGGCCATGGCGAGGCCGTTGACGGCCAACCCGATGAGGAGCATCGGGCGGCGCCCCCAGGTGTCGGCGAGGCGGCCGGACACGGTCAGGGCCAGGGCCGTCCCTCCGGCGAAGAACGCCAGCGAGATGCCGGCAATCCCCGGGCCGGCGTCCAGCACGACCGTCGCGAACAGCGGAACCAGGGCCAGCCGCACGCCGAAGGAGGACCAGCCGTTGGCGAAGCTCGACAGCAGGGACGCGCGGTAGGCCGAGTCCTTGAGGGCTTCCCGCACCGTGAGCACCGACTGGGCGGCTCCGGTCCGCCGGTCCCCGAGCCGGGTGTCCTTGAGCTGGAAGAACACGACGGCTGAAGCGATCAGCAACGCCCCGGCGTAGACAAGGAAGGGGACCCGCAGCCCGAAGCCGGCCAGCAGCCCGCCGAGGATGGGGCCGCCGATGCTGCCGAGCAGGAATGCCGACGCATAGGCGCTCGAGATCCGGCCGCGGATCCCGGCCGGCGCCAGCCGGACGATCAGGCCCAGCGCGGACACGGTGAACATGGTCGAACCGATGCCGCCGAGCCCTCGAAAGATCAGCAGCTGCCAGTAGTTCTCAGCGAAGGCGCACGCCGCCGTCGACAGCGCCACGATCAGCAGGCCCACAACGTAGACCGGCCGCTCGCCCAGGCGCTCGATCAGCCGCCCACCGGCCGGGGCGAAGATGAGCCGGGTGAAGGCGAAGGCGCTGACAATCACCGAGGAGGCCGTGACTCCCACGTCGAAGCTCTGCGCGAACTGGGGGAGCACCGGGGCGACGAGCCCGAAGCCGATGGCGATGACGAACGCCGAGGCGATCAGCACCTTGATCTCTCGCGGAATCCGCTCCTGCTCCTTGCGGATGGGCCGGCCGGCCGGAGGGAAGGGAAGCAGCCTGCGAAGGGCGGAGCGCTGGGGATTTCGAACCATAGTAAGAAGAAGTCTTCCACTGCAGGCCGCCGGATGCTCAATCGCCTCGTGTGAGAAGCTGGAACAGTGAATGAGACTCTCCAGATCGTAATCTTTTTCGTGATCGCCATCGCGGTCGTCGGCTCCGCCGCCGTCCTGCTGCTCAAGGGGCGCCGCACGCCTCCCGGGGCCTACCCGACGATTCGGGATGCCGATGACAGGGGCGGTCTCGACGTTCACGGGGCGACCTCCGTTGACCTTGTTGACGGCGAGGTGGCGACCACACCGGGCGTCGTCGTCCCCGACGATCTCAGCGGACTCGACGAGGCCGTCACCGAGCTCCCGACCACCGAGCGGCCGGAGCCGGTGCAGGGCAGGCTCGCCCGGCTGCGCGCCCGGCTGGTGCGCTCCAACACCGCCCTGGGCAAGGGCCTGCTGGCGCTGCTGTCCCGGGACAAGATCGATGAGGACGTCTGGGATGAGGTGGAGGAAACCCTCCTGCTGGCCGACCTAGGGACCGAGCCCACCACCGAGCTGGTCGACGCACTGCGCGCCCGCGTCAAGGTCTCCGGCAGCCGGAGCCCCGAAGAGGTCAAGGCGATGCTCCGCGAGGAACTCATCAAGCTCGTCGATCCCACCATGGACCGGTCGCTGGCGACCGAACGCCACCTCGACCGCCCGGCCATCGTCCTCGTCGTGGGCGTGAACGGTGTGGGCAAGACCACCACCGTGGGCAAGCTCGCCCGGGTCCTCGTCGCCGAGGACAAGGACGTGCTCCTCGGTGCGGCCGACACGTTCCGCGCCGCCGCCGCCGAGCAGCTTGCCACCTGGGGTCAGCGCGTCGGGGTGCCCACCGTGAAGTCGGACATCGACGGCGCCGACCCCGCGTCGGTCGCCTTCGAGGCGGTCAAGGCCGGAATCGACCAGGAGGTCGACGTCGTGATGATCGACACCGCCGGGCGCCTGCAGAACAAGGTCGGCCTGATGGACGAACTCGGGAAGGTCAAGCGGGTCATCGAGAAGCAGGGCACCGTCGATGAGGTGCTCCTCGTCCTTGACGCCACCACCGGCCAGAACGGGCTCAGCCAGGCGAAGGTCTTCTCCGAGGTCGTCAATGTCACCGGTATCGTCCTCACCAAGCTCGACGGCACCGCCAAGGGCGGCATCGTCGTCGCCATCCAGCGCAGCCTCGGCGTGCCCGTGAAGCTGGTGGGCCTCGGCGAGGGCGCCGACGACCTTGCGCCCTTCGAGGCCGAGAGCTTCGTGGACGCACTCCTCAACTAAGGCCAGCGCGGCGCACCCCGGTTCGGGGAGCGCAGTCGGGCACAGGGGCGGGACGGTCCGTGGTGCGGCGGGTAACACCGTCGAAACACGGCCGTCACCGCCCTTTTACGTGGGCGCGGAACCAGTAACCTGCGCGAAACCTAAGACCTCATGCCCGGAAACACCGGCACGTCACTCTTGAGGAGCGGGAAGTGCCCGCCACCTCTGAGAGGACGTGAAAATGGATCTGACAGCAGGTCACGTCTGGGTCATGGTTTCGGCCGCCCTGGTACTGCTTATGACGCCGGGTCTAGCCTTCTTCTACGGCGGCATGACCCGCGCGAAGGCCGCCCTGAACATGATGATGATGAGCTTCATCGCGGTGGGCCTCGTGGGAATCGTCTGGGTGTTGTGGGGCTACTCCATGACCGGCGGGGACGGAGTGGCCCAGCTCTTCGGCAATCCCTTCGCCTCCTTCGGGCTCCAGGATCTGATCGGCACCGAGGACCTGATCGGCGCCGGCTACGGGGTGACGTTCGCGATCATCACCGTCGCCCTGATCAGCGGCGCAATCGCCGACCGGGCGAAGTTCGGCGCGTGGTCGCTGTTCGTCCCCATCTGGGTCACCCTTGTCTACTGCCCGCTGGCCTTCATGGTGTGGGGCGGCGGGCTCCTGAGCGCCGACGGCCTCATCGGCGGCGCCGTAGGCGAAGCGATCGACTTCGCCGGCGGCACCGTGGTGCATATCAGCGCAGGCGTCGCGGCGCTGGTGCTCGCGGTGATCCTCGGCAAGCGCCAGGGCTTCGGCAAGGACCCGGCGCAGCGCCCGCACAACATCCCCCTGGTAATGCTCGGCGCCGCCCTTCTGTGGTTCGGCTGGTTCGGCTTCAACGGTGGCGCGGCGTCGACGGCCGAGGAGGCCGGACTCATCTGGATCAACACCATGGCCGCACCCGCCGCCGCGATGGTCGGCTGGCTCGTCACCGAACGTTTCCGCGACGGACGGCCCACCTCCCTCGGCGCGGCCTCGGGCATCGTGGCCGGCCTTGTCGCCATCACCCCCGCCTGTGCCAACGTGAGCCCCATCGGTGCGGTGGGCCTTGGCCTCGTCGCCGGGTTCCTGTGCGCGCTCGCCGTGGGCATCAAGTACCGCCTCGGCTTCGACGATTCCCTCGACGTGGTCGCGGTGCATCTGGTGGCCGGCGTCACCGGCACCCTCGCCCTCGGCTTCATCGCCCTTCCCGTGGACGGCAGCGGCGGCGGCCTGTTCTACGGCGGCGGCGCGGCCCAGCTCGTCGCGCAGCTCGTCTCGGTCCTCGTGGCCATCACGCTGTCGGCCGTCATGACGGCACTGATCGGCCTGGCCATCCACCGGACCATCGGATTCCGCATCACCTCCGACAACGAGGTGGCCGGCGTCGACCTGTCCGAGCACGCGGAGACGGCCTACGAGTTCGGTGGCCTCGGCGTCGGCGGGTCCTTCCACCCCTTCGCCGACCAGTTCCGTGACAAGAAGACCATCGAGCAGACGGAGAGCGTGAACTCATGAAACTGGTGACAGCGATTGTCCGACCGGACAAGCTCGACAATGTGCGCGGCGCCCTTGAGACCTACGGCGTGCAGGGCCTGACCGTCAGCCAGGCCAGCGGCTACGGCAGGCAGCGCGGGCACACCGAGGTCTACCGGGGTGCGGAGTACACCGTGGACCTGCTGCCCAAGGCCAGGGTCGAGGTGCTCGTCTCCGACGAGTGGGTGCGCGACATTGTCGACGTCCTGGTCTCGACCGCCAATACCGGAAGCGCCGGCGACGGCAAGGTCTGGGTCATCCCCGTCGAGGACGCCGTCCGCGTCCGCACCGGGGAACGCGGCGAGGCCGCGCTCTGACCCGCACGCCGGCACCCGGCACGCGATAAGTCACACGGCACCAAAAAGGAGGCACCCCCGGCCGGGGGTGCCTCCTTTTTCTGCGGCGACATTGCTTCTGTGGCGCTGCCCGCCGGCCCGCTTGGGCGGGCGGGCGGTCGGTCGACCGGGGGAGTCCCTCCGGTCAGGCGCCCGGCAGCGGAGTGTCAAGCGTCGAAGTCTCCCACGACTGCGGGCCCTGGGAACCGGCAGGGTACTCCTCGAGGGGAACCTCGTTGGCGGCCCACGCCGCGAGCACCGGCTCGACAATGCGCCAGCAGTCCTCGGCGATGTCGCTGCGCACCGACAGCGTCGGGTCGCCGGAGAGGACCCCGTCAAGGACCTCGCCGTACGGCAGCAGGTCCGTGGCGTTCAGTTCGGCCGTCAGCGTTGCACGGTCGAGGGAGAACATGTCGCCGGGCCCGTTGACGTCGAGGTCAAGCTGAAGCGTGTCGGGGCCGAAGCCGATCCGCAGGCGCGTCGGGGTGTCCATCCCGGTGAAACCATCGGGAAGGTGGTTCACCGGCTTGAAGGTAATCAGGGCCTCCTTGCGCTTCACCCCCAGGGCCTTGCCCGAGCGGAGGATGAACGGCACGCCCGCCCAGCGGTCGTTGTTGATGGAGACGGTCACCTCGGCGAGGGTTTCGGTGCCCAGGGAACCGTCGACTCCGGGCTCCGCCGTGTAGTCGGGAACCTCGCGCCCCTTGATGCTGCCGGCGGTGTACCGTGCGCGCCGGCTGCTGCCCGGAACACCGACGTCGATCGAACTGGCCCGGAGCACCGATCCGATGTGGTCGCGGAGGTCACGCTCGTGAAGTGTGGAGGGGGCGTTGAGGGCCAGCAGCGCCATGACGTGGAGCAGGTGGCTCTGGATCATGTCGCGCAGCGCACCGGCACGGTCGTAGTAGCGGGCGCGGTTCTCCAGGGCCAGGTCCTCGTCGAAGATGACCTCGACCTTGTCGATGTGGAGGTTGTTCCAGACCGGCTCGAGGATCCGGTTGGCGAAGCGCATGCCCAGGATGTTGAACACCGTGGCCTTGCCGAGGAAGTGGTCGACCCGGTGGATGTTGTGCTCCGGAACCAGCTTGGCAAGCCCGATATTGAGCTGGTGGGCCGATTCCCGGTCGGTGCCGAACGGCTTCTCCATCACGAGCCGCGTGTCGGCCGGAAGGCCGAAGGGGGCGGCGGCCGTGCAGGCGAGCTGGCTCACCGTGGGGGGAAGGGCGAAGTAGATCGCGACGGGACCTTCGAGGGAGGCGACGAGTTCGGTGAGCACCCCTCCGGCCGTGACGTCGATGTGGTGGTAGGTGCTCGTGTCCCGCACCTCCTGCAGGGCCCGCCTGCCTTGCTCATCGCTTGTCTCCATCGCCGCGGCGAACGACTCGTCGATCCGGGCGCGCCACTTTGCGTCGTCCCAGGGATCCGACCCGGCCCCGACGAGGCTGAGTCCCTTGGCCCGGCCGGATCGGATCAGCCGGGCGAGTCCGGGCAGCAGGAGCCTACCGGTGAGGTCTCCGGAGGCTCCGAGGATCAGGAGCGTCCGGACGCGCTTATCCGCCGTGGCGGCAACCGTTCCGGGTTCTGTAAGGGAAGAAGTATTCACCCCTACACCCTGCCACTTTCGGGCGCTCATGTCTCGCGGTCGGGCGCCCGGCGGACCCGCTCCCGTAGCCTCCTTGGTACCCTTGAGGTTGAGTCTTTCCAACCTCCGATGAAAGTAGTTCACGGCCTGTGTTCAATTCACTCTCCGACCGGTTGACCGCGACGTTCAAGAACCTCCGCGGCAAGGGGCGCCTGACCGAAGCTGACATCGACGCGACGGTCCGGGAAATCCGCCGTGCCCTGCTTGACGCTGACGTCGCCGTTCCCGTGGTGCGTGCCTTCACCGCAAGCGTCAAGGAGCGCGCGCTCGGGCTCGAGGTGTCCCAGGCACTCAACCCGGGTCAGCAGGTCGTGAAGATCGTCAACGAGGAGCTCGTGGGCATCCTCGGCGGGGAGACCCGCCGGATCCGCCTTGCGAAAAACCCGCCGACGGTGATCATGCTCGCAGGCCTTCAGGGCGCGGGTAAGACCACCCTGGCCGGGAAACTGTCGAAGTGGCTCAAGGGCCAGGGCCACAGCCCCCTGCTGGTGGCCGCCGACCTGCAGCGCCCGAACGCCGTGCGCCAGCTCCAGGTCAACGGAGAACGCGCCGGCGTCCCGGTGTACGCACCGCACCCCGGGGTCAGCTCCGAGTTCGAGGCCGCCACCGGGGACCCTGTCGCCGTCGCCCGCCAGGGTGTGGCCGAGGCCCGCACGCGGCTTCACGACGTCGTCATCGTCGACACCGCCGGACGGCTCGGCGTCGACGCCGAACTGATGCAGCAGGCCGCGGACATCCGGGCCGCGATCAGCCCCGACGAGGTGCTCTTCGTCATCGACGCCATGATCGGCCAGGACGCGGTGAACACCGCGCTCGCGTTCAACGAAGGCGTCGATTTCACCGGCGTCGTGCTGACCAAGCTCGACGGCGACGCGCGCGGCGGTGCCGCCCTCTCGGTCGCCTCGGTCACGGGCAAGCCCGTCATGTTCGCCTCCACCGGCGAGGGCCTCGGGGACTTCGAGCTGTTCCACCCCGACCGCATGGCCTCGCGCATCCTCGACATGGGCGACATCCTGACCCTGATCGAGCAGGCCGAGCAGTCGTGGGACAAGGACGAAGCGGCGCGGATGGCGAAGAAATTCGCCGATCAGGAGGACTTCACCCTCGACGACTTCCTGGCCCAGATGCAGCAGATCCGCAACATGGGCTCGATGAAGAAGATGCTCATGATGATGCCCGGTGCCGCCGGCATGCGCGAGCAGCTCGAAAACTTCGACGAGCGCGAGATCGACCGGGTCGAGGCGATCGTCCGGTCGATGACCCCGCACGAGCGCCTGGCGCCAAAGATCATCAACGGCTCACGCCGGGCACGCATCGCCCGCGGGTCCGGGGTGCACGTCTCCGAGGTCAACGGGCTGCTTGAGCGGTTCGGCCAGGCCCAGAAGATGATGCGCAAGATGGCCTCGGGCGGCGGCATCCCGGGCATGCCGGGGATGGCCGGCCCCGGCGGGTTCGGCGGCCAGCGCAAGAAGGCCGCCGCGGCCAAGGGCAAGAAGAAGGCCCGCTCGGGAAACCCTGCGAAGGCCGCCCAGGAACTTGCGGCAGCGGAGGCCCGGCGCAGTGCGGCCCGCAGCGCCGCACCGACCGGTGCGGCGTTCGGAAACGCCGGCGACTTCGACCCGGCGTCGCTGAACCTGCCCAAGGGCTTCGAGAAGTTCCTCGGCAAGTAGCACCCCGATCCGGGCCGCAGGCCCGGCCCGTCGGCACCGCCGGCGGGCCGCGGCACGGGCGGACGGCAACAGATTGGCAGCATGACGCAGGAACGCATTGTCTTTGTCCATGGCAGCGGCTCATTTGGGGCGGCCGCCTGGCCGCGGCAGCACGGATTGGCACTTAACTATGACTGCCTGTTTCTGCGCCGGCACGGCTTCGACGCCGTGGCCGAGCCGCTGCCGACCGACCACGGCGAGGACCAGCGGATCATCACGGAGGCGCTGGGAGACGGCGGCCACCTGGTGGCCCATTCCCAGGGGGCGATCTCGGCGATGATCACGGCCGTCGAGCGCCCCGACCTGATCCGCTCGCTCACTCTGATCGAGCCGGCCTGCCTGTCGCTCACCGCCGACCTGCCTGTCACGGCCGCCCACATCGAACTCGTCACCCCCCTGTTCGAGCAGCGCCACGCGCTCACCGACGAGCAGTTCCTCCAGCAGTTCGTCCGGCTGCTCTACGCGACCGAGGCCGAGCAGCCCACCACCGAGGACGAGCGCCGCAGCGCACGGCGGCTGCGGATGCAGGCCCCGCCGTGGACCGCGCCGCTGCACATCGTCCCCGGCGTGCTTACCCTGGTGCTGACCGGGGGCTGGGAGCCGCTGTACGAGGAGGTTGCGGGCTACCTTGCGGGAACCGGAGCGGTGCACCGCGTCACCCCCGGAGCCCACCGCCCCCACGACACCGACGAGGGGGACCGGGTGCTCCGGGACTTCCTGCGCTCCGCCGCCGCCTGACCCTTTCGGGAATAAGTTGAAGCTTCAAGTGTTAACTCAAGAAGGACTTTCCTACTGAGGAGGACACCATGACCATCGACCTGCTGCCGCCGGACACCGGAATGGCAACCGTCTCGCTCAAGGTCGGCAACCTGGACGCCATGGCCCGCTACTACACCGACGCCCTCGGCCTCGAGCGGCTTGCCGGGCCCGACGGCGATGACCGGGCCGGACTGTACCTCGGGCGCGGGTCCACCCCCCTGGTCCACCTTTCCCCTGCGGCCGGGCTCCGCCTGCCGGCGCCGACCGAGGCCGGCCTCTTCCACACGGCACTGCTCTTCGGCAGCCGCGCGGACCTGGCGGCGACGGTGGCCACCGCGGCACGCCACCCTCAAAGCCGCTTCGTGGGAAGCGCCGACCACCTCGTCAGCGAGGCCTTCTACTTCGCCGATCCCGAAGGCAACGGGATCGAACTGTACTTCGACAAGCCGCGGACGACGTGGCAGTGGACCGGCACCGGCCCGTCCCGGAGCGTCGTCATGGACAACGTGGCCCTGCCTCCGGCTCAGTACCTCACGGACCACCTGACCGAATCGGCCGCCGGCGGCCTGCGGGAGGCGGGCGCCGGCGTCGGGCACGTCCACCTCCAGGTCGGAGACATCGACACCGCGCAGGCCTTCTACGTCGACACCCTCGGCTTCGAGCGCACCGCGGGCTGGCACGGGCAGGCCCTCTTCGTGTCCGCCGGCGGCTACCACCACCACATGGCGATGAACGTCTGGAACAGCCGCGGCGCCGGGCCGCGGCAGGACACCCTCGGGCTCGGCGAGGTGCTCATCACCGTGCCGGCTGCCGGCGACGTCGACGCCCTCGCCGACCGGCTGCGGTTCGCGGGGATCGAACGGCACTCGACGGGGCTTGAACTGCGCTTCCGCGACCCCTGGAACAACAGCATTCGGGTCGCCGTGGGCGCGCCCCCCGCAGGAATCGCCCAAACACCCCACCGTCTGGCACAATAGATTCGTACTCGATCCGTGCAGCCCCTCTCTCTGTGCGTGAATTGTGTCCTTTGAACCCCTCCGAATGGCCCGCCCCACGGGAGCAGGATGACGGGTTCGCCCCTTTCATTATCAAGGAGTGACCACACAAGTGGCCGTAAAGATTCGCCTCAAGCGCATGGGCAAGATCCGCGCACCTTTCTACCGTGTCGTCGTCATGGATGCACGCGCCAAGCGTGATGGCCGTGCCCTCGAGGAAATCGGTAAGTACAACCCCACCGAGGAGCCCTCGTTCATCGAGATCAACTCCGACCGTGCGCAGTACTGGCTCGGCGTCGGCGCCCAGCCGACCGAGCAGGTCTCGGCGCTGCTGAAGATCACCGGTGACTGGCAGAAGTTCAAGGGCCTGGAGGGCCAGGAAGGCACTCTGCGGACCAAGGCACCCAAGGAAGCATTCGTTGCTCCCGAAAAGGGTTCAGTGATCGTCCCCGAGGCCATCACCCCCAAGGCCAAGAAGGCCGAAGAGGCCGCGGAAGCACCCGAGGCAGAGTAAGTTGCTTGCTGAAGCGCTGGAACACCTCGTCCGCGGCATCGTGGATCACCCGGACGACGTCCAGGTGTCCGCAAAGAGCAACCGCCGCGGCGAGACCCTCGAAGTGAGGGTCCACCAGGAGGACCTGGGCCGTGTCATCGGCCGCCAGGGCCGCACGGCACGCGCCCTGCGCACCGTCGTTTCAGCACTCGCGGACGGCGAGCAGGTCCGTGTCGACGTCGTCGACACCGACCGCCGGCACGCCTGAGTCCGCACCTCCGCTTTACCGTTCGGCCCCTCACCAGTTGATGGTGGTGGGGCCGAACCCATTTAGCCGCAGAATTTTCCCCGATGTCCCTCACCGGAGCGCAGGAGCAGCACCATGGAAGTACTCGTCGCAAGGATCGGCAAGCCCCACGGAATCCGGGGTGAGGTCACCGTCCAGCTGTTCACCGACGCTCCCGAGGACCGCTTCGAGCCCGGGGCGGTCTTCCGGGCCGAGGGCATCACGCTGCCGGAGCTGACGGTGGCCAAGGCCCGCTGGAACAAGGACACGCTGATCGTCGCCTTCGAGCAGGTGCCCGACCGCAATACGGCCGAGACGCTGCGCGGCGGGACCCTCTTCATCGACAGCGACGCCACCGACGACGAGGACGACGACGCCTGGTACGAACACGAACTGGTCGGGCTCGACGTGCGCCACGAGGGGAATGTCGTCGGGAAGGTGACGGCACTGCGCACCATGACCGTCCAGGACCTGCTCGTCGTCGAGCTCACCGGCGGCCACGAGGTCCTGGTTCCGTTCGTCGGGGAGATCGTCCCCGAGGTGAACCCCGAGGAGGGGTTCGTCACCGTGAACCCGCCCGCCGGCCTGTTCGAACTGAACCTGCCCGGCTCCAACTCCGCACCGGACGACGGGGAGGACGAGCCGGACGGCGAGGCCGGCGGGCTGCCGGACGGCGCACCCCGGGCGGCCGGGGAAGGCCGATAGTGCGCGTCGACGTCGTCACGATTTTCCCTGAGTATCTGGCGGCCCTGGATGTCTCCCTGATCGGCAGGGCCCGGAAAGACGGCCTGCTCGACGTGCACGTCCACGACCTGCGGGACTTCACCGTCGACAAGCACCGCACCGTTGACGACACCCCCTATGGGGGCGGCGCCGGAATGGTGATGAAGCCCGAACCCTGGGCGCTGTCCCTGCTCTCGATCAGTGAGCAGAGTCCCGCGGGCGCACGACCGCTCCTGGTGGTGCCCTCGCCGGCCGGTCAGGTGTTCAATCAGGCTCTGGCCCACGAGTTCGCGGGGCGCGAGCACCTTGTCTTTGCCTGCGGCCGCTACGAAGGCATCGACGAGCGCGTGCTGGACTGGGCGTCGGAATCCTTCGACGTACTGCCGGTGAGCCTCGGCGACTACGTCCTCAACGGGGGAGAGGTGGCGGCGCTAGCCATGGTCGAGGCCGTCGGCCGCCTCATCCCCGGAGTCGTCGGCAACCCCGAATCCCTCGTCGAGGAGTCCCATGCCGACGGGCTGCTCGAATACCCCGTCTACACCAAACCCTCCTTCTGGCGCGGACGCGGCATTCCGCCCGTACTGCTCAGCGGCAACCACGCGAAGATCGCCGAGTTCCGCCGCACCGAGCAATTCATCCGCACTGCCGCCCGGCGCCCTGACCTGCTGGCCTCCATCGATGTCCCCTCGCTGACAGCGACCGACCGCGCCGCCCTGGCCAAGGCGGGCGTCGACATCGTGGACGGGCGCCTTGTTCCCCGCCCGGACGCCGCAGATTAGCCCCTGCCTGCTCTCTATGGAATAATTGAGGCTTGTGCCTGCTGGGCCCGCCCCTGCCACAGGGGGAGCGAAGCCAACAGCTCGGCACGCCGGCCCCGGGTAGCGGTGCAGCCGGCTAACTCTCTTCGGCGGTAATTGCCTGCTTCACCGGCCTTG
Source organism: Arthrobacter crusticola (assembly GCF_004357995.1). Taxonomy (GTDB): domain Bacteria; phylum Actinomycetota; class Actinomycetes; order Actinomycetales; family Micrococcaceae; genus Arthrobacter_D; species Arthrobacter_D crusticola. The sequence continues at coordinate 255,385 of NZ_SMTK01000001.1, forward strand.
ACCGCTGCGACCAACGTGAATGACCTGTGGCGTTCACCAGGAGTATAAAGATGCATATTCTCGACTCGGTCGACGCCGGTTCACTCCGGAACGACATCCCGGACTTCCGCGCCGGCGACACCATCAACGTCCATGTGAACATCATTGAAGGCAAGAACACCCGTGTTCAGATCTTCAAGGGCTTCGTTCTCGGACGCCAGGGTGACGGCATCCGCGAAACCTTCACCGTCCGCAAGGTCAGCTTCGGTGTCGGTGTGGAGCGTACCTTCCCGGTTCACTCCCCGGTCCTCGACAAGATCGAGGTCGTCTCCAAGGGTGACGTGCGCCGCGCCAAGCTGTACTACATGCGCGATCTGCGCGGCAAGGCTGCCAAGATCAAGGAAAAGCGCGATCCCAAGACGGTCAAGTAACCCGTTTTTGGTGCGGAAAGACAAAGCTCCCGGGCCCGCGGCCCGGGAGCACACAAAACGCCGGTCTCCTGTGTGGGGCTGGCGTTTTGTGCTACCGGTGCTGATTCTCGCGATCGTGCTCACCTCCGTCCTGCGGGCGGTGGTCATCGACGTGTTCTTCATTCCGTCGGCCTCGATGGAACCCCTGCTGCGCCAGGGCGACCGCATCCTCGTCAGCAAGAGTACCTTCGGCGACCGGCCGATCCAGCGGGGCGACGTCGTCGTCTTTGACGGACGCGGGTCCTTCGATCCCATCACCGATCCGCGCACGCCCGCCCAAAAGGCCGCCGGAATGGTGGGGCAGTGGCTTGGTCTGCGCGGGTCGGATACCGTCTACGTCAAACGGGTCATCGGCGTCGGCGGCGACCGGGTCGAATGCTGCGGAGAGGATGGCCGGGTGAGCGTCAATGGCAGGGCCCTCGACGAACCGTACGTCTCCGTCGGCGACGCGCCCAGCGACACTCCCTTCGACGTTGTCGTTCCGGAGGGTAGGTTGTGGGTGATGGGCGATCACCGCTCGGAATCGGCCGATTCGCGTGCGCTGCTCGGCGCGCCGGGTGGCGGATTCGTGTCCGAGGAACGCGTCCTGGGACGGGCGGAGCACCTGGTGTGGCCGCTGGACCGGGCCGGTGCCATCGATTGAGCGGGGGAGGGCGTTGAGCGGAACGCCACAGGGATTCAGTAGGAACAGAACGGCAGCTCCACCGCCGGCCAAGATGCAGAGGATTCAGTAAATGCCACGACGCTTCCACTGGAAGTCGGCCGCCCGTGCCGGCGGCGTGCAGCCGGCCGGTGCCACCCCCGCTGGACCGGACGCCGTACCCGCCGATGGCGCCGCGACGGGCCCGGGAGCTGCCGCTGCAGAATCGTCCGCCGGTGCGGGGTCGAGGGCCGCAGCGAAGGATTCGGGCGGCAAGGGCGGCGGCTTCCTCGGTTGGCTCAAGGAGATCGCGACGATCGTGGTCATCGCCCTCGTCCTCTCCTTCCTGATCAAGACCTTCCTCTTCCGGGCCTTCTTCATCCCCTCCGGATCGATGGAAAACACGCTGCAGATCGACGACCGGATCTTCGTCAACCAACTCGTCCCCGAACCCTTTGCCCTCGAGCGCGGCGACGTCGTCGTATTTCGGGACACCGAAGGCTGGCTTCCCGAAGCGGAGTCCGGCGCCAACACCAGCTGGCTCAGCGAAGCGCTCGTGTTCGTGGGGCTCGCCCCCGACGAGTCGCAGCAGCACCTCGTGAAGCGTGTCATCGGGCTCGAGGGTGACCGGATCGTGTGCTGCAACGCCGACGGCCGTATCACCGTCAACGGGGAACCGCTCGACGAGCCGTACCTCTTCCCGGGGGCAGCGCCGTCCGACACCCCTTTCGACGTCACCGTGCCCGAGGGCAAGATCTGGGTGATGGGGGATCACCGCAACGCCTCGGCGGACTCGCGGGCCAACCAGGACAAGGACGGCGGGTTCATCGACGTCGACGCCATCGAAGGCAAGGCCTCGGTCATCGCCTGGCCGCTGAGCAACGCCTCAGTGCTCGACAGCCACCCCGAGGTGTTCGAGGACATACCCGAGCCGGCCGAAGGCGCATCGGGGAACTGATGGCTTCGGTCCGTACCGCCCGCTCCAAGGCACCCACGCTGTCCTTCGAGCGCACCTTCACGCAGGCCGGCCACCGGTACGTCGCGGGGTGCGACGAGGTGGGCCGCGGGGCGCTTGCCGGTCCCGTCTCGGTGGGCCTGGTGGTGATCGACCTCGACGCCGTCAAGGGACTGCGCGGGGTGCGGGACAGCAAACTCCTTTCGGCCGCCGAGCGGACCGCCCTCGTGCCGCGGATCCGGCGCTGGGCCGCCGCCTACGGCGTCGGGCATGCGAGTGCGGCCGAAATCGACGCCAACGGGCTGATGGCCGCCCTCCGGGCGGCGGGCAACCGGGCGTGGGAACAGGTCCTGGCGACCGTCCGGCCCGACGCCGTCATCCTCGACGGCAATCACGACTGGCTCTCGGTGCGCGGCCAGGGCAGCCTCTTCGACACCGGGCCCGAGTCCACCGGCTGCGACTCACCGGTCACCACCCGCATCAAGGCCGACCTCGACTGCCTCAGCGTCGCGGCCGCGAGCGTCCTGGCCAAGGTCGAGCGGGATGCCCTGATGGCATCGCTCGCCCGGGAGCACCCGGAATACGGCTGGGAGGTCAATAAGGGCTACGCGACGGCCGCCCACCGGGCCGCCATCGACGGCCGCGGACCAAGCGACTACCACCGCCGATCCTGGCGGCTGGGAAGCACCGAACGGCCGGGAGTCCCCGGCCTCGAAATTGGGGGATGATGGATTCATGAGCGCCGAAGATCTTGAAAACTACGAAACCGACATGGAGCTCCAGCTGTACCGGGAGTACCGCGATGTCGTGGGTCTCTTCAGCTATGTCGTCGAGACCGAGCGGCGGTTCTACCTCGCGAACCACGTCGACCTGCAGGCACGCTCCGCGGACGGTGAGGTCTACTTCGACCTCACCCTGCAGGACGCCTGGGTGTGGGACGTGTACCGGTCGGCGCGCTTCGTGAAGAACGTCCGGGTCATTACGTTCAAGGACGTCAATGTCGAGGAACTCTCAAAGTCGGACGACCTCGCCCTGCCCAAGGACGGGCCGCTGGGAGGCTAAGCTCCTTCTGACGCCCCTGGGCCCTTCCTTTGGTGCCTGTGCCCTTCCCCCGGCAGTGGGCGCGTCCTGTGGGTGTGCCGGCCAACGGCTTCGTTCACCGGGCGTGCCCGGGTATGCCCACTGACCACCGACGGTCACTGGGCAGGGGCGTGAGTAAGGGACCAGCCCACCCCGCGTTGATTTTCCGAATTCGAGAGACCGCTGGAAACCTGCGGCTATTCTTCGTCGCTTTCCCGCGGGTATTCCGAATCGGAATCTTCGGGCAGGTCAACTGACTGTTCGAGGACGTCGGCCTCCGATCCACCGTTGCCTACGGCGAAAACCCCGGCGCCGGTAGCGTCCTCGCCGCCGTCAGAAGCGACCGGGGTCTGCTGCTCAACCTGATCCGCCTCGGACCCTCCGGCCGTCCTGTCTTCGATGGGTGTCATTGCTGGTCCCTCCTCGTGCGCGGTTGATGAGCCGGTTTTATTGCATGCGAGCTTACTCGCCTTCGGGCTGCTTGGCGTCGCTCGCCGCATTCTTCCTTGGTGGATCTCTGGCTTTTGACTGCGCGGCATTCGATCTGAACCGACGGGGTTATCCACATAGCGGCTTTCGCTCATCGGCTTCCCCCGAGAACCTTTCATCCTTGACGTGGAGGTGGCGTTAATGGCGGCGAAGGATGAACTGGGACGGCGGGGCGAGGCGGCCGCTGCGGAGTTCCTCGAAGCGCGGGGGCTGCAGGTGGTGGACCGGAACTGGCGCTGTCCCACAGGAGAGATCGACTTGGTGGCGGTGGACGGGGCGACCCTGGTCATCGTCGAGGTCAAGACGCGCACCTCCGAGGATTTCGGGCACCCGCTGGAGGCGATCAGCACGGCGAAGCTGGAGCGGCTCTATGTGCTGGCCTCCAAGTGGGCCCGGGCCCACCGGCAGCGCTTCGCCGGCTTCCGCGTCGATGCCGTGGCCATCCTCGATGACGGTGCGGGCAGTCCTCGGATCGAACACGTCCGGGCGGTGATCTAGTGGCGTTGGGCCGCACCTACTCGGTTGCCCTGGTGGGGCTCAACGGCTACATCGTGGAGGTCGAAGCCGACATCGGCCAGACCCTGCCGGCATTTGTCCTCCTTGGCCTGCCGGATGCGTCCCTGAACGAGGCGAAGGACCGGATCCGGGCGGCCGCACGGAACGCCGGGGTTCCCCTCAGCCGCCGCAAGATCACCGTGAACCTCGTTCCGGCGTCACTTCCCAAACGTGGTTCAGGGTTCGACCTTGCCATCGTGATGGCGGCACTGGCCGCCGCGGGGGACGTCAGGGGATGTGGGCGGACGGTGTTCCTTGCCGAGCTCGGCCTCGACGGGCGCCTCCGTCCGATCCGCGGCGTCCTTCCGGCGGTCATGGCGGCCGTCTCCGCAGGGTACAGCGACGTCGTCGTGGCCATCGGCAACCGGGCAGAGGCAGCACTCGTCCCGGGTGCGGAGGTATGGGGTTACCGTTCCCTCGCCGAGGTGCTCCTGGCCTACGGAGCCGATCCGGCCGCGGTGCAGTCGTCGAGTGGAGATGAGCCCGAGGCGCAGGAGGAGGATCCCACTCAGCCGGATGTCGGGGAGCACCGCGATCTTGCGGATGTCGCAGGCCAGGCCGAGGCCCGGTTCGCTTTGGAGGTCGCTGCCGCCGGCGCCCATCACCTGATGATGGTCGGTCCACCCGGCGCGGGAAAGACGATGCTCGCTGAGCGGATGCCCGGTATCCTGCCCGACCTTGATGACCAGCACGCCATGGAGGTCACGGCCATTCACTCGCTCAGCGGTACGCCGTGTGACACCCTCCGAAGGCGCCCACCCTTCGAAAGTCCCCACCACACGGCCACGGCGGCCGCAATCATTGGAGGTGGGAGTGGCATACCGCGACCGGGTGCGGCCTCGCGGGCGCACCGCGGCGTGCTGTTTCTCGATGAGGCTCCGGAGTATGAGCGGCGGGTGCTCGAGGCCCTGCGAGAGCCGCTTGAAAGTGGGTCCCTCGTACTGCACCGGTCGGCGGGAACGGCGGCCTATCCCGCCCGGTTCCAGCTCGTGCTCGCCCTCAACCCGTGCCCGTGCGGCCTCGCCTCGGGGAAGGGTACCGAGTGCCAGTGCACGGCACAGCAGCGCCGGCGCTACTTCAACCGGCTGTCCGGTCCCTTGCTCGACCGGGTCGACCTGCAGCTTTCGGTCAACAGGGTTGCACTGGGTGACTATGTCAGCGGAACGGCAGGGGAGAGCAGTTCCAGCGTTGCTGCTCGAGTGCACGCGGCAAGGAATGCGCAGGCCCAGCGGCTTTCCCGCTGGGGCTGTTCAACGAACGCCGAGATCCGGGGCCGGGTCCTGCGGGATGAACTGCGCCTGCCGCCCGGGGTCACCTCCGCATTGGACCGGGCGCTGGAACGCGGCCTGGTCAGCGCCCGAGGCTGGGACCGGGTGCTCAAGGTCGCTTGGACCGTTTCCGATCTCGCCGGACACATCCGTCCGGACCCCGACGACGTGTCGGTGGCGCTGGGCTTCCGCTTACAGGAGCGAGCCGCATGAACGCCGCCCAGGAGAGCAGTACCACGATCGCGCGCGCAGCATTGTCACGGCTGTTCGAACCTTCGGACGCCGTTGGGCTCGCTCTGGTGGCTGCGGCAGGGCCTCGCGATGCGCTTCGGATTGCCACCGGAGGTCTGAAAGCGGCCGGTGACATAAAGGAGGAGATTCAGGAGCTGCTCGCGCCGGGCGAAGGCCGGGGCAACCTGCTTGACCGGGCGCTCGAACGCTGGGCGCCCCGCCGGCCCGATCTGGCGCCCGAGCGGGACCTCGCCACACTGGCTCGATTCGGCGGACGCCTGCTGACCCCTGAAGCGGAAGACTGGCCGGGCGCCCTTGAGGACCTCCAGCTTGCAGCACCAGTGTGTCTGTGGGTCCGCGGATCGGTTGACGTGCCGCCGCTCCAACGGATGGTGGCGCTCGTGGGATCCCGCGACAGCACCAACTACGGCGCCTCGGTCACGGCCGAAATGGCATCGGGCCTGGCCATGAAAGGGTTCACCGTTCTCTCCGGCGGGGCCTACGGAATCGATGCCCAGGCCCACCGCGCGGCATTGGGGACCTCAGGCACGGCCCAGCCTCCGACGATCGCCGTCATGGCCTGCGGCGTGGACCGCTACTACCCGGCAGGCAATGAGGAACTGCTGCGTACCATCGCGCGGGACGGACTCGTCATGTCCGAGGTTCCGCCGGGTTCTTCCCCTACCCGATGGCGCTTCCTCGCGCGGAACCGGCTCATCGCAGCCCTGGGCGCCGTGACGGTTGTCGTGGAGGCCCGGTGGAGGTCCGGCGCCCTCAACACCGCCCACCACGCCGCCGGGCTCGGGCGCCCTGTGGGAGCCGTCCCGGGATCGGTCTACTCAGCAAACTCCGCGGGCTGTCACCGGCTCCTTCGGGGCGGAAGCGCCATCTGCGTCACGGATGCGTCCGAGGTCGCTGAGCTCGCTGGTCCGCTCGGGACCCACCCTGAAACCGATGTTTGTGTTCCTTCAAGCGACCACGACGGACTGGCCGTGCAGGACATCCTCCTGCTCGATGCCCTGCCACTGAGGATGTACTCCTCCATCGACAAGCTTGCAACGGTGGCCGGGCTCGGATTCCGGGACGTCCTCGCCGGGCTGGCGCGCCTCGAGCTCGCAGGGCTTGCCCTCCGCGGCCCGGAAGGGTGGAGGCGGGCACCGAAGTCCTGACAGAAGAAACCGTGAAAAGCCCTGCACCTCAAGGAGCACGAGGAGTATCGAATATGAGACAGCATTACCGTATTGAAAGTCCCATCGGGGATTTGATTCTTGTGGCGGCACAAGGCGGCCTCGTCGGTGCCTACCACGAACGGCATGACCCGCCGCCCGGAGTGGTCCTGCTGGGGGAGCCCTGGCAGGAACACCGCCCGGGTCACCAGAATGCCGGACACCCGATGGCAGGGGACCCGCCAGGCATCGAGCCAAGCGCCACCGCCGGCCCCGGATCGAACGGAATGGCGCACAGAGAGCACGGAGGCTCTACGGGAAGGGATGCGGGCCGAGTCCTCCTCGACGCAGCCCGACAGCTCGAAGAGTATTTTGCAGGAACCCGACGCTCTTTTCAGCTGCTGCTCCTCCCGGCCGGCACGGGATTTCAGCACCGCGTATGGGCCACCGTCGCCAGGATTCCTTACGGTCAGACACGCACCTACCGAAGCATCGCCGCGGCACTGGGCAACCCCGCCATGGGCCGGGCCGTCGGTGCCGCGGTACGGGCAAACCCTTTGTCGATCCTCATCCCGGGCCACCGGGTCGTCGCGGGAAACGGAGCGCTTGCAGGGTACGCGGCCGGGATCGATGCCAAACGTTTCCTGCTCGACCTCGAAGGAGCGGCCGTTTCGGAGGGGGTTAACACAGCGCGGATTGCTGCCGGGGAAGTAGGCAGGACCCGGCTCATCGCCGGGCCGGTCACTCCGGGCGAGAGCGCGGCAGCGACCGCCCGAGAGAGCGCGGCGGCGACCGCCGGAGTGAGCGCGGCGATCAGCGGAACGGATGGCCCGGCGGCCGCCGAGGTAGAGAATGCTGCGCCACCGGCGGCGGAAACGCCTGCGGCCCGGGCGTTGGAAGTGGCGGTGGAAACGGCGGCGGTCGAAGGCGCGTCGCCCTTGGTCGGAAAACCGGCGCGGGCCGCGGCCGCGGGAAGTTCGGCCCGAATTGCCATGGCGGGAGCGGGCGGCCCACCGGGCGGCTCCGGGCGAGGTAGGTCCCGCGGGAAACAAAGGGACCTCGTGCCCGGAGCGCCTGTTGGACGCGGTCACCAGGAAGGAGCAGAGTAGAGGTCCAAGAACTGTACAAAGCCGGAAGGGAGCTGGACATCGCTGTCGCGAAGACTCCCGCAGGCAAACCGGCGGCCGACCTCTCACCGTCGTTCGCCGACGCCGTCGACAGGTACAGGAGGTACCTCGAGGCCGAACGTAACCGTTCCGAGCACACGGTCAGGGCCTACCTGACCGACCTCGAACTGCTGCTGGGCTTCGTCCAGGCCCGGGGCACCGAACGACTTGAGGACATGGAGCTCAGCGACTTCCGGGCCTGGCTGGGCTCGCTCGACAGCGCGGGGCTGTCCCGCTCCACCATCGCCCGGCGCGCGGCGACTGCCCGCAGCTTCATGGCCTGGGCCGAGCGCGAAGAGTTGATCTCGGTCAATCCCGCGCTCCGGCTGCGGGCGCCGAAACGGGAAAAGTCGCTGCCCCACGTCGTCACTCGTGCTCAACTTGACTCCATCTTCGCCTCCCTCGAGGAGGCGGCTGCGGCGGGGGAGGGTGGCGCCCTTCAGGCCCGCGCTATGGTCGAACTCCTCTACGGCACCGGCATCCGCGTCGGAGAGCTGACCGGACTGGACATCGACGACCTGAACACCGAGCGGCGTACGCTCACGGTCCTCGGCAAGGGCAACAAGGAGCGGACGGTTCCCTTCGGTGTGCCTGCGGCCCACGCGCTTGATGACTGGCTGCGGCGCGGGCGGCCCCAGTTCTCCACTGCGGCCAGCGGACCGGCAGTGTTCCTCGGCCGGCGCGGCGGCCGGATCGACCAGCGCGCGGTGCGCGGCACCGTCCAGAAAATGTTCGCCGCTCTCGGCGGCACCTCGGCCTCGGGGCCGCACGCCATCCGCCACAGCACCGCCACTCACCTCCTCGACGGCGGCGCCGACCTTCGGGCCGTGCAGGAGATCCTGGGCCACAACAGCCTGGCGACAACCCAGATCTACACGCACGTCTCGGTCGACCGGTTGCGCCGGAGCTACGAGCAGTCACATCCCCGCGCATAATACGTCCGGTCGGGCGGAATTCTGAGGCTCGCCGGAAAGCAAGTAGTTTTTACAATTACCTGAGTAGTTACAGTAGCGCTTCAGTGAGTTGTACGGCACAATGATTCCTAGTTAGTCATCCGGCACACTGCACATAGGGCAGTGTCGTCAAAGCACACGCAAAGCTGCACTGTTTCATCTGCCATGCAGGTCGTTGGGGAAGACGTACCTAAAGCTATGGAGGATGGAATGTCTGTTGTGATGGCCCGCGGTGTTTTGTACGTGCACTCAGCCCCTTCCGCGTTGTGCCCTCATGTCGAGTGGGCCATTGGGTCGGTGCTCGACAAGCGGGCCGATCTGGACTGGAGGCCTCAACCCGCCGCGCCCGGAATGCACCGCGCCGAGCTCGCCTGGACCGGACCTCAGGGCTCGGGAGCGCAGCTCGCCTCGGCCCTGCGCGGCTGGGCGCACCTCCGCTACGAGGTCACAGAGGAGCAGAGCGCCGGAGTCGACGGCGGACGCTGGTCCCACACCCCCGAACTAGGCATCTTCCACGCCACCACCGACGTCCACGGCAACATCATGGTTTCCGAGGACCGCATCCGCTACGCCTATGAGGCAGGCGCCGGCGACCCTTCGGCCGTCTACAACGAGCTGTCCCTGGCGCTCGGTGAGTCCTGGGATGAGGAGCTCGAGCCGTTCCGCCATGCAGCCGAAGGTGCTCCCGTCCGCTGGCTGCACCAGGTCGGTTAGCAGGCACCCGCGGGGCAATGCAGTAGCCCGGCCGCAGCTCCATAGATTGCAAGAAGGGCACCCCCTGATGGGGGTGCCCTTCTTGCGCGGTGCGGGACTAAACGTTCCGGATGACGACGACGGCGTTGTGGCCGCCGAAGCCGAACGAGTTGCTCAGCGCCACGATGTCTCCACCGGGCAGCTTGCGCTCGGAGGTGACGACGTCGAGGGGGATCTCCGGGTCCTGGTTCTCCAGATTGATCGTCATCGGAGCGCTCCGGTCGTACACGGCCAGCACGGTCATGACGGCTTCGATGGCACCGGAGGCGCCGAGCAGGTGGCCGGTCTGCGACTTTGTGGCCGAAACCGCAACGTTGTCGACGTGCGAACCGAACGCTTCCTTCAGCGCGATGTACTCGGGCTTGTCACCGACCGGCGTGGAGGTGGCGTGGGCGTTGACGTGGACGACGTCCGAGGGCAGGGCCCTAGCGTCGAACAGCGCCGCCTTGAGGGCGCGGGTGGCGCCCAGCCCGCCCGGGTCCGGTGCAGTGATGTGGTACGCGTCGGCGGTGACGGACGTGCCGGCCAGTTCGCCGTAGATACGGGCACCGCGGGCGAGGGCGTGCTCCTCGGCCTCCAGCACCAGGGCGCCGGCGCCCTCACCCATGACGAAACCGTCGCGGTTGAGGTCGTAGGGCCGTGAGGCGTGCTCGGGGTCGTCATTGCGGCGCGAAAGCGCCTGCATTGAGGCGAACGCTGCCATCGGCATGGGGTGGATCGCCGCCTCGGCGCCGCCGCACATGACGACATCGGCCTTGCCGGAACGGATCAGTTCGAGGCCCTGCTGGAGGGCCTCGGTGCCCGAGGCGCAGGCCGAGACGGGGGTGTGCGCTCCGGCGCGGGCTCCGATGTCGAGGCTGACCGCGGCGGCAGGGCCGTTGGGCATCAGCATGGGCACGGTCATCGGCAGGACGCGGCGGGGGCCCTTGTCGCGGAGGGTGTCCCAGGCGTCGAGCAGGGTCCACACTCCGCCGATGCCGGTGGCGAAGGCGACGGCCAGACGGTCCGGGTCGACCTCTTCGATGCCGGAGTCGCGCCAGGCTTCGCGGGAGGCGACAACGGCGAACTGGGTTGAGGGATCCATCCGCTTGGCCTCGACGCGGGTGAGGACTTCGCTGGCCGGCGTGGAGACCTGGGCCGCGAACGTGACGGGAAGCTCGTATTTCTGGACCCAGTCGGCCTCGATGGTGTGAGCACCGGAAACACCCTTGAGGGCGTTTGCCCACATGGTGGGTACGTCACCGCCGATGGGCGTTGTCGCACCAAGGCCGGTGATGACTACTTTGCGGGGCATGGGGTCACTCTTTCAAAGCGTTGGATCGGTCCACGCCTTCCGGCGGAAACCTAAGGTGAAGAAGGGCGGCTGCCTCCGGCACTCGGGCCGGAGGCTGCCGCCGTCGCTCCTCGCGGAGCAGGTGCTACGCCTGCGCGCCGGCGATGAAGGTAACGGCGTCGCCTACGGTCTTGAGGTTCTTGACTTCCTCGTCGGGGATGCGGACGCCGAACTTTTCCTCGGCGTTGACGACGATGGTCATCATGGAGATCGAATCGATGTCGAGGTCGTCGGTGAAGGACTTGTCCATCTCGACCGATTCGGGAGCGAGGCCCGTTTCCTCGTTGACGATCTCAGCCAGACCGGCCAGGATTTCTTCGTTGCTAGCCATAGTGGCTCCTTTTCTGTTACTGCCGGGCTGTCCCGGCGTGGTTGGGTCAAACCGCCGTCGGCGGTTTGGGCGTGGAAAATCAGGGAAGGACGACAACCTGGGCGCCGAAGACGAGCCCGGCTCCGAAACCGATCTGCAGGGCGAGCCCGCCGCTCAGTTCCGGCTGTTCCTTCAGGAGCCGGTGCATGGCCAGCGGAATCGACGCCGCGGAGGTGTTCCCCGCATCGACGATGTCACGGGCCACGCTCACGTGTTCGGGAAGCTTCAGCTGCTTGACCATCTCATCGATGATACGGATGTTCGCCTGGTGTGGCAGGAAGGCGGCGAGGTCGTCGGCGGTGATTCCGGCCGCATCGAGTGCCTGCTGGGCGACCTTGGCCATCTCCCAGACGGCCCAGCGGAACACCGTGGGGCCGTCCTGGCGCATGGTGGGCCACAGCGAGGCCTGCTCGGCCGCTGGGGCGGCGGCTTCGCCGTCGCCCTCCAAAGGGGCGAGGGCGCCGAGGGAGTAGTCGCGGATGTCAATGAGGGATCGGGTCATGCGGATCGATTCGTGCTTGCTGCCGTCCGAGCCCCACACCGACGGGCCGATGCCCGCAGTGGTCGACGGGCCGACGACGACGGCGCCCGCGCCGTCACCCAGCAGGAAGGAGATGGTGCGGTCGGAGTTGTCGATGAAGTCGGAGAGCTTTTCGACGCCGACGACGAGGACGTACTCCGCGGTACCGGCGTGCACGAGGGCGTCGGCCTGGGCGATCCCGTAGCAGTAGCCTGCGCACGCCGCGGAGATGTCGTACGCCGGGGCGGGGGTCGCACCGAGCCGGTCCGCGAGCTGCGCGGAGGCCGAGGGAGTGGCGTAGGGGTGGGTGACCGTGGAGACGAGCACCCCGCCGAGCTGCTTGGCGTCGATGCCGGCGTTGGCCAGGGCCTCGCGGGCGGCCGCCTCGGCCATGTCGATGACACTCACGTCGCGCGGAGCGCGGTGGCGGGTGACGATGCCCGTGCGCTGGCGGATCCATTCGTCGGAGGAATCGATCCACTGCACGACGTCGTCATTGGTGACGATCACCTCGGGCCGGTACGCCCCGACGCCGAGAATGCGGGTGTAGTCGCGCAGGGGGGCCTGCTGAAGAGCCGGAGTGCTCACTGATGTCCTTCTGCCAGGGATGAGTCGGTATCCAGGAGACGCGAATGCTCGTCGATGAAGGCGCGGGCCGCGTCGAGGTCCTCCGGAGATTTTACGGGCAATGCGGCCGTACCGCGCATTCCGCGTTTCGCCAGCCCGGTCAGGGTGCCCGCCGGGGCGAGCTCCAGCATGCCGGTCACCCCCATTTCCTGCATCGACGCCATGCACAGATCCCATCGCACCGGGCGTGACACCTGGGCGATGAGGCTGTCAAGGTTCGCCTCGCCGGTGCTCACCGGCTGCCCGTCGTAATTCGAGAGCAGGGTCGGCAGGGGCTCGGCGGGGGTAAGCGAGGGGCGCAGGGCCTCAAGTGCGGTCACGGCCGGGGCCATGTGCGAAGTGTGGAACGCGCCGGCGACCTTCAGCGGGATCACCCGGGCCTTGGCCGGCGGATCGGCGGCGAGGGCGGCGAGCTGCTCGAGCGTCCCGGCGGCCACCACCTGCCCGCCGCCGTTAGCGTTTGCCGCGGTGAGACCGAGCCGGTCCAGGACCTGCGCGACGTCGTCGGGATCACCGCCCAGGACGGCGCTCATGCCCGAGGGCACGGCCGCGGCGGCCTCGGCCATGGCAGTGGCACGGACGCGGACGAAGGCGATCGCGTCGGCCTCGGTGAGTGCGCCCGAGATGGCCGTGGCGGTCAATTCGCCCACCGAGTGGCCCGCCACGACGGTTCCGGCGGTCATCGGGCGGTTCTCGAGGAGAACCCGGGCGGCGACCAGCCCGGCGGCAACGATCAGGGGCTGAGCGACGGCCGTGTCCTTGATGGTGTCCTCGTCGGACACCGTGCCGTGCTTGACCAGGTCGACGCCGGCCTGGTCACTGAGGAGGGCGAGGTGCCCGGCCACGCCGGGCAGTTCTAGCCACGGGCTAAGGAATCCTGGCGTTTGGGACCCCTGGCCGGGGCAGGCGATTGCGAGCACGTTTCCAGCTTTCCAAATCGGCGATGCTTTCTCGGGTGTTTCGTCGAACCAAGCTGCGGCGGACGCTTTGTAGGAACTCTACAAGGTCCAGCCCTACCCGGATCGGGTCGGCGACCGTTCCGGGGAGGACTTCGAGGGCTGATAGAGCCGCCCGACGACCAGCGCCGTCTGCAGGACAAACGCCTCCCGGGGGAGCAGCGGGTCCCACCCGGTGACGTCGCAGACCCTGCGCAGCCGGTACCGAACGGTGTTGGCGTGGACGAACAGTGCACGCGAGGTGGCCTCGAGCGAGTGCCCCAGCGTCAGGTAGGCGGAGAGGGTCTGCTCAAGGCCGTTTGAGGCGTTGATCAGCGGCCGGTAGATGTTGTGGACCAGGGCCTTCCGCGCCGAATCGTCACCGGAGACGACCCGCTCGGGCCAGAGGTCCTCCGCCGACACCGGCCGGGGCGCCGTTGGCCAGGCCTTCGCTGCCGTGAGGCCGGCGAAGGCGGCCTGCGCCGAGCTGCTCGCCGCGACGAGGGACTCCGCCTCCGGGCCGTACACCACCGGGCCCGGCCCGAAGAGTTCACTGAGACGGGCGTAGGAGGAGTCGCGGTCGTGCACGCCGCCGAGGACCAGGATGAGCCGGTCGCCCTGGATGCCGACGAGGGTGTCCTCCGCCAGCCGTCCGGTGACCCGCCGCAGCTCGTTGAGGAACCCGGCGTTGGGTTCGGGCGGCGCGCTGCCCACCATCACCGTGATGCGGCCCGTGGAGTTCCACCCGACCGCGGCGATGCGCGAGCGCAGGGCATCAGAGCTTTCACCGCGCAGGATCGCGTCGACCACAAGGGCCTCGAGGCGGGTGTCCCAGGATCCGCGCGTCTCGGCGGCACGGGCATAGACGTCGGCGGCGGCGAAGGCGACCTCGCGGGAGTAGCGAAGCACCGCCTCACGCAGGGGCGCCTGATCGGCCGGCGGCGCCAGGAAGGGCACCTGGTCCTCGACCACCTGGACCACGACGCGGATCAGCTGGAGGGCCTTCTGCAGGCTGATCGAGCGCGTCAGCTCCGTCGGGGCGGTGCCGAAGACGTCGCTGAGCACCCAGGCCGGGGAGACGGGACGCTGGTACCAGTTGACGAAGGAGGCGATGCCCTTCTGGGCGACCATGCCCAGCGCCGAGCGTTCATCGGGGCGCAGCCCGCGGTACCAGGGGAGGTCGGAGTCAAGCTGCTTCAGGGTGGCCGTGGAGAGCGCCCCGATCTTCGAGCGCAGCCGCTCCACGGTGTCGGGATCCGGCGGTGCGGCCGATGACCCTCTGGCGGCCCCTGCGGTCCGGGGCGGGGAGGCAGGGCTGTCGGGGAGCGGCATGAACTGAGCATACGGTTTTCGCCCGGGAAGCTCCATTTTGTGGGACAGCTACAAAGAAAGTGCTTAAACGCAACGGCGGGCGGTGGACTTCCGTCCACCGCCCGCCGTCACCGGATCAGGCCCGGGGGCCCTTGCCCAGGATCAGCTTTCGCCTCCGGTGTTGCCGGTGGTTCCGGCGTTCACATCGAGCAGCGAGTACTTCTCGATGGCGTCTTTCGGTGCGTTGGCGTCGACCTCGCCGCGGCGGGCGAGCATCTCCAGCGCCCGGACGACGACCGAGTGGCTGTCAATCTTGAAGAACCGGCGGGCGGCGGCGCGGGTGTCGGAGAAACCGAACCCGTCGGCGCCCAGCGTTGCGAACTCGTTCGGCAGGAACTGCCGGATCTGGTCCGGCACGGCCTTCATGAAGTCGCTGACGGCGACGATCGGGCCGGTGGCACCCTCGAGCTGCTGGGTGACGAACGGCTTGCGGGCTTCCCCGCCAGGGTTCAGGAATGCCTCCTCCTCGGCGGCAATGCCGTCGCGGCGCAGTTCGTTCCAGGATGTGACGGACCAGACATCGGCGGACACACCCCAGTCCTCGGCGAGGATCTGCTGGGCCTCAATGGCCCAGGGCACCGCCACGCCCGAGGCCAGCAGCTGCGTGCGCGGGCCGTCGACCTTCGCGGGCTTGAGCAGGTAGATGCCCTTGAGCAGGCCCTCGACGTCGAGTTCCTCCGGTTCGGCCGGCTGCACGAACGGCTCGTTGTACACGGTGAGGTAGTACATGAGGTTCCGGTCGGACTCCGAACCGCCGGGGTTCTCGCCGTACATCCGGCGCAGGCCGTCGCGGACGATGTGCCCGATCTCATACCCGTAGGCCGGGTCGTAGGTGATCACCGCGGGGTTGGTCGAGGCCAGCAGCGGCGAGTGTCCGTCGGCGTGCTGGAGTCCCTCGCCGGTGAGCGTGGTGCGTCCGGCCGTGGCTCCGATGATGAAGCCGCGGGTCATCTGGTCGGCGGCCGCCCAGATGGAGTCACCGGTGCGCTGGAACCCGAACATCGAGTAGAAGACGTAGACCGGGATCAGCGGTTCGCCGTGGGTGGCGTAGGCCGTGCCCGCGGCGGTGAAAGCAGCCACCGAACCGGCCTCGTTGATGCCTGCGTGCAGGATCTGGCCCTGAATCGACTCCTTGTAGGCCAGGACGAGGTCCCGGTCCACCGACAGGTAGTTCTGGCCCTTGGGGTTGTAGATCTTCGCCGTGGGGAAGAAGGAGTCCATGCCGAAGGTGCGCGCCTCATCGGGAATGATGGGCACGATCCGGTTGCCGAACTCCTTGTCCCGCATCAGGTCCTTGAGCACACGCACGAACGCCATGGTGGTGGCGGCCTGCTGCTTGCCGGAGCCGCGCTTGGCGACCTCGTAGGCCTTCTCGCCGGGGAGCGCGACCGGGGTGTGCTTGGTGCGGCGCTCGGGCACAAACCCGCCGAGCTCACGGCGGCGCTCCAGCAGGTACTTGATCTCAGGCGCGTCCGGGCCCGGGTGGTAGTACGGCGGGTTGTAGAGGTCGTTGTCGATCTGCTCGTCGGTGATGGGGATCCGCAGGTGATCGCGGAACGCCTTCAGGTCCTCGAGGGTGAGCTTCTTCATCTGGTGGGTCGCATTGCGGCCCTCGAAGTGCGGACCCAGGCCGTAACCCTTGACGGTCTTGGCGAGAATCACGGTCGGCTTGCCCTTGAACTCGGTGGCCGCCTTGTACGCCGCGTACACCTTGCGGTAGTCATGGCCGCCCCGCTTGAGGTTCCAGATCTGTGCATCGGTCATGTCCGCGACCATCGCCTTGGTGGCCGGCGACCTGCCGAAGAAGTGGTCCCGGACGAATCCGCCGGACTCGGTCTTGAAGGTCTGGTAGTCGCCGTCAGGGGTGGTGTTCATAATCTCCACCAGCGCGCCGTCATTGTCCTTCTCGAGCAGCGAGTCCCACTCGCGGCCCCAGACGACCTTGATGACGTTCCAACCGGCGCCACGGAAGAATGCCTCGAGCTCCTGCATGATCTTGCCGTTGCCGCGCACCGGGCCGTCGAGGCGCTGCAGGTTGCAGTTGATGACGAAGTTCAGGTTGTCAAGGTTCTCGTTGGCGGCAAGCTGGAGGAGGCCGCGCGATTCGGGCTCGTCCATTTCGCCGTCGCCAAGGAACGCCCACACCTGCTGGTCGGAGGTGTCCTTGATCCCGCGGTTGTGAAGGTAGCGGTTCGACTGCGCCTGGTAGATGGCGTTCATCGGGCCGATGCCCATGGACACGGTGGGGAATTCCCAGAACTCGGGCATGAGCCGTGGGTGCGGGTAGGAGGAGAGCGCGTGGCCCTCCTGCGACTTCTCCTGACGGAACCCGTCGAGGTCCTCTTCAGTGAGGCGCCCTTCGAGGAAAGCCCGGGCGTACATGCCGGGGGAGGCGTGGCCCTGGAAGAACACCTGGTCGCCGCCGCCCGGGTGGTCCTTGCCCCGGAAGAAGTGGTTGAAGCCCACTTCGTACAGAGTCGCCGCTCCGGCGTAGGTCGAGATGTGTCCGCCTGCGCCGATCTCGGGCCGCTGTGCCCGGTGGACCATGACCGCAGCGTTCCAGCGCATCCATGCGCGGTACTTGCGTTCGATCTCCTCGTCGCCGGGGAACTCCGGCTCCTGGTCGGCGGGGATGGTGTTGACGTAGTCCGTGGTGGTCACCATCGGAACGCCGACGCTCTGGGCTCCTGCCCGCTGGAGCAGCGAACGCATGATGTACTGCGCCCGCTCGGTGCCCTGGGTGCGGATGAGCTGATCGAGGGACTCGATCCACTCAGCTGTCTCCTCAGGGTCGCCATCGGGCTTGCCCACGGTCAGACCACTCAAAATATCTGCCGTACCTTCTTCTGCAGCCACGCGAAAACCTCTCCACTTGTCGCCGATGATGTCAGCGACGCTTATGACTTTGTGCTTCGGATCGATTGCCCGAATGATTGTGCAGGTCCGGCCGGGGGCTGATTAACCGAGGCCGTTCACCGAATCACTCTATCGCCGCGGCGGGCCGGATGCGTAGCCGCGGCTTCGCGCTGGGCGAAACGGCGGACGGCGGGGCCGCGGCGTCCCGCCCGTGGGCCGCCGCGCCAGGGCGGCGTCGGCCGGTCGATGGGCGGTGCGCGGCGGGGGAAGAGGGGAGCGGTGCCGACCGGCAGGGGCGCGCAGCAGCCCGGGCAAAGGTCATGCCAGCTTGAAGCGTGGCGTATAAAGGTGTTGGCTGGTAGTAATACAAGACTAGCTTTGTGCGGATTCGTCACCTGGACGGTCCCGGCGTTCTTCAGGAGGAACTAAGTGAGCGAGGCCGAAGCCGCCACTGCAGTAAGTGTGGCGGGCAAGTTGGGTTTCAAGACCGGTGACCTTGTTCAGGAGCTCGGCTACGACGAGGACGTCGACTTCGACTTCCGCGACGCCCTCGAGGCTGACATCGGGTCGGAACTTCTGATGGAGGACGACCAGGACGTCGTGGACGGCGTCATCCTGTGGTGGCGCAACAACGACGGTGATCTCGTCGATGCTCTTGTCGACGCGCTGGTTTCCCTCGGCGCAGGCGGCGTCATCTGGGTCCTCACCCCCAAGCCCGGGCGCGAGGGCTACGTGGCTCCGTCCGAAATCCAGGAGGCCGCGCCCACCGCAGGGCTCCACTCAACCTCCTCCGCGGGGGTCTCGAAGGAGTGGGCCGCAACCCGCCTGGTGAGCCGGCGGAAGCAGTAGAGTGACGCGGCTCCCTGTTCCGGGTGAGCCCGCACCCGATGCCGAGCTGGTGAACCAGCATGGCGAAACGGTTCGCTTGAGTGCGCTTCGGGGTGCACCCGCGGCGCTTGTCTTCTTTCCCTCGGCTTTCTCCCGAATCTGCACCCGGGAACTGGCGGATCTGGAGGCCTCCCGGGGTCTTTTCTCGGCCCAAGATGTACGGCTGCTCGGTATTTCGACCGACTCCAAGTACACCCTCCGGGCCTATGCCGAGGCCGAAGGCCTTTCCTTCGATCTCCTCTCGGACTTCTGGCCCCACGGCGCCGCAGCCCAGGCCTTCGGCGTGTTCGATGGGCGGGCGGGCCACGCGGGGCGGTTCACCTTCTTCCTCGATTCCCACGGCGTCGTCTCCTCCGTCGTCAGCTCCGGCCCGGGAGAGCCCCGCAGCGCGGCGGACTATGCCTCCGCCGTCGCCCTGCTGGACGGTGCGGCGTGAGCGTGCAGCCAGGACAGAATCCGCCCGGCGAGCCCGTGCCAGCGGATCCGGCGGCCAATCCGCGCTTCGGACTCACGGGATTCGCGACGGACGGCTCCACTTCTCTGGCACCCCTCGATGCGGATGCTCGATGCCGGCTCGATTCTGCCGTGGAACTGCTCTCCGGCCTGCGGCTCGCCGTCCTGACCGGGGCGGGCCTCAGCACGGATTCGGGCATCCCGGACTACCGCGGGCCGTCGTCGCCCCCGCGCAACCCGATGACCTACCAGCAGTTCGTGGGCGATGAAGCCCTCCGCCGGCGGTACTGGGCCCGCAACCACGTGGGCTGGCGCCACCTGCGCCACGCCGACCCCAACCCGGGCCACGCCGCCGTCGCCCGGCTCGAGCAGCGCGGGCTGATCACCGGGCTCATCACCCAGAACGTGGACCGGCTCCACTCAACGGCGGGCAGCGTCAATGTCATCGATCTCCACGGCACCTACGACCGGGTTGTCTGCCTCAACTGCAGGACGCCGTTCCGCCGGGCCGAAATCGCCGAGCTGCTCGAAAAGCTCAATCCCGGCTACCTCGAGCGCGAGGCCGACGCCGGGGACGTCGCCCCCGACGCCGACGCCGATGTCGACGACACCGCCGACTTCGTGATCGCACCGTGCCCGGTCTGCGGCGGGATGCTCAAGCCGGACTTTGTCTACTTTGGCGAGAACGTGCCGAAGGACCGGGTCACCGAGGCCTACCGCATGGTGGACGAGGCCGGGGCCCTGCTGGTCGCCGGATCCTCACTCACCGTGATGAGCGGGCTGCGGTTCGTCCGCCACGCGCACAAGGCCGGGAAGCCCGTGGTCATCATCAACCGCGGCGCCACCCGGGGCGACGACCTGGCGACCCTGCTCATCGACGCCGGAGTATCGGAGTCACTGACCTACCTCGCGGAGAGGCTCCCCGCGCTGGAGAATTGACCATGGACTGCCAATGTGCCGGGCGCCAGCGATTGGCGCGTGCCGTCGGTCATCGGGTAGAGTCAGTCCTCGTGATGAGCGCTTCTCCGGATTCCCGGCGCGCCGCGTTCACGCATTTGGGTCTTTAGCTCAGCTGGTAGAGCGCCACGTTTACACCGTGGATGTCATCGGTTCGATCCCGGTAGGACCCACCAGCGGAACCCCGCCAACTCTGAGGCTTTTGCCCCTGAGCTGGCGGGGTTTCCTCGTTTCCGGGATTTCCTCATTTCCGGTCGATACTGCGGAATCCAGATATTCGAGGTCGAGCAACCTTGCATGGGGTTAACACCGCCACAGCGAAGCGACGGTAATCCATCGTGGTGGAGGTTTCGCCCCACGCGGTGCGCGCCACCGAGAACTCCGCCCACAGAACCTGCACCATGACCGGAGAGGAGTTGGTGCATAATCGGTGCAGGTCTCAAATTTGGGGGAACACTTGGCGCAAAAACGGAATCGAAAATTCGGCTTTGCGGTGGTCGCGATGGCAGTAGCGGCCGTCCTCTTTATCGGTTCGAACATTCTTCAAGGTCAGCGGGTGAACGCGGAGAATGGCGGCGCCCCCGCCCGCACCCCGAGCCCGCTGCCGTCCGCATCGACGTCTCCGACTCCCACCGCAGGGCCGCTGTCCGTCTGGTTCAGCGGGGATTCACTGACGGTGGGCGTTCACGCGACCACCGAGGCTGAGGCATTTCGCAGTCTCGTGGTCACCGAACTGGGTGATCGGGTGGGGGAGACGACGGTGACAGCACGGTCGGGTGCCACGCTGCAACGAGTGGCTGATGAGTACGAGGTTCCCGTGGGCATGGATATTGCTGTGGTGGCACTCGGCACAAACGACTTCGGCACCGACCCGGCCCTTTTCGCCGACCAGTACACCGCATATTTAGACAGGGTCGTCGAGGCCTCCCCGAAGGCGCAACTGATTTGCCTCGGGGCGTGGCGGCCCAGTTCGATTCCCGGAACCAGCGCCCGGGATGCTGCGATCTGGCAAGCCTGCACCGCCCAGGGCGGCACTTACATCCCCCTCACAGGCCTGTTCGCGGATGCTTCGCTACGGGGACCCGACGGTGCTCCAACCTGGGTGGGGGCTGCCGACACCTTTCACCCGAACAGCGCGGGCCACCGTGTGATCGCCGACCGAATTCTCGCTTCGCTCACCTAGTTGCCTGCCTTTCCCTGCGACCGCTGTTAGACAAGTTGCTTCCCCTACCTCGCATGGCTGGTCGTCATCCTCCTCGCCCACATCCTCATCCTGAACCACCGGGGGGGTCCTGGCACCCCGGGATGTGATCTGGTCCATCCTTGGCGGACCTATCAACGGCGGGGCGTTCGGCGCCTACTGGTTCATGCCCGCCCTGTTCTTCTCCGCCATCATGTTCCGTACACTCGAGCGCTTACCCTTCACGCTGCGCCTTCCAGTCATCGCCGGGGCCACCACCGCTACCTACCTGTACGGGCCTTCCCCCGCCCCGCTGCCCATGTCCCTCGGAGTGGCCGGCTCGGCCCTCATCGTCATGGTCGCCGGCCACGGCCTCCAACGCCCCCGCCCCACCAACGTCGGGCCGATCCGGTTCGGGGCGATCCTCCTCGTCACCGGCGCCGCGCCCATCCTCGCCGGGGTGTCCGCACGCCTTGACAGAAAGCATGGCGACCTCGGCACACCGGTCCTGAGCGTCGCGTCCGCCATTCTCATCAGCTCCGGACTCATCCTCATCTTCGAAGGTATTTTCACCCGTCTCCCAGTCCCGGCGAACTAGCTCCCGACCAGGCTCACTGCAGGATGCCGCATGGTCGTCCTGACCCACACCTATGTCCTCGGGCTGCTGGCACTCCCACTTGATGAACGCCGCGCCTAGATCCTCCTTCCCGCACTCCTGGCACCGTGGGTCGTCGCTATATTGCTCAATCGAACCCGGCTGTCACGCATCTTCCTCGGATCTTCGCGCCCGAGCGACGGACGGCTGACCCCATCCCGGCGCGTCGTGAGTCAGCCCAAATTCGGAAGAGGGCGCGTTTAAAGGTAGAGAGTGCATTTAAATAGGGTAGAAAGTCATTCCAATTGGGGTTGCGCTCGATGGATTGCCCACTCCACACTTGACGCACTGGGGATCCACCTTCAATTCCAGGGGGCAACTGGTGCTGGACGCTGCATTTTTCTCATTTCGCCGTCGTGGTGACGGCCGCAGGACTTCTCAACTCGGACTAATGCGCAGAGGTGGTCCGCGTCGACGCGGGCCCCTGAGTCTGCGGGTTAATACATTGGCGACGGCGCTGCTGGTTGCGCTGGCCACTCTGGTGGTACCGGTGGCGGCATCGGGTGCTCCGGGTGATGTTGGAATTGAAGGTCCGTCGCATTCGGGCACGGGGACGCCCACGGGCACCAAGCGGGCCACGAGCAACCTGTGGTTCCACGACGGGCTCTGGTGGGGGAACCTGTGGGACACGTCCAGCTCGGATTTCCACATCTTCAAGTTCAATACCTCCACTAAATCGTGGGTGGATACGGGCGTGGCGACGGATACGCGGGCGAGTACCCATCACGACGTGTTGTGGGACGGGTCGACCCTGCATGTGGCGAGCTATCGGTTCGTCAACGACGGTCTGCCGGCCGAGCCGAACTTCCCAACGACCATGAAGCGGTACAGCTACAACTCGAGCAGTAAGACCTACACGCTGCTGAGCAGCACCCAGATCAACAACTCCAAGGTTGAGGCCTTGACGATCGACAAGGACACGACCGGCCGGGTCTGGGCCACCTGGCAGCAGGGGAACCGGATCTACCTTAATGTCACCGGCACCGACGGCAAGACCTGGGGGTCGCCGTTCGCGCATCCTGCGTCGCTGAGCAACGTATCGGTGGACGACACGTCGGCGTTGGTTTCCTACGGGCCCGGCAAGATGGGTCTGATGTGGAGCCGGCAGGTCGGTGACTCGACCGACGGCATGTACTTCAGCTTCCACAATGATGGAGCGTCAAACAGCTCCTGGAGCACTCCCGTGGGGGCCGTGTCGGGGCAGCGCAGCGGTGATGACCACATGAACCTGAAGTGGCTGGACTCCTCCGGTGGTCGGGTCTTCGCTGCGATCAAGACGTCGTACACGACCGGGTCCCAGCCGCTGATCCAGCTGTTGGCCTTGAACAACTCGACGTCGACGTGGACGGCGCACACCATCGCCACCGTGGCGGAGTGCCCGAACCGGGTGATCGTTCTGATCGATGAAGCTGCGCAGAGGCTGCGCACGTTCGCCACCTATCCGAAGCCCAGTGGTACAACCAACGCTGGTGCCTGTACAAGCTCGGGGGGTGCGATTTACGAGAAATCCACGCCGCTCAGCAACATCGGTTTCACTACCTCGAAGACGCCGGTGATCGTTGACGCAGACCAGTATGTGCACAACGTGACATCGACGAAACAGAACCTCAATTCGGCGCGCACGCCTAACAGCGGTCTGCTGCTGCTCGCCGATGTGAACGCCACGAGCCGGTACTGGCACCACTACGAAGCAGGTAGCGGTGGTGTTGATACGACGGCTCCGACGGTGCAGACAACCTCCCCGACCGCTGGTGCGACCAATGTGGCGGTGTCGGCGAATGTGACGGGGACGTTCTCGGAGGCGATGACTGCCTCGACGATTACGTCCTCCACGTTCACGCTGACCCCGCAGGGGTCGACAACGGCGGTGCCGGCCGCCGTGACGTACAGCGGCAATGTCGCGACGTTGAACCCCAGTAGTGACCTGGCCGCGGGTACGACATACACGGCGACGATCAAGGGCGGCGCAACTGGCGTGAAGGATGCTGCCGGCAACGCGCTGGTGTCGGACAGGACGTGGACCTTCACCACGGCTCCCGCAACCGGTGGTGGTGACACTACGCCTCCGACGGTGACGGCTGTTTCGCCGAGCGTTGCGACCGGTGTTTCGGTCGCCGCCAACGCGACCGGAACGTTCTCAGAGGCGATGGATGCTGCGACGGTGACGTCGTCTACGTTCACATTGACGGCTCAGGGTTCGACAACGCCGGTGGCGGCGAATGTGACGTACAACAGCACCGATCGGGTAGCCACGTTGAACCCGACCAATGACCTGGCCCCAGGCACGACATACACGGCGGTGATCAAGGGCGGTGGGGTCAAGGATGCTGCCGGCAACGCGCTGGCCGCGGACAGGACGTGGACCTTCACCACGGCTGCTGCGGGCGGCGGGACCCCGGAGACCGTCACGCTCACGGCCACCGCCGACAGCTACGTGGAGAGTGGGACGACGGGCACGAATTATGGCACCTCGACGATGTTGGGTGTGGACAGCAGCCCGGTGGAGGTCTCGTACCTGAAGTTCGACCTGTCGGCCTATGCCGCCAGGACACTCGAGAGTGCGACGCTGCAGCTGCAGAGCGCCGGCAGCGGGTCGGTTGGTACGCAGAACGTCAAGCTGGTCACCGTTGACGGCTGGACCGAGACGGGGATCACGTTCGCCAACAGGCCGGCGCTGGGCACAAGCCTCGGCACACTGGGTCCGACAGCGACCAACACCAAGTACAGTGTTCCGCTGTCGGTCGGCAGTGTGACCGGCGAGCTCGGCCAACCGCTCTCCCTGGGCCTCGATTCCACCAGCAGCGACGGCCTTGACCTCAACTCCCGGGAGGCCGGCAGCACGGTAGCACCGAAGCTGGTGCTCACCTTCAAGTAGATAGCTCGCCGTTGGCATTCGATGCCGGGTGCCGGGACGTCATCCGTGGGGATGGGGTCCCGGCACTGCATTGCCCGGGCGTAATTGCCCCATCGCGTGGACGCGACTGTCGCGTCCATTAACGACGAACGCACTCAAGAACGACGAACGCACCGGTTAACTCCGGTGCGTTCGTCGTTTTCGGGTGAGCGGGACGCTCTCGAGCGCGGCGGTCGTTTGGGGTGCGTCAGTCGGCGGCGGCCAGCTGCCCGCAGGCCCCGTCGATCTCCTGGCCGCGCGTATCGCGCAGCGTCGTCGGGATGCCGGCGTCGCGGAGCCGGTTGATGAACTCCGTAGTCACGGCGGGCTCCGAGGCCGTCCAGATGGATCCCGGCGTCGGATTCAGCGGAATCGGGTTGACGTGCACCCAGCCCCTGCCGCGCTTGTTCAGCTTCTTGGCGAGCAGGTCCGCACGCCAGGGGTGGTCGTTCATGTCCTTGATCAGGGCATACTCGATGCTGACCCGGCGGCCCGTGGTGGCGAAGTAGTTGTAGGCGGCGTCGAGGGCCTCGTCCACCTTCCACTTGGTGTTGACCGGAATCAGTTCGTCCCGCAGCTCGTCGTCGGGCGCGTGGAGGGACAGGGCGAAGGTGACAGGGATGTCCTCGGCCGCGAGCTTGTTGATCGCCGGCACGAGTCCGACCGTGGAGACGGTGATGTGCCGGGCCGACATGCCCAGGCCTTCGGGGGAGTCGTCGACGAAACGGTGGACCGCGGCCATCACGCGCTTGTAGTTCGCCAGCGGCTCGCCCATGCCCATGAAGACGATGTTGGTGACGCGGTCGGCGTCGTGCCCGCCGTCGGTGCGGGTCCCGCCGAGCTCTCCCGCGGCAAGGACGCGGTTCGCGGCAACGACCTGGTCCACGATCTCGGCGGTCGACATGTTCCGGGTCAGTCCCGCCTGCCCGGTGGCGCAGAAGGGGCAGTTCATGCCGCACCCGGCCTGTGAGGAGACACACAGGGTGACCCGGCCGGGGTAGCGCATCAGGACCGACTCGACCAGCGCACCGTCGAACAGCCGCCACAGGAACTTGATGGTGTCACCGTTGTCCGTCTTGAGCTGCTTGACCTTGGTGAGCAGCGGCGGGAACATCGCCTCCACCAGTTCCGCCCGGCCCGTCTTGGGGAGGTCGCTCATCAGCTCGGGGTCGGTGGTGTAGTGGCTGAAGTAATGGGTCGAGAGCTGCTTCGCCCGGTATGCCGGGTAGCCCAGTTCCTTGAGCCGTTCCTGGCGTTCGGTGAGCGTCAGGTCGGCCAGGTGCACCGGCGGCTGCTTCACGCGCGGAGACTTGAACTGGAGCAGCGGACGCCCGTCGCTGCCGACGACCGGGGCGGCGCCCTCCACTTCCGGGCGGACCTGGGGGCGGGAGGCGGGAGCAGGGGAAAGAGTCGCGTCAGTCATCACCTCCATTGTTTCATGACTTGTTTCCCGGGGAGTCCGCAGCCGGCCGGGAATGTTACCGAGGCCATATCCCGTCCTGTGGCTTCCGGAGCGCTGCCGGTAATAGGCTGAGGAGTAAGGGATGGGGGCGAAGATGCCCCCACTCAGCGCAGGCGCCAACGACGCG
Source organism: Arthrobacter crusticola (assembly GCF_004357995.1). Lineage (GTDB taxonomy): Bacteria > Actinomycetota > Actinomycetes > Actinomycetales > Micrococcaceae > Arthrobacter_D > Arthrobacter_D crusticola. Next base: position 281,717 of record NZ_SMTK01000001.1, read on the forward strand.
CCTCGAAGCATCGGAGAGACAATTGAGTGCACAAATTGGAGTGACCGGGCTTGCCGTCATGGGAGCCAACCTCGCCCGCAACCTGGCCCGCAACGGCTACACCGTGGCCCTGCATAACCGGTCGATCGAAAAGACGGACGCCCTGCTCGAAAAGTATGGCCACGAGGGCGACTTCATCCGCACCGAATCCCTCCAGGAGCTCGTCGACTCGCTCGAGAAGCCGCGCCGGGTCCTGATCATGGTGAAGGCCGGCAAGCCGGTGGACTCCGTCATCGATCAGCTGGTGCCGCTGCTCGAGCCCGAAGACATCATCATCGACGCAGGCAACTCCCACTACGAGGACACCCGCCGGCGCGAGGCAGCGCTGGCCGAGAAGGGCCTGTTCTTCGTCGGCGTCGGCGTGTCGGGCGGCGAGGAGGGCGCGCTGCTCGGGCCCTCGATCATGCCCGGCGGCTCCCGCAAGTCCTACGAGTCGCTCGGCCCCATGCTCGAGAAGATCTCGGCCAAGTACAAGGGCGAGGCGTGCTGCGCCTGGATCGGCACCGACGGCGCCGGCCACTTCGTGAAGATGGTCCACAACGGCATCGAGTACGCCGACATGCAGGTCATCGGCGAGGCCTACGACGTCCTCCGCTCGGCCGCCGGCATCGAACCGGCCGAACAGGCCGATATCTTCACCGAATGGAACAAGGGCACCCTGTCGTCTTTCCTGATCGAGATCACCGCCGAGGTGCTCCGCCACACCGATCCCCGCAGCGACAAGCCGTTCGTTGACATCCTGGTCGACTCCGCCGGCCAGAAGGGCACCGGCCGCTGGACGGTCGTCTCGGCCCTTGAGCTCGGCAGCCCGACGTCGGGCATCGCCGAGTCGGTGTTCGCCCGCGGCCTGTCCTCGCAGCGGGAGCAGCGACTGCTGGCCCAGGAGACCCTGAAGGGCCACGAGTCGAGCGTCGAACTGCCCGAGTCGTTCGTCGAAGACGTGCGCCTTGCCCTCTACGCCTCGAAGATCGTCAGCTACGCCCAGGGCATGGATATGCTTGGCGCCGCCGCGAAGGAGTACGGCTGGGAGCTCAAGCTCGACGAGATCGCATCGCTCTGGCGGGCCGGCTGCATCATCCGCGCCGAACTGCTCGACGACGTCATGAAGGCCTACGCCGGCGAGGACCGCCCGGCCAACCTGCTGCTCGCGCCGGCCTTCGCGGAGGCCATCGCCGAGGCCGTGCCGGCCTGGCGGCGCGTCGTGGCCACGGCGGTGCAGCTGGGCATCCCCGTGCCCGTCTTCTCCTCGTCGCTGGCCTACTACGACGGCCTGCGCCGCAAGCGCCTGCCCGCCGCCCTGACCCAGGGACTGCGCGACCTCTTCGGCGCCCACACCTACAACCGGGTCGACGCCGAGGGCACCTTCCACACCCAGTGGAGCGGTGACCGCTCCGAAATCGAAGCCGTGGACACCCACTAGTCCAACCGGCTCAGACAGAAGAAAGGCCCCGGGAAACCGGGGCCTTTCTTCTGTGGTGGAGAAGCTAGATGTAGATAGCCGGGTCGACGTACTCGGCCGGATCCACGGCGGGAAGGGTCTCCCGGCGGGCGTCGCGGTGCCGGTAGGTCGCGGGGATCCCGGTGATGATCGATTCCGGCGGCGTGCTCTTGACGACGACGGCGTTGGCTCCCACGGCGCTGCGGGCGCCGATGGTGATGGGGCCAAGGATCTTCGCTCCGGCGCCGATGGTGACGCCGTCGCCGATGGTGGGGTGGCGCTTGACCTTTTCGAGGGACCGCCCGCCCAGGGTGACGCCCTGGTACATCATGACGTCGTCACCGATCTCGGCGGTTCCACCGATCACGACGCCCATGCCGTGGTCAATGAAGAAACGGCGTCCAATGACCGCCGCGGGGTGGATTTCGATTCCGGTCGCGGCCCGGGCCAGCTGGGCCAGGATGCGGGCCGGAAGGCGCAGCCCCGGCCGGGTCCACATCCGGTGCGTGAGCCGGTGAACCCAGATGGCGTGCAGGCCGGAGTACACCAGGGTGTTCTCGACCGCGCCGCGTGCCGCTGGGTCGTGGGTGCGGGCCGTCTCCAGGTCCTCGCGCAGTCTCCCTAAAAAGCTCAAGGCTTCCTCCTCGTAGAGGGCGGGTCAGGCGCGGATGTCGTCGAAGAGCACCGTGGAGATGTACCGCTCGCCGAAATCGCACACGACCGCCACGATGAGCTTACCGGCGTTTTCGGGCCGCTTGGCCAGCTCAAGGGCGGCCCATACGATGGCTCCCGAGGAGATGCCGCCGAGGATTCCCTCCTTTGTGCCCAGCGCGCGGGCAACGCGTACCGAGTCTTCGACGGAGGCATCGATGACCTCGTCGTAGGCATCGGTGTCCAGGATCTCCGGCACGAAGTTCGCGCCCAGGCCCTGGATTTTGTGCGGACCCGGCGCCCCGCCGTTGAGGATGGGGGAGTCGGCCGGTTCGACGGCGACGATCTGCACGCCGGGCTTGCGCTTCTTGAGGACCTGCCCGACGCCGGTGATGGTGCCGCCGGTGCCGACGCCGGCGACAAAAATGTCGACGGCGCCGGCGGTGTCTTCCCAGACCTCCTCGGCGGTGGTGGTCCGGTGGATCTCCGGGTTGGCGGCATTGGCGAACTGCTGGGCCCAGATGGCGTTCTCGGTGTTCGCCACGATCTCCTTGGCGCGTTCCACCGCCCCGCGCATCCCCTCGGAGCCGGGGGTCAGGACGATCTCCGCGCCGTAGGCCCGGAGCATGACGCGGCGCTCGGTGGACATGGTCTCCGGCATGGTGAGGATGACCTTGTACCCGCGCGCCGCACCGACCATCGCGAGGGCGATGCCGGTGTTGCCGGAGGTGCCCTCGACGATGGTGCCGCCCGGGCGCAGCGCACCGGACCGCTCCGCGGCGTCGACGATCGCGACGCCGATGCGGTCCTTCACGCTGTTGGTGGGGTTGTAGAACTCGAGCTTGACCACCACGTCCGCCCCCAGGCCCTCAGCCAGGTGATTGAGGCGCACCAGGGGAGTGCCCCCGACCAGCTGGGTGACGTCGTCGTATATCCGTGCCATTGAGTGAGCCTGCCTGATCTGGTCTGCCGCGGGGTGACGGGTGGATAGGGAACTAGGGGCGCTGAGCCGCCGGGGTCAGCCTAGTTCCCGGCGTATGCCCCGACTACGCGACAAGCCATTCGGCGTAATATTTGCGCGCCTTGGCGAGCTTCGGATTGATAATCACCTGGCAGTAGCCCTGCTCGGGGTGTTTCGCGTAGTAGTTCTGGTGGTACTCCTCGGCTTCGTGGAAGGCGCCGAGCCGGGTCACTTCGGTGACAATCGGGTTGCTCCACTTGTCCTGGTTGCGCTGGATGGCCTTCTCGAAGAGCTCCTGCTGTTCCGTATCCTGGTAGAACATCGAGGACCGGTACTGGGTCCCGACATCGTAGCCCTGCCGGTTCAACGTGGTGGGATCGTGCGAGACGAAGTACATATCGAGGATGACCTCCTCCGGAATGACGGTCTCATCGAAGGTCACTGCAACGACTTCGGCATGGCCACTGGTGCCGGCGCTGACCGAGTCATAATCCGGGTGGCTCTCATGGCCGCCCGTGTAGCCGGAGACAACCGCCGTGACGCCGCGGGTTTTCTGGTAGAGGGCGTCGAGGCACCAGAAGCAGCCTCCGCCAAGTACAAAAGTTTTCATACCTTGTACAATGCGCGTGACCGCCCGAGAATTCCCACCCGTGGCAAGAGTCACAGCGGTATCTTGCTGCCATCCCTTACCAGCACCCGTCCGCGATCAGAGCGCGACACGCCGAAGTTGATCGAGACCACATAATTGGTCGGCGGCGCGGCGCGCGGGGTACAACTGGTCCTATGGAAGAGAACCTGCAGCCCTCCAGCCCGGAACAAAGCGGGACGGAAACGGTTCCGACAGTCGGTGAGGTCCTGCTGGCCATCGAGGAACTCTGGCCCGAAAGCCTCGCCGAAGGCTGGGATGCCGTCGGCCTCGTGGCCGGCCGTGCGGACGTCGAGGTCAGCCGCATCCTCTTCGCCGTCGACCCCACCAGCGAGGTGCTCGACGAGGCCCTCGCCTGGGGCGCGCAGCTGATCATCTCCCACCACCCCCTGCTCCTGAAGCCGGTGAACTCGGTGGCTGCCACCGGACCGAAGGGGGAGGTGCTGCACCGGCTGATCGAAAGCGGCTGCGCCCTGGCCACGGTGCACACCAACGGTGACAGCGCCGTGGGCGGGGTATCCGATGTCCTGGCCGACGCCTTCGGACTCAGCGAGGTAAAACCGCTCGTACGCTCCCAGGACGGCCTGCCCGAGGAGGGCATTGGCCGGGTGGGAAACCTCCCGGATGCCACCACCCTCGCCGACTTCGCCGAGTCCGTCTTCTCCATCCTTCCGTCGGTGGCCGGCGGCGTCCGGGTCGCCGGGGACAAGGACGGGCTGATCCGCAGGGTCGCCGTCTGCGGCGGCGCCGGCGACAGCCTGTTCGACGCCGTGCGTGCCAGCCAGGCCGATGTGTTCGTCACGGCCGACCTTCGCCACCACCCAGCGTCCGAGGCCCGGGAGCGGGCGGCGGGCGGACGGCCCTACCTGATCGACGTGTCGCACTTCGGCAGTGAGTGGCTTTGGCTCACACCGGCCGCCGCCGCGCTCGGCAACGTCCTGACCGACCAGGGCTTCCTGACCGACATCCGGGTCAGCAGCGTCAACACCGACCCCTGGGACTTCGTCCTCACCCCCGGCCACGCCTGAGCGTCCCGCCTCAGCAATGAACCGGGCGGAACCGGCGCCCGGTCGACTGTGCGCGCCGCCCCGCAGCGGGACGGGTGGGATCCGTGGAGGTCTCCGCCGTCCGTGCAATAGGCTAGGACGGAACGTCAGTCGCCCACACACCGGAGGATAACCGTGGCCAAGGCTCCACCAGAGGAACAACTGCGACTGCTGGATCTGCAGGCGCTTGACTCCCGGCTGAACCAGCTCCAGCGGCAGGCAGCGGTGGTGCGGAACAACCCCGAGATCACAGCCCTCCAGGCGAGGGTCGCCACGGTCGACGGCGAACTGGTCAAGGCCACCACCGAGCTGGCCGACCTCGAGCGGGAGCTGACCCGCGCCGAGGACGACGTCCAGGCCGTCGTGACGCGCCTCGAGCGCGACGAACAGCGGCTCAACAGCGGCACGGGAACCTCGAAGGACCTCACGGCGCTGCAGAGCGAGGTCGCCTCCCTGACCCGCCGGCGCTCGGACCTCGAGGACGTCGAACTCGATGTCATGGAGCGGGTCGAACAGGCCCGCGCCGCGCAGCAGGAGGTCCAGCAGCGCACCGACTCCGTCCGCAGCGAACTGGCCGCGCTCGAAGCGGCACGGGATGCCGAGCTCGAAACGCTCGGGGCCCAGCGCGCCGAGGTGCAGGTCCAGCGCGATGAGCTCGCCTCGACCTTCGATGCCGCACTGCTCGGCCTGTACGAGAAGACGCTGGCACGCCGCGGCGTCGGGGCGGCGAGGCTTTTCCACGGCAAGTCCGAGGGCTCGGGCATGCAGCTCAGCCCCGGTGACCTCGCTGACATCTCCAAGGCGGCGGCGGACGACATCGTGATGTGCCCCGACTCGGGCTCCATCCTGGTGCGTTCCGCGGAGTGGGGACACTGACACCCGTGGGATTCGATGCAGAACTGTTCGACCCGCATGCCCGCGCCGGTGCGGACCCGTCGGGGGATGCGCCCCTGCTCGTCGTCGAGGCCGACGGCGGCTCCCGCGGCAACCCCGGGCACGCCGGCTACGGCGCGCTTGTCCGCGACCCGAAGACCGGCGCGATCCTGGTGGAGAAGGCCGAGTACATCGGGAAGGCCTCCAACAACGTGGCCGAGTATTCCGGGCTCGTGGCGGGCCTTGAACTGGCCAACGAGATCAATCCGGGCAGCCGGATCCACGTGAAGATGGACTCCAAGCTCGTCGTCGAGCAGATGTCGGGCCGCTGGCAGATCAAGCACGCCGATATGCGCACCCTCGCCGCGAAGGCCCGGAAGGTCGTCGATCCACGCCGGGTGACCTATGAGTGGATCCCGCGGGAGCGGAACAAGGACGCCGACCGGCTGTCGAACGAAGCGATGGACGCCGGCATGTCGGGCGTTCCGTGGAAGCCGCGCACTCCGGCCTCGGCGGCCAAGGCACCCGAGGCGGTTCCCGAGCCGCCGGCACCGCCGCGGGCGCCGGGGCGGCTGCATCATCTTGAGGTATGGGTTGCCGACCTTGAGGCCGCCCGGAACAGCCTGGGTTGGCTGCTGGAGCGCCTCGGATTCGCCGAGAAGGACTCCTGGGCCGACGGCGTCAGCTACAGCGGCGAGGGGTTCTACCTCGTCCTTGAGTCCGGGCCCGACGTTCACGCGGCACCGCACGAGCGCCGCCGTCCGGGCCTGAACCACCTGGCCTTCCGTGCAGGTACCCGCAGCGAGGTGGACCTGCTGGCCCGGCGCGCCGCGAGCCACGGCTGGACGCTGCTCTTCCCGGACCGGCACCCGTTCGCCGGGGGAGCCGAACACTATGCGGCTTACCTCGAGAACGCCGAAGGGTTCGAAGTGGAGCTGGTGGCCGACGCCGGCTAGCAGTGCCTCTGGTTCCGGCAGCGCACGCGGCCAGGCAGTGCACCATGTCCAGTAGCGCGCCCTAAGCAGTGCACCCGCCTGCGGCAGGACCCGCCTCAGGCGTCGAGGACGAGGTTCAGACGGGCCGGTTTCTTCCCGGAGGCCGGCTCAAGCTCGGACCTCCATGCCTCGGACGCCGCCGACAGCAGCTGATCCGGTGTCGAGGGCGCCTTGCCCCGCCGCGTCAGCAGGTGCCGGGCGAGGGCGCCGCGCGTGTGCTTGGCGAAGTGCGACACCACTGTGCGCTTTCCGTCCCGCTCGGCAAAGACATTGACGGCCACGGTGCGCTCCGCCGGGGGAGTCCACGCCGAGGCATACGTGCTGGAGCGGCAGTCGATGATCAGGGACCCCTCGGAGTGGGCGCGCAGCGGGGCGTCGAGGACGTTCTTCCAGAAGGAGCCGAGCCTCCCGGCACCGGGCAGCGTCACGGACATGGCCAGGCGGTACGCCGGAATCGGGTCGCCGAAGCGCACCGCGCCCCAGAGCGCCGACACGACCACGATGTGCTCCCGGGCCTTCCGGCGCTGGGCGGGGGTCATCCCGTTGTAGTCCAGCGCGTCGTAGAGGACGCCCGTGTAGATGTTGTGGGCCGGGGCCGCGGGCTCGGTGTCGAGGGCTGTGTTGCGCAGGATCTCGGCCCCGAGCGATGCGCCGACGCCCAGCACCTCGTGCGCGTCGGGCGTGGCGCTGACGTCGCGCAGGGCCCGCAGGACCCGCTCCCGGGCGGGGTTCAGTTCGGGGAAGTGGAGATTGTCGAGGGATACCGGCACACCCTGCGCCGCCGCGGACTTACCTTCAGACGGGGGCAGCAAAATCAGCACCCGAATACTCTACCGATTCCGGCCCGCGTCCGGGTTCACCGTACACTTGGAGGCGGATGGGTCGACCAGGCGGTCGCGTTGGCTGCGGGTCGGAAGATGCCGCAGGCACCGAGGAACGTCCGGGCTCCGCAGAGCAGGGTGGTGGGTAACGCCCACTCGGGGTAACCCGCAGGCCAGTGCCACAGAAAACAGACCGCTTCCCGGGGCCCTCGCGGTCGGAGGAAGTAAGGGTGAAAAGGTGGTGTAAGAGACCACCAGCGTGCCGGGTGACCGGCACGGCTCGGTAAACCCCACCCGGAGCAAGGCCAGACAGGGCGCATTTGAGGGCTGCTCGCCCGAGTGTCCGGGTAGGCCGCTGGAGGGCGTCGGCAACGGCGTTCGTAGATGGATGGCCGCCGCTCCCGCACCGGCAACGGAGCGGGAGAACAGAACCCGGCGTACCGGTCGGCCCATCCCCCGACCGGCCCTGAGCGGTCCCCGGCGCGATCCGGGTTACCGCGCGGTAATGCGGCCGCGAACAATAGGCAGATTTAGTAAAAGGGTCAACCCACCGGAAAGTTTTTTCTTTCCGAACGTCCGCCCGGGTGATAGCAATCACACGCGCTCCGCTACTCTGTGTCAATGACCGACACCGCCCCGCCGCGAAGGCACCTTCTGGTGCGCAACGCGGACTTCCGGTCGCTGTGGATCTCGGGTACGGCGGGGGTCTTTGGCAATGCCGTGACCGCCGTCGCCCTGCCGGTGGTAGCCGCCGTCGAACTCAACGCGAGCAACTTCGAAGTCGCCGCCCTCGCCGGAATGGTGTTCCTGCCCTGGCTGCTCTTCGGCCTTGTCATCGGCGTCTGGGTCGACCGGCTCCCGCGCAAACCGGTGATCCTCTGGTCGCTGGCGGTGCGGGTCGCCGTCCTGCTGACCCTTCCGCTGGCCTACTGGCTGGGCATACTCACCACCGTCCATCTCTTCGCCGTCGCGTTCGCGGCCGGACTCACGTCCGTGTTCTTCAACCTTGCCGACACGGCCCTGGTGCAGCAGGCCGTCTCAAAGCATGAACTCGTAGAGGGGAACGGGCTCATGACCGGCTCGGGAGCAGCGGCCGATGCCGCAGGACGTTCCCTCGCCGGCTGGCTGACGACGGTCGCCGGGGCATCCAATTCACTCCTGGTGCAGGTGGGGGCCTCGCTGGTCTCCCTCGGGGCGGTCTCGCGCCTGAAGGTGCAGGAGGTGAAACTCGCGAAGACCGAACACCGCCTGCTTCGGGACATGGCCGACGGCATGAAATACACCTTCAGCACCGGGCCCCTGCGGGCCATCCTTTTCAACGCGGCGCTGTGGAACCTCGGTGGAAACATCGCCGCGTCCCTGATCGTGCTGCTGGTGCTGCGCACGCTCGGTGAATCCGAGGTGTGGCTGGGCCTGCTGCTCGCCAGTGCCTCCGCGGGAGGAGCGGTCGGGGGGATCTCCGCCAAGGCCATGAGTGAACGGTTCGGGTCCGGGCCGCTGTGGCGCTGGTCGATGGTGCCCGGAGTGGCGGGCTATGCGTCCCTGCTGTTGATGACCCCGGGGTGGGGCATGCTCGTCGGCGTGCTGGGAATGTTCGTGATGGGCGCCAGCGTGGCCTGGAACATCGTCGTGGGCGCCAGTTTCCGGCAGCAGGTCTGTCCACCGGGGATGATGGGACGGCTGGGCGCCGCGTCCCGCACGGTGAGCTGGGGGATGCTGGCCCTTGCGAGCTTCGCCGCGGGAACCCTCGCCCATCTCTTCGGGGTGCGGGAGGCCGTCCTGACCGGCGTCCTCATCGCCTGCGGGGCGCCGCTCATCGCCCTATTGGGGCCGTTGCGCCGGGTGCAGCGGCTCGAGGACCTCGAGCCGGCCCCCGAGGCGGACGGCGCCCAAGCACCCTGACCGCTGCTGCCGCAGGGCGGCGTCGGGCGTGTGCGTTGGAGCAGTGCGTCAGTGGCCGAATGGATCGGGGTCGACTCCCGGCAGCCAGGTGAGGCCCGGAACGCCCCACCCATGGGCCTTCACCGCCTTCTTGGCCTTGCGGCCCTGGCGGGCATTGAGCCGGTCCACGTACAGCTTCCCGTCGAGATGGTCATACTCGTGCTGCATGCAGCGGGCGAACCAGCCGGTGGCCTCGAACTCCACAGGCTTCCCGTCGCCGTCGAACCCGGTTACCTTCACCCATTCGGCCCGCTTCAGCGGATAGGCCTCGCCGGGCACCGACAGACACCCCTCGGACTCCTCCTCGGGGTCCGGGTCGGCGCCCGAGATCTTGGAGGTGACCAGCGTGGGGTTGACCAGGACGCCGCGCGGCGGCACACCGTCGTCGTTCGCCATGCCGTATACGAAGATGCGCAGGCCCACGCCGATCTGCGGGGCGGCGAGCCCGACGCCGTTGGCCTTGTCCATGGTCTCGAACATGTCGGCGATCAGGGCTCGGAGCTCGTCGTCGAATGCTTCGACCTCTGCTGCCCTGCGGTGCAGGACGGGTTCTCCGACGATGGTCACTGGGTGAACAGCCATGGGTCCTTCCGGTGGTGCCGGGAGGACGGCCAGGGGCCTCCCGGGATGGTGACGTGGTGCCGGCGCTAGCCGGCGATCGAGCGGCCCACGGTCTCGCGCATGATTTCGCTTGTGCCGCCGAAGATGGTCAGCAGGCGTGCGGCGAGGAAAGCCTGCGACACGGGGTACTCAAGAATGTAGCCGTACCCGCCGTGCAGCTGGAGGCAGCGGTCGGTGATGGATTTGACCCGTTCACTGGCCCAAAGCTTGACCCGGGCGGCGGAGACGGCGTCGAGCCGGCCCTCGTTGAAGGCCGTCATGGCCGAATCCACGTAGGTTTCGGTGACTTCGACCTCGGTGAGGATGTCGGCGAGTTCGAACCGGGTGTTCTGGAAGTCCAGGATCCGTTCGCCGAACGCGTTGCGTTCGCGGGTGTAGGTGAGGGTCTGGGTGTAGATGGCGCGGGCGACGGCGGCCGATGCCACCGCGATGCCCAGGCGGCCCTGGGGGAGCTGCTCGAGGCTGTAGCGCAGGCCCGAGCCGACCTCGCCCACCACGTTGTTGCCGGGAACCCGCACCTTGTCGAAGAACAGTTCGGCGGTGTCCGAGGCCTTCAGGCCCATCTTGTCCAGCTGCCGGCCGGTCGAGTAGCCCTCGGTCTTCTCCACCATGAACAGCGTGAAGGAGTCGCTGGCGCCGCGGCCGCTCCCTCCGTCGGTGCGCGCGAGCACGAGCGAGGCATCGCCGGTGATGCCGTTGCCGATGAACGTTTTCTGTCCGCTCAGCAGCCAGTCGTCGCCGTCGCGGACGGCCTTGGTACGGATTCCGCGCAGGTCGCTGCCGGCGCCGGGTTCGGTCCACGCGACCGAGGTGACCTTCTCACCCGAGACCATGGCGGGCAGCCAGCGCTCCTTGAGGTCGTCGGAGCCGTAGGCCAGCAGGTGCGGCAGAACCATGTCGTCGTGGAGGTGAAAGGCCAGACCGACGGCGAGGTGGTTGCTCCGGGCGAACTCCTCGTCCAGGACGGCCCGGAACCGGTAGTCCGACATTCCGGCCCCGCCGAACTCCTCGGGCACGGCCATCCCGAGCAGGCCCTGCTCGCCGGCGGCTTCCCAAAGCCTGCGCGGCATGCGGTGCTCCCGGTCCCACTCCGCGTAATGCGGGGCGACCTCCCGGACGTTGAACTCGCGGGCAACTTCGCGGAATAGCTCGTGATCTTCTTCGAACACTCGGCGCTCCATGCGGCACTCCTCAGCGGTGTCAATGGCTCGGTTCCTTCGCCTGCCGGCAAAGCCCTGAAAAAACAACTGCCGCCCCGGAGGATCTCCGAGGCGGCTCGTTGTGCCGGCCGTTGAAACGACCGGCCTCTTCGGGTGAGTAACGGGGGTTGAACCCGCGACCTCCTGGACCACAACCAGGCGCTCTGCCAACTGAGCTATACCCACCATGCAGCCTTTTCGTTCCCCGGCCCGGTCTGCGCTCGGGCCCCGGATCGATTCGCTAAAGGCAGCGGAAACAAGTTTACACACTTTTTCGGATGCTTTTGCCACCACCCGTTCCGGCGCGGCCGAGCAGGCACCCGGTCCGGCCGATCAGGCGTCCAGTTCCTGCGCCAAAGCCTTGCTCGCCGCCGAATCCGGGCCGGGGCTCGGCACGAAGACGGCCCGCCGGTAGTAGCGAAGCTCACGGATCGAGTCCTGGATGTCTCCCAGCGCGCGGTGTCCGCCGAGTTTGGCCGGGGCCTGGAAGTAGGCGCGGGTGAACCACCGACGTGCCAGTTCCTTGATCGTGGAGACGTCGATGATCCGGTAGTGGAGGTGCTCGATGACCCGGGGCATGTCCCGGGCAAGGAAGTTGCGGTCCGTCCCGACCGAGTTGCCGGCCAGCTGGGCCTTCCGCGGCTCCGGCACCCATTCCTGGATGTACGCGAGGACCTTCTCCTCCGCCTCCTCCATGGACATCCCCTCAGGGAGCTCCTCCAGCAGGCCGGAGGTGGTGTGCATGGTGCGGACGAAGTCACCCATTTGGGCCAGGGCTGCCGGGTCCGGAGCGATGACGACGTCGACGCCGTCGCCCAGAACGTTCAGCTCCGAGTCGGTGACCAGGACCGCCACCTCGATGAGGGCATCGGTTTCGAGGCTGAGGCCGGTCATTTCGCAGTCGATCCAGACGATGTGTTCATTTGAGATTGGCACCCGACCAATGTACCGCTGACGGGGCCCGGCCGCGGCGATCCGGTACCCCCGACGGGGGCATCCGGGAGCGGCAGCGGGGGTCCCCGGCCCGGCGCCGGTGACGGCGTTCACCGGGCCGGGCCGAGCGGCGCCGGTGCTAATATCGAGGCAGTCTGGGCGGGATCCCCGCGGACGGCCGGTCCGGAATCGTCGGGCCACCCGGTCCGCTCATGGGGAACCACCGGGTGCCCGGTCGTTCCGTTCCGTCGTCCGATCCGGTGCCGACCGCGGGTCTTGGTGCGTCCAGCCCCGCCAGTGCCGACCAACGATTGGATACCCGTAGATGACCGCCCAGGTCCCAGTCACTGAGCCCTCGTCGGCGCCGCGCGTCGACCGGCCGAACACGGCGATCCTCCAGGGATTCATCGGTTCGCTGCTGATGTGGGCCGGATCCCTCGGGGTCGGGTGGCTTTCCCTGGCCTCGGTCGAACTGCGGCGGATTCCCCTGATCATCTGGCTGAGGTTCGAACCCGCCGGCGCCGTGGTGTCGGTGCTGGTCCTGGCTGTGGGCGGGATGCTGCTCGTCCGGTCCTGGCTGCGCCTCGGGCAGCGGCTGCACGGCTGGGGGCCGGAAACGCGCCCCTACGTGCTCAAGGCCGTAATCGCCTGGGCGGCGCCGATGGCGGTGGCGCTGCCGCTGTTCAGCCGGGACGTCTTCGCGTACATCGCCCAGGGGCAGGTGATGGTCGCCGGCCTCAACCCGTATCGGGACGGCTATTCGCAGATTTCGAACTATCTGCAGATCGGCGCCGACGATCTCTGGGCGCAGAGTCCAACCCCCTACGGGCCGGTGTTCCTCTGGCTCGAGGAGCTGGTGGTCCGCATCACCGCCGGGCAGCCTGACTTCTCCATCATCCTCTTCCGGGTGATCGCCCTGGCCGGGGTGGCGCTGTGCGTGCTGATGGTGCCCAAACTCGCCGCGCTTCACGGCATCAACGCGAACCGCGCCCTGTGGCTGACCGCCGCCAATCCGCTGTTCCTCACGAACTTCGTCGCCTCGATCCACAACGATGCGCTGATGCTGGGCCTGGCGCTCGCCGGCCTGTACCGGGCCGCTGTCCACCGCCCGCTCTGGGGCATCCTCCTGGTGACCCTCTCGGTCGCCATCAAGCCCATCACCCTTCTCTTCCTGCCGTTCATCGGACTGATGTGGGCCGGCAAGGGAGCGTCCTGGAAGCGCAAGTTCGCCTACTGGGGCATGACCGCCGGAATGTCGCTTGGCCTGCTGTGGATCCTGGGGCTGATCAACGGGTTCGGCTTCGGCTGGGTGGGGGCGCTGAGCACACCGGGGAGCATCTGGATCTGGTATGCACCGATCGGCTACCTCGGGCTGGTGGTCGCCACCCTCGCCGGAGCCCTCGGGCTGGACGGGTGGTTCCTGGCCGACCTTGTGCACAAGGCGGCGCGGGTCGCCTCGCTGGTCATTATTGCCCACCAGATTTTCATCGGCAGCCATGCACGCCTCGTGCGCAGGCTGGCCGTGGCGCTCGCCGCCGTCGTCCTTCTGGCGCCCATCATCCAGTCCTGGTACGTGGTGTGGCTCATCCCACTGTTTGCCGTGACCGGAATCCGCGAGGACTGGCAGGTGAAGACCCTGTACTTCACCGTCTCCTTCTTCATGATCTACGCCATTTCGGACCAGCTGGACATCTTCCCCTACTTCGAACTCAGCCTGACGGTGGCACGCCAGATCGCCGCCGTGGTGGCCTTTGCCTTCGCCTTCTATCTGGTGTTCCTCGACCCGCGCACCAAGGTCCTCTTCCGCCGGCGGTTCCGTCCACGGGGTCCGGGAATGCTGCGCTGAGGACAGCGCATTCCGGGTTCGGCCGGACCGTGGCCGGGCCGCGGCGGCGTCCCCCGGCATGCGGTCACCGCAATCAGCGGTAATACTTGAAGGATGACCGAACTCGAAGAAACCCTGTTCCGCGGCGAATATGAGATCACCGAATGGGACCCCCAGCCCTACCAGGTGGAGGGAAGCAGCTGCGAGCTGTCCCGGGTGCGGGCAGTAAAGGTGTTCACCGGGGAGATCTCCGGCACGAGCACCGCCGAACTTCTCATGGCCGGCAATAACCTCGGTGCCGGATACGTCGCCTCCGAGCAGTTCACAGGGTATGTGAGCGGACGATCAGGCTCGATGACTGTGCAGCACTGGGGCGTTGCGGAGGGCTCCGAGGCCGCGGCCTCCGGGCACATTGTGCCGGGCTCCGGAACAGATGGGCTCGCCGGGATCTCGGGCAAGGCCACCTTCTCGCAGGACCCCGATGGGCAGCACCGGCTCGAGCTGAAGGTCTCCTTCGGACCCACGGACTAGGTGGCGGTGCGCGACCCCCGGCAGCAGATCTCTCCGGACGGCCCCGCACGGCATAGTAAACTGGCAGTGCTGCCTCCGTAGCTCAGGGGATAGAGCAGGGGCCTTCTAATCCTCTGGTCGCAGGTTCGAATCCTGCCGGGGGCACTTCCGAAAGCGGCCTGAACCGGCCTTCCGCCCGGTCGGGCCGCTTTTCGTTAATGTCGGGCCGCAATGCCGGGTCGTTGTCTGACACTCGCTGACCGTCGGCCCGGTCCGGCTACTCCGGCCTAGCTGCCTGCCGAGGCCTGCAGGACGATTCCATTGCCGTCGGGGTCGTTGAACTGCACGAACCGGCCCCACGGAGCAGCCTCTATTCCGCCGGGGATGTCGACACCGGCGGCCCGGAACCGGGTGACGTCGCCGTCGAGATCGCCCGTCTCCAGGACGATCCCCTTGAGGGACCCCGGGGGCATGGTGGGGAACCAGGTGACCAGGGTCATCGCCGTCTGGGCGCCGGCCGGTGAGACCATCACCCAGCGCATGTCCGGTCCCATCTGGGTATCGGCTACGAGCTCGAGGCCGAGGACGCCGACATAGAAGTCGCGGGCGCGGTCCTGGTCCGAGACGGGAATTGAGAAGAGCTGAACCTTGTCGATTGCCATGGCTCGATTCTTGCACCCGGGTCGGTGCCATCCCGCCCGGCGCGGGTCGGACCGGCGCTGGTGGTGCAGGATTCAGTTCGTCAGCCCGGCCAGCTGCCCCCGGGCAGCCTCCGCCATCAGGTCCGAGCCCTTCCGGTTGGAGTGAATCCCATCGTTGCTGAGCCCGGCGCGCCACGACCCGTCGGTCGCCGCCACCGGGGTGTAGACATCGAGCAGGGGCATGCCCCGGGCCTCCGCGGCGGTCCTGAGCAGCCGGTTCAGCTCGACGGCGAGGGCAGGCTGCGTTTCCGACGGCGGCACGAGGGCAGCGACGGGCGCCGCGCCGCGTGCGGTGATGCCGTCCCACAGCACGCGCACGCCCTCGGCGGCCTGTTCGGGGGACCGCCCCTTCCGGATGTCGTTGGTTCCGGCCTGAACCACCACCAGGTCCGCCTGGTGGGCCGCCGCATCGAGGCGGTCGACCAGGGCCACTGTCTGCGCCCCGGGGTGGGATTCGTACGCCCCGAGCCGAAGTCCGGGCACGGTGCCAGCAACGACCGTCTGGCGCCACCACGAATGCTTCCCGTAGGCGTGGGAGTCCGAGAGGATGCCGATGGTCCGTGCGGTGGACGTACCCGCGGCTGCCGTGCGGGCGTTGGCGGGCCCAGTGCCGGCGGGCAGGGCGGCCGCGTCCCGGCGGGTGGACCGGCGGCGGGCCGTCCGCCGTCGAAGCGCGGCTTGAAAGGCGATCAGTGCCACTGCCGCCGCGGCTCCTGCAGCGGGCAGGATCCCGGGTCGGCGGGTTCGTCCAGCCATAGTGTCCCCTTTGCAGCTCGGGTGTTTCCCCATGCTAACTTCCGGCGCCCCACCCGGGTGTGCGGGGAAAAGCCAGCCCAGGGGAGAGCCAGTGCCTCGCAGATGTCCACATACGCGGGCCGCCCCGACCCAACCCTCCTGGACCTGGGGAGACTGAATCAGGGCCGGCGCTCGGCCGGCCCCGGAGGTTCCGGTCGGAAGGAACAACGATGAACGAGACCATCACGGTGCGTGGATATGTTGCCACGGAGGTGCGGCTGGCGCTCACGCCCAGCGGCCTGCCGATCGCGGGGTTCCGCATGTGTACGACCGAACGGCGCTACGACCGGGAGGCTGGGGCCTGGGTCGACGGGCACACGAACTGGTACTCGGTCTCGATGTTCCGCCAACTCGCCACCAACGCTTCGGCGAGCCTGAAGAAGGGCGACCGGGTCGTCGTCTTCGGACGGCTAAAGGTCCGTCCGTGGTCAAAGGAAGACGGGCGGACCGGAACCTCGGTGGAGATCGACGCGGAGTCCGTGGGCCACGACCTGATGTGGGGGACTGCAGCGTACCGGAGGAGTTCCGCGGAGAAGACCGAGAATATCGAGAAGACCCAGGAACCCGGGGACGGGGCGGAGGAGGCGGTGCCGGAGGGTGTCGACCCTGCCACTGGACAGATCCTTGATGCGCCCGACAATCTGGGCACCACTCAAGGCTCCGACGAAGGACAGGGGCCGGAAGGCGGGGAGGCCGACGTGGCAGACGTGGCAGACGGTGGAGGAAGGTCGGCTGCGAAAGCCGGCGCCGCGCGCTGATACGGGATGGATGACTCATTCGCGGAATGTGAGATATGCCGTGCCACGCACTAGCCTTGGTGGTATGGCGGAATTTATCTACACAATGACCAAGGCCCGCAAGGCCGTCGGCGACAAAGTGATCCTCGACGACGTGAGCATGTCCTTCTTCCCCGGCGCAAAGATCGGCGTGGTCGGCCCGAACGGTGCCGGTAAGTCCACCATTCTCAAGATCATGGCCGGTCTCGACACCCCCTCCAACGGCGAAGCCCGCCTGAGCCCCGGCTACACCGTCGGGATCCTGCTTCAGGAGCCCCCGCTGAACGAGGAAAAGACGGTGCTCGGCAACGTCCAGGAGGGCGTCGCGGAAATTTACGGCAAGATCGAGCGTTTCAATGAAATCTCCGAAGAGATGGCGAACCCGGACGCGGACTACGACACGCTCCTGACCGAGATGGGACAGCTGCAGGAGGCTATCGACGCCGCCGACGCGTGGGACCTCGACTCCCAGCTCGAGCAGGCCATGGACGCCCTGCGCTGCCCGCCGCCGGACGCCGACGTCACGGTGCTCTCCGGTGGTGAGCGCCGCCGCGTCGCCCTGTGCAAGCTGCTGCTCCAGAAGCCGGACCTGCTCCTGCTCGACGAGCCGACCAACCACCTTGACGCCGAAAGCGTGCTCTGGCTCGAGCAGCACCTCTCCGCCTACCAGGGCGCCGTGCTGGCCGTCACCCACGACCGGTACTTCCTCGACCACGTCGCCGAATGGATCGCGGAGGTCGACCGCGGTCACCTCTACCCCTACGAGGGCAACTACTCCACCTACCTGGAAAAGAAGCGGGCCCGCCTCGAAGTCCAAGGTAAGAAGGACGCCAAGCTTTCCAAGCGCCTCACCGAGGAACTCGAATGGGTGCGCTCGAACGCCAAGGGCCGCCAGACCAAGTCCAAGGCCCGCCTGAACCGCTACGAGGAGATGGCGGCCGAGGCGGAGCGGACCCGGAAGCTTGACTTCGAAGAGATTCAGATCCCGCCGGGACCGCGCCTGGGCAGCCAGGTCATCGAGGCGAAGAACCTGCGCAAGGGCTACGACGAGCGCGTGCTCATTGACGGGCTCTCCTTCTCGCTGCCGCGCAACGGCATCGTGGGTGTCATCGGGCCCAACGGTGTGGGTAAGACCACGCTGTTCAAGACCATCGTCGGCCTCGAGCCGCTTGACGACGGCGAGCTGCGCATCGGTGAGTCGGTCAAAATTTCCTATGTTGACCAGTCCCGCGGCGGAATCGATCCGAACAAGTCCCTGTGGGAGGTCGTCTCGGGTGGTCACGACTTCATCCAGGTCGGCCAGGTCGAGATGCCGTCCCGGGCCTACGTCTCCGCGTTCGGCTTCAAGGGCCCGGACCAGCAGAAGAAGGCCGGTGTGCTCTCCGGTGGTGAGCGCAACCGCCTGAACCTTGCCATGACCCTCAAGCAGGGCGGCAACCTGCTGCTGCTCGATGAGCCCACCAACGACCTCGACGTCGAAACGCTCTCGAGCCTCGAGAATGCGCTGCTCGAGTTCCCGGGCTGCGCCGTCGTCGTCTCGCACGACCGGTGGTTCCTTGACCGGGTGGCCACGCACATCCTCTCCTATGAGGGCACCGAGGCCGAGCCGGACAGGTGGTACTGGTTCGAGGGTAACTTCGACGCCTACGAGGAGAACAAGATCGAGCGGCTCGGTCCCGACGCGGCCAAGCCGCACCGGGTCACCCACCGCCGCCTGACCCGCGGCTAAGCGGGCAGTCGGCGGCAGACGCCGGCCGGCTCCGGTCGGCGCCGGGGTCCGCCCAAAGGCAGGCCGCACGAAGGACCAACGCAGAAGGACACGGACCGTTCGGTCCGTGTCCTTCTGCGTTGTGCTGGGGCCGGTGCGGGCGGAGGTGTCATCCGGGCGGGGAACGGGATGCCCAGCCCGTCCGGGAAGCCTCGGTACTCAGCCCTCCCGGGGGACGCGGACCATGCCCTCCTGCGCCACGCTGGCCACCAGGTCCCCGGCCCGGTTGTAGATTTTCCCGGCGGCCAGCCCGCGGGCGCCCGAGGCGCTGGGGGAGCTCTGCACGTACAGCAGCCATTCGTCGACCCGGACCGGGCGGTGCCACCACATGGCGTGATCGAGGCTGGCCACGCTCATTCCGGGATGGATCCAGCTCAGCCCGTGCGGCCGCAGGATCGGCTCGAGCAGCGTGTAGTCGCTCGCGTAGGCCAGGGCCGCGCGGTGCAGCCCGTCGTCATCGGGCATCGGGCCGAAGGTCTTCATCCAGACGGCGTTGCGCGGCTCGCGGACGCCGTCATTGCTGACGTAGAGCGGGGAGTCGAGGTGGCGGACATCGAAGGGGCGGTCGAAGGCCCAGGCCCGCGCCACCGGGTGGTCAAAGCCGCCCAGCAGGTCGGCGGTGCTCGGCAGCGATTCGGGGTCCGGCACGCCCGAGGGCATCGCGTCCTGGTGGTTCAGGCCCTCGTCGGGCTCCTGAAAGGAGGCGATCATCGAAAGGATCGGCACGCCGTCCTGGTAGGCGTGCGTCCTCCGGGCGGAGAAGGACCTGCCGTCACGAAGGCGCTGCACGCCGAAGGTGATGGGCAGGTCGGCGTCGCCGGCCCGCAGGAAGTATGCGTGCATCGAGTGCACTTCCCGGGTGGGCTCGACGGTTCGGATCGCTGCGATGAGCGACTGGCCCAGTACCTGGCCACCGAACACCCGCTTGCCCGGCTGGGGGGCCGAGGTCCCAACGAAGATGTCCTCATCGGTCTGAGCGCCATCGGCGCTGCTCAGGTCGAGCAGGGACAGCAGCGAGTGCGTGGGGTCGGTGCGGGGCTCTGCGGCCATGGGGCGGTTTCTCCTCGGGGCGGGTGCGTTCTCCGGATCCTCGGCGTAGGCTTCCGGGCCTACTGCTGACCTTAGACGCACCGGCACCGGCGCCTCAAGGCGGCACCGGGCGGCCCGGTTGGAGGTTCCGTCGAATGGTCCGCAGGCGGCGGGTTTGAGAGGATGGATCCATGCCCCGCACCCTCCCAGTCCTTCCCCCGCCGCGCTCCCGCGATGGCGATACCAACGCACGCCCCGCCACTGTCGTCCATTTCCCCACTTCTTCCGGCGGACGGCGGGCACATCAGTGACAGCGTCAGCGGAGTCAACGCACCTGATTTTCCCCGACGCGCAGGTGTCGGCCGACCTGCGCACCTTCACGTCGCGGGCGCGGGCGACCGACGACGGCGCCGTACGGCTGCAGGCCTCGGGATCCGTCCTGGCGGCCTACGTCTGCATGCTGCGCCCCGCGGTGCTCGGCGAGGCGATCCCCACGGTGCTCGGACTGCGCACCATGCCCCTGGCGGAGCCGGCCCGGGTCGATGTGACGGTGGCGCTTGCCTCGGTCTCCGACCGCCTGGCCCGCATGCGGGATGACGTCGTCTTCACCGTGCCGACGGTCACCTTGCGGCAGAACTGGGCCGGGGTGCTGCCGCCCCGTTCCGGCTGGCAGCCCGCCGGAACGCTCGCCACCGACGCACTTGAAGAGGCGGCGAGGGCCGGGATCGCCGACGTCGCCGGCAGTCTTCCCGACCGCGCGGGGGCGCTGATGGTCAACAACCGGCGCGGCACGGTGTGGGGGAGGGCGATCCCCGGTGCTCCGGCCGACCTGCCGGCGGGGGCCGCCTTCGGCGCCTTCGCCCTAGGGTTCCTCGTCGACGGTGAAACCCCGTCGCTGTTCACCAGCGGCCGGTGGACCCGGCTGAGCACGTCGCGGGGGCATGTGCTGGTGCGCGCCGCCGCGGTGCTCTAAGCGCCTCGAGAGCCAGGCCTGCCGCCCCGTCGGTCCTCGGGATCCTGGGTGCGATTCCGGCCACCCTCGAGGACTGAGCACTGACCGCCGAATGGTCGTGTCGCCGGCAAGTAGTGCGTCCTCGACGCCGCGGGGGAGAAGGTCAGGCCGGGTCGGCGGCGTTCACCATGGACTGCGCGGCCCGGTCGAGGTAGTCCCACAGGGTCGCTTCGTGAAGGGGAGCGAGGTCCAGGGAGTCGACGGCGGTGCGCATATGGCGCAGCCAGGCGTCCCGGGCCTTCGGCGTGACTTGGAAGGGGATGTGGCGCATGCGCAGCCTCGGGTGTCCGCGCTGCTCGCCGTAGGTCTTCGGCCCGCCCCAGTACTGCTCAAGGAACAGCAGCAGGCGCTCCTTGGCGGGCCCGAGGTCCTCCTCCGGGTACATGGGCCGCAGGATCTCGTCCTGGGCCACGCCGTCGTAGAACACGTCGATCAGTTTCACGAAGGTCGGGTGGCCGCCGACCGCCTCGTAGAAGTTGTAGTCGGGCTGGGTGAAGCCCCGCCCGACCTGAATGACCCTCTCCGCCGGCAGGGGCGGGCGGCCCGGTGTCAGCGGAATGGTCTCCTGGAGCAAGGGCTCTGGTTCGGTCATGGCTTCTCTCCTGCCGATTCCGGCTGGTCCGCCGGCGCCGGCTCGATGTAGTTTCCCTGCGAGCGGTTGCCCACCTTGGTGATGTCGCCGTTGCGCACGTACCAGATGGCGCCGTTCGCATCGACCATGCGGGTGATGCGCAGTCCGACGGACTGCACCACGCCCACGGTCTCGCCGATCTCGATGGTGTCCCCGATGCCGTACTGGTCCTCGATGGTGATGAAGAAGCCGAGGAACGCGTCCCGGATGACCTCCCGCGCGCCGAAACCGATGGCGATGCCGACGATCCCGACGCTGGCGAGGATCGGGCCGATGTTCAGGCCGAGTTCCCCCAGCGCCATCATGATGGCGACGGTGGCAAGGCTCACGGCGGCGACGCTGGTGAGGAGCCCGCCGATGGTTTCGGCCCGCTGGCTGCGCCGGCCCGTATCCAGTGAGCGGAGCACGGGCTGCGCCCAGCGGAAGTGGGGCTTCTTGAAGACGCTGTACCCGTTCCGGACCCGGGTCACCGAGCGGTGCACCAGGTAGCGGACGATGAGCCAGAGGAGGAGGGCGGCGATCAGGATGACGACGGCGCCGATGACACGCCCGCCATAGCCGAGCTCCGGAAAAAGATGCATGCCGGTGTTTACTGCTTCCTTCGTGGGTGCCGCGGGCCGGCTCCCGCCCGGTGCGGGGGCCCGGCGGCGCTGCTGTTACTAGGCTACCGCCGGGTCCGCCAGGACCGTGACGGGCTCATGGTCGACCGGGAAGTTCACCGAACGGGCGATGAAGCACGTCGCAGCGGCCCGGGCGTGAAGTCCGGTGGCCTTTTCGACATCCTCCGGTGAGGCGACCGTCACCCGGGGACGGAGGAGAACGCGGGTGAATTCGCCGGTGCCGTCGCGGTTGAGCCGCATAAAGCCTTCGGCGTCGTCGTCGTAGGCGGTCACTGTCACACCCGCCTTCACCGCCACATGGAGGTAGGACAGCAGATGGCACTGGGACAGTGCGGCCAGGAGCAGCTGCTCCGGGTTCCACCGGTCCTTCTGGCCATGGAAGGTCGGATCGGCGGTGCCCGGAAGGAGCGGCAGACCGGGGGCGGTGACCTCGTTCTCCCGGCTGTAGTCCCGGTAGCCCGAGGTGCCGGTGCCGAGGTTCCCCGTCCACTTCACCGCCACGTTGTATCGATGTTCGGAGAGGTTCACGGCTACCGGTCCACGGCCTGGGCGCGCAGCGCCCGCTGCACGCCGTCGCGGTTCTCCAGGATCAGGCGCCGCAGCGACGGAATCTCGTCACCGAGTTCGGCCAGGAATGCGTCGGTCCTCTCGAGGGTATCCTGCGAGACGAGCCGGGAGGGGTACAGACCGACGACGATCTGCTGGGCGATCTCGTAGGTGCGCGAGTCCCAGACCTCCCGGACCGAGTCGAAGTACTTCGCGGCGTACGGCTCGAGCAGCGCGGTGTCGTGGACACGGGTGAAACCCTGGATCGCCGACCGCTGGGCGGCGTTGGGCAGGTCACTGCGCTCCACGATGGCGCTCCAGGCATCGGCCTTGGCCTCCGCGGTCGGCACTGCGGCGCGTGCCTGGGCGGCCGCGAGCTGGCCGGTCGCGGTGGAGTCGGCGGCGAGCTCGGCATCGATCTTCTCTTGGCCGTACCGGCCTCCGGCGACGAGGGAGGTGAGCAGCTCCCAGCGGAGGTCCTGGTCAACCGTCAACCCTTCGGGAACCGACGTGCCAGTCAGGATTGCCTCGACAACGTCGAGCTGGGCATCGGTGCGGGCGTGGGTGGCGAAGGCCTTGATGAACTGCAGCTGCGAGTCCGAGCCGGGCCCTGCCGCCTCGGAGAGCTCAAGCAGGCTGTCGGCCACGGCGTCGCTCATCGCCTGCCGGTCCTCGGGCTTGACGTAGAAGGTGAGGGTGGCGGCCAGCTGGCGGAGCAGCACCAGGACGACCGAGGAGTCCGATTCCTCCCCGATGTTCTGCATGATCAGTTCGACGTAGTTCCGCGCCGGCGTCTCGCCGTCCCGCGCCGCATCCCAGGCCGAACCCCACACGAGGGTGCGGGCCAGCGAGTCGGCGAAGTGCCTCAGATGCCGGATGGAGGTGCGCAGCGACGCCGGATCCAGGCGGATCTTGGCGTAGGCGAGGTCGTCGTCGTTCAGCAGGACCAGGGCGGGCCGGCGCTGCCCGAGGGCTTCGGGCACCTCGGTGCGTTCGCCGTCGACGTCGAGCTCCATGCGGGCCACCCGGGTCAGCCGGCCCTCGTCGTCGAGGTCGTAGAAGCCGACCGCGAGGCGGTGGGGACGGATGGTCGGGTAGTCCTCGGGTGCGGACTGGGCGATGGAGAAGGCGGTGATCACGCCGTCCTCGTCCACGGTGAACTCGGGGCGCAGGGTGTTCACGCCAGCGGTCTCGAGCCACAGGGAGGACCACTGGGTGAGGTCGCGCCCGCTGGCCTTTTCGAGCTCGACGAGCAGGTCCTTGAGTTCGGTGTTCTTCCAGGAGTGCCGGGAGAAGTATTCCCGCACGCCCTCCATGAACTTTTCCTGGCCCACCCAGGCGACCAGCTGCTTGAGCACCGAGGCGCCCTTGGCGTAGGTGATGCCGTCGAAGTTCACCTGGACGTCATCGAGGTCCTTGATCTCGGCGACGATCGGGTGAGTGGAGGGCAGCTGGTCCTGGCGGTACGCCCAGGACTTCTCGAGCGAGGCGAATGTGGTCCAGGACTGGGTGAACTCCGTCGCCTCCGCGGCGGCGAGGGTCGACATGTACTCGGCGAAGGACTCATTGAGCCACAGGTCGTTCCACCACTTCATGGTGACGAGGTCGCCGAACCACATGTGCGCCAGCTCGTGAAGGATGGTGATGGCCCGGCGCTCCACCGTGGCCTCCGGGACGCGGGAGCGGAAGACATAGGTCTCCACGAAGGTCACCGCGCCGGCGTTTTCCATGGCCCCGGCGTTGAACTCCGGGACGAACAGCTGGTCGTACTTCTCGAAGGGGTAGGGCGTGCCGAACTGCTTCTCGTAGAACTCGAACCCCTGGCGGGTGAGCTTGAAGATGTTTTCGGCGTCGAGGTGCTGCATGAGGGACCGGCGGGCGAAGACCCCAAGCGGGATGGTGCGTCCGTCGGCGCTGGTCAGTTCGCTGCGCACCGCCTGGTACGGCCCGGCGATCAGGGCCGTGACGTAGGAGGACATGACCGGCGTCGGCTCGAACGACCAGGTGGAGCGTGCCGGCTCCTCGCCGGCAGCGGCTGCGGCGACCGGCTCGGGGGTGGGCGAGTTGGAGATGACATCCCAGTGCGGCGGCGCGGTCACCGTGAAGCGGAAGGTCGACTTGAGGTCGGGCTGCTCGAACACCGCGAACACGCGCCGGGAGTCAGGAACCTCGAACTGGGTGTAGAGGTAGACCTCACCGTCCACCGGGTCGACGAAGCGGTGGAGCCCCTCGCCCGTGTTCATGTACAGCATGTCGGCGTCAACGACGAGCTCGTTGGAGGCGGCGAGGTCCGGCAGGGCGATGCGGTGCCCGTCGGCGACCGAGGAGGGATCGAGTTCCACGCCGTTGAGGCTCACGCGGTGCACCGTGTCGGTCACGGCATCGATGAATGTTGAGGCACCCTGGACCGCATCGAAGCGGATCACCGTCCTCGATCCGAACACGCGCTCCCCGCGCATCAGGTCGAGGTTGATGTCGTAGGAGTGGACTTGCAGGAGTTCGGAGCGGACGCTGGCTTCGCTGCGCGTCAGGTTCATGCCGGGCAAGGGGTCGCCTCCAGGGTGGGGAACAAGGACGCCGCGTCGGGGTCGCCCTGCGCAGCGTTTCGTATTCTCTCACTTTTTCCTTTTATCCACCTCCCTTCGGGCGCCCCGGCAGCACGCTGCCGGGGAGCGGGGAAGCGGGCGGAGGCCGGGCAGCGGCACCGGGGGAGACGGGGCGGCGGTGGCGTAGCAGTAGGCTAGAAGGCGGAATCACCCCCGACCGAACGGATTGCTCATGCGTGTCCACCTCGCCACAGATCATGCAGGGATGGAGCTCAGCGCCCACCTTGTCGGCCACCTCGGCGCCGCCGGCTACGACGTGGTCGACCACGGCCCCACCGAGTACGACCCCGAGGACGACTACCCACGCTTCTGCATCAACGCGGCCCTCGCCGTCGTCGCCGACCAGGCCGCAGGGGTCGAGGCGCTCGGGATCGTCCTGGGCGGGTCCGGCAACGGCGAGCAGATCGCTGCCAACAAGGTGCGCGGCATCCGCGCCGCCCTGGCCTGGAACCTCGACACCGCCCGGCTTGCCCGCAACCACAACGACGCGAACATCATCGCCGTCGGCGGACGCCAGCACAGCGTCGAGGAGGCGACCTCAATCATCGAGGCGTTCCTCGCCGAGCCGTTCAGCAACGACAGCCGCCACGTGCGCCGCATCGGCAAGATCGCCGACTACGAAGCCACCGGGGACGTCCCCGAGTAGGCCCGGCGGCCGCCCCACGGGAGCGCACACAAAAACACCCGGACGTTCAAGACGTCCGGGTGTTGTCGTTTCCGAGGGGATGACGGGAATCGAACCCGCGTAATCAGTTTGGAAGACTGAGGCTTTACCATTAAGCTACATCCCCGGAGTCCGGGCCTCAGAGGCTCTCCGGAACGCATATAACTACACCACAGGTCGGGTGCAATCGCCAAATGTGCAACGGGGGTCAAAGTTACGTAGACTGGCTCTCGCACTCTCGGGGTGTAGCTCAGCTTGGTAGAGCGCCTGCTTTGGGAGCAGGAAGTCGCAGGTTCAACTCCTGTCACCCCGACTCCGTATGTCGAAGACCCTAGTATTTTCGGATGCCGGGTCCTCGTTTTTCAATACGGAAACTATCCCAATCACTCAGGAGTCCTACGCTGTGAAGAGCGCTGTCGAAAACCTTTCCCCCACGCGGGTGAAGCTCAATGTCGAGGTCCCGTTCGAGGAACTCAGGCCGAACATCGACGCGGCTTACAAGACGATCGCCGGTCAGGTGCAGGTTCCTGGATTCCGCAAGGGCAAGGTTCCCCAGCAGCTCATTGACCAGCGCGTTGGCCGCGGCTACGTCATCGAGACCGCCGTCAATGACGGGCTTGACGGGTTCTACCAGAACGCCGTCAAGGAAACCGGAATCCGGCCGCTGAGCCGCCCCGAGGTCGAGATCACCGAGGTTCCGGACCCCGCCAAGAAGGACGGCCAGCTCGTCTTCACCGTTGAGCTGGACATCCGCCCCGAGATCGAACTGCCCGACTACTCGGGCATCGAGGTCACCGTCGAGGCCGCAAAGGCATCGGACGAGGACGTCGACAAGGCCGTGGACGAGCTGCGCAGCCGCTTCGGCACGCTCAACTCCGTCGACCGCCCGGCCAAGGACGGGGACTTCCTGACCATCGACCTCAGCGCCAAGATCGACGGCGAAGAGGTCGACTCCGCTCAGGACCTCTCCTACCAGGTCGGCGCCGGCACCATGCTTGAGGGCATGGACGAGGCCGTCACCGGCCTGAGCGTCGATGAGTCCGCCACCTTCGCGACCAAGCTCGCCGGCGGCGAGCACTCCGGCGCCGACGCCGAGGTCACCGTCACCGTCAAGGCCGTCAAGGAGCGCGAGCTTCCCGAGGTCAACGACGACTTTGCCCAGCTGGCCAGCGAGTTCGACACTGCAGCCGAGCTGCGCGAGGACCTCGCCAAGCGCGCCGCCGAAAGCAAGATCGTCGACCAGGGCGTCGAAGCCCGCGACAAGGTCCTCGACAAGCTGGTCGAGATGATCGAGGTGCCCGTCCCCGAGGCCGTCATCACCGAGCAGCTTGAGCAGCACTTCAAGCCCGAGAACGCCGGCAACGCCGGCGAGGAGCACGACACCGAGGAGCACCGTGCGGAGGTGCGCACCAACACCGAGCGCGCCTTCCGCAACGAGATCATCCTCGACACTGTTGCCGAGAAGGAAGAGGTCTCGGTCAGCCAGGCCGAACTGATCGACTACATCGTCTCGACCGCCAGCCAGTACGGCATGGAACCGAACCAGTTCGCCCAGATGCTCGACTCCAGCGGCCAGGTGCCGATGATCGTCGGAGAGGTCCGCCGCCGCAAGGCCCTGGCCAAGGTTCTCGAACTGGCAAAGGTCACCGACTCCAACGGCGACGCCGTCGATCTCACGGACTTCGTGCGGCCCGGTGCCGACGACACCGAGACCGTCGAGGTCGAGGACACCGTCGAGGACGCGCCCGCCGCCGAGGTCACCGAGGGCGACGACGCGCAGCGCGCCTGATTCCGTTTCACCAGCGTGAAAAGACGCCGCGCCCTTCGGGGCGCGGCGTCTTTTGCGTTGCCCAGGCGGCCCCGGTTCCGGCCCGGAATGTCCCGCCCGGGCTGGTGCGCCGTCAGCGAACAGTTCCCGGAGCAGCAGCAAAAATTCGCCGGGCCGGGTTAGTGTCCAATGTGAGACAAACGGACGGGCAGCCCCTTTCGGGGAAGCGCCCGCCAGAGTGAGAGGTTAACGAGAATGGCAACCGAACCAACCACCCCCAGCATGGCGACCGCCGATCCGGGCGGACGTGATGACTACATCTTCAACCGGCTCCTCAAGGAGCGCATTATCTGGCTCGGTTCCGAGGTGCGGGACGACAACGCGAACGTCATCTGCTCCCAGCTCCTGCTGCTCTCGGCGGAGGACCCGGAGCGGGACATCTTCCTGTACATCAACTCGCCCGGCGGCTCGGTGACCGCGGGCATGGCCATCTACGACACCATGCAGTTCATCCCGAACGACGTGGTCACGGTCGCAACCGGCCTCGCGGCCTCGATGGGCCAGTTCCTGCTGTCCTCCGGCACCAAGGGCAAGCGCTACGCCACCCCCCACGCGCGCATCCTCATGCACCAGCCCTCCGGTGGCATCGGCGGCACCGCCTCCGACATCCGCATCCAGGCCGAACTGATCCTCCACATGAAGCGGGTCATGGCTGAGCTGACTGCCGAGCAGACCGGCCAGAGCGTCGAGACCATCCTCAAGGACAACGACCGCGACAAGTGGTTCACGGCCCAGGAAGGCCTCGAGTACGGGTTCTTCGACCACATCTCGGCGCACGCCGGCACGGTGTCCGGCGGCGGCGGAACCCACCGCCCGTAAGTGCCTGCAGTTTCCTACCTTTCACAGCCTTTCCACCAGGAGACCCTCATGAACACCAATTTCTCGGCCACGGCCGGGTCGCAGGCACCCCAGATGCCCTCAAGCCGCTACATCCTGCCGCAGTTCGAGGAGCGCACGCCCTACGGCTTCAAGCGCCAGGATCCGTACACGAAGCTGTTCGAGGACCGCATCATCTTCCTCGGAACCCAGGTCGACGACGCCTCCGCCGACGACATCATGGCCCAGCTGCTCGTGCTCGAGTCCACCGACCCAGAGCGCGACATCACCCTGTACATCAACTCGCCCGGCGGGTCGTTCACGGCCATGACGGCGATCTACGACACCATGCAGTTCATTCGTCCGGAGGTGCAGACGGTGTGCCTCGGGCAGGCCGCCAGCGCCGCCGCCGTCCTGCTGGCCGCCGGTGCGCCCGGCAAGCGCCTGGCGCTGCCGAACGCCCGCGTCCTGATCCACCAGCCTGCCCTCTCGGGCGGGCAGGGCGGACAGGCCTCCGACCTGGAAATCCAGGCCAACGAAGTGATGCGCATGCGCACCTGGCTCGAGGACACCATCGCCCTGCACAGCGGGCGCGACACCGAACAGGTCAACCGCGACATCGAGCGCGACAAGATCCTCACGGCGGCCGAGGCCGTCACCTACGGTCTCGTCGACGAGGTCCTGACCTCGCGCAAGATGGTCCAGCCGATGATCAACACGCCGTAATCTCCACCGGCCGCTCCCGGCCGCCGATGCCCGTAGTGCCAGGTTTGGCACTACGGGCATTTTGGTACTGATTCGCGGGATCATGTGGCCTAGAGTGGAAACAGCATCCAAGTACCACGTAAGGGGACTGACACATGGCTCGCATTGGTGAGAGCGCGGATCTGCTGAAGTGCTCTTTCTGTGGAAAAAGCCAGAAGCAGGTGCGGAAGCTCATTGCCGGCCCCGGGGTCTACATCTGCGATGAATGCATCGACCTCTGCAACGAGATCATCGAAGAGGAGCTCTCGGAGGTCGCGGACCTCGGCACGTTCGAACTGCCCAAGCCCCGCGAAATCTTCGACTTCCTGCAGGAGTACGTGGTGGGCCAGGAGCCCGCCAAGCGTTCCCTGGCCGTTGCCGTCTACAACCACTACAAGCGGATCCAGTCCGGCAGCGCCCCGCGCACGGCCGGAACCCTCACTGGCGCAGCCGGTGCCGAGGAAGTGGAGATCGCCAAGTCCAACATCCTGCTGATCGGGCCGACCGGCTGCGGCAAGACCTACCTGGCCCAGACCCTCGCCCGGCGGTTGAACGTTCCGTTTGCCGTGGCCGATGCGACGGCCCTCACGGAGGCCGGGTATGTCGGGGAGGATGTCGAGAACATCCTCCTGAAGCTGATCCAGGCCGCGGACTATGACGTGAAGAAGGCCGAGCAGGGCATCATCTATATCGACGAAATCGACAAGATTTCGCGGAAGAGCGAAAATCCCTCGATTACCCGCGACGTCTCCGGCGAGGGCGTCCAGCAGGCCCTGCTGAAGATCCTCGAGGGAACCGTGGCGTCGGTTCCGCCGCAGGGCGGACGCAAGCACCCCCACCAGGAGTTCATCCAGATCGACACGACCAACGTGCTGTTCATCGTCGCGGGCGCCTTCGCCGGCCTCGAGGAGATCATCGGGTCGCGTGCCGGCCGGAAGGGGATCGGGTTCGGTGCGCCGCTGAGCTCACTGAAGAACGAGGAAGTCAGCTACGGCGACGTCATGCCCGAGGACCTCCTGAAGTTCGGGCTGATCCCGGAGTTCATCGGCCGGCTTCCGGTGATCACGACGGTGACCCACCTTGACCGTCCGGCGCTCATGCAGATCCTCACCGAGCCCAAGAACGCCCTCATGAAGCAGTACCAGAAGATGTTCCTGCTCGATGGCGTCGAACTGTCCTTCGACCCGAAGGCGCTCGAAGCGATCGCCGACCTCGCCCTGGAGCGGGGAACGGGCGCCCGCGGGCTGCGGGCCATCATGGAGGAAGTGCTGCTGCCGGTCATGTTCGACCTGCCAAGCCGTGACGATGTCGCCTCGGTCGTCATCACCGCCGATGTCGTCGCCAAGCGCGCCGAGCCGACGCTGATTTCGCACGACGTCGTCGCCAAGCGCCGCACCAAGTCGGCCTAGTCCCCATTCCCATCCCGTAGAAAAACCGCCAATACCCGGCATCGGCGCCGTGCCCTGAGGGCACGGCGCCGTTCTTATCTGCCGCGGTTCGCCGCGAACAGAACTGTCCCAACCCCAAAAAGGAGTATCCCCATGCAAGATTCCGTAGCCGAGAAGGCCGACTTCTGGTTCGACCCGGTGTGTCCGTTCGCCTGGGTGACATCCCGGTGGATGGGTGAGGTGCAGCAGGTCCGCAGCATCAGCATCGACTGGCACGTGATGAGCCTTTCGGTGCTGAACGAGGGCCGCGATCTTCCGGCGGACTACCGGAGCCTTATGGACTCGGCCTGGGCGCCGGTGCGTGTCCTGATCGCGGCGGAGACGCTGCACGGCGCCCAGTACACCAAGCCTCTCTACGATGCCATGGGCACCCGGATCCATGTCGACGGAAACCGGGACTTCGAACTGGTCATCAAGGAATCCCTCGCGGAGGTGGGGCTTCCCGATGAGCTGGCGGACTATGGTTCGACGGACGAATTCGATGCCAGGCTGCGGGCTTCGCACCAGGGGGCCATCGACCGGGTGGGGGACGACGTGGGAACTCCGGTCGTCGCCTTCAACGGCACCGCCTTCTTCGGCCCGGTCCTCACCCGCATCCCCCGGGGGGAGGAAGCCGGCCGAATCTTCGACGCCGCCGTGCAGCTCGCCTCGTTCCCCGGCTTCTTCGAGATCAAGCGCACCCGCACCGAGGCCCCCAGCTTCGAGTAGGCGGTCGACGCCGCCCACCGGCGGCATCGACACGAACGGCCCCGCGCAGTGCGCGGGGCCGTCGTCGTTGCAGGTGCCTGGGGCCGATTCAGACGCCTAGGCGTCGGCGGGCGTGACCTCGGCGGGAACGAGTTCCACCGCGGAGACGGTCAGGTCGCCGTCCCCCTCGGCCAGGGTGAGGTCGCGCGCATTGCCGGCGGCGAGCAGGTCGGGAAGGCCCGCCCGCAGGTGCGCCACGCGGGCCGGCGACGCCGTGACGACGGCGGTGGCCACCTCGGTGCGCTGTTTGACCTTCGCCTCGGACTTCGCCTTGCGCACGCCGCCCAGGGCCAGGGCAACGGAGGTCAGCAGCTCCGGATCGGCGCCGTCGAGGCCCTGCAGGGCTTCGGCCGACGGCCACGGCGCGCGGTGCACCGAACCTTCCCGCCACCAGCTCCAGACCTCGTCGGTGGCGAAGGGCAGGAACGGGGCGAACAGCCGCAGCAGGGCGTCGAGCGTCGTGGCCAGGGCCGTGAGCACCGACTCCTTCGCGTCCTCGCCCGCCGCACCGTAGGCGCGGTCCTTCACGAGCTCCACGTAGTCGTCGGTAAAGGTCCAGAAGAAGGACTCGGTAAGTTGGAGTGCCCGCGCGTAGTCGTACTTCTCGAACGCCGCCGTCGCCTGCGCCGTGACCTCGCGCAGCTGCGCCAGCAGGGCGAGGTCGAGGGGCTGGGTGACCCGCGGCAGGGCCGACGGGGAGGCCGAGGCCTCCGTGGCCCCAAGGTTCAGCACGAACTTTGACGCGTTGAGCAGCTTGATCGCCAGCCGGCGGCCGATCTTCATCTGGTTGATCTCATAGGCGGTGTCGGCGCCAAGCTTTGCCGAGGCCGCCCAGTAGCGCACCGCGTCCGAGCCGAACTGCTCGAGCACGTCGGTGGGGACCACGACGTTTCCCTTGGACTTGGACATCTTCTTGCGGTCCGGGTCCAGAATCCAGCCGGAGAGCGCCGCGTGGCGCCACGGCGCGGAGTTTTGCAGGGCGTCGGCGCGCACGGCGGTCGAGAACAGCCAGGTGCGGATGATGTCGTGGCCCTGCGGGCGCAGGTCGAAGGGGAAGACGCGGGAGAACAGCTCCTCGTCCCGCGACCAGCCGCCGACGATCTGCGGGGTCAGCGACGACGTCGCCCAGGTGTCGAGCACGTCGGCGTCGCCGATGAACCCGTTCGGCTGGTTCCGGGCGCTCTCCTCGAAGCCGGGAGCCGGCTCTCCGGCCGGGTCCACCGGCAGGGACTCATCGGAGGGCACGATCGGGTTCTCGTAATCCGGCTCGCCGTCGGCGTCGAGGGGGTACCAGACCGGCACAGGCACGCCGAAGAAGCGCTGGCGGGAGACCAGCCAGTCGCCGTTGAGGCCCTCGATCCAGTTCTCGTACCGGGAGCGCATGAACGCCGGGTGGAAGTCGATCTCCCGGCCGCGGGCGAGCAGGCGCTCGCGCTTGTCGGCGTCGCGTCCGCCGTTGCGGATGTACCACTGGCGGCTGGTGACGACCTCGAGGGGCTTGTCGCCCTTTTCGTAGAAATTCACTGGGTGCAGGATCTTCTTCGGCTCACCGTCGAGGTCCCCGCTGGCGCGCAGCAGTTCAACGACGGCCTCCTTGGCGCTGAAGATCGTCTTGCCGGCCAGGGCCGCGTAGTTCTCCCGGGCGCGGTCGGTGGCGATCCATTCGGGGGTCTCGGTGCGGATGCGCCCGTCGCGGCCGACCACGGCGCGGGTGGGAAGCTGCAGTTCGCGCCACCAGGTGACGTCGGTGAGGTCACCGAAGGTGCAGATCATCGCGATGCCGCTGCCCTTGTCGGGCTTGGCCAGCGGGTGCGCCTTGATCTCGACCTCGACGTCGAACAGCGGGGAGGTGACGGTGGTGCCGAACAGCGCCTTGTAGCGTTCGTCGTCGGGGTGGGCCACCAGCGCCACACAGGCGGGCAGGAGCTCGGGCCGGGTCGATTCGACGTGGATCGTCTGCCCGTTCGGGGCGTGGAAGGCGATGCGGTGGTAGGCGCCGGGCTGCTCGCGGTCCTCAAGTTCGGCCTGGGCCACCGCGGTGCGGAACGTGACGTCCCACAGGGTCGGCGCCTCGGCGAGGTACGCGTCCCCGGCGGCGAGGTTGGCCAGGAAGGCGCGCTGGGAGACGGCCCGGGAGGTGTCATCGATGGTGCGGTAGGTCAGGTTCCAGTCGACCGACAGGCCGAGGGTGCTGAAGAGGTCCTCGAAGACCTTCTCGTCTTCGACCGCGACCTGCTCGCAGAGCTCGATGAAGTTGCGGCGGGAGACGGCGTCGAAGTCGCGCTGGTTCTTCGCGGGCTGGGCCGGCGGTGCGTAGCCGGCGTCGTAGGGGACCGAGGGATCGCAGCGCACCCCGAAGTAGTTCTGCACCCGGCGCTCGGTGGGCAGGCCGTTGTCGTCCCAGCCCATGGGGTAGAAGACGTTCTTCCCGCGCATGCGCTGGAAGCGCGCCAGCACGTCCGTCTGGGTGTAGGAGAACATGTGCCCGACGTGCAGCGAACCCGACGCCGTGGGCGGGGGAGTGTCGATCGAGTACACCTCCTCCCGGGTGGTGTCCCGGCGAAACGCGTACGTCCCGTTGTCCCTCCACTGCTTGGCCAGGCGCGGCTCAAGGCCCTCAAGGGCTGGCTTGTCGGGAACGGTGACGGGCTGGTGGGCGGGCGTGTCTGTGCCCTGAATGTTTTCGGCCATGGTGTCCATTCTTCCATGACGCCAGTGCCTCCCGGCCGCCGCGCCGGGCACCGGCCGGGGGTTGCTGGCTAGAGTGGTGGAATGAGCACCGAACCAGCGCCAACTCCTGCCATCGGCTCCCCTTCACGCAGCGCGGACGGGCCCCTGCGCGCCGTCGTCACCGGCGCCAGTTCCGGGATCGGCGCCGCCACGGTCCGTGCGCTGCGCGCCGCCGGGTGGGACGTCACCGCCGCGGCCCGGCGGGCCGACCGGCTCGAACAGCTCGCGGCCGAGACGGGGGCACGGGCCGCCGTCGTCGACGTGACCGACCAGGACTCGGTTGACGCCCTGGTGCGGGAGGTGACCGCCGGCGGGGAGGTCAATGCGGTCATCAACAACGCCGGTGGTGCGTTCGGGATGGAAACGGTGGCCGAGGCGCGCACCGC
Organism: Arthrobacter crusticola; assembly: GCF_004357995.1. Taxonomy (GTDB): domain Bacteria; phylum Actinomycetota; class Actinomycetes; order Actinomycetales; family Micrococcaceae; genus Arthrobacter_D; species Arthrobacter_D crusticola. The sequence goes on from NZ_SMTK01000001.1 coordinate 316,063, forward strand.
CGACTGGGAGCACATGTACAACGTGAACGTGCTTGGGTCGATGCGCATCACCCGCGGCTTCCTTCCGGCGGTCCGCAGCAGCGGGCACGGCAGCTTCGTGTTCCTCACCTCCACCGCGGCCCTTGCAGCCTACGAGGGCGGGGCCGGCTACGTGGCCGCGAAGGCCGCCCAGCAGGCGGTGGCACGGACCCTGCGCCTCGAGGAGGCCGCCAACAACGTCCGCGTCATCGAGGTGGCCCCCGGCATGGTCCACACCGAGGAGTTCTCCCTGAACCGCCTGGGCAGCTCGGCGGCCGCCGACAAGGTTTACGAGGGGGTCGCGAACCCGCTGAGCGCCGCCGACGTCGCCGACGCCATTGTGTACGCGCTCAACGCCCCGCTCCACGTCAACGTCGACACCCTGGTGTTGCGTCCCCTCGCCCAGGCGGCGAACCACAAGGTCATCCGCGCCACCTGAGGTTTTCAGCGGCACCGGTTCCCGGGCTCCGCGGGCAATTTCCGCGGCCCCGGCGGCGCCCGGGCGTAACCTTCGCACCGGCGCCCGGGCGCCTTTCGACACTCCCGCGCGCGGGCGGCTAGACTTTGACCCATAAGCGTCGAACCGGCAATCACCGGGGAGCTTCCGGAAGAACAGCACGGCGGGCCCGGCAGGGGCTGCACGGCCCAGTAGAACCGGACGGGTGGGCCCGTCACCGCCTGAAAATGAGTGGCAGCCCTGCGGGGCCGGCCTCCCCGCGGAGGCCCGGCACGCGGCGGCGGCAAGTGAGGTGGTACCGCGGGTTCCGCTCCCGGTGGCCGGCATCCCGGCCTCCAGGTTCAGAGCACGTCCTCGCAGCAGGATAACCGCCCCTTGTTCTGTCTCCACCGTTGTTCAGGATGAATACATGCCGCAGATCTACCCCAAAGCCACCTCAGCCACCGACTCCGCCCCGGACGGCCAGGGCCAGCCCGAAGGCGCCGGCGCCTCGCCGCGCTTCCCGGAGATCGAAGAGCGGGTCCTGAAGTACTGGGACAAGGACGGGACCTTCCAGGCCTCGATCGACGCCCGCGACGCCGGCGAGAACGGCTCCAACGAGTTCGTCTTCTATGATGGGCCTCCCTTCGCCAACGGACTGCCGCACTACGGCCACCTGCTCACCGGCTACGCGAAGGACCTCGTGGGCCGCTACCAGACCCAGCGCGGCCGCCGCGTCGAGCGGCGCTTCGGCTGGGACACCCACGGCCTGCCCGCCGAGCTCGAGGCGATGAAGCAGCTCGGCATCACCGAAAAGCGCCAGATCGAGGCGATGGGCATCGATGCGTTCAACGACGCCTCCCGCGCCTCGGTGATGAAGTACGCGGGGGAGTGGAAGGACTACGTCACCCGCCAGGCGCGCTGGGTGGACTTCGAGAACGACTACAAGACGCTCAACATCGAATATATGGAGTCCGTCCTGTGGGCCTTCAAGACCCTCTACGACAAGGGCCTGCTCTACAACGGCTACCGGGTGCTGCCCTACTGCTGGAACGACGAGACCCCGCTGTCCAACCATGAGCTGCGCATGGACGATGATGTCTACCAGGACCGGCAGGACCAGACGGTCACCGTCACCTTCCCGATCCTCGCCGGCGAATCCGAACTCTCGAAGGAGCTGGCCGGCACCGCCGCCCTCGCCTGGACCACCACGCCCTGGACCCTGCCCACCAATGCCGCGCTCGCCGTCGGGCCCGACATCCGGTACGCCGTCGTTCCCGACGCCCGCGAAACGCCCGGCGGGACCCCCGGCCGCTTCCTGATCGCCGAGGACCTCCTCGGCGCCTACGCCAAGGACCTCGGCTACCCCGACGCCGCCGCGGCCGCCGCGGCCGTCACGGCCACCTACGCCGGCACCCAGCTCGAGGGTCTGACCTATGAACCGCTCTGGGACTACCTCGCGGACCCCGAGGCCGGCGGCTACCGCAACGCGTTCCGGTTCCTCGTCGCCGACTACGTCACCACGACCGACGGCACCGGCATCGTCCACCAGGCCCCCGCCTACGGCGAGGAGGACCAGAAGATCTCCGAAGCCGCCGGCATCCAGGTGATCCTCTCGGTCGACTCCGGCGCCCGCTTCCTGCCCCTGTTCGGCACGGGCCCGCTCGCCGAGATCGCCGGCCAGCACGTGTTCGCGGCGAACAAGCCCATCACCCGGGTGCTCAAGGAGCAGGGACGCCTCGTCCGCCAGGCCAGCTACGTGCACAGCTACCCACACTGCTGGCGCTGCCGCAACCCGTTGATCTACCGCGCCGTGTCCTCCTGGTTCGTCGAGGTCACCAAGGTCAAGGACCGCATGGTCGAGCTGAACAAGGAGATCAACTGGATCCCCGGCAGCGTCAAGGAGGGCCAGTTCGGCAAGTGGCTCGCCAACGCCCGCGACTGGTCGATCAGCCGCAACCGCTACTGGGGCAGCCCCATCCCCGTCTGGCAGTCTGACGACCCCACCTACCCGCGCACCGACGTCTACGGGTCCCTGGCGGAAATCGAGGCGGACTTCGGCCGGCTGCCCCTGAACAAGGACGGCAAGCCGGACCTGCACCGGCCGTTCATCGACGAGCTCACCCGGCCCAACCCGGACGACCCGCGCTCCCCGGAGGAGGGCGGATCGACGATGCGCCGCGTCACCGACGTCCTCGACGTCTGGTTCGACTCCGGGTCGATGCCCTACGCGCAGGTCCACTACCCGATGGAGAACGCCGACTGGTTCGCCTCGCACAACCCGGGTGACTTTATCGTCGAGTACATCGGCCAGACCCGCGGCTGGTTCTACACCCTGCACGTCCTGGCCACGGCACTGTTCGACCGCCCGGCGTTCCGCAACGTGATCAGCCACGGCATCGTGTTGGGCTCCGACGGGCAGAAGATGTCCAAGAGCCTGCAGAACTACCCGGACGTCTCCGAGGTCCTCGACCGCGACGGTTCCGACGCGATGCGCTGGTTCCTGATGTCCTCGCCGATCCTGCGCGGCGGGAACCTCGTGGTGACCGAACAGGGCATCCGCGACGGCGTGCGCCAGGTCATCCTGCCGCTGTGGAACGTGTGGCACTTCTTCAGCCTCTACACCAACGCCGCCAACGGCGGCGCCGGCTACGAAGCGCGCACCGTAGGCGCCGAGGCCGCGGCGGGACTGCGCGAGCCGCTCGACCAGTACCTGCTGGCCAACACCGGCAATCTGGTCCGGGAGGTCACCGAGGCCCTCGACGCCTTCAACATCAGCGACGCCAGCGAGTCGCTGCGCCGCTACCTCGACACGCTGACCAACTGGTACGTCCGGCGCAGCCGGCAGCGGTTCTTCGACGAGGACACCGAGGCCTTCGACGTCCTCTACACCTGCCTCGAGGCCGTGTGCCGGGTCGCGGCCCCGCTGCTGCCCCTGATCTCCGAGGAGATCTGGCGCGGGCTCACCGGCGCGCGCTCGGTGCACCTCACCGACTGGCCCTCGGCGTCGGAATTCCCCGGGGCCCCCGACCTGGTGGAGCGGATGGACCGCACCCGGCAGATCTGCTCGGCCGGATCGAGCCTGCGCAAGGCGGCCAACCTGCGGGTCCGGCTGCCGCTCTCGGAACTGATCGTCGTCGCGCCCTCAGCGGAGGGCCTGCAGGGCCAGTTCACCTCGATCATCGCCGACGAACTGAACATCAAGTCGGTGCGCCTGATCGACGCCGACGACGCCTCGCCCGAGGAATTCGGCATCACCCAGCGCCTCGCCGTCAACGCGCGCGCCGCCGGGCCGCGGCTCGGGAAGAACGTCCAGACCGTCATCAAGGCCGCCAGGGCCGGCGACTGGTCCGTGGACGACGCCGGCGCCGTCACCGCCGGCGGGGTGGCGCTGGAGCCGCAGGAGTACACCCTGGAGACCGTCGTCGAGAGTGCCGACTCCGATGAGAAGGCCGTCGCGGTGCTCCCAGGCGGCGGCTTCCTCGTCCTCAGCACCGCCGTCACGGACGAGCTGGCCGCCGAGGGCACCGCCCGAGACGCCATCCGTGCCATCCAGCAGGCCCGCCGCGACGCGGACCTGTCGATCAGCGACCGCATCACCGCGGTCGTCGAGACGGCCCCGGCCAGCGTGAAGGCCCTGCAGGACCACGCCCGGCTGATCCAGGACGAAACCCTCACCAACGAACTGATCGTGCGGGCCGGCAACGGCTCGGGCGAGGACTTCCGCGTCACCGTTGAAAGGCACAAGTGAACCCGAACGACGAAGCGCCCCTTGACCAGTTCTCCGTCGAAAGCGTCTACGCCGAGCTGCTGAGCCGGGCCCCCGAAAACAAGATGGAGCCGCGCATGGCTCCGATGTTCCGGGCTATGGATATCCTGGGCGAACCCAACAAGGCCTTCCCGATCATCCACATCACCGGGACGAACGGGAAAACCTCGACGGCGCGGATGATCGAGTCGCTGCTGCTGGCCCACGACCTGCGCACCGGGCGCTACACCAGCCCGCACCTCTCCAAGGTGACCGAACGGATCAGCATCGACGGCGAACCCGTGCCCGACGAGACGTTCGTGCGGGTCTGGGACGAGATCCGCCCCTACCTCGACATCGTCGACGCCGAACTCGAGGCCGCCGGCGAGCCGCGGCTCACCTACTTCGAATGCGTCACCGTGCTCGCCTTCGCCGTCTTCGCCGACCAGCCTGTCGACGTCGCCGTCATCGAGGTGGGTCTGGGCGGGATCACCGATGCCACCAACGTCGGCGACGGCGCGGTCTCGGTGGTCACCCCCATCTCCCTGGACCACACCGACCTGCTGGGTGACACCGTGGAGGACATCGCCTACGAGAAGGCGGGCATCATCAAGCCCGGCGGGTTCCTCGTCAGCGCCGCCCAGCCCCGCGACGCCGCCCAGGTGCTCCTGGAGAAGGCCCGCGAGACCGGGGTGGAGTTCCGCTTCGAGGGCGTCGAGTTCTCGGTCGACTCCCGCAGCGTGGGCGTCGGCGGGCAGGTCGTCTCCATCACCGGCATCGCCGGACGCCGGTACGAGGAACTGCTCGTCCCGCTCCACGGCGAGCACCAGGCGCAGAACGCCGCCGTCGCTGTCGCGGCCGTCGAGGCGTTCCTGGGCGGGGGAGCCCGCCAGCTCGAGCCCGACGTCGTGCGTGCCGGGCTGCGGGCCGTGACCTCCCCCGGCCGGCTCGAGGTGGTCCGCACCGCCCCCAGCATCCTCGTCGACGCGGCCCATAACGCCGACGGGGCGCGGGCCGCCGCCCGCGGCATCGCCGAGGCCTTCCAGTTTCCCCGCATCGTGCTGGTCATCGGGGTCCTCCAGGACAAGGACGCTGCGGCCATCCTGGCCGAACTCCACGAGGAGCTGGCCGGGGTGCTCGAGGACGTCGTCCTGACCCAGTCCACCTCGCCGCGCGCGATCCCCGCCGCCGACCTGCTCCCCGACGCCCTGGCGGCCGGGTTCGCCGAGGAGAACATCCACATCGCCGAGCGCCTCGACGACGCCCTCGAATGGGCGGTGATGAAGTCCGAGGAATCCGGCGACCTCGCCGGCGGAATCCTCATCACGGGCTCCATCACCGTCGTTGGCGAGGCCCGGACCCTCCTAGGAAAGTAGGACCATGGCCCGCCTGACCAAGGCCCAGCGCGAGTGGCGTCCCGGCATGCCCAGGAAGCGCCGCTCAATCAAGATCATGTTCGCCTCGACGGTGCTGCTGCTCGAGGCGTTCGTGGTGTTTTTTGGGACCCTCGTCATCTTCGGCCTGCGCCGCGACGAGCTTTCCCCGGCCCTCATCCTCGGCTCCGGGGTGGCGCTGAGCCTGCTGCTCGTGCTCACCTGCGCGGTGCTGACCCGCCCGTGGGGCATCGCCGTCGGCTGGGTCCTCCAGCTGGCCATCATCGCCGCCGGGTTCCTCGAACCCACCATGTTCCTCGTCGGAATCGCCTTCGCCCTCACCTGGCTCTACGGCATCCGCACCGGCAGGAGGCTCGACCGGGAGAACGCCGAGCGGGACCGCGCCCAGGCCGAGTGGGAGAGGGAGCACCCCGAGGCGGCCGCCGAATAGGCAGCACCCTGCCTGTCTTTAGTAGAGTCAAAGACGGAGCACTTCGATTCCTTTCCCCACGAACCCCCTGGAGGACCGCGTGAGCACTGAACGCACCCTTGTACTGATCAAGCCCGACGGCGTCGCGCGGAACCTGACCGGCACCATCCTCGGCCGGATCGAGACCAAGGGCTACACCCTGGTCGACCTGAAACTCATGTCTGCCACCCGTGAGCTCCTCGAGGAGCACTACGCCGAACACGTCGGCAAGCCCTTCTACGAGCCGCTCGTCGAGTTCATGCTCAGCGGCCCGATCGTCGCCGCCGTCTTCGAGGGCCAGCGCGTCATTGAGGGATTCCGTTCGCTCGCCGGGTCCACGGAGCCCACGGCCGCGGCCCCGGGCACCATCCGCGGGGACTTCGGCCGCGACTGGGGGCTGAAGGTGCAGCAGAACCTCGTCCACGGCTCCGACTCGGCCGAGTCCGCCGCCCGGGAAATCGGCATCTGGTTCTCCGCGTCCTGATCCCGCTCCACCGAACTCCCCGGGAAGGGTGAGGCATGACCGAATACCGACGGCTCGGGTCTTCCGGCCTGAGCGTCTCAACCGTGGGCCTGGGTTGCAACAACCTTGGCCGCCCCGGCACGGCCACCGAGACCCAGCAGGGGACCGACGCCGTCGTCCACGCGGCCATCGATGCCGGGATCACCCTGTTCGACGTCGCCGACATCTACGGCGGGCACCCCGGGCTGAGCGAGGAGATGCTCGGTAGGGCCCTCGGGAAGCGCCGGGACGACGTCGTGCTTGCCACGAAGTTCGGCGCGGACATGCGCGGCGCAAACGGTCCCGACTGGGATGCCCGCGGCTCCCGCCGGTACATTTTGCGCGCCGTCGAGTCGTCCCTGAAGCGGCTGGGCACCGACTGGATCGACCTCTACCAGTTCCACGTCCCCGATGCGGGCACGCCCATCGAGGAGACCCTGTCGGCGCTCGACACCCTCGTGAGCGATGGAAAGGTCCGCTACCTCGGGCACTCGAACCGGGCCGGCTGGCAGATCGCCGAGGCCGAGTTCACGGCGCGGCTCGAAGGACTCACCCCCTTCGTCTCCGCCCAGAACCCGTACAGCCTGCTCGACCGGGCTGCCGAAGACGAGGTGATCCCTGCCTCCGCCGCGTACGGGCTGGGACTGCTTCCGTACTTCCCGCTCGCCAACGGGCTGCTGACCGGCAAGTATTCCTCCGGGAAGGCGCCCGAGGGCAGCCGGCTGACCCGGGTCCGTACGCACCTGCTCGCGCAGGCCGACCTGCAGCAGTTGGCGGTCTTCGGTGCCTTCGCGTCGGCCCGCGGGCTGACCGAGGTCCAGGTGGCCTTCTCCTGGCTTGCGGCGCAGCCGACCGTGTCGAGCATCATCGCCGGGGCCACGACCCCCGAGCAGGTGGCCCAGAACGCCGCGGCCGCCTCCTGGGCGCCGTCGCCGTCGGACCTGGAGGAGCTGGACCGGATCTTCCCGCGGGGCTGAGCCCCGACGTCGGCGTCCGTTGCACGGGCTGCGCGGCCGAAAGCCACGGCGGCGCCGGAAAACGACAAACGCACCCGATATTGCAGGTGCGTTTGTCGTTATCTGGCGTGTTCGTCGTAATCGGGGGCGGCCTAGCGGAACGTCCTGCCGCGGACCCTCTCGGAGGCGCTCGTGCGGTCGAGGTACGGCGTGATACCGCCGAGGTGCATCGGCCAGCCGGCGCCCATGATGACGCACAGGTCGATGTCCTCCGGGGCGGCGACGACGCCCTCGTCGAGCATCCGGCCGATCTCGTCAGCGAGGGCGTCCTGCGTGCGCCGCAGGATCTCCTCACTCGACGACGGCGAGGAACCGCGCTCCATCAGGGCCAGGGTGGACTCGGGCACGGTTTCCCGGCCCGACTCGTCCGGAACCCACAGGCCCTTGATGCCGGCGTCGATCAGTTTCTGCTGATTCGCCGAGACGTGGAACCGGTCGCCGAAGGCGGCGTGCAGGGACTCCTGGACGTGCTGGCCCACCGGCAGGCCCACGAGGGCCAGCAGCCGGAACGGCGTCATCGGCAGGCCCATGGGCCGCAGAGCGTTGTCGGCGGTCTCGGCGTCGGTGCCCTCGTCGAACACCTTGGTGATCTCGCCGAACATGCGCCCCAGGATCCGGTTGACGACGAACGCCGCGGCGTCCTGGACCAGGACGGCGTTCTTCTTCAGCTGCTTGGCCAGGGCGAAGGCGGTGGCGAGCACGGCGTCGTCAGTCTTGGGCGCCCTCACGATCTCCAGCAGCGGCATCGCGGCCACGGGGTTGAAAAAGTGGAATCCGACGACCCGCTCGGGGTGGGCCAGGTCGGCGGCCATGTCAGTGACCGACAGGGATGAGGTGTTCGTGGCGAGGATGCACTCGGGCGACACAACGGCCTCAACCTCGGCGAAAACCTGCTTCTTGACGCCCATCTCCTCGAAAACCGCCTCGATGACGAAGTCGGCGTCAGCGAAGGCCTCCTTGGAGACCGATCCGGAGACCAGCGCCTTGGTGCGGTTGGCGGCGTCGGGGGAGAGCTTCTTCTTGCCCAGCAGCTTATCGACCTCGGCGTGGACGTAGGCGACGCCCTTGTCGACGCGGGCCTGGTCGATGTCGGTCAGGACCACGGGCACCTTGAGCTGGCGGGCGAACAGCAGCGCCAGCTGGCTGGCCATCAGCCCGGCCCCGACGACGCCGACCTTCGTCACCGGGCGGGCGAGTTTCGCGTCCGGCGCCCCGGCGGGCCGCTTGGCGCGCTTCTGCACCAGCTCGAGGAACGCGTACACGGTCGCGTGGAACTCGGGGGTCTGCATGAGTTCGGCCAGCGCGATGCATTCGGCCTCGGCGGACTGCTTCCGGGTCAACGTCTTGCCTGCCTCGAACAGGTCGAGGACCCGCGCCGGGGCCGGCGCGGCGTTGCCGGTGCGGGCCTCGATGAAGGCCCGTCCCGCGGCGGCGGCGGCATCCCAGTCGGCGTCGCTGTAGGCGGTGAAGCCCGCACGGCGCTCCTCGACGGACTGCACCGTGGCGGTGTGGCCGGCGACGACGCGGGCGGCCCAGGCCAGGGACTGCTCGAGGAAGTCCGCCGGTTCGAAGAGCGCGTCGGCGATGCCAATCCCGTAGGCGGCGGACCCGTCGAGCATCCGGTTGTTGCTCAGCGGATTCTCGATCATCACCTTCACCGCGGAGGCGGGGCCGATCAGGCGCGGCAGCCGGTACACCCCGCCCCAGCCGGGCACCAGGCCGATGAACGCCTCAGGGAGTCCGAGTCCGTTGGCTCCGGTGGAGACCGTGCGGTAGTCGGCGGCCAGGGCGATCTCAAGGCCGCCGCCGAGGGCCACCCCGTTGATGAAGGCGAAGCTGGGCACGCCGAGGGAACCCAGCAGGTCGTAGGCCGCGTGGCCAAGCTCGGCCATCGCCCGGCCGTGCTTTTCGGCCTTGAGCGACTTCACCGTCGAGAGGTCGGCGCCGGCGACGAGGAAGTAGGGCTTGCCCGTGATGGCGACCGCGGCGATCTCCCCGCGGCTGCTGCGCTCCTTGAGGCCCTCGAGGGTGCGTCCGAACTCGATCAGGGTGTTCGGGCCCAGGGTGGTCGGCTTGGTATGGTCCTTGCCGTTGTCGAGGGTGATGAGCGCCAGGGTGCCGGCCCCGCCGGGCAGGGCGACGTCCTGCACCAGGGAGTGGGTGACGATCTCGTTGGGCACCAGTCCGGCGAGTTCCTCAAAGCGTTCGAAGCTCATGCTGCGTCCTGTCCGTAGTCGGCGTGGTGGGGGTTTTCCCAGATGACCGTGGCGCCCATTCCGAGGCCGATGCACATGGTGGTCATGCCGTAGCGCACCGAGGGGTCCTCCTCGAACTGGCGGGCGAGCTGGGTCATCAGCCGGACGCCGGAGGAGGCGAGGGGATGCCCGACGGCGATGGCGCCCCCGTAGCGGTTGACCCGCGGGTCGTCGTCGGCGATGCCAAAGTGGTCCAGGAAGGAGAGCACCTGCACGGCGAAGGCCTCGTTGATCTCGAACAGGCCGATGTCTTCGATGTCCAGTCCCGCCTGGCGCAGGGCCTTCTCGGTGGCGGGGACCGGGCCGATGCCCATCACCTCGGGTTCGACGCCGGCGAAGGCGTAGGCCACCAGCCGCATGCGCACCGGGAGGCCGAGTTCGGCGGCGCTGCCGGCGGAGGCGAGCAGCGCGGCGGTTGCGCCGTCGTTGAGGCCAGCGGCGTTGCCGGCCGTGACGCGGCCGTGCGGGCGGAAGGGGGTGCGCAGCTGGGCGAGGTCCTCTACCGTGGTGCCGGGCCGCGGCGGCTCATCGGCGCTGTGCAGGGTCCAGCCCTCGCCGGGCTTCCGGCCCGCGACGGGCACCAGGTCCGGCTGGATGCGGTTCTCCGCGTAGGCGGCGGCGAGCTTGGCCTGGCTGCGGACGGCGTAGGCGTCGGTTCGGTCTTTGGTGATGGCGGGGAAGCGGTCGTGCAGGTTCTCGGCGGTGTTGCCCATGTTCAGGGCCGCCGGATCCACGAGCCGTTCGGACAGAAACCGCGGATTCGGGTCGGCGCCCTCGCCCATCGGGTGGTTGCCCATGTGTTCAACGCCGCCGGCGATCGCGACGTCGTAGGCGCCGAAGGCGATGCCGGAGGCCGTGGTGGTCACGGCGGTCAGGGCGCCGGCGCACATCCGGTCGATGGCGAAGCCTGGCACGGTGCGGGGGAGCCCGGCGAGCAGGGCGGCGGTACGGCCGATGGTGAGGCCCTGGTCCCCGGTCTGGGTGGTCGCGGCGATCGCGACGTCGTCGATCCGCTCGGGGGGCAGCGAGGGATTGCGGCGCAGCAGGTCCCGGATGCACTTGACCACCAGGTCATCGGCCCGCATCCCGGCATAGATCCCCTTGTCGCCGGCCTTGCCGAAAGGGGTCCGTACGCCATCGACGAAGACGACGTCCCGCACGCTGCGGGCAGCGGCACGGGCAGGGGTGGTTGCTGCTGGTTGGCTCACACTGTGCTCCTCTTTGAGATGTTGATCCGACCTCATGTTACTCAGCAGTAACTTAGCGGTGCAAGCGGAACCCGGACCCTCGCTACCCGGCGGCCTCCACCGGGCCCGTATCTGGCGCCGCCTTCGGCGCCGGGGCCTTGACGGGAAGCGGGTCGGGGTCGAGGAAGGCCACGGTGATGACTGCCGCAACGCGGTCGATCTGCCAGGGCCGGGCACCCAGTTCCGCAAGGGCGGCGCTGATGCTTTCCAGGGTGATCTCGGCGGGCGGACGCCAGGCGATCCGGCGCAGGAAGTCCGGCGTCAGGAGGTTCTCCACCGGCATGTCGAGCTTGTCGGCCTGCGCGGCGATCCGTGGGCGGGCGGTGATGAGCCGGGCGGCCGCCTCGGGATCCTTCTCGGCCCAGACGCGCGGCGGCGGGGGAGTGTTGCTGGAGATGTGAAGGGGCGGGAGGTCCTTGGCCCGGCGGGCGTCATTGATGCACCGCATCCAGCGGGGCGCTTCCTTCTGGGCGGCGCGGCCGTGGAAGCCCTTGGTGGACAGCAGCTGCGGCACCGTGGTGGGCATCGCCTTCGCCGCGGCGACGATTGCGGAATCCGGGATCAACCGGCCCGGTGCGACGTCACGCCGCTGGGCCAGTTCCTCGCGTTCGGTCCACATCCGCCGGACCGCCTCGAGCTGGCGGCGGTCGCGGATCTGGTGGAGCCCCGACGTGCGGCGCCAGGGGTCGGTCTTGGGTTCGGCCGGCGGAGTCGAGCGGATGTGCTCGAACTCCTCCTCGGCGATCTCAAGCTTCCCCTGCCCGTCCAGCAATGCGGCGAGCTTGCCGCGCAGTTCGGGGAGCACTTCGACGTCGAGGGCGGCGTACCGCAGCCAGGGCTCGGGCAGCGGGCGGGTGGACCAGTCGGCCGCCGAGTGTTCCTTGGCGAGGGTGAAGCCCAGCTGCGACTCGATCACCGCGGCGAGCCCGACGCGCGGGAGCCCGGCCAGCCGTGCGGCCAGTTCGGTGTCGAAGAGGCGGTCGGGCCACATGCCGAGGTCCGAGAGGCAGGGAAGGTCCTGGCTCGCGGCGTGAAGGATCCACTCGACGCCCTCGAGGGCGTCGTCGATGATCTTCAGGTCTCCGAAGGGCTCCGGATCGATGAGCCAGGTGCCTGATCCCTCCCTGCGGATCTGCACGAGGAAGGCCCGCTGGCCGTACCGGAAGCCGGAGGCGCGCTCGGCGTCCACGCCGGCCGGCCCGGTGCCCGCGGCCAGGGCGGCGGCGGCCCGTTCGAGCCCGGCGGGGGTGTCGATGACGAAGGGAACGCCGTCGCGCGGTTCCGTCAGCAGCGGCAGGTGCCCGGCCTCCGGTTCCGTGCCGTTCTCGGGCGTCTCGGTGGGCGGGGCGGCGTCGGCGGGCAGGTCCTGCCGATCGGAATTCTCGGAGCTCATGGTGGTTCCAGTCTATCGGGAGGCCGGACGGGCCTAGCTGCGCCGGTGCGGCAGGGACAGGACGCCCTCGGGGAGGGGTGGCAGCCCCGCGAAGGTGCACACCATGTCGGACCACGCCTCGAGATGCCGTCGGATCTCGGCGCTGTCCGGTGTCCAGGAGGCCCGCAGTTCGATGTCGATGGTGTCGGGCCGGTCCTCGAGCGTCCCGTAGCTCTCGGAGAGGATGCGGGTTGCCGTCCCGCCGGCGTTGGAATGGGCGGCACCGTGGTTCTCGAGCGCCTCCGCAAGCCAGGTCCAGGCCACCGAGCCGAGCAGCGTGTCATTGCCCATATCCGGTTCGAGCTGGGCGCGGATGTAGGTGACCACCCTGAATTTGCCGTCCCAGACCGCCGAGCCCTGCGGGTCGTACAGCAGAATGAACCGTCCGGTGGCAAGCTCCACGGGTTCCTGGGGGAGCAGCTCGACGCCGGCGGGCCCGTGGGCCGGGCGCCGCGCCGGCTGGGCCGGCTGGTAGACCTCCGCGCCAAGCGCGACCGCGAAGGGCGCAAGGCGCGAGGGCGCCGGAATCTCCTCAAGGCGCAGCTCGGTGCGGCAGCGGGCCTCCTTGAGGCCGGCAAGAGCCGTTCGGAATTCGTCAGGTGCCTGCGACAGGCCGCCAAGTGCGCTCACCCCCGCAGGCTATGCCAGAATCTGGGGCGTGTCGCGGGGGGACTCGCGGGGGTTACCTTTTCGTAACCATAGGCAATGAGCGCTTACGCGCCGACTTCGCGTGCGATGGCCGCCGCGAAGGCGTCAACGTCCTCTTCGGTCGTGTCGAACGAGCACATCCACCGCACCTCGCCGGTCGCCTGGTCCCAGTCGTAGAAGCGGAACTGCTTCCGTATGCGGTCGGCGGCGGCCGGGTCGAGGATGGCGAAGACGGCGTTCGCCCGGGTCTCCTGGGTGAGCCGGACGCCGTCGATGCCGCGCACCGCCTCGGTCAGGCGTGCGGCCATGGCGTTCGCATGGGACGCCGAGCGCAGCCACAGGCCGTCTTCGAGCAGGGCGATGAGCTGGGCCGAGACGAAGCGCATCTTCGAGGCGAGCTGCATGTTCATCTTGCGCAGGTATTCAAGCCCGGTCGAGGCCGAGGGGTTGAGCACGACGACGCATTCGCCGAACATCAGGCCGTTCTTGGTGCCGCCGAAGGAAAGGATGTCCACGCCGGCGTCGCGGGTGAACGCCCGCAGAGGCAGGCCCAGCGCCGCGGCGGCGTTGGCCAGCCGGGCACCGTCCATGTGCAGGTGCATCCCGCGGGCGTGGCAGTGGTCGGCGATGGCCCGGATCTCCTCCACCGTGTAGAGCGTGCCGAGTTCGGTGGTCTGGGTGATCGAGACGGCCAGCGGCTGGGCCCGGTGGGCGTCCCCCCAGCCCCAGGCCTCGCGGTCGATCAGCTCGGGGGTGAGCTTGCCGTCCGGGGTGGGCACCGTCAGGAGCTTGAAGCCGCCGACACGCTCGGGTGCGCCGTTCTCGTCGACATTGATGTGCGCGGTGGCCGCGCAGATGACGGCGCCCCAGCGCGGCAGGATCGACTGGAGCGACAGGACGTTCGCGCCGGTGCCGTTGAACACGGGGAACGCCTCGATCCCCTCGCCGAAGTGCTCCTCGAGCAGTTCCTTGAGCCGGGCGGTGTAGACGTCGTCGCCGTAGGCCACCTGGTGGCCGCCGTTGGCCGCCGCGATGGCGGCGAGCACCTCGGGGTGGATGCCCGAGTAGTTGTCGGAGGCGAAGCCGCGCTCGTTGATGTCGTGCAGCGGGCGGAAGGTCGAAAGAGTTTCAGTCACTGTTCCATTATCCCCTAGCGGCGCTCAGCCGTCGGCCTTGGCCAGCAGGTCCGCCGGCGCCGTGCGCGCGCCGTTGATGTCCGCTGCGGGCGTCTCGAACAACAGCGCGGCGGCCCGGGCGAGGTCGTCGACGTGGGTGTAGCCCGGGAAGCGCCGCTCCGGGTGGGCCTCGCGCAGAGCGTCGTCGAGCAGGGCCTTGACGACCAGCGCGGTAGACGCCCCTGCGGACCCGTCCCGGACGAAGCCGTCGGCGACGGCGCGCAGCCAGGTCTCCACCGAGGCCTTCACAGCCGCGTAGGAGGCGCTGCCCGCGGTGGGGGAGTCGACGGCGGTGGCCGAGACGGCGGCGAGCCGGCCGCGGGGTGAGCGCGCCAGTTGGTCGTAGAACGCGCGGCTCGTGTTGAACAGGGTGCGGAACACCGAGTCGTGCAGGAAGGCGTAGTCCTCGTCTGTCTGCGTGGTGATGCCCTTGGCGCCGCGCCAGCCGCCGACGAGGTGGATCAGCCCGTCGGCGCCGCCGGTGTCCGCCTCGACCGCGGCCGCGAGGGCGGTCACGGCGGCGGCGTCGGTCAGGTCGCACACCCGCTGCTCGACGCCGTCCAGGTGCCCGAGGGCGTCCTGCAGCCGGCCGGCATGGGAGCCGACGGCGATCACGCGCGCGCCCCGGGCGGTGAGCTCCCGGGCCGTGGCCACGCCTGAGGCACTCGTCGCCCCGGCCACCACCACCGTGAGGCCGGCGGGCCCGGATGCGCCCGCCGGCGGAACGGCGTCCGTCACGCCGACGCCCCGGTGATGCCGGCCGTCGACTCGATGACAGGCTTCATCTTGCGGTCAAGGGCTTCGAAGAACATCGACAGCGGGAACTCGTCGTCGAGCACGGCGTCGGTCAGGCCGCGCGGCGGCCCGCTGAGCGGGAGGGCGTCGGGTCCCTTGGCCCAGACCGACGCCGGGTGGGGCGTGACGGTCTTCGAGACCAGCTCGTAGGCGGCGAGCCAGTGGGCGGTCTTGGGCCGGTCGATCGAGCGCCAGTACAGCTGCTCGATCTCCTCGCCCAGGGCCACCACGACGTCGGCCACTTCGTCCCAGTCGATGGTGAGCTTGGTGTCGGTCCAGTGCAGGACGCGGTGCTGGTGCATCCAGGCGAAGAGCAGCTGGCCGCCGAGGCCGTCGTAGTTGCGCACGCGGGAGCCGGTGATGGCGAAGCGGAAGATCCGGTCGAAGATCACCGCGTACTGCACCAGGCGGGCGTGCCGGCGGGTCTCGGGCGAGGCCTCCTCGTCCTTCGCGATGCGCACCGATTCGCGGAATGCAGTCAGGTCGCAGCGCAGCTCCTCGAGGGAGTACAGGAAGAAGGGCATGCGCTGCTTGATCATGAACGGGTCGAAGGGCAGGTCCCCGCGCATGTGGGTTCGGTCGTGGATCAGGTCCCACATCACGAACGTTTCCTCGGCCAGCTTCTGGTCGGCGAGGAGCTCGCGGGCCTCCGCGGGCAGGTCGAGACGGGTGATGTCGGCGGCGGCTTCCACCACGCGGCGGAAGCGGGCGGCCTCGCGGTCGGCAAAGATCGCGCCCCAGGTGAAGGTGGGGGTTTCACGGACGGCGACGGTCTCGGGGAAGAGGACGGCGGAGTTGGTGTTGTAGCCCTCGGTGAAGTCGAGGAAGCGGATGGGCACGAACAGCCCGTTCGAGTAGTCGCCGGCCTCAAGGTCGGCGATGAACTCGGGCCAGATCACTTCGATCAGCACGGCCTCCACGAGGCGGTTGCTGCTGCCGTTCTGGGTGTACATGGGGAAGAGGACAAGATGGGTCAGCCCGTCGACGCGGTGCTGCTGCGGCTGGAAGGCCAGCAGCGAGTCGAGGAAGTCGGGAATGCCGAAGCCGGACTCCGCCCAGGCCAACAGGTCCTTCACCAGCGCGGTGAGGTAGGCGGAATCGTGCGGGAAGGCGGGGGCGAGTTCGGTGACCGCCTCGACAATCGCCGCGTTGAGCTCGGCGGCCTTCGGGCGGTCAGCGGGTTCGGGGACCGATCCGTCCTTGACCTGCAGCTGCTGCAGGGCGCCGGCGGCCGCCTTGAGGCGGAGCCAGGCGGGGTGCTCCGCGAGGGCGGTGGAGCTGAGCGGTGAGGACGCCAGAGTGGTCATGGATGCCTGCTTTCGGAGCGGCCCCGGCGGGCGGGGCGGTGGATCGGATGCTGAGGCGAGCCTAGCAACAAAAAAGCATTGCTTACTCCAAAAGCACTCTCCAATTAGACACTCTTATGCTCATACGCCGTCCCTGTATGCCGAGACCAAGAGGACCTGCGGCTGCCCGCGCAGGGCGGCAACCGCAGGTCCTGTTGGCAGTCTCCGGTGGTCAAGCCTACCGGGCTACTCGGCCGGAACGAGCTTCATGGAGATGGAGTTGATGCAGTAGCGCTGGTCGGTCGGGGTCTGGAAACCTTCGCCCTCGAAGACATGGCCCAGGTGCGAGTCGCACCGGGCGCAGCGCACCTCGATGCGTTCCATGCCAAGGCTCCGGTCGTGGATGTAGCGGACCTTGTCCTCGGCGAGCGGGGCCCAGAAGGACGGCCAGCCGCACTGGGAATCAAACTTCTCGTTGCTGGTGAAGAGTTCCTGGCCGCAGGCGCGGCACTGGTAGACCCCGGCGGTGTAGGCATCGGTGTATTCCCCGGTCCACGGACGTTCGGTCCCGGCCTTCCGCAGCACCTGGAACTCCTCGGGGGTCAGTTCCTGGCGCCACTCGTCATCGGTCTTGAAGATTTCGGGCTGAGCGGCGTTTTCTGATGTCGTCATACCTTTGGCAACGCTTATGAGTCGCCAATAAATCCCGAGCCGGAATACAGGTGCAGCACGGGGATCCCCAGGTGGCTTTGCGCGCGGTTGGCCCAGTCGGTGTGGAGGGTGTCCGCCACGGCGTGCGGGCGGGTGATCACCACGGCCTGCGCTGCGCCCTCGTCGGCCGCGGCCCGCACGAATTCCTCGACGGCGTTGTCCCCGACCGTGTAGCCCCGTGCCCTCAGGCCCGATGCCGCAGCAATGCGCAGGGAGACCTCCAGTGCGTCGGCGGCCGTGTGCTCCGGCCGGCGGTCGGCATCATTGCCGGCAACGTCCCGGAACGCCTGTGCGAACTCAAGCATGCTCAGGTGGTGGAAGAACTCGCCGAGCATGCTCTTGTTCCGGTCCGCAGGAACGAGAATGATGAATTCGGCTTCCTCCTCGCCCTGCAGTGTCCTGAGGTTCGAGACATCCGCGTCCTGAAGGGCTTCCTCGGTCAGCACCAGAATGGTTGAAGTCATACCGCCAACAGTAGACCCGGCCCGCCGGGCGCGGGAGGACCGCGGTTCGGCCCTGCCCGTGGCCCCGGCGGCGGCGTCGCGCGGAGGGGCGGACGCACCGGCTCCAACGAAATTGCCCGCTGGGCGCCGTAACGGGTGAGAATGGCCGTATGGCATTCCCACCAGCATCACAGGCCACCGCCCCCGCCCCCTGGTTGAAATGGACGGCATTCGGAATCGGCGTGGGTGCGCTGCTGACGTCCTCGGCGGCCACGGCGGCATCGGCGCTCGCCGCCTACTTCGCGCGCCGGGTCGTGACACCTGCCCGGACGCGCGAGGAGAACCTCGAGATCCTGGCGGTCACCGGAGCCGGGCAGTCCCAGCGGGTGATCCTTCCGGCCAACGAGGACACCACGGTCGAGGGCACCTACAGCCTCTACTTCAACCGGGGGGCCGGCCACGCCCGGATCGGTGCCATCCACTCGTACAGCCCCGGCGAGGGAACTGTTGAGCGCGACGTCGAGGAGGTGTACGCGGGGGACCTGCGCACCGCCCGGCGCGGCTGGTGGAGCGGGAGCGTCTACCCGGCGCCGTCGGGCATGGGGTTCGCCGACGAGGAGGTCCAGGTGCCGGTGGACGGCGGGGTAGCGCCGGCGTGGCTGATCCGCGCCGAGTCGCCGGCCGACACCTGGGCGATCATGATCCACGGCAGGGGCGCCCAGCGCACCGAGGCCCTGCGGGCCGTGCGCACCGCCCGCAGTGTCGGCCTGACCAGCCTCGTCATCTCCTACCGGAACGACGGCGATGCACCATTCGCCCCGGACGGCCGCTACGGTCTCGGCGCGACCGAGTGGCGCGACGTCGAGGCGGCCATCGACTACGCCATCGCCGCCGGCGCCCAGGAGGTGGTCCTGTTCGGCTGGTCGATGGGAGGTGCCATCGCCCTGCAGACCGCGGACCTCTCCCGCCACCGCCGTCGCATCGGCGCGCTGGTGCTCGACGGCCCGGTGGTGAACTGGATCGAGGTGCTGGCCTACCACGCCCAGCTGAACCGGATCCCGGCCCCGGTGGGCCGCCTGGGCCAGTGGCTTCTGGCCAACGACGCAGCCAAGCGCATCACCGGCCTGGCCGCGCCCCTCGACCTCAAGAGCATGGACTGGATCTCAAGGGCAGAGCAGCTGACCATCCCCACCCTCATCCTGCACAGCGAGGACGATGAGTTCGTTCCCGTCGCCCCCTCGGTCGAACTCGCCGAACGGAACCCGGCCTTTGTCACCTTCGAGCGGTTCCACCGGGCGCGCCACACCAAGGAGTGGAACGTCGATCCGGCCCGCTGGGAGGAGACGGTCTCACGCTGGTTGGACCGGGTGCTGCACCAGCGCACCCTGCCGGGCGGCAGGCACCCCGGAGCGGAGGCTAGGCCGCAGTCTCCCTGATCTGCCGCTTGATCCGGCCCAGCATCGCGCTCATGCCGCGCATGCGCAGCGGCGTAATGGCTCGGGTCAGGCCCAGCCGGTCCGGCACGTCGTCCGGGACCGCGAGGATCTCCTCCGCGGGAAGCCCGTCGAGGCCCTCCATCAGAACTCCGGCGAAACCGCGGGTCGTCGGAGCCTCGGGCGGAGCCGAGAAGAACAGATTCACCAGGCGCTCGGGCCCGTCGCCCACCTCCAGGGTGAGGAACACCGGGCTCTGGCACTCGACGACCTGCTCAAGCAGCTCGGGATGCTCGCGGAGACGCTCGGGCAGCTCCGGAAGCTCACGGGAGAAATCGAGGAGCAGCTGGAGCCGGTCCGGCTCCGTCAGGTCCTGGAAGTCATCGATGATCTCGGCCAGCTGGGCCGGCAGGGCCGTGCTCATCGCCGGGCCTCCGCCGGACGGGCCGGAGCCTCGCCGCGTTCGGGACCGCGGACGATCGGCACGCGCACCGCGTTGCCCCACTCCGTCCAGGACCCGTCGTAGTTGCGGACCCGGTCGAAGCCCAGCAGGTGGGTGAGGACGAACCACGTGTGGCTTGAGCGCTCACCGATGCGGCAGTAGGCCACGACGTCGTCACCGTCCTGAAGGCCCCCTTCTCCGCGGTAGATCGCGTCGAGCTCCTCCCGGCTGCGGAAGGTGCCGTCCTCGGCGGCAGCGCGGCCCCACGGGATGGAGGCCGCCGTGGGGATGTGGCCGCCGCGCATGGCGCCCTCCTCCGGGTAGGCGGGCATGTGCGTACGGGCACCGGTGTATTCCTCGGGGGAGCGGACATCGATGAGCGGGTTGCCGAAGTGCTCAAGCACGTCGCCGAGGTAGGCGCGTACGCGGGGATCGTTCCGCTCGATGACCGGGTAGTCGCCGGGGCGGACCTCAGTGGCCTCGGTCGTCAGCGGCCGTCCCTCGGCGATCCATTTATCACGTCCGCCGTCGAGCAGCCGGACGTCCTCGTGGCCGAACAGCTCGAAGACCCAGAGGGCGTAGGCGGCCCACCAGTTGCTCTTGTCACCGTAGATGACCACAGTGGTGTCGCGGGAGATGCCCTTGGCGGACATCACGCGGGCAAAGGCCTCACCGTCGACGAGGTCGCGGCGCACTTCGTCGTTGAGTTCGGTGTGCCAGTCGATCTTCACGGCCCCGGGGATGTGCCCGGTCTCGTACAGCAGGATGTCCTCGTCGGACTCGAGGACCACCAGCCCGTCCGCGCCGAGGTGGTCGGCGAGCCAGTCCGTCGAGACGAGCCGGCCGGGGTGGGCGTAGGCAGCGAACTTTTCGGACGAATCTGTTTCGAGCGGCATCAAATGGCTTTCTGCTGGGGGCGGCTTCTCTCTCTTAGCCTAACCACGCCCGGTGCGAATTGCTTCCGGTGGGTTGGAGTCCGGTGCCGTAATGTTGCCTAGCGGGCGCGCCGTCGCGCTCCCCATC
This sequence comes from Arthrobacter crusticola, assembly GCF_004357995.1. Lineage (GTDB taxonomy): Bacteria > Actinomycetota > Actinomycetes > Actinomycetales > Micrococcaceae > Arthrobacter_D > Arthrobacter_D crusticola. The sequence continues at coordinate 336,515 of NZ_SMTK01000001.1, forward strand.
GCATCCTTCGGCCGGCAAGAGAAAGCACCCCAGATTCGTGGCATCCGTAGAGCACCTGACCGACCGCGCGCCGAAAGTCTCAGTCGAGGAACTGCTCGACGGGTTTTACCCCTCGCCGCGCTTCAAGGACGTGTCGTTCTCCAGCTACCGGCCCGACCCCTCACAGCCCTCCCAGTCTGCCGCCGTCCGGGGGCTGCGGGCGTTCGCCGCGACCGTTGACGAGCCCGAGCCCAGCGGACTGCGGAAACTCTTCGGCGCACGAAAGGCGCCGTCCCGCGCGGGGATCTACCTCGATGGCGGCTTCGGCGTCGGAAAGACGCACCTGCTCGCCTCCCTCTGGCACGCGACGCAGGGACCCAAGGCCTTCGGCACGTTCGTCGAATACACGAACCTGTGCGGCGTGCTTTCGTTCCGCAAGACCGTCGAGTCGCTCAGCGGCTACAACCTCGTCTGCATCGACGAATTCGAACTCGACGATCCGGGTGACACGGTGATGATGTCCCGGCTCATGCGCGAACTCGCCGACGCCGGCGTCAAGCTGGCCGCCACCTCCAACACCCTGCCGGGCTCCCTCGGCGAAGGCCGGTTCGCGGCGGTCGACTTCCAGCGGGAGATCCAGGTGCTCGCCGACCAGTTCGACGTGCTGCGGATCGACGGCGAGGACTACCGCCACCGCGGGCTGCCGCAGCCGCCGGCGCCCCTGAGTGAATCCGGCCTGCGCGACCACGTCCGGAACTACTCGGGCAACGGCGGGGTGCTGGCCGAGGATGACTTCGGCGACCTCATCCACCACCTGGCCGGGGTGCACCCAAGCAAGTACCGGCAGATGCTCGACGGGGTGGAGGCGGTGGCATGGCACCGCGTGTCCACGATCACCGAGCAGTCCGTGGCGCTGCGCTTCGTGGTGCTGGCCGACCGCCTCTACGACCGGGACGTACCGATCTTCGCCAGTGGTGTGCCCTTCGACAAGCTGTTCACCGATGAGATGATGCACGGCGGATACATGAAGAAGTATTACCGGGCGGTCTCCCGCCTCACGGCGCTGGCCCGCCAGGGCGGCTCCGTAGCGTAGCCTCCGGGCCGGAGGTTAAACAAAAGCGCCGGTTCCGCCTCACGGCGGGACCGGCGCTTCCTTTTTGCGGTACTTAAAGCGATGAGGCCGGAGGAGGTGTAGGTCCGGTCGTGCCGCCGCGCTGCTCGCGTTCGATCTTGTCGACCATCGCCGAGGCCTTCGACTGCACCCCGCGGATGCGCCCGGAGTACTTGCCGCCGGTCCTGCCGTCGACAAAGCCGCCGGCCTTGGTGATGCCGGTCTTGACCTTCCCCGAGTTGGCGCCGATCAGTCCGGTCGCCTTGTCCTTCAACCCACCGGCCTTGCCTTTGAGCCCGTCAAAAACAGACACAGGCACCTCCTTTCCTACCCGGGAACCTGGTGTTCCCCTCGTCACAATCGTAGTGCAGATTGCCGGGAATCGTCCGGGGGAGGGGTGGTAGCTCCTCCGGGGGTTCCGCAGTCCGTCGAGTGTGCAGGTCACCACGCTCTGCGTGGGACATAACGTGGTGTGCTGCAATTTCGCCGGGAAGGCTTGGCGGGAGGCGCTGCGGTCGCGGTCGAGTGTGCAGGTCACCACGCTTCGAGTGGGACATAACGTGGTGAGCTGCAGTTTCGCCGGGGGGGGTGCCGAGAGGGCGGTGGGGGCGGCAGGCGGCAGACGTGCTGCGGTGGCGCAGTTCCGGCTGGAAGCCTGAAGCGATGGAGCGGACGACGGGATTCGAACCCGCGACATCCACCTTGGCAAGGTGGTGCTCTAGCCAGCTGAGCTACGTCCGCAAAAGGCGCCCCTGCACGGGACCCCGGGTGATATGTGCCTGGCTCTAAGGGGATTCATCAGCGGAAGGCTATTTACGCTTCGCGAAACCGGTTCAAACCAGTGGCTCAACAATATCGCGCCGGGAAGGGGGAGCCAAATCCGGGGCAGGCGGTTCTGCGGCAACCGCTGAACCGCTCCGAGGGGCGCCGGAAGGGTGCCGTGGAGCCGGCATTCGGCCGGAGGGGAGGTGTCCTTTCCTCCGGCAGGAGCATTACGCGATCGTGATGTCGCTCAGGTCGATCTCGATCAGAACCCAGGACAGATCGGGGGTCCTGTCATCGTTGCGGATGTGGATGTGCCGCTTCGTGGGGATGATGAGTCCGTCGACCTCGGCCTCCCCGCGGATGTAGTGGGCACCGGGGGCGTTGCCGTTGACCTCCGGCTGATAGTCCATGCGGCGCAGGTGCCCTGCCGCGTCGAAGTAGTACAGCTGGGTGGTGTTGTGGGTGTCGATCGAGGAAGGGAAGGTGACGCTGAGTACGCGCCAGGTCTCGCCGTTCTCGGTCCAGGGCTCCACTTCCTGAGTCTCGACGCCCGGCCAGGTGAAGATGTAGGGCTCGACGAGGTAGTGCCAGGTGGCGTAGCTGCGGAAGTAGTACATCTGAGCGAGGGTCCACTGCGTTTCGAAGGTGTAGCCCTCGAAGCTGGCGCGGGGGTTGGTCAGTTCCTCGATGAGCGTGCCGTCGGCGGCGGTCACCGTCACGCGGTCTGACTTCTTGTCGTATTCGATGACGCGGCCGGTGCCCTCCTGCGTGTGGCGGGTGCGCTGCTCCTGCAGGCTCGCCTCGACGAGGTCGGTGCCGAGGACGTCGGGCTGTCCCTTGAATTCCCAGAACGGGCCGCCGTAGGCGATGCGGGCGGTGAAAGTGTTGAGGCTCTTCCAGCGGTCAAGGCCGCCATTGGCTTCGAGGACCTGCTCGAGTAGTGTCGCCATGTCAATACTCCTTAGGACGAACCAGTTCTGTTTCGATATCAACTTCTGGCGCCGAGGGATAATTCCCCTTCAGTGGGCCGGATCACTTTTCGGTCCCGGGGCACTGAAAGGTGATCCGGACGCCTTCGCGTCATTCCTCCAGCGGTTCTCCGACGCGGCGTCCAAGGTCCAGTTCGACCCCGCCGGCCTGCTGCAGGCCCTGAGCGAACAGGCTGCGGATCAGCGGCTGGCTTCCGGGCCGGCCTGCCGTCGCAAAGAATGCCTGAAGGCCCGGCGCGAAGTCTTGATCCTCCGGCAGCGTCGCCTTGTCGACGAGCGCCTTCGTCCTAGACAGGGCCGCCCTGTCGAACCCGGCGATCCGGCGGGCGAGTGCATCGACGTCGGCCTCGATCGTCGCATCACTGATGACCCGGTTGACATAGCCGTAAGCGGCGGCATCCGCGGCATTGATGTCATCGGCTCCGAGGAGGATCTCGAGGGCCCGGCCGCGCCCGATGAGGTGTCCGAGTCGCGCCATTGGGCCTCCCCCCGGTACGGCGCCGATACCCACTTCGAAATGGCCCAGAACCGCGCGTTCCGACGCAAACCGCATGTCGGTGGCTAGGACGAACTCGCTGCCGGCTCCGCGCGCGCGTCCCCGGATGACGGAGATGGTTGCCACGGGGAGCCTGCTGAGGCGGACGAAATTGTCGAGGTAGGGGTGGAGGCCCGTCGGTCCCGGAGCCATGTTCGCCACTCTGGTTCTGTCGCTGAGGAGATCCCAGTGTGCCATGAAAAAATCCGGGTTGTCGCTGCGGAAGACGATCACCCGAAGGTCGGGATCCTGCTCGGCGGCGGTGAGCAGGAGGGCGAGTTCATCGATCGAATCCGGGTCGAAGAGGTTGACGGGACCATTGGCGAAGGTGACCCGCCAATAGGACGGAGAGACGGGGTCGACGGTGAATTGTTTCGAAGTCATGGACTGACGCTGGCTCCTTGGGTCCGCGGAACGAAAGAGTTCCGGATCGGTTGCGGCTTCGCGGGTGGGGAGGGGGAAGGCCCGCTTTGGATCGCTCTCGCCGGGATGGGGGCGGCGGATCCGCCGCCCCCGGCCGGTGCTAGTTGCCTGCGCTTTGCCCGCCGTCGACGTGAAGGAACTCGCCGGTGACGAACCGGGCCTGCTCAAGGTAGAGCACGCCGTGTACGACGTCGTCGATGGTTCCCATCCGGCCGACCGGGTGGAGTGCTCCGTAGGCGTCGTGCGTCTCCTCGGCGTGCAGCGGGGTCTTGATGATGCCGGGGGAGACCGCATTCACGCGCACCCCGCGGGCCGCGTACTCGATCGCGAGCGACTTCACGACGGAAGCGAGGCCGCCCTTGGTCAGGGAAGCGAGAGCAGACGGGACGTTCGAGTTCGCGTTTTCAACCAGGGTGGTCGTGATGTTCACGACGTGCCCCGAGCCCCGCTCGACCATGTTCGCCATGGCCTTCTGGCTGATGTGGAAGAAGCCGCCGAGGTTCACGCGCAGGGCGTTGTCGTAGTCCTCCTGGGTGTAGTCCGCAAACGGCTTCGCGATGAAGATGCCCGCGTTGTTCACGAGCGTGTCCACGCGGCCGAAGCGCTCAACCGCCGTGGCAATGACGCGCTCGGCAACCTCGGGGTCCGAGATGTCTCCGGCAACGGTGACGAGGTCGAAGTCCTCGGACGGGGCGATGGAACGGGAGTTGGCGACAACCGCATACCCGAGCTTGCGGTAGCCGTCGACGAGACCTGCGCCGATGCCCTGCGATGCGCCGGTAATGACGGCAACTTTACGTGTTTCCATAGTTTCGATTCCTTTGGTAGACAGTCGGTCAACTACCGACCCGTACAGTTATAGCCAACCAGTCGTTTAATAGCAACCCTTTGGAGAGGAGCCTTGGATCGGGAACTCAGCGCCGGGCGGGTCGGGGTGTGGACGGCGGGTGCGCAGCGGCAGGCAATGGCAGGGTGTCCTGGCCCCACCGGCGCCGCAGGAAAGCGCACCCGCCGGCTTTTTCCGGGAGTCCTGAAGATACAGAGCGCCCCGCGTCGATGCTCAAGGGTGACTCGCCTCACGCCGACACCGGGAACCCGTGGAGCGTGCCTTAGAAAACAAAAGACCCCCGGTTTCCCGGGGGTCTTTCTCCGTGGGCGATACTGGGATCGAACCAGTGACCTCTTCCGTGTCAGGGAAGCGCGCTACCGCTGCGCCAATCGCCCAATTTCCTGCTCTGCAATTCACCTACTGGAGGTGGGGACGGGATTCGAACCCGCGTGCACGGCTTTGCAGGCCGCTGCCTAGCCACTCGGCCACCCCACCGCTATCCAACAAACAGACAGCCGGATGAACCGGCCATGCAGTGACTTGCGAGCGGACGACGGGATTCGAACCCGCGACATCCACCTTGGCAAGGTGGTGCTCTAGCCAGCTGAGCTACGTCCGCAGAAAGAAAATTTAGAACACCGAAACCCTTGAGTTCCTCGTGTTTTTCTGTTTTCCAACGAGAAAAAACTCTATAGGACTATTCGAGGTTCGTCCAATCGGGCGCGTCTTCGGGTCAACGGAGCGGCGCGGGAGTGTCACCGGAGAGTGACAGACTTAAGCCATGACTGAACCGCTGCTCGCCCACTCCACTCCCTACGGACGGATGTATGCGAGGTCGACGTCGGACCAGCCCACCGTCCCGTCGATCACGACCGTCATCGCCCAGGCGCCGTCGTCCCTCGGTGGCTGGTTTGGGCACATGGCGGCGAACGCCCTGGCTGCCGATCCGCGCCTTCCCGGATCGCTGGGCAAACCTGCCGAGCTGAAGCAGGCCGTCCGGGACGCCTCGCAGGCCGCCGAGCGGTACCGTGACGACGCGGCGCTCCGGGGCACCCGGGTGCACAACTACTGCGAGCAGGTGGCCCTGCGTGCCCTCGGCCGGCCCTCCACGCTCGACGCCGCGCGGCTCGCCCTCGCGGAGAACGGGGAGGAGGGTTTCGCGGCCCGTTTCGACGAGTGGTGGGAACTCTATGATGTCCGGCCGATCGCCCCGGAGCTGACCGTCTGGAATCAGGAACTCGGGTACGCGGGAACCCTCGACCTGGTGGCCACCATCGGAGGCCGGCTGTGCCTCATCGACTACAAGACCAAGAACACCGACCGCGACGGCTTCGTCAAGGGGCTCGATGACAAGGTCGTCATGCAGCTGGTCGCGGGCATGAAGGCCCAGGAGAGCCTCGTTGATCCCCATCAGGGCGAATGGGAACCGTGGAAGTACGGCGAGCAGCCCCTCCTCCTCGGTGTGGCCATCGGCCAGACGGAGGTCCGTGCCCTCCGGGCCAACCCCGAGGTGTTGAAGGAGCACTGGTTTAGATTCTGTGCACTGCGCCGCGCCTGGGAAGCCGGCCGAAACGCCGAAACGGCAGGGCGGGCGCTGCTTCCCATCGGCCCGCCGCCCGCCCGCGCTGCGGCCGGGGCGCCGGCTCCGGTCACCGGTGCGGACGCTTCGGGCCCGGCCGCACCCGCTCCGGAAACGCCGTCCTCCGTCGCAGCCGGCTGACGGTTACCGCGGAGCCCGGGCCGGCTCCCGCCCGGCAGATTACAGGCCGTGGGCAGCGACCGGCCCTGCCCAGATGCGCCCGGCACTCCCGCAGCCCAGCGGCGCCGGGGACGGCAGGGCGGCGCGGCGTTCTAGAATGGCTCGAGGGCTTTCGCTGATGGGTCCGAGCCCTCCGCGCACGCCGCAGACCCCCGCAGCGCCCACCCGGGCATCCGCCCGCCGCGCCCGACAGGTGAAGGAATTCGAACCGAATGGCTGTACTGAGTATCAGGATCATCGGCGACCCGATCCTGCGCACCCCTGCCGCGACGGTGACGAACTTCGGCCCCGAGCTCGAAAAGCTGGTTGCGGATATGACCGAGACGATGCTCGATGTGCAGGGCGTCGGCCTCGCTGCACCCCAGATCGGTGTGGGCCTTTCGGTCTTCACCTACAGCATCGACGGTTTCGAGGGCCACGTAGTCAACCCCGTTCTCGAGGTGGGGGAGACCCTGCAGCAGGACGGCGCCGTCGAAGGCTGCCTCTCCGTCCCGGGGCTTGGGAACTTCCTTGAACGGGCCGAATGGGCGAGGGTCCGTGGGCAGGATGCGCACGGGGAGCCGGTCGAGGTCGAAGGCACCGGCATGCTGGCGCGGTGCCTGCAGCACGAGACGGACCACCTGCGCGGAACGCTCTACATCGACAGACTCCGGGGCGAGGAGAAGAAGGTCGCCATGCGCGCCATCCGCAGCGCCGACTACAACAGCGTGGCCGGCCAAACGGCGGCACAGCGGGCCAAGACCCTCGGGTCGAGCTTCATCAGCGCATCGGCCGCCGGTCCCGCGGGCGCACCGCGGCGTGCGGAGAACTCGGGACGCCGGCGGTGAGGATCCTGTTCGCCGGCACTCCGGCCGTCGCCGTCCCCTCCCTTAACACGCTGTCGGACGCCGGCTTTGAGATCGCCGCGGTGCTCACCCGCGTCGATGCCCCCGTCGGGCGGAAGAGGACCCTGGCCCCGAGCCCCGTGGCCGCCCGGGCCGAGGAGTTGGGGCTGCCCCTGATCAAGACCAACCGGTTCACTGACGAGGTGGTCGAGCAGTTGGCCGCGCTCGACCTCGACGCCGCGGCAATCGTCGCCTACGGAGGGCTTGTGCCGCCGCGGGCGCTCGAACTTCCCCGGCATGGCTGGATCAACCTTCACTTCTCGCTGCTGCCAGCCTGGCGCGGCGCCGCACCGGTGCAGCACGCGGTGCTTTCCGGTGACGACATCACCGGGGCGTCGACCTTCCGCCTCGAGCGCGGACTCGACACCGGCCCCGTGTTCGGAACCGTGACCGAAGCGCTGGCGCCCTCCGACACCAGCGGGGAGGTCCTGGACCGGCTCGCCGGCAGCGGCGCGGTCCTTCTGGCGCAGACGCTGACGGCGCTCGGGCAGGGCGCGGTCGAGGCGGTTCCGCAGCAGGGGGAGGTCAGCCTCGCCCCCAAGCTTTCGATCGATGACGCCCGGATCGATTGGACGCAACCGGCCGTCGCCGTCCGGCGGCGGATCAATGCCGTGACCCCCGAGCCGGGCGCGTGGACGCTCCTTGCGGGTCAGCGCGTGAAAATCGCGCCGGTGCGCCCGGCGTCCGAACTCCGGCCGGCGCGGCCGGACACCGGGTCCGGCGATCCGGTGGACCTTGCCCCCGGTCGGGTGGAGCTCCGGGACGGCGGCGTACAGGTCGGCACCGGGTCGGAGCCGGTGGTGCTCGGCCGCCTGCAGCCCGCCGGAAAGACAATGATGGACGCCCGTGACTGGGCGAGGGGCGCCCTCGCGCGCGGAGAGTTGGTTTTCGATGTCTGATACCCCAGGAGCGGGTCAGCGGCCGGGCCAGCGCCCGCGCCGTAATGAAAAGGGCAGGGAGCGGAACCGTTCGGGGGAGCGCAAGTTCTCCCAGTCCGCTCCCTCCCAGCGGACCCGGAAGGCCGATCCGGCGCGCCTTGTCGCGTTTGAGGTGCTTCGGGCGGTGGCTGCGGAGGACGCCTATGCGAATCTCGTCCTCCCGGTGAGCATCCGCAAGCATCGACTCGACCGCCGAGACGCAGGGTTCGCGACGGAACTGGCCTACGGCGCGCTGCGCGGGCAGGGAACCTACGATGCGGTGCTGGCCCGCTGCGTCGACCGTCCCCTGGCTCAGCTCGATCCGGCCGTGCTCGACGCGCTGCGCATCGGTGCCCATCAGCTCCTCGGGATGCGCGTGCCCGCCCATGCCGCGCTCGATCAGACGGTCGGCCTGGTCCGTGCGGTGATCGGCGCCGGGCCCGCTTCCCTCGTCAACGCCGTGCTGCGCAAGGTGGCCGCCCGCGACCTCGCCTCCTGGATCGGGGAGCTGACCGCCAACCAGACCGACGGCGTCAAGATCGCCTCCCTGACCCACAGCCACCCGGAGTGGATCGTGCGGGCTCTGCGGCAGTCACTGGTCGCCCACGGACGCACCGTCGAGGAGATCGACGAGCTGCTCGAGGCCGACAACGCTGCGCCCGTGGTGAACCTCGTGGCGCTTCCCGGCCTGGGCTCCCTCGACGAAGCCCTGGCCGAGGGCGCCGAACCGGGCCGCCTGGCCGAAGGGTCCGCCTACTTCGCAGGAGGTGACGTCGGACGGCTGGCCGGGGTGCGGGAGGGTACGCTCCGTGTGCAGGACACCGGTTCGCAGCTGGTCGCCCGCGCCCTGGCTGCCGTCGACCTGCTTCCCGCCGGACCGGAGAACGGAGCCGTGGCCGGCTCCGTTCCGGCGCCCGACGCCGGATCCGAGCGCTGGCTCGACCTGTGCGCCGGGCCCGGAGGTAAGTCCGCGCTCCTCGCCGCGCTGGGCCGCTCCGTGCCCGCCACCCTTGTCGCCAATGAGCCGGTGCCGCACCGCGCACAGCTCGTCCGTCAGGCCCTGCGTCCGGTCGACGGCGGGACGTGGACGGTGCGCGTCGGCGACGGCAGGGAGGTTGGGCAGGAGGAACCGGAAAGCTATGACCGGGTCCTGGTCGACGCGCCGTGCACCGGGCTCGGTGCCCTGCGGCGCCGCCCCGAGGCCCGATGGCGGCGCAAGCCTGCGGACCTCGTGGAGCTTGCCCCGCTGCAGCGCGGCCTGCTTGAGTCCGCGCTCGAGGCCGTGCGCCCCGGAGGCGTCGTCGCCTACGTGACCTGCTCGCCGCATCATGCCGAAACCCTCGCCGTCGTCGAGGACGCCCTGCGCCGTCGGCCGGAGATGGAGTTGCTCGACTCCGGCGCGGCCCTCGACGCGGTCAGCATCGGCGGACCGTTGAACTCGGCCCGGCCGGCTGCGTCCGGGGCGGGATCCACGGCACAGCTGTGGCCGCACCTGCACGGCACCGACGCCATGTTCCTGGCCCTGATCCGCAAGCCCGTCTGACTTCCGTTCCGGGACGCAGCGCGCGCTCCCGCCACCTCCAACCGCAAAGGACACCTGTGGGCGCCTGCCGCATCAATCCGAGCATCCTTTCAGCCGACTTCGTGAACCTCGAGCGTGAACTCGAGCGCATCGGTGCGGCCGACGCCGTGCACGTGGACGTGATGGACAACCATTTCGTGCCCAACCTCACGCTGGGCCAGCCGGTGGTGAAGCGGATCCAGGAGGTCAGCGGGCTCCCGCTCGATGTCCACCTCATGATCGAAGACGCCGACCGGTGGGCCCCCGCGTATGCCGAGCTCGGTGCCGCGTCGGTGACCTTCCACGCCGAAGCCGCGGCCGCCCCGGTCCGCCTGGCCCGCGAGCTTCGGGCCGGCGGCGCCCAGGCCGGTATGGCGCTGCGGCCGGCCACGTCGGTCGAGCCCTACCTCGACATGCTGGGGGAGCTCGACCTGCTCCTGATCATGACCGTGGAGCCAGGGTTCGGCGGGCAGTCCTTCCTCGACCTGACCCTGCCCAAGATCCGGCGGGCGGCCGAGGCGGTCCGCGGCGGGTCGCTTCCCCTGGCGATCCAGGTCGACGGCGGCATCACCGAAGAGACCATCCTGCGCGCAGCGGAGGCAGGGGCCACGGTGTTTGTCGCGGGATCCTCCGTGTACGGAGCGGAGGATCCCGGCCAGGCGATCGACCGCCTCCGCCTGGCAGCCGAAGCCGCTTCCGCCGGCCGGTAGCCGACGCTGTCCGGCCTGGACGCCCGGACCGGATCGCCCTGGCCGTGGTCCGACAGCGCTCCAACCGGTGCCGCCGCCGTCGGAGAGCGTGCGGCGCCGGAAGGGTTCAACCCGCGGCTGCCTCCGGCGGGTCGGTGATGGTGATCCGCACCGACATCGCCTCCGCCGCCGCCCGCTCCAGCACGGCCAGGCGCGGATCGGGCACAGCGGTGAACGGCAGCCGGGGGAGGTGGGCGTACTGGGTCAGCGCCGGGTGGGCGAGCACTTCAAGGGCCAGGGTGCGGTCGCCGCCCAACTGGACGCAGTCAATGGGGTGGGCCGAGAAGACCGCCGAGGCGTGTTCCGCCGCGGCCTGGACGAGCGAGGAGGCCTGGTTCGCCCGGCGCCGGGCGAACCGCTGTTGTGACCAGCCGCCCGCGGCCGTGCGGGACTGGACGTACCGGGTGCCCGTCTTGGAGGCGAGCAGCCGGCCGTTGCGGGCCACCCCTACCGAATAGCCGCCCCGGCGGACCAGGATCAGCGCCACCGCGCGCGGTTCCCCCGCGGCGGCGGTCAGTGCCTCCACAGAGGGCGCCCCGGCGGCCTCCTGTGCCGGTGGAAGCGGGGGGACCAGGACGGCACGGCACCCGTTGGATGCGTTCAGGGTCAGGGCTCCGCCGGGGGAGCCGGCGTCGATCGTGTATCCGCCGTTGCGCTGCGCGAACCGCTCCAACCAGCCGGCCAGGCGCTCGCCCGAAACGAGGACGGTTCTCGGCTCTGCCATCGTGTCCTCCGCTCCGCCCCGGCCATCCGCCGGCGTCAGTGCTACACAGTAGCCTTGGCAATGTGAATGATCTATTCAGCGCCGCCGCCGAAGATGAGGACGACGGCTTCCCCGGCGCCGCACCGCCGACCGTCGCGGGCGCTGTGTCCCAGCGGCCGCGGAGCCCCCTGGCCGTGCGGATGCGTCCGCGCTCCCTCGACGAGGTGGTCGGCCAGCAGCATCTCCTCGGCCCCGGGTCGCCGCTGCGTACCTTGGCCGGCGACACCGCCTCCGGAGGGCCCGCCGGCCCGTCCTCGGTCGTGCTGTGGGGTCCGCCCGGAACCGGTAAGACGACCCTCGCGCACGTGGTGGCCCGCGGGCAGGGGCGGCAGTTCGTGGAGCTTTCGGCGATCACCGCCGGCGTGAAGGACGTCCGCCGGGTGATGGAAGAGGCCCTGACCGCCCGCGACCTCCACCGCCGGACCACCATCCTCTTCCTCGATGAGATCCACCGGTTCAACAAGGCCCAGCAGGACGCGCTGCTGCCCGGGGTCGAGAACCGGTGGGTCGTCCTGATCGCGGCCACCACCGAAAACCCCTCGTTCTCCGTCGTCGCTCCGCTGCTCTCCCGGTCGCTGCTGCAGACCCTCCGCCCGCTGACCGAGGCCGATATCGCCGGGCTGCTGCAGCGGGCGGTCGAGGACGAACGGGGCCTGGGCGGGACCGTCCGCCTGAGCGAGGAGGCCCTTGAACACCTGGTGCGTCTGGCCGCCGGCGACGCGCGCCGCGGGCTCACCGCCCTCGAGGCGGCGGCCGGCGTCGCCCAGTCCGCCGGCGACGGGCCGGGGCCGGTCGTGGTGGAACTCCAGCACGCCGAAAAGGCGCTCGACGTCGCGGCACTGAGGTACGACCGGGCGGGCGATCAGCACTACGACGTCGCCAGCGCCTTCATCAAGTCGCTTCGGGGTTCGGATGTCGACGCATCCCTCCACTACCTAGCCCGGATGCTCGAGGCGGGGGAGGACCCGCGCTTCGTCGCCCGCAGGATCATGATCTCGGCCTCCGAGGACGTGGGCATGGCCGATCCGACGGCGCTGCAGACGGCGGTGGCGGCGGCGCAGGCGGTCCAGCTTGTCGGGATGCCCGAGGCGAGGATCATCCTCGCCGAGGCCGTCGTCCACATCGCCACGGCCCCGAAGTCCAACGCGGCGTACAACGGCATCAACGCCGCCATCGCCGACGTGCGGGCCGGACGGGGCCAGGGCATCCCCGCCCACCTGCGCGACGCCCACTACCCCGGGGCCTCCCAGCTCGGCCACGGCAAGGGATACGTCTACTCCCACGACGAAGCGCATGGCATCGCCGCCCAGCAGTACGCGCCCGATGACCTGGTGGGCCGGGACTACTACCTCCCCACCGACCGGGGGGCCGAACGGGACATCGGAACCCGCCTCGGCCGGCTGCGCAGGATCCTGCGGGGCCGGTAGGCCCGGGCCCCGGTGGAGGGCCCGCCGGGAGGCGCCCTCAGGGGAGGGCGCGGCGCATCAGCACGCGCGGGAAGCCGTTGGAGACCGCGGTGGTGTCGGCGGCCTTCGTGAAGCCGGCCCGCTCGAACAGCGCCCGGGTGCCGACATAGGCCATCGTCGTGTCGACCTTCTGCCCACCGTTGTCCACCGGGTAGCCCTCGACCGCTGGCGCCTCGTGGTCCCGGGCATGCTCCACGGCGCCCTGCAGCAGCGCCGCGGCAACGCCCTTGCCGCGGTGCCCGCCCCTGACCCGGAAGCACCAGACACTCCACACGGGCAGGTCATCGAGGTGCGGAATTCTCGTGCTGCGGGCGAAGGAGTGGAGTTCGGCCCGGGGCGCCACGCCGCACCAGCCCACCACGTTGTCGCCGTCGTAGGCCAGAATCCCGGGTGGAATGGCGCGGCCGCAGAGCTCCTCGACGCGCTGGGCGCGCTGGCGCCCGGTCAGCTCCCGGTTCTCGCGGGACGGCAGCCGGTAGGTCAGGCACCAGCACACCGAGGAATCGGGATTGCGGGGGCCCAGCAGCACCGCGACATCCCCGAACCGGTCCCTGTCCGCCGGACGGATCTCATACTCCATGGCGGTACCCTAGCCGCCCGGGAGCCGGGGAACCATCGGGCGCCGGACCGGCGGGGGAAGCGGCCGCTGACCATTCTCGGGCCCTCGGACTGCTAGGATTGTGGGTTGACTGGCAAGTAGCGCCGTGCCCGTTCCCTTTCCCTCGAATTTCGACGGCGGAGGAGCGTGCGCGGAGCTGACTGTAGTACCGGGAAGCGGCCAATCCCGGCTCTCCGCACAAGGAGGCCAGCAACACAGAGAAAGTGCCGCGCATTCAACCGATGCGCCAGGCTCTTTGCCGCAGAAACAGATGAAAGGTAAACGTGGCTAACAACACACGTGCCCGCCGGAAGGTCCGCATTTCGCGTGCCCTCGGCATTGCTTTGACCCCGAAGGCCGAGAAGTACCTTGAGCGTCGCCCGTACGCTCCCGGCCAGCACGGACGCGCCCGCCGCAAGCAGGACAGCGACTACGCCGTACGCCTGCGCGAAAAGCAGCGTCTGCGCGCCCAGTACGGTATCCGCGAAGCGCAGATGACCCGCGTCTTCGAAGAAGCACGCCGCACCTCGGGCCTGACCGGTGAGAACCTCATCGAGCTGCTCGAAATGCGTCTGGACGCCCTCGTGCTCCGTGCCGGCTTCGCCCGCACCATCGCCCAGGCCCGCCAGCTGGTCGTCCACCGCCACATCATGGTCGACGGCGCCCGTGTGGACCGCCCGTCGTTCCGCGTTGCGGAGGGGCAGCTGATCCACGTCCACAGCCGCAGCGAGACCATGGTCCCGCTCCAGGTTGCAGCAGCCGGCGCCCACCGCGACGTCCTGCCGGCCGTCCCGGGCTACCTCGACGTCTCGCTCGAGAAGCTCCAGGCCCGCCTGGTCCGCCGCCCCAAGCGCTCCGAGGTCCCCGTGACCTGCGAAGAGCAGCTCGTGGTGGAGTACTACGCCCGCTAGTTCCGGCTCCGGCGGCTAGCCCGCCGGTTTCGAACAGCAGCCATCCCAATAGCCCGCGGCTCCGGCCGCGGGCTATTGGGTAAGGCACCCCAAATCCTTGCCGCCCGAGGGCGGTTATCTGTGTACGAAGGAGACCGTCCATGTCCGGTGGAGATATTGCCGGCCTCATTGCAGCCGGTGTGTTTGCCGTCCTGGTCGCATTGCTGGCTGTGCCCGTGCTGAAGCTGGGCAGGGTGTTCGACGAGCTGCGCACCGCGATCCGCACTGTGACGGACGAGACGACGCCGCTGATCACCGAGGTGACCAGCACCGTCAGCACCACGCACCAGCAGTTGAAGAACGTCGACGGCATCACCTCCAACGTGTCCGACGCCTCCGCAAACCTTTCCGCGCTGTCCTCCCTGGTCGCCGCGACGCTCGGAGCCCCGCTGATCAAGGTCGCGGCGTTCTCCTACGGCGTCCGCACCGCCTTCGCCGGCCGGAAGACGCCGGCCGGGCGGCGCCGCAGCCGCTGAGCCGCCCCACCCGGGCCCGCGGTCCCGGATCAGCAAACACCGCCGTCAGCACTCGACGAGGAGGATCCCATGATCAGAAGAGCCCTATGGATGGCAGCGGGAGTGGCCATCGGTGTTCTCGCAGTACGCAAGGTCAGCGCCGCGAAGTCGGCACTGGGGCCGGCCGGCCTCAACCGCGCCGTCGGCTCGGCCTCTGACAATATCGCCGGATTCGCCGACGCCTTCCGCTCAGGGATGCGTGAGCGCGAGGCGGACCTCCGCTCGGCGCTCGGCGTCGAGCAGCCGGTTCTCCCGGCCCCCGCAGCAACGCACCGCTGACGCGGCCGGAGCGCCCCGAACCCGAACCGCACCGGCTCGCCGCGGGCAGCACCGCCCCTGCCGGTCCGAACCCACCTGCCGAACCCGAAGGATCCCCCGTGAAGTCCCATGAGATCGCAAGCCGCTGGCTGAGCTACTTCGAGAAGAACGGGCACACCGTCGTGCCGTCGGCGTCGCTGGTCTCCAGCGACCCCTCGCTTCTCTTCACGGTGGCGGGAATGGTTCCCTTCATCCCCTACCTCACCGCACGGGAGCAGGCCCCCTACGACCGGGCGACGAGCGTGCAGAAGTGCATCCGCACCGGTGACATTGAGGAGGTCGGCAAGACCGCACGCCACGGCACGTTCTTCCAGATGGCCGGAAACTTCTCCTTCGGGGACTACTTCAAGCAGGATGCCATCAGAATGGCCTGGGAGCTGCTGACCTCCAGCGTCGAGCAGGGCGGATACGGCCTGCCCCCGGAGAAGCTGTGGATCACCGTCTACCACGAGGACGACGAGGCCCTGGCCATCTGGCGGGACGAGGTGGGTGTGCCCGTCGAGCGCATCCAGAAGATGGGCAAGAAGGACAACTATTGGTCCACCGGACAGCCGGGCCCCGCGGGCCCCTGCTCGGAGATCTTCTACGACCGCGGCCCGGCCTACGGCGTCGAGGGCGGACCCGAGGCCGACGATTCGCGCTACGTCGAGATCTGGAACCTCGTGTTCATGCAGTACCAGCGCGGCGAGGGAACCGGCAAGGACGACTTCGAGATCCTCGGCGAACTGCCCAAGAAGAACATCGACACCGGCCTCGGCCTCGAACGCCTGGCCATGGTGCTGCAGGACGTCGAGAACATGTACGAGACGGACCAGGTCCGCCCCGTGCTCGACAAGGCGGCCGAACTCAGCGGACGCGAGTACACCAGCGCCGAAAGCCCCGACGACCCCCACCACACCGACGACGTCCGGATGCGCGTCGTCGCCGACCACATCCGCTCCTCGCTGATGCTCATCGCCGACGGCGTGACCCCCTCGAACGAGGGACGCGGGTACGTGCTGCGCCGCCTCATCCGCCGTGCCGTGCGGGCGATGCGCCTGCTCGGGGTGGAGAAGCCCTGCCTGCCCGACCTGCTGCCCGCCTCCCGCGACGCCATGAAGGGCACCTACCCGGAGGTCGAGAAGGACTTCGACCGGATCGCCCGGATCGCCTACGCCGAGGAAAAGGCGTTCCTGCGCACGATCGCCTCGGGCACCGCGCGTCTGGAAGAGGCCGTGAAGGAGTCGAAGGCCGCCAACCGGCCGCTGTCCGGATCGGATGCCTTCGCCCTCCACGACACCTACGGCTTCCCCATCGACCTGACCCTCGAAATGGCCGAGGAGGCCGGGCTGTCCGTCGACGCCGAGGGCTTCCGGACGCTGATGCTCGAACAGCGCCAGCGCGCGCAGGCAGATGCCCGCGGCAAGAAGGCAGGGCACGCGGACCTCTCCGTCTTCAACGAGATCCTCGCCACGGGCGAGACGATCTTCACCGGCTACGACGAGCTGACCACCGAGGGTGTCGTCACCGGCCTGCTGCGCGACGGACAGTCGATTCCGGTGGCCTCCACGGGCGAGGAGATCGAACTGGTCCTCGACCAGACGCCGTTCTACGCGGAGTCCGGCGGACAGGCCGCCGACGTCGGGATGATCAACGGCAACGGTTTCGTGGTCGAGGTCCTCGACGTGCAGCGCCCGGTGAAGGGCCTTCACGTCCACCGCGCCGTGGTCCGTGAAGGCGAGATCACCCAGGGAGCCCTGGTCACCTCCGCCGTCGACCGCCAGCGCCGCCATGCCGGGGAACAGGCCCACTCCGGAACGCACATCGTCCACGCCGCGCTGCACCAGATCCTCGGCCCGGAGGCGACCCAGCGCGGGTCTTTCAACAAGGCCGGCTACCTGCGGTTCGACTTCGCCTGGGGTGAGGGCATCAGCTCCGCCGCCCGCAGCGAAATCGAGGAGGTGGCCAACCTCGCCATCCGCAGCAACCACTCCGTCGAGACCAAGATCATGCCGCTCGCGGAGGCCAAGGCCCTCGGGGCCATGGCGCTCTTCGGTGAGGCCTACGGCAACCGGGTGCGCGTCGTCGAGATCGATGGCGACTGGTCCCGTGAACTGTGCGGCGGCACGCACGTCGAGTCGACCTCGCTCATCGGGTCGCTGACCCTGCTGGGGGAGCAGTCGGTCGGCTCGGGCAACCGGCGCGTCGAAGCGCTCGTGGGCATGGATGCCTTCCGCCACCTTGCCGCCGAGCGGGCCCTGGTGAGCGAGCTCTCGGACATGCTCAAGGTGCCCTCCAACCAGCTGCCCGAGCGGCTGTCGTTGACCCTGCAGAAGCTGAAGACCGCTGAGAAGGAGCTCGAGCGGCTGCGCAACGAGCAGCTCGCCGCGGCCGCCGCCTCCCTCGTCGGCACGGCGCAGGACGTCGACGGGGTCCGGCTCATCGCCCACGACGCCGGCGAGGTCGCCGGCGCCGACGCGCTGCGCACGCTGGCGCTCGACCTGCGGGGACGCCTCGGGTCCTCCGCGGCGGTCGTGGCCGCGGCCGGCGTCGCCAACGGGCGCCCTCTCATCCTCATCGCCACGAATGAAGCGGCCCGGTCCGAAGGCGTCAAGGCCGGCGCGCTGGTGCGCATTGCCGCGGGCGTGCTCGGCGGCGGCGGCGGCGGCAAGGACGACGTCGCCCAGGGCGGCGGCGCGGACCCGGAGAAGGTGGCCGCGGCCCTCGAAGCGGTGCGCGCCGCCGTGGCCGCACGCTGAGGTGCCGGCCGAGGTGACGGGCGGGTATCCTGCGGGGCCGAAGCTGGGGGTCGACGTCGGCCGCGTCCGGGTCGGCCTGTCCGGCAGCGACCGTGACGGCCTGCTGGCCACCCCGGTCCGCACCCTGTCCCGGGATGCGAAGAAGAACTCCGACGTGCGGGTCCTTGTGCAGGAAGCGCGGGACCGCGGCGCGGTGGAGGTCTTCGTCGGGCTGCCGAAGAACCTCAGCGGCCGGGAGTCGGAGTCGGCGGAGATGGCGCGCGAGTACGCGCAGCTGCTGGCGGATGCGCTTGAGGCGGCCGGGCTGGAGCTTACTGTGCGGCTGATCGATGAACGGCTCAGCACCGTGTCGGCGCACCGCTCCCTGCGGCAGGCTGGATTGAGCACCCGTGATCATCGTAAGGTAGTAGATCAGGTGGCAGCCGTGGAGATCCTCCAGCATGCCATCGACATGCAACGTTCACTTGGACGGGACGTGGGGGAACAGGTCAGCGCACGTCTTCGGAGCAGTTCCGGGAGCGCATCGGTGGCCGCTACCGAGGAGCCGGTCATTTCGGAGATCACTTTGAGTGGGAAGGACCAGGAACTGTGAGTTCCCGTTACCCGCAGTCACCCGCATCCCAGGAGCCTGAAGGCTGGCGCGATCCGGACGCCCCCTACTCCCGCCGCGGAGCCGAACCTGTCCACCCCGAACCAGTCGAGCAGTTTTTTGCCAGTCAGGACGTGAGCCGCCGCAGCCGGGCCCGGCGCCCGTCCAAGGCGCGCCAGCGCCGCCGCCAGCGCCGCACCGTCATCCTCCTGGTCGTGCTGCTCGTCTTTGCCGGCGTGGTGTTCGGCGTCGCCATGATGCTGAGGGATCTCCTCGGCCTCAATGACGTCAAGGACTATCCCGGCCCCGGCACCGGCGAGGTGGTTTTCACGGTCGCCGAGGGTGCCGGGCCGCTGGCTATCGCCGATGCCCTGGAGTCCGAAGACATCGTCGCGGACTCCGGCGAATTCATCGCTGCGCTCGAGGGAGTCCTCGACGGGCGGGAAGTCCAGCCCGGCGAGTACGAAATGCGCTACCAGATGGCTTCCGACGACGCCGCGGCCATCCTGGTCGGCGACGAGTCGGCGAAGGTTTCCTACGCCGCAGTGGCGCGGGACCTGCGCCAGGGTGAGGTGTTCACCATCCTCGCGGAGTCGACGGGGATTCCGGTCGCCGAATTCCAGGCACTCGCCAAGGAACCGGCGCGCTTCGGCCTCCCCGATCAGGCCCGCAGCCTTGAGGGCTACCTGCATCCGGGCGAATACCGCTTCAAGGTCGAAGCGACCGCACCGGAGATCGTTCAGGAGATGGTCGACAACACCTTCGCACAGCTCGAAGAGGACGGCATCACGGATCCCGCCGAGCAGTACCGGATCCTGACCATCGCAAGCATCATCCAGGCCGAGGCCGGCGAGGCCGACTATGCCTCCGTCGCCGGATCCATCATGAACCGGCTCAAGCCGGACAACACCGAGACGTCGGGGCTGATCCAGTCCGACGCCACGGTCACCTACGGCCTCGGGCGGAAGAGCTACGACATCACTCCGGAGGAGAAGGCCGACACGTCCAACCCGTACAACACCTACGCCAACCCGGGGCTGCCGGTCGGCCCGATCGGATCGCCCAGCGAGGAAGCCATCGACGCGGCCGTCTCGCCCGCCGAAGTGCCTTTCTACTACTGGGTGACCGTTGACCTCGACTCCGGCGAGACCAAGTTCTCCGAGACGCTCGCCGAGCACGCCAAGTACGTCGCCGAGTACCAGGCGTGGTGCGCCGACAACCCCGGCCGGTGCGAGTAGGCGCAGACGGGGTGGGCGCCGGCCCGGCGGGAGGCGCCGGTCGGGCCGCCGTGATCGGACACCCGATCGCGCACTCGAAGTCGCCGCTGCTCCACGCCGCGGCGTATGCCGGGCTTGGCCTCGACTGGTCCTACACCGCGGAGGATGTCGCGCCGGAGGGCCTCGCCGCCTTCGTCCGTTCCCTGCGGGCCGACGACCGGTGGCGCGGTCTGTCGGTGACCATGCCGCACAAGGCCGCGGTTGCGGCCCTGACCGACGCCAACACGGCCCTCGTCGAGACCCTCGGTGTCCTCAATACGGTCACCTTTAGCGGCGGCCCCGGCCGGCGGGTCCTCACCGGGCATAACACCGACGTCGCCGGGATCGCCGGTGCCCTCGCCCATGCCGGCGCGTCGACGCCGCGGAACTGCGTTCTCCTCGGCGGGGGCGGCACCGCGGCGGCGGCGGTCGCCGGACTGGCCGGTCTCGGTGCGGACCGGGTCAGGGTGTACGTCCGGCAGCCGGAACGGGCGGCCGGGCTCGCCGCCACCGGTGCGGCACTCGGCCTGGCGGTGGAAGTGCTTCCCTGGGACGGCGCGCCGGCCGGTGTGCGCGGTGCCGACGTCGTCGTCTCAACCCTGCCGCCCCGCGCCGCGGATTCCCTGGCGGCGGCGCTTCCGGCGGACGGCCGGTATGCGGAAGGCCCGGCCGGGGTCCTCCTGGACGTCGCCTACGATCCCTGGCCCAGCGTTCTGTCCGCCGCCTGGGCGCGCGCCGGCGGCGTCGTCGTGCACGGCCTGGAGATGCTCCTGTACCAGGCGATCGAGCAGGTGCGCCTCTTCTCCCCGGACGCCGGGCCGCTCCCGCGGGCCGTCATAAACCGGATGTGTGAGGCGATCGGCGTTCCCCTGCGCTGAAGCACTCCCCGGGCCGTGGCAGTATTGAAGGCATGTTGCGTTGGTTGACGGCCGGAGAATCCCACGGCCCCGCTGGAGTCGGAATCCTTGAAGGCATGCCCGCCGGAGTCGAGGTGACGAGCTCCGATATCCAGGCCGCCCTGGCCCGGCGCCGGCTCGGTTACGGCCGCGGGGCACGGATGAAGTTCGAACAGGACGAGGTGCGCATCCTCGGCGGCATCCGCCATGGGCTCACCCAGGGCGGACCCATCGCCATCGAGGTCGGCAACACCGAATGGCCCAAGTGGGAGCGCGTGATGTCCCCGGATCCGGTGGATCCCGAGGAGCTGGCCAGTTTGGCCCGCAACGCCCCGCTCACCCGGCCGCGCCCCGGCCACGCGGACTTCACCGGCATGCAGAAGTACGGCTTCGACGAGGCCCGCCCCGTGCTCGAACGCGCAAGCGCCCGCGAAACGGCCACCCGTGTCGCACTCGGCACCGTCGCGGCGCGGTTCCTCGCGGCCCTGGGCGTGCAGCTGGTCAGCCACACCGTCTCGATCGCCTCGGTATCCGTCCCTGCGGGGGCCCGGCTTCCCGGCCCCGGCGACGTGCTCGCCCTGGATCAGGACCCCCTGCGCTGCTTCGACCGCGCCACCTCCGATGCCATGGTGGCCGAGGTGGACGCCGCCCACAAGGACGGCGAGACCCTCGGCGGCGTCGTTGAGGTCATCGCGTACGGGCTGCCGCCGGGACTTGGCAGCTATGTCCACTGGGACCGGCGCCTGGACTCCCGCCTCGCCGCGGCCCTCATGGGTATCCAGGCCATCAAGGGCGTCGAGGTCGGCGACGGCTTCCTCACCGCCTCCCGGCGCGGCACCGCGGCCCACGACGAGATCCTGCGGAACGGATCGGGACGCATCGTGCGCGACACGAACCGCGCGGGCGGCATCGAGGGCGGTATGAGCATCGGAGACACCCTGCGCGTCCGCGCCGCCATGAAACCGATCGCGACCGTGCCGCGTGCCCTGCGCACCATCGACGTCAGCACGGGCGAAGCGGCCACGGCTCACCACCAGCGCTCCGATGTGGTCGCCGTCCCGGCGGCCGGCGTGGTGGCCGAGGCCATGACGGCGCTGGTGCTCGCCGAGGCAGTCACCGAGAAGTTCGGCGGTGACTCTGTCGCCGAGACCGCCCGGAACCTCCGCAGCTACCTCGACGCCATCCCGGAGTCCCTGGGCTCAGCCGCGCACTGATGCCCGGCACCCTTTCACCGGTCGTCTTCACCGGCCCCATGGCGACCGGCAAGACGGCCGTGGGCCGCTCCTTCGCCGCCCGCCGCGGGCTGACCTTCGTCGACACCGACCGCCGGATCACGCAGCGGCACGGCCCGATCCCTTCAATCTTCGAGGCCGAGGGCGAGGACGGCTTCCGGCGGCTCGAGGCGGACGTGGTGCGCGAGGTGCTGGCCGGGGGAGGCCCCGGCGTCGTGGTTTCTCTCGGTGGAGGCGCCGTGCTGAACGCCGGGACCCGCGCCCTGCTCAAGGCGGCACGGGTCGTGTTCCTCGACGCGGACCTGGCCACGGTGCTGCCGCGGCTGAACGCCGGAGCGTCACGGCCGATGCTCGCCGGGGACGCCGGTGAACGGTGGGCCACCCTGTACGAACAGCGCCGGCCGCTGTACCTCGAGGTCGCGGAATGCGTCGTCGACACCCGCGGGCGCACGGTCCGCCAGGTCGTCGACGAGGTCGAGCGGATGCTCGGACTCAATGATTCAAACGAAAGAAGGACCACCGGACATGGCACCTGAGCCCACCATCATCCCCGTCACGGGGACCACCCCCGAAGCCGCCTACGACGTCGTCGTGGGCCGCGGGCTCCTGGGCCGGCTCCCGGGCATTCTCGGCGAACGCGTGCGCCGGGTCCTGGTCATCCATCCCCGGGCGCTGCGCACCACCGGGGATATCGTGCGGGCCGAACTGGCCGACGCCGGGTTCACCGCCGTCACCGCGGAGATTCCCGACGCCGAGGAAGGCAAGCACATCCAGGTGGCTGCGTTCTGCTGGCAGGTGCTCGGGCAGAACGACTTCACCCGCTCGGACGCCATCGTCACCGTGGGCGGGGGAGCGGTCACCGATGTGGGCGGCTTCGTCGCCGCCACCTGGCTGCGCGGGGTCAAGGTCGTCCACCTGCCCACCAGCCTGCTCGCCATGGTCGACGCCGCGGTCGGAGGCAAGACCGGCATCAACACCGCCGAGGGCAAGAACCTTGTAGGCGTCTTCCATCCGCCGGCCGCCGTCCTGGCCGACCTCGATGCCCTCGACACCCTGCCGAAAAACGAACTCGTCACCGGCATGGCCGAAGTGGTGAAGTCCGGCTTCATCGCCGACCCGGTCATCCTCGACCTCATCGAGGCGGACCCGGCCGCGGTCTCAGATGCCCGCTCCGAGACGGTGCGGGAACTGATCGAACGCACCATCGCCGTCAAGGCCGCCATCGTCTCCGAGGACCTTCGGGAGTCCGGCCGGCGCGAGCACCTCAACTACGGCCATACCCTGGGGCACGCGATCGAGCTGGCCGAGCGGTACTCCTGGCGTCACGGCGCTGCGGTCTCCGTGGGCCTGGTCTTCGCCGCCGAACTCTCGCGCATGGTCGGCCGGCTCAATGACGCCGATGCCGACCGGCACCGCAGCATCCTCGAGTCGCTGGGGCTGCCTGTCACCTACCGCCGGGACCGGTGGCAGGCCCTGCTTGACGGGATGCGCCGGGACAAGAAGGCCCGCGGGGACCTGCTGCGTTTCGTCGTCCTCGACGGCGTCGGACGTCCCGGCATGCTCGAGGTACCCGACACCTCGCTCCTGTTCGCTGCGTACCAGGAAATCGCCTCCTAGGGGCGCCTCTGCGCCGCTTTGACCCCAGAGGGTAGACTTGCCTCTGGACTTTTACCGCGCTGCGCCGTGCCCTGCACCCGGGTGCAGCCATCCATTTCCCCGATCGACGAAAGTGAACCTGTGGCCACCACGAATGACATCAAGAACGGCACCGTGCTGAAGCTTGAAGGCAACCTCTGGAACGTGCTCGAGTTCCAGCACGTCAAGCCGGGCAAGGGTGGTGCCTTCGTGCGCACCAAGATGCGCAACATCCTCTCGGGCAAGGTGGTGGACAAAACGTTCAACGCCGGCCTGAAGATCGAGACGGCGACCGTCGACCGCCGCGACTACCAGTACCTGTACAAGGACGGCGAAGACTTCGTCTTCATGGACACCACCGACTACGACCAGATCACCGTGCCGGGCAAGACCGTCGGCGACGCCGAGAACTTCATGCTCGAGAGCCAGATGGTCACCATCGCCATGCACGAGGGTTCCGCGCTGTACATCGAGCTGCCGCCCTCGGTTGTCCTCGAGATCACCTACACGGAGCCCGGGCTGCAGGGCGACCGCTCCACCGGCGGCACGAAGCCGGCCACCGTCGAGACCGGCCACGAGATCCAGGTTCCGCTGTTCCTGACCACCGGAACCAAGGTCAAGGTCGACACCCGCACCGGCGATTACCTGGGACGCGTCAACGAGTGAGTGCACGCAGCAAGGCCCGCCGCAGGGCACTGGACGTCCTCTTCGAGGCCGAGCAGCGCTCGGTGACCCCGCTTGAGGTGATGAAGGCCCGCCGGGAGAAGACCGACATGGTCATCGCCGACTACACCGTCGACATCGTCGAGGGTGTCATGGCCCACCGGGAGCAGATCGACGAGTATCTCAGCACCTACTCACAGGGCTGGTCTCTCGAGCGGATGCCCGCCGTTGACCGCATGATCCTGCGCATCGGCAGCTGGGAGCTGCTGTACAACGAGGACGTGCCCGACGGCGTGGCGGTCAGTGAGGCCGTGGAACTGGCGAAGATGCTCTCGACCGACGAGTCCCCGGGATTCATCAACGGGCTGCTCGGCCGGCTCCAGCAGCTCAAGCCGACCCTGCTGGCGTAGGCCGGAAGCCGACACCGACACCGGCACACGGGAGCGCGGCCCTACTGCCCTTCGGGGCGGCGGGGCCGCGCTCTTTCGCGGTTGGGCCCGCATCAGCGGCCGAAGAACTCCGTCAGGGCGCCGGCCGTCTCCGCCGGCAGCTCCTCGGGGATGAAATGACCCGAGGGCAGCGCTTTCCCGGTGACCCTCCCGTCGCACTGGGCCTGCCATAGCTCCAGCGGCCGGAACAGCCGGTTCACCACGGCGCGCTCGCCCCAGAGCACGTGGGTGTCGCACCGGATTCGATGGCCGCGTTCCCTATCCTGGCGGTCGTGATCGAGGTCGATGCCGGCGCTCGCCCGGTAGTCCTCGCAGATGGCGTGGATGGTTCCGGGGGTGAAGCACCGTTCGTACTGCTCGAGGGCCTGCTCCTCGAGGAATCCGAGGCCGCCGCTTCCGAGGCCGCCCAGGGTGGCGCGCAGGTAGGTCATTGGGCTGCCGCCGATCATGCTCTCGGGCAGCGGGTTCGGCTGGATCAGGTGGAACCAGTGGTAGTAGGCCGTGGCAAACGCCTGATCGGTGGCGTCATACATGTCCAGCGTCGGCGCGATGTCGATGACGCACAGCTTCTCCAGCCGGTCGGGGAAATCGAGTGCCAGGCGGTGACCAACCCGACCGCCCCGGTCATGGCCGCACAGGAAGAAGCGTTGACGGCCCAGGGCGTCCACCACTGCCACGAGGTCCTGCGCCATGGTGCGCTTGCTGTAGTTGCTGTGGTCGTGCATCCCCGGGGTCTTGGAGGAGTCGCCGTAGCCGCGCAGGTCCGGGAGGATGATGAAGAATTCCTCCCGCAGTTCTTCAACGGTCCGGCGCCACATGACATGGGTCTCCGGCGAGCCGTGGACCAACAGAAGCGTGGGACCCGCCGGGTTTCCGCCGTACCGGGCGAAGATCGAAGCCCCGTCCACCGCGAACTCCCGGGAGGAAAAGCCTTCGAACCAGCCGGCCGGCAGGGAGGAATCCATGCCGGAAGCGTACACCGGCGCGGCCCTCCGCCTTTTGGATGAAGCCCGTGCAGCAGATCGGGTCCGGACGGGCGGCAGCCGGCCGGCGCCTTACCGCTCAATTGTTACGCCCGCCGACCGCATGCGAACCGCACGGGCCGGCTATGTTCCCGGCGGGGTCCCCCCGCCGGTGGAGTACCGGCCCGTCCTGACCTGGATATGGCCGCCGCGCACGGAGGCGCTCCGGAGGTCCGACAGTCCGCGCTCCACAGCGGTCCACGGGTGAGCGGCAATGTCGGAGCCGCCCAACCGGCAGGCGAGCCGTGCCAAAGGCGCGGCCGCGGTGAACTTTCCGGTCGGCTCCTGCATGTCCACCACGGCGAGGGAGGCGCCCGGGGCGCTCAGCGCCAGCATGCGCTCCCACGCGTCCTCCCAGGAGGGCATGAGCGAGAGGGAGTAGGTGGCCAGCGCCGCATCGAACTGCGCGCGTCCGCCGTGGGCGACCGCGCAGGCGCCGACGGCCGCGGGCCGGAAAGTCGTCGCATCCGCCTGGAAGAGAAGAACATTGTCCCAACCCGAACGCTCCGCCCGCCGGCGCGCCCGCCGAAGCATGCCCGGACTGCGGTCGATGCCAAGGAGAATGCCGTCGGGCCCGATCCGCTCCTGAAGCAGGGCAAAGTTGAGTCCGGTGCCGCAGCCGACGTCGAGCACCTGGGCGCCAGGCCCGAGGGCGAGCAGTTCCACCGCTTTCCTCCTGCCACGTCCGTAGACGGGGAATTCACCCGAGAGCAGGTCGTAGAACGGAGCAACGATGCTGTACCTGTCGGCGATGGGGTTCCTCCTCCTCGGGCACGGCGGCCCGGGTGGCCGTGGCTACAGCATAGGCTGGACGGAAGTCCCGGGCCCGACGACGATGGAGGAATTTCATGGACGGAAGCGATGAGCCCGTCGACCTGCTGGTGATCGGCGGGGGAACAGCCGGGCTGGTTGGGGCGCGGACGGCCGCCCGGCTTGGAGCCCGCACGCTGCTCGTCGAACGGGCCCGGACCGGGGGAGACTGCCTCTGGACCGGCTGCGTTCCCTCCAAGGCGCTCCTGTCCGCCGCCGAGGGACCGGATGCCCGCCCGCCCGGGGCCGGCACGCCCACCGACTTCGCCGCCGTCCGCCGGCGGGTCGCGGACGCCATCGCGGCCATCGAACCCGAGGACTCACCGGAGGCGCTCGAGGCCCTGGGAGCCACGGTGATTCCCGGCACCGCCCGGTTCACCGGCCCCCGGAAGGCGGAGATCAACGGCACGAGAATCCGCTTCCGGCAGGCCCTCATCGCCACGGGCGGCGCGCCGATCCTGCCGCCCATCCCCGGGCTGGAGGCGGCACGCCCGGTCACCTCGGAAACGGTGTGGGACCTGGAGGAACTGCCCGGCCGGCTGGTCGTCATCGGCGGAGGACCCGTCGCCTGCGAGCTCGGGCAGGCCTTCGCGCGGCTGGGCTCCGCGGTCACGCTGCTTTCGCGGTCCGGCATCCTTCCCCGGGAGGACCGCGACGCCGCGGCCCTGGTCCGCTCCCGCCTGGCCGCCGACGGGGTGGAGGTGATCGAGGGTGCAGCTGTTGCCAGGGTCGGTGCCGGGGGATCCGGCAGCACCGTCCATACCTCGGACGGGCGGAGTTTCGAGGCCGATGTCATCCTCGTTGCCGTCGGCCGGGCCCCCCGGACCGCCGGGCTCGGGCTCGATTCGGCAGGGGTGGAATGCGACGATGCGGGATATGTGCGGGTGGATACCTCGATGCGAACGTCCAATCCGGCGGTCTGGGCCGCCGGCGACGTCACCCCCTACCCCGACTTCACCCACCTGGCCGGAGTCCACGCCAGCACGGCAGCCCTCAACGCCGTCCTCGGCGGCCGCCGCACCGTCGACACCACCATCCCCCGCGTCACCTTCACCTCACCCGAGGTGGCGGCCGTCGGCCTCACCACGCCGTCCGGCAGGGGCTCCACTACGAGGACCATCGAGCACGCCGGCTCGGACCGGGCGATCACCCAGCAGGAGACCAGCGGATTCACGCGGATTGTCATCGATCGCCGCGGAAGGATCCTGGGCGGAACCATCGTCGGCCCCCGGGCCGGGGAGTCCCTCGCCGAGCTCACCCTCGCCGTGCACCAGAAGATGACGACCCGTACGCTGACAGCGGTCACCCACCCCTACCCGACCTACAACGACGCCCTGTGGAATGCCGCCATCGCCGAAACCTACGCCCGGCTGGAGAGGCCGCTCCCGCGGGCTGTGGTGAAGATCCTCGTCGGGCTCAACCGCCGCAGTTCCCGGAGCGCCCGAAGGGACGGACACGCGGATTGATTGAATCGGCTGCCATCCTGCTGGCCGGCTTCGCGGCGGGGATGATCAACGCGGCGGTGGGGACCGGAACCCTCGTGACTTTTCCCGTCCTGCTGCTCCTCGGCTATCCCTCGCTGGTGGCCAACATCTCCAACAACATCGGCCTCGTCGCAGGGGGACTTTCGGGGGCGTGGGGATACCGCAGGGAGCTGGCCCCGAACCGGCGGTTGCTCCTCCGGCTGCTGCCGGCGTCCGCGGCCGGCGGGGTTGCCGGCGCGCTGCTTCTCCTGGTCCTGCCGGCGGAGGCCTTCGCCGCGATCGTCCCGGTCCTGATCGGCCTGGGCCTGCTGCTGGTCGCCTTCGGGCCGGCTCTCCAGCGGCGCACGGCGCAGCGGAGCCGCGAGGGCCGGGCGCCGCAGCCGGGCCGGGGGCACGCCGGCCTGCTGGCCGGGGTCCTGGTCCTCGGCGTCTACGGCGGATACTTCGGCGCCGCCCAGGGCGTCCTCGTCGTCGGCCTGATGAGCACCGTGACGGCGCTCGCCCTTCAGCAGATCAACGCGGTCAAGAACGTGCTGGTCACCGCGGTCAACACGGTCGCCGCGGGGATCTTCATGCTCGCCGCATGGGAACTCATCGACTGGATGGCGGTGCTGCTGATCGCCTGCGGCTCGCTTGCCGGAGGCTTCATCGGTGCCCGCTACGGGCGCAGGCTTCCCCCGGTGGCGCTTCGAAGCATCATCATCACCGTGGGAACGGCGGCCCTGGTGCGGATGGTCTTCTTCACCTGACGCCGGCGGTGGGCCCCGGGGGCCGGGCGTCCCGCGGCGGCTCGGGTCACGATCCGGGGCCGATTCCGCCGCACACGTTCCAACGCCCCGGGGAATCGGGGATCATGTCCACATGAGCTTCAGGACGTTGATGTCCGTTGGTGCCGCGGCGGCTGTGGTGGTCGTCCTTGCGGGCTGCGGAGCCGATGCCCCGCGCTGGCAGGCGGCGCCGGCGGATGCCGTCTCCAACATCTCCGCCGAGCTGGTAGGGCAGGGAACCGTCCTCCAGAAGGAGGGCGGTCCCGCCGAACTGTGCCTGGGGCCGGTGGCGGAGTCCTACCCGCCCCAATGCTCGGGACCGGTCATCAACGGCTGGGACTGGTCCGCGGTGGAGCAGTCCGAGAGCGCGTCCGGCGTGACCTGGGGGACGTACGCGGTCTTCGGGACCTGGGACGGCATCGAGTTCACCTCGACGCGGGCACCCATTCCGCTGTCGCTGTATGACGCGATGCCGTTCGAGGACCCGCGGTTGTCCGGGGGCAGGACCGGTGCGGGCGACGAGCCGCAGCTCGAGCGCATCCAGCAGGAACTCCACGCCTCCGGCGACCCCGCCGTCCTGAGCTCCTGGACCACCCAGGGCTTCCTCGTGGTCAGCGTCATTTACGACGCCGGCGACCTCCAGCGCTCCCTGGACGAACGGTTCGGCCCCGACCTGATCCTGGTCCAGCCGGCGCTGCGACCGGCCGGATAGCCGGTCCTCCCCGCCGGACGGTTTCCTCCGGGCCTTCGCTACTCTACTTGCCGCAAAATATACCCGTCGTGCATCTGCCGGCCCCGCTCCCGGGTAGTACCGGGTGTCAGCAGAAACGCGCCCGGTCGGGCGACACAAAGGAGTTGTCATGCGAAGAAGCTTGTACACCGTTGGGACCGTGCTGGTGATGGGCGCCGCGGCCATGGCCGGTCCGGCCTCGGCAGCCGAGACAGAATCCCAGGCATCGCTGTCAGTGCTGCACGCGGTCCCCGACCTGACGGTCGACGTCTACGTCAATGGGGCTCTCACCCTCGATGATTTCACCCCGGGTCAGCTTGCCGGTCCGCTCCCGCTGCCCGCCGGAAACTACCAGTTGGCGGTGACGGCGGCAGACGCGCCGGATGCCTCCGCGCCGGTCATCGGTCCCGTTGACGTGACCCTTGAGGCTGGCGGCAACTACACCGCCACTGCCAACCTCGACGCCGCGGGGAACCCGACGGCCAACTTCTACACCAACGATGTCTCCCCTGTGGAGGCGGGCAAGGCCCGGCTGACCGTGCGGCATGTTGCCGCTGCTCCAGCCGTCGACGTCCTCGCCGGCGGCGCACCGATTGTCCCGAACCTGAGCAACCCGGGTGAGGCGTCCTTGAGCACCGCTCCGGGGACGGTGTCGGCAGCGGTCGCGGCGGCGGGCACCACCGAGCCCGTGATCGGTCCGGCCGACCTCAACCTCGCCGAAGGCACCTCGACGATCGTCTACGCGTGGGGAAGCCTCGAAGGCGGAAACCTCGCGCTGGCCACCCAGGTCATCGAGGGCCTTCAGTCCACCCCCGGGGCTGTCCCCGGCGGCCAGTCGGGTCTGGCCGCGCAGAGCGCGGACAATGACGGCGCGGCGCTCGGCCTCGGCCTCGGCGCACTGCTCCTCGGACTTCTGGGGGGCGCCGTCGTGGTCAACCGGAGGCGCACCGCCCGGGCCTGACACGTTGCGGGGTGTGCGTCGCCCATTGACGCACACCCCTCCCAGCGCACCACCGAGGGACCCATCCTGTGCACGAACAACGAAAATCCTTCGCACTGACTGCGGCGTCGATCGCGGCCGGCGTGCTCACCATCTGCTGCTCGGTGAGCCTCTGGTCCGGCCCGACGGCGCCGCAGCGGGGCATAACTGCCGCGGCCGAGGTGGTGTCCCCGCGGGAGGCCGTGGGCCCGGCGTCGCCGCCCGTGGTCCCCGAAGCGAACCCCACACGGAAGCCGACGGGCGCGCCTGCGCCCCCTGCGCCCGTGCTTCCTCCGCCCGAGAAGATCCCCGTCCGCCCTGCCAGGGTCGACGCCGAGCCTCCCCCCGTGCCCCCCGTCTCCCTTGACATCCCCAACACCAGCATTTCCGTCAACATAGTCGAGGTGGGGGTTGACAAGAACGATGCCATGGAGATCCCCAACAGCTTCTGGGAAGCGGGCTGGTACCGCTACGGGCCCGCCCCCGGCTCGGAATCGGGTAACGCCGTCATCGCCGGCCACGTCGACAGCCAGACCGAAGTGCTGCCCTTCGCCCAGCTCAGGGCCGTAGTGCCGGGCACCGTCATCACCGTCGGCCTCGCGGACGGACGGGCGCTGCGGTATGAGGTGACCGAGGTGCGGAACGTGCCAAAGGCCACCCTCAACGGTTCCGAGGTGTTTCGGCGCGACGGCCCCGCCCAGCTCAAGATCATTACGTGCGGCGGAAAATGGCTGCCCGAAAAGGGCGATTACGAGGATAATGTTGTCCTTACAGCCTTGCCCCTCTGAAAGCGGCATTAGTGCAGTCCCCTCGCCGATCAGTTGAACCCCAGACCTCCTCTACGCCGGGAGGTAGCAGCGAAGGACAGCAGGCCGCTTTTTAGCGCGGTGCCGGGCCCGCACTGCGCTAGAGGAGTGAAGCGTGACCTCTCCAGGCTTTGAGTGGACGCCGCAGCTTGACGCACGGTTCTTCGCCGGGGACGAGGAAGCCCTGATCGACGCCTACCGACTGTATTCACCCCTGGTCTACGCCGTTGCCCTGCGGTCAACCGACGACCGGGCCGTCGCCGCGGACATCACGCAGGATGTGTTCGTCCGGGCCTGGCGCTTCCGGGACAGCTTCGATCCGCGGTCCGGCACCGTGCCGAGGTGGATCTTCGGGATCTGCCGCAACGTGGTCCTCGACAGTCTTTCCGCGCGGAACCGGCACAACCACCTGGTGGCCCGGTGGGGCATCCACACGGATCTCCGGAATTTCCGGAACCGCGCGCGCGAGGTGGACGCCGTGACGGACCGGGTGGCCCTCGACACGGAGCTTCAACTGCTGGGGGAGCCCCGCAGCTCCATCCTGCGGCTCGCCTTCTACGAGGACCTGACGCACCAGCAGATCGCGGTGCTGCTCAATCTTCCGCTGGGGACCGTCAAGAGCCACATCCGGAGGGGGCTCACGCACCTGCGCGGGCGGTTGGGGGCCTGGCATGCGGCCTGATCCCGGTGCCATCGGCCGAGCACCCACCGCCCGGGTGGCCCTGCGCAGCGTAGCCGATCCCGCGCATCCGTTGATCGCCTCACACGAGGCGGAGGTGCGCGCACGCGTCCTGAAGGCTGCCAGCGCCCTGGTGGACCGGCTGACCTACGACGCCGTTACCATCGATGCCGTCGCCAGGGCCTCGGGGGTGAGCAAATCGACCCTGTACCGGCACTGGCCGTCCCGCCAGCTGCTCGTCCTCGAGGCCTTCACCTACAAGACAAACCTGCTCACCACGGTCGAGGACACCGGCGACATGGGACGGGACCTCCACTCCTACCTCGTATCGCTGACTTACTGCCTGAAGGTCGGCGGGGCGGCGTCGACCGTGGCGAACCTCCTGGCGGAGGCGATCCGCAGCGAGGAATTCGCCGTCCAGTTCCGCCAGACGCTGCTGCGCGAACGCCGGCATGGGTTTCTGGTGATCCTGCGCCGGGGCCAGCTGCGCGGCCAGGTCCGCGACGATGTGGACTTGGTGATGGTGATCGACGCGGTCTACGGGGCCCTGCACCATCGGTTGATCGCCACCGGGCAGGACGTCGACGGGCCGTTCCTGCGGGCGCTGGCCCGCTTCGCTGTCGAGGGGACCGCCACCGCACCGTACCGGGAGTCCTACAGGTCCCGGAACTAGGCCGCCGGGTGGAACGATCGGTGCCCCTTCGTCCCATCCCTTCGACCGTCCGGGCGCCGCCGCGCGATAGTGGCACCGGCGCACCACCAGGCGCCGACACTCCAAGCGACCGAAGGAACCAACACCATGACGATCAAGGCACAGCCCGGGCGGACGAACATCGGATCGGAGCACCCGGAGCCGTACAGGGCACTCGCGGCGGTGGCGAAGCGTGCGGACGAGGCGGCGCTCGCCGAAGGGCTCTCGCCCCTGCTGATCGAAATGATCAAGATCCGGGTTTCCCAGCTCAATGGGTGCGCGTTCTGCCTCCGCATCCACACCATGGACGCCGTCGGGAAAGGCGAGAGCGCCGAACGGCTGAGCGTGTTGCCCGCATGGCGGGAAAGCGGGTACTTCGACGAAAAGGAACGCTCGGCACTGGCGCTGGCCGAGTACATCACGGACATCCGCGACTCCCACCCCAACACGGGTCTCTACGAGTCCGCCGCTGCCCACCTTTCCCCGGGGCAGATGTCCGCGGTGTCATGGGTGGCCCTAGTCATCAACAGCTACAACCGCATCGCCATCAGCAGTGCCTACGAGGTCAACCCCTAACAGTTCGCGGCGGGAGCGCCACAGCGCCGACGCCGGCCGCACGGACCGGGGGCAACCCCGGTTCTTCCCTCCGACCCGCAAGGCCGGAGCTCCGTCCCACCGCCCAGCGGGACGGGTCTTCCGCCCGGGCGCCGGCGCACCAGGTGCCCATTCCAGCAGTACCAGCATGAAAATGGAGGCGCAGGTCAATGCGCAGAATTCTCATTATCGGCGGCGGTTACGCCGGTTTCTACGTCGCCTGGCGGTTGGAGAAGTACCTCCGCCCCGGCGAGGCGCAGGTCACGATGGTCGATCCGCTGCCCTACATGACGTATCAGCCGTTCCTC
This sequence comes from Arthrobacter crusticola, assembly GCF_004357995.1. Classification (GTDB taxonomy): domain Bacteria; phylum Actinomycetota; class Actinomycetes; order Actinomycetales; family Micrococcaceae; genus Arthrobacter_D; species Arthrobacter_D crusticola. Next base: position 369,954 of record NZ_SMTK01000001.1, read on the forward strand.
CCGGAGGTGCTGGCCGGGTCGATCGAGGCCCGGCACAGCGTGATCCTGCACCGCCGGCACCTTCGAAAGACCCGCCTGCTGACCGCGAAGGTCAGCTACCTCGACCACGCGGCGAAGACCGCCACGCTTCAGTTCCCTGATGGGCACGAGGACACGGAGACCTACGACATCGTGGTGGTCACCGGCGGCGCGGTCACCCGCACCTTCCCCATCCCGGGGGTCGGCGCGCAGGCCGTCGGGCTGAAGAACATCGAGGAAGCCGTGTTCATCCGGGACACGCTGCTGCGCAATATTGACATGGCCGCGTCACTTCCCCCGGGCCCGGCCCGGGAGAAACTGCTGACCGTCGTGTTCGTCGGCGGCGGATACGCCGGCATTGAGGCTTTCGGGGAACTGCGGGCGCTGGCCACGGCCACGCTGAAGCGCTACCCGGAACTGAGCCCTGCCGAGACGCACTTCCACCTGATCGAGGCGACCGGCCGGATCCTGCCCGAGGTCTCCGAAAAGACCAGCCGGTGGGTGCTCCGGCATCTTGCCGCCCGCGGGGCGCAGGTCCACCTGAACACCCAGCTCGACTCCGCCGTCGAGGGGACCATCCGGCTTTCCACCGGCGAGGAATTCGAAACGGGCCTGTTGGTGTGGACCGCCGGAGTCCTTGCGAACCCCGCCCTCGCACGGCACACCGACCTTCCGATCGACGAGCGCGGACGCCTGAGGGCGCGGGCCGACCTGCGGGTGGGCACCGACGACACCCCGATTGCCGATGCCTGGACGGCCGGAGACATTGCGGCCATCCCCGACCTCTCCGGAGGCGGCGTCGGCGGCTTCACCGTCCCGAACGCCCAGAACGCCATCCGCCAGGGCAAACTGCTCGCCCGGAACCTGCGGGACACCCTGCGCGGCGGCGAGGCGAAGAGGTACTTCCACCGCAACCTGGGCGCGGTGGCCACCCTGGGCCTTGGCTCCGGGGTGTTCCAGTCGGGGCCGATCGTGGTCAAGGGATTCCCCGCCTGGGTAATGCACCGCGGATACCATGTGCTGGCCATTCCGACCTGGGAGCGGAAGTGGCGGGTGCTGTGGGGGTGGTGGAACAACCTCTGGCTGGGGCGCGACACCGCCGGGCTGCGCGGACTGCAGACCCCGCGCGGGACGTTCGAGGAGGCCGACTCCTACAGCAGGCCCGCACCGCAGGCGGCTCCGGGAGCGACCGAAGCACCAACCGTCCGGTAAGCGGGCTCTCCGGGATGGCCTCCTGCCCGGCCGGGGCACTGCGCCCCGGCCGGCCCGAGGTCGATCCGCACTGCGCCCCGGCTGGCCCGAGGTCGATCCGGCCCGGCGTCTAGCCGGATCGACGCCCGGGCGCGGGCCCAGACGGGAACCTACACTGGGGCAATGGATGGGGTCCAAGTGGTGAAGACGTCCCTGGGGGAGGTCGAAATCCTGTACCTGCCCGGCGTATAGCCGCCCGTGCTGTTCTTCCCCGGGGGCCACTGCCGGGCCGGCAGCGACTGCGGGTGGAGCCTCTACACCTCGCTGGGCTATGGGGTGCTCGCGTTCTCCCGCCCCGGGTACGGGCGCACCGACATGGGTCCGCTGACTGCCGCCGAGTTCCTCCCCGCTGTGGCCGAGAGCGCCCGGCGCCTCGGCATCGAGCGGGCCACCGCGGCGGTCGGGGTCTCCTTCGGGGGCCTGCAGGCAATCGCCACGGCCGTGTCACTGCCGCACCTCGCACCCCGGCTGGTGCTCCACAGCTGCGCCCCGTCGACCACCCCTACCCGGACTCGCCCGTGCAGGCCCGGATCGCTCCGGTGGTCTTTGGACCGGCGCTTTCCGGCCTCATCTGGAAGGCGGTAGCCCGCAGCGTGGCCACCGACGCCGGGCTGCGGCGCATGGCCGGAACGCTCTCGGACCTTCCGGCCGGCGCATGGTGGCACACCTTCCCTGCCGAGGACCGGCAGCGGGCCCGGGAACTGTTCCAGGGAATGGCGTCGGGTCCGGGTTCGCCAACGACCTGCGCCAGGCCCGCCGTGCCCGGTCCTCCTACCGCCGCCGGACCCAGGCCCGCGTCACCTGCCCCACGCTGGTGACGGCCTCCCGCCACGACGGCGGCGTCGCCTACTCCCACGCCGAGGACTTCCGGGACACCATCCCCACCGCACGGCTGGTGGAGCTGTCGGCGCCCAGCCACCTCTTTTGGCTCGGGACCAGCCGTGGTGAGGCCGCGTCAGCGGTCCGGGAGTTCCTGGCGCCGTCCTGATTCCTCCGAGCCACCCGGAGGGCCGGCTGGCGGGCTCGCTGGAGCGCCGGCCGGAGCGCTGCACTCCCGGCCGGTGACCGCCGATCGGGTGGGGAGAAACCTACACGGAGAGGAACTACACGGAGAGGTCCCGGCGGCGGAACGCCGGGACCGCCGCCGCCAGCAGCACCAGGGCGGTGAGGCCCATCAGCAGCAACGGGCCGGCGTTCAGCGGAACCGAAGGCACCGCCGGCACCAGGCCGAAGGGTTCGGCCTCCAGCAGGGCCTCCGGGAGCCGGAGGATCGGTCCATAGAGGCCGATCAGCAGCGAGGCGATCAGGATCAGCCACACCCACCACGAACCCGTCCTCAGGCCGTAGGCCAGCGCCGTCAGGGCCGCGAAGCAGGAAACCAGGGGAAGGTAGGCCAGGGACGCCGCGGTGAATTCCAGCGCCAGGTTCCGCGCATCCGGTTCGACGGACGCCACCGCGCCGGCTCCCAGCCCGAATCCGGCGGCCAGCAGGAGCAGTGTGTCTGCTGCAAGGGTGACGGCGAGGAAGTGAAGCATCAGCCGGTCCCGCCCGGCGCCGGCGGCCAGCAGAAGCGCGGTGCGCCCCGAGTCCTCCTCCCGGCGCAGCCGGTTCACCGTGACCACCACATGGACGGCGACCGCCATCGCGAAGTATCGAAGGAACGCTGAAAGGGCCGCCCGCAGGGCGTCTCCGCCCGGCGGGCCCCCGATCACCGCCGCGAGCTCGGGGCGGGCCTCGAAGCTGTCGACGATGGCCTGGCCCATCGAACCGGTGAGCAGGGCAAAGGCGAAGAGGCCGAGGCACCAGCTGAGGATGCTGACGCGCTCGAGCCGAAACACCAACCCCGCGGGAGAGGTCAGGGCCCGCGTGGCGCGGCTGGGGCCCGGGCGGGCGGCGATCAGGCCCGCCCCGAGGTCCCGCCGGGAGGCCAGCAGGTACGCGGCCAGGCAGAGCAGGGCGGCGAGGACCACCGCGGGCAGCAGCGGCCACCAGCGCAGGTCGACGAACGCCCGGGTCTGCTGGCTCCACCCGATGGGGGAGAGCCAGGACAGTGCAGTTCCGCCGACGCGTTGAGCGTCGCCGATCCCGCGGAGGAGGTAGGCAAGCCCGAGGGCCCCTCCGGCCAGGCCCGTGGCGCCTCGGGCCGACTGGCTGAGCTGGGCCGTCACCGCGGCGGCCGCGCCGAAGACAACACCGGCGGCCCCGACCCCGGCGGCGAGGGCGAGGGAGTCGGCACGGGCAAGCCCGTTGCCAAGCATCGCAACGGTCAGGACGACGGCGACGGCGCCGTTAGCCACCAGCAGCGCCGCCAGGGCGGCCGTGAGCGGGGCATGCCGCCCCACGACGCCGGCCCGCACCAGTTCGGCCCGCCCGGATTCCTCCTCGGCCCGGGTGTGCCGGACCACCAGGAAAATGGACATCAACGCCGCCGCGACCGCCAGCATGCCCAGCACTTCGTTGGCCAGCAGAGCGCCCAGCGTGTAGTGCTCCAGCCCGTACCCCGGACCGGACAGCAGTGCGCCGGAGGGGTCTTTCAGGATGGCCGCACGGGTCTGCAGGGCCGCCTGATCCGGGTAGGCCAGCGGAAGGACCGCGCCGAAGTAGCCGACGAGTCCGCCCAGGGCCACGGCCCAGAGCGGAATCCGGAGGCGGTCCCGCAGCAGGGCGAAGTGGAACAGCCTTCCCGTTCCGGCGAGGGCGCCCGCAGTGCGGGCGCCCCGAAGCCCGTCCCGCTGCCCCCGGGAAGGGGCTGCGGCGCTCATGAGCGCGCGCCCTGCGCGTCCGGGCTGTACTGGTGGACGAACAGTTCCTCGAGGGTGGGCGGTGTCGAGGTGAGGCTGCGGATATCCAGGGGCAGGAGGTGCTCAAGCACCGCGGGCAGGGCGCCGTCCTCGACACTGAAGAGCAGGCGCTCGCCGTCCCGGCGGACGTCGTGGACCCCGGGCAGCAGGGCGACACCCGACGGATCCTTCCCGCACACCACTGACACCGCCGCACGGGCCAGGTGCCGCAGCTCACTGAGGGCACCCGACTGAACGGTCCGCCCCTGTCGGATGATCGTCACCCGGTCGCAGAGGGTTTCCACCTCGGCGAGGAGGTGGCTTGAGAGCAGCACGGTGCGTCCGGCCGCCCTGGCCTCCCGAACGCAGTCCTGGAACACCCGCTCCATCAGGGGATCGAGGCCGGAGGTGGGTTCGTCGAGCACGAGGAGCTCGACATCGCTCGCGAGCGCCGCGACGAGTGCGACCTTCTGGCGGTTTCCCTTGGAGTAGGTCCGGGTTTTCTTGCTCGGGTCGAGATCGAAACGCTCAAGGAGGTCGCTGCGGCGCCTGCTGTCTGCGCCGCCGCGCAGGCTTACGAGGAGGTCGATCGCCTCGCCTCCGGTGATCTTCGGCCACAGGTTCACGTCCCCGGGAACGTAGGAAAGCCTGCGGTGGAGCCGGACCGCCTCCGTCCACGGGTCCTCCCCGAAGAGCCTCGCAGTCCCGGAGTCGGCCTTTGCCGCGCCAAGCAGGATCCGGATGGTGGTGGACTTGCCGGCTCCGTTGGGGCCGAGGAAGCCGTGGACCTCTCCGGCCTCAAGCCGCAGGTCCAGTTCGTCGAGTGCCCGGACGGCACCGAAGTTCTTGCTCAGTTTCTGCACGTCAATGACGGGGTTCACGGGGTGCTCCTGATGGAAGGGCCGGGGTCAGCGGGGGGATTCTTCCTGCGGAGGGTCCGGAACGTACATCAGGTAGGTGTCGAGCATGGAACGGTCGGTGGTAAGCCCCTGGGAGAAGAGTTCGAGGGTCGGCGATGCGTGGCGTTCAAGGTACCCGCGCAGGATCGAGGAAAAGTCATGGGGGTCCTGCGGCGGGTGCACGCTGAGATCGAGCAGCACCGCGCCGAACCCCTGCAGGGCCAGGCAGCGGGCCCGTGCCTTCTCGTCCCGGGAGGGGCGGATGGTGCCCGCTGCCACCCCTTCGGCGAGCCACCCCTCCACCTCCTCGGCGAAGTGGTCGAGGAAGGACCCGGCAGCGGATCCGCCCTCCTGAAGGCAGCGGATGGCGTAGGCCAGGAGGTGGGCGGACTCCTCGACGGTGGCCAGGCCGATCAGGCCCTCGACCGCCGCCGGCCCGCCCGTTGCCTGGCTCTTGTAGGAGCGGATCTGCTCGAGGACATAGCCGTCGCAGGCTTCCCGGAGGCCGTCCTTCGAGCCGAAGTGGTGAAGGACCAGAGCCGGGCTCACCCCGGTCTCCCGGGCAATGGCGCGCAGTCCCACCCGGAAGCCGTCGCGTCCGAACAGCCGGACCGCGGCGTCGCGGAGACGTGCCCTGGCCGTCCGGTCCTCCGGGCGGTCAGCTCGAACGAAGGCGCCGGCTGAACGCATGTTCAGCATGCTAACCACCCGCACAGTGGCGCACTAGGGCCGAAAGGACCGATCCTGTCCGGGGCGGGCCCGGCCCGGGCTCAGGGGCGTGCCGAGGCCAGTGCGAAGAGCCGCGACCGGTGGTGGGTCGCCGAGTCCAGGAGTGCGCGTTCCTCTGCGGCCTGCGCGGTCCGTGGCCGGCCGTTGACCATCTGCTGACGGGCAAAGGCGAGGCGGGTAGCGGCGCGGATGAAGGCCTTCATCTCGCTGCGGGCGCCGAAGGAGCCAGCCCAGGCGAGGGCCTGCGCCCGCCCCGGACCGGTGGCGAGCATCGACACCTCCTGGGAGGTGAACCAGCCGGCGTCGACATAGTCACCGAGCCGGGATTCGGTCAGTCGGCGCTCCGCCCGCCGGATCAGCACCACCGCGACGATCGCCACGCAGAACAGCGGGACCTGGACGAGCAGGTAGAAGGAGAAGAAGTCATCGAACAGCAGCACCGTCCCCCCGTTCCAAAGCATGTGCCCGGCGATCGCGGGGACCAGGCCCAGGAGGAAGGCCGGCAGCACCCGGGCCGGGCCGCCGCCCCGGCTGACCGCCCGCCCCACCACGAAGCCCAGGGCGGCGGTGAACATCACGTGGGCGAACGGCGAGAACAGCCCGCGCAGCACGAACACGCCGACGACCGCACCCAGGGTTCCCGACTCAAGGATGGCCGAACTGAAGTAGAGGATGTTCTCGGTGAAGGCGAACCCCGCGGCGATGGTGCCGGCATAGACGATGCCGTCCACCGGGCCGTCGAAGTGGCTGCGCCGGGAGTAGACGAGGATCAGCACCCCGAGTCCCTTGGCGAATTCCTCGACGACCGGGGCCTGCAGGACCGGGCCGATGACGTCGGTCGAGGTTGAGTCAAGGGCCACGCTGAGCAGGCCGAGGACGTAGTTTCCCAGCAGCAGCGTCACGACCACGGAGATCCCCGCACCCCACAGGAAGGCGAACAGCAATGCGCCGCGGGGCTCCGGATCCCAGCGGTCGATCCAGCCGATGCCGAGGGCACAGATGCCCAGCGGCACCAGTGCCAGCACCGCGCACAACACCAGTGCCGTCGTGCCAAGGGACTGCGACAGGAACCAGACGAGCGCCGCGAGCACCAGGGCGGTGACGAGCAGCAGCACGACGTTGAGGGCGCCGGCTCCGCGCTTCACGGGCCGGTCCCATACCGGAGGCGGGGGAGCGAGCCCGTTCCACTGGGGCGCCGGCGGTGCCGAGCGCTGGGTTGAGGCCTCCCACCAGGAAAGCCCCTGATGGCCGGGGCGGGCCGAACCGGACGGATCGTAAAGCGACATACGCCCAGACTATTCGCCGTGAGTCCTGTGATACTTTTGAGAACGCAGCCAACCTTTAAATGCCGTCCTGTGAGGCGGGGAAGGAGGAAGCGTGATATGACCGTGCCCGCACCGCATGCCGGAGCCGCACCGCGCGTTGTTCTCGCCGAAGCCGATATAGACCGCGCGCTCACCCGCATCGCCCACGAGATCCTCGAAGCCAACAAAGGCTCCCAGGACCTGGTCCTCCTCGGCATTCCCCGCAGGGGTTTCCCGCTGGCCCAGCGCCTCGCCCGCCGCATCGGCGCCGTCGATCCGTCCGTTGACCCCCGCGCCATCACCGGTCAGCTCGATGTCACCATGTACCGGGACGACCTGCAGCGCAATCCCACCCGCCCGCCGCGGGCCACCCAGCTCCCGCCGACGGGGATCGACGAGAAGGTCGTGGTCCTCGTCGACGACGTCCTGTACTCCGGGCGGACCATCCGCGCCGCCCTTGACGCGCTGGCCGACCTGGGCCGGCCCCGCATCGTGCGGCTCGCCGTCCTGGTGGACCGCGGGCACCGGGAGCTTCCGATCCGCGCCGACCACGTGGGCAAGAACCTCCCGACCTCCTCGGCGGAACGGGTCCGGGTCCACCTCGAGGAGATTGACACCGCCGGTGGTCGTCCCGTGAACGAAGTGGTCATCGAGGGCGGCGCATGAAGCACCTCCTCTCCACCCATGACCTCGCCCTGCCCGACGCGCTGCGCCTGCTCGACACCGCGGAGGAGATGGCGGCGGTGGGCGAGCGCGAAATCAAGAAGCTGCCCGCCCTGCGCGGGCGCACCGTGGTGAACCTGTTCTACGAGGACTCGACGAGGACCCGGATCTCCTTCGAGGCCGCCGCCAAGCGGCTCTCCGCGGACGTCATCAACTTCGCCGCCAAGGGCTCCTCGGTCTCCAAGGGCGAATCACTCAAGGACACCGCCCAGACGCTTGAGGCGATGAGCGCCGACGCCGTCGTCATCCGCCATCCCGCCTCCGGCGCCCCCGCCCGCCTGGCCGCATCCGGCTGGATTGACGCGGCGGTCCTCAACGCCGGCGACGGCACCCACGAGCACCCCACCCAGGCGCTGCTCGACGCCTTCACGCTCCGCCGCCACTGGGCGAAGGTGGCCGGCACCGGCTCTCCCGGCAGCGACCTCGCCGGCATGCGGGTCCTGATCGTGGGGGACATCCTCCACTCGCGCGTCGCCCGCTCCAATGTGTGGCTGCTGAAGACCCTCGGCGCCGAGGTCACCCTGGTGGGTCCGCCCACCCTGCTCCCCGTGGGGGTCGACACCTGGCCCTGCACCGTGCGGTACAACCTGGACGAGGCGCTCGCCGACCGGCCCGACGCCGTGATGATGCTCCGGCTGCAGGCCGAGCGGATGAACGCCGCCTTCTTCCCCTCCACCCGGGAGTACTCCCGGCGCTGGGGGTTCGACGACGCCCGCCTCGCGGCGCTCGACACCCTGGGCCTCGGCGACACGGTCATCATGCATCCCGGACCCATGAACCGGGGTCTGGAGATTTCGGCCGCCGCGGCGGACTCGGTCCGCTCCACCGTGCTGGCCCAGGTGCGCAACGGCGTCTCGGTGCGCATGGCCGCGCTGTACCTGCTGCTTGCCGGCGGCACCCACGACGACCCGGCCGCGCCGACCGTGCGCGCCAACCCCGCACTTTCCCCCACGAAGGAGCCCGCAGTATGACCGGCGCAGAACCGACACCCGGAAACGGGTACCTGATCCGGGGCGCCTCCCCGCTGGGCGGATCCCGCCAGGACCTGCTGATCCGGAACGGACGCATCGTGCGGGTTGGTGCCGGCGCCGCCCCGGAACCCGGAACCCGCGTCATCGACGCCGACGGGCTGATCGCCCTTCCCGGCATGGTGGACCTCCACACCCACCTGCGCGAGCCCGGCCGCGAGGACGCGGAAACGGTCGAGACCGGATCCCGTGCCGCCGCACTGGGCGGGTTCACCGCGGTTCACGCCATGGCCAACAGCTCGCCGGTGGCCGACACTGCCGGCGTCGTCGAACAGGTGTACAGCCTCGGGCAGCGCGCGGGCTGGGTGGAGGTCCGCCCGGTCGGCGCCGTCACCGTCGGTCTGGCGGGGGAGCGGATGGCCGAACTCGGCGCCATGGCCGAATCCCGCGCTCGAGTGCGCGTCTTTTCCGACGACGGCATCTGCGTCTCGGACCCCGTTCTAATGCGCCGTGCCCTCGAGTACGTGAAGGCCTTCGACGGGGTGATCGCCCAGCACGCCCAGGAGCCCCGGCTCACCGAGGGGGCGCAGATGAACGAGGGCGAGGTCTCCGCCGTCCTGGGCCTGACCGGGTGGCCGGCCGTCGCCGAGGAGAGCATCATCGCCCGCGACGTGCTCCTGGCCCAGCACGTAAACTCGCGGCTGCACGTCTGCCACGTCTCCACCGCCGGGTCCGTCGAGATCCTGCGCTGGGCCAAGGCCCGCGGCATCCGTGTCACCGCCGAGGTCACCCCGCACCACCTGCTGCTCACCGACGACCTCGTGCGCAGCTACAACCCCGTCTACAAAGTGAACCCGCCCCTGCGCACCGCCGATGACGTGCAGGCACTGCGGGAGGCCCTCGCCGACGGCACCATCGACGCCGTCGGAACCGACCACGCCCCGCACCCCAGCGAGCACAAGGAATGCGAGTGGGCGCAGGCGGCCATGGGCATGACCGGTCTTGAGACCGCCCTGTCCGTGGTGCAGCACACCATGGTCGAGACCGGCCTGCTCGACTGGGAGGGTTTCGCCCGCGTCACCTCCACCCGGCCGGCCGAGATCGGGCGGCTCGCCCACCAGGGCAGGCCGCTGACCGAAGGGGAGCCGGCCAACGTCGTCCTGGTCGACCCGGCCGCGCGGTGGACCGTCGATCCGAATAAAATGGCAACGATGGGACGCAACAGTCCTTTCGCCGGGATTGAGCTTCCCGGCCGGGTCCAGGCGACGTTCTACCGCGGCCACCCCACCGTCCTCGACGGCGCCCTCAACGCGCCGCTCACCCCGGCTGCAAAGGAAACCGCGTGGACTGGCTAGGCCCGCTCAGCCTCACCGTTTTGATTGTCGGCGCCGTCTTCGCCCTAATGGCCGTGGGCTGGCGCAACCGGCTGCGCCGGCAGGCCGCGGTGCCCGCCCCGCCGGCCGCCCCGGCCGACCCCGGCCCGGAGCTGTACCGGACCGAAGGCCAGTACGTGGCCACGACCACCGCGGGGGACTGGCTCGACCGCCTCGCCGTCCACGGCCTGGGGGTGCGCTCCGAGGCGGTCGCCACGGTGCACCCCGACGGCGTCCTGCTGGCCCGCCGGGGCGCCCCGGACGTGTACGTGCCGCGGAATGCCCTCACCGGAGTGCGCCTCGAGTCGGGCATGACCGGCAAGTTCGTTGAAAAGAACGGCCTGGTCGTCCTTTCCTGGCGGCTCAACGGCGAAGGCGTCGACACCGGCTTCCGCACCCGCCACGCCACCGACAAGGCACAGCTTCTCGCGGCGGTCGCCGCCCTCACCCCAGCCACCCCACCGTCGAACGATTCCCCGATTGATCCCGAAGGCAGGAACCCCCAGTGAACCAACCCCCCACGTCCCCGGCAGCGGCGGTGCTCGTCCTTGAAGACGGCAGGTCCTTCCGCGGCCGCAGCTACGGCGCCGAGGGCACGGCCCTCGGTGAGGCGGTGTTCGCCACCGGCATGACCGGCTACCAGGAGACCATCACCGACCCCTCCTACGCCCGCCAGCTCGTGGTGCAGACAGCACCGCACATCGGCAACACCGGGGTGAACGCCGACGACGCCGAGTCACGGCGCATCTGGGTGGCCGGCTACATCGTGCGCGATGCGGCCCGCCGCCCGTCCAACTGGCGCTCCGAACTGAGCCTCGACGCCCAGCTCCGCGACCAGGGCGTCGTGGGGATCGAGGGCGTTGACACCCGCGCCGTCACCCGCCACCTGCGTGAGCGCGGCGCCATGAAGGCCGGCATTTTCTCCGGCGCCGCCGCCGCCCTGCCCGCGGCGCAGCTGCTGGAACAGGTCCAGGCGCAGCAGTCGATGGCCGGGGCGCGCCTCGCGGAGGAGGTGAGCGCCGAGGCGGTGTACACCGTCGAACCGGCCGACCACGGGTGGGACGGCGAGCCCCGGTTCACCGTCGCCGCCCTGGACCTCGGGATCAAGACCATGACTCCCCGGCACTTCGCCCAGCGCGGGGTGCGCACCGTCGTCTTCCCCGCCGACACCTCCTTCGAGGACCTCACGGCGGCGGGTCCGGACGGCGTGTTCATGTCCAACGGTCCCGGGGACCCGGCGACGGCTGACGTGCAGGTCGAGCTGCTGCGGCGGGTCCTGGAGCGGCGGATCCCGTTCTTCGGCATCTGCTTCGGCAACCAGATCCTCGGCAGGGCTCTGGGCTTCGGCACCTACAAGCTGCGCTACGGCCACCGCGGCATCAATCAGCCCGTCCTTGACCGGCGGACCGGCCGGGTCGAAATCACCTCCCAGAACCACGGGTTCGCGGTCGACGCACCGCTCGAGGGCCCCGTCGAGGCGCCGCACGGCGGCTTCGGCCGCGTCGAAGTCAGCCACATCAGCCTCAACGACTCGGTGGTCGAGGGGCTCGCGTGCCTCGACCTTCCCGCCTTCTCCGTCCAGTACCACCCCGAAGCGGCGGCCGGCCCCCACGACTCCGCCTACCTGTTCGACCGCTTCATCGACCTGATGGGCGCCGCTCACGGCGCGCAGCAGGCCAGCCCCGACAGCACCGCCCCGAGCACCCCCCAGGAAGAGAACTGATGCCCCGCAGAACCGACCTCAAGAGCGTCCTGGTCATCGGCTCCGGCCCCATCGTGATCGGGCAGGCCGCCGAATTCGACTACTCGGGCACCCAGGCGCTGCGCGTGCTCAAGGAGGAGGGCCTGAGGGTCATCCTCGTCAACTCGAACCCGGCCACCATCATGACCGACCCCGAATTCGCCGACGCCACCTACGTTGAACCCATCACCCCCGAGGTGGTCGCCAAGATCATCGAAAAGGAACGCCCGGACGCGCTCCTTCCCACCCTCGGCGGGCAGACCGCGCTGAACACCGCCATCGCCCTGGACAAGAACGGCATCCTGGAGAAGTTCGGCGTTGAGCTCATCGGCGCCAATATCGCCGCCATCGAGCTGGGCGAGGACCGGGAGAAGTTCAAGGGCGTCGTCGAGCGCTGCGGCGCCGAATCGGCCCGCTCAGTCATCGTCCACACCCTGGACGAGGCCCTGGCGGCCGCCGGCGACCTCGGCTACCCCATGGTGGTGCGGCCCTCCTTCACCATGGGCGGCCTCGGCTCCGGCCTTGCCTACACCGAGGCCGACCTGCGCCGGATCGTCGGGCAGGGCCTTCAGTACAGCCCCACCAGCGAGGTCCTGCTCGAAGAGAGCATCCTGGGCTGGAAGGAGTACGAGCTCGAGATGATGCGGGACAAGAACGACAACGTCGTTGTGGTCTGCTCCATCGAGAACTTCGACCCGGTGGGGGTCCACACCGGTGACTCCATCACCGTCGCCCCCGCCCTCACCCTGACCGACCGCGAGTACCAGCGGCTGCGTGACATCTCCATTGCCGTCATCCGCGAGGTGGGCGTGGACACCGGCGGGTGCAATATCCAGTTCGCCATCGAACCCTCCACCGGCCGCGTCGTCGTGATCGAGATGAACCCCCGCGTCTCGCGCTCCTCCGCGCTGGCCTCCAAGGCCACCGGCTTCGCCATCGCGAAGATCGCCACCAAGCTCTCCCTCGGCTACACCCTCGATGAGATCCCGAACGACATCACGCAGAAGACGCCGGCATCCTTCGAGCCGACCCTGGACTACGTGGTGGTGAAGGTTCCGCGCTTCGCCTTCGAGAAGTTCCCCGCCGCCGACACCACGCTGACGACCACCATGAAGTCGGTCGGCGAGGCCATGGCCATGGGACGTAACTTCACCGAGGCGCTGCAGAAGGCCCTGCGCTCCCTTGAGCAGAAGGGATCCCAGCTGTCATTCGCCCCGGTGCCCGCCGAGGAGGTCCCCGGCCTCATCGAGGCGGCGAAGCGCCCCACGACGGAACGGCTTTCCCAGGTCCAGCGCGCCCTGCTCGGCGGGGCGAGCATCGAAGACCTGCACGAGGCCACCGGCATCGACCCGTGGTTCCTGGACCAGCTGGTCCTGCTCAACGAGACCGCCGAGCAGGTGCGGACGGCCGGGAACCTGAGCGAGGACATGCTCCGCCTCGCCAAGCGCCACGGCTTCTCCGACGAACAGATCGGCGCCCTGCGCTCCATCCCCGACGCCGTGGTGCGCGGGGTCCGGCACGCGCTCGGCGTGCGCCCGGTCTTCAAGACCGTCGACACGTGCGCCGCCGAGTTCGCCGCCTACACCCCGTACCACTACTCCTCCTACGACGAGGAGGACGAGGTGGCCGACCACGCCCAGCCCTCGGTGATCATCCTGGGCTCCGGACCGAACCGGATCGGGCAGGGCATCGAGTTCGACTACTCCTGCGTGCACGCCTCCATGGCGCTGCGGCAGGCCGGGTACGAGACGGTGATGATCAACTGCAACCCCGAGACGGTCTCGACCGACTACGACATTTCCACCCGCCTCTACTTTGAGCCGCTCACCCTCGAGGACGTCCTCGAGGTGATCGCCGCGGAGCAGCGGACCGGGGGAGTGATGGGGGTCTTCGTCCAGCTGGGCGGGCAGACGCCGCTGAAGCTCGCGCAGGAACTGGCCGACGCCGGCATCCCCATCCTGGGGACCTCCCCGGAGGCCATCGACCTCGCCGAGCACCGCGGGGCCTTCAGCCGGGTGCTCGACGCCGGCGGGCTGATCGCCCCGAAGAACGGCACCGCCGTCTCCTTCGAGGACTCCAAGAAGATCGCCGACGAAATCGGCTACCCCGTCCTGGTGCGCCCCTCCTACGTGCTGGGCGGACGCGGCATGGAGATCGTGTACGACGAGCCGAACCTCTCGCGCTACATCGCCAACGCCACCGAGATCACCGCCGACCACCCTGTGCTGATCGACCGGTTCCTCGAAGACGCCATCGAGATCGACGTCGACGCCCTCTACGACGGCACCGAGATGTACCTGGGCGGGATCATGGAGCACATCGAGGAGGCCGGCATCCACTCCGGTGACTCCGCCTGCGTGCTGCCGCCGATCACCCTGGGCGCCGACGTCCTCGAGCGGGTCCGGACGGCCACGCTGGCCATCGCCGAGGGGGTGGGGGTGCGCGGGCTGATCAACATCCAGTTCGCCCTGGCCTCCGACATCCTCTACGTCCTCGAGGCGAACCCGCGTGCCTCCCGCACCGTGCCGTTCGTCTCCAAGGCCACCGGCGTGCAGCTCGCCAAGGCGGCGGCCCTGATCGGGGTCGGAGTCAGCATCGCAGAACTGCGCAACGACCACCGGCTGCTGCCGCAGCAGGGCGACGGCGGGTCCCTGCCCTTCGACGCCCCGGTGTCGGTCAAGGAAGCCGTGCTGCCCTTCAGCCGGTTCCGGACCCCCGAAGGTGTCGTCGTCGACTCGCTGCTCGGCCCGGAAATGCGCTCCACCGGCGAGGTCATGGGCATCGACCGGTACTTCGACACCGCCTTCGCCAAGAGCCAGGCCGCGGCGAACGCGGCCCTGCCGATCTCGGGCAAGGTCTTCGTCTCCGTGGCCAACCGGGACAAGCGCTCGATCATCCTGCCCGTCAAGCGCCTCGTCGACCTGGGCTTCCAGATCGTCTCCACCGGCGGCACCGCCGATGTGCTCCGGCGCAACGGCATCAGCGCCACCACGGTGCGGAAGGTCGCCGAGGGCGCAGGGGCCGACGGCACGGGCACCGTCGTCGACCTGATCACCAGCGGCGGCATTGACATGATCATCAACACCCCCTCCGGAGGGCAGGCCCGCGGCGACGGGTACGAGATCCGGGCGGCGGCAACCTCCTACGGGCTCCCCGTCGTCACCACCATCCCCGAGGTGGGAGCCGCCGTGCAGGCCATTGAGGCCATGCGTTCCTTCGAATGGTCGGTGACGAGCCTTCAGGAGCACGCGGCGAACCTGCGTGCCTCCACGGAGGCCCAGCATGCCTCCTAGCACCGGCACCCGGCCCGCCGGCGCGCCCCGCGAACCGTTCGGGGTGCGCCTTGCGGCCGCCCGGCGGCGCCGCGGCGGCCTGTGCATCGGGATCGACCCGCACCCGGCCCTGCTGGCGGCCTGGGATCTGCCGGACAGCCCGGCGGGCCTTGAGCGGTTCTCCCTGGCGGCACTGGAGGTCCTCGGGCCCGAGGCGGCGGCACTGAAGCCGCAGGTGGCCCTGTACGAACGGCACGGCTCGAAGGGCCTGGCCGTGCTCGAGATGCTGCTGGCCCGGGCGGCAGAGGCGGACGTGCTGACGATCGCCGACGCCAAACGGGGCGACATCGGCTCGACGATGACCGCCTACGCCGAGGCCTGGCTGGGCGACGGCGCGCCGCTCGCGGCGGACGCCGTCACGCTTAACCCGTACCTGGGCTTCGAGTCGCTGCGCCCGGCCCTCGACCTGGCCGCGGCCACCGGGCGGGGCGTGTTCGTCCTGGCCCTCACTTCCAACCCCGAGGGAGCTTCGGTGCAGCACGCCGGCGGCGCCGAATCGGTCGCCCTGAGGATCGTGAGGGCCGCCGCGGCGGAGAACCGTGCAGCGGCGGAGGCCGGAGCCCCCGGGTCCGTGGGCCTGGTCATCGGCGCCACCGTCGGATCCGCGGTGACGTCCCTGGGCCTTGACCTCGGTGCGCTGAACGGGCCCATCCTGGCTCCCGGTGTGGGAGCGCAGGGTGCGGGCGCCCGCGAACTCGAGGCGAGCTTCGGAGCCGCCCGCCCCCTGGTGCTGCCGACCTCGAGCCGGGCGGTCCTTGCAGCGGGGCCGGATCCGGCACGGCTTCGGGAGGCCGCGCGGTCCGCCCGCCGGGAACTCGATCCGCTCCCGGCAGTGGATTGATTTTGGGCCGATCGAGAGGATAGGTTCAGATCCAGCCCATTCTCCAAGACCAGCGGTGACCGGCATTTCACCGGGGCCGTCCAATGCAGGGAGCACTTGTGAGCCTGAAGCCTTTGACGGACGTCGAACGAACTCAGGCACGGAAGAAGGCCACCGCCGCGCGGGCAGCACGCGCCGAAATCAAGTCAAGCCTCAAAGCAGGTAAAGTCTCAGTAGCGGAAGTCATCGAGAGCAGCGCCGATGACGAGGCTGTGGGGCGGCTGAAGGTCCTCGACCTGCTCAAGGCCCTGCCAGGCGTGGGCGACGTACGGGCGGCGGCCATCATGAGCGCCGTCGGCATTGCCCCCACCCGCCGCGTGCGCGGGCTGGGAATCCACCAGCGCAAAGCGCTCATTGACCATTTGAACGATTCGAACCCTGGCTCCGCCAGGAAGTGAGGAACTACGTGTCGAAGCCGCGGCTGACAGTACTGGCCGGGCCAACGGCCGTGGGCAAGGGAACCGTCTCCACCTACATCCGGGACAACTATCCCGACGTGTGGCTCTCGGTGTCGGCCACCACCCGGCCCCCGCGCCCCGGCGAGGTCCACGGGATCCACTACTTCTTTGTCTCTCCGGAGGAGTTCGACGCCCTCGTCGCCGACGGCCAGCTGCTCGAATGGGCCGTGGTGCACGGACGCAACCGGTACGGCACCCTGCGCAGCACCGTTCAGGAGGCCATGGACGAGGGCAGGTGCGTGCTCCTGGAGATCGACCTGCAGGGTGCCCGGCAGGTCAAGGAGACGATGCCGGAGGCCAATTTCGTCTTTCTGGCCCCGCCCACCTGGGAGGAACTGGTCCGCCGGCTGATCGGCCGCGGCACCGAAAGCACCGAGGAACAGCAGCATCGGCTGGAAACAGCTAAACTGGAGCTTGCCGCCGAACCGGAGTTTGACCACACCGTGGTCAATGACAGTGTCGAACACGCGGCTGACGAGCTTGTTTCGCTGATGGGACTGCGCCCCCTGCAGCGCTAAAGCGCAGGCCATGAATAAGTAACAGCTCAAGTAACGCCTATTTTTTGGAGATATTTCGTGTCAACACAGCCCGAAGGCATCATCAACCCGCCGATCGATTCGCTCCTTGAGGCATCGGACTCGAAGTACGCCCTGGTCATCTACGGTGCCAAGCGCGCCCGCCAGATCAACGCCTACTACTCCCAGCTCCACGAAGGCCTCTTCGAGTACGTCGGCCCCCTGGTCGACACCCGGCTGAACGAGAAGCCGCTGTCCATCGCCCTGCGCGAAATCGACGAGGGAATGCTCGTCGCCGCCCCCATGGAGCAGGCCGAGTAACGGCCCCGACGGGCAGGATCCGAACGTGAGGGTAGTCCTCGGCGTTGGAGGAGGGATCGCGGCGTATAAGGCCGCATCCCTCCTCCGCCTCTTTACCGAGGCAGGCCACGAAGTCACGGTCATCCCGACCGACAACGCCACCAAGTTTGTCGGCGCCGCGACCTGGGAGGCCCTCTCCGGGCGCACCGTGAGCAACAGCGTCTTCGACGACGTGGAGAAGGTCAACCACGTCCGGCTCGGGCACGAGGCGGACCTGATCGTCGTCGCCCCGGCCACCGCGGACATCCTCGCGCGCGCCGCCGCCGGTCTCGCCAACGACCTGCTCACCGGCACACTGCTGATGGCCTCCGGGCCGGTGTTTATGGCCCCGGCGATGCACACGGAGATGTGGCGGCACCCCGCGACCACCGCGAACGTCGACCTCCTGCGCTCCCGCGGGGTCCACGTGATGGAGCCCGCCACCGGCCGCCTGACCGGGACCGACTCCGGACCCGGTCGGCTTCCCGAGCCCGCCGACATCTTCACCGCAGCCCTCGCCTTCCACCGCGGCCGCACCGGTGCCGCCGCCGGGCCGCTGGCCGGACGCACCGTCACCATCACCGCCGGCGGAACCCGCGAGCCGCTCGACCCGGTACGCTTCCTCGGCAACCGGTCCTCCGGCAAGCAGGGGATGGCCCTCGCCGAGGCGGCCCTGGCCGCCGGCGCGTCGGTGAACCTCATCGCCGCCGCTGTCGAGGTGCCGGCCCCTGCCGGGGTGCGTCTGACCCGCGTCGAAACCGCCCTCGAGCTGCGCAGCGCCGTCCTGGCCTCCCTCGCGGAGTCCGACGTGCTCATCATGGCGGCCGCCGTGGCCGACTTCCGCCCGGCCCAGGTGGCGGAGTCGAAGATCAAGAAGACCGACGACGCCGCCGAGCCCGTCCTGCAGCTGGTGCGCAACCCCGACATCCTCGCCGAAAGCGTGCTGCGGCGCGCCGACACGGGAGGCCCCGCGGTGATCGTGGGGTTCGCCGCCGAGACCGGCGACCCGGACGCCGACCCGCTGACGCACGCCCAGCTGAAACTCAAACGCAAGGGCTGCGACCTGCTGGTCCTCAACGTGGTGGGCCGGGACCTCGTCTTCGGCTCCGACACCAGCGCCGCGCTCATCCTGGCGGCCGACGGCAGCGAGCCGCTGCCGGTCGAGGGCAGTAAACGCGAGGTCGCCGAGGCGGTCCTCGCCCGCGCCGCGGCGGCGCTGAACCCCTGAACCAGCGCAGTTCCCTGTTACGCCGCCCGCACCTTACGTACCCGAACCAAGTAGAGTGAGCACGTGAATCCTGCCAGCCCCAATCCCGCCGCGCTGCGGCTTTTCAGCTCCGAATCGGTCACCGAGGGCCATCCAGACAAGATCTGCGACCAGATCAGCGACGCCATCCTCGACGCCATGCTCCAGGCGGACCCCGACGCCCGGGTGGCCGTGGAAACCCTGGTCACCACCGGCCTGGTCCACGTCGCGGGCGAGGTCACCACCGAGGCGTACGTTGAAATCCCCGAGATCGTGCGCAACACCATCCTCGGAATCGGCTACGACTCCTCGGCCAACGGCTTTGACGGCGCCCGGTGCGGCGTCTCGGTCTCCATCGGCCAGCAGTCCCCGGAGATCGCCTCCGGAGTCTTCCACTCGCTCGAGGTGCGTGAAGGAAAAGGCCTCGACCCGTACGACGCCCAGGGCGCCGGCGACCAGGGCATCATGTTCGGCTACGCCAGCGACGAAACCCCCGTGCTCATGCCTGCGCCGATCTGGCTGGCGCACCGGCTCTCGGAGCAGCTCACGGCCGTGCGCAAGGACGGCACGCTTCCCTACCTGCGGCCCGACGGCAAGACCCAGGTCACCATCGGCTACGACGGCGACACCCCGGTCTCGGTCGACTCCGTGGTCATCTCCTCCCAGCACGCCGCCGAGGTCTCCCTCGACGAACTGCGCGCGGACCTCGTCACCCACGTCATCAACCCGGTCCTCGAGACCTCGGACCTCGACGCCTCCTCCGTGCGTCACATCCTCAACCCGGGCGGGGCCTTCGTTATCGGCGGTCCGGTCGGGGATGCCGGCCTGACCGGCCGGAAGATCATCGTCGACACCTACGGCGGAAGCGCCCGCCACGGAGGGGGAGCCTTCAGCGGCAAGGACCCCTCCAAGGTCGACCGCTCCGCCGCCTACGCCATGCGCTGGGTCGCCAAGAACGTCGTGGCCGCAGGACTGGCCCGCCGGGCCGAAATCCAGGTCGCCTACGCCATTGGCATGGCGCATCCGGTCGGGATCTACGTCGAGACCTTCGGCACCGAGACGGTCGACCCCCTGGCGATCGGCAGGGCGATCCGGGAGATCTTCGACCTGCGCCCGCTCGGCATCATCAACGCCCTCGACCTGAAGCGGCCGATCTACCAGAAGACCGCGGCCCACGGGCACTTCGGCCGCGAGGACGAGGGGTTCAACTGGGAGCTGACCGACCGCGTCGACAAGCTGCGGAGCTACTTCAACGCCTGATCGGCGGCATAATCTCCCTATGACCACCAGCACGGGCGCCGACGGCGGGCAGTTGTCACTGCTCCATGGCTTCGGCGCGCCGCGCCTGCCCTCGGGCAGCCCCGGCGCGGCGAAGACCAACCCGGTGGCGCAGGTGATCCTTGAATCCCCGCTGCCACACCTCGACCGGGTCTTCGACTACTACGTCCCGGAGGAACTCGACGGCGAGGCGGTGCCCGGCGCCCGCGTGAAGGTCCGCTTCGCCGGGCGGGAGCACACCGGGTACATCGCCGGCCGCATCCCGTCCTCGGAGGCCAAGGCCACCCTGCTTCCCCTGGCGAAGGTGGTCTCCTCCCACCCGGTCCTCACCCCCGCCGTCCTGGAGCTGGCCCGGGCCGTGGCCGCGCGCTTCGCCGGGACGGTCAGCGACGTCCTGCGGGCGGCGGTGCCTCCGCGGGCGGCGCGCGTCGAGAAGGAGTTCGACGGTGTGCCGGCCCCGGCCGCGGGACCGGTGCAGCTGCCCGCGGTGGTTCCCGCCCGCTCCGCCGGCTCGGGGAGCTACAGCCGGTACGTGCACGGTGAGGCGTTCCTGCTGCACCTTGCGGCCGGGGAGTCCCCGCGTGCGGTGCTCACAACGGTCGGTGGGTACGGGCCGCAGTCCTGGCCGGAGGAGCTCACCGACGCGGTGGCCGCGGTGGTCACCAGCGGCAGGGGCGCCGTCGTCGTCGTTCCCGACCAGCGCGACCTCGCCCGGGTGGAGGCGGCCCTGGTGCGCCGGCTGGGCGAGGAGGCCGTGGCCCGCATGACCGCGGAGGACGGCCCGACGCCGCGCTACCGAAGTTTCCTGCGCCTGCTGCACGGGCAGGCCCGGGTGGCCGTCGGCACCCGGTCGGCGGCCTATGCGCCGGTGCGGGACCTGGGACTGGTCGTGCTGTGGGATGACGGCGACGACCTTCACTTCGAGCAGCGCGCGCCCTACCAGCACGCCCGCGAGGTGCTGCTGCTGCGCGCCGAACAGGAGGGGACGGCGGCGTTGATCGCCTCGGTCTCCCGTAGCGCCGAGGCGCACCGCCTCGTTGAGACGGGTTGGGCGCGGTCCATCCACGCCGAGCGCTCCGAGATCCGCCGCCGGGTCCCGCGCGTCCAGCACGCCACCGACGCCTTCCAGCTCGAACGCGACCCCCTCGCCGCGCAGGCACGGATTCCCTCGGTGGCCTGGCGGGCGGCCCAGGACGGGCTCACCCGGGGCCCGGTGCTGCTTCAGGTGGCCCGCACCGGGTTCTCTCCGGCCACCGCCTGCGCCACCTGCCGGCAGCCGGCCCGCTGCCGCCACTGCACCGGTCCGTTGGCCCAGCAGAGCCGCGGCGGCATTCTGGGCTGCCGGTGGTGCGGGCGTCCGGACCCGAACTGGCACTGCCGCACCTGCGGGGGCACCGCGATCCGGGCCACCGTGGTCGGCGCCACCCGCACCGCCGAGGAGCTGGGTCGGGCCTTCCCCGGAACCGCCGTCGTCTCCTCCGCCGGCGAGCACATCGTCGACACCGTGCCGGACACCCCGGCGGTGGTCATCGCCACCCCCGGCGCCGAGCCAATCGCCGAGCGCGGCTACGCGGCGGTCATCCTGCTTGACGGCACGGCCATGCTCAGCAGGGAGTCGATGCGGGCCGGGGAGGACACCCTCCGGCGCTGGTTCTCGGCGGCCGCGCTGGCCCGGCCGGCGGGCGAGGGCGGCCTGGTGGTCGTTTCGGCCGATGACGACACGACCGTGGGGCAGCTCGTGCGCTGGGATCCGATGGGGGCGGCAGCCCGCGAGGTGGCGCTGCGCCAGGAACTCGGCCTTCCACCGGCGGTCCGCTACGCGGCCCTGACCGGAAGCCGGGAGGCACTGGCTGCCTTCATGGAGGGACTCGACCCTGACCTGTTCCTGCGCACCGTCGGACCGGTTCCGGCACCGCCGCCGCCGTGGCGGGCCGCCGAGCGGGACCCGGGCCACCTCGCCGGCGAGGGAGCGAGCCGGCTGCTTCTGTTCTTCAACTACCGTGGAGCCGCCCAGGCCGTCGGTGCGCTGCGCACCCGCCGCGCGGTGCTTTCGGCCCGCCGTACCACCGAGCCGGTGTCCATCCGCTGCGACGCCCTCGACCTGCTGTAGCACGGGCCGGTCCGGCGCCCATGGGCGCCCGCCTCAGGCCGAGATGTCGGCGACCGTGGCCTGCAGCCCTGCAATGAGCTGGTCGGCGTCCACCACGGCCCCGACACCGTGTTCGCCGCTGCCCATGCCGATCCGGCGGCCGGCGATCCGTTCGTCGGCGAACACGGGCCAGGCCCGAGTGCTGCCGAGCGGGGTGATGGTGCCGCGTTCGTACCCGGTCATGGCCAGCGCAACCGAGGCGTCGGGGAGCAGGAGCTTGTTGACGCCCACCACCGCCCGGAGCTTCGGCCAGGCGATCTGCCGCTCCAGGGGGACCAACGCGAAGAGGAAGGTGCCGTCGTGGCGTTTGACCAGCATCGATTTCACGAAGTCGGCCCGGTCGAGCCCGAGCTCGGCGGCGTGCGTGCGCTCAACGAATTCAATGGAAATGCCGCGCGCGGCCGCGTCGGCCTCCACCCGTTCCCGTCCCGTTCCCACCTGGCACCTTTCCTTCCGCGGCCCGGCGGGGCCCGCTGCCTGCGGATCCCGCCGGGATTTTGTCCGACAGACCGGCGGCGGGCCGCCGCCGGTTCGGCTCAGGCGCGCCGGCGCCTAGGCATCGCCCATCATCAGGCCCTCGATTGAGTGCTTCTGGGTGATCGGCGTCAGCTCGTCCACGATCGGGCAGCTCAGGTGGTTCCGGACACGCTCGGGGAGCGAGTCGTAGAACTTCCGGGTGACGGCCATATCGTGGTGCTCGGCGTTGCCCGCACCGGGGGCGTCCACTCCGAGCACCAGGACCGGCCGTGACTTCTGCGAGAAGTTCTGGGTCCCCCGGTGGATGGTCAGCGCCGAGCGGGCGGAGATGTCACCCATCTTCGGGTACTTGCGCTGGGCCAGCGCCTCGTAGCGGCCGTAGGCCGACTTCGGGGGGAACATTTCGTGATCGAACCCTTCCGGCAGATCCCACTGGGTGGTGGGGGCCACCTCGAAGGGCCCCATGTCCTCCTCGGTGTCCACTGCCGTGAGGTTGAAGGCCAGGGAGGTCAGGCGCCCGCCCACCCGGGTCTCCTCGGGCATGGGGAAGTCCCGGTGCCACGGCTGGTTGACCGCGCCGGCCCCGGGAATGTCGAAGCCGAGCTCGACGAACTGGTAATCCGGGCCGAGCACGGACCCGCAGACCATCCGCACCCAGGGGTGGTCGACAAGCTCAAGCCACCCGCTCATCTGTTCAGGGTGGATTTCCACGTAGTGGCGGTTCGGCCCACGGCCGACGGCGCCGCCCGGCCGGGAGAGGGCCTCCTTGAAGGCGACGTCGATGTCTTCGGCCATCCGCTGCGCCCACTCGCGGGAGAAGGCGCCCTTCCGGGCGATGATCCCGTCCGTGTAGAGCCCGGTCACGGCTGCCACAACTTCAGCATCGGCTCCGTCGGGGATCGGGAAGTCCAGCGGCTCAACGCTATTGGCAAGGTAAGTCATGAGGTCCTTTTCCATTGACTGCTTTGGCATGAAAGCCTCAATCTTATCCGTCAGGCGGGGGCAGCGAAGAGTTCGCAGGCGGTGTCGTAGTATCTCGTGGACACCCCGAGGTGCCGCATTCCGATCCTCTCGCACACCCGCTGCGAGCGCCGGTTTTGGAGATGGGTGACCGCGACGACCCGCTCCAGACCCTGCGCGAAGCCATGCTGCAGCACGGCGGACGCGGCCTCGGCTGCGTAGCCCCGGCCCCAGAAGTCCGGGTGGAAATGCCAGCCGATTTCGGTCTCCCCGGCCGGATCCGATACTCCGGCGGACAGCGGGATCGGCTTGAGCAGGAGCACCCCGGCCAGCCGCCGGGTTTCATCCACCTCCACCGCCCAGATCCCGTGCACCCCGTCGTCCCGGCGCCGCCAGGCCTCGAGCCGCTCGTGTGCCTCCGCCGGGTCCACCATGAGGTGCGGGCTTCGGCCGATGAAGCGCTGGACCTCAATCCGCGAGTAGAGGTCGAGGACGAAGCCGGCGTCCTCCTCCGTCCAGTTCCGCAGTGCCAGGCGGTCCGTGGAGTAGGTGCGCATTCCTCAAGTCTGCCACGCCCGATACGGGCGGGCGGCGGAAGATCCGCCCACCGGCAGGCCCGTCGGCCGGCCTGACGTCCAGCCCGGATCCGGCATCCAAAAAATAGTAGACAGAGTTGTTCGCCGCTCCGTAGCCTTCTGTGGGTCAGTTGTGAAGAATGAGCAATGTGTCACCAATTGAGACACAGCGGCAGAGCCACCGGAGCATGGTCCGGAACAGGGTGGCACTGCAACCCGGTCGCCCCGCACCGGTTCCGGACCCGCATCCCACCCGACCGACGCCGGGCAGCGCCCCTCGGACGGCTGGCCCGGCAGCGGACCGGGACAACAGCACCCCCTCACCCCGCGCAGCCCGCTGCGCCTACCGGTACCCGATGGAGACCCCTTGCGCATCCTTGCCCCACTTCGTTCCGTGCTGACCGCTGCCCTGGTGGTCCCGGTCCTGCTGTCAACGACCGCGTCGGCCCAGGCCCTGCCCGGGGTCCCCGCGCCGGCCGCCCCGGCCGGCACCACCCACGCCGAGCGGGACGGCGCCCAGGCCCGGTACCTTGTCCAGTTTGTCCCCGGTGCCGACGTCGCCGCGCAGGCGCGGGAGCTGCGCTCGCGTGGGATCGGCGTCGGACGCACCTTCTCGGCCGCGGTGCGGGCCGCCGTCGTGACCGCAACCCCGGGCCAGGCCGCCGCTCTCGAACGGAAGGCCGGGGTCGCCGCGGTGGAGGTCGACGCACCGGTTGGCATCTCCGGAACGCAGTACTCCGCGCCGTGGGGCCTCGACCGGATCGACCAGCGGGCCCTTCCGCTGTCCGGAACCTATTCGACTCCCACAACCGGCGCGGGCGTGAGCGCCTATGTGATCGATACCGGCGTGCTGGGCTCGCACACCGACTTCGGCACCCGCGTCGCACCCGGGTGGAGCGCCGTGCCGGACGGGCCGGGCGCCGGGGACTGCAACGGACACGGGACCCACGTCGCCGGGACCGTCGCCGGGGCCACCTATGGTGTCGCCAAGGCCGCAACCATTGTCCCGGTGCGGGTGCTTGACTGTGCCGGGTCCGGTTACACCTCCGACGTGGTGGCGGGACTTGACTGGGTCGCGGCCCACCATCCGGCAGGCGCCGCAGCGGTGGCCAACCTCAGCCTCGGCGGAGGGACCAGCACGACCGTCGATGCGGCGCTGCAGGGAGTCATCAATGACGGTGTGACGGCGGTCGTGGCCGCAGGGAATTCCGCGGTGGATGCCTGCGGCGCGTCCCCGGCGCGGGTCCCGGCTGCCCTGACCATCGCCGCCAGTGACCGTACGGACGCCCAGGCCTACTTCTCCAATTACGGCACCTGCGTCGACTTGTACGCACCGGGAGTGGCCATCACCTCCGCCTCGCACTCCTCGACGACCGGCTCCGCCTCGCTCTCCGGGACCTCGATGGCGGCTCCGCATGCCGCCGGCGCCGCGGCCGTGCTCCTTTCGCAGAATCCCGCACTCACGCCCGCCCAGGTATCGGCCTCACTGACCGGCGGTTCGACTCCCGGCGTCATCACCGGCGCCACCGCCGGCACGCCCAACCGGCTGCTGTACGCGGCGCCGGGCACCGCGGCCCCCGATGCCGCCGCGCCCACCGTCACCGGCCGCACCCCCGGAACCAACGCCCTCAGCGTTGCCGGCTCGGGCAATGTGACGGCCACCTTCAGCGAGGCCGTCCAGGGCGCGGGCACCTCGACGTTCGTACTCAAGGATGCGGGAGGCGCCGTTCTTCCCGCGGCGGTGACCTACAACTCCACCACCCGCACCGCTGTGCTCGATCCTGCGTCGCCCCTGGCGGCCGACCGGAGGTACACCGCCACCCTTCTTGGCGGTCCCTCGGCCATTCGGGATGCGGCCGGTAATCCGCTGGCGACGACGGGGTGGTCTTTCACCACCGGACCGGCTCCCACCGTCACCGGGCGCACCCCCGCCATCAACGCGGTGGGAGTCAGCCGAAGCGCCAACGTCGCGTCAACCTTCAGCGAGCCGGTCCAGGGCGCAGGGACCACCACCTTCCGACTGACGAACACGGCGACCGGCGCGGCGGTGTCGGCGGCCGTCGCACGGAACGGCACCACGAACCAGTGGATCCTCAATCCCGGGGCGACTCTCGCGGCGAACACGCGGTACACCGTCACGCTCACCGGTGGCACCACGGGCATCCGGGACCTGGCGGGCAACCCGTCGGCCGGCTCGAGCTGGACCTTTACCACCGGCTCCTACTAACCGGGACAGCGACCGGCCCGCCGGGGGGCGGGCCGGTCGATCCCTGCGAAGCCCCGGTCGGCACCTAGACTCTCGAGGCGCGCCGTTACAGCGGGGGCGGAAACACCCGGGCGTGGATTCGGGGAGTGGTCGATGGGGGAGCCGGCGGTGTTGGTGTTTTCATGGATCGAACGGGGCACACTCCGGGGCAGGTTCTGCGTCCCTCGGGTTGTTCGTGCCACGAGCGGGCGGCGCCCTTGAGGGGATCGCTTTGGTGGTCCCGGGGGTTAGGTATTCTGGGACTGCGGTGGGAGTCCTTCTGATCCTTGGCT
Source organism: Arthrobacter crusticola (assembly GCF_004357995.1). Classification (GTDB taxonomy): domain Bacteria; phylum Actinomycetota; class Actinomycetes; order Actinomycetales; family Micrococcaceae; genus Arthrobacter_D; species Arthrobacter_D crusticola. The sequence continues at coordinate 396,487 of NZ_SMTK01000001.1, forward strand.
GCCACCGCCGTCCAGCTGGCTGAACGCGCCCGGCAGGAGTGACTGCTGACGGCTTCAGTAGCCAGCCGGGGCGCCGCCCGTGGAGCCGCCCGCGGTGTACTCGGCGGCCAGGGCCTCGGATCCGCGGGCCAAGAGGGCGACGTCGGCCCCGACCAGGATAAAGGAGGCCCCTGCCTCGAGGTAGCCGCGCGCCGCGTCGGGCCGGAAGGCGTTGACGCCGGCAGGAGTGCCCGCGGCGCGGGCGGCGCGAAGGCACCTTTCGACGGCATCGCGCACGTCGGGGTGTTCCTGTTCTCCGAGGAGGCCCATCGATGCGGCGAGGTCCGACGGGCCGAGGAAGATCGAGTCGACCCCGTCCACGGCGAGGATGTCCTCGACGGCGTCGACCGCGGCCGTTGACTCGATCTGGACGGTGACGCTGATGGTTTCGCCCGCACGCGCCAGGTAGTCGGGGATCCGGTTCCAACGGGCGGCCCGGGCCAGGGCCGAACCCACCCCGCGCACCCCGTGCGGCGGGTAACGGGTCGCGGCCACGGCCGCCGCGGCCTCGGCGGCTGTGTTCACCATCGGCACGAGCAGGTTCTGCACGCCGAGATCCAGGTACTGCTTGATGAGCACCGTGTCGTTGGCCGGCGGGCGGACCAGGGTGGTGACGGGGTACCCGTTGACGGCCTGAAGCTGGGCGAGGATGGATTCGAGGCCGTTGGGGCTGTGTTCGGCGTCCACCAGCAGCCAGTCGAGGCCGGAGCCGGCGCAGATCTCGGCCACCAGGGGGCTGCCGGAGCAGACCCACATTCCGGCCAGTGGGCGGTCCGCGGCGGCCAGCGCTTCCCGGAAGGTGGCGTCGGGGGCTAGTCGAAACGGCATGTGATGCTCCCCAGGGGTCCGTAGTCGGCGTGGATTGTGTCTCCGGGATCCACCCAGAGCGGCCGGGTGAAGGAGCCGGCGAGGATGGTATCGCCGGCCCTCATGCCCTCGCCATGGGCGGCGATCTTGTTGGCGAGCCAGTGCACCCCGGCGGCGGGATGGTTCAGGACCCCGGCGGCCACTCCCGTCTCCTCGACGGTCTGGTTCTTGTAGAGGATGGCGGCCACCCAGCGCAGGTCGACCGCGTCCGGACGCACCGGATTGCCGCCGAGCACCATGGCGCCCATCGCGGCGTTGTCGGCGATGGTGTCGACGATGGTGCGTCCCTCCATTTCGATCCGCGAATCGAGGATCTCCAGGGCAGGCACGACGTAGTCGGTGGCGTTCAGGACGTCGATCATCGTGCAGCCCGGTCCGGCGAGGTCGGTCTTGAGCACGAAAGCGAGCTCCACCTCGACCCGGGGACGGGTGTACCGGTTCCACTGCACCGAGCACCCGGATTCGAAAACCATGTCATCGAAGATCGCGCCGTAGTCGGGCTCGGTGATGCCCGTGGCCGCCTGCATCGCCCTCGACGTGAGGCCGATTTTCCGGCCCACGAGCCGGCGGCCGGCGTCCTCGCTGCGCTGCCGCCACAGGCGCTGGACGGCGTAGGAATCCTCGACGGTCATGGCGGGGTAGCGGGCGGTGAGCAGGGGAACCGGGGTGCGGGAGCGTCCGGCCTCCAGCAGTTCGTCGGCGATCGATTCAATGGCGGCGGGATTCAGCATACGGTGCTCCGTTCAGCAGCAGGAAGGGGAAGCGCCCGCGGGCGGGCGTCGGGGTCAGAGCTGGGCGCCGACCTTGAATCCCTTATCCTCCCCGCCGGGCTGGCGGGTGTAGGAAAAGCCGTCGGCGCCCACCGTGACGGCCATCTCGGAGGCGTCGGTGCGCGCGATGACGGGCTGGGGGTTGCCGTCGAGGTCGAGCACGAGGGAGGCCTCGGTGTACCAGCTGGGGACGACAGGGTTGCCCCACCAGTCGCGGCGCTGGTTGTCGTGGACGTCCCAGGTCACCGTGGGGTTGTCGGGGTCGCCCGTGTAGTAGTCCTGGGTGTAGATCTCGATCCGGTGCCCGTCCGGGTCCAGGATGTACAGGTAGAACGCGTTGGAGACCCCGTGCCGGCCGGGCCCGCGTTCGATCCGGTCGCTGATCCGCAGGGCGCCCATCTTGTCGCAGATCTGGATGATGTTGTGCTTCTCGTGGGTGGCGAAGGCAACGTGGTGCATGCGCGGGCCGTCGCCGCCGGTCAGGGCGGTGTCGTGGACCGTCTGCTTACGGTGCAGCCAGGCGGCGTAGGTGACGCCGTTGGAGTCCTGGATGTCTTCGGAGACGCGGAAGCCAAGGTCTTCAAGGTACTTCCGGCCGCGGGGGACGTCGGGGGTGACCTGGTTGAAGTGGTCGAGGCGGACGAGCTCACCGGCGGAGTAGAGGTCGTACCGCTGGGTCAGGCGTTCGACGTGCTCGGTCTCGTAGAAGAATTCGTACGGAAAGCCCAGAGGGTCCTCGACGCGGACGGAGTCGCCGATGCCCTTGGTGAACCCTTCGGTCCGGCGCTCGGTGCGGCAGCCAAGCTCCTTGTAGTAGGCCTCCGCGGCGTCCACCTCGGCAGGGGACTTCACGCGGTAGGCGAAGGCGGCGACGGCCGCCACCGGCCCCTGCCGCAGGACGAGGTTGTGGTGGATGAACTCCTCGAGGGAGCGCAGGTAGATGGTGCTCTCGTCCTCCTCGGTGACGTGGAGGCCGAGGACGCCGACGTAGAACTCCCGGGACCGCGCGAGGTCGGTGACAACGATCTCCATGTAGGCGCAGCGGACAATGTCGGGCGCCGGGAGGGTGGGGGTGGGGACGAAGTCGGTCATTGAGGTTCTCTCTTCTTCGAGCAGGTGAGGGAGGTGCGGAAGGTTCCGGGTTCAGCCTTCGTTGGCTGCGGAGGCCTCGATGTTTCCGAATTTTGGGGTGTGGACGGTGCCGAGGCTGATGTGGACCGCCTGCTGGTCGGTGTAGAAGTCGATGGAGCGGTAGCCGCCCTCGTGGCCCAGCCCGGAGGCCTTCACCCCGCCGAAGGGGGTGCGCAGGTCGCGCACGTTGTGGCTGTTGAGCCACACCATGCCGGCCTCGACGTTCTGGGAGAAGGTATGCGCCCGGGTGAGGTCCTGTGTCCAGATGTAGGCGGCGAGCCCGTACCGGGTGTTGTTCGCGAGCTCCAGGGCCTCGGCGTCGGTGTCGAAGGGGGTGATCGCGACCACCGGGCCGAAGATCTCCTCCTGGAAGATCCGTGCCTCGGGGGACACGTCGGCGAAGACTGTGGGGGCGATGTAGTTGCCCTCCGGCAGGTGCTCGGGGCGCCCGCCGCCGGCCAGCAGCCGGCCCTCGGTCTTGCCGACCTCCACGTAGGAGGCGACCTTCTCGAAGTGCACGGGGTGGACCAGGGCGCCGACCTCGGTCTTCGGGTCGTGTGGATCGCCTACGACGATGTTCCTTGCGCGGGCGGCGAACTTCCCGCAGAACTCTTCGTAGACCGGGCGTTCGACGAGGATGCGCGACCCTGCCGTGCAGCGCTCGCCGTTGAGTGAAAAGACGCCGAAGAGCGCCGAGTCGATGGCGGCATCGAGGTCGGCGTCGGCGAAGACGACGCAGGGGCTCTTGCCGCCGAGTTCCATGGACAGGCCCTTGAGGTTGGCGGCTGCGTTGCGGAAGATCGTCTGCCCGGTCGTGGTCTCACCGGTGAAGGAGATCAGCGGAACGTCCGGGTGTTTCACGAGCGCGTCCCCGGCCTCCTCGCCGAGGCCGTTGACGAGGTTGAACACCCCGTCGGGCAGCCCTGCGTCCCGAAAGATCTGCGCCCAGAGTGAGGCCGAGAGCGGCGTGAACTCGGCCGGTTTGAGGACGACCGTGTTCCCGGTGGCCAGGGCCGGTGCGAGCTTCCAGGATTCGAGCATGAAGGGGGTGTTCCAGGGGGTGATGAGGCCGGCTACGCCGATCGGTTTCCGGTTCACGTAGTTGAGCTGGGAACCGGGAACCTTCATGGCGTCGTCGAACTGTGCCACGACGAGGTCGGCGAAGAATCGGAAGTTCTCCGCTGCGCGCAGTGCCTGTCCCTTGGCCTGGGTGATCGGCAGCCCGGTGTCGAAGGTTTCGAGTTCGGCGAGGCGCGCTTCCTGCGCCTCGACCGCGTCGGCGATCCGGTTGAGGACCCGGGCGCGTTCGCGGGGCTTCATCGTCGGCCACGGGCCGTCGAGGAAGGCCTTCCGGGCGGCGGTGACGGCCCGGTCGACGTCCTCCTGCTGGCCAGCGGCCGCGGTGGCGTAGGTGCTGTTGGACACCGGGTCCAGAACGTCGAAGGTCTGCCCGCCGAGCGAGTCGACGAACTCACCGCCGATGTAGTGCTGGATATGCGAGGGCAGCCCTTCCGGGACGTGCCGGCCGAGTGCTGTGCTGCTGGAGGTCGTCATTGGGGTTCCTAACTGGAATCGGCGGCAGAGGACTGCGCGAGGTAGGCGTCAAGGGTGGCACTGCGGTGGAGGCGGGCGGCCTTCTCGATGGCGTCGGCACCGGCTTGCGACTCGATGAGCCTCAGCAGCGCTTCGTGCTCATCGACGGACTCGGTGGCGCGGCCGGGAACGAAGCGGAAGGTCGAGGAGCGCAGGGAGGCCAGCCGGTTCCAGCCGCGGTGCACCAGGTCGAGGATGTGCGGGTTGGGGCAGCGTTCGAAGAGGACGCTGTGGAACTCCTGGTTGAGCCGGGTAAAGCGTACCGGGTCGAAGTCCTTCAGGCAGGTGCGCATCTCCTCGTTCACGCCCCGGGCCCGGGTGATGTCAGCGGCCCCGAGCAGGGGTGAAGACAAGGCGGTGGCCGCGCCCTCGACGATGCTGAGGGTCTGCATCGTGTAGAGGTACTCGGTGGGGTCGATTCCCGCCACGGTGGCACCAATATTGCGCTCGAAGGTCACCAGGCCTTCGGCCTCGAGCCGGCGGATCGCTTCGCGGATCGGCACAACGCTCACCCCCAGGTCCCCGGCGATCCGCGCGAGCACCAGCCGGTGTCCCGGGGAGTAGGTGCCCTCGACGATGCGGGCCTTGATGAGCGCGTAGGCCTGCTCTGACTTGCTGCCGGCGGGCGCCGCAGGAACGGTTTCAGCCACGCTCGGCCGCCCACTGGTCATACCGGGCGCGCCAGGCGGCGTTCAGGGGGTAGAGCCCGTCGACGCTGTGGCCCTGTTCGACCATTTCGGCGATGAACGCCTCCTCGCGCTCCTGGGCGATTGAATCGTCGGCCAGTTCCCCGGCGAGCGCCGGGGGGATCACCAGGATGCCGTCAGCGTCCGCGACGATGATGTCGCCGGGCTGGACCGTGGCGCCGCCGCAGGCGATGGTGATGTCGGTGTCCCACGGGATGTGCCGGCGGCCGAGGACGGCGGGATGGGGATTCGCGTAGTAGGTAGGCATGTCCAGGGCGGCCACGGCGGAGACATCCCGGACCCCGCCGTCGGTGATGATCGCCGCGGCGCCCCGGACCTGAGCGCGGAGGGCCAGGATGTCGCCGACGGTGCCCGTTCCCTTTTCCCCGCGCGCCTCCATCACCAGGACCTCGCCCTCGTTGACGGAGTCGATGGCCCGCTTCTGCGCGTTGTAGCCTCCGCCATGGCCCGCGAAGAGATCCTCCCGGTTGGGCACGTACCGCAGGGTGCGGGCCAGCCCCACAATCCGCCGCCGGGGGCGGGTGGAGGTGAGACCGTCGATGCTGACATTGTTGAGGCCGCGCCTGCGGAGCTGTGAGGACAGGGTAGCCGTGGAGACGCTTTCGAGGGCTGCCTTCAACGCCGGGGTGAGGACCGGTTCCGGTGCCGGCAGGCCGGCGGCTTCGCGGGAGCCATATGCTTCCTCCCGCTGGAGGTCATCGGCTCGGGGGAGAGCACCGAAGTCCGCGAAGGAAACCGATCCCTGCTCGACGCGGGTGAGCAGCCGTCCGGAGGTCGGCCCGGTGCTCCCGTCCGCCGTCCGGGCGTCTGAGACTTCGACCTCGACGACGTCGCCGGGCGCGGCGACCGAGGCCCCCGCGGGGGTGCCGGTGAGGATGATGTCGCCCGGCTCGAGGGTCAACAGCTGGGACAGGTCGGCGATGAGCCGCGCGAAGGGAAAGAGCAGGTCCGCGGTGGTGTCGTCCTGGACCAGGGCACCGTTGTGCCAGGTGCGGATGCGCAGGGAGGCCGGATCGACCGAGTCCGCAGGAATGAGGCCGGGGCCGATTGGGGTGAACCCGTCGCCTCCCTTGGAGCGCAGGTTGGAGCCCTTGTCCGCGTACCGCAGGTCGTAGACGCCCAGGTCGTTGCTGGCGGTGACCCAGCCGACATGGTTCCAGGCGGCGTCGATGCCGACGCGGCGTGCCGGGCTCCCGATGATCAGCGCGATCTCGCCCTCGAAACCGAGGAGGTCACAGCCGGCCGGGCGTTCTACCGGGGATCCGCTGAGCGCCAGGGAGGACGGCGGCTTCAGGAAGTAGGAAGGCTGCTCCGGCCTGCGTCCCCGCTGGGCGGCCCGGCTCGGATAGTTCAGGTGCACGGCAATGACCTTGCGGGCCGCGGCCAGGGTGGATTCGGTGGCCAGTTCCAGGGGGCGCTCCTCAGGGAAGTACGAAATCGTATACGAAGCGTAGGAGGAGTCGAAGGGCGCGTCAAGGGGTGCGTCTGTTCCCGTCCCTCAGAATCGGCAGGGTCAAGGCCCGGGGCCGGCGTCCGGACCCCGGGCGTGCCGGTAGAACCGGGCCCTTGTCCGCCCACCGGCCCGGCAGTAGCATCAGCCGTACGATAGTCGAACGAGGCGTTCGATAATCGGACATTCACCACAACGAAGTGAGGAAGCCCGTGCAGTTCCACCACCACGGATACGTCTCGGGGGACCCCCGCATCCAGCCCGCGGCCGGCACCGGCATCGACCGCCCCGAAGAACTTCCCGATCAGGTCGACGTGCTGATTGTGGGCTCCGGCCCCGCCGGCATGATCACCGCCGCCCAACTGTCCCAGTTTCCCGGCATCACCACCCGGATCGTGGAGCGGCGGGACGCCCGGCTCGCCATCGGCCAGGCCGACGGCATCCAGGCACGCAGCGTCGAGACCTTCCAGGCCTTCGGCTTCGCCCAGCGGATCACCGAGGAGGCGTACCGCATCGTCGAGATGGCGTTCTGGAAGCCGGACCCCGCCGACCCGGCTCGCATCATCCGCACCGCCCGGCCCGAAGACGACCCGACGGTGATCAGCGAGTTCCCCCACCTCATCGTCAATCAGGCGCGCGTGCTCGACTACTTCGCGGAGTTCATGAGGAACTCGCCGACTCGAATGACCCCGGACTACGGCTTCGAGTTCGAAGACCTTGAGGTGACGGGCGACGGGGAGTACCCGGTGAAGGTGACGCTGACGCACACCGCGGGGGAGCTGGCGGGCACTCCACGGACCGTGCGGGCGAAGTACGTGGTCGGCGCAGACGGTGCCCGCAGCCGGGTGCGCCGGGCCATCGGCTGCACACTGGCCGGCGACCAGGCCCGGCATGCCTGGGGTGTCATGGACGCGCTCGCGGTCACCGACTTCCCCGACATCCGCCTCAAGTGCGCGATCCAGTCGGGTGGGGGCGGCAGCATCCTGCTTATTCCGCGAGAGGGCGGGCATCTGTTCCGCATGTACGTCGATCTGGGCGAGGTCCCGCCGGACGACAACGGCGCCGTGCGCCGGACCACCCTCGAGCAGATCATCGCCAAGGCCAACACGATCCTCAGCCCCTACACGCTCGATGTCCGCCACGTCGCGTGGCACAGCGTGTACGAAGTGGGCCACCGTCTCAGCGACCGGTTCGACGACGTCCTCCCCGACGAGGTGGGACTCCGCACGCCGCGGGTCTTCATCACCGGGGACGCATGCCACACACACAGCGCCAAGGCCGGCCAGGGCATGAACGTATCGATGCAGGACGGATTCAATCTCGGCTGGAAGCTCGGGCACGTGCTGGAGGGGCGCAGCCCCGAGGCCCTGCTGTCGACCTATTCCGCGGAGCGTCAGGTCGTGGCGAAGAATCTCATCGAGTTCGACAAGGAGTGGTCGACGCTCATGGCCAAGAAACCGGAGGAGTTTGAGGACCCGTCCGAGCTTGAGGACTTCTATGTGCGCACCGGCGAATTCCCAATGGGCTTCATGACCCAATACTCGCCGTCTCTCCTGGTCGCCGAACCCGTCCACCAGCACATCGCTTCCGGATTTCCGATCGGCAAGCGGTTCAAATCCGCGCCCGTCGTGCGGGTGTGCGACGGCGTTCCCCTGCACCTCGGCCACCAGGCGACCGCTGACGGCCGCTGGCGGATCTACGTCTTCGCCGACACGGCCGCGCCCGGGGCCGAATCCGGCGTGGCGGCGCTCGCCGACTGGATGGCCAATGCGGCGGAGTCCCCGCTCGCGGCCACCCCGCAGGGCCTCGACCCCGACGCGTGGTTCGACGTCGTGGTCATCCACCAGCAGAAGCACACCCGGATCGACATCGGGGACGTGCCGGGCGTCTTTCGGCCCCCGGTGGGGCCGTTCCGGCTCACCAACTACGAAAAGGTCTACGCGACGGACCCGGCAGCGGACATCTTCGACCTGCGGGGCATCGACCGGGCCGGTGCGGTCGTCGTCGTCCGCCCGGACCAGTACGTGGCGAACGTTCTACCGTTGGCGGCCACCGCGGAGCTGGCCGCGTTCTTCGCACCCCAGCTCCTGGCCCGCCCGGTCGGGAGCGCGTGAGCCGGATGGTCATCCGGGAGCCGGCGGTGTCCCCGGGCGTTACCGCCCCGAAGGCCGCGGCGTCGTCCACCTCCCAGACCCTCGCGCGCGGCATTCGGGTTCTCGAAGTGCTTGCCGATTCCACCTCCGGCATGACCGTTGCCGAGATCGCCGGCTGCCTGGGGGTCCACCGCTCCATTGCCTACCGGATTCTGCGCACCCTCGAGGACCACTCCCTTGTGTTCCGGGACGACGGTGGACGGTTCCGGTCCGGGCCGGGGCTGGCGGCCTTGGCCAGGGGGGTGGCGCGGAAGCTGCAGAGCGCGGCCCTGCCCGAGCTGACGGCCCTGTCGGCCTCCCTGCAGATGAGCGCCTTCATCGCCGTGTGGGACCGCCGCCAGTGCGTCACCCTGGTGGCCGTCGAACCGCCCCACGGCGAAGGAGCACTCGTGCAGCGGCCGGGCACCCGGCATTCCTTCACTGCGGGTGCACCGGGCATCGCGATCCAGTCGGCTCTGACCGAGGAGCAGTGGGAGGAACTGGCGCCCGGGGAGCCCTACCGGAAGGAGTCCCGGACGGCGGCGCGTACCGGCTTCGCCTACAGCCGGGACGAAGTGATTCCCGGCGTCAGCTCGATCGGGGCCCCGATCCGCGTCCAGGGGCAGCTTCCCGCCGCCCTCGCGGTTGTCTACCTGAGCAGCGAGGTGCCGGCTGAGCAGATCGGCGTCCGCGTCTCGGCTGCCGCGGCCGCCATCGAGAGCATTCTGAGGTAACCGACGTGCCGCCGGGCCCTGCGGGTCCGACCCGGACATCGAGGGAGGAACGCGGCAGTGGATCGACGCCGGGGAGATATCCGCGGGAACGCAGCCCGGCTTTGCCTTCCCGAAAGCAGGAATACCGCATAGGGAAAGTCGGTTTTCCATGGAAACCGGCCGGCTGGAGTCCTGTATTTCTCCTCGGATTTCCCTAGGCTAACGAATATGGCCATCCTTCACAGAGCAACGCTGCGCCCGACCAAATTGGAACTCCTCGCCGACTGGCTGCCCGCCCAGCCCTGGTGGAGGAACAACAGTGTCACCGACCTGCAGAAGGTCGCCTCGTTCCGGTTCGACGACCCGGACGGCGAGGTCGGCGTGGAAACCCTCCTCATCACCACCGGCCGGGAGGTGGTTCAGGTTCCCCTGACCTACCGCTCGTCACCCCTCGCCGGAGCGGAGTCAGGCTTCGTCGGTGCCATGGACCATTCGGTCCTGGGGCAGCGGTGGGTCTACGACGCCTGCGTCGACCCGGTCTACAGCGCAGTGGTGTCGGCGGCGCTGCTCGGCGGCCCCGGCCAAGCGGATGAGTTCGTCGACGCCGACGGCCGCCTTGAGCCGTCCCCGCTGTCCGCCAGCGTCACCGTACTCCGCGGCCTGCCCGTGGCGGATTCCGGCGCCCCCGACGTCGGCGGAGCAGGGATGAAAACCCATGTCCCCGGACGGGAATTCGACCTCATCCTGTTCCGGGTGCCCGACCTCTCCGGGCGCATGCAGGGACCAAACGCGCTGCTGGGCACCTGGCCCGGCCAGGAACCGCCCGTGCAGTTCCTTGCCGGCACTCCCCGCACGGGCTGATCCCGGGCGCGGCCCGGTCCATGCCCTCCTGCGGGATGCCCGGGGGAATGGATCTGCTCAATTCCTCGGCCGGGAAAAGGACGGGAAACAGGCGCCGTTACGGGTGGGACTGGACGCAATTGCTATATTGGCGGGCCTTCTGTACTTTTGGACGCACAGCGGTCTTCCGGGTGAAACTCAGACGATTCCCAGTTCTCTTTGAGTCCTTGCGCATCAAGACCGGTGGCCACTCTTTCGATCGGCGTCGGCGGGCTTTGCAACGCCCGTTTTTGGCGGCGCCGAATGGAGGGTGCCGCACGCTGGCACCGCGGGGTCGGCCCGCGGGGCATTTCCGGCTTCAGGAGAAAAAACAGTGATGACTTCAAGGAAATGGGCCGCAGCGGGCTCCGCGGCCGCCGTCTTGACCGGAGGGCTTTTCTTCGGCGCACCGGCGGCCACGGCCGCGCCGGGCGACGCCGGATGCCTAACGGCTGCGGGCGTCTTCAACTCGGCGCTGGCCGGGGCGGGAATCACCGCGGGGTCGGTGGCGCGGCTCGAAGCGGCTTCCGCTGCCATCGCGCAGGCAGAGGGGGCCTATTCCGCACTGGTCGAGGTCGCTGCGGCGGAAGCCGGGCCGGCCCTGGAAGCCGGTTTCCTCGAAGTCGACGCCGCCGTGCTGGCTCTTGAGGACGCGGAGGTGAAGCTGGCAGCGGCCGTGAAGTCCGCGGACCCCCAGGCGATCCTCGACGCTGAGGCCGCCGTCACTGTCGCCAAGGATCGCTTGGGTCTGGCCGAACAGGCCATTCCCGGCCTCGAGGCGGCCTTTGCGGCCTCAATCGATACTCCGGAGATCGCAGCGGCCCAGGTGGTCCTCGACCAGGCGTTCGCCGAGTTCGAGGTGGCCCTTACCGGGATCGACATCAGCGAGGCGACCATGACGACGCTCCTTGCTCACTTCAAGGCTTTCCTCGCCGCCTGTGAGGGTCAGACCGGCCTGCCGCCCGTCGTGGTCCCCCAACCGGTCCTTGCTCCGGCGGCTCCACCCGCCGCTGCGCCCGCTCCCGTCAGGACCAACGTCGGGTTGAACATCCAGACCGCCGCGGTCTCGACCCCCGAAGACAACGCAGGCACTGCCCTGCTGGCGGGCCTGCTCGCCGCGGGCATCGTCGTGCCGGCGGCTGCGGCCCTGCGGATCCGCAGCCTGAAGCGCAACAGCTAGCCTCAGCGCCGTCCCGGTGCCCGTGCTGGCACCGGGATGGCCTGGGCATTGCAGCTCCGCAGATGCCCGGCGTTTCAGCGGCTTCGGTGCTCCTTGATCGCCGCCTCGGCCGCGCCGATCAGCTGTCGAGCCGAGCGGTCCCAGGTGTAGGTGGCGGCCTGGGCCAGTCCGTCCGCCGAGGCCCGTGCCCACCGCCCGGCGGAGCCCAAGGAGCGGACGGCGTCGGTGAGGGCCGCAGGGTCGTCCGGGTCGACCAGGAGTGCCGCCCCGCCGCCCACCTCCCGAAAGATTGGGATGTCGCTGGCGATCACCGGGGTTCCCGCCGCCATCGCCTCGATCACCGGCAGCCCGTAGCCCTCGGCCTTGGACAGCGTAATCAGCGCCGTTGCGGTGGCCAGAAGCCGGTCGTACTCTTCATCGCTGACGCCATTGTGAAAAACGACCGTCGCGCCGGCCGGGACCAGTGCCTCAAGTTCGGCCCGGCGTTCGCTGGTGATCCTGCTGAGCAGGTGCAGCGTGTACTCCCCGAGCCCGGCCATTCCCGCGAGGATCGTTTCGACGTTCTTGTAGGGCATGAACGAGCCCATGTAGAGGAGGGATTTCTCCGGCTCGACCGCGGGATCGCGGACGACGGCGGCCTCCTGCGGGGCGTTTCCGACAATGTGGACGGGCCGCCGGGTCAGGGCGTACTCCCGGATCAGCGAGGCGGTGGTCTCCGAGATGGTCGCCACGACGTCGGCGCGGTTCAGCAGCAGCCGCTGCGGCCAGTAGGCCAGGTGGTAAAGGCGCCACAGCGCCCGCACCGGCAGCGGAAGGAAGGGCGGGGGCGCGGGATTGGTGTAGTAGATCAGGTCGTGAAGGGTCAGGATCAGGGGGTACTTCCGGCCCCAGGTCCCCATGGTCTGCAGGGGACTGACGACAACGTCGGGGCGCAGGCGGTTCACCGTGCGGGCCACCAGGAGTTCGGCGGGGGAGAGCGGGCTGTTGGCCAGGACGTAGGGCACCTCGGGAAGCAGTGCCAGCTGCCGCGGATCGCTGATGAGCATCGTGACCTCGGCCAGCTTGGCGACCGCACCGATCAGGCTTGCCCCGTAGCGGCTGATCCCATCGTGGTGGTCGGTCCGCGTGAAGCGCGCATCGATGAGGATTTTCACTGCCGGCCCTCCGTCAGGAAGGCCGTAATCAGGGCCGCTGCTTCGAGTGGTTTTTCATAGTGGACGAGGTGTCCGGTGCCGGCAAGAACCTCCAGCCGTGACCCCGGGATCATCGCCGCGAGGCGGCGCTGCCCTTCGAGGGACCCCAGGTCGTCAAGTTCGGCGGCGATCAGCAGGACCGGGCCCGTCAGGGCGGCGGCGCTGTCGCGCACCGTGGCGCCGATCGAGGCCCGAAAGGCCTCGAGGACCACCCTGCGCTCCGCGAAGGCGCTGAAGTAGCGGGCGTGCTGGTCGTGGATGTACGCGCGCAGCGCCCGGTCCCGGGTCTTGGCCATGAAGATGCTCATGACGCGCACGATCAGTGGGTTGGTCAGGAGTGCCAGGCCCGGCCGTTCGGGCAGGCGGGCACCGGCGGCGTAATACAGTTCCGCTGCCCGGGACGCCAGGCGGCTCGATCCCTCGAGGGCGGGTTCGCAGATGGGGTTAACCAGGATCAGGGCGGCGGTGCGGCCCGGGTTGTCCGCGGCGAACCGTGCCGCGATGACCGAACCGAAGGAGTGCCCAAGCAGGACCGTTGAGGGCCCGAGTCCCAGCGCCTCCAGGCTGTGGCGGACGAACCGAACGTAGGCGGAAACGTCGTGGGGACCGGCCAGTGCGTCCGAGGCACCGAAGCCGGGCAGGTCGGGCACGATCACGCGGTAGCCGGGCAGTCCCTCGACGATCCGCAGCAGCCCGTGGTGGTCGCCCCGGAAGCCGTGAACCAGGAACATCACCGGTGCCGCCTCATCCTCGGCGGCGGCCGGCCGGCCGGCGGGCCCGAGCGGTGCGAAGTCCCAGTACCGCTGGAGCTTTCCCTCCCAGGGCACTGTCCGTACCTGTGCGGTCCGCGGGGCAGCCGCCGCGGCCGGTTCGGCCGCGGCGGGCCCGGTCCCGGCATCAGGTCCGCGGCGCCTCACGAGTTCACCCGGTCGGGGTGGGAGCCGAACCGGTGGCCCCGCTCCAACCCGTCGAGGGCCGCCCGGCGGTCCGGGGTGAGGATGAAATCGAAGAGGTCGAGGTTGCCCTGAATCCGCTCGGCGCTGCTCGCCTTGGGGATGACGAGGTTTCCGCCGTCGAGGTGCCAGCGCAGGATCACCTGGGCCGGCGTGCGGTCCAGGTCCGAAGCGATACCAGTGATGACCGGGTCGGTCAGCACGTGGCCCCGCCCCAGGGGACTCCATGCCTGGGTGGCAATGCCATGTTCCGCGTGGAAGGCCCGGAGCTCGCGCTGCTGCAGGTAGGGGTGCACCTCGATCTGGTTCAGCGCAGGCACCACCCCGGTTTCGTCGAGGAGCCGCTCGAGGTGGGGCCGCTGGAAGTTCGACACCCCAATGGCCCGCACCCTGCCGTCCCGGTAGAGCTGCTCAAGCGCCCGGTAGGTCTCGACGTACAGCCCGCGCTCGGGCAGGGGCCAGTGGATGAGGTAGAGATCGAGGTACTCGAGGCCGAGGAGTTCGAGGGAGGAGTCGAAGGCCCGGAGCGTCGAGTCGTACCCCTGGTCCCTGTTGAAGACCTTCGTGGTGACGAAGATGTCGCTGCGCGTCAGTCCGCCGGCCAACGCCCGGCGCACCGCTTCGCCCACCCCTGCCTCATTGCCGTACATGGCGGCGGTGTCGAGGGTGCGGTAGCCGGCTTCGAGCGCCAGCGTGCAGAGGTCGGCGGTGTCGGCGGGGGGCACCTTGTAGACGCCGTACCCCACGGCATCGATCTCTACGCCGTTGTTCAGGGGAACTTTGGGGGCTCGTTGCATGGAACGACTCTACCGATCGGCGCGGGACGTGCCGGCCAGCCGCGCTGGAGCGCCGGGCTGCTCGTCGGCGGCGAGCTGCACCAGCCGGCGGGCGGAGGCCTCATCGAGGATCAGGTCCGTGGCGAGGCCCGCGGCCAGTGCCCCCCGCAGGCCATTGATCTTCGTCTCCCCGGACACCACGCAGATCCGGCGCCGGACCTCCCGGAGGCGGTCGAGGTCGGGCCCGGTGCTGCGCTGGTTGAGCAGGATGTCGCGGTGGCTGCCGTCCTCCCGGAAGAACATCGTGGCCACATCGCCCACCACCTCGTCCTCGGCGAGCTGCGCGAGATCCTCGTCGTCGAGGTATCCGCCGCTGTAGACGTGGCTGGGGATGCCGGCGTCGATCGAGCCGACGCCGAAGACCGCCACCGTCATCCGGTGCTGGAGGTCAAGGATGCGCCGCACGCTGCGCTCGTTCCACATCGCCCGCTTGGTTTCGGCGTGGTCGAAGAAGGCGGGCACGGGAAACTGCTCAACGCGGGCGCCGTAGGCCTGGCCGAAGCGCCGCAAAATCTCACTGGCATAGGTGATGCCGGTGGTCTGGGTGTTTCCGGCGCCGTTGAGCTGCACGATCGTGCTGTCGTGGATGTCCTTGCGGGTCAGGTGGTGGCTGACCGCGCTGAGGGTGGAGCCCCAGGCGACGCCGATGATCGCGTTGGAGTCCATCAGCGGGCTGATGGTGCGCGCCGCCTGGATGGCCACGCGCTCCAGTGCCTCGGAGTCGCTCACGCTGTCCGCGACCGGTACCACGTGCGCCTCCACACCGAAACGGCGGCGGATCTGCTGCTCAAGGACGGGCGCGCGCTCGGTGGGGTTGTTGACCGAGATCTGCACCAGGCCGGTCTGGCGGGCCAGAGACAGCAGCCGGGAGACAGTGGAGCGGGAGGTCCGCAGTTCCCGGGCGATGGCGTCCATCGTCAGGTCCTGCAGGTAGTACATCTGGGCCGCACGGAGGGCGTCCCTGGACCGGTGGCCGGCGCCCTCTTTGTCGGTGGAGGTGCGGCGGCGTCGGGAGGAATCACGGGATGGCACGTGTCCATTCTCACCCCCTTTCTGCACGTTTGTGCAATCTGGTTGACTGCTATTCCCAAACTTCAAAGAATAGGTCGGGCAGTCCCCCATCAGCAGCAATCTTTACGGTTACGGAGTAGTGCCTTAATGAATACCGTCGACAGCAACAGTGCCACCGGCAATGTCAGCGAACCGCGGACCGAGGTGAAAAAACTCCAGGAGCGCCCCCGAGCCTCGGTGCTCATCATCGGCGGAGGGATCAACGGCGTCGGCACCTTCCGCGACCTCGCGCTGCAGGGCGTCGACGTCGCCCTGGTCGAGCGCGGCGATTACTCCCAGGGGGCCTCGGGCGCCTCCTCCCACATGATCCACGGCGGCATCCGGTACCTCGAAAACGGGGAGTTCAGGCTGGTGCGCGAATCCGTCGTTGAACGCAACCGCCTCCTGCGGGTCGCGCCCCACTATGTGAAGCCCCTGCAGACGACCATCCCCATCTTCAGCACCTTCTCGGGCATCCTCGCGGCCCCGATGCGCTTCCTCACCCACAAGCAGGGAAAGCCCACCGAGCGCGGCGCCTTCCTGATCAAGGTCGGACTGAGCCTCTATGACTCCTTCTCCCGCGACGGCGGCTCGGTACCCCGCCACAAATTCGTCGGCCGGAAGAAGTCGCTGGCGCTTATGCCGGACCTGCGCCCGGACGTGAAGTACACCGCCACCTACTTTGACGCATCCGTTCACAACCCCGAACGTCTCACCCTCGACGTCCTGCGCGACGGCCAGCTGGCCAACCCGACAGCCCGCGCCACGAACTACGTCAACGCCATCGGCGCCTCCGACGACGGCGTGCTGCTGCGCGATGAACTCACCGGCGCCACGTTCACCTTCGAGGCCGACGTCGTCATCAACGCCACCGGTGCGTGGGTCGACGGCACCAACGCGGCCCTCGGCGCGGGAAGCTCCTTCATGGGCGGCACCAAGGGATCCCACATCGTCCTCGACTCCAAGGCGCTCCTCGAGGCAACCAACGGCCGTGAGATCTTCTTCGAGCACACCGACGGCCGCATCGTGCTGATCTACCCCATGGGCGACCGCGTGCTGGTCGGAACCACCGACGTCGACGCCGACATGAGCGTGCCCGCGGTGACGACCGACGAGGAGATCGACTACTTCTTCGACCTGGTCCACCATGTCTTCCCCACCATTCAGGTCGGCCGGGAGGACATTGTGTACAGTTTTTCCGGCGTCCGGCCGCTGCCGCGCCACGACGACACCTCGCCCGGTTTCGTGTCCCGCGACTACCGCATCGAGAAGCGCGAAGAGCAGCGCGGCGGCCGCAAGGTGACCACGCTGAGCCTCGTAGGCGGCAAGTGGACGACGTTCAGGGCGCTTTCCGAGCACCTCGCCAATGACACCCTTGCGGTGCTGGGGGCTGCCCGGAAAACGTCCACGGCCAACCTCGCCATCGGCGGCGGCAAGGGCTTCCCGGCCGGTGAACAGGCGGAAAAACAGTGGATTGCCGCCGCGGTCCGGCCCGGGTACGACGAGGAACGCGTCGGGGTTCTGCTCACGCGCTACGGCGCGCGTGCCACCGACGTGCTCGAGTTTGTTGCGCAGGGACAAGATTCCGTGTTCAGTTCCACTAAGGAACTAAGTTCGCGGGAGGTGGAGTACATGGTGCGCAACGAGCAGGTCGGTCATCTGATCGACATTCTGATCCGCCGCACCTCGCTTGCCTTCCGCGGTCTGGTGACCGCCGAACTCCTGGCCGAACTGGCCGCGGTGCTCGCACCGCTGCTGGGCTGGGACAAGGAGGCCGCGGCCGCCGAGATCCGCCACGCCGAGGCAGTCCTTGCCGACGCGCACCGGGTCGAGGTTCGAAGCTTGATCGCCTAGCGGAAGGTCCGCGGGGGATCGGCCCCACCGCCCTTGGGCGGTGGGGCCATCCAACGGCAGGTGTTGCCGGGGGAAGGGGGCCGCTCAGGCGGCGGCGCCTGCACACAAGTAAATACATACGAGGAGTCAAAGATGTCTCTTGAAGTATTTGTTGCCGAAACGTTCGGCACCATGATTTTGCTGTTGCTCGGTTGTGGTGTCGTAGCCAACGTCGCCCTGGCAAAGACAAAGGGCAATAACGGCGGGTTCCTCATGGTCAACTTCGGCTGGGGGCTCGCTGTCTTCGCAGGCGTCTTCGTCGCGGCCCTGTCCGGTGCCCACCTGAATTTCGCCGTCACCGTGGGCCTGTGGGTGAACGGGGACGTCGAGTCCTTCGCCTCGGGGGTCGACAAGAACTTCGGCAACGCGCTGGGGTACCTCGCCGCACAGATGATCGGCTCCATCCTCGGCGCCGTCGTGGCGTGGCTGGCCTACAAGCAGCACTTCGATGACGAGCCGGATCCCGCCAACAAGCTGGGTGTCTTCTCCACCGGTCCCGCCATCCGCTCCTACGGCTGGAACCTCGTCACCGAGATCATCGGTACCTTCGTCCTCGTCTTCGTGATCATCGCCTTCGGTTCGACGCCGAACGGGCTTGGCCCGCTGGCTGTGGCGCTCCTCGTCGTTGGCATCGGCGCCTCCCTTGGCGGACCCACCGGGTACGCCATCAACCCGAACCGCGACCTCGGCCCCCGCATCGCCCACGCCATTCTCCCCATCAAGGGCAAGGGCGGCTCCGACTGGGGCTACGCCTGGGTGCCGGTGGCCGGCCCCATCATCGGCGGCATCCTCGCCGGCCTGGTCGTCCAGCTGGTCGAGTTCCCCGCCCTCCCGGCGTAGGGTCACCGCCCGCCCGGTGCCGTCCGCACCGGGCACCATCCGACATCATCTCAACAAAGGAGTAGGAAATGTCGCAGTACGTTATCGCTATTGACCAAGGCACGACGTCGAGCCGGGCCATCGTGTTCGACCACAAGGGGGACATCGTCTCCTCGGGACAGAAGGAACACGAGCAGATCTTCCCGAAGGCGGGGTGGGTCGAGCACGATCCGGCCGAGATCTGGGACAACACCCGTGAGGTCATCGGCAGCGCCCTGTCCAAGGCGAACCTGACCCGCCACGACATCGCCGCGGTCGGCATCACCAACCAGCGCGAGACCGCCGTGGTGTGGGATAAGACCACCGGCAAGGCGGTCTACAACGCCATCGTGTGGCAGGACACCCGCACACAGAACATTGTCGATGAGCTTGCCTCAAACGGCGGTGTCGAGCGTTACAAGGAGAAGGTCGGCCTGCCCCTGGCCACCTACTTCTCCGGCACGAAGATCAAGTGGATCCTCGACAATGTCGATGGCGCCCGCGAGAAGGCCGAGGCAGGAGACCTCCTCTTCGGCAACACCGACTCATGGGTCACCTGGAACCTCACCGGCGGCACCGACGGCGGCGTGCACATCACCGACGTCACCAACGCCTCACGGACCCTGTTCATGGACCTGGAGACTCTCTCCTGGGACGAATCGATCCTCGCGGACTTCGGGGTTCCGCTGTCGATGATGCCCGCCATCAAGTCCTCCTCCGAGGTCTACGGCAAGGTCCACGGTTCCCAGCTGCTGCGCGAGGTTCCGGTGGCCGGCATCCTCGGCGACCAGCAGGCGGCGACCTTCGGCCAGGCAGCCTTCGCCAAGGGCGGTGCGAAGAACACCTACGGCACCGGCAACTTCATGATCGTCAACACCGGCGAGGAGATCGTCCACTCCAAGAACGGCCTGCTCACCACGGTCTGCTACCGCCTCGGGGACGCCAAGCCGGTCTACGCGCTCGAAGGATCGATTGCAGTCACCGGGTCCCTCATCCAGTGGCTCCGCGACAACCTCGGCCTCATCAAGAGTTCTCCCGAGGTGGAGCAGCTCGCGACGACGGTGGATGACAACGGCGGCGTGTACATCGTCCCGGCATTCTCCGGCCTCTTCGCCCCTTACTGGCGTGCGGACGCCCGCGGCGCGATTGTGGGGCTGACCCGCTTCGTGAACAAGGGACACATCGCCCGTGCGGCACTGGAGGCCACGGCCTTCCAGACCCGGGAGGTGCTGGACGCGGCCAACGCCGACTCCGGGGTGGACATGGAGGACCTCCGGGTCGATGGCGGCATGGTCGCCAATGACGCCCTGATGCAGTTCCAGGCAGACATCCTCGGCATCCCGGTCATCCGGCCCAAGGTCACCGAGACCACCGCGCTCGGTGCCGCCTACGCCGCGGGCCTCGCCGTCGGTTTCTGGAAGGACACCGACGAGCTCGCCACCAACTGGTCCGAGGACAAGCGCTGGAACCCCTCAATGGACGACGCCGAGCGCGACCGCCAGCTGCGCCTGTGGAAGAAGGCCGTCACGAAGACGTTCGACTGGGTCGACGAGGACGTTTCCTAGCCCGGGATCCCCGCGGCAGCGCAGGCGCCCGTCCACCAGCGGTACCGGTGGACGGGCGCTTCTGTGCTCCTGCAGCGAAACCGCCGGGAAGCCCACGGTTCTGCGCTAGAGTTGTTTCATGTCAACTCGGCGACTTCTTCCCTAGCCGCACGCGATTCACGTGCGGCGGCCCCTCCCTGGACGAGGGGCTTTTGTGTGTCCGGGCCGGAAACCGCGGCGGCCGGCATGCGGGAACAGACGACGATGCGGCAATCGCGAAGAATGACAGGACAGGGTCAAAGACAGTGAGCACACCTATCGAGGCTGGACAGCCCGACGAGAACACCTACGACTTCGCCGCTCTGGAGGCCCGCTGGCCGGCGGTGTGGGATGAGCTGGAATTGTTCAAGCCGCTCGACGATGGCTCACGCGAGCGCCGGTACGTACTCGACATGTTCCCCTACCCCTCCGGTGACCTGCACATGGGCCATGCCGAGGCCTTCGCCATGGGCGACGTCGCCGCCCGCTGGTCCCGCCTGCAGGGCTACGACGTGCTGCACCCGATCGGGTGGGACTCCTTCGGGCTCCCGGCCGAGAACGCGGCCATCAAGCGCGACGCGCACCCTGCCGAGTGGACCTACGCGAACATCGAGACGCAGGCCCATTCCTTCAAGCGCTACGCGATCAGCGCCGACTGGTCCCGGCGGATCCACACCTCCGATCCCGAGTACTACCGCTGGACCCAGTGGCTGTTTACCCGGTTCTTCAACAAGGGCCTTGCCTACCGGAAGAATTCGCCGGTCAACTGGTGCCCCAAGGACCAGACGGTGCTCTCCAACGAGCAGGTCATCAACGGGGCCTGCGACCGCTGCGGGACAATGGTCACCAAGAAGGACCTGAACCAGTGGTACTTCAAGATCACCGACTACGCCGACCGCCTGCTTCAGGACATGGACCAGCTGAAGGGCCACTGGCCCGAGCGCGTGCTGGCGATGCAGCGCAACTGGATCGGCCGTTCCGAGGGTGCCACCGTGCGCTTCTCCATCGAGGCCGCCGATGACCGGCCGGCTCACGACGTGCCGGTGTTCACCACCCGCCCGGACACCCTCTACGGGGCGACCTTCTTCGTCGTCGCCGCCGACACCCAGCTCGCCCTCGACCTGGTCACCGCCGAGCACCGAGGCGCTCTCGAGGAGTACCGGGAGCAGGTCAAGCAGCTCTCCGAAATCGAACGGCAGTCCACCGAACGCGAGAAGACCGGCGTATTCACCGGCCGGTACGCCGTGAACCCCCTCAACGGAGAGAAGCTGCCCGTCTGGGCCGCCGACTACGTGCTGGCCGACTACGGCACCGGCGCGATCATGGCGGTTCCCGCCCATGACCAGCGCGACCTCGACTTCGCCCGGGCGTTCAACCTGCCGGTGCGCACGGTCGTCGACACCGGCGCCGAGGACCCGGCGGCCACCGGAACCGCAACCGCCGGTGAGGGCGTCCTGGTCAACTCCGGAGAGCTGACCGGCCTGGACAAGCCCGCCGCCATCGCCCGCGCCATCGAACTGCTTGCGGCGCAGGGCACCGGCGAGCGGACGGTCAACTTCCGGTTGCGCGACTGGCTGCTCTCGCGCCAGCGGTACTGGGGAACCCCGATCCCCATCATCCACTGCGCCACCTGCGGCGAGGTCCCGGTGCCCGACGAGCAGCTGCCGGTCACCTTGCCCGAGGGCCTTCACGGCTCCCAGCTGAAACCGCGGGGCGTATCGCCGCTGGCCGCCGTCGAGGACTGGGTCAACGTGTCCTGCCCGTCGTGCGGCGGGCCCGCCAAGCGGGACACCGACACCATGGACACCTTCGTCGACTCCTCCTGGTACTTCCTGCGGTTCATCACCCCGGACCTGGAGACAGCGCCGTTCGACACCGACGCCGTCAACCGGTGGATGCCCGTCGGCCAGTACGTCGGCGGCGTCGAACACGCCATCCTGCACCTGCTCTACAGCCGGTTCTTCACCAAGGTGCTCTTCGACCTGGGCCTGGTGAACTTCACCGAGCCGTTCTCTTCCCTGCTGAACCAGGGGCAGGTCCTCAACGGCGGCAAAGCCATGAGTAAATCCCTGGGCAACGGGGTGGACCTCGGGGAGCAGCTCGACAAGTACGGGGTGGACGCCGTGCGCCTCACGATGATCTTCGCCTCCCCGCCGGAGGACGACGTCGACTGGGCCGATGTGTCGCCGTCGGGCTCGGCGAAGTTCCTGGCCCGCGCCTGGCGGCTGGGTGCCGATGTCGCCAGCGCCCCCGGCATCGACTTCGCCGCCGGGGACCGGGCGCTGCGCTCGGCCACCCACCGCACCCTGGCCGACGTGCCCGAGCTGATGGGCGCCAGCAAGTTCAACGTGGTCATCGCCCGGCTGATGGAGCTGGTCAACGCCACCCGCAAGGCCATCGACTCCGGCCCGGGCGGCAGCGACCCGGCCGTCCGTGAGGCGGCCGAGGCCGTGGCGGTGCTGCTGGGCATGTTCGCCCCGTACACCGCCGAGGATCTGTGGGAGCGGCTGGGCCACACCCCCGGGGTGGCCACCGCGTCCCTGCCGGCCGTGGAGCAGGACCTGCTTGCGCAGGAGTCCGTCATCGCCGTCGTGCAGGTGCAGGGCAAGGTCCGCGACCGGCTCACCGTTTCCCCGGACATCACCGAGGACGAGCTGCGGACCCTGGCCCTCGCCAGTGAGCAGGTCTCCCGGATCCTCGACGGCAGGGGCATCCGCACGGTCATCGTGCGGGCGCCCAAGCTGGTCAACATCGTGCCCAGCTGAGGATGGCCAGCGACGGACTCCCGGCCGCGGTCGTGACCGACTCGGCGGCCGGGTTCCCGCCGGGCTGGCTCGACGGCCAGGGGCGCGCCGGGGGAGTCACGGTGGTTCCCCTGCCGGTCCTGATCGCCGGTCAGATCTACAGCGACGGCGGCGACTCACTCGTCGAGCCCCTGACCATCGCGCTGGCGCAGGGCTCGGAGGTGCGCACGTCCCGGCCGTCGCCGGGCCAGTTCGAGCGCGCCTATCGGGCCCTCGAGGCCGAAGGCCATTCGGGCATCATCTCCATTCACCTCTCCGGGGCCCTGTCCGGCACGGTTGACGCAGCACGCCTGGCGGCCTCCTCGGTCGGCGTTCCCGTCGAGGTGATCGACAGCCGCACCGCCGGGATGCCGCTGGGCTACGCGGCCGTGGCCGCGCTGCAGTCCCTGCAGCAGGGGGCGAGCCTTGAGCGCAGCGCCGCCGCCGCGGCCATCGTCTGCCGCACCTCGGAGCTCTATTTCTACGTGCCGAGCCTTGACCAGCTGCGCCGCGGGGGACGGATCAGCGCCGCCGCGAGCTGGCTGGGCAATGTCCTCTCGGTGAAGGCGCTGCTGAGGATTCAGGACGGGCGCGTGGTCCCCGTGGAGAAGGTGCGCACGGCCGATCGGGCCCTTGACCGGCTCCTGGAAATCGTCCAGGGTGCCGCTGCGGCCCGGCCCGGTGGCAGCGAGATCACGGTGCACCATTTCGGGAACGACGACGAGGCTGCCGGGTTCGCCGCCCGGCTGGAATCCTGCCTGCCAGGGACGCCCGTTTCCCTGGCCCGCTGTCCGTCGGTCCTGGCGGCGCATGCGGGCCTCGGAGTGATGGCCGTGGCCGTGGTTCCCCGCCCCTTGTCTTCATAGCGCCAGCGCGGCCCCGTGTTCGGCCCAAGCACTCCCTTCCTCGGAGCTGGACTCGGCCGAGTCCCACTACCAGGTCGCGCTGATGGCACGAGAATTCAGTCTCAACAAAAGCTGATTGAGGAGCGACACCTCCTTGGAACCTCGATCACAGAATCTGGAGCGTCTGAGATTGGCAGGCCATCACTTTCACATCCTGGATTTTGGATTTTGGGTCGATCTTCCGGGTGAAACTCACAATGCGTCGGCTTTTGGTCATTGTTGGGGCCCGCTATCTCAGAAAATCTGCAGGCCTGCGCTATTCGAGTAGCCAAGCTTCTGAAAATCGTCCCGTGGCGGGGTTCGACTCGGAAGAGGCGACATGTGACAGCACTGGCCTAAGCTTTCCAAGGCGGGAATTAGATCTTCGGTGGCCTCTTGGATGCTCCGTGGTCTCTTCCGACAAAAAGGGTTGTGCTGCGGACCTGTCTGGGTGTTGTGCACACATTTAGGACCGGAGGCCATAGACCCGACGACCTAGATCGGTTTTCTGCCATGCACGCGTCGAGCGGCCACAGTGATGGCGTACCGGATCGTGACTACCACGCCGATGATTATTATTGAGACCGCAAGACCACGGGCCATGGCGGGTGACCACATCGACGGAAGAACGCTCAACGGGGCTGAGTCCATGCTCGCCAACCAGAAAACAGCCACTCCAAGGGCGCAAAGGCCCAAGCTCAAAGGGCCGGCGATGAACACCTTTGCAGGCCCGGTGACGGGGTCGACCAAACACAGAATTGTGCTCGGGGCCGCCCAGCAGCCCACTGTCGTCAATATCCACAGGAAATTAGCCTGGAATGCAGCTTCGGCTGTAGTGGTGGAACCGATGAACAGAAGCTGCGAGACCAGAAAGACGCTCCCCGCAAGTCCTGCCGCCAAGCCCAAAAGCAACGGAAATCTGAGCGTGTCGCCCTTCGCAGGAAGCGCGGGGCTCGAGGACGTGGCCGCGGGTGAAGGGTTCGGGAAATACATCCAGTCCCGAGGGACGCGTCGACGTGCCCTTGGTCCCAGGAGCGAAGCGAGGAAGGCCACGACAGTCAGCAACACTGCCAAACCAATTCCTGGCACTTCGTCGTAGCCATACTGGATCCACAGGTAGGCCCCCGGCCACCCCGCTTCCGTCAGCGCTAAGTCCAGACTGTCCCCGATCCAGGTTGCCACCAGAAAGATTGTGACGTTGAGCAGTACGGCGGGAAGCCAAAAGTGCCATGGACGAGTCACGAAAAGCGCTAGGGGTAGGCAGAGTGCTCCGAACGCGGCACATAGGAAAACGGTGCCGAGCCCTGCAATCATTGGGGCAAGCAACGTCATAGGGTGGAAGGAGGCGGCGACGTCCTGACCGATCCCCGCCAACGAGACAAGTTGTCCAAGTGTTAGGCCCACCGACACACCTACTGCCGTTTTGAAGGCTTTGCGCATCGTCCGCGAGCCGGCACCATCCGTTCCATGAGCCAAAGAATCAGCGAACTGAGATCTCCAGACATCCAGACCGACCGTCAAGCCCAACAGCGACCCCGTCACCGCCGCTGAAGTCCAAATTCCACCTAGTATCAGACCCGTTCCGGACAGGAATGGTGTCGCACTGAAAACCACAAGTGGACCCAGAACTCCAGCATGGAATCCCGCGGAAAGCGTTTGGAGTAGGCTGCTATCCGCTGCCAAGTGTGGCGACTCAAGGATAGCGAGCCGTTCGGACCGCATCGGGTGACGCATGCGCAAGCCTTGAAGCCAGTTGCGAGAAGTGCCGGCGCTCAGCAGGCCAAGACTGGACCTGACGGCGTCGAGTGATGTTGGCTCCGCCGCAGCTCGAAGATCCGCGTCGTGCTCGCGTGACCTGAGCAGGGCGGCCGCTACGATCTCCACAACGACCGCAAGCAAGGCCGCTCGCCAAAGATAGTGGGGGAGGAGGGAAGGGCCTTCCCACAGGGCCCCCAGTACTGGGAACAGAAGGACCAGCAGCGCGACATACCAAGCGCTACGCGCCATCCAGGCCAGTTCGACGTCCCGGTGCCGGATGTGCGCAAACTCGTGGAGCACTACCCCATCCGCTGGCCCTGGCCTTACCAACATGCCCACGACCTTCGGTGGAAGCGCCATGGCGGGGGAGCCGGGCCTTCCGAATGAAAAGGCATCACCCATCCTGGCGGGTCCGATGTACAGCCTCGGCATCCGGGGCAAACCTGCGAGCGAAGCCAACTGGGTGGACCGCTCCACCACCGCCCGATGCTTCGGCATCGGCAACTCAAGCGAACGACGGCGTTTGATCAAAGAGGGGAGAGCATACAGGACCGAGATGGCGAGCCCTGCCACCAGGACGGCGCCGGCAAATGACCACGAGCCGCGCCTGAATTCCACAGGTGCCATGCATATTTGGAACTGAACAACATCCACGGCTGAACAGCTGTTAAGAGCCTGAACCCACTGTCTCCCCAAGAATAGATTGTGCATCCATGAACCCACGAATAGTCCAACGGCGAGGAGGGCGGCAATGAGGAGGAAGTACAACCCCGTGGTCGGTGCCGGAAATGCAAGGAGATTGACACGGCGAGCCGTGACCATTGATGCTGAAGGCTTCTTTTCCACACTTTCACCCCTTCAATAGGGTTTCCAGGCTAAAGAAGAGCTATTTGCCAAGCACCCCAATGATGGCGCTGCCCAACAAGACAGCTTTGTCCTCGTCGAGCCCCAATCGGGTGGCCTGCTCCCTAGCAGCCGCAAAAATTTGAGCCCGTTGTTCCTTCGTAAGCTCCACACCATCAGGTGGAGAAGCCTGGTCGGTACCTACCCGCAACATTCTTTTCAGGGCCCCCGAGATCGCGGGGCTGGCCACATCTTTGGCCACGTCGCGCAGCAGGTCGCCGATCAGGTCAACGACAAATTCGGCCATTGCCAAGGCGAAGGGGGTCAAGAGAGCCAGTTCAAGGCCGAACCCTACTGCTTCATCCTTCTTATTAAGCATTAGGGTCGTTTGTGGATCCTCGTAGTATTCCTCGGCGACCTCGTCGAAAGTCAGCAACTCATCGGGGGCCGCACGATCAATGACGAGCCGAGCCAACTGCGTACTCAACTCGCGTAGTTCTTGGGTTTGCTGGTCCGTTCGTGGCTCTCCCATGGGTACTCCCTTGATGAGATTCAGCCAGCCTGTAGGCATCTATAACAAGAGCTATCCTCCCGCTAATAGGGAGTGACTACAAGTAATTTGGGAGGCCCTCTGCACGCGCCGAGGAGCTGGGGCGGGCCAGGTATGCATGACTCGCAGCCTATCCTTTTGAACCGGTCATCGTTCTGTCTTGTCAGACAATCTCCAGCGAGCTGTGGGCGGTCTGGGTAGCCTCGTCCATTACCCTGTTCCCCGAGACCCGCCGGTGGGCAGGGATGGGACCAGGACCCAGTTCTATTGGCATCCGTCCCTGGTGCGGGCTGTTCCCCTCTGCTCGCCTTTAAGAGCCACCGGCACCGACCGAGGTGGCGTTCGTTCATGGATTTACTCCCGCCACCAGGCGTTCAGATGGGAAACTTACCTAACGAGGTCTCGGACTGGTTCCAGGCAAAGGACGGCCGTCAGGTGGTGGGCGCGAGTTGATGAACACAAGCGCCTAACGGTATCCGCGTCAGGGTATAAGCCAACCCGACTACGGATCGTGTATCCAGCTGCTCTTGTAGCGCCTACCTGGAGCCGAGCACCGTGCGAACGCAGGAGAGTAGCTAACAAGGGCCGCTTTGAGATTCGAGGCCAGGGAAATATGTAACTGGAAGAACCCCCTAAGTGAGGCGCTTACAGGGGTAAGGGGTCGTTCAAGGGGGAGCACTGATGGCAGCACATATGGAGTACATCCAGACGGACAACGGCAGGAACCTCACAGACCAGGTAAACCGGCTAATCCGCAGATTTGAGACTGGCCAAGTCAGCGTCCAAGTCGTCACTACTGTGGTGTCCGACCCGCGCACCCAGGGCGGAACCAAGCTCATCTACGAGGCTTACATTATTCATCCGGCCTAGGGTAGTGAGCAATCTCTTCTAGATCCCCGTTGTGCCACCTCTTCCAGCGGGTACCGGCCGAGTCGGTAAAAGTCGCATACGCGCCATCGACCTTATCCGCTAGGTGGCGAAAGCTGTCAAAGGTGTGGGGCAGAATTGACTGGAAGTACTTCTGGCCGACCTCCCGGCGGGTCCTGTCGAGTACAACTGCGGCTATGCCGAAAACAGCGAGTTCTCCGTCATTGCGGACCTCGATTTGTACGCGGTCCGGAGGGTTTGTTCCTGGAGCCACATAAGCTGGCTTGAAAGGAACTATCCGGACCGTCACAGCTTCCGCTTGCGCACGGCGCTTGGATTCCAATTCGGCGTGCCTGTCACGTACTTGCCGCTGGTACGTCAAGGCTGCAATCAGAAGCGCGCCGCCTGTCAGCGCCGCGCCGAGCGCTGTAGCCACAGCTCCCCAGAACGTCGAGATGGCACTTAGCCACTCCGCTGCATTTGCCTGTCCTGCCGTTGGACCTTGCAGCAGAGCTGATATGGAAGCTACGCCGGCGATAATGCCCAGCATGACGGCAACGCTGCCCAAGACAAGGGCCATGTTCTTCCACTTTAGAAAACGGCTCCAATGCCCTTTGAGAGTCTTCTGCAACGCCCTTAGCATGGACTCGGCGGGTGGCGTATCGGCTTCAGTCATCTACCGGCTCGTGGACTTGAGGAAGACATTCCAGCTCTTGTCATTTCCCTTGATTGAAGAGCAAGCGAACTGCATGGGGATGGTGTCGCCCTTGTCCGGGTTCGTGTATACGCCCGTGGTGTCGAAGCTGCCATCAGATTCCTTATACGTCGAGACTGTCTTAGCTGCTTTGACAACGGCCGTCGGGAGCTTCTGCTTTAGCCGCTGTTCGCAGACGTCGTTCGCATCCTCGGCGTCCGTTTCCAACTGGTTGGCTACGGCTTGTTCGGCAGCCGCGGCAATCTCCGCCTTCTTCGAGGCCTCGGCGACGGCTGACGCTTCCGCAGCGGCCTCCTCGCTTGCCCGGATGGCCTGGGAGGACACGGCGATGGCGATGATGGCCAGGAGGACGACTATCACGGAGCCAGTGATGATGAGCAGCTTGTTGCGGTTGGCAGGCGGTTTCACTTCAGGCGTGGCTTCAGTAGACATAGGTGCTTCTTTCGAGTGCTAGACGGGCTGAGTATGGGGGCCCAGTCAGCTTTCCCCCAGCAGCGCACCTTGCCCGTAGGTTATACGACCGCCACCAGAAGACGAAGTAGGGCACAAAAGACCACCCGGTGGAGATGGGCGATCAAACCAACGGGTGCCAATGATTTGTATTCACTTTAGCATGATAGGCCGTGATGGAATATGACTGTGCAAATTGCCAGTGCATAAATAGGCTATTTAGAGTCAAAATATGAAACTATGACCACTCCTCGCCCGTGGCTCATAATACGTTCATAAGCAAGGCGATCAACAAGAACCGAACGAAGACGTTATACCAATTCACCCTCCTGGCGTCCTGCCCGCGGGCAGTTGCAGTCCGGGTGGGTGGTCACCGTTGCCCGGGTGGGCAGCACCGCGCCCCTCGCGCAGATGCCTCGGGTGCTGGGGACGTCTGGCGCCCGTGCTCGCGGCCGCGTTGTCCTCACTTGTCGTGGTGGGCGGTGGCTGCAGTGACGCGCCCTCGGGCCTTGGCGTAATGGCCGTGGCCGTCGTCCCCTGTCCGTTGTCCACATAACGCCAGCGCGGCGCTCGTCCGCCCGGGACCCCTGCCTATCGTGGCCTATGCCGAGACACCGCTGGGCCACCGCCGCTCCCTTCCTTCCCCTTCCGCCGCCCCCCGGTGGGGGTGGTAATGCAGTCGGTACCTTTCTGTCGAGCCGAGCGCGGCGCGCGGTCGCTTTCGGTGGAGATGGCACCCCAGAGTCGGGGCCGGTGGCCGGCACCGTGGGGGAGGCGTCGGGCAGCGCGGCGGCCTCGGCCGCCCATAATCCCGCCGCTGTGGTCGATGTCGTCACCACCGTGCCCGATGCTGCTGTCGGTGCTTCTGCCGGCCTGGGCGGCCCGCGCGGCCGCGGCAGCCCGGGCGACCTGGCCGAGGCCGACTTCGAGGCATCCCCGCCAACCCGCCGGTGGGCCGCGGCCCGTGGGGCGTCCTTGGTGTTTTTGGCCCTGGCGCTGACCTTGGGTGCCGGACTGTTTTTCGTCCGCAGCGAGTCTACGCCTCCGGTCGCCACCATCCCGCTCTCGGCCGAGGAGCAACGGTCAGGATCCGGGGTGGAGAGAGAGCGGGGTAGGCAGGCAGCTCCCGGCTCCGCAACGGAATCGACCGCGCCGGGCTCGGAGCCGGCCGACGGGTCTGCGTCAGGGACCGCCGGATCGGAAGGTGATTCTGCCGGCGGCAGCGGGATTGAGATGCCCTTGGAAGGGGGTGACGCGGCTGCCGACCCGGGCGGCGTCTTCGTGCATTTGACAGGCGCGGTGGCGTCGCCGGGGGTGCGGGAGGTTCCGCAGGGTTCGAGACTGTTCCAGGTGCTTGAGCTAGCCGGAGGCGCAACACCGGACGCGGACCTTGCCAGAGTAAATCTGGCCGCCGTCGTGGTGGACGGAGGCCAGGTCCACGTGCCGAGGAAGGGTGAAGCGGTTCCGCTGGGGCCACCGGCCGGCTCTGGCGGTCCGCTCACGGGCGGCCGGACGCCGGGTGGTGGATCGAGTGGAGCGGGCACCGGGGGCACCGGTACCGGGATGCCCGCAGGGACGGTGAACCTCAACACCGCCGACGCACCTGCCCTGGAGTCGCTGCCCCGCGTGGGCCCGGTCCTCGCGGAGCGGATCATCGCGTGGCGGACCGAGCACGGCCCGTTCGCGCGGGCCGAGGATCTCGACGCGGTCCCGGGCATCGGGCCCGCCCTGCTCGAGGCGATGCTGCCCTTCGTGGTGGTGGGGTGACGAAGCGTGCACTTCCGGTACCGCTGGCCTTCCCCGGCATCGACGCATCGACTCCGGACGGTTCCGCCTCTGAAACCCGACCTCCCGACCGACTTCCGCCTGGCCCCGGCCGCCGCCGCGGCATGGACGGCCGCAGCGCTGGCGACCGGGCTGCCCGCGGAGGAAGCCGCAGCCGGGGGAGCCCTGCTCGCCTGTGTCGGACTGATGCTCGGTCTGCTGTGCGTGGCGTACCGCGGGCGGGCCGCCGTGGCGCTGCTGGTCCCACTTCTCCTGCCGCTGGCCGCGGCGGGCCTGGCCATGCTGGCGGCCGCCGGAAGCCTTACGAGGTTCACTGGGGGTCCTGTCGACGAGGCTGCCCGTGCCAAGGCCTTCGCAACCGTCATCCTCCGCCCCTCCAGCGATGCCGTCCCCGTTCGGGGGGACTACGGGGAAGCGCGCTTCGTCCTGCGCGCCATCGTGACCGCGGGTTCCTCCTCCGGGCGCTCCTTCACGGCCGCATCCCCGGTCGTGGTGTTCGGGGACGGGCAGTGGAAGCAGATCGGCAGGGGCGATACGGTGCGGTCGGTGGGGAGGCTGCGCTCTCCGGACCAGCCCGGCAGGGAGGTGGCGGTGTTCCTTCCGGCCGCTCCACCCGTGGTGCAACCTGCCCGGGGCGCGGAGGACTACACGCGGCACCTCCGCCACAAATTCAGCAGCCGGGCCCTCGCCCGTGGAATGGGGGACGGTGGGCTGCTGCCAGGAATGGCAATCGGTGACCGCACGGTGCTCGATGACCGGCTCGGGGAGGCAATGAAGGCCACCGGGCTAACCCACCTGACGGCGGTATCCGGCACGAACTGTTCCTACGTGCTGGCCTTTGCTTTCCTTGCTGCCCGCGCCGCCCGGCTGCCCCGGCCCGCCGCAGCCGGTGCTGCACTCGTCGCGCTGGGCGCCTTTGTCTTCCTCGTCCGTCCGGAACCGAGTGTGCTGCGCGCCGCGGTCATGGGAGCCATCGGGGTTCTCGCTGTCCTGACCGGCCGGGGCCGGATGTCCCTGCCGCTGCTGTTCCTGGCCGTGATCGTGCTCCTGGCGGCCGACCCGTGGTTGCACTCCTCCTATGCCTTCCTGCTGTCGGTGTCGGCCACAGCGGGGCTGATCCTCATCGGGCCGCTCCTTGCATCGCGTTTCGCGGCGGTCCTCCCGGTCTGGGTTGCCCGGCTGCTTGCGGTGCCGGTGGCGGTTCAGCTGGTCTGCACGCCGCTGCTCGTGATGCTGCAGCCGTCCCTGTCCGTCTATGCGGTGCCGGCCAATCTCGCCGCGGCGCCGGTGGTGCCGTTCGTGACGATCGCCGGAATGCTGGCGGTGGCCGCCCTGGCCGTATGGCCGCCGGCCGCGGAACCACTCCTGGCGGTCGGGCAGCTGGGCTCCGGGTGGGTGGCCACCGTGGCCAGGGTGGGAAGCGGCGCGCCCTTCGCGCAGGTGCCCTGGGTTCCGGGGGTGCCCGGCGCCCTCCTCGCTGCCGCGCTGTCTCTGCTGATCGTGCTCGGCGTCGCCGCCAGAGTGCACCCGAAGCGTGCATCCAGGCCGCCCCCGGTGGCCGTCCGGTACGGGCCGCCGCGCTGTGTCTGGTGGCCGGATGCTCCCTGGGGGCCGCCGGAGTGATCCTGCTCAGGCCACCTACGGGCGGTCCGGCGGGCTGGGTGGTGGCCGGATGTGACGTCGGGCAGGGCGACGCCTTCGTCATCAATACCGGGCCCGGGCGCGCTCTGGTCATCGATACGGGCCCCGATCCCGGCGCGATGGATGAATGCCTCTCTGACTTGGCGGTCACGGTGGTGGACCTGCTGGTGGTCACCCACCTCCACGAGGACCATTACGCGGGAGCAGCCGGTGTGTTCGAGGGACGGCAGGTGAAGGGGCTGGGCTATTCATCGGGTGAACCGACCCTGCCCCGTGAACTGGGTGCCCTCGCCCGTACCGCCGGGCTTGAACCGGCGCGCATCGCCGCCGGAGATGTCGGCCGGGCCGGGGGAGTGAAGTGGGAAGCGCTGTGGCCGCCGCCGACCGGGGGTACCTCCGCCGGCGCGCCGGGCGGGACGGGGTACGGCAACGAGAATGACGCCAGCGCCGTGCTCCTCGTGGAGATCCCGGGTCCCGAGCGCCCCGCAACCGCGTTGTTCACCGGCGACATTGAGCAGGAGGCCTCCCTGCGGCTGCTCTCCGGGCGCCCGGAGCTGGCCCGGGCCGGGGTGGACATCCTCAAGGTCCCGCACCACGGCGCCCGGAACGGCGGCACGGCGATCATCAAGGCGCTGCGCCCCGGCCTTGCCCTCATCTCGTCGGGGGAGGGCAACGACTACGGGCACCCGCACCCCCAGGTGGTGGCCGACCTGCGCCGGCAGTCCGTCTACGCGGCGCGCACCGACCGGCTCGGCACCTTCACCGTCGCCCTCGGAACGGCCGGCCTGGAGGTGAGGCCCATGGCCGACTGAGTAATCGACTGGCGGCCGGGGACGGCTTGGACAGCTTTGCCGGAGGTCGGCGGCATGGCACAGTGGGTCGGTACGCAGTTCGAGCAGGAATGAAGGTTTCGTGGCCACCAAGTCAAGCAGCAGCCGCCCCCCGGGGAAATCCCAAACGGTGTCCTGGCGGGAGGCGCGCCCTGCGCCCGTCGTCCTGCTCAGCGGGCCGGAGGACTACCTGGCCTCAAAAGCCTCCGAGCTGATCCGCACCCAGGTGCGCACCGCCCAGCCCGGTGCCGAACTCGTCACCCTCGATGCCGCCGCCTATGGTGCCGGCAGTCTGGGGCTGCAGTCCAGCCCGTCGCTGTTCGGGGACTGGAAGGTCATTGAGGTCGCCGGACTCGCCTCGATGAATGATGACTTCCTTCAGGATGCCCTCGCCTACCTGGCCGATCCGGCGCCGGACGTGGTGCTGGTGCTGCGGCACAGCGGCGGCAACCGCGGCAAGAAGCTCCTTGACGCCATTGCCGCGAGCGGCGGAGTCAGCGTCGACTGCCAGCCGCTGAAGAAGGACGCCGACAAGGCCGACTTCGTCTCGGCGGAGTTCCGGCTCGCCCGGCGCAGGATCGATGGCGATGCCGTCCGTGCCCTGGTCGCAGCCGTTGGGTCGCAGCTCTCCGAACTCGCCGCGGCATGCCAGCAGCTGATTGCCGACACCGTCGGGGATGTCACATCGGAAGCGGTGGAGAAGTACTACGGAGGACGGGTCGAGGCGACAGGCTTCAAGGTCGCCGACGCCGCCCTCGCCGGGCGGACGGCGCAGGCCCTGTCGATGCTGCGCCATGCCCTGGCGACGGGGGCCGACCCCGTCCCGCTGGTGGCGGCCCTCGCCATGAAGGTCCGTGCCGTCGCGAAGGTCCACGGGGCGTCAGGCTCCTCCGCACAGCTGGCGCGGTCGCTGGGCATGGCCCCGTGGCAGGTCGACCAGGCGCGCAGGGAAGCCCAGCGGTTCTCCTCGGAGTCCCTGGCACGGTGCGTGCGCGCCCTCGCCGACGCCGATGCCCAGGTCAAAGGCGGGTCGCGGGATCCGGTGTACGCGGTGGAACGCGCCGTCACCATCATCGCCCTCGGGGACCGCTGAGCGCCGGAGACAGCCCGGCGCAGTCCGTCCGGTAGGACCCCGAAATCCCCCGGCGGCCGCTGTGCCGCGCCGTTATTCGCCGGGGCGGTGACTGAGCAGGACCCGTGGTGGGCCGGACTCCTAGCGGGTCCGACTCTCAGTGGTCAGGGCCGTTAACGACCTGTGGCCGGTCCCGAGGGACCGGCCACAGGTGTAAAAACCTGGGGAACGCTTAGAGCGCGTTGACCTTCTTGGAGATGGCCGACTTGCGGTTCGCTGCGTTGTTCTTGTGCAGCACACCCTTGCTGACAGCCTTGTCGAGCTTGCGGCTGGCAGTCTGCAGTGCGGCCGCGGCGGCGTCCTTGTCAGAGGAATCCAGGGCGGTGGTTACCGCACGGATCGCCGTCTTGAGCTCGGACTTCACCGAGTTGTTGCGCTGCCTCGCCTTTTCGCTGGTGAGGATGCGCTTCTTCTGGGACTTGATATTTGCCACGTATGAGAACTTTCTTTGTATTGCGGACTGGTCGTGAGGGAATTTCGGTCCAACCATGAACTGAGCGGCGTGGGGATACCGTGTGGCGATTGGTCCAAAGTGCCCGTCGACCTGCGCGGACACACAGCTAGCTATCTTAGCAGAGTTCGACCGGTCCTGCGGTGGGCGCGGCCCGGCGGGCCGCGTCAGGTGCGCGGGATGCTCCCGACGACGGCGTCGAAAGCGGCCCTCGGCAGTACGGCGCCGTTGCGCCGGATGGCCGCCGGCTCAATGCGGAGGATCCGGTCCACCCGCACCTCGCTCGGGCGGCGCTTCGGATCCCAGGGTCCGGTGCCGATGTCCACGTACCGTGCGTCGGCGGAGCGCGCGTTGTTGCGGTCCCGCGAGGTCAGGGCCAGGCCCAGAAGGTGCCGTCTGTCCCGCCCGATCAGGAGGACGGGACGGTCCTTGCCCTGGCTCGGGTCCTCCTCGTAGGGCACCCAGGTCCAGACAATCTCGCCCGGGTCGGGTCGGCCATCAGGCCGCGGCGAGTACGTGAAGCGACCCCGGGCAGGAATCCGCCGCGTGGACACGGGGCCGCGCGCGCCCGCCGGCGTCGTCGTGGGGGAGGACGCACGCCGCAGCAGGCGCGCTGCCGCCCGGGACCATCGGAGCAGTGCGAAAGCATCGATTCCCATGGATCCACAGTAGCGGGGCCCGCCGGTTGCCCCGGGTGCCGCGTTCGGCCGGTAAGGACAGGGCGTGGGACACTAGTAGGGCAACGGATACCCGACGACGATCGGTCCCTTGTCAACCGTCCCGCAAGAGTGAGGAACCCACGTGTCACCCATGGCCCGCACCGCTCCGGTGCCCGCCGCCACTGATCCGGCGATCATTCGGAACTTCTGCATCATCGCTCATATCGATCATGGGAAGTCCACGCTGGCGGACAGGATGCTCCAGCTCACCGGCGCGGTGGAGCAGCGTGACATGAAGGCCCAGTACCTGGACCGGATGGACATCGAGCGTGAGCGTGGCATCACGATCAAGTCCCAGGCCGTTCGGCTCCCGTGGGAGGTCGACGGCACCGCCTACGCCCTGAACATGATCGACACGCCCGGGCACGTCGACTTCACCTATGAGGTCTCCCGCTCACTGGCGGCCTGCGAGGGCGCGATCCTACTCGTCGACGCGGCGCAGGGCATCGAGGCGCAGACGCTCGCGAACCTGTACCTCGCGATCGAAAACAACCTTACGATCATTCCCGTACTGAACAAGATCGATCTGCCGGCTGCGCAGCCGGAGAAGTACGCGGCGGAACTGGCGAGCCTCATCGGCGGGGAGCCCGAGGACGTGCTGATGGTGTCCGGGAAGACCGGCGTCGGCGTCGAGGCCCTGATGGACAAGATCGTGCGCGACCTCCCGGCGCCGACCGGGGACCCCAACGCACCGGCCCGTGCCATGATCTTCGATTCGGTGTACGACACCTACCGCGGCGTCGTGACCTACGTGCGGGTGGTTGACGGGAAGCTCAGCCCCCGCGAACGCATCCAGATGATGTCGACCAGAGCGAGCCACGAGCTCCTCGAGATCGGGGTCAGCTCCCCGGAGCCCAAGCCGTCCAAGGGACTCGGCGTGGGCGAGGTCGGCTACCTGATCACCGGTGTGAAGGATGTCCGCCAGTCCAAGGTGGGCGACACCGTCACCAACCTCGCGAAGCCTGCGGCGGAGTCGCTGGGCGGCTACCAGGACCCGAAGCCGATGGTCTTCTCCGGTCTCTACCCGCTCGACGGCACTGACTATCCGGTGCTTCGTGACGCCCTCGCGAAGTTCACCCTCAACGACGCCGCCCTAGTCTACGAGCCCGAGACGTCCGCGGCGCTGGGCTTCGGATTCCGCGTCGGCTTCCTCGGCCTGCTGCACCTTGAGATCACGCGCGAGCGCCTCGAGCGTGAGTACAACCTCGATCTGATCTCCACGGCGCCCAACGTCGAGTACGAGGTCACCCTCGAGGACAAGCGCGTCCTGAAGGTCACCAACCCCAGCGAGTACCCGGCGGGCAAGATCTCCGAGGTGCGCGAGCCCATGGTGTCGGCGACCATCCTGGCGCCGTCGGAATTCATCGGCGCCATCATGGAGCTGTGCCAGCAGCGGCGCGGCGTGCTCGGTGGAATGGACTACCTGTCGGAGGACCGCGTCGAGATCCGGTACCGGCTGCCCCTGGCCGAGATCGTCTTCGACTTCTTCGACCTGCTGAAGTCCAAGACGCGCGGCTATGGGTCGCTCGACTGGAAGGCCGACGGCGACCAGGTGTCGGACCTCGTGAAGGTCGACATCCTCCTGCAGGGCGAGCAGGTCGATGCCTTCAGCGCCATCACCCACCGCGACAAGGCGTACGCCTATGGCGTCATGATGACGGGCAAGCTGCGCGAGCTCATTCCGCGCCAGCAGTTCGAGGTGCCCATCCAGGCAGCCATCGGATCGCGCATCATCGCCCGGGAAAGCATCCGGGCCATCCGCAAGGACGTCCTGGCCAAGTGCTACGGCGGCGACATCACCCGAAAGCGCAAGCTTCTCGAAAAGCAGAAGGAGGGCAAGAAGCGCATGAAGATGGTCGGACGGGTCGAAGTACCCCAGGAGGCCTTCATCGCGGCCCTGTCCTCCGATGAGTCGAAGGACAAAGCCAAGAAGTGATGTTTGGAAACACCCCTTCCACCCGGGGGGGATCCGGTGCCTAGCGCACTGCCCCTCGGACTCCCGGCGCCGGCCGACGGAGTTCTGCCGGAGCAGGCGCGGGAGGGCGCGGCCCAGCGGAATTTCGGACTCTATGTCCACATTCCGTTCTGCGCCGTCCGCTGCGGCTACTGCGACTTCAACACCTACACCGCCACCGAGCTGGGTGGAGGCGGTTCCCAGGACCAGTACGCCGGGACCGTCCACCAGGAGCTCGCCCTCGCAGGCCAGGCGCTTGACGCCTCGGGTGTGCCGCGGCGGCCGCTCTCGACCGTGTTCTTCGGCGGCGGGACCCCGACCCTGCTTCCGGCTGAGGACCTCGCCGGTATCCTCTCCGCGGCCGTGGCGCAGTGGGGCCTGGTCGAGGGCGCGGAGGTCACCACCGAGGCGAACCCCGATTCGGTGACCGAAGAGTCTTTGCGGATCCTCGCGGCGGCAGGTTTCACGCGGGTGTCCTTCGGCATGCAGTCGGCGGTTCCGCATGTCCTAAAGGTCCTCGACCGGACCCATTCGCCCGAACGGGTTCCGCAGGCCGTCGAATGGGCACGGCGCGCCGGCCTGAAGGTCAGCCTTGACCTGATCTACGGCACGCCGGGGGAGTCCCTCGAGGACTGGCGGCATACGCTGACCACGGCCCTGTCCTACGGACCGGACCACATCTCCGCCTACGCCCTCATCATCGAGGACGGGACCAAGCTCGCCGGGCGGATCCGCCGCGGCGAAGTGCCGCCGATCGACGACGACGACCACGCCGAGAAGTACGCCCTCGCGGACGAACTGCTCACTGCCGGCGGCCTTCGGTGGTACGAGGTCAGCAACTGGGCCCGTACCCCCGCTGACGAATGCCGCCATAACCTGGCGTACTGGCGGGGAGACGACTGGTGGGGTGCAGGACCAGGCGCACACTCACACGTCGGTGGCGTCCGCTGGTGGAACGTGAAGCATCCACGGGCCTACGCCGCCGCGCTCACGCCCGGTACGTCCCCAGCCGCTGGCCGCGAGGTGCTGAACGATCACGACCGGTACGTCGAGGACGTCCTGCTGAGGGTTCGGCTGCGCGAAGGACTGGGCATCGACCGGCTCGAGCCGGCGGGACGGCAGGCGGTTGCGGGGCTCATCGCCGACGGCCTCATTGAAGGGGCGGACGCCATCCGCGGCCGGGTGCGCCTGACGGGCAGCGGACGGTTGATGGCCGACGCCGTTGTACGCCGCCTCCTGCCCGACTAAGAGCGCAGGGATCTTCTGATGCCTGACCGTGTGCGCAGCGGCATTTCCTGCGGGCGCTGTGGGGTGGTGCCCGACGCTCCTGCCCACTGACCATCCCTGGTGAGTGGGCAGGTACGGCCTCAGCCAGAAAGCGGAACGCTCAGCGCAGCGGGCGCAGGTTCAACGCGTACCGGTAGGGCCTTCCCCGGTTGACCTGGATGCCGGCAGTCACCGAGAACACCGCAATACCGACCCAGATCAGCGCGTTGACGACGGCGAACACCCCGCCGATAACGGGCAACAGGGAAAGCAGCCATGCCACGAAGGCAAGAATTGTGGGGGGAAGCGTGAAGTTCAGCGCTTCCTTCGATTCCTGGGCGGTAAAGGGGCCGCGGTCCTTGAAGATCAGGTAAATCACGAGCGACGGCACAAACCCGAGAATGCCGCCGAAATGCGCCAGCGTCGCGAACTGCCGGTCCTGGGAGGCCGTGAGGGGCAGGGCCGTGGCGGGCGCCCCTTCAAATGCGGACCGGTTTCCGCCAGTTCCGGAGTTCTGGGGTTGATCGGCAGTGTTTGGCAACGAGTTTCTTCCTTTGCAGCGCGGCGGGTTGACCCCAGGACTTCCTCTAAGGGTACTTGGTGGGGTGTGCCCGCGGCATCAGGATTCGGGGGAGTCGGCGGTGAGGAAATCGATCACTTCCTCGACCCGGCCCAGCAGGGACGGTTCGAGGTCGGCATAGGACTTCACACTTCCGAGAATCCGCTTCCATCCGTGGGCGACGGCGGCCT
Source organism: Arthrobacter crusticola (assembly GCF_004357995.1). Classification (GTDB taxonomy): domain Bacteria; phylum Actinomycetota; class Actinomycetes; order Actinomycetales; family Micrococcaceae; genus Arthrobacter_D; species Arthrobacter_D crusticola. Next base: position 435,692 of record NZ_SMTK01000001.1, read on the forward strand.
GGTCCGAGGAAGGCCAGCCGAGACCGGCGAGAATCCCCGTCTTCCAGTCCTGTCCCCGGGGTACCAGCGGCCAGGCGGCGAGCCCCAGCGCACCGGGCTTGACCGCCTGCCACACATCCACATAGGGGTGGCCCACAATCAGGACATTGCCCCGGGCGCCGGGCAGGGCCATCGCCTCCTGGGCGATCCGCGACTCCTTCGTTCCGGGGAGGAGGTGGTCCACAAGGATCCCGAGCCGCCGCTGCGGACCGGGATCGAAGGCCCTCACCGCCCCGGCCAGGTCGTCGACACCGTGGAGGGGTTCGACGACGATTCCCTCGAGCCGCAGGTCCTCGCCCCACACCTTCTCCACCAGCTCGGCGTCGTGCTGGCCCTCGACCCAGATCCGGCTCGCCCGGGCGACGCGGGCCCGGGCGCCTTCAACCTTCACGGAGCCGGAGGCGGTCCGCGTCGGGGGCTTCGCCGGTGCGGCCGTGGGGGCGACGACCTTGACCGGGGCGCCGTCGACGAGGAACCCGTGCCCCAGCCGGAAGGTCCGGCGCTTGTCGCGGCGGTCTTCGAGGACCATTACATGCAGTCCACCGGACTTCTCCACCCGGACGACGGCGCCCACGAAGCCGCTCTGGACGTCTTCGAGGACGAGGCCGGGCTCCGCCGGAACCTCCGGCAGGACGGTGCGTTTGGGGGCAGAGATGTCCTGGGCCCCCCAGGCGAAGTCGGCCACCCTGATCTCGCTTCCGTGTGCGCCGACGCACAGTTGCTGCCGGTCTTTCCAATGCTAACAATCGTCCCGAACGTACTAGACTTAGCACTTAGGTGTGTCGAGTGCTAACCAAGGATGGGGCGCTCCGCCCAATTTCAACGCGACTGCGGAGGTGAACGAGATGAGCGAACCACGACGCCTGGAAGTGCTGCAGGCCATTGTTGAGGACTACGTGCATACCCGGGAACCGGTCGGGTCGAAGGCCCTGGTGGACCGGCACCGGCTCGGCGTCTCCTCGGCGACCATCCGGAACGACATGGCCGTGCTCGAGGAGGAGGGGCTGATCACCGCACCCCACACCAGCTCGGGACGCATCCCCACGGACAAGGGCTACCGCACGTTCGTTGACCGCATCTCCGAGGTGAAGCCCCTCTCGGCGGCCGAGAAGCGGGCCATCCAGACACTCCTTGAGGGCGCCGGCGACCTGGACGACGTCATGGACCGCACCGTGCGGCTCCTGGCGCAGCTGACCAATCAGGTGGCCGTGGTCCAGTTCCCGCGGCTCGGCGGTGCGGCCGTTCGGCATATTGAATTCGTGCTCCTGGCGCCCCGGCAGATCCTCGTGGTGCTGATCGCCACGAACGGCACGGTGCAGCAGCGGGTCGTCCCCGTCTCCTCCCCGATCGAGGAGGCCGAACTGGCCGAGCTCAAGCAGCGGATCCTGTCCCGGGTGGCCGGGGTGGCACTGTCCTCCCTGCCAAAGGAGCTCGCCTCCGCCGCCGCCGTCCTGCCCCCGGCCCTCAGTGCCGCCGGAGCGGCGCTCATCTCCACCCTCGAGAGTCTCGCCGGAATGAGCCGTGAGGACCGCATTGTGATGGCGGGGACAGCGAACCTGGCCCGGTCCACAGTAGACTTTCCCCTCAGTATCGGACCGGTGCTTGAAGCCCTCGAGGAGCAGGTGATCATGCTTCGGCTGCTCTCGGAGATGGAACAGGACGCCCGCGGCATCTCGGTCCGGATCGGCAGCGAAAACCCCTACGGAGGTCTTTCGGAGGCGTCGGTGATCGCCACCGGCTACGGGCCGGACGCCACGGCGAAGCTCGGCGTCCTCGGTCCCACCCGGATGGACTATCCGGGAACGATGGCGGCGGTGCGGGCGGTCGCGAGATACCTGTCGCGGGTCCTCGCCGAATAGCCGAATAGCAAACAAGGCCGGATAACCAGGCCGGAAAGCAAGGGTTGACGACGTCGGCGGGGCCCGGGAGCCGGGCACGGCAGGTGCGTCGATCAGCCGAACAGCGTGTTCTACAGGAAGAGATGTGCAGGAGTGAGTAATCACTATGAGGCGCTCGGTGTGTCGCAGGGCGCGAGCAGCGAGGAAATCAAGAAGGCCTACCGGAAGCTTGCGCGCAAGCTCCACCCGGATGTGAATCCGGGCCCGGATGCCTCCGAGGAGTTCAAGCGCGTCAGCCACGCCTACGAGGTGCTTTCCGACCCGCAGAAGCGGCGGGTCTACGACACCACCGGCAATGAGAACGGAACCGACAATGGCTTCGGCTCGGGCTACTCCGGCTCCGGATTCGCCTTCCAGGACATCTTCGAGACCTTCTTCGGCGGAGGAGGCCCCAGCGGCCCCCCGTCGCGCACCCGCCGGGGCCAGGACGCGCTGATCAACGTGCGGATCGACCTCAAGGACGCGGTCTTCGGCATCAACAAGAAGATCGAGGTCGACACGGCGGCCGTCTGCGGCACCTGTGACGGGACCTGCTGCCAGCCCGGCACCTCTCCGCAGACCTGCGACATCTGCGGCGGCTCCGGCCAGGTCCAGCGGGCCGTGCGCTCGATTCTCGGCCAGGTCATGACGAGCGCGCCTTGCGGCACCTGCCAGGGTTTCGGCACCGTCATCCCCAACCCGTGCCATGAGTGCAAGGGCGAAGGCCGCGTCCGTGCCCGCCGCAGCCTGACCATCAAGATCCCGGCCGGCGTCTCGACCGGCACCCGGATCCAGCTCAGCGGCCAGGGCGAGGCCGGCACCGCCGGCGGCCCGCAGGGCGACCTCTACATCGAGATCCGGGTCAACACCGACAGCACCTTCCTGCGTGACGGCGATGACCTCCACGTCACCATGAGCGTCCCCATGACGGCGGCCGCCCTGGGCACCGCGGTTAACCTCAACACCTTCGACGGGGAGCAGGAGCTGGCGATCAAGCCGGGCACCCAGTCCGGGGAGGTCCTCACCCTCCGCGGCCTCGGCGTGACCCACCTGCGCGGGCAGGGACGCGGGGACCTTCAGGTCCACCTCAACGTGGAGACCCCGCGCAACGTCGACGCCGCGCAGGAGGAACTGCTGCGCCGCCTCGCCGAGCTGCGGGGCGAGGAGTCGACCGAGGGCCAGCTGGCCAGCAGCGGCTCCGGTGTCTTCGCCCGGCTGCGGGAGCGGCTGGGGAACCTGTAGCAGTGACCTATCCGCTGTTCTTCGGTGAGCCCGCCGCCGTGCGGTCCGCCCGCGTGGGCTCGGTCTTCGTCCTCGGCGGCGACGAGGGGCGGCACGCCACCACGGTGCGCCGCCTCGCCCCGGGCGAGCGGGTCGACGTGGCCGACGGCGCCGGCTTCCGGCTCCGGGGCACGGTGACCGACGGGAGTGCGGGCACGCTCGCGGTCCGCGTCGAGTCCGCCGAACAGGAGCAGGCTCCACGGCAGCAGCTGGTGCTGATCCAGGCGCTGGCGAAGGGAGACCGTGATGAGCAGGCCATCGAGGCCGCCACCGAACTCGGCGTCGATGCCGTCGTGCCGTGGCAGGCCGAGCGGAGCATCGTGAGGTGGCGGGCGGAAAAGGCCGTCAAGGGGCAGCGGAAGTGGGAGGCGGTCGTCGCCGGTGCGGCGAAGCAGTCCCGGCGGGCGTGGGTTCCCGAGGTGCATCCGATGCTGGACTCGGCCCGGCTCCCCGCCTGGTCCGCACGCTTCGACCGGGTGTTCGTGCTCTCGGAAACCGCAGGGGAGGGCCTGGCCCGGCTCGCGGCCGGCCCCTCCCAGGGCGGGACGACGGCGGTCATCGTCGGACCCGAGGGCGGGATCAGTGAGCGCGAACTGCTGGCCCTGCAGGAGGCAGGAGCGGCCGCCGCCCGGCTGGGGCCGCACGTCCTGCGGTCCTCCTCGGCCGGCCCCGCGGCGCTCGTGCTGCTGAACCACGTGCTGGGCCGCTGGTAGGGGCGCATCAGCCCCGGTGGATCACTTGATCTCGATGGTCTTGGTGTCGGCGTATTCCTCGGCGCCGCCCGCGTCGAGGCGGAACACCGCGATTTCGTAACGCCCGGGGGGCAGCGCGACCGTGAACTCGTATTCGCCGGTGGTGCCCGGGGAGCTGTCCAGTTCGGCCTTGCCTTCCTTCACCGTTGCCCCCGGCACGCGCTGGCCCAGTGCGGGCATGACCCCGCCCTTGAGCCTGTCGAGAGAGGTGATCCGCCAGTTCAGGGTGGACGAATCCGACCACCCGGAGCCTGACACAACGACCGTCGAGGGGTCACGGACGTCGCCGTCCTGCGGGTTGGTGATCCACACCGGCGCGACCAGGGACGGATCGCGGCGCAGTTCGCCGTCGAGAGCCGCCCCGGCAGGGCCGCTGGAGCCTGCCTTGCCGTCGACGAGCAGCACCACGCTGCTCGTCTCCCCGGCGCCGATCAGGCCGGCATTGGCGGCCGCGGCCGTGGCGGTGAAGACAAGCTGCTGGATGGCCAGATGGGCCCGTGAGCTGTGGAGTCCCGGCCGGAACGCGTCCGCGGACAGGTCGACGGTAATGACGTTCCGCGCGGAGATCGACGTCGTCACCATGGAGGCGGGCTCCCAGAGGCTGTGGAAGTCGGGGTCGAAGGGGCGGCCGGCGGTCATCAGGCGCACCGCGTCGGCGATGGGGTCCCCGACGCTTCCCGGTGCCGCCTCACCGGTGAACTCCCGGTACAGCAGGGCCGATCCGCTGCTGTCTCCCACCCAGTACACCGGCAGGATGCCATCGGATCCGATCTGTTCGCCGGAGCCGCTGCCCGCTTCGGCGGGGGGCCCGGCGGGCAGGACGTTCGAAGACCCGGACTGCGGGGGAGCCGGAGGGTCGGGTGTGCAGGCCGGCAGGAGCAGCACGCTGGTGCACAGCAGGACGCCGGCCGCGGGAACGAGGAGGCCGCGGAGGCCAAGGCGGCTCCGCCGAAGGGGATCCCGTTTATTCATGCTGGGTCCTCCTTCACCGATCGGTATGCCGTGCGCCGTTCCGGTGAAGCCGTTGTGCGGCACGGACTGCGGGTTGCTGCGCCGGTTCCTGCGGGGACGGCGTGTACGTCAAGCGTTGCACAGCGGAAGGCCGCCGATGCCTCTGAGTCGGTCCATTGCGAGGACTGAAACAGGATCGATACCTAGATGTTGTGGAGTTGGTATGTTCGCTCCGGGCGGCGCCCCCGGCGCCCCCGCCCGGCGCGCAAAAAGGCCACCGCCGCCACACCATGACGTAAGATTAGGGGGCGGGCGAGTGTGCTCCGCCGGAGCTGGGACACCGGAACCGGCGGGATGCGGACCCCGCGGCAGGGGCGGAATCCATACAGCGCGGGGCACCAGCAGCCGTGGCGGACGACAGCGACAAGGGGCGATTGAAGGCCGTACGGCCGTACTATGAGCGAATCTTCAACCGGCATAAACGCAGCGGGGCTCGATACGAGGGTGGTGCATTTCGACTCCGGTGAACAGATGGTGCAGGCCCTGGGTACCAACGACGAAGCGCTCAAGCTGATTGAGGCGACCTTCCCCGGGATCAACCTCCAGGCCCGCGGCAACGAACTGTCGATCACCGGACCCGCAGCCGACGTCCTGCGCACCGAACGGCTGATGTTCGAGGTCCGCACCATGGCCCTCAACAACACCGTGGTCAACCCGCAGGTCCTCGAACAGCTCATCACGATGCTTCGAACCCAGAGCGCGGGCCGGCCCTCGGATGTGCTCTCCATGAACATCCTCTCCTCGCGCGGACGGACGATCCGGCCGAAGACCCTGAACCAGAAGAGCTACGTCGACGCCATCGACCGCAACACCATCGTGTTCGGCATCGGTCCGGCAGGCACCGGCAAGACCTACCTCGCGATGGCGAAGGCGGTCCAGGCGCTGCAGCAGAAGGAAGTCAACCGGATCATTCTGACGCGCCCGGCCGTCGAGGCGGGGGAACGGCTCGGTTTCCTCCCGGGAACGCTCAACGACAAGATCGATCCCTACCTGCGCCCGCTCTACGACGCCCTTCACGACATGATGGACCCCGACTCCATCCCGCGGCTCATGGCCGCCGGCACCATCGAGGTCGCGCCCCTGGCCTACATGCGCGGACGGACCCTCAATGACGCGTTCATCATCCTCGACGAGGCGCAGAACACCACCCCCGAGCAGATGAAGATGTTCCTCACCCGACTGGGCTTCGGATCGAAAATGGTCGTCACCGGCGACATCACCCAGGTCGACCTTCCCGGCGGCACCAAGTCGGGCCTGCGCATCGTCAACGACATCCTCCGGGGGGTTGACGACGTGTTCTTCAGCGAACTCGACGCCTCCGACGTTGTCCGGCACCGCCTCGTCGGCGACATCGTCAGTGCCTACAGCAGATGGGACGAAGCGCAGACGGCCGAGCGCGAGGCGGCCGGCGACGGCGCGGCGACCGCGGTGCGCCGCGCGAGGGCGGGGACAAAATGAGCATCGAGGTCAACAACGAGTCCGGTGTCGCGGTCGACGAGGAATCGCTGGTCCGGCTCGGAAACTTCCTGATCGACAGCCTGTTCGTGCACCCCGACGCCGACCTGTCGATCATCCTGGTCGACACCGAGGCGATGGAGCGCCTGCACATCGAGTGGATGGACGAACCCGGCCCCACCGACGTGCTCTCCTTCCCGATGGATGAGCTGCGCCCGGGCACGCCGGGCCGCATCACCCCGGCCGGGGTGCTCGGCGATGTCGTGCTGTGCCCGGAGGTTGCGAAGGCGCAGGCCGCCGCCGCCGGCCACTCCACCCAGGAGGAGCTGCTGCTCCTGACCACGCACGGCATGCTCCACCTGCTCGGGTATGACCACGCCGAACCCGAGGAGGAGAAGGAGATGTTCGGCCTGCAGCGCCAGTTCCTCAGCGACTTCCTCGGCCGGCAGGCTCCCCGGGAGACCCGGGCTTGATCATCGGGATCCTTGCCGTCATGGCGCTGGTTTTCCTGTGCGTGGCGGCGCTCGTGACCGCTGCCGAGGCGGCCTTCACCTACCTGCCGCGGCACGAGGGAGAGGCGCTCGTCCAGGACTCGCGCAGCTCGGCGCTGCGGGGGATCCTCGCCTCGCCCGCTGCACACATGCACGCGCTGCGTTTCTGGCGGGTCTGGTTTGAAATGGCCGGAGCGGTGGCCGTGGCCATCCTCTTTCACGATGTGCTGGACAACGTGTGGCTGGCCGGCCTGCTCGCCACCGCGGTGATGGCCGCCGTCGGGTTCGTCCTCGTCGGTGTCTCGCCGCGCCAGTTCGGGCGCGCCCACGCCACCGCCGTCGTGCAGTTCACCGCCGGTTTCGTGGCCTTCCTCTGCGGTATCCTCGGCCCGGTGCCGCGCTGGTTCGTGGCCATCGGCAGCCTCGTGACACCCGGCGCCCCCCGCGACGAGGCGGCGTTCTTCACCGAGGAGGAGTTCCGCGAAATGCTCACGCGGGCATCCGACGCCGAGATGATCGAGGACAGCGAGGCCGAGCTGATCCATTCGGTGTTCGAACTCGGGGACACCAAGGTCCGCTCGGTGATGGTTCCGCGTACCGACATGGTCTCCCTGGAGAGCGGCTCGAGCCTCGATGAGGCCCTGTCCCTGTTCCTCCGCTCCGGGTACTCCCGGGTGCCCGTGATCGGGGAGGACTCCGATGACATCCGCGGGATCCTCTACCTCAAGGATGTGGTGGCCGAGCTGCACGGCCGGGCCCCGGGGCGGCAGAGCCCCACAGTCGACGGCATCTGCCGGGAGGCGCGCTACGTCCCCGAGTCCAAACCGGTCGGGGACTTCCTGCAGGAGCTGCAGCGGGAGTCCACCCACGTGGCCATCGTCATCGACGAATACGGTGGAACCGCCGGGCTGGTGACCCTCGAAGACCTGATCGAGGAGATCGTCGGGGAAATCGTCGATGAGTACGACTCGGAGGTGCCCGAACAGGAGCAGCTTCCGGACGGGGAATACCGCGTCAGCGCCCGCATGGGCATCGACGACCTGGGCGAGCTTTTCGGCGTCGAACTCGAGGACGAGGAGGTCGACACGGTCGGCGGACTTCTCGCGAAGACGCTGGGGAAGGTGCCGATTGTCGGCAGTGAGGTCACAATTGAAGGTATCGGCCTGCGGGCCGAGCGGCTTGAAGGCCGGCGGAACAGGGTTTCACACATCATCGCCTTCGCGCGGGACGAGAACCGCGGCGGGGAATTGCAGATCGACGAACAGGAAACGGCGGAAGAATATGAGCGGCGATAAGCACCGGGCGGGATTCGTATCCCTGGTGGGACGGCCGAACGCCGGAAAATCAACGCTGACCAACGCGCTGGTGGGGCAGAAGGTCGCGATCACCTCGGCCAAGCCGCAGACCACCCGTCACACCATCCGCGGGATCGTCACGCGGAAAGACTCGCAGATCGTCCTCGTCGACACTCCCGGCCTGCACCGTCCGCGGACCCTGCTCGGCCAGCGGCTCAACGACCTGGTGGCGGACACCCTCGCCGAGGTTGACGCCGTCGGCTTCTGCATTCCCGCCAATGAGAAGATCGGGCCCGGCGACCGGTTCATCGCCCAGCAGCTCGCCCGGCTCAACCGCAAGCCCCTCATCGCTGTCGTCACCAAGACGGACCTCGTCGACCGCGCAGCGCTCACCGAGCAGCTCCTGGCGGTGGCGGCCCTTGGCACCGAGGTCGTGGGCCCCGAGGGCTGGGCCGACGTCGTCCCGGTGTCGGCCGCCGACGGGTACCAGGTCGACACCGTGGCCGACGTTTTCAGCGAGCACATGCCCGAGTCGCCCGTGCTGTATCCGGGCGGGGAGCTGACCGACGAGCCGGAGGCGGTGATGATCGCCGAGCTGGTCCGGGAGGCCGCGCTCGAGGGGGTGCGGGACGAACTGCCCCACTCGCTGGCCGTCGTCGTCGAGGAGATGATCCCCCGGGAGGGCCGCAGCGAGGACAACCCGCTGCTGGACATCCACGTCAACCTCTATGTCGAGCGCCCCTCCCAGAAGGCGATCATCATCGGCAAGGGCGGCGCCCGGCTCCGGGAGGTCGGCACGAACGCCCGGCGCGGCATTGAGGCGCTGCTCGGCACGCGGGTCTACCTCGACCTGCACGTCAAGATCGCCAAGGACTGGCAGCGGGACCCGAAGCAGTTGGTCCGGCTCGGATTCTGACCGGGCACGTCCCGGCCTAATCTCTCGTTGGTCCTGAAAGGACCACTGGTGGCGCACGGCGCCGCCCGTACTATTCTGAGCCCAAGGAGGCTGTATCCGTGAGTGAACAAAGCGGCTCGTCGGCGCCGGGTCCTGCCGGTCCGCCACCCGGCCGGCACCTGCGCCGGTCCACGGGCCGGCGGGCCCTGCAGGCGGCGGCCTTCTCACTTTCCGCGATGCTCCTTGCGGCGGCGGCCTTCGCCGCGGTCCAGGTCTTCCGCCTGCAGTCCAACGTGGAGACGCAGCCGTTGAACCTCGGCGCCGATCAGGAGGAGAAACTGCCCGTCGACCTGAGCACCGACCCCGTGCAGATCCTCGTCCTAGGCAGCGACACCCGCACCGGGAACAGCGGCGAGTTCATCGGGGGAGAGGACCTCTCCTCCGGCAGCGGCAATTCGGACGTGATGCTGCTGGTGAACCTCTCAGCCGACCGCTCGAGCGTCTCGGTGGTCAGCCTCCCTCGGGACCTCCTGGTTCCCCTGCCCAGCTGCGAGGACCCCGAGACCGGTGAACCGTCCCCGGCCATGGATCTGGGCCAGCTGAACTCCGCCCTGGAGTCCGGCGGGCCCGGCTGCACCGTCGCGGCGGTCAATGAGCTCACCGGGCTCAGCGTCGACCACTTCATGAACGCCGACTTCAATGCCGTGAAGGAGCTGTCCAAGGCCGTCGGCGGCGTCGAGGTCTGCGTCACGGAGCCCGTCGAGGACGAATACTCCGGGCTGAGCCTGCCCGCCGGCACCAGCGAGGTGGAGGGCGACCAGGCCCTGGCGTTCCTGCGGACCCGCCACGGCTTCGGCGACGGCGGGGACGAGGGCCGCATCCGCGCCCAGCAGTCATTCATGGCCTCCCTGGCCCGGAAAGTCCAGGAAGAGGGAACCCTGACCAACCTGCCCCGGCTCTACTCGATCGCCGAAACCCTCACGAAGAACCTCACCGTCGACGAGGGTCTGTCCCAGGTCACCGAAATCCTCAAACTGGCCGACCGCGTGAAGAACGTGGACCTGGCCGACATCGCCTTCGTGACCGTTCCCACGATCCCGTGGGATCAGGACCCGAACCGGCTGGTCCTGGATCCCGAACCCGCCGAGGAGCTGTTCGCGGCCCTGCGCGAGGACCGCAGCCTCACCGGCCCGGAACCCACGGCCTCAGCCTCACCGGAGGCCGGGACCGCCCCCGCCGCCCCGCCGGCGTCACCGGCCGCCCCCGAGGCCCCGGCGTCGCCGGAGGCTCCGGCGTTCGACCCGGCCTCGGTGCCCCTGCTGGTGGTCAACGGCACCGACAATCCGGACCGGGCCGCGGAACTGCAGCAGATCCTCCGCGGCGAGGGCTACACGCTGGCCAATACGCTGCAGTCGACCGAAATCCCCTCCACCCAGGTGCTCTACGGGCCGGGGTACGAAGCGGCGGCGGCGGAACTCGGGACCCGGTTCGGCATCGCCGACGTCCAGCTGGTGCCCAGCGCCGCGGTCACCGGCATCGAACTGTCGGTCGGCGCCGACTTCGCCTCAGGGTCGAAGGTCGCCTCGGCGGGCCTCGACAACGGACTGAAGGGCCAGACGGCGGAGCAGGCCACCTGCCAGGCGGCCTCCGGCCTGTAAGTACGCGAGAACGCCCGGTGCGCGGCACCGGCCCCCGGGGCCGGTGCCGCGCACTGTCACCAGATGCGTACCCGCTCCTCCGGCTCGAGCCACAGCCCGTCCCCGGGCCGGACCGAGAACGCGTCGTGGAACTCATCGAGGTTGCGCACCACCTGGTTGCAGCGGAACTCGTTGGGGGAGTGCGGGTCGACGGTGATACGACGGGCCGCCTCCTCCGGGCGGATCTTCTGGCGCCAGCACCGTGCCCATGAGGCGAAGAACCGCTGGGTCCCGGTCTGCCCGTCGATCACCGGGGCGTCCTGTCCGCCGAGGCTCAACCGGTAGGCGGTGTAGCTGATGCCCAGGCCGCCGAGGTCGCCGATGTTCTCGCCGAGTGTCAGCTCCCCGTTGACGTTGAGGTCCGGTGCCTCGGTGGGGGACAGCGCCGCGTACTGGTCCACGAGCCGCGAGGTGAGGGCGTCGAACGCGGTCCGGTCGGCGTCGGACCACCAGTTCTCCAGGGCCCCCCGGCCGTCGAACTGGGAGCCCTTGTCGTCGAAGCCGTGGCCGATCTCGTGGCCGATCACGGCCCCGATCGCCCCGTAGTTGTCGGCGGGGTCGGCGTCGAGGTCGAAGAACGGCGGCTGCAGGATCGCCGCGGGAAACACGATCTCGTTCATCGTCGGCATGTAGTAGGCGTTGACCGTCTGCGGGGTCATCAGCCAGGCTCCACGGTCGATCGGACCGCCCAGCCGGTTCAGCTGGCGGACGTGTTCGAACTCGTAGGCCCGGCACACATTGCCGTAGAGGTCCCCGGCCTCGATCACGAGCGGACCGTAGTCGATCCATTCGTCCGGGTAGCCGATCTTGGTGGTGAACAGTGAGAGCTTTTCCTGGGCCCGGGCGCGGGTCTCATCGGTCATCCACTCCAGTGAGTCGATGCTGAGTTCGTAGGCCTTGATCAGGTTCCCGACGAGCTCAAGCATCTTCTCCTTGGCGTTCCCGGGGAAGTGGCGTTGAACGTACTCTTGGCCGACCGCTTCGCCCAGTGCCCCCTCGACCAGGGACACCGCGCGCTTCCACCGGTCCTTCAGCTGCGGGGTGCCCCCAAGGTGGGTGCCGTAGAAGGCGAAGACGGCATTGACGAAGCGCTCGTCGAGGTAGTCCGACGCGTGCAGCAGCACCCGTGTCGTCAGCCAGTCCTTCCAGGTTGACAGCGGGACCTCGGCGAGGGCGGTCTCAACCGCTGCAAGGTAGGCTGGCTGGGAGACCACCAGCTCCGCGGCCAGGGCCGGATCGCCGGTCACCGTATCGAGCCACGGCCCGGTGAAGGGAGCCAGCTCGGCCGCCCCGGCCAGGGTGGAGAGGTTGTAGGTCTTCTGCGGGTCGCGCCGGTCCACGGTGCTCATCGACGCGGCCGCGAGGCGGGTCTCAAGGGTGAAGACGCCTGCCGCAGCGGCACCCGGGTCGGCGGTGCCGGCCAGGCCGAGCAGCGTCTCCAGGAGCTCCGTGTACTTCGTCCGCGATTCGGCGAAGCGCTCCTCGCGGTAATACGACTCATCGGGCATGCCAAGTGCCGACTGGTAGAGGTGCAGTAGGTAGCGTTCCGGGTTTCCGGCGTCGTTGCTCACGTAGGGCGCGGCCAGGCCCTGCACGCCGCTGCGCGTCAGCTCGGCCGAGAGGCGCACGAAACCGCCGATGTCGGTCACGGCCTCGATCCGGGCGAGCCGCTCCTGCACCGGGGTGATGCCCAGGGCCTCGACCCGGTCGGTGTCCATGAAGTCGGCGTACAGGGTGCCGATCTTCACCAGCGGGCCGTCAGCGTCGGAGGCGGAGGCCGCGGATTCGACAATCCCGCGCACCGCGAGCTCGGCGGCGTCGGCCAGCTGGGTGAAGACCGCCTCCCGCGAGCGGTCTGCGGGTATCTCCGTGTTCCTCAGCCACTCGCTGTTGACGAACCGGAACAGGTCGTCCTGTGCGCGGACGGGGTCCTTTGCGGCGTGTTCTTCGCTGCCGGCGGGCATCATCGCTACTCCCTCTTCTGAATGTCAGGCGGTGCGGCACCTCCGGGGCGGCGGGCCGGCCATACGGCGGCGGAGCCGTTCCCCGGAGGCGCCGGACGCCCCTTAAAGCCATCCTATGCGCCGTGCTATCGTGAGATTGTGCGCGCAAAGACGACTCTTCTTATGTGCCGCGGCGAGGCCTCCTAGGACTTTCGAGCTACAGGCCAACCCTCGCTGCGGTGTCTGTGTTGCCCGGCCGCCAGCCTCTAAACGGTTCAAGAGAAAAGGCCCATCGTCATGCAAAACGCACAGCTGAGTTCGGGAATGCCGTTCTGGAAGTACACCCCGTTCCAGGACCAGATCACCGTCGAACTCCCCGACCGCACCTGGCCGGACAAGGTCATCACCAAAGCCCCGCGCTGGTGCGCGGTGGACCTGCGGGACGGCAATCAGGCCCTGATCGACCCCATGAGCCCCGAGCGCAAGCACAAGATGTTCGACCTGCTGGTCAAGATGGGCTACAAGGAGATCGAGGTCGGATTCCCGTCGGCGTCGCAGACCGACTTCGACTTCGTCCGCCAGCTCATCGAGGGCGACCGCATCCCCGACGATGTCAGCATCCAGGTCCTCACCCAGGCGCGCGAGCACCTGATCGAGCGGACCTACGAATCCCTCGAGGGCGCCGACCGGGCGATCGTTCACCTCTACAACTCGACCTCGATCCTGCAGCGGCGGGTGGTGTTCAACCAGGACCGCGACGGCATCGTCGACATCGCCCTCATCGGCGCGCGGCTGTGCAGAAAATTTGAGGAGAGCCTGAAGAACACGCTGGTCACGTACGAATACTCGCCGGAGTCGTTCACCGGGACCGAACTCGAGTTCGCCGCACGCATCAGCAACGAGGTGGCCGCGGTGTTCGAGGCCTCGGCCGACCGCCAGATGATCCTGAACCTGCCGGCCACCGTGGAGATGGCCACCCCGAACGTGTACGCGGACTCCATCGAATGGATGAGCCGCAACCTGGAGAACCGCTCCAACATCATCCTCTCGCTGCACCCGCACAACGACCGGGGCACCGGCGTGGCGGCGGCCGAGCTCGGCTATCTCGCCGGCGCCGACCGCATCGAGGGCTGCCTGTTCGGCAACGGGGAGCGCACCGGCAACGTCGACCTGGTGACCCTCGGCATGAACCTCTACAGCCAGGGCATCGACCCGCAGATCGACTTCTCCGACATGGACGCCGTGCGGCGCACCGCCGAATACTGCAACCAGCTCTCCGTGCCCGAGCGCTCCCCCTACGGCGGGGACCTGGTGTTCACCGCCTTCTCCGGCTCCCACCAGGACGCCATTAAGAAGGGCTTCGAGGCCATGGATCGCGACGCCGCGGCCGCCGGCGTCAGCGTCGACGAGATCCCGTGGGCCGTGCCCTACCTGCCGATCGACCCGAAGGACATCGGACGCAGCTACGAGGCCGTGATCCGCGTGAACTCCCAGTCGGGCAAGGGCGGGGTCGCATACCTGCTGAAGCACGAGCACAGCCTCGACCTGCCGCGGCGGGCGCAGATCGAATTCTCCGCCGTGGTGCAGCGGCGCACGGAGACCGTCGGCGGGGAGATCAGCGGTTCCGAACTCTGGACGGTCTTCCAGGACGAATACCTGCCGGCCCGGGCCGACGGCGGCACCCGCTGGGGCCACTACGAACTCACCTCCGTCAATACCGACACTGCCGGGGACGGCTCCCTGAAGCTCACCGCCACCCTGATGGTCAACGGCGTGCAGCAGCGTCGCTCGGCCGACGGCACCGGGCCGATCGACGCGCTCCTCGACATCCTCGGGCAGGACGGGGTGGACGTGCGGGTCCTCGACTACACCGAGCACGCCCTGTCGGCCGGCGGGAACGCACGCGCCGCGGCATACGTCGAGTGCGCCGTCGGCGGGCGGGTGCTGTGGGGCGTCGGCATCGACGCGAACACCACGATGGCGGCGCTCAAGGCGGTCATCTCCGCCGTCAACCGCGCCGTGCGGGACAGCGCCTAGGGCCCTTCCTCCCCGGTTGGTGGGAGACTTGGAGTATGTCCAAAATGTCAGCGTCCCGTACCTACCGCGCCGAAGGCGTGGTACTGCGGACCTACAAGCTGGGGGAGGCGGACCGCATCATCGTGCTGCTCACCCGGGAGCACGGGCAGGTGCGGGCCGTCGCCAAGGGCGTGCGGCGCACCAGCAGCAAGTTCGGCTCCCGGCTTGAGCCGTTCATGGCGGTGGACCTGCAGCTGGCCTCCGGGCGGAACCTCGATGTGATCACGCAGGCGCAGACCAAGGGCGCCTACGGGCACGGCATCGCGGCCGACTACGGGCGCTACACGGCGGCGGCCGCCATTGCCGAGACGGCCGAGCGCCTCACCGACACCGACGGGGAGGCCGCCAGCGCCCAGTACGGTCTGGTCGCCGGGGCGTTTTCCGCGCTCAGCCGCGGGCTGCACCCTTCGGAGCTGATCCTCGATTCCTACCTGCTGCGCGCCCTGGCCACAGCGGGCTGGGCGCCGAGCTTCACCGACTGCGCCAGGTGCGGAGAACCCGGCCCGCATTCGGCGTTTTCGGCGCCGCTCGGCGGGGCCGTATGCTCCGCCTGCAGGCCGCCCGGGTCGGCGTCGCCGGCGCCCGGCACCATGGAGCTGCTGGCAGCCCTGCTGTCGGGGGACTGGACCTCCGCCGATGCCTCCGAGAACCCCGCCCGCCGTGAGGCGGCCGGGCTCGTGGCGGTGTATCTTCAATGGCACCTTGAGCGGGCCGTGAAATCCCTTCGACATGTGGAGCGTGTGTGACCCCGAACCGAACCCCTTCCCCCTCGCCGACGGCGCCCTGGCCGCACCCGAGCGGGGCGCGACCCCCGCGCCTGCCCGCCGAGCTGGTGCCGCGGCATGTCGCCATCGTGATGGACGGGAACGGACGCTGGGCCAACGAGCGCGGCCTGCCCCGCACCGAAGGGCACCGGGCGGGGGAGGCCGCGCTGCTCGACGTCATGGCCGGGGCCATCGAGATCGGTGTCCAGCACGTGTCGGTGTACGCCTTTTCCACCGAGAACTGGAAGCGCTCCCCGGAGGAGGTGCGCTTCCTGATGGGCTTCAGCAAGGACGTGCTGCGCCGGCAGCGCGACCAGCTCAACGAATGGGGTGTGCGGATCCGGTGGGCCGGACGGCGACCGCGCCTGTGGCGCTCGGTGATCGCCGAGCTCGAAGAGGCCGAGGAGCAGACCCGGGACAACTCGACGTGCACGCTCACCATGTGCGTCAACTACGGCGGCCGGGCGGAGATCGCCGACGCGGCGCGGGCCATCGCCGAGGAGGTCGCCGCGGGAAACCTCCGGGCGTCCTCGGTGAACGAGAAGACCATCCAGCGCTTCCTTGACGAACCCGACCTTCCCGACGTCGACCTCTTCCTGCGCACCTCCGGCGAGCAGCGGCTCTCGAACTTCATGCTGTGGCAGTCCGCCTACGCCGAAATGGTTTTCATGAACACACTGTGGCCGGACGTGGACCGGCGGACCCTGTGGCGGGCGATCGAGGAGTATGCCTCCCGCGACCGCCGCTACGGAGGCGCCGTCGACGCCGCCGCGGGCATGCCCGCCTGACCCCGCCTGGCCCCGCCTGCCTCCGGCCAGCACGCCTTACCCCGCCCGGCCCTCACCGCCGCGTGGCCGGGCCACCGCACCGCAGCCAGCGGTCGAGTTCGGCATAGACCTCCGCGCGCACCTCCGGGCGGGACAGCAGGACGTCGTGGAGCGCGCCGTCGAACCGTGAAAGAGAGACCCGGCGGCCCAGGCCGGTGGCCCGGCGGACCATCACCGACACGTCGAGGATGCTGTCCGCTTCAAGCATTGCCGCACTCCAGGTGGGGCTGACCGCCGAGCGGGCCGAGGCAAGCACAAGTACCGGCGCCTCTAGGGACAGGCCCCGGGCGACCGCCGCGTGTCCGGAAAGCACCGCGGTGAGCCACCCGGCCCGGATCGGGAAGCCGAACTCCGGGCGCCACCGCCGGTCCAGGTTCCACTCGCCGTCGGCCTCAGCGCTGATGCTCCGCCAGTAGTAACCGAACTCGGGCAGGCGCAGGCGCGCTTTGGGGCGGAACCTCACGAGCGGTTCGAGCAGGCCCTGGGTGGTGTTGCGGAACAGCGCGCTGCCCTGGGTGTCGAGCCAGGGGCTGTTGAGGATCAGGGAGGCGACCCGGCCGGGATGCCGGTCCGCCCACAACACCGCCGTGAGGGCACCGGTCGAGTGCGCCATCAGGTTCAGCTCCACCGCCGCGCCGGGCCCGTGGCGCGCCTGGATCTCCTCCTGCACTGCAGCAAGGGCCGCGTCGAGATCCGAGTCGTACTCCCGGAGGTCGCGCACGTACCCCGGCGTCTGCCACTCCCGCAGGCTCCTGCCGTACTTGCGCAGGTCCAGGGCGAAGAATTCGATACCCCGCTCCGCGCAGAACTCGGCCAGTTCGGTATGGAAGAAGTAGTCGCTCCACCCGTGAAGGTAAAGCAGGGCCGGAATTCGCCGCGGCTCCGCGGGCCGACCGGAGGCCCGGGCCAGCGCCGCCCCGAGGGCCCGGCGGAGGCGGACCACGGGCCGGCGTTCGGGCGCACCGCGGTAGGCGACAAGGGTCGCGCAGCAGGGCCCCTCTTCGTCCGGCTCAAGGTCGAGCGTAAGCCTGCTGTAGGCCGGGCCGAGGTGGTCGGGCTCCCACGTTCTCTCCATTGCCCCCGGTTCTTCCGAAAAGTCCCGCCCGAGTTGTTCGGGCGGCTGTCCTCATGGGAACTTTAGAGCATGCAGATCTATCCGGCCTTCTTCCGCCTCGCCTTCTCCCGCATGGACGCGGAGCGCGCGCACCGGATCGGCTTCGGGCTGATCCGGCTGGCGGACCGGACGCCGGCCGGCTGGCTGGTGCGGCGCTACTGCAGCCCGCACGCCGACCTGCAGACCACCGCCTTCGGCGTCGTGTTCCCCTCACCCTTCGGCCTGGCCGCCGGCTTCGACAAGGGCGGCCACGGCATTTCGGCGCTGACGGCCCTCGGTTTCGGGCACATCGAGGTCGGAACCGTCACCGGCAGGGCCCAGCCCGGCAATCCGAAACCGCGCCTGTTCCGCCTCGAGGCCGACCGCGCGGTCATCAACCGGATGGGCTTCAACAACGACGGCGCGGCGGCCGTGGCCCCCCGGCTCGCCGCGGCACGGACCCGGCTCGAGCGCACCTACCGCTCGAACCGCCCCATCATCGGTGTGAACATCGGCAAGACCAAGGCCGTCGACCTCGCCGACGCCGTCGGCGACTTCCTGCTCAGCACCGAGGCGGTGGCGCCGGCCGCGGACTACCTCGTCGTCAACGTCAGTTCGCCCAACACCCCCGGCCTGCGGCTGCTGCAGAACGTCGAATCGCTGCGCCCGCTCCTGAACGCGGTGCGTGCCAGGGCCGACGAGGCGGCGGGCCGGCATGTACCCCTGCTCGTGAAGATCGCACCGGACCTGATGGACTCCGACATCGACGACATCGCCGCCCTGGCCCTCGATTTGAAGCTCGACGGGATCGTGGCCACCAACACGACCATCACCCGCAGCGGACTCACCACCGATGACGCCACCGTGATGTCCAAGGGTGTCGGCGGGCTGAGCGGAGCGCCCCTGAAGCAGCGCTCCCTCGAGGTGCTCAAGCGCCTCCGTGCCGCCGCCGGGGAGGACCTCGCCATCGTGTCGGTCGGCGGGGTGGAGACCGCCGGGGATGTCCTTGAACGGCTCGACGCCGGCGCCACCCTGGTCCAGGGCTACACCGCGTTTCTCTACGAGGGCCCGCTGTGGGCGGCGCGGATCAACCGCGGGCTCGCCCGGGCCTTCCGCGGCCGCCGGGACTAAACACCGCCCGGATCACACCCAGCCGGGATCAGCCTCCGGTGGGATTGAACCCGCGGCATTAAATGGCGGCGCCCGGCCCCTTCAGGGACCGGGCGCGGGCAGGGGATGCGGTCCGGGCGCTGGGCGCCGGACCGGAACCTGCCGGACTGCCGGCTAGACGGGGTAGTCTCCGCGCTTGACCTGCGGCTTGGGCAGCCGCAGCCGGCGCAGCTGCAGGGCGCGCGTCACCCCGTACCAGAGGTCACCCGCGTTCGGTGCCCCGAACTTGGCCGTGAGGCGCTTCTTCAGCGTGCGGCGCAGGAAGAAGCAGTCGACGATCACGGCCATGATCAGCACCCAGAACCCGAGCAGCACGGCGCTCTGCACTGCGGCGGTCTGGATGAAGCTGAGTACGACGAAGATGAGCGCGGCAATCATGAGGAACTCGCCAAGGTTCCAGCGGGCGTCGACGAACTGCCGGATGTAGCGGCGGTTCGGGCCCTTGTCCCGCAGCGGGAGGTACCGCTCCTCGCCGGTGTTCAGGGCCTCCCGGATCCGCAGGCGCTGCTCGGCGGCGGCGTTGCGGTTCTGGGTGCGCGCCGCCCGGCGGTCCTCGGGAACCAGCGGCCGTTTGCGGGCGGCCTGCTGGACGCTGCGCTTCGGGGTGGGCGCACCCTTGCCGGCGCTGCGCTGGCGGTCCTCCCGCTCGCGGCTCGCGCGGTCAATGACATCCTGGGCCACGGGGGCGTCTTTCTTTCGTCCAAACACCCCCTCAGGATACCTGTCGGAGGGCCCCGACCTGTACGGGCAGCCGCCCACCGGCGCGCACCCGGGGACGTCCGCCCGGGGCTGCGGCGCCGGCAGGAGCGTGTGTAGGGTCGAGACATGACTTCTCCCGAACCGGCCAACCCGCCGTCCTCCCTCTCCGACCACCCGGTGGAGGAGCTGCGCCGCAGCGTCTCCGCAGCCTTTCCCTCCACCGTCGAGCAGCTCAAAGCCCTCGTAGGCATCCGGGGCATCGCCTGGGAGGCCTTTGACGCGAGCGAACTCGACCGCAGCGCCGAGGCGATCGCCGCGCTGATCCGCGACTCCGGCGTCGAGGACGTGCAGATCCTCCGCGTCGACAACGACGGCGTCCCCGGCGGGCCCGCCGTCGTCGCCCGCCGCCCGGCGGCGCCGGGCCAGCCGACGGTGCTGCTGTACGCGCACCACGACGTCCAGCCCCCGGGCGATCCGGACCTGTGGGAGAGCGATCCCTTCACCGCCGTCGAACGCGACGGCCGCCTTTACGGCAGGGGAGCGGCCGACGACAAGGCAGGCGTTATGGCCCACGTCGGTGCCCTGCGCGCGCTCACCGAGGTGCTCGGCGACCGCTTCGGCGTCGGGGTCACCCTGTTCATCGAAGGGGAGGAGGAGGCCGGTTCGCCGACCTTCCGAACCTTCCTTGAGACCCACCGCGACCTGCTGGAGGCCGACGTCATCGTGGTCGCGGACTCAAGCAACTGGAAGGTCGGCGTTCCCGCCCTGACCACCAGCCTGCGCGGCCTCGTCGACGGCACCATCGAGGTCCAGGTGCTCGACCACGCAGTCCACTCCGGCATGTTCGGCGGACCCGTGCTCGATGCGCCCACTCTTCTGGCGCGGCTGATCGCCACCTTCCACGACGACGCCGGCGACGTCGCCATCGCCGGCCTGGCCGGCGGCGACTCCGCCACCGTCGACTATCGGGAGGAGGACTACCGCGCGGACAGTTCCGTCCTCGACGGGGTGCAGCTGGCCGGCACGGGATCTATCGCCTCCCGCCTGTGGCACAAACCCGCCCTGTCGATCATCGGCATGGACATGCCCAGCGTCGCGCTGTCCTCCAATACCCTCCTGCCGCGGGCGCGCGCCAAGTTCAGCCTCCGGCTGGCACCCGGGCAGGACCCGGAGCAGGCGATGCAGGCCGTCCGGGCCCACGTCGAGGCTGCCGCGCCCTTCGGCGCCCGCGTCACCTTTACCCCCGGCGAGACCGGCAGCCCATTCTCGACCGACACCTCCGCCCCCGCGGCGCGGCTTGCCCTCGCCGCGCTGGAGGAGGCCTGGGGCGTGGAGGCCGTGGAGGCGGGAATGGGCGGTTCCATCCCGTTCATCGCCGACCTGACCGAACTGTTCCCGTCAGCCCAGATCCTTATCACCGGCGTGGAGGACCCGGATTCCCGGGCCCACAGCGCCAACGAATCGCTGCACCTTGCCGAGTTCGAGCGGGCTGTGCTGGCCGAGGCGCTGCTGCTCGCCCGTATCAACGCGGGCGGCCTCACCGGCGCCTGACCGGACCGCCCCTGCACCTCCGCCGGACGCACGTGGCTGCGGCGGAGGAGCAGGGGTGTCCCCACTCACGTGGCTCCGGTGTTAACCGCGCGGGATGCGCGGCGTACCATGGAAGGGACTCCAGAACGCCGCAAGCGGTGTTCAGCAACGGATCCAGGCTAGGAGAGACACCATGAGCACCACCACGCCAGAGACCACCACGGCCCCCGACGAGACGACGGCTTCCCTTCCCGAGCACGAAGTGCAGCTCTCCGACGTCGCCGCAGGCAAGGTGCGCAGCCTCCTGGAGCAGGAAGGCCGGACCGACCTCCGCCTCCGCGTGGCCGTCCAGCCCGGCGGCTGCTCCGGCCTGATCTACCAGCTGTACTTCGACGAGCGGGTCCTCGACGGCGATGCCGTCCGCGATTTCGACGGCGTCGAAGTAATCGTTGACAAGATGAGCGTTCCTTACCTTTCCGGTGCCTCGATCGACTTCGAGGACACCATCTCCAAGCAGGGGTTCACCATCGACAACCCGAACGCGGGCGGATCCTGCGCCTGTGGTGATTCCTTCCACTGACCTGCGGTTTTGGGGGGGCCCGTGGTGCGCTGAAAGGCGCGCCACGGGCCCTTTCGCATGTCACACGATGGCTTCGACGGCGGGTAAGCTCTACAGTGAGTAGTAAAACTGGAGGGGCACCCCGAACTGCATCAGATCGCGGGTGGCAACGCACGTAGAAAAGGATGGTCCGTCTGTGAGTTCGCAGGACCGAACCGGCGGCAAGAGCGCCAGGATCGCAAAGATTTCCAGCATTTCGCTGGCCGGGGCGCTGTTGCTGTCCGGTTGTTCAACGGAAGCCCAGAATGGCTGGCTGCCGGGGGACAGGAACACCACCAACCACACCGGGCTGATCACCGACCTGTGGGTGAATTCATGGATCGCGGCCCTCGTGGTCGGTGTCATCACCTGGGGCCTCATCATCTGGTGCATGGTCGCCTACCGGCGCCGGCGCAACGACACCGGCTACCCGCGCCAGCTCAGCTACAACCTGCCGCTCGAGATCTTCTACTTGACCATCCCGCTGTTCATGGTGCTGGTGTTCTTTTACTTCACCCAGCGCGATCAGGGCATCATCGACACCCGCGTTGAGGACCCCGACGTGATCATCGACGTCCGCGGCAAGCAGTGGTCCTGGGACTTCAACTACGTCAAGCAGGACAAGTACTCCACTGGAGTGCAGGCCGAGCTGACCGGCGAGCCCGGCATCCCGGACAAGCTGCCCACCCTCTACCTGCCGGTCAACAAGAGCGTGGAGCTCCAGCTGCGCGCCCGCGACGTCCAGCACTCCTTCTGGGTGCCTGCCTTCCTGCAGAAGCGCGACCTCTACCCGGGCCGCGTCAACTACATCAACCTCACCCCCACCCAGGAGGGGACGTTTGATGGAAAGTGCGCCGAACTCTGCGGCCAGTACCACTCGGAAATGCTTTTCAACGTGGCAGTCGTCTCCCAGGAGGAGTTCGACGCCCGGATGGAAACCCTCGAGGACGGCCAGCTCGGCGACGAGTATGACCGCGACTCCTACCCGGACACCGACCCCGACTTTGACCCTGCCAGGAGCAGCTGATGTCCACCTACGAATACACCCTTGAGGAAGCTGGCACAGTAGCCGCTCCACGCGTCGTACCGCGCTCCAAAGGCCGCATCGTCGTCAACTGGATCACCTCGACCGACCACAAGACCATCGGGTACATGTACCTGATCGCCTCCTTCGTCTTCTTCTGCTTCGGCGGGGTCATGGCGCTGGTAATCCGGGCCGAGCTGTTCGAGCCCGGCCTGCAGATCCTGCAGACCAAGGAGCAATACAACCAGCTGTTTACGATGCACGGCACGATCATGCTGCTGATGTTCGCCACCCCGCTGTTCGCCGGGTTCGCAAACGTCATCATGCCTCTGCAGATCGGCGCACCCGACGTCGCCTTCCCGCGCTTGAATGCGCTGGCGTTCTGGTTCTTCCTCTTCGGCAGCACCGTCGCCGTCTCGGGCTTCATCACCCCGCAGGGCGCCGCGTCCTTCGGCTGGTTCGCGTATACGCCGCTGTCCAGCACGACGTTCTCGCCGGGTGTCGGCGGTGACCTGTGGGTGTTCGGCCTCGCACTGTCGGGCTTCGGCACCATCCTCGGCTCAGTCAACTTCATCACCACGATCATCTGCATGCGCGCCCCGGGCATGACCATGTGGCGGATGCCGATCTTCACCTGGAACACCCTGGTCACGGCCATCCTCGTCCTCATGGCGTTCCCTCCGCTGGCCGCCGCCCTGTTCGCCCTCGGTGCTGACCGCCGGTTCGGTGCCCACATCTTCGACCCTGAGAACGGTGGCGCCATCCTCTGGCAGCACCTGTTCTGGTTCTTCGGACACCCCGAGGTGTACATCATCGCCCTGCCGTTCTTCGGCATCGTCTCGGAGATCTTCCCGGTCTTCAGCCGCAAGCCGATCTTCGGCTACAAGGGCCTCGTATACGCGACGATCGCCATCGCCGCCCTTTCGGTCACCGTGTGGGCCCACCACATGTACGTCACCGGTGCGGTGCTGCTGCCGTTCTTCGCCTTCACCACGATGCTCATCGCGGTGCCAACGGGCGTGAAGTTCTTCAACTGGATCGGCACCATGTGGCGCGGGTCTATCACCTTTGAGACCCCGATGCTGTGGAGCCTCGGCTTCCTGGTGACGTTCCTCTTCGGCGGCCTGACCGGCATCATCCTGGCCTCGCCTCCGCTGGACTTCCACGTCTCGGACACCTACTTCGTGGTCGCCCACTTCCACTACGTGGTCTTCGGCACCGTCGTCTTCGCAATGTTCGCCGGATTCTACTTCTGGTGGCCCAAGTTCACGGGCAAGATGCTCAATGAGCGCCTCGGCAAGATCCACTTCTGGCTCCTGTTCCTCGGCTTCCACGGCACCTTCCTGATCCAGCACTGGCTGGGCGTCATCGGCATGCCGCGGCGTTACGCGGACTACCTGCCCGAGGACGGCTTCACCGCGATGAACCAGTTCTCCACCATCGCCTCGTTCGTGCTCGGTGCCTCGCTGATCCCGTTCTTCTGGAACGTGTACATCACCTGGCGCACCGGCAAGAAGGTCGAAGTGGACGACCCCTGGGGCTTCGGCGCCTCGCTGGAGTGGGCCACCTCCTGCCCGCCGCCGCGCCACAACTTCACCTCGCTGCCCCGCATCCGCTCGGAACGCCCGGCGCTGGACCTGCACCACCCCGAGCTCCAGCAGCAGCACACCGACGAATCCGCCGCCGGCAAGGTGCTCGGCTCCGCAGCCCGGAAGGACGCCACCCAGTGAAAATTGAGACACGCCTCTTCTCCCTCCTTGCGCCGTTCTTCTTCCTGGTCGGGACCGTCTACGGGGTCCTCGTGGAATGGCAGGAACCCGTCGGGTTCCTCGGGCTGTACCTGACCGGTGGCCTGGCGATCATGATCGGGTTCTACCTCGGCTTCACCGGCAAGAGGGTCGGTATGCGGCCGGAGGACCGGCTCGACGCCGAGATCCACGAAGGCTCCGGCGAGCAGGGGCACTTCAGCCCCTGGAGCTGGTGGCCCCTGTTCCTCGGCCTGTCGGCCGCGGCCGGATTCCTCGGGCTGGCAGCCGGCTGGTGGATCCTCTACATCGGCCTTGGCTTCACCGTCATCGCCCTGGTCGGCTGGGTGTACGAGTACAGCCGCGGGGCACACGCCCACTAAGCTCCCAACCCCGCAGAACCCGAAGGACCCGCACCCCGGTGCGGGTCCTTCGGCGTTTCCGGACACCGCCGCCGCGGAGGAATTTCGATAGACTCGGAACCACCTGGCGATCGGCCGCCGGGCCCTGGACCTACCACCATGGAAAGCTGGCGATTGTGGCGGCGACCGCTCCCAAGCTCCTAGGGGTGCCGGCCCTCGATGAGGCCTCACCCGTGGCCAAGCACGTGCAGCTGCGCGAAATCCTGAGGGCCTACATCCTGGAGCGGGCCGCGCCCGGCTCGCCGATTCCGTCCGAGCGCCAGCTGTCCATGCACTTCGGAGTCGCCCGGATGACGGTGCGGCACGCCATCGATGCCCTGGTCGCCGAGGAGGTCCTGGAGCGGATCGTGGGCTTGGGGACGTTCGTGGCCCATGCGAAGGTCGACCTGCAGATGAAGCTCACCTCCTACAGCGAGGAGATGCTCCGCCGTGGCATGGTGCCGGATGCCCACGTGCTCAGCTTCGAGCAGATCGGCGCCACGCCCCTGATCGCGCGGGAACTGCAGCTCGAGCTCGGGCAGCCGGTGGTGCGGTTCCGGCGGCAGCTGCTCGCCGATGGCGAGCCCATGAGCGTCGACGAGAACTTCATCCCGGCGCACCGGGTGAGGGGGATCCTCGACGATCCTCCGCCGGCTTCCCTCTACAACGTCCTGAGCGAGAAGTACGGGCTGGTCATGGAGTGGGGGGAGGACACCATCGAGGCGACGGCGGCCTCACCGTCGATCGCACGCCTCCTGAACGTGGAGATGGGTGCACCGCTGCTTAAGATCCAGCGCCACGCCTACGTGGCCCGAGCCATGGTGGACTACTCCGTGTCCTACTACCGGGCCGACCGCTACAAGCTCTGGGTGCCGCTGCAGCGACCCGGAGCACGCACGCCCCGGGCCTACACCTCCAACAGGCTGCGCTAGGCCTCCATCGCTCTCACGGGGGCTCCTCGCGTCCTCCCGCGGGCTCCTCGCGTTCTCCCAGGGGCTCCTCGCGTCCTCCCGCGGGCTCCTCGCGTTTCTCCCAGGGGCTCCTCGCGTCCTCCCGTGCGCCGGGGACTCCGGGACGCGCCGGGCCGCCAGTCGCGCGTCCTGGCGCCCCGATACTCCCCGCCGAGTTGGCACCTAACCACGCTTAGAACGCGTGGAAGCGTGGTGATCTGCACTTTCGACGTCGTGCGGGCCCATTGGGTAGCAATGAGGGGCTTCGACGTCGTGCACGCTCCTGCGTCGCGGTGTGGGGTTTCGACGTCGCCGGCGTCGGCACCCCGACGTCGGGCGGCGACGGGTCGCGCAGGGGAGCGCTGGCAAAGCAGCATTCCCGCCGAGTTGGCACCTAACCACGCTTAGAACGCGTGGAAGCGTGGTGATCTGCAGTTTCGATGTCGGGAGGACGCAAAAGGGCCCGGACAGCGATTGCTGTCCGGGCCCTCCCAGGCTGGCGGTGCGGCCGGCCTAGTGGCTTGCGATCGACTCCCGGTCCTGGGCGTCTGCAATCTCACCGTGGTGGCCGGCATGCGATGCGTGCAGTTCCGACGGAGTGACCGGGGCGACCCGGTCCTCGAAGAAGAACCGTGAGGCACGGCTGCGCAGCTTCTCCGAGCGGCTGACGTGGCCGTTGGCGTCCGCGACGGGGGCGTAGGCCTCCGGGGACTCGAAGCTGACCAGCTGGTAGCGCTTGTAGTCATCGACCGGCTCGTGCACCTCGATGAATTCGCCATGCGGCAGGCGGACAATGCGTCCGGTCTCCCGGCCGTGCAGGGCGATCTCGCGGTCCTTGCGCTGCAGGGCCAGGGCCACGCGGCGGGCAATCATGAAGCCGATGATCGGGCCGACGACCACGAGGATCCGCAGCCAGTAGGTCACGTCATTCAGGGAGACGAGGAAGTGCGTGGCGATCAGGTCGGAGCTGGCCGCTGCCCACATCGTGCAGTAGAACACGACGCCGGCGACACCGACTCCGGTGCGGGTCGGGGCGTTGCGGGGCCGGTCGAGCAGGTGGTGTTCCCGCTTGTCCTTGGTCACCCACGACTCGATCCAGGGCCAGGCGAGCATCAGCGTGAAGACGATGCCGGCCGGCACGAGCGCCGGGAAGAGCACGTTCAGCGAGAGCGTGTTGACGCCCCAAGGGAAGGGAATGTTGAACTCGAAGTCGAAGTTCGGACCCAGCGTGCCCGGCATCAGGCGCAGCGCGCCGTCGACCCAGCCGATGTACCAGTCAGGCTGTGTACCTGCCGAGACGGGGGAGGGGTCGTACGGGCCGTAGTTCCAGATCGGGTTGATCGTGAACGCTGCGGAGATGGCGGCGATGATGCCGAAGACGATGAAGAAGAATCCACCGGCCTTCGCGGCGTACACCGGGCCGACGGGGTAGCCGACGACGTTGGTGTTGGTGCGTCCCGGGCCGGGGTACTGGGTGTGCTTGTGGATGACCACCATGAACAGGTGGATACCGATCAGCAGCAGGATGACGGCAGGGATCAGGAGGATGTGGAGGACATAGAGGCGTCCGATGATCGCGGTGCCGGGGAACTCTCCGCCGAAGAGGAAGAAGCTGATGTAGGTTCCGACCACCGGGATGGACTTCACCACGCCGTCGATGATGCGCAGGCCGTTCCCGGAGAGCAGGTCATCGGGGAGCGAGTAGCCGGTGAAGCCGGCAGCCAGGCCCATGATGAGAAGCGAGGTGCCGACGACCCAGTTGAGCTCGCGGGGGCGGCGGAACGCACCGGTGAAGAAGACGCGGAGCATGTGCACGGCGTTGGCGGCAACGAACAGCAGCGCCGACCAGTGGTGCACCTGGCGCATGAAGAGGCCGCCGCGGACGTCGAAGGAGATGTCCAGGGAGGACGCGTAGGCCACCGACATCTCCACACCACGCAGCGGCAGGTAGCTGCCTTCGTAGTGGGTTTCGGCCATCGAGGGGTCGAAGAAGAAGGTGAGGAAGGTCCCCGAGATCAGCAGGATGACGAAGCTGTACAGCGCCACCTCGCCGAACATAAAGGTCCAGTGATCGGGGAAGATCTTCCGGCCGAACTCCTTGACCATGCCCGATCCGCCGACCCGTGAGTCGACGAAGTTGGTGACCCGTCCGACGCGGGTTTTTGGTTGGTAGGCGTTGATCGCGCTTGAGCTGCTCATGGTCAGCCTCGCTCCCAGAAACTAGGTCCTACGGGTTCTTGGAAATCGCTCGTGGCGATGAGGTAGCCCTCATCGTCAACATCGATGGGAAGCTGGGGGAGCGGTCGTGCGGCCGGGCCGAAGATGACCTTGCACTCTTGTTCGAGGTCAAAGGTCGACTGGTGGCACGGGCACAGCAGGTGGTGGGTCTGCTGTTCGTAGAGCGCTACCGGGCAGCCAACGTGCGTGCAAATCTTGGAATACGCAACAATTCCGTCGTATCCCCAGTCCTCCCGGCCTTCCGAGGGGTTCAGGGACTCGGGGTCGAGGCGCATCAGCAGGACAACAGCCTTCGCCTTCTCCTCGAGCTTGTTCTCGGCCTCATTGAGGCCTTCCGGGATGACGTGGAAGGCCGAGCCCACGGTGACGTCCGAGGCCTTGATCGGAGTTCCGCTGGGGTCACGGGTGAGGCGCATGCCGGCGTCCCAAAAGGTGTGCTTCAGGGAATTACCGGGCAGCGGGCCGAGGTCGCGGAAGATTGCAATGGCGGGCAGCGGGGCCAGGAGCGCCGCACCGATGAGGGTGTTGCGGATCAGCGGGCGGCGCTTGATGCCGCTCTCGTCGAGGATCGTACCGACGATCTGCTCGGCCTCGGCGCGGTCCTTCTCGTCGGTGACGGCGTGGCGCTCCTCGGTCAGCTCGTGGTCCGGCATGAGCGTCTTGGCCCAGTGGACGATCCCGACGCCGATGCCCAGCATCGCGAAGGCCGTTCCGAGGCCGAGGGCGAGGTTCTGCATCCGCAGCCGCTCGATGGTGTCGTTCAGCGGAATGAAGAAGTAGGCAAAGAAGAACAGGAGCGTGCCGAGTACGGAGATGAAGAACAGGAGGGCAACCTGCCGCTCCGCCCTCTTCTCGGCCCGTGGATCCGTGTCCGCAAGCCGCGGGCGGTGCGGCGGGAGGCCGGGGTTGGTGAACGTGTCGACCCCGCCCTGGCCCGGCGTAGCTACGGTGACCGACGTATCCGGGCTGCCGTGACTATTGTCGGCCATGATCCCTCTCATCCTTCTTTAGATGCTTCAATGTGCAATTCGTGTAAACCGGGGTGCTGGATGGGTCCAGCGGATCAGGACGACCGCGAGGTCAGCCAGACCGTGAAGGCGATGACGACGCCCAGGCCGGCGACCCAGATGAACAGGCCTTCGGAGACCGGGCCCAGGGAGCCGAGGTCGGCTCCGCCCGGGGAACCCTGCTCTTCGATGGTCTTCAGGAACGCGATGACGTCCCGCTTGTCCTCGGGGGAAATGTTCGCGTCGTTGAAGACGGGCATGTTCTGCGGGCCGGTGACCATGGCCTCGTAGATGTGCTTCTCGCTCGAGCCTTCAAGTGAGGGGGCGAACTTGCCGCGGGTCAGGGCGCCGCCGGCTGCCGCAGCGTTGTGGCACATGGCGCAGTTGACGCGGAAGAGCTCTCCACCGTTGGCGGGATCGCCTTCGGAGGCGTCGAGGATTTCCTCGTCGGGGATGGCCGGGCCGGCGCCCAGGGTGGCGACGTAGGCGGCGAGCTGGCGTGTCTGTTCTTCGGTGAACTGAACCGGCTTGACCTGTGCCTGCGGGCCGTCCATCTGAAGCGGCATGCGTCCGCTGCCGACCTGGAAGTCAACCGAGGCGGCACCGACGCCGACGAGGGAGGGGCCCGCCGAGGAGCCCGAGGCACCCAGGCCGTGGCAGGAGGCGCAGTTGGCGGCGAAAAGCTTTTCGCCTTCCTCGGCGTCATTCGCGGAGAAGGACTCGGTCTGGGCCTGCGCCTGGTTGGCTGAGCTTGCCGCGGAGTAGATTGCTCCGACCATGAGCAACGCCATCAGCAGCAGTGCAATTGCTGCTAGGGGGTGGCGCCGCCTCTGAGATAGTGCCTTCACGCGATGGTTCCTGTCTTCTGTGATGCCATGGCTGCTGTGCTTCCTCGTCGAATTCTACCTCTAGTAGAAAAGTCTACCGCAGGAGCCTACTTGAGGAAGTAAATAATGATGAAGAGTCCGATCCAGACCACGTCGACAAAGTGCCAGTAGTAAGAGGTGACGATGGCCGACGTCGCCTCGAAGTGGCCGAAGCGGCGGGCCGCGTAGGCGCGCCCGATAATCAGCAGGAACGCGATGAGCCCGCCGAGCACGTGGAGGCCGTGGAAGCCGGTGGTGATGTAGAAGGCCGAGCCATAGGCGTCCGAGGAAAGCGACACACCCTCGGAGACGAGCTTGGCGTATTCATAGGCCTGCACGGCGACGAAGATGCCGCCAAGGACGAAGGTGAGGAGGAACCACTCGACCATTCCCCAGCGGCCGATGGAGAAGAGCCCTCCGGTGCGGCGCGGCTGCAGGCGCTCGGCGGCGAAGACCCCGAACTGGCAGGTGACGGAGCTGGACACCAGGATGATGGTGTTGATCAGCGCAAACGGCACGTTGAGCTTCTCGGATCCCTCGGCCCACATCTCGCCTGAGGTGGACCGGAGCGTGAAGTACATGGCAAAGAGGCCGGCGAAGAACATCAGTTCGCTCGAGAGCCACACCACGGTTCCGACGGAGACCATGTTGGGGCGGTTGAGCGCGGGATGTGGGGCGGCGCTTGGGGCTTGGGTCGCAGATGTCACGAACTCATTATGGCTCTAAAAGTTCCCACTTCACCAACGCCTGAGGGCTTGCGGCGCGTCCAAATCGGTGTCCAAGGCCGCGTGATCCGCATAACGGCGCGGAAGTAGGAGGGTGATGACTTTCTACAATTCGTAGATAACCTAGGAGTGTGACCACTACTTTGCGCGCTGACGAGGCCAAACAGTCATGGCCGCCGCTGTTCTCAGCCCTCATTTCGGGGAGGGATCTGACCCCTGCGGAAGCTGGCTGGGCGATGGAAAACATCATGTCCGGCGAGGCGACCCACGCGCAGATCGCGGGTTTCCTGCTCGGCCTGCGCGCAAAGGGGGAGTCTGTCGGCGAACTCACCGGGCTCGTGGAGGCGATGCTCGGGCGCGCCCGGCGGATTACGGTGACCGGCCCGGCCCTTGACATCGTGGGAACCGGAGGCGACGGGCTGAACACGGTCAATATCTCCACCATGGCGTCCCTGGTGGCCGTGGGCGCCGGGGCGAAGGTGGTGAAGCACGGCAACCGGGCGGCGTCGTCGTCCTCCGGGGCCGCTGACGTGATCGAGGCGCTCGGCGTCCGGTTGGACCTGAGCCCCGAGGATGTGGCGCAGTGCGCCGAGGAAGCGGGGATCACCTTCTGCTTCGCCCAGGTCTTCCATCCGTCGATGCGGCATGTTGCGGTGCCGCGGCGCGAACTCGGCGTGCCGACCGCCTTCAACTTCCTTGGGCCGCTGAGCAATCCCGCCGGAGTCCAGGCCCAGGCCCTTGGCTGCGCCGACGCGCGCATGGCGCCGCTGATGGCCGGTGTCCTCGCCGCCAGGGGTGTGCGGGCGCTGGTCTTCCGCGGCAGCGACGGCAGGGACAAGCTGACGACGAGCGGGTCCTCAACCATCTGGGAGGTGCGCGGGGACCGGATCACCGAGCAGGTGGTGCATCCCGGGGACTTCGGCGTCGCCGAAACCGGTGTCGACGCCCTCCGCGGCACCGATGCCGCGGGCAATGCGCAGATCGTGCGGCGCCTGCTCTCCGGCGAGGAGGGTCCGATCCGCGATGCCGTGGTCCTCAACGCCGCAGCCGGCCTCGTGGCGCTCGATGAGGACCACGAGGGGCCGCTGGTTGACCGTCTCCGGGCCGCCACCGTCCGGGCGCGCGGGTCCATTGACTCGGGAGCCGCACGGGCCGCCCTTGAACGCTGGGTCGACGTCAGCGCCTCGCTCTAAGCGCCCTCGCCCTCATCAGGGGCAGCGGTCGGCGCGAGGATCTGGGCGTTAACTGATGCGCCCGGGGCGGTGTCAGCTGTCAAAGCCGAGGGAGAAGGCGGCGTCCAGGTCGTGCTTGGAGTAGGACCGGAAGGCGATCTGCGTCGTCGTTGACTCAACTCCCTCAACCTTCGAGAGGCGGTCGGCGATGACGTCGGCGAGGTCTTCATGGCGGGACACCCTGGCCATTGCGATGAGGTCCCATTCGCCGGTCACCGAATACACCTCGCTGATGCCTTCGATTTCGGAAATTTCCTGCGCGCACTCGGGGATGCGCGCGGAATCCGTCTGAATGAGGACAAAAGCGGTGATCATGGTCGGCCTTTCCACTGAGATGGGTACTTCCTCACCGTACCGCCTGGTTTCCGCGGCCGGAGCGGGCACGCCCGCGGCCCCGCACGGCGGCGCTCACCAGCAGCCGCGGCAGGAGCAACAACGAACCCAGCACCACGAGGGTGACTACCTGGAAGCTCAGGGCCACACCGCCCCCGGTGAGGAACCGCAGCAGCAGGCCGCCGGCCGCGGTCGTGATCCAGATTCCAACACCCGTCGGCCACAGGCGCCGCGGCGTCCGCCAGGCGCGCAGGCCTAACCATCCCGCGACGCAGGCGACGACGAAGGGCGCCGCCGTTGCCGCGATTCCCGCCGCACTCAGGCCGTGCTCGTGGGTGCTGCGGCCGGAGACCGCGAAGAGGATGATCGCGGCGACGTCGACCGCCAGCCAGGGCCAGAGCCCTTGCGTGGGTCGGGGTGTCGGATGCTGGGATGCCATAGGACAACTTTAAGGCCTCCTCGGGTCCGGGCAGTGCGCTAACCGGCCAGTCCCGCCAGTGCGAAGATCGCTGCGGCGATGACGAAACCCATCACGCCGATCAGGGTTTCCATGACGGTCCACGTGGCAAGGGTGGTCTTGACGTCCATGCCGAAGAAGCGGCCGACGAGCCAGAACCCCGAGTCGTTGACGTGGGAGACGACCACCGATCCGGCGGCGACGGCGATGACCAGCGCGGCCAGCTGCAGGCCGTTGAACCCCGCATCGGCCACAGCCGGTGCGATGAGCCCCGCAGTGGTGGTGAGGGCGACCGTCGCGGATCCCTGGGCGATGCGCAGGATCGACGAGATCATGAAGCCGGCGACGATGAGGGGGATGCCCACCCCGCCGAGCACGTCGGCGAGGGCCGCGCCGATCCCGGAGGTGCGGAGCACCCCACCGAACATGCCGCCCGCGCCGGTGATGAGGATGACCGAGCAGACAGGACCCAGAGAGGATTCGAGGAGTTTCTCGAGGTTGCTCCCGGTCGTGCCCCGGCGCCGGCCCAGAACGAACATGGCGACGAGGACCGAGATCAGCAGCGCCACGGGAGTCTCGCCCAGCGCGCGGAGGATCTGGTACCAGGAGGCGTCCGCTGCGGAGGCAGGCAGCAGGCCGCCTGCGGCGGCAGTGTTCAGGCCGGTGTTGAG
The DNA here is from genome assembly GCF_004357995.1 of Arthrobacter crusticola. Taxonomy (GTDB): domain Bacteria; phylum Actinomycetota; class Actinomycetes; order Actinomycetales; family Micrococcaceae; genus Arthrobacter_D; species Arthrobacter_D crusticola. The sequence continues at coordinate 468,834 of NZ_SMTK01000001.1, forward strand.
GAAGATGAGCACCAACGGCAGCAGGAGCACGCCGACGACCGTGCGGAAGCGCGGGGGATGGGCGTCGGCCTCTGCGTCCGCGTGGCCGAGCAGTTCCGGAACGGGAAGGACAAGTTTCCGGCCGGTCCGCAACCCGTACAGGTAGGCGGCGACGAACCAGGTGGGAATTGCGGTGATGAGTCCGGCGATGACGACGAGGCCGACGTTCGCTTCGAAGAACGTTGATGCGGCGACCGGGCCGGGGTGGGGCGGCAGGAAGATGTGCATCACGGAGAACGCGCCGGCCGCGGGGAGGCCGTAGCGAAGGACGCCGCCGCCAAGGCGGTGGGCGACGGCGAAGACGACCGGCAGCATCACCACGAGGCCGGCGTCGAAAAAGATCGGGAAGCCGAAAATCAGGGACGCCAGACCGAGCGCGAAGGGAGCCCGGTGTTCACCGAATCTGCCAATGAGGGAGTCGGCGAGCGATTTGGCGCCCCCGCTCGTCTCGACGATCCGCCCCAGCATTGCGCCCAGACCTACGAGCAGCGCGACCGTGCCCAGCGTTGTGCCGAAGCCGTTAATGAGGACCGGCACCACCTGGTCCGCCGGGATGCCCGTGGCAAAGGCGGTTCCAAGGCTGACCAGGATGAGGGCGAGCAGGGCGTGCAGGCGCAGCTTGATGATGAGGAACAGCAGGACCGCGATGGCCGCGGCGGCGATGAGCAGCAGCGGACCTGCGCCGAGTGTTTGGGTCCATCCTTCGATCTCCATGAATTTCCTTCCAATCACCTGAGGCGGGTTGTACCGGGCAGGGCGTGGCGCTGCGGGCCGGATTGAACCGGCAGCCTGCGCGTCGGTTGATCCTACCGTTAGGCAGCCGCTGTCTCCGGCGTATGTCCTGTGTCGGAAAATGCCTGTCCGCCGACGGGAGCGGGCCGGACCAGGGGTCCGAAGCGGGGATGCTCCGGGGGCGGCATCCGATGGCCCATGGCGGGGAAAAGCGAATAGAGCCGGCGAATGTATCTGCGAATGTATTGATGAAGTGCAGGTGCAGGTGTTCAATGATCCCAGTGCTCCACGGTCAGTGGATCCGTCAACGACGACGGCCCTGTCGAGCACCGGCCGGGCCTTACCGCCCGCGCCGACCTCGACCGAAGGAGGCACGATGCTCAATCGACGACTGACCGCCGGGTCAGTGCTCATGACGGCCCTGCTGGCCGTCACCGGCTGCACCGGCTCCGGGGAAACCTCGGAGGACGACGGCGCCCTGATCGTGTGGACGACGGAGGACGTCGCTGAGCGGGTGGCGACCCAGCAGGCGATCATGGACCGCTTCACCGAAAGCACCGGCACGGACGTCGAGCTCGTCGCGATCGCCGAGGACCAGCTCTCATCGGTGCTTTCGTCGTCCGCGGCGGCCGGGGAGCTGCCCGACGTGATCGGAGCCCTGTCCCTGAATGGAATGAACCAGCTGTACACCGACGGCCTGCTGGACACCGGCGCGGCAGCCGACGTCGTCGAGGAGCTGGGAGCCGACACCTTTTCGGCCCGCGCGCTCGAGCTGACGTCCGCCGAGGGCGAGCAGCTCTCGGTACCCAGCGACGCGTTCGCGCAGCTGCTCTACTACCGCAAGGACCTCTTCGAGGAGGAGGGCCTGGACGCGCCCGACAGCTACGAGGCCATCGAAGCCGCCGCCAAGGCCCTCGACGCCGAGGGCATGGCCGGGATCGTGGCCGCAACGGCTCCCGCCGACTCATTCACCCAGCAGACCTTCGAGCAGATCGCCCTGGCCAACGGGTGCGAGCTGGTCGATTCCGAGGGGGAGGTCACCCTTGACAGCAGCGAGTGCGAGGAGGCCTTCAGCTTCTACGGGAACCTCATCCGTGACTACTCCGTTCCGGGAAACCAGGACGCCGACACCACCCGTGCCAGTTATTTCGCCGGCGAGGCGGCGATGACCGTATGGTCCTCCTTCATGCTCGACGAGCTGGCCGGGCTGCGCAACGATGCCCTGCCGACATGCCCCGAGTGCGGGGACAACCCCCGGTTCCTTGCCGAGAACACCGGGATCGTCAGCGCGATCCAGGGCCCGAGCGGTGAAGAACCCGCGGGGTACGGGGAGGTCGTCTCCTGGAACATCCTCAACGACGCCTCGGCCGACGCTCAGGACCTGGTGACGTTCATGATGAGCGAGGGCTACGAGGACTGGCTCGGGGTGGCACCGGAGGGCAAGCTGCCGGTGCGCCTTGGAACCGCCGACGCTCCCACCGAGTACGTTGACGCCTGGCAGTCCCTCGAGGCGGGGGTGGAGACCCGGGCGCTGCTCTCCGATATCTATCCTGCCGAAACCCTGCAGGCGCTGACGGAAAGCACCGACACCTTCAAGCGCTGGGGCATTCCCCAGGGCCAGGGAGCCCTGGCCGCAGCCGTGGGCGGCCAGTTCATCGCCCCCCAGATCGTGGCCCAGATGATCAGTGCGGGCAGCAGCGGCGCGGACGCCGCGGCACAGGCCCAGGAGGAGGCCGAGGGTCTCAAGGCCGACCTGGGTCAGTAGCATGCCACCACCTGCGCGGACGCCGTCCGGTATCCGCCCGCTGTAAGGAGCGCCATGTCCGCACTTCCCCTCAGGCCACCCCGACGACGCACCCTGTCCCAGCGCGACGCCCGCACCGGTATTGCCCTGATGTCGCCCACCCTGGTCATCGTGCTCGCGGTCGTCGTCGTGCCGCTGCTGTGGTCGATCCTGATCGCGTTCCAGCAGCTGAAACTGCTGGAAATCGGCACCGCCAACCCGCTCCGGTCCCTGACCCTGGCGAACTTCGAGCGGGTCTTCGCCTCCGGCCGGCTCTGGGCGAGCCTTGGCACCACGCTCGTCTACACGGCCGGGTCGGTCCTGCTGTCCATCGGCATCGGGCTGCTCGCGGCAATGGCCGTGCGCCGGCCGTTCCGGGGACGGAACTTCGTGCGGGCTGCGTTCCTGCTGCCGTACGTGGCCCCGGTTGTGGCGGTGACCTTCGTGTGGCGCACCATGCTCAACCCTCAGTTCGGCATCGTGAACGAGGTGGGCCAGTCCACCTTCGGGTGGGCCGACCCCATCCCGTTCCTTTCCGAAGCGCAGCGCACGGTGGAGTTCCTCGGAGCGCAGTTTCCGATCCCCACCGCGCTGCTGACCGCCATCGCCTTCGAGGGCTGGCGGTACTTTCCCTTCGCCTTCCTGTTCCTCATGGCCCGGCTTGAGGCACTGTCCTCGGAGTCGGAGGAAGCGGCGCTCGTGGACGGGGCGAGCCCCCTGCAGACCTTCCGTTACATCATCCTGCCCCAGCTGATGCCGGTCATCGCGCTGCTCGCGGTGCTGCGCACCATCTGGACGTTCAATGAGTTCGACGACATTTTCCTGCTGACCGGCGGAGCCGCCGGCACCGGGGTTGCCAGCGTCCGGGTGTATGAGTTCCTCACCGTCCAGCGCAACGTTGGTGCCGCCGCGGCCCAGTCGCTGGTCCTCGCGGTGGTGCTCGTCCTGATGCTGGCCGTCTATATGTTCATGATGCGCAGGAGGGGAGAACGGCTGTGAGCGCACCCACCACACCCGGCACACAGACAAGCACGGCACCGGCGCCGCGGCCGCCGGAGGTTCAGCGGGTCCGGGCCTCCCGCCGGCACCAGATCGAACGGCGCAGCCTGCGTATCCTGCGGTGGGTGGTCATCATCGGCCTCCTCATCGTCACCCTGCTGCCCTTCTACTACATGGTGCTGCTCTCCCTCCGGCCGATCGAGGCGCTGCTGCGCAATCCCAGCTCGCTCATCATTCCGCCGGCGGAGTTCACCCTGTCCTCCTACCAGCAGGTGCTCGCGTCAACCGCTGCCGGCGGCCAGGGCTTCGGGCGGTTCATCGCCAACAGCGCCGTGGTCGCGGTAAGCGCGGTCATCATCTCCCTGATCGTCGCCGTCCCCGGGGCCTACGCGATCGCCCGCCTGCCGTTCTTCGGCCACCGGCAGGTCAACGCGCTCTTCCTCGCCGCGTACCTGTTCCCCGCCATCGTCATGGCGATCCCCCTCTTTGTGCTCTTCACCCGGGTGGGCCTGCGCGGATCCCTGGTGGGCCTGATCCTTGTGTACATCGCGCAGACGGTGCCCGTGGCGATCTACATGCTCCGCAACTACCTCGACACCGTACCCGTCGCCGTGGAGGAGGCAGGGCTCGTCGACGGGCTCACCCGGATCGGGGTGCTCCGGCGCATCAGCCTGCCCCTCGTGATGCCCTCGATCATGGCCACCGGGCTGTTCATCTTCATGATCGCGTGGAACGAATTCCTCTTCGCGCTGCTGTTCCTGGTCGAACGGCGTGAGAGCTGGACCGTTTCCCTGGGCCTTTCACAGCTCTCGGGCAGTGCGGAGATTCCCACGACGGTGCTGATGGCCGGCTCGGTCGTCCTGACCCTGCCGATTCTCATCCTGTTCTTCTCGACGGAGCGGCTGCTGACCGGCGGGCTCACCGCCGGTGCCGAGAAGGGCTGACCCGCGGCGGCGCGAACCAGGCGGTGCCGACCCTGCGGCCGGAAATGGTCCGAGGCCGCAGTCCGATGAACCGGGTCCGGAGGCCTCCCGCTCAGGGCTCCTCCGTGGACCGGCCCCACAGGGTCTTCAGCAGGTCCTCGTCATCGACCTGCTCAGGGCGTCCCTGCGCGAGCACCGTCCAGCCGGCCATGGCCTCGGCCTGCACATCGTCAACCTGGAGGGCGGATGAACCGAGCGGTGCACGCCCGAGGTCGCCCTCCTCGGATGTCCTGAAGTAGATCCCGCCGTCGTGGACAAGATAGTTCACCGGGAAGATGTAGAGCGACCCCTCCTTCATGAACCCGATGCGGCTGGTCCGCCGCGTGGAAAGCAGCGCCCAGCATTCGTCGGGGGAGAGCGCAGCAGAGGCGTGGAGGGCTCCCTGTGCAGTCCCGGCCTGGGCACTTCTCCGGCCCCGTGCCCGGCTCCTCGGGGCCCATCCGAAGGCCTGCGGCGCCAGGGGCCGTTGGACCCTGTGCGTCCCGGCGGTCCGGTGGGACGCTCGGGGCAGCGCGGGCACCGCCGCTGTCCGGGGTGCCCTTCGGCGAGGATTGGAAGGAAACGACGATGACGGCGCTGCAGAGCCCACGAAAGGAGACGCCGGGGCGCCGCGCGGAGCCGCCGGCACCGGGACCCGGACCCGCGGGCGGGGCGGTTGGGGTGCCGGTCCATGGGTGAGGTGCTCCCGCTCGTGGTCGGCTTCGACGGGTCTCCGGCCGGGCGGGCCGCGGTGGAATGGGCCGCACGCCGCGCCGGGTCACTGGGCAGGCCCGTGACGCTGGTCCATGCGGTCAATGAGTACTGGATGACACCTCAGTCCGGGAGCTACGGTGCGGTGATTGCTGCGGCACGTGATCTCCTTGAGGACGGGGTGCGCCTGTGCGCTGCGGCCGCCCCGGGAGTCCTGGTGCGGACGCACACCCACAGCGGGGACGTGGTCCGCGTCCTCAGTGATTTCTCCGAGGCGGCGGAGATGGTGGTGCTCGGCTCCGACAAGAGCGACCCGGCCTCCGGCCAGCTCATCGGTGCGGTGAGCCAGCAGGTCGCCGTCATGAGCCTTTGCCCGGTGGCCGTCATCCCCGTCCCCGACGGCGTTGAACGCGCCGGCGTGGTGGTGGGCACCGACGGGTCCCCCGAAGCCGTGCAGGCGGTGGACACGGCTGCCCGGGAGGCGGCACGGACCGGCCAGGACCTGCTGATCCTTGCCTCCTGCGCCGTGCCGTCGTCCGAGACCTGGGCGGAGCGGCCCGGCGGAGAAGCCTTCGAAGCCATTGTGGAAGAGCACCGGAGGCTCCTTGACCGCGCCACCGCCGCGGTCAAGGCGGACTTCCCCGGGGTGCGCGTCCGGGTCCACCTGGAAACGGTGGAACCGGCGGCGGAAGCGCTGCTGCGCGCCGCCGCCACCTCCCAGCTGCTGGTGGTGGGAAGCCTGGGACGGGGCGGGCTTCGACGCATGCTGCTCGGCTCGGTGAGCCACAGGGTCCTGCTGAACCTCACCTGTCCGACGCTCGTCACCCGCCCGGCGGTGCCGGTCCCTGCCTGACCCGCCGCGCTACTCGTCCCGCGCGGCTCTGCGCGAGGCGGCCTGGGGTGCCACGGCGATGGTGAACCTGCGCCCGGTGACGCCGTCCGGAGTGACCCGCACAAAGCGGTCCTTCCGCCCGGACTCCCAGGGGTGGACGGGCAGGTCGATGGTGTCAAGCAGTTCCCTGGTGGTCGAGATGGTGCGTGCGATGCCCTTGACGACCACACTCCAGGCCTTCGCTCCGCTGTCGTCGAGTCCGTCGGCTTGAACCGCGATGGGCGCCTCGTCAATGGCCGCACGCGCCTTGGTTCCCTCGGAGGTTCGAAAGACCACGGTGCCGTGATCGACCTGGATGTTGACCGGGAAGATCTCGGGCTGGCCCTCGACGCACAGGGCCAGCCGGGCCACCGAGGCGGTGCGCAGGAGGCGCCAGCACTCGTCGGCTGGAAGGACTTCGGTCTGCTCAGCTGCGGGTTCCATAGGGCCAGCCTAGGAGCCCGGCCACCGGTTGGACAGGGCCGGATTTCCCCTCGTTCGACGTCGGGCACGCGGCGGACCGAAAGATCCGGAAGGGTGCACCGAGGCGCAGGCCCAAAGCCCTTTACAACGAAGGGCCGGGGCCTCGATGCTTGGAGGATCGAGCGTGACACGGTTACCGGGGTGCAGGAGGAACCATGGCAGGGAAGGCAGGCGGGAAGGCCCGCGCGGAACATCCCCAAGCGGGCCGTGAGAGATCCACCCCGGCGGTGGCGTCGTGAACGGCTCCGCGCTCCCGGTCCTCGTGGGATACGACGGCTCCGATGAGGCGGCCACGGCCGTCCGGTGGGCCGCCCGGTACGCCCAGCGCAGCGCGCTGCCGCTGACCGTGGTGCACTGCTGGATCTGGCCGCTGTTCACCCACAACCTCGGCCCTGTCCGGGGCGTGGAGGGCAGCGGTCTGCGCCATGCTGCGGAGGCGGCCCTCGAGGAAGGTCGGGAAGTTGCGGCGGAGGCAGCGCCCGGCCTGGTGGTTGAAACCCGCCTGGTGACCGGGTATCCCGCCGCCGTGATGACGACCCTGTCCCGCAATGCCTCAATGGTGGTCTCCGGCAGCCGCGGGCTGGGCGGTTTCCTGGGCCAGCTGGTGGGTTCGGTCAGCCTGCACCTCGCCGCCGGGGCCCACTGCCCTGTGGCGGTGATCCGCCAGGCCGCGGCGGAGGGCGCGCCCGTCGTGTCCGCCGTGGACGGTTCAGACGAAAGCCTGGGGGCCCTGGTCCTGGCCTGCCACATCGCCTCCCAGCAGGGTGCGGTGCTGGAGGTCGTCCATGTGGGGCAGGACCTCCCGGCCTCGCTGCTGCGCCGGCGCACCCAGCCGGCGCCGCAGGACGAGTCGATTCTGCGTCGGGCCGTCGATCTGGCGCACGCAACGGAGCCCGAACTCACCATTAAGGAGGTGCCGCTGACAAGCCGCTCGGTGCCCGGAAGCCTGCTGAAGCTGACCGGCGATGCCTTCTGCCTCGTCCTCGGCGCCAAGGGCGTCGGTGGTCTCGGTACCCGCCTCGGCTCGACCGTCCATGCAGTGCTTCACCACTCAAAGGGGAACGTCGTCATCTGGCGGAACACTGCGGCTCCGGTCGCGGACGCCACGAGCGATGCCGGGGAGGCACAGCGGTAGGAATCCCGCCTGCCGGAGTGTGACGAGCACGGGTGGCACCCCCGCCGATTTGTCTGGCACGGACGGTGCTGATGGACAGGGCTCAGGCCGGCTGCAGGCCCAGTCGGGTCGTGGCCCTGGCGATCTCATCGAGCACGGCCGACGCCTGGCGGTCCGGTGCCCTCCTGTCCACCAGCCCGCCCGCCTCGTCGAACGCCGCGTAGGCGTTGGCCAGGATGACCTGCTCGCGCAGTGGCACCATGCCCAGTTCGACGACGACCTGCCGCAGTTGCTCGACCGCCCGGATGCCGCCTCCCGGGCCTCCGTAGCCGACAAAGCCCACCGGCTTGCCGTTCCACTCGTGGTACAGGTGGTCCAGAGCGTTTTTAAGCACCGCGGGGTAGCCGTGGTTGTACTCCGGAGTGACCAGGATGTACCCGTCGGCCCGGGCGATCTTGGCGCCCCACGCCCGGGAGGCCGGGTCCGGTGACGGCCCGAAGGCGGGAGGTACGGCCGCGTTGAAGAACGGCAGCGGCCAGTCGGCGAGGTCAACGAGCTCCGTCGTGAAGTCGGTCCGGGCCCGGGCATGGTCCATAAACCATCGGGCCACTTTCCCGCCGACCCTGCCCTGCCGAGTGGAACCGAGGATGATCTGCACATGTGTCATTTGAGTCCTCCGCAGGGTCGATTCAACGACAAGTAGTTCTAGTCTCCCACCACTGTTGAAGTTGTCAACTATCTATTTCGCCAAGTACCGTGCTTTCATGCCGACGCGCCAGGAATCGACCTTCGAACTCGTCAAACTCGTGATCCGCCTCGGCGAACGCATGCGGCAGCACTATGCCCGGCGGGCCGACGAGTTCGACCTCACGCCGACGCAGGCCCAGGTGCTGCGCGAACTGACCGCGGGCCCCGCGCCCATGGGTGAACTCGCCGTCCGGCTCTCGTGCGATGCCTCCAACATGACCGGCGTCTCGGACCGGCTGGAAGCCCGCGGCCTGCTGGAACGGCTCCCGTCCCCCGGGGACCGGCGGGTCAAGGTGTTGTCCCTCACCGATGACGGCCGGGCGCTCCATCGCAACCTGTGGACCCGGCTCATGGAGAACTCTCCCGTTGCCGAGGGGCTGAGCGAAGCCGAGCAGGAGACGTTGAAGACGCTCCTGCAGAAGCTCGAGCGCACCGGCGCGTAGGCTGCCCGTGTCCCTTCCCGAAGATCACCAGGATCACAGAATGATGCCCCAACGGCCGGTCCTTGATGCTTTCGGGATCTCGGGCCCCCTGAGGAAACTGGAAGGGGGAAAGGGCTCCGCCTGGCTGGCGGACGGCCTTGTCCTCAAGCCTCGGGACCTGCTTCCCCAGGAACTTGAGTGGCTGGACACGCGGGCAAGGGAACGCAGTGACGGCGGGCCGGTCCGGCTGTCGCTGCCGGTACGGAGCAAAGCGGGGAATCTGCTTGAGGGAGGGTGGATGGCCTACGGCTACCTCCCGGGCGAGCATTCGCGCGGCAGGTGGCGGGAAAAGGCCTCCGTGGCGCTCGCCTTCTCCGACCTCTTCACCGGTGAACCACGTCCACCGTTCCTGGATGAGCGGGACCACGCATGGGCCGAGGCCGACCGCATCGCGTGGGAGGAGTCTCCGGTGGTTGGTGGGCGGGTAATCCCGTACGTTCCCCGGCTCGTTGCCGCGCGGCGACCGGTCGACGGCGTGCCCTGCATCATCCACGGCGATCTGACCTGCAATATCCTGGAGGGCCCGGGCGGGGTGCCGGCAGTCATCGACCCGACCCTCTACTACCGGCCGGTGGACTATGCGGTTGCGATTATCGCCGTAGATGCTGTGTGCTTCGAGGGTGCGTCCCTGTCGTTGTTGGAGTCGATGTCGCCGGGACAGGGGTTTCCCCAATATCTTCTTCGCGCACTGCTCTTCCGTATCGTCACCGACGCCCTCAACGGCCGGCCGGAGGCGGCCTTCGGCGCCTACCGTCACGCCGTCGAGCGCGTGCTCGCCCTGGCGGCTTCCCGTTAAGTCCCTTCCGTGCCGCATGCTGCGCTCGCAGACTCCCGTGGCGTGCCGCCCGTCACCGATAGCGGGGTTCAGATCGCTGGGCCCTATCCGGCCGTTTTCCGGCAGTACGGTCCGGAGGCGGACATCAGGTGCGGGACAGCGGGCCGGGGTGCCGGACCATGCGCAGATCGAGGACACCTCCCTCGCGCTTGCTGCCGCCGTCGAGTTCAAAGCCGTGCTTCCGGTAGAACGCCTGCGCCCGCGGGTTCCGCTCGGCGACCCACAGCGTCGTTCGTTTGTCCGGGTCGATCACGGCGTGCAGCAGGTCTGCGCCCGTCCCGGAACCGTGGTGTTCCGCGAGGAGATACAGCACGTATAGGTGCATGAGATCCGGCTTGTCATCCGAGGGCCCCGCCATCGCGAGACCGACGAGCGGCCCGTGGTGTTCGGCGACAGCAGTGCGGTGGGCGGCCCACCGCTGGTCGGTGAGCGTGTTCAGCCACTGGCGTTCGCGGGCAGCGGGGAAGCCCGGATCGTCGAGCACCGCATCCGGCACGAGGCCGCGGTAGGTCTCCTGCCACGACTCAACATGGACCCGCGCCATCGCCTTGATATCCTCGACGCGCGCAGCACGGACGGTAATCCCGTTGGGCATACGAGGAGCATAGGAGGAAACCGCGGAAAGATCGGGGTGCTCTGCGCCCCGGCGCGGCGGCCGCGTGGGAAGCCCCGGCAGGAGCCCCGGGAATCCCGGGGCTCCTGCCGGAAGTCCGGCGCCCGAAACAGCGGTCCCGGCTAGCTGGCTAGGAAGCGCAGCAGGATCTCGTTGATCTCCGCTCCGTGCGTCCACAGCATGCCGTGCGGCGCGTCCTCGATCTCGACGTACTCCGCGGAGGGGAGGCGCTTGGTGAACTCCCGGGCGGTGGCGTCGATCGGGAGGATGCGGTCATCGGTGCCGTGAACGATCAGGGCCGGGACGGTGACCTTCTCAATGTCCGGGCGGAAGTCGGTGAGCCACGAGTCGACGACGGCGAAGGAGGCGTACCAGGACGCGCCCGAGGCGACATTCCAGGCGTTGCGCAGGGCTTCCTCGCTCAGGCGGTTGCCAAGGAAGTTGTCCGTGTTGAAGAAGTCGTTGTAGAAGTTCGTGAACCAGGCGTACCGGTCCTCGGTGGCGGCGGTGCGGATGCCGTCGAAGACAGTGGAGGGAACGCCCGTGGGGTTGTCGTCGGTCTGGAGCAGGAACGGCTCCAGGGATGCGAGGAACACAGCTTTGGCGATCCGGGCCTCCCCGTAGGTGCCGATGTAGCGGCCCACCTCACCGCTGCCCATCGAGAAGCCGACGAGAACGACGTCGCGCAGGTCCAGGGTCTCAAGAACGGTGTTGAGGTCGGCGGCGAAGGTGTCATAGTCGTACCCCGTGGTGGGCTTGCTCGACCTGCCGAATCCGCGGCGGTCGTAGGTGATGACGCGGTACCCAGCGTCCAGGAGGGCGGCTGACTGCTTCTCCCAGGAGCCACCGTCGAGCGGATAGCCGTGAATCAGCACGACGGGCTGCCCGCTTCCGTGGTCCTCGTAGTAGAGCTCGATGTCCGTGCTGTTTTCGGTGCCGACCTTTATGAGACCCATCTTTTTTTCCTTTTCTAACCATCGGAGAACGCTCGTTCTCTCTCGATATCCATCACTGTATAGAACGAGCGTTCTCATTTCAACTAGGATGGATTCATGAATTCCTCCGAAGCCCGGTCCCGCATCGTCGCGACCGCCGATGCGCTCTACTATTCGCGGGGCATTCAGGCCGTCGGCATGGATGAACTCCGGACGGCCGCCGGCGTGTCGCTCAAAAAGCTCTACGCGGAGTTTCCCTCGAAGGGCAGTATCGTCATGGCCGTCCTTGAACGCCGGCACCAGGCGTGGGAGGACGGGCTCGACGCCAGGGTCCGCCAGGCGCCCACCCCTCGATTGCGGCTCCTCGCCATCTTCGACTATCTGTGCCAGTGGTTCGGGGAGGATACCTTCCGCGGCTGCGGATTCATCAATACGTTCGCTGAGCTTGGTGCGATCAGTCCGGAGGTCGCCGCCTACGCCCGGGAACACAAGGCGGCGTTCCAGCACTATGTCGCCCGGCTCGCAGAGGAAGCTGGTGCGCCCGCCCATCTGGCTCCGCAGCTGTCCATCCTTGCGGAGGGAGCGCAGACGACTGCCGCCATCGCAGGCAGCGCCGACGCGGCCCTGCAGGCGCGCTCGGCGGCCGAGGTCCTCATCGACGCCGCCCTTTCCTCCCGGGCCCCCGCAGCCGGTTAGGCGCTGCTTCCGCTGCATCACCCACACCGGCGGTCGAATGCAGGCGCCCATGGTGCCCTGACACCGGCTCCGGCGGTCTCACCCCCGCAGGGCGGCCGCCTCTCCCGCCCAGCGGGCATAGCGTGCCCAGGGATCGTCAACGCCCGCCGCGAGCGCACGGATGTGTTCCTCGAGCGCCGGCGCGGGCTCAAACCATTCGGAGCGGTTCAAGCGCCAGCGTGCGAACTGCTCATGGCGCCGGCGCTCGATGAGCCGGTCTCCCCGTTCAAACGCCAGCACTTCGTCATGCCAGAGCCGCGCGAGCCGCTGGCGTGGGTTCGCCGTCGTGCCGATCTTGATCCGGTTCTGGAAGCGGATGTAGTAGACGACGTCGACCCTCGGAGGCGGCAGGTCCCCGTCGAGGACGTCCCCGACGCGCCACTCACAGGCTGCACAGACCCAGCCGGAGGGGTACTTCACGCCGATCCGTGACCCGCACGCCAGGCAGGGGCCGGGCAGTACATCGGTGCGGCCCAGTTCGGTGTCCGCCCAGTCCAGCACCGCCGCCACGTGGGCCGGGCAGAGCGGAAAAGGGGAGTTGTCCACGGGCCGGCCGCAGGGGCGTCCGTCCCCGCCGGGGAGCACACAGGAGCGGTTGCTCCGCCCGGAGTCGTACATGCGTTCGATTCTGTCGCCCGTGGCCCCTGTGCGCAAGGCGGAGCGGGGCGCCGCGCAGGGTCACCACTCGACGGTGGGTACGCCGCTGGCGAGCCCGGGTCCGGCATCGTGACTTTTCCGATTGTCAGGAACATGCGGGGGAGTTCCGCGCCGGGTCCGCGGCGGCCCTGGCCGTGTCACACTGGCGCATGAGACTCAAGCAGTACCCGCTCCGCGCAGTGAGTGAGCACGAGCTGAACAGGTTGGATCGAGGCGTCTGGCCGGCGACTCTCGCCCCGGTTCGCCAGTTGCTCGACGAGGGGCTGGACCTTGCACCGGCCACCGTACTGGTGGGTGAGAACGGCTCGGGCAAGTCCACGATCATTGAAGCGCTCGCCCTGGCGTACGGGCTCTCCGCTGAGGGAGGATCAACCGGTGCACGGCACAGCACGCGCGCATCGGAATCCGCGCTCGCCGAGCATCTGCAGCTGATTCGAAATGCAGGTGCGGCCCGGCGCGGATACTTCCTGCGCGCCGAGACCATGCATGGTTTCTACAGCTACCTCGAGGCAAACCCAAGTCTTTATCGGCCCGACCTCACCTTCCACGAAATGTCCCACGGGGAATCCTTCCTGCAGCTTGTTGGGGACCGTTTCAAGGGTCCCGGACTATGGATTCTGGACGAACCGGAATCGGCGCTGTCGTTCTCGGGATGCCTGGCGTTGTTGGGCATGCTCAAGGACAAGGTCGCCACGGGCAGGTCTCAGGTGGTCATGTCCACCCACTCACCGCTGCTCGCGGCGCTGCCGGGCGCACGGATCCTGGAACTGGGAGAGTGGGGCTATCGCCGTCGGGAGTGGGACGAGCTCGAACTGGTAATCAACTGGCAGCGGTTCCTCACCGCTCCGCAGCGGTATCTACGGCACCTCTGAAGGTGGTCGGACTACGAGGGCGTCCGCTTCCGCCTGTCCCGTTTCCTGCCGGCCCGGGTCAGGAGCGTTTTCTCGTTGGAGGGCCACTGGCCCCGGGCGGCCAGCACATCGGGCGCGGCGTGGGTGGCGGGCCCGCGCGGTCAGTCCGAGGCACTGGGTGACGCGGCCCGCCCTTGCGTACACATCGACCCGCCTCCCCTCGATGGTCAGCCAGGCGCCTCTATTGAAGACACCACCGCCCCGCCCACCGATGTCCGACACCTCGCCGGGCCATCCGACGACGCGCAGGTCCTCAGGGTGGAAGCGGCCGCGGTAGTCCAGGCCGAGATCACAGTCGCGATGCTCGGTGTGGGTACCCTCCGCGCGGGAGCCGCCCAATGCCACGGCGTGCACCCCCGGCAGGGAGGCGAAGGTGGCCACGACCGACCTGAGAAACGCGGAGTCATCCATGCCCATGCCCGCCGTCTAGGCAGCCGCGGTCGGCCCTGCCGAGGCCCCCGTCGTCCACCCGGTCAGAAGCGGGCCGAGAAGCCGCCGTCGGCGAAGAGGAGCTGCCCGGTGATCCAGCGCCCTTCCGGGGAGATGAGGAAGGAGACGACGCCGGCAATGTCCGCTGGGGTGCCGAGGCGGCCCAGCGGGTGCTGGGGGGTCAGGGTGTTGCGCAGGTCCTCGTTCATCCAGCCCGTGTCGATGGGGCCCGGGCTGACGACATTGGCTGAGATGCTGCGCGGGCCGAATTCGCGGGCGGCGGAGATGACGATGCGGTCCAGGGCTCCCTTGGAGGCGCCGTAGGGCAGGTTGCCGGTGGTGTGGTCGCTGGTGAACGCGATGATGGCCCCGCCGGTGGGTGGTGCCTGCCGGGCAAAGGCGGCGATCAGCAGCAGGCTGGCGCGGGCATTGACCGCGGTGTGAAGGTCGAAGCTCTCCGCGGTGGTGTCCAGAATCCCCGTTTCCACGTCGTGGGCGTGGCTGAGGATCAGGGCGCTGACCGGCCCGCGGTCCCGGGTGACGGCGGCGAAGAGTTCGTCGGGGCCGGTGGGCTCGGACAGGTCGCAGGGGTAGTCCGTGGTGTCCCGGTCGCTGGTGGCGACCTCCCATCCCTCGGATTTCAGCCGGGGCACAATCCCTGCGGCGATGCTGTTGCTGCGGGCGGCTCCGGTAACGAGGGCAAGAGGCATGCCTTCTACCGTAGTCCACGGCGTGGACCACCGGCAGGGCCGAGGTGACGCAGGCGACGCCGCGCCCTTGCGCCCGGTGATCCCCCTGTGCCTATAGTTGGTCCATGTTCCTGTGATCCTCGTTCTTCTCCTGCGCCCGCGGCGCATGCCCGGCAGGAGGTCGATCGACGTCGAGGATCCCCATGAGCGCTTCGTCATCTTCCCGCCCAACCCGCGCCGTTGCGCATCTCCGGGTTGAGGGCATCTCAATTTCCTTCGGTGCCCGGCGCGTGCTTACCGATGTCTCATTCACGGTCCCGGCCGGCCGGACCGGTGTCATCGGGGACAACGGATCGGGCAAGACAACCCTGCTGCGCATCCTTGCCGGCCTGCTGCCGCCCGACCGGGGGACGGTGTCGGTGACGCTTCCCGGTGTCGACCGGCCGCGCATCGGGCTGCTGCACCAGGAACCTCCCTTCGGGCCGGCAGCATCGATCGCCGAAGCGCTGGAATCCGCTGTAGCCCCAGTCCGCGCGGCGGCCGACGCGGTCACCGCCGCGGGGCTGGCCCTTGCACGGCGCCCCGATGATGAGGCGGCGGCCACCGTATACGCGGAGTCGCTGGAGGCCGCGGAGCGGATCGGCGCTTGGGATGTCGATGCCCGCATCGCGGCCATGGTGGCGGGTCTTGGCCTCGCGGATTTGCCGCCGGACGCGGAAACGGGACAGCTCTCCGGGGGGCAGCGCTCACGGCTGTCCCTCGCCTGGCTGCTGCTGAGCATGCCCGACGTGCTCCTGCTGGATGAGCCGACAAACCACCTCGACGACAACGCCGCCGGCTACCTGCGCAACCTGCTGGTGTCGTGGCCAGGGCCGGTGCTCATCGCCAGCCACGACCGGGCGTTCCTTGACGAGGTGGTGACGTCGCTTCTCGACCTTGATCCTGCGCCGTTGCCCCACGCTGTGGCTGGACCCCTGGTCGGGGACGGCGATGGAGCGGCCATCGGCGCGGTGCGGTTCACGGGCACGTACACCGGGTATCTTCACGCCCGCCTCGATGCCCGGGAACGATGGGCCCGCCAATACCGCGACGAACAGGCGCAGCTCTCGCGGCTGCGAGCCGCGGCCCCGTCCAACTACGTGGTGGGACACGAGGACTGGTCGCCGCGGTCCGAAGCCCGCAGTTCGGCCAAGTTCTACTCCGACCGGAATGCCAAGACGGTTTCCCGGCGGGTCAACGACGCGAGGGCCCGCCTTGAGGTCCTTGAGGAGCGGCAGATCCGCAAGCCGCCCAGGGAACTTCGCTTCCAGGGACTCACCGTGGGCGGGGGATCCGGGTCGGGGCGACAGCGCACGGGGCCGGTCCTCACCGTTGCGGGGGCCGCCGTCGCCGGACGCCTCGGTGCCACCTCGCTGGCGCTCAGAGCGGGGGAGAAGGTGCTGATCACGGGACCCAATGGATCGGGCAAATCCACGCTGCTGCTCCTGCTCGCCGGAGCGCTTCTCCCTGATTCCGGAACCGTGGCGGCGGCACCCTCCCTGCGGACCGGCCTCCTGGCCCAGGATGTCGACCTGCCCGACCCCCGCGGGCGCGGCCCCGGACGCACCACCCGGCGGGCCTACGAGGATCTCGTGGGGGAGGCGCGTGCCGAACAGGTTCCGCTGAGGACCTTTGGCCTGATTGCACCACGGGACGAAAACCGGCCCGTTGCGGCGCTCAGCGTGGGTCAGCAGCGCCGGCTCGCGCTGGCCGTGCTGCTTGCCGACCCGCCCGATGTGCTGCTGCTCGATGAACCCACCAACCATCTCTCCCTTGTTCTTGCCACGCAGCTGGAGGCGACGATCCCGGACTATCCGGGCGCCGTCGTCGTCGCGTCCCACGACCGGTGGCTGCGCCGCACCTGGAAGGGGAACCAGCTCAGCCTCACCGGGGTGCGGTGACGCTCACGGCCACAGTGCGATGGCGAGGACCCCGGCGGCGAGGAGGAGGAGCGCAAGGGCCGCGGGGATGGACCGCCTGAGGGTGCCCGTGGAGAAGCGGTCGTAGACGGACTGAAGGCGGT
This sequence comes from Arthrobacter crusticola, assembly GCF_004357995.1. Classification (GTDB taxonomy): domain Bacteria; phylum Actinomycetota; class Actinomycetes; order Actinomycetales; family Micrococcaceae; genus Arthrobacter_D; species Arthrobacter_D crusticola. Next base: position 485,623 of record NZ_SMTK01000001.1, read on the forward strand.
CCCGGACCTTTCCGCCGTGCGCCATGCCGAGCGCCAGGAGGATCAGGCAGGGAATGCAGTACACGATCGAGTATCCCGCGAGAACCAGCAGGCCCGCGGCCAGCCCGGTGTCGGCGTCGATGAGGCGCTCTATGGCAATGAAGTAGGGGAAGGCGTTGGGAAGGTCGGCGCCGGTCATCAGCACCCCAAGGGGGAAGGCGGTCCCGACGCCGAACCAGGACGGCAGGTTGACGCCCTTCCGCGGGCGGTCCTTGAACCGTCGGATGCCTGCTGTGAAGAGGGCGGCCGCGGCGATGAGGAACACAATCCGCCGCAGCCAGATGAGGCCGTCCCCCACCGTGCCCGCGGCCGCATCGGCGCCGAGGAAGATCGCGGCTCCCAGCACGGCAACGGTGCTCATGGCGCCCAGGACGAAGGTGATGGCCGAGGCCAGCGGCCGCGTGCGCACCGTCAGAAGGATCAGGGTGATGGCCACGATCGTGACGGGATTGAAAGAGTCCGCGATCGCGAGCCCGGCGATGGCGGCGATCAGCCCCCCGCTCATTCCCGCCCCGTCCTCGGTTTCAACCACTCGAGCACCGACTCCAGGGGCGGCAGCCGGTCGCCGGTCACCGAATTCATGACCATGCCGTCCCCCAGTAGCCGGATTGCGGCCGCCGCCACCGGGTCGCCCACCTCCTCGGCGATCAGGGCTTCCCACCGCTGGGTCGCCTCCGCCGAGCGCCTGAGCAGGACCTGCGTGGTGGATCCGGAGTCGGTGAAGGACACCAGCAAGGCCCGGTACAGGTCTGCGTCCTCGCGTGACATGGACAGCCGAAGCCACGTCTCGGTCACGTTCCCGCGCTCGGCTGCGGCGGCCAGTGCCTCGTCCATCGCCTCGATTGCCTCGGCTGCGATGCCGTCAAGGAGTGCGGCCCTTGAGCGGAAGTGATGCATGAGTCCGCCCTTGGAAACTCCCGATGCCGCGGCGACGGCGTCGAGGGAGGGGACGGAACCTGCCTCGATGGCAAGCCTGCGCGCGGTTTGGAGGATGCGCTCCCTATTGCTCATGCAGGAACTCTAGCACACTACCGACCGACTAGTCGGTCTTTTTCATGATGGCTTAGGACTACCCTCTGGGCCGTGGCCGCGGCGTGCGTACCTCGATCGCTCCCCGTCCTGTAGCGCCTGCCGCGGGTGACTGCGGATACTACGACGGGGCAGGCGATCAGGGCCGGCACGACGAGGTAGGGCCCGGCGTGAGGTTCCCTCCGTCCAGATGGGGGATGGACAGGGCAGCGGTCGCGGTGACGAGGAGGACTAGGGCCGCCGCCAGCGCTACGGGGTGGAAACGCGTTTCAGAACAATCAGTGGGGTGACGTAGTGCTCGGTGACATAGCCGCCGAGGGTGCGCACGGCCTGGGCGGCCTCCTCGACCTCCCCCGCGCTCCAGTTGCTGAAGGTGCTAAAGAGGCCGTGGATCTGATCGGCGCCAAGCTCGATACTCCATGCGAAGGTATCCGTTGACGCTTCTGCGAACAGTCCGTCCGCGGTCAGCTCCTTCACCCACCCCGCGGTGTCCAGTTCATCGGGGCCGGGCCGGGCCGGAGCCCCGCGCCGTCGCCCGACAATTTGCCCGGTCCGCTCCCGGAACGGCGTCCTGACGGCCGGGTTGCCGAAGGCCGTGCGCCACACGGCGAAACTGCCGCCGGGTGCCAGGGCGCGGTGCAGCTTCGGCAGGACGATCTCAAGGTTCAGCCAGTGCACGGAGGTGGCCGCCACGGCCAGATCGAAGCCGGCCTCCGGCAGTTCGGCCTCCTCCGCCGTGCCGGCCAGCACCGTGACCTGGGGCAGTCGTTCCAGCAGCCGCCCGGCGAGGTTTGGGCCGGGCTCAACGGCCGTCACGCTCAGGCCGGCGTCGACCAGGGCCACCGTCGCCTGTCCAGAGCCGGCGCCCAGCTCAAGGGCGCGCGTGCCCGGCAGCAACAGGTCCAGGTCGCGCAACCGGTTCCACAGAGCGTCCGGATAGGGCGGGCGGTACTTCTCGTACACTTCGACCCGTCGGTCAAAGTGCATCGGATCAACCATGGTCTCCCGCCCTTCCAGGCACATTGTCCATGGCGCCCGCCGTTCCGTCGGTGTATTTTGTCGGCAGTGATACTCCAATTGTCTCTGTGAGCCAGAGTTCAGGCGACTGTCTGTCGCTCCCTGCAGGAGCGGTGATTCCGTGTGTCCCGGAGGGGGCCCCGCAGCGGGTTCCCCACGCCCCGGCCCCTTACCGGTTCCACCCCTGGAGAATTTCATGGGCACTGCACCAACACCCGCCACGGACTCCCCGTCCGTCCTCGACCGGAACTCCCTTCACCCGGACTGCACCAACTGCTTCGCACTCTGCTGTACCGCCCTTGGCTTCTCGCGGTCCGCGGACTTCGCCGTCGACAAGCCGGCCGGATCGCCATGCCGGAACCTCGCGGCGGATTTTTCCTGCACCATTCATGGGGCACTCCGGCCGCGTGGCTTCCGCGGCTGCGCCGTCTTTGACTGCTTCGGGGCGGGCCAGCGTGTCTCCCAGGACCTCTTTGGAGGCATCAGCTGGGCTGCCGAGGCGGAGTCGGGGCGGAACATGTTCGCGGCGTTCAACACCGCGCGGCAGCTCCACGAGATGCTCTGGTACCTCATAGAGGCGCAGGACCGGACCTTCGACCCGGAGGCCCGGCAGCGGGCTGGACGGCTCAGAATGATGATCGAGGCCGCACTGGGCAGCGGCGTGCAGCGGCTCCTGGGGTTGGATGTCAAGGAAGTGCATGCCAGCGTCCGGGCGGTCCTGATCGACATCAGCGAGGAAGTGCGGATGTCCTACTCGGCAGCCGGCCGGGAGCACCTCGATGCCGGGCTGGCGCCGGGTGCGGACCTGATCGGCAGGAATCTCCGGTCGAGGCGGCTGTGCGGCGCGGACCTCCGCGGTGCCTACCTGATTGCGGCGGATCTGCGGTTCAGCGATCTCTCCGGAGCCGACCTGCTCGGAGCCGATCTTCGCGACGCCCGCCTGGACGGCGCGGACCTCTCGCGGTCCCTGTACCTGACCCAGGGCCAACTCGACGCCGCGGGAGGCAGCCGGGCCACCCGCCTCCCGGCCGACCTGACGCTGCCCGGCCACTGGGAGGGCGGCTGAGGGAGATGGATGTGCGGGGACGGATGCTGCCCGGGCCGGTTCCGGCCCTTATTGCCCGGCTTCGTACCCGATGAGCCAGTGGAGTCCGTGACGGTCGATGACCTGGCCATCCGAAGCACCCCACGGCTTCGGTGCCAGCGGATCGACGACCACGCCGTCGGCTGCGAGCCGATCAAACCAGCCGTGGAGCACGGCCGGTTCGGCTGCGCCAAGCAGGGAGAGCATGACCCCTTCCATCCGAACACTCTTCTCACCCGCTGCAGCATCGGATCCGGCCAGAGAGACCACGCCGCTCAGCACTCCATGCGCTATGGCTTCCGCCGGCCCGTCGGTTCGGCCGAAGTCCTCGAAGGTGTGAAGGGAGAGTTCGCCGCCGAAGATTCCGGCATAAAAGCCGAGTGCGTCGCGCGCGGTGCCGGGAAAACTGAGGTAAAGCTGCGGGGCCGTCATGGGCACAGTGTACAAAGCCGTTGCTGCCGCGGTGCCTGCGCGGGGCCGTTCCTACCCGCGCTGAAAAGCCGGCGGAGTGTGACTTGCGCGCTCGGTCTCGTCTGACGCCCCGCCCACAGCGGCCCGCTCCCCATCCCCGTGCGGTGCGGCGTAAGGTTGGTCGTGTCGCGTAGCAGCGGGCGTGTCCGTCGCGATACGCCCGCAGCGGGGCTGACGACGCGTGGCTTGACCAGCGATCGGAGGAGTTCTGATGGCGAACCCTGAAGCGGCCCTTGAGTCCGAGCGCCGGTTCTCCGCGCTCCTCGACACCGTCGTGTTGGAAAGCACGGATGTCTTGGACTTTCTGACAGACCTCGCCGTCCTGGCCGTGAAGCAGCTTTCCCCAGCAGGCATGCCGCTCGAATCAAGCACCACGCTGATCCGACCGCGCAAGGCCGGGACCGTCGCCAGTAGCAGCCCGCGTGCCGCCCGGATGGATGAGTTTCAGTACCGAGTGGGTAACGGTCCGTGCCTCGAAGCGGCCAGAACCCGGCGGACCGTCTACGTCGGCGACCTCGAGAGAGACACCCGCTGGCCCGAATATCGGGAAGCCACCGCTGGCAGCGGGATCCGCTCGGTTCTCGGGGTGCCCATTGCCCTCGACGGGGAGGCCGCGGCAAGCCTGAACCTCTACTCGGCCCTCCCGGACGGCTTTGACGAGCAGGCGCGTGAAGCCGCGGGATCATTCGCACGGCAGGCGTCCCGCACCCTGAGGCTCGCCGTGCGCATCGCGGCCCTGACGGATACGGCCCAGAACCTTCGGGCCGCGATGCAATCGCGTACCACCATCAACCTCGCAGCCGGGATCGTTATGGCCCAGAACGGGTGCAGCCACGAGGCGGCGATTGAGATCCTGATGAAGGCCTCGAATATCCGCAATACCAAGCTCCGGGAGGTCGCCGCCGCGGTGGTTGCTTCCGCCGCGGAAAAGGGCCGCTGACCGGCCGCCTTTGATCGTTTCCCTCCGGCGCGAACCCGCATAGGGTGAAGCACATGGACCCGAGTGAGCAGTTCGAGGCGGAGCGCCCACGCCTGGTCCGCATCGCTGCCGGCCTGCTCGATGATCGCGCCGAGGCCGAGGACATGGTTCAGCAGGCCTGGCTGCGGTTCGACGGCACGGGGGCCGAAATCGACAGCCTGCCGGCCTGGCTCACGGTGGTGACGACGCGGCTGTGCCTGGACCGTCTCCGCGCCAAGGTTCCCCAGCCCACCGAACCGATGGAGCTGCCCGAGACGCAGTACGCGCCGGACCCGGTCGAACAGGTGGTGCTGGCCGATTCGGTCGGGGTCGCCCTGCAGGTCGTCCTCGAGCACTTGTCGCCTGCGGAGCGGGTGGCGTTCGTGCTGCATGACACCTTCAGCGTGGACTTCCACACCATTGCGTCCGTTCTCGATGTCTCGTCGATGGCCGCCCGCAAGCTGGCCTCACGGGCGCGGTCGAAGGTGTCGGCGGTCGCGCCGCGGGGGACCCCGGCCGACTGGGAGGTTGTCGATGCCTTTTTGGCCGCCGCCCGCGGCGGCAACTTCGCGCGCCTTGTCCACCTCCTGGCACCCGACGTCCTGGTCACCGCCGATGCCGAGGCCATCGCGGCCGGCACTCCCCACCGGCTGGAGGGCCGGGATGAGGTCGCCGCGATGTTCGACGGCGCGGCCAAGGCTGCCCTGCCGGTCTTCCTTGGAGACCGGCCCGGGGCTGCCTGGTTCAACCGCGGCCAGGCCCGCGTGGTCTTCGACTTCACCATCGCGAACGGGGTGGTCCAGGGAATCACGTTCCGCGCCCAGCCGGAGGTTCTGGCTTCGCTGACGCGGCGAGACGCTGCTGTGCGGCGGTAGCGGGACGGCCGCTCCGGAACTGCCGGTGCCCGGTGGTCACATCAGCGGCGCTGCATCCGTCATAGAGGTAGGACTCGCGATGCGGTCCCGGATTCGACCCACAAGTGCAGAAGGAACCCGCGATGAAAACCATGACCTGCAAGCAACTCGGTGGCCCTTGTGACCTGGCGCTGAGCGGAGACACCGCCGATGACGTCATTCAGGCCCAGGACCGGCACCTCCGGGAGGCCGTGAAGTCCGGCGACTCGGCCCACCAGGAGGCGCACGAAGCAATGAAGGGCCGGTGGAGGAACCCGATCAGGGGGATGGGGTGGTACCGCGACACCAAGAAGGCCTTCGCATCGCTGCCGGAAGCCTGATTTCCCCGAGCACCGGGGTGGCCCGACCGGGGCTGGCCGGAACGGCCGGGACCGGCTTCCGCGCCGGTCCCGCCCCCGGCGTCCCGCACGGGGGTTGGCCGCGGGCCCTTCTCCGGGCGAAGATGAGGAAGTCACCGGAATGATCCCCCGGGGAGCGGTTCGACGGTCATCGGCACGGAAGCGCCCGCGTGTTCAAAGGTGTTGGATCGCCCAGCCCGAAACGAGGAGTCAGTTCATGCACCGCAGCCGCTTGTCCACGATCCTGATCGACGCTCCGGCCGACCAGGCCGGTGCAAGCGCGAGCTTTTGGTCAAGCGCGCTCGGGGTGCCCGCCCAGAGTCCGCCGGGGGAACCGCAGTTTCAGACCCTGGAGGACTGCGTGCCGAATCTTGTGGTCGCGGTACAGTCCGTTGAGGACACCGCCCGCTACCACCTGGACATCGAGACGGATGACGTCCCGGCGGAGGTGGCCCGGCTGACGGCACTGGGCGCCGTGGAGGTCTCCAGCTGGCAGGGATGCCACACCCTGCGTGCTCCCGGCGGCCACCTGCTGTGCGTCATTCCGGTCCACAGCGACGAGGAGACGTTCAGGGCCCTTGCCCGCACTTGGTGACTATGAAGCGGCGGCAGCGAGGTGGTCGAAGAACCGCGACTTGTCCGTTTCGACGTCCGCACTGGTCCGCTTCAGAAGGTTGTACTGCTCCCGTGCAGCAGCGTTCTGTCCCATCCGTTCCCAGGACCGCACAAACCGCAGGTCGTGTTCTGAATCAACGACCGTGACTGCTACCCCGACCGAAGGGACGGAGGCCCTTTCGAAGACGGCGAACCAAGGGGTCCAGATCTCACTCCGCGCAGCAGTGAAGAGGCACGGAAGGCGGGAAACCGCCACAGCGAAGTCATCCGCCGTGACTCGGAGGTGAAGGTCGATATCCCCTTTGGTCAGGAGGCCCGCCAGGCTGCTACCGCCGGTGAGGAAGAGGTCCCCGGGTATTCCATCGGCGATCAATTTCCTGCGCTCCTCGTGAAGGGCGGCAAGTGCCTGTTGGACGGATTCCGGGGTGGTGAGTTGCCAGCGGGTCACGGCGTTTTCCTTTCGGGCGTGCATCCGCGGACGGGAGCCGCGGGGCTGCACGATAGGTCGGTTTCTCCAATTCTGCCCGGTCCGTAAGCGGCAGGACCCAGCTCCACAGCGGCCGGTTCCAGCCCGAACCACTTCCGGCACGTCGGCGGGGGAATCTGAAGGCAGGGCAAATCGCTCGCCGGCCGCGAGCTGCGACCGGCTCTTCCGCGGCAGTCTGGCGGAACGGGGTGCAGTTCGGTAGCGTAAGCAGACAGGGAAGGAAGTACCCGCCGCGCCGCTGGGGTGGGCGGACTCGGTAATCTGAGAAGCGTGTGAAAAGGTCTCAATTTCATGAATGCTCAGGCGCTCAATCCTGTCCGTACTGGTGCCCGGCCGAGCGCCGGCTGACAATCCGTGGACACGACGAAAATTCTGCCGCCCCGCACTTCGAAACCGTACCCCGGCCGGCGGCGGGTCCCCGACTCCACTACGGCACCGCAGGGGGAGGGGACGTCCTCCGGCCGGACCGCTTCCAGGCCGGCGGCGAGGGGCCGCTTCCACCGGACGGTCGGCCTGGTCATTGCCGTGCTGGCGGCCGCAGCCGCGGCCTCGTTGTGGGCAGCGGTGGCCATCGGGGGGCCGTCCCGGGTGGAAGGTCCCGCCAGCGGCGTCATCCTGGGGTTGTGGCGCGTGCTGTACAACACGGACACGCCCCCGGTTCGCGTGCTGGCCACCGCCACGGCCCTGGCGGTGCTCCTGGCGGCCGGCGTCGCGCTGCTTGAACAGCGCATCGCGACGCGGTCGCGGCGTTCGGCTAACCCGGTCAGCACCCCGCTGGCACCGCGCATCGTGATGGCCGCGACGCGCGGGGCCTATTCCGGCCCGGTCAGCGTCACCGTGCTCATCCCGGCGCACAATGAGGAGGCCTCGCTGCCGGCCACCATCGCCTCGCTCCGGACCCAGTCCCACCCCCCGGAGCGGATCATCGTGGTTGCAGATAACTGCACCGATGCCACGATCGCACTGGCCCGCCGTGCCGGAGTTGAGGTGTTCGAGTCGGTCAACAACAGCCGGAAAAAGGCCGGTGCCCTGAATCAGGCGCTCACCTGGATTCTTCCCGCCCAGGGCCCCAACGACGTCGTCATGGTCATGGACGCCGATACCCGGATTGATGACGGATTCCTTGCGGCAGCCGTGCAGCGCTTCACGGATGACCGCGCCCTAATGGCGGTCGGCGGCCTGTTCTACGGCGAGCTGGGACACGGACTGCTGGGCCAGTTCCAGCGCAATGAGTACATCCGCTACAGCCGACAAATCCGGCGCCGGCGCGGACGGGTGTTCGTGCTGACCGGGACGGCGTCGCTCTTCCGTCCTGCCGCATTGAGAACCGTCGCCGAGCAAAGGGGGGTCTCGATCCCCGGCACCAACGGGGACGTCTACGATACGGCGGCCCTGACCGAGGACAATGAGCTGACAATCGCCCTGAAGTCTCTGGGCGCGCTGATCATTTCCCCGCACCAATGCACTGTTGTCACCGAGCTCATGCCCACCTGGTCCATGCTGTGGGCTCAGCGGCTGCGATGGCAGCGCGGGGCCCTTGAGAACATCGGCGCCTACGGCGTAACGCCGCAAACCCTGCGGTACTGGGTGCAACAGCTCGGCATCGGGTACGGGGTCCTTGCCCTTGGCTCCTACCTGCTGCTCGGAGTCCTCATGGTGCTTTCCCTCGATGAGTGGGTCTGGTTTCCGTTCTGGCTGGGCCTTGGCGCCCTGTTCATGGTCGAACGGGTGTGCACGGTCTGGAAGGGCGGCTGGCGTGCCCGCCTGCTGGCCGCGACGCTGCTGCCCGAACTCTGCTTCGATATGTTCCTCAATATCGTCTACGTCAAGGGCATCATCGATATCTCGCTCGGCCGGGCCGCGGACTGGAAGCACGTGCCACACACCAGCGCAGTGGACGAACAGGAGACGGCATTGTGATTAGTTCACTGCGCGTTCCCAGCGGGCTTGTCTTCCCGGAATCGATCCTGCACAGCGAGCTGTTCGCCGTTCTGGCCACCTTCGTGGCCATCAACACGGTCATGTACGCTGCACTGGCCATCGTGAAGGTACTCCCGAAACTCTACCCACCGGCGTGGCTGCGCTCCCGGAGGGAACGCAGCGAAACCCGCAGCATCCACCCCGACATGCCCTCCTGACCGGGCGCCGCTCAGGCAGGGCCGTCCGGGGCCAACTCCACATTGTAGGAGCGGATTCTTGCCACCCGCCCCTGGGCGAAGTCGTAGATATCGCATGAGGCCACCCGGCTCAGGCTGCCATCAGCACCGGCGTACCGGGCGACGCTGTCCACGATGACGGATTCACCGGCGACCATGACCCTAAACTGCTCGAAGTCGGTGTGCACGTCCGTGAGGTCCTCGGTGAGGGATTCACAAATGCGCACCACTGCGGGCTTTCCGTGGACGTCTTCGCCTCCGACCAGCTCCCAGTCGATGTCATCATTCAGACGGGGAATGGCATCCTCAAATTTGTGGCCCGAGAACGCCCTGGCCACCGTCTCCATATCCATCTGCATTGCGCCGCCCTTCCACGCCGTCCGAGGACACCTTGGCCAGGGTCCTTTTCCCATTGAACTCCCCGACCTGCCCTGCAGGCTACGGTTCTGTGGCTCGGGACTTCACCCGCGTCGTTGCTCAACCTTCGCCTAGCTGTTTGGGCGGATCGGCACCACAGGATTCCATTCGGCCGCTTATTCTTGCCGTCCCACGATGAGGAGCTGAATGCTTGAGTGGCGGGTGGTGCGCCGAGAGGCTGCAGCCGTTCAGCCCGTTCCGATGCCGGGTGGGCAAGGGATTTTCAAGGGGATGCAGTGAGGCTTTTGCTGGTGACCGCGGGGACGCGAGGCGACGTCGATCCTTTTGCAGTGCTCGCCCGCAGGGCACTGCGGGCAGGGCATGAGGTGCGCCTTGTGGTTCCCGACAATTCCGGTGTGGATACCTCAGGCATCGATACCGCCAGTCTGGGCGTCGATTACAGCCGGTGGATCGAGCACCAGGGGGTTTCCCTTGGTGCCGCGCTTCGCTCGTACCGTTCGGTTGTGCGCCCGGCCATCCGCCGCGTCATGATCGAGTCGGCGAGAGCGGTTCTTGAATATTCCCCCGACGTGCTGGTAGCGCACCCGAAGATCCTCTCGGCGCCGCTGGTTGCCGAGGCACTGGGCATTCCCTTCGTGTGGGTTGAAATGGTGCCGGTGCTGACCCCGACGCGCGCGTTCCCCGCCGCGGGAACCGTCAGTCGAAACATGGGCCCGCTCAACCGGTTCACCTACCGGGCTGTGGCCGGGGGCGCGGCCATGTTCCGCCGGGATCTAGGCGAGGTGGCGAAGCTCGTAGGCTTTCGAGGTGGCCGCATTGCGCCGCCAGCGGCAACGCTTATGCCTATCAGCCCGGCGATCCTGCAGCGCCCTCCGGACTGGCCGGCCACCGTTCACCTCACCGGACCGTGGCGCACACCCGCTGCCGGGCTGGTCCCGGACCATGTGGCCGAGTTCATGGCGGGCGGGGAATACGTCTATGCCGGTTTCGGTTCGATGGCTGCCGGGGATCCTGTCGCCCGCGCCCGCGAGGTGGTGGGCGGTATCCGCAGGACCGGAGCGCGTTCCCTTATTGCCACCGGTCTCGGCGGCCTGTCCGTCCCCCCTGAGGTGCTCGGTGACGATGTGCTCGTGATGCATTCGGTAGCCCATGACGTTGTCCTGCCCCTGGCGCGGGCAGCCGTGCACCACGGCGGGATCGGGACCGTTCAGGCAGCTCTGGCAGCCGGCACCGTTTCGGTCATCGTGCCGTTCATCGCAGACCAGCCCTTCTGGGGGGCCCGGGTTCATAAGGGCGGACTCGGCCCTTCACCCATTCGACAGCGTGCTCTTACCTCGGGGCGCCTTGAGGCGGCCCTGTCCCAGGCTGGGGAGTACCGGCCAGCGGTGCAACGGGCGGCACGCGTCATGGCGGCGGAGGACGGGCCGGCCGCTGCCGTCGACATTATTGAGACACTTCACCGCTGAGCTTTATCGGCGGGTTTATCGGCGACTTCAACCGGGCCGGGACGGCGCGCGGGTTCACGGAGGGGCGTCGTCGGCGTCCACGTCGCCACGGAGAGCCAGACCGCGCAGGTACAGCGGGTCACCGGCCACTTCGAAAGGGCATTGCCCAACGGCGAAACCCAACGCCTGGAACCCCTGCCCACGTTCGGGTGCCTCCCTCGGCCGGAGCGGCCGTGCCCCTAGCGGTCTTGGAGACAGGATCTGCAGCGGTGCGCCGACCGGTCCGCTGGTCCGTCCCCGCAACTGCTGAAACCGGAACCCCGAGTCCTGGAGGGCGAGGTATCCCGCCCTCCAGCCGCTGTTTGGAGCTATCCCTGCCTCGTCGGGGTAGCGAACGACCGCTTCGATGACTCCCCGGGCAATATTGGCCTCGATGCGGCGCAGCCGGCGTTTCCGCCCGGCCCGGCGCACCAGCAGGGCCGCAGCCATTGCCGGCACCACGGCAACCGTCGCCGCGGTCCACGGGCCGAGCTGATCGCGAAGCATCGTCCAGGGAAGAAGCACAGCGCCGCAGAACCAGTAAGGCGAGGAAGCCCAGAGCTTCTCCCAAATGCCTGGAGGCAGCAGAGTGGCGTCGGCGTTCATCAGGTGAGCTTAGACGAAGCCCCAACGCCCAAGGGGTGCTGATGGACTGCGCTCCGCGGTGCTTCCGTGGAGACGGGCTCGGTGGCTCTCCGGGCCGCCCCGATCACGGCTGACTAATGATCCTCGGGTTCCACCTGGCGGGTGTCCTGGTCCTTTCTCGGAACGGTGATCACGAACCAAATGATGCCCAGGTAGAACGAGGTGCCCGCAACCACGGCCGGTACCGGACCGAAGGCGGCGTCGACCAGCAGGGCTATCGGCGGTGGGAAAACCAGAAAAAGCAGGCGCCATGTCGTCAGTTCGCGGCCGGTGATATTCCAGTTCCGCTCATTCGACCGTCCGTTCGGGCTCCTCATCTCTGGAGACTACATTTCGCCGGACCCGCCCGCTGCGACGTGGCGCGAAAAAATGCCACGGGGATCGTAGGCCGCGCCCACCTCAGCGAGCCGGGCGCGGATGTCGGCGGGCCAGGAGCTTACGGCCGCCTCGTCTGCAGGCTTCGCCTGAAAATTGATCAAGGTTGTGTCCGACAGCCATGGAGCGAGACGACTGGTGATGCCCTCCATCGCCTGGGGCAGGACCGATTCGAACAGGCTCGGATCGGGAAGCCCGGCCAGCAGGAGCGAGTAATCCGAGCTGCGTCCGCCAACAGCGCTGCCCTCGGGCACGTCGCGGCGGGTGGCACCGCCGAGATGGCGGACCTCGGCCGCTACCACCGGGACGTCCACATCGGGACCAACGGCACCCAGGAGCGCCGCGGCGAAACCGGCGTCGGCGTGGGTCAGCAGCCGCTGGACATTGCCGTCCCAGAGGGGGATCGGGTCATCCGGGTCATTGTGGATCGAGCCGATGTCTGCGGCCGCCATGTCGCTGACAGCATCGATGAGTGCCGGTGCAACGCCGCGCAGAGGGGCGAGCAGCCGCTGGCCCTCCGACGCCGCGCCGACATACGCCACCCGGAGGTGCAGCGCTGTCTTCCCTCGCAGCGGTTCCGGAATGAACTCAAGCGGCGGGAACCGAACAATGGCCGCGGACGACGTGAGTTCCTCCGGCACGGTCTGCGTCCATTCAAGCCACGCCGTGAACACCGCTCCGACATGTTCGGGGGCGAAAAACATCGAGCCGCCGTAGAGGGTTTTTAAAGGCACGAGTTCGAGTTCCATAGCAGTGACCACGCCGAGGCCGCCCTTACCGCCCCGCAGCGCCCAAAAGAGGTCGGGGGAGTGCGTGGCGTCGGCGTGGACCAGGTCACCCTCGGCCGTGATGACACGGAAGGCTCGGACCCAGTCGGAGGACATCCCGAAGGTCCGGGCGAGCGGCCCGACGCCCCCGCCGAGGATGTAGCCGATCGCTCCGACGCCGGTTGACGATCCCACGACGGGAGCCAGTCCGTGCGTGGCCGCGGCGGCAACGACGTCACTGACGCGATGGCCGGCCGCGACCGTAGCTGTCCGCGCATCGGCATCCACAGCCACCTCCCCCGCGAGCCGGGAGGTCGTCAGCATCAGCCCCTCCGTCACATCGACGTAGGATCCGTGGCCAGTCGCGAAGACAGTGAGGGGCAGGGAGTTCTCCGTGGCGAAGCGGACGGCGGCCGCCACGTCGGCCTCGGAGTCGGCCCCGACGACGAGGTCCGGATCGTGCTTGACGAGCACGTTGTAGGCGGCAACCTCCGCGGCCAGGGCGTCGTCGCCGCGCGCAAGCACCGGGCCGGAGATGAGAGTTCGCAGTTCATTGAGCTGGTGGACTGATACTTCTGCCATGGGTGGGCCTTTCACGGGATACGAGGGAAGGTTCGGGGTGGGGTGTTCGGATGGGTGTCGGTCGCCTGGCCACCGCGTTGGCTGTCGGTGCGCGGAATCAGCTGGACGTGGACGGCGGGTTTCAACCTTGAGGACGGCTCTGAAGCGGCGGCCGTCACCATGGCCGTTTTATGGCGTGGGCATCCTGCTGAGCCGGCTTCCCTCCGGCGACAGGCTCGCAACGATTTCTTGTCTAAAGGTTCAATTATACAGATAGTTTCCGCGGAAGGTTTCGCGGGGTGCCAGCTGGCCATCAGGCTCAGTAAAGCGACCGGAGTGGGGCGGGCGGGCCCAGAAGGGCCCCGCCAGATGCCTATGCCGCTTCGGCGTCCGAACTCGCCTGCGCGTCGCTGCGTACGATGACGCCGATCACGTCGTTGAAGGCCTCGGTGGAACTTGGGTGGGTGTAGATCGAATCCTGCAGCTGTGTCGCCGTGGTTCCGCTGCGCATCGCGAGGGAGACCACATTGATCATTTCCTGCGAGTCGACGCTAAGCAGGGCGGCGCCGAGAATCAGGTCCGTGTCGAGGTCGATGATGAACTTCATGATCCCCCGCGTCTCTTCGACGATGTAGGCCCGCGGCATGGCGAAAATCTCGCCCACGTTCTGGCTGCCCACCTTGATGCGGTGGCCGGCGGCCCGCGCTTCCCTCTCGGTGAGGCCGACCGTCGCGAGCGGCGGTGAAATGAAGAGCGTGCGCGGTACGGAGTGGCGGTCTGCAGTGCTGCGCTTTCCCTCGCCGATCAGCTGGTCGAGCACAATGCGGGCGTCATCGAGTGAGACGTAGGTGAACTGAGGGCCGCCGTTGACGTCGCCCAGGGCGAAGATGTGGCGCTGGCTTGTGCGGAGGTGCTCATCGACGACGACGGCGCCCCGCGGCGTGGTGCTTACGCCGGCGGCTTCAAGACCGAGGCCCTTCGTTGCCGGTGCGCGGCCGGTGGCGGGGAGGACCGCGTCCGCTTCGACAGAGAACTGCTCGCCGTTGCTCTCGTAGGTGACGACCGCACCGTCTCCGCCGTCTCGGATTTCGAGCACGTTGGCGTTCGTGACGATGTTGATGCCCTCGTTCTCGAAGATGCTGATGGCGGTCCGGGCGACGTCATCGTCCTCACGCCGGAGGATCTGGGATGTCATTTCGAGGATCGTCACTTCGGAGCCGAACGTCCGGTAGACGGCGCCGAGTTCAAGGCCCAGGTATCCGCCCCCGATGATGACGAGGTGGGCCGGCAGGTCCGTCCGGTGGATGAGGTCGGTGCTGGTGATGACATGGGCGCTGTCCCGGATGCCCTTGATGTCCGGAATGATCGGCTCCGAGCCGGTATTGATCAGGATTGTGTCGCCCGTGACGGTCACGTGGCGGCCGTCGACGTCGACGCTCACGGTGTGCGGGTCGACGAATGTTCCTTTGCCGGTGAGGATCGTCAGGGAGTCATGGGCGTCGAGCACGTCGTAGTTGATGTCACGGAACGATGAGGTGAGCTGGTGCACGGTGGTCACCGAGCGGCGGTACCAATCTCCGGGGGAGTCCTCTTCCCGACGATTGTGCGCGTGGTAGACCAGCGCCTTGGTGGGCACGCAGCCGACATTGGGGCAGGTACCGCCATACATCAGGGGCGACTGCTCGATGAGGACAACCCGTCTGCCGAGATGCCCGAGCGTCGACGCAGCGGTCTTCCCGCCCTTGCCGAAACCGATCACGATGACGTCCGCGGCGATGGTGCTCGGTGTGGTGTTCATGTTCCAAGGATGGTCCTGTGCAGGACGTAGACTCCAGCACAATGCAGCTTATTACTGCCCGAGCTGTGTGGTTGAGCTAAGAATAAGGCGGGCCCTCGGGGTCATTCCACCTGGAATTTGAATCCGCGGTGGGTTCCGACGAACCCGAGCCGTTCGTAGAAGCGGTGGGCATCCTCGCGGGCCTGGTCGGAAGTGAGCTGTACGAGTGCGGCCCCGGTTGTTGCTGCCGCTGTAGTGATGACCCAGCGCATCATCGCCGAACCAATGCCGCTGGAGCGTTCGACGCTGCAGACACGCACAGCTTCCACCAGAAGCCGGGTCGCGCCGCGGCGGGAGAGGCCGGGAATGCGGGTGAGCTGCATCGTGGCGACGGGCTCGTCGACCTCGTCTACGACAAGGAGGACCTCGTTGGAGGAGTCCGACATCAACTCCTTGAGCGCGGGAAGATACGCCGCGGTGTCCAATTCCTCCGCCCGGTCACCCCGGGCCGCGCTGATCGAGTCATCGGCGAGGAGAAACATGAGCGCGCCGAGGTCACTCTCAGCAACCCGCCGGAGCGTGAACGTTCGATGGTTGGTGCGAAGGACGTCGGGAAGGGTCAAGGCTCTGATCACAGCCTCAGCATTCCATGGACAAGGCAATGCCACTTTCTACCCAGTGAGACCTATACGAACGCGGCGTGACCTAGGCATTCCACGTGGGCCGAGTGCTAGCGGGTACGGGCCATCAGTCTGGCCGGGTCGGCCGGCGCGGTGAAGCCGAACTGGGCGTAGAGCTCGTGAGCGTCGTCAGTCGCCAAGAGGATCCGGTTCAATCCCAGCGCTTCAAGATCATTCACGACGCCGGCCGTCAGCATCTTGCCGATTCCTTGTCCCCGTACTTCCGCCGCGACAAACACGTCGCAGAGCCAGGCGAACGTGACGCCGTCGGTGATGACACGGGCGTATGCGACCTGTTCCCCGGTCTCGGCGTCGTACACCCCATAGTTCCGGGATGCATCTATAGCCTCATCCTGGGTCCGGCGGGACCGGCCCGTGGCCCAGTAGGACTGCTCGCTGAGCCACCGGTGGACGCGGGCGCGGTCGATCCTGCTGGCAGCCGTCGAAAAGAGGAAATGATTGCTCATGACAACACACTAGAGGGGCATTGTCAGTCGCCGTACGGGCCGGTGCGGGGCTGCGGGCGCAGGAGGGAAACCGTCAGGGGCGCAGGATGAACCGAATAGGCCAAAGTTTTGGCTGTCCTCTGCATAGACTCACCAAATGAATACGAGTCGGATTGCGATCGACTGGGCCGTTGCACGCGAAAGCAACCGTGCCAACTGGGAAGACCGGGTGCCCCTGCACGAAGAGGCATACGGGATCCGGCAGTTGGATGATCCCAACCATCTGACCTCCGTCGTCCGCACGGACCTGGCGGCGCTCGCACCCTTCCTCCCGGGTGGAACGGTCTCCGGCCTGGACGTGTGTCATCTGCAGTGCCATATCGGTACCGACACGCTTTCGTTGGCGAGGGCAGGCGCCCGGGTCACCGGCGTGGACTTCTCCCCGGCAGCCCTGCGATCCGCAGCCGATCTGGGGGACCGGCTCGGCATCGAGGCGACCTGGGTCGAAAGCGACGTTCTCGAGGCCCGCGCGGCTGTGGCCGGTGACTACGACCTTGTGTACACCAGCATTGGAACCATTAACTGGTTTCCCGATCTGGACCGGTGGGCAAGCCAGGTGGCAGGGCTCCTGCGGGATGGAGGATCGTTTTACATCAGGGATGGACACCCTGCCCTCTACTCCATCGATGAGCACGCCGACGGGTTGCAACTCCGCTACCCGTACTTCGGCAACGGCCAAGCGCAGCCCTGGGACGACGCGTCCACCTATGCCGGGGACGGCAAGGTGGACCACCCGCGGACATACCAGTGGGCGCATCCCTTGTCCGAAATCATCAACTCCCTTATCGGGACGGGCCTTCGGATACTTCGCGTCGACGAAGGCACAATGTTGCCGTGGAGATTCTCTCCCCGCATGGTCGAGGTGCCCGGCGGATTCGCATGGCCGGACGGCGAGCGCGACCTCGTGGCGTGCACGTTCACGATCATCGCGCGGAAGCCGTGAGGTTCACATTGCTCCAGTGAACTGGTCCAACCTCACCGCAAGACTCGGCTCCGCGCGCCGTCGTCACCCCGGAAGGCGGAGCTCGAACATGCGCGGAGAAGTACCGGCCGCTCCGTGCCCGTGCCCGTGCGCAGACCGCGCTCGCCGACCCTGAGAATGAGCACGCGATGGCCGGTTGACGCCACCAGCAGCCCTTCCGTGTTAAACCGAACTGTCCGCAGGCTTGTCGGCCGCGTCGCGTGATGACTTGAGCACTATCGATCGCGGGCTTACCGTGAGGATCATGTATCTGGAGAACATCGTCATGGACGCAGCCGAGCCGCAGCGCCTGGGCCGGTTCTGGGAAGCAGTGATCGGTGGCGAGCGGCTCACCGACGACTCTGACGCTTTCGAGACGCGGCTGGCGGTCGAGGGTGGACCGGTGCTCGACCTGTGCTTCCAGCGCGTCACCGAACCTCACTCCAATCAAACTCCCCGGCTCCACCTGGACCTCGTCGGTGGAGCGCGTCAGGACGAAGAGGTTGATCGGCTGCTCGCGCTGGGCGCACGACACCTCGACATCGGCCAGGGCGACGTGCCGTGGGTGGTCCTTGCAGACCCCGAGGGGAATCCCTGCTGCGTTATGGAGGACCGGGATGAGTACGTCGGCACCGGGCCGATTGCAGCGCTTCCGCTGGACTCCGCCGACCCGAACCGCGACCTGGAGTTTTGGTCCTGGCTGACCGGTTGGACCCAGGGGCCCGGCACGTCCCTCCGCCACCCTTCGCTGCGGGGACCCATCCTTGAGCTGTGCCCCGAAGTGCTTCCCAAGGGACCGGCAAAGAACCGGCTGCACCTCGATCTTCGGCTGGAGGCCGGGGACGACCCGGAGGCGGTCGCGGCAGGCATCGCGAATCGCGGCGGCCGGGAACTCCACCCGGGCTGGGGTGACCTGCCGTGGCGGATCTACGCGGATCCGTCGGGTAACGAGCTGTGCGTACTGCCGGCGCGCTCGTAGGGCGCGGCCGCACTGAGCCGTATCCAGCCCTGGGGCCGGCCGCTCCCTGCCGACTTCAGTGGCACAATCTGATCACCGACCCGGCAGGCAGAGGAGCAGGAGCAGCATGAAGATCATGGACACGGCAACCCGGCTCGTCCTCTGTCTTACGACGGCGGTGCTCCTGACCTCCTGCACCGGCACCGGTGACAGCCCCGCTCCAACCCTTACCGGCGAACCTGCCGCGCCGACGTCGCCGGTCCAGCCCCCGTCCACTGCCTCGCCCACACCTGCCGGCGTCGCAGGGCCTGCGGCGGAGCCCGGTCAGGCCACCGGCTCGGCCGCTGCCCGGATCGTCACGGACGGTCTTGCCGCCCCCTGGTCCGCCGTTCTTGTGGACGGGGTGGCGCTGGTCAGTGAGCGTGACAGCTCCCGGATCCTCGAGATCGCGGCCAATGGCACCCAGCGCGTCGCCGCGACCATTGAGGGTGTCACGGGCACGGGGGAGGGGGGCCTGCTGGGTCTGGCCGTGGATGGTGAGCGGCGGCTCTACGTGTACTCAACAGCGGACGACGGTAACCGCATCCAACGGTTCCCCATCACAGGGGCTCCCGGATCATTGGAACTTGGCGAAGCCGAAACCCTCCTCAGCGGCATCCCATCGGCGAGCATTCACAACGGCGGGCGCCTGGCCTTCGGGCCGGACGGCATGCTGTATGCCACCACCGGAGACGCCGGGCAGCGGAATGTCGCGCAGGACCGGTCGTCCCTGGGCGGGAAGATCCTTCGGATGGAGACGGACGGAGGTGTCCCGGACGACAACCCCTTCGCGGGCTCCCTCGTCTACAGCTACGGCCACCGGAACCCGCAGGGACTCACCTGGGACGACGCCGGCACGCTTTACGCGGCCGAGTTCGGGCAGAACACCTGGGATGAACTGAACGTCATCACGCCCGGATCGAATTACGGATGGCCGATCGTCGAAGGCATCGCGGAGTCGGAGGCATTCACCGACCCCGTGCAGCAGTGGACGCCGGAAACGGCCAGTCCCAGCGGTATCACCCATGTCAACGGGACGATCTTCATCGCAAACCTCCGCGGGCGGGTATTGCGTGCCGTACCGGTCGAGGACCCCAGCATGTCGGCCGAACTCTATGCCGGCGAATACGGTCGGATCCGGGACGTCATTCCCGGGCCCCAAAACACCCTATGGATCCTCACCAGCAATACCGACGGTCGCGGCAGGCCTGGCGCCGACGATGACCGCCTCATTAGTATTCCGCCGGATCTGCCCTAGGGCCTGCTTCGGCCCTTTCGGTGTCTCGCACGGATCACCCGGATCCATTGGGAATCAGGGATTACGGCCCTGGAGCGCGGGTAGCACCTGTTGTTAGACGCCTGGAGTTCCAGAAGGCAACGGCTTCGATTGCGCCGATGGACCCGATCAATACGAGTGGGCTCTTCAGGACTGCGCCCAGTAGGGCGAAGCCTGCATCCGCTACGGGTTCTGACGACAGGAATAGCGACGCCATGTCGATCGCCAACGCAATCACGTAGCCGGTATAGAAACAGACCCGGGTGGCACGGGATCCGCGGCTACGCCCAAAGGCCCTCGCCGTGAACTCGTAGACTACGTATTTGAGTCCGATGATGCTGGCAGCGAACGTTCCAACGAAGAGGAAATCGACATCCTCAGGGAATTTTCTGATCTGGACATTTGCCGGACCCTCGTAAACCCCCGCTGAATGAAACCAGAAGCCCGCCAGATGGGCTACGGCGGCCAGAATGACCACGGCGCCGTACCGTAACGCCACTCCACGCAATTCCTGTCGGACGGCCATGGCGCCGGTATGCCATTGTCGGTCCGTAGAGAGCGTCCTTCAGCCTCCGGTCCTCACCGGCGTGATTGACGGCTCACTATTTCGTTGATCCAGATCGGCGCAAAGGGTGAGGTGCAGTTCGGCGGGGTCGGATAGTCCTTCAGCACTTCGAGCCGCTCCCCAATGGAAATTGCGCGGGTTCGGAAATTCTCGTGTGCGATACCGATCTGGGCCAGGGTGTGGTTCATCGCCCACTGCAACCGGTCGGGAGCCTCTCTCATCTCCGCCTCGATGGTGTCGAGCAGCCCGCCCAGATCGAGCCCTTCCGGTTTCTTCACCACCCGCTCGCTCGTGAGGGCCCATCCCGCGCTGGCGACGCCCGGATCTGCGTCGTCGATCCATTCGACGCGGAGCTGCTCGGCGTACGGACTCACCTTCACCACATAATTGACGAACCAGTCCTGAACCTTCGGAGCGTCGGCCTCGCGCAACATTGCGTCCAACTCATCGCGCCCAAACTCCTTCGGCCGGCAGATGAGAAGTGCCAGCAGGCGGGCTGCCGTGTCACCGGTGGCCCATAGCTCACGGGACAGATCGTGCTGGGTCTTCAACCGCTTGGCGATGCCCCGCAGCTTGCTGAGATTCACCCCGTGGTCATCGCCGTGCTTTTCGTTCACCGCGCGCATCCGTGGATCCTCGAGAGAGGCAAGTTCGGCCAGCACATCGTCCGCCGTCGTTCCCGTCATCCGTGCCTCCATCTGTTGTCGTGGTCGCCAGTCCCCGCCCTGAACACCTTCGCGACCGTCGTCCGGCTTACGGTCTTTATACTGACCGATCCCCTGACAGAGCATCATGCCGGGCATCAAAATCCTCACATCGTCAGTTCGCAATACCGTCCTGTTGGCTCACCATCGACACGGAACTCCAGACGCAGTGTCTGGGCGGATCGAGGCGGGGCCGGCACAAACACCCACATTGCATCCCACTCGGTACTGTCGCCGGCCACTTTGCCTCCTGCCTGCCGGTACTGGGTGCCAACCTCATCGGTGAGATGGGTGGTGATGCGCTCGAACACGGCGATGCCCGGCATCACTGGTGGAGCTTCAGTGGCTTCAGGTCCTGAAGCGCCTCCGCGGGCGGCCCAGTCCCCGCGTTGCCAAAGGAACCGGGTATCCCGGGCCATGGTCTCAGGTCCGCGGACTGCGCTGAGGAAAAGGTTAACGCTCGGTTCGCCGGCGCCCATTCCAACAAAGCCCGGAGCGGTTCCTTGCACCACCCCGGCGAAGCGCACATCGATGCTGTCGACAGTAGCCACCACGAGGTCATGGGAAGCGTAGGTGAGTGCCTTCATGAGGTCACCCTAGCGGCCATTGTTCACAAGCAGGGGGCAGCAAGACCTCACGAATATCAATGCAGGGACGGCCACGCTTCCCCGACAGGGTGTCCCGGTGCTCACGCCGGGGGGTTTCTGACTGAGGCATACACCAGCATGTCTCGGCGCACTCCGGCGATTTCCTGATGACTGCGCAGGAGTCCTTCGCGCTGGAACCCGGCGTGTTCGGCGCTGCGGATCGAGGCGGTGTTCCACGGCTCAATGTAGAGCTCAACCCGGTGCAGTTCTGGAATGGTCCAGGCGAAATCGAGAAGTGCCAACAGCGCGCGGGCGGCAATCCGGCGGCCGCGCTCTCGGGGGATCACCCCGTAACCGGCCTGGGCGCGTCCCTTGTTCAACTCCTGCGTGCACAGGCCTATCTGTCCCACGCAGCGGCTGGTCGCGGCGACGGCGATGGCAAAGGAGAATCCCGTTCCCTCGTTATGGCGCTGTCGCTGGCGTTCGACCCACGCCAGGGCCTGCTGATGCGACGCGTGGGCGGGCAGGGTACCAGTTGTGGGGACGTAGGCGTCGCGGGATAGTTCCACGGCCATCCCGGCGTCGGCATCGCGGAACCGGCGAAGGAGCACACCCGCGTGCCGTGGGTCATCCACGGGCCACGGCGGTGTCTCGAGAGGGGCTTGCACTGTCTCAGCCGTAGTGAGCCGTGATCGTGCGGTCCAATCCGTTCATTGTCATGTTGCCACCGTAGGGCAGGATCCACTGTGGGCGGGTATGGCCGAAGGGGACTCCGACGCAGATGACGGCCCCGGGGTTGTAACGGGTGATCTGTTCAATGACGGCGTCCCGCTGGGCCGCCCTGAGGCGGGAGCGCTCCGCCGCACCGGGCCGGAGCTCGAAGCTGCTGGTGGGGGGTCGTGCGACGAGTACCGCGTCGACGGCGTCGAGGATGCCGCGTTCACCGAGCGCACGGACCCACCGTTTCACCCAGTCGGCAGGCGGGAGCTCCTCGCTGGTCTCCAGGAGGAGGATGGCCCCGTGGAGGTCCTTGACCGGCGGTAGGTGGTCGGCCAGAGCGAGCTGGTCGAGGACTTCGAGGCATCCGCCCCAGGTCCTGCCCGACACGACCTGCTTCGGTCCGGCCCAGACCCAGGGCTCAGTCGGTTCCCTCTCACCGAACTCGACGAGGGCTCGCGGATCCCGCCAGTCCTGGCCAAAGTCCTCCGATTCTCCTGGATCGGTGATCGTGAGCTCGCCGCCGGCCATGAGAGCGGCTTGCAGGGAGGCAAGGTGGACCTCGTCTATGCCGGGACCGGGCCCGAGGTGGACCTGGGTGGAACCGCCGTAGAAACCGCCGATTCCATGCGACCAGAGCCAGTTCAGCAGATTGGTGTTGTCGCTGTAGCCGAGGAAGAGTTTGGGGTCGGCTCGCGCGAGGTCGGCGTCCAAATGCGGGATGACGGTGATCTGATCGTCGCCGCCGACCGTGGCGAGGATGGCCCTGATGGTGGGGTCAGCAAAGGCCGCGTTGAGATCGGCGGCACGGTCCTCAGCGGATGCACCGAGCCGGCGGGTCGTCGGGAACTCCACGGGTACAAGGCCGGTCACCGCCGCGAATCGGGTCATTGCCTGTTCGTGGACCGCGGGGGCGAATCCGGGAGCAGCGAATGACGGCGAAAGGACCGCCACCCGGTCGCCCTTACGGAGCTTCGATGCCGCTTTGGTGGGTCCCCATATATTCATCCCGCCAGTCAAGCACACCGGCAATGTTCGCGGCTGCAACCGTGCGGCGGGTGCACCCGGGCAGGTGTGCCCTTCTCCTGCTGTGTCGACGACAGACTTCCAAGAAGGATGGGCAGCTATCCGCGCGACCTCGTCAGCCAGGTCAGCGCGAAACCGGCGATGGCGGAGACGCCGGCGAAAGATGCTTCAAGTGACAGCCAGAACTCCGGAAGGGCGATCAGCAAGCCAAGGAGAGCCACGCCCGCAGTGCAGTCCAGTGCGGCTCGCCAGGGGTAGCGTGAGTAATGATCGAGCAGGAGCAGAGGCAAGGGCAGGAAACGAGCAGGTAGGCCCAGGGATTTAGCCGTGATTTGATTCCCAGGACCGACCATCCGACAGCCGCATACATGGCACCGTAAATCAGTCCAAGCGACCTATCGGTATCGGGAGCGCCGACCTGGGCGACGTGAAACAGCAGGAACATGCCGATGCTTTGAAGGATCGTCGCACCAACAACCCGGCGCTGCACTTCATCGGCTGCGGTGGAGGCGGCATTCCGTTCTCGCGGCGCGCCTGTTGATGCATACCGTGTAGCTGGCCCCATGTGCTCATCATTCGACGTGCCGGTCGAGGGTGAGCCCTCGACAACCCGGTCCTCACGCGTCAGATCGATGCGGGAAGCCGCCCGAGATAGCAGGGAATGACTCGGACAGTTCCCGGTCGTCAACAATGCGCGTCAACGTGCTTCTCCCCAGGGCGCTCATTCCCGGATTTGACCGCTGGTAGTACCAGACCAGGCCCATTGCCTGCTGGAAGGCCCAGGCTGCCCCACGCCTCCACTCAAGATCGGTGCAGGCCAGTTCCCGGCGGAACCAGGCCCGGCCCTCTGCGCCGAGCAGGTGCCATACGGCGACAAGATCGAGTGAAGGGTCCGCAGGAGCGAAACCGCCTCCATCGACGACCCCGACCAGCCTCTCGCCCTCGACCAGGAGGTTCCCGGGAATCAAGTCACCGTGCGTCATGACGTCGGGGCCGGCGGTCGGCAGGAGTCGAAATTCAGCCCAGAGGGCACGGAGCCGATCGAGCGGAAGCAGGCCTTCGCTCCTGCGGAAACAAATGCTCATCCAGTCATCGGAATCCTGCAGATTTCCGCCGCGGCCAGTACCGGCGAAGTGGCGCCCTCCGGTGTCGGCGCTTCGGAGGGCGTGTACGAGGTCCGCGAGATCGTGGGCAAAAGCTCTGGAGTTGGCCAGACCGCCGGGTGTTGCCACCTGCCCTGGCAGCCAGGTCTGCACCGACCACGGCAGGGGGTAGCCGTGGTCGGGAGCGCCCTCGGCAATGCGCACGGGTGTTGGAAAAGGACAACAGGCGGTCAGCTCGCGCATGGCTGCTGCTTCTCGCGTCAGTTCGGCCCGCATGTCGGTCGCGTCCACCGAGCGAAGGGGGAAACGCGCGGTGAGGTGGGGGCCGATCCGAACGATGGCGTTGACCGTCCCGTCCGTCCGGACACGGCGGATATGCTCGTGGCGCCAACGGGGGAACTGCTCGACGATCAACCTGCGAGCAGCTTCCTCGTCAAGGAGCAGTTGGTCATCGTGCATCACCATGCAGTCGACCCTAGCCGATCCCCAGGCGGCCTCCTCAGCCCCTTCCTCCGGCCGATCCTAACCTTCCCGACGTGCGGCGGAACCCCGGCGATGAGCAGTGCCGCGGGACCGCGTCATTAGCGCAGGATGAGGTTCGGGTGGAGTGAAGTCCATCCCAGCTCGGCGTACTCCTCGACGTCGTAGCCGTCTGGCGCAAGCAGCACTTCAACGTCCGGGGTGGTGACACCGACAGCGGGCGTCAGCGCGCCTTCGATGTATCCACCGCAACCGATGACTGCCTGACCGTCCTGATCGATGATCAGACAGATGGTCCGCTCCAAGCCATCGGCGGGCCGGGCAACGTAATAGGAACGTCCGTCCTCCTCGGCCAAGAAGCGTATGGTCTCCCGGGCGACCACGCCCTCCGTGTTGAGGGATGCGGGCTGGTCCTTGTCAACGGGCGCATTCTGGAGCACCGAGAACGCCGGGGTCGTACTGCAGCCGGTCAAAACCCCGACGAGGGCAAGTGCCCCCACCGCCCGTACCAGTCCGCGCCCGTTCACTGACTTCCCCCTGATGCCACTAATTCGCCGCGCATCCCCGAACGCGGACGCGCTGGGGCTACGCTGACCCAATCACGGCCACATCGCGAGGGAAACTGCTTGCTGGTCCCGGGTGGATGATCGTTACAGGACCGCAACCGTCCGAGGCAGCTTCGTCCCGGCCCCGGCAAACCGGCGGACGCTCAGGCTCAGGTATGTGGGGCGCAGGGCCATCGGAGTCACTCCCGTTGTCAACCCGACCGTTCCGGTGAGGCTGAGGCGCAGACACCCAGTGAACCGCGCGGTCCCCGCCCCGCGGGGATAGACCCGGTTGTCCTCCTGCCCATTTCCAGCGATGCGCGCCCCGCCTACCGTTGATAAGTGCCTCCACTTCCACCAGACGCTTCGATCCAGGCGTGCGCGAGCAGTCCTTGGGCTCCGATGAGGTCCAGTCCTTCTGCGGCTGCTTGTCGCGCCAATTCCTCGGCTGCCCTGATGAGTGGTCCGGTGGCGGTGTGGCCGGGGTTGACGCGGGTTCCTGCTGCGCGGGCCGTGCGGATGAGCCCCATGCTTTCGAGCTCCTTGTAGGCCTTTGCGACAGTTCCGGGCGCAACTCGGAGGTCAGCGGCCAGTTGCCGCACGGGAGGCAGCCGTGAATCCTGTTGCAGTTGCCCGGTGCGTATTTGCGCCGCCAGCTGGGAGCGTATTTGCTCGGCAGGCGACAACACCGATGAAGCATCGACGCTGATCATCGTGCCGGTACCGCATGCGGACCCGCGATCTTTCGCGCAATGGACCGCATGCTTGTCGTGACGGTGATGGCTTTGACCAGGAGGACGGCGGCCGCGACAGCGACCACGAGCGAAGCGAGGATCAGGATCAGAGCGAGGGTGTATCCCGGCTCGACCGCTATCGTGCTTGGTGCGACCGTCAGATCGGCTGTCGGGACGGGATCCCGGTGGGACGAACGCAGAACGCTTCCCGCCACTGCCGCGAGCCCAGCGATGTGAAAGGCGAGGGCGGAGCTCGAAGCGGCCATCACGAAGGTTGTCTTCAGCATCCGAAGTAGCCCATCGGCACCGAACAGGTCCATGGACGGCGGCCGCGCGGTCGAAGCTATCCGACGGAGAGACCAGCAAACGACCGAAATCGTCAGGATGGTGCCGACGATGACGGGGATTCCGTAGTACCAGCCCGGGAACGGGCCGCTGGCGGAAATGGTGTACTGCACGTCGATGATCTGCCCGTTCTCCACCCCCCAACCGGCTAGGCTCCGCCTTTGGAACACCCGGTGCAGGCCGTTCTCGTCAGTGGCCGAGAAGACGCCGGTCAACACCAGACAGAGCATGAGCATGATTGCGGAGGCCAAAGGCAGGGCAAACACCCACTGCCGGGCGAACGATGTCGCGCTTCGCGGCTGAAGCTCGGCCACAGTGCGCCCGCTTTCAACCAAGGTCCACGTCGGGCGGGGATACAGCGAAAAGGCCAGAAGACCCGCGATAGTGCCGGCACTGCCAGCGAGGGCGAAGGGCAGGCCGTACCCCTGCGTCCACCCTGAGCCCATCATGCACATGAGTCCGGCGACGGCGACGCCGAGGATGAGGGCCGTCAAGCTCGCCCGAGCCTCCGTGCGGTACATTGACGCAGCGAGTTGACTATGTCCGGCGCCGGCGATTGCTCCGTCCCACGAGTTGACGGGTGCAAAACCGATCACTCGGCGCAGCACCATCCCGACCGCGGCGGCCAGCAGGGCCAGGGCGAGTAGTGCGACCACTATCCATATCGATCTCACGGGCCCCCCAGATTCTTATGTAATTTCTGCAATACAAGCGTGGGCAGGTTGTTGTGTCAAGACCTGAATACAAGAGCCTTGGAGCCGGGCTGACCTGCAACCCGTTCCGACGTCGCACGAAGTTGTCGACGGTCCGTGCAACTTTCCGGGTCTGGCTGGACTCCGCGGTGCGTGAAGTGTGGAGTGATCACTCCGGCGACAATACTCCGAGCCCTGTCCAGGACGAGGAGGCAGTGGTGGCGAACTGGGACTGAAGCCGGCGAACGTGCCCTAGGTTCGCTTCACGTGCTCGCCGGGGCTGCTCCGGATGCGCGCGGTGATCCCGGCGCAGGCGACGACGGCCAATCCTCCGAGAATGGTGGCAGCCGTAAGGCCTTCGCCGAGCAGCAGTGCCGCCCACGAGATGCTCAGGACCGGTTGGACGAGTTGGATCTGGCTGACCTGCGCTATGGGGCCGATGGCCAGGCCGCGGTACCAGGCGAAGAATCCGAGAAACATGCTCACGACGCCCAAATAGACGAAAGAGGCCCACTGCAGGGGAGTTCCGGCAGGAGGGTGCTGGAGGACCGACACGGTCGTCAGGGCCAACATGAGGGGCGCGGCCAGCACCAGCGCCCAGGACACGGTCTGCCAAGGGCCCAGCTCACGTGCCAACATGCCCCCTTCGGCGTACCCGATGGCGGCGCTGGCCACCGCGCCCATCAACAGCACGTCCGCCCACTGAAGGTGCCCGAATCCACCGGACTGGACGAATGCGAAGGACAGAGCTGCCGCAGCGCCGACCCCGGTGGCGGCCCAAAACGCTGGCCGGGTCTGCTCCCGTCCCCGCAGGACGCTCGCAGCTGCTGTGGCCGCGGGCAGGAGTGCGATGACGACCGCGCCGTGACTGGCCTCGGCGGTGGTCAGTGCGAAGGAGGTCAGCAGCGGGAACCCGACGACGACACCGCCGGCGACGACGGCGAGCCGGCTCCACTGGACTTTCCTCGGAAGCTGTTGCCGCGTCAGCAGGAGGGCGGCGGCGGCCAGCGCTGCGGCAAGCACTGCACGGCCCGAGCCGATAAACATTGGCGACATGCCCCCTACGGCCACCCGGGTCAGGGGCCCGGTGAGGGAAAAGGCGGCCACCCCCCACAGGGCCCACCCGAGCCCGGACGGCGCGAGGGGTAGCGGTAGGCGGGAAGGAAGAGTAGCGCTACTATATGGCTTCATGACCAACGATAGCAGTAAGGTGCTCGCGGCCCACTTGCGGAAGTGGATCGCGGGCGCCGCGCCCGGAGCACGCCTGCCCTCCACGCGGGAATTGGTGGCCGAACACCGGGTCAGCCCGGTGACAGTACAGAAGGCTCTGAGCGCGCTCGCCATCCAGGGGCTGATAGACAGCCGACCAGGGGTGGGCACCTTCGTGCGGGCGGCGCGTACGGTACGGCCCCCGGACTACGGGTGGCAGAGCGCCGCACTGGCGTCCCCGTCGTCGCCCCTGCTCCCGGCCCCGGCGGCGCTGCGCATGGCCCCCAACGATGTCATCGCCTTCCACTCGGGCTACCCGGACCGCGGCCTCCTCCCGGAGCGGCTGGTACGCGGGGCACTGGCTAGGGCCGCCCGGGGCGACGCAGCGGTTTCCCGGGCGGCGGCGGCGGGTCTTCCGGAACTGCAGTCCTGGTTCGCCCACGAGCTGGGAGCAGCAACGCCGGCCGGGATCACACCGCCGACGGCGGGGGAGGTGATTATCACCCCGGGAAGCCAGAGCGGGTTGAGCTCCATATTCCGGGCCTTGGTCGGCCGTGGCCGACCAATCCTGATGGAGTCGCCGACCTATTGGGGGGCGATCCGCGCCGCGTTCCAGGCCGGGGTGGTCATTGTCCCGGTGCCCAGTGGCCCACAGGGGCCGGACCCCGAAGGACTGGCCCGGGCGTTCCGGGAAACCGGGGCCCGGGTGTTTTACGCCCAACCCAACTACGCCAATCCCACCGGTGCCCAATGGTCCGCTCAGCGCGGCGAGCAGGTCCTGGAGGTGGTGCGCAACCACGGCGCCTTCCTCATCGAGGACGACTGGGCGCACGACTTCGGCATTACCACGACCCCGGTTCCCTTGGCAGCGGGAGAGGACTCCGGACATGTCATCTACCTGCGCTCGTTGACCAAGAGCGTCTCCCCGGCCCTGCGCGTGGCGGCGGTCATAGCCCGCGGCCCGGCCCGGGAGAGGATCCTCACCGACCGGGGAGCCGAGTCCATGTACGTCAGCGGCATCACCCAGGCTGCGGCCCTCGATGTCGTCACTCAACCGGCCTGGCAGGCTCACCTCCGGGGGCTGCGTCACCAGTTGCATTCCCGCCGGGACCTGCTGGCCACCAGCCTTCGGAAGCACGCACCGCAGATCCATGTCGCCCACCTGCCCACAGGGGGTCTGAACCTCTGGGGCCGACTGCCCGATGGAACCGATTCCGACCGGTATACCCGCGACTGCGAAAAAGGCGGCGTCATCATCGCTTCGGGCGCGGACTGGTTTCCCGCCGAACCGGCGGGGCCCTACCTCCGGCTGAACTTTGCCGGCCCCAACCCCGCGGCCTTCGAGGAAGGCGCACGCATCCTGGGCCAGATCCTCGAAGGCAGCACCCATTAGCCGGTCAGAGTGTCGTCATCCGAGCACGTCAGCGCGGGTTGGAAAAAGCCGGCAGACGTCGCTCCCAGCCCACGGCAGAGAAGGATCGTTTCCGTGGCGCCCTAAAGCCGATTCTCCATTCCCCCCGCCCGTCATGGCCGTCGCGCTGATCGTCGGATGCATGCCTACGGACTACTGGTACACCTGCCCCGCCCATCCCGGCCACGTTCCCGGTGTGGCGTCAAGGTCGATGCCGCGTAAGCGGATCAAGCAGAGCTCTTCTGATCCGGAAGCTCGGGCCACGGCCCACAGGCTGTGGGAGCGTCCGCGGGATCGCGAGGGTATCCACTGGAGCACTTCATCGAGATCAGCCTTAGAAAGCTCCCACTCTTCCTTTCCGCTTCCGTCGTCAGCCCAGAAGTAGACCCGGTACCTCGGATCAGGCACTTCCAGTACCGCATCGCGCGGGTCTATCCTCCTGGCTTCCATGGGCCGACCGTAGCGCTCGGCACCGGTTTCGTCACGCCCGGTGTCGCGGGTCCCGACTCCCCAGGGAGTGCCCGGGAGCATGAGGGGTTCTGCCCCACGTGGTCGAGAGGCGCAGGACGACCAGACCAATAACACCCCGGGATGCTGCAGGCAGCCCGGTATCCCGCGGAATGGCACCCTTCCGGAACGCTAGCCGGCGCCCCGGAGGCGTTCAGCGATGTCCAGTGGTGTGCAGATATTCGGCATGCTGTTGGCGGTGCATAGCCGGTATGGTCCGGGGCGGATGCTGTCCGGGATGAGGAGGGTGTCTGGACCCGGCCCGGCGATCCCTATGGCCTCCCAGCCTCTGTCCTCGCCGTCGTCGACCGACCACCGGATTGGGGAGCCGGAGCCGTTGTAGGCCCCGGTCGTAGCGCTCAGGTAGTAGCGGGCATGCCAGATGTCGCCGTCCCGCTCCTCAAAAACCCAGGCGATGCCGCGACCAGTTTCCTGAGGGAACCGGATCGGGATGGTTCGTCCTGCGTCGACCGGGGAAGTGGAGATGTCGAGAAGTTCAGGGCGCATCTGCGCTGCGGGGTCATGCGCCCCGGGCCGGGCCGCAACCGGCCACCAGTACACCGAGGGCAATTCCAGCGGCAGCTGGAAGCAACTGCTTCACTCGCGGTCTGGCAGGATATCCGAGCACGGAATCGACCTCCTTGGCAGGAATGCTAACCGCGCCGACGAATAACCGACGGCTTCAGGGGATAACAATCGGCACCTGTCCAATCGAGACCGTCTGAGTTCCGACCACGCGGGAATTAGCAACAGGGCGAACAAAGCAGCCCCGGCCGCCGCCATGGTCCAACGGGTTGCCTACTGGGGTACACGGGCGGGGGCGTCATTTTGAAGCCAACCCATTACCCATCGCCTCAAGGCGAAGGCGGCAGGAACGAGGGCGAGGGAGAAAAGAAGCCCGAACAGCATCGCCGGCCCGCCGACGCGCGCAACGGACCCGGCGTGTACGGAGACTCCCGCGCCGATCAGAGCCGTGACCATGAGAGATGCCGCCATGATGCCGGCCCATCGTGTGGACCGGCTAATCATCGCCCTGCCCGCCACCACAGCCGAGACCAGTTTCCAGGCTGCCAGCAATGCCAGCTCGAGAGCGATGAATGCAGCCACAAGTGCCGTGACGTAGGGCGGCGCCAATTGCGCAACCTTCGGATATGCACGGGCGTAGCTGGCACCGGCGCCTGGAATAGCGACGAGTTGAACCAGCACGGCCGCGAGCACGAGCACTCCCAGGAAGAAGCGGAGGGGTAGGGCTTCCTGCGTGGTCATATCGCCCCCAGCCTCCTTCGGTCGTTGAGCTTGCGCCTCGAACCTACGTTCCGATCATCGTCTTGGACAGAACCTGGGTCACGGCAGCACTACTTTGTAGCTGTACCCAAACAAATATCGAACGCCCGTTAGCCGGCATACCTCATCGGGTCAGTGCCTGAATCTGGTCCTTCGACAAGGACCGATCAGCGTACAAGAGCATTGTCGCCGTCGGGTCGGGGTCATGGTTGTCCTGTCCCTGCCACACCTGATGGAGACCCGCTCGCTCGACTGCCTTCCGCGATCGTGTATTGCGCGTCGCCACGACAGCCGTAATAGGCAGATCGGGTCGTAGTGCCCGCGCCTGCTCCATGCCTGCTGCGGCAATCTCCTGGGCGTATCCGCGGCCCCAGCCCTGTGGGTGCAGGCTGAAGGACAGGTTCCAGGCGGTGTTGGCCCAAAAGTTGCAGCCGCCGATTCCGACCAGTTCCCCCGCTGAAGATCCATGCAGGTGCCGTACCACCCACAGTCCTTGCCCGTGCTCGTGCCACTCGGCGATCCGCCGCTGGAGAACTGCCCTGGTATACGCAATCGAGGGGTGGGCAAGCATGGGGTCGGCCTCCGCGAGGCGGGGGTCCGAGTACATCGAGTACAGCTCGTCAGCATCGTCAGGAGTGGGACTGCACAATGCCAGCCGGCCGCTTAGGGATTGTGCACTCTGGACACGGGATCGCGCGGTGCTTTTTGCCCCGGCCGCTTCGTCGAACATTGGTTCAGTATTGCAGCTAGACACAAGCGATCAGTGAGACGTACAACGGCGCGATGCGGTGTCGAAGGGGCTTACCTCCCGGAGGGCTGGGTTTCGCAGCTCCGTTGCAGTTCGGGCGCGAGGACCCGGATGACGACCGCAGCGCCGATCAGGGTGGTCCCCATGGGAATCATCGCCCAGCGGATCAGTCCTGTGAGGAGATCCACTGCTCCGACACCGATAGCTGTCGAAGGACCAGTGGCTTCGGCAAGGAGTCCGAGCAACTGTGGGAGCAGCACGAGTACGAATCCACCGGCGACAATCAGGGCAATTCCCCACTGAATGCACTTCTTTGCTGCTGATTCCATTGTTCCCCCAATAAAAAGCAATTGTATTGTTTGCCGAGTGTAGTCATCGAACGGGTGACGGCGCGACCACCACCATTAGGCCGAGACCATCCTGATCGACATTGAAGACCGGACCGACTTTGCACGACGGCCGGGGGGTGCGTCCCTGATTGGTCGGGATCGTTACAAACCTGCTGTGCCGCCATCACCGCGCGGAAGCAAGGATGCTTCGCGCCCTGGCGCGGTCGGGTACCCGTTCGGAGGGCGCCGAGGGACCTCCGCAGTTCGGCTAGCCGCTTCTTACATCGTCAATCAACCAACGGACAGCGTCTGGTCCGAGCCCCTCGTCTGGGTAATCGCCCGTCTGGTAGGCCTCCATCACCCTCAGCCAAACCGCCCATCGGACCCATTCGACGACGTCTTTCGTCTCGGCATACGTAATCCACAGACGATCTTCAGTGCTGCCGGGAAGCCAAACGCGAGCTCCATAACGAAGGCAAGGACTACCTTCGAGGTTTTCGAACTGCGCGATCAGGAAACCATGAGTCACCTCGGCTGTGATCAGTCTTAACCCAGAGAGGTTGGGTTCAAATCCGAACACTTCGCGGATTGCATTGAGGTAGTCCTCCGCTCGAGGCCCGATCGGCGAGATAGTCACTGACGCATTGTCGCCCAGAACGGGCCTGTTGTGGGGCGGCGCTTTCGACCAAGAGGTACGCCGCATCAGGATCCCTCACCTCGACGGCGGATCCTGCTCGCCCTCTTGATTCTTGCGGGGATGCGAAGTCGCCGTGAATCTCGCTGAGGCTAGCTGTGGCAGTGGCCTCCCGAAGCCGGCGCGTTCGGTGGGACATCAAGGACAGGACTGCGGTCGAAGAAGCCCTCCGGACGAAGCTTGAAGCCAACGGTGTCCACCGGCATGATGGGCCAGTCCTCCATGCGGGGAAAATGCGTCAGACCGAAGGTGTGCCACACTACGAGGTCCTGCCCGTCGATGTCGCGATCCTGGGCCACATAGGCCGGCAGCCCGGCCCCGCCGACATGCTGGTTGACGAAGTCGCCGGTGGGGTAGCGCTCATCCTCCGCGAACCGGGTTACCCAGAGGTCCTTGGTGGCGAAAGCCGCACGCCGGGCAATCGAAGAATCCGGGTCGGCAAGGAGGGTGGGCTGCCCCTGCGCGTGCAACTTGTAGGCGACGGGTTCCCCCAACCGGTTGTGGGACTCCGGGTTGGAGATCACCCAGGTGCGGCCGTTTCGGGAGTCTGCTTCACGCACGCTCTCCGACTCTCTCGTGAGGGCAGTCCGTTTCCGGGAGAATGCGTTGCCGCGCGGATTGTCGGGCCCGACGGGTTGCCGGACAACGTCTTCTTCCTCAACCCGGTTGGTGAAGCCGTCGATCGCCATATCGAGGCGGGCGCTGAAGAGGTGCTGATGGAACGGGGCCCCCAGGCCGGGCGCGAGCTGCGACATGTTGGCGGATGCACCCTCGGTGTACGCACTGGTGAAAACGACGCCGGTGGCTTTCGCCTCGAACTCGATGGTGCCGTCCAAGTAGAGGTACCAGTAGAACCCGTAGTCGTAGTTGCCCACGGTGGTGAAAAAGGATATGACGAGGCGTCGGTTGCGACGGGTGTAGTTGATTCCGGACCAGAGGTCGCTGTGCTTGGCGAGAATGCCCCAGTCCTCCTCATGCATGCAGATTGCGTTGCGAATCTCGCGTGGGTTTCCGAAGGCGTCGCTGATCACCGGACTGAGGTAGGTGATGTCGCCCAGGCAGTCGCAACCAAGCTCCAGTGAATTGGCGTACTGACCCACGAGATATTCTCCGGTGTCGAAGTAGTTCTGCCAGGACCGGACGGGCGACGGGTCTCCGTACGGAACCACCATTTCCGCGATGGAGGCTCGCTTGATGATGGGCCGATCCTGCCCCTTGTCATTGAACGAGAGATTATGCAGCACCACCCCCTCCCGAACATCGAAGCCGACATCGACGCTCCAGTTCTCCCACTCGACGTGGTTGCCGTTCGTTACGGCGAAGCTGGGTCCGTCGGGCTGGGTGATACTGATTGGTTTCTGGCTGGTGCGCAGCGGCCCCGTCAGCTCGGGGTCCGTATAGTTTCCGTGCTCCTGCGGCACGGGCATAGGACCCAGGTCCAGGATCTGGGTGACCTCTCTACTGACGACGTCGACGTAGGCAACCAGCCCGTCAATCGGGTGCGCCCACGCGCTGTCCGTCTCGTGCTCCTGGACAAACGCGAGCCCGCGGAGGATTCGGCGACCCTTTTCTTCTGCGTATTCGTACACCCCCGCGGAGAGCGGTGCGACACGGACCTTGGAGATGTCGAGATTTCTCTCGGCGAGGGCGGCCAGCCATCGGTCATCGGTGGACAGCAGCTCCTCCACGACCGCGAACTCCTCCTCGAGTACGGGGAGTTCGCCGGTGGTCGATGTGTCCAGCTCAACCGTGGAAAGGACCTGACCGGTGGTTGTCGAGACGACCACATCCAGTGGCGCCGAGCCAGAGATGTCGTGAATAAAGACTCGGAAGCGGCGGCCGTCCTCGCCTGCAACCGATGCGCGGCCTGGATCAACCAGTCCGAGGTACGCAATCCTCCTGGTTGACGCGAGGAGGCCGTGGTCCCTAAGGATCTTCTGTGCCGTGAGGATCTCTTCGGCTGTGGCCAGCGTGTAAGAATTGGCGGTCGCTGTGGGGGACGTAGTCATGGCAATCCTCAGTCTGGGAGTTTTTCTATCTCCGTAGAATATGCGCCCTGTAGTGTGGATCACAAGGGTTCAGAGCAGGGAGAAAAGCAAGTGCCGAAGATAGTCGACCATGACCAGCGCCGGTTGGAGCTCGTCGATGCCACCTGGCGGATCATCGCCCGGCGGGGGATGGAGGGCGCGACGATGCGCGACATTGCGGTTGAAGCCGGCTTTTCCAATGGGGCACTCAAGCCCTACTTTCCCACCAAGGACGACCTGCTCACCTTCGCCTTTCGCCACGTCTTCAACCGCACCAACCAGCGGATCGCCTTGTCCACCTTCAATCAGACCGGCACAACCGCCATTCGGGCCCTAGGTTTAGAGGTACTGCCGGTGGATGAGGAAAAAGTCAGCGAAGCCCGCATCGTCATTCCGTTCTGGCAGAAGGCCATCACCGATTCGCACAAGATGGCCATCCACCGGGAGTCGATGGCGCAATGGCGACTCGCACTGATGCGCCACCTCGGGGAGGCGCGGCAGGCGGGGGCCATCACGACCGGTGTCCCGGATGACGTTGTCCGGGAGCAGCTCATGAACTTGTTTCTGGGCGCACAGATCACAGCCGCCCTAACGGGACCGGAGGAGAGCCTTCCGTCCTATGCCCATCAACTGGACGGCTTCCTGGCGAACCTGTGACGACTTAAATTCGACCGTTGTGGAAAATCCCAGTCGGGTCTACTCTGTAGCAAATGTGTCCCAGGACACATCCGCCTACGAAGTGGAGAACCATGGAAACCTACGACGCGCTTCTTGCCTCGATCACTCGGGATTCGGGCCCTACCCGCACCATTCTGGATCCGGCGACCGGTGAGGCCGTCGGCGAGGCACCCGTCCACACCGTCGAAAATCTTGAAGCCGCGATCTCCGCGGCCGAGGCCGCCCAGCCCGCATGGGCAGCGCTCGGACACGAAGCGCGCAGCGAGGCCCTGCTGAAGGCCGCCGATGCCATCGACCGCTCCGCTGAGGAACTGGCCAACCTTCTCTCCCGCGAGCAGGGCAAACCCCTCAACGGGCCCAACGCCCGTTTCGAGGTCGGCGCGTGCTCGGCGTGGCTGCGCGCCGCGGCCACCACGGAACTGGAGCCCCAGACCGTAGCCGACGACGGCGAAACCTTCGCCCAGGTCCACTACCGGCCCATTGGTGTAATCGGGGCAATCGGACCCTGGAACTGGCCGATGATGATCACCATCTGGCAGATTGGTCCCGCGCTCCGGATGGGAAACGCCGTCGTCGTCAAGCCGTCGGAGTACACGCCCCTGAGTGTCCTTGCACTGGCGCAGGTGATCAATCAGGAGCTGCCGGCCGGCCTCCTGACCGTGGTCTCCGGAGATCGCGAGGTGGGCGCCCGCATGGCAGAGCACCCGGCGATCGGGAAAATCATGTTTACGGGATCCACGACGACGGGCAAGGCAATCATTAAGTCCTCGGCCGACAGCATCAAGCGCCTGACGCTCGAACTGGGCGGGAATGACGCCGGCATCGTCCTGCCGGATGCCGACCCTACGGCGATCGCAGAAGGACTTTTCTGGGGCGCATTCATCAACACTGGCCAGACCTGTGCCGCGTTGAAGCGCCTCTATGTGCACGAGGACATTTATGACGACGTTTGTGAGGCGCTGACCGCCATCGCTGAGGTGATGCCAATGGGCGTCGGGCTTGATGAAAGGAACGTCCTCGGGCCGCTGCAGAACAAAGCCCAGTTCGACATCGTGACCCGCCTGGTGGACTCCGCAAAGGACTCGGGGGCACGCGTTCTCATTGGCGGCAACCCGAATCCGGACCAGCCAGGGTACTTCTACCCGACGACTCTGGTTGCCGACATTGACAACGAGAACCCATTGGTCGCCGAGGAACAGTTCGGCCCGGTCCTGCCGATCATTCGCTATAGCACTGTCGACGAGGCCATCACCAAGGCGAATGCCCTGGAGGTGGGCCTGGGCGCATCAGTTTGGTCCTCCGATGTGTCGGCCGCACGCGAGGTGGCTGCGCGAATCGAGGCCGGCACTGTGTGGATCAACAAGCACGGCGCAGTCGATCCCCGCGTCCCGTTCGGCGGCATCAAGCAGTCCGGCTACGGTCTGGAGTTCGGTGTTGAGGGCCTGAAGGCCGTGGCAGTCCCGCAGGTAATCAACGGATAAGAGCTCCACAAGCAAGAAAGCACGGAAGCGACGCGGAGCGGAGACGCAGAGCACCATCACGGTGCTTTGCGTGTCCGTCCCGGGCTCTCCATCGGCGGAGCGCGGGCCGGCCGACGTGACGGCGACCGATGTCCGTCCGTCATGCTCCGTCAAGCCATTCGTAGGCCGATATCCATCACCACACCAACTATCCGAGGATTGTTGCGCCTTTCACAACGTCATCGGGAAGGCTTATCGAGGAGACAGTTCATGGACAGAACCGAAACGATCGCCTCCGGTGGATCGAGCCCTACCAATGAATCAAGGACGACGCTGCGACGGGGGCGGCTTGGCGTCATCGGCGTTGTCTTCTTCGTCGTAGCCGCTGCGGCGCCTTTGGTCGGCATGACCGGGGCAGTGCCGATCGCCATCGTACTGGGAAACGGCGCGGCTGCCCCGGGCGCCTACCTGGTCGTCGGGCTGACCCTTCTACTGTTCAGCGTCGGCTACTCCGCGATGAGTCAGCGCGTTACCAATGCCGGTGCTTTCTTCGCCTACATCGGCCGAGGCATGGGAACCCACCTCGGTCTCGGCTCCGCGTTCGTGTCGCTGATCGCCTACGTCGCCATTCAGCTGGCTATCTTCGGGTTCTTCGGCGGATTGATGGCCGGGCAAATCGGTGCTCTCGGCCTTGACCTGCCGTGGTGGTTTTGGACACTGATCGCATGGGCGGTCATAACCGTCCTATCGCTGGCAAGCGTCGATGTCGGAGCGAAAGTCCTTGGAGCGCTGATGCTGCTGGAGGTTCTCTCGCTCGCGATCACCGCCGCCGCAATTCTTATTGACGGTGGTCCCGAGGGTTATGACTTCGCGGCTTCCTTCTCGCCGCAGGCCATCCTCGCAGGCGGACTGGCCGGTTCGGCCGGAATCGCGTTTGCCTTTGCGTTTGCCTCCTTCATCGGATTTGAAGCCACAGCCATCTATGGCGAGGAATCAAAAGATCCGAAGCGAATCGTCCCGCGGGCCACCTACCTGGCGGTTGTGCTGATAACGGCTTTGTTTGCTGTCACTGCTTTCGCGCTTGTGACGGGCATGGGAGCGTCCAGGGCAGTCGAGGCCACGGTGACTTACTCGACGGTGGACGCAGTTCCGCTTGCCGATCCCGCCGCGGTCCTGTTCACCCTGGCCTCCGAATACGTTGGCGGATGGATGGCCACGCTTATGGGCATTCTTGTGCTCTCAAGCCTGTTTGCCGGACTCCTGGCATTCCAGAATGCAGCGAGCCGTTACGTCTTTGCTCTAGGGCGTGGCGGGGTGCTTCCCAGCGGGTTGGCAAGGGTCAATGCCAAGGGCGCTCCCCAGAGTGCTTCGCTTTCGACTTCCGCCGTCACAGGCGTGGTTATCCTGCTCTTCATGCTTTTCCAGCTGGAGCCGATCCTCAACATGTTTTACTGGTTCAGCGGCCTGGCAGTGGTGGCGATCGTGCTGATCGAGGCGCTGGTCTGTCTCGCCGTTATCGCCTACTTCCGAAAGAACAAGGGTAAGGAAGGCATCTTCACTACAGTAATCGCGCCGGTCGTGGCATTTGTCGGGCTCATGATAGGTGAATATCTCCTCATGTCGCGCTTTGGGCTGTTGGCCGGCACAACCGCAGAAGGCGTGGATCCCTCGGTGGAGCCGTGGGGACTAAGCCCGCTGGGCTGGGTCCTGATCGCACTACCATTCGTCGTCCTACTTGCTGGCTATCTCTTCTCACGCATCACCGGACCCGAGAATGAAGAGTTTGTTCGTGACGAGCTGTCCTGAACGACGGCGGCGGTGTTAAGGGCGGGCCCGTATCCTGCAAAGAGGACCGCCGCCGATGATCAGACGGGCCTACTGCCATGGCCCGTATCGAGAAGTACACGTCGCTGCCGATAATTGCCACCGCGCATCAGAACCCGGCCCGCAAGCCTCTAAGCGGTTCTTCAGGCCGCGTTGAGGGGTGGAACCAGCGCCGTCACGACCTAAATTCCAGGCTCATTCCTTCAGCAGCACCATGAATATCGCTCGCCGAGTCCAACCGGGGCCCCCGGAATATCCTGGAACGGTGCGACCAACCTGTCACGCTGACCAGCATCTTGTCGAGGTGTGAGGGCAGTTCGGCGGATCCCAAGACTGAGCATTATCAGCGTTGACAATGTTCTCACGGGCGATAATGTGGACACATGACCGCTCTGACCCCGCAAGAACGGACACCCACGGCTTCGGAGGTCGGCACGGGGCAAGCTTGCATGCGTGGCATGTCCGCGCTGCATCAACTGCGGCCACTTCAGGCGCCCACAGGGGCAGGAGAATGATGGGCCTGCCTAAAGGGGAGGGGCACGGCGACGCGTCCCGAAGTATTGGTCTCCCGTTGCTCCGGCCGAACCCAGGCACTCCTCTGGCAGGGTCCCCGCGATCGTCGCAGGACGCCCTGTCCGCCAC
Source organism: Arthrobacter crusticola (assembly GCF_004357995.1). Taxonomy (GTDB): domain Bacteria; phylum Actinomycetota; class Actinomycetes; order Actinomycetales; family Micrococcaceae; genus Arthrobacter_D; species Arthrobacter_D crusticola. Next base: position 525,449 of record NZ_SMTK01000001.1, read on the forward strand.
CGTGGCCGGCCCCGACGATGCACCGGCGTGCATCCTCCTGCACGGAGTCGGCACGACGAGCTGGATGTGGCGGGGCCTAGTTGATCGACTCGAGGGAGCTGTCCGCCTGATCATGGTCGACTTACCCGGTCATGGCCACAACGCCTCCCGGCCGTGGGTGTCGATCGACGACACGGTCGTCGCCCTGACCCAGCTCATCGACGAGACGACGGCTGACGGTACCGCGCACGTCGTGGGGCTGTCGCTGGGCGGTTACCTCGCCCTCGAGATCACAGCCACGCATCCGGAGAGGGTGGAGAGTGCCTTGGTCAGTGGCGTCAACGTACTTCCTTTTCCGCGCCCCAGGCTGATGCGGGCCACCGCTCACCTAGTGGCACCCTTCGTACGCAGCGGGGTCATGCTGCGCGCCAATGCGCGGTCGCTGGCTATACCCCCAGAGGACTACCAGGGATACGTCGCCGCCGCCCGGTCCATGGCCAGGGGCACATTCACCGCGATCGGCGAGGAACTCATGAACTATCGGCTTCCGGCCACCTCAGGCACCTGTCCCACGCGGGTCCTCGCCGCCGCCGGGGCGAACGAGCACCCCCTTATCCTTGGGTCACTCACCAAAATTGCGGCCGCTTTCCCCAGCGCTCAAGCACGAATCGCACCCGCGGTCGGACACGCCTGGAACGGCCAAAACCCGGACCTATTCGCCCGGACCGTCTTGGCACACATCACCGCCCAGCCGCTGCCAATGGAACTTGCAGCCGCACACTGACCAACCAAGGAAGCCGCGCCCGCCTAGACTTTCCTCGCGCCACCCGACTGCACTGCACTGCAATCTGGTCGACCGCCACGAGATGTTCCTTGGGTACCACCCCTCATAGAAGCCCCTCCCGGTCCTGCGGTCGAGGGCGCTCACCTGGTCAACGAACTGCTGTCGCTCCGAGGGTGGGAGGTACGCGAGCACGGCGCTGTGGAAGATGACAAAGGTGGCCTTGGGCGGTGCCTGCCGTGCCAGCCGTCCGAGTTCCTCGTTCAGGTCACCGGCTACGAGCAGGGGAGGGTCGGCGGCGATCACGGCCGCGGCCGCGCGGAGGCGCCGGCGACGGGCTTCGTGCTCGGGCCAGATCAGGGTGTCGAGCCACCGCAGGCTTTCCGGATCGGTGACGTCGATGGGATTCAGGTCGATTCCGGCGCGCCAGACCACGTCGGGAAACCGGGCCGGGGCGGTGGCACCGCCGCGCAGGTCGCACTCGAGCACCACCTCCCCGGGCCGCCGAGGACCCAGCCGGACCGCTCCGTTCGCCCGCTGGTAGGTGTAGCTGTAGTGGTCGGGGTAGACGCAGAGTCCGGCGGAGGCCCCGACTTCGAGGTCAGCGAATCGCCGGTAATTCTCCGCGATGGTCATGGCCGCCCATGCACCTCGGCGGCCCTGCCTGGTTGACCGGCATGACGGCGGCGGCGACGCAGAGGAGCACAACCGCACCCAGTGTGGTGCCAAAAGCGACCAGTATCGCCCCTACCATCCACAGGCCAGTCACATCACCGACGGCGGCCGTGCCGATCCACGCGAGGGTGAAGGAAGCGGGAAGGACCAGCGCCGCGACACCAAAGCGCAGAAGCCGGTGGGCGAACCCCGCCACCACCATGCCGCACAAGAACGCTCCCACTCCCTGCCATATTGCGTACGGTCCGGCCATTTCGCCGGTGGACGGGTCGAACTGGTACTCGGTATCCCAGGCGAACCAGCCAACCCAGAGTCCCGCGGACAGGAGTGCGATCAGGACGACGGACGCCCATTGCCGTGCTTGCGACTGATGGTCGTTCCGGGTCAGGTGCATGCCTCACTGTAAGACACCACGCCCGCTCGTCAGGGTGCACACCGCCGAAAGCTAGCGCGAACGGCACTGGTCGACCCGCCAGACGCATGCCGGTCGGCACTATAGCGGCCCGGTGATCCTTGGAACGGTCGCTGACGCACTCGCCTAGGCGTTCGGGTCGTGCTCCAGCGGATGATTCACCAGCTTCGCGGCGACGCCGTCATGGACGAGCCGTTGAGCCGCAGTGGCGGGCTTCCGCGAAGCTTGGTCCGTCACGCGCGCGGTGAATTCTTCCGCGAGCGTGAGTCGAGGATAAGTGGAGAGGACCTCTTGCACGAAGTCCCGGGGAAGGACGTCGGCTCGGGAGCCACTGATGTCCAGGCCCGTCGCGACCTCCAGTAGGTATCCCTCCACGTCAACCGCGGGATCGACCGACGGCCAGTTGTGCCGCACGATCACATCGAGTGCGCGCTGTCGTCGCTCGGGCGGCCAGCCGGCGCCAGCGGTGAGCGCGACCGCCACATGCCCGCCGGCTTCCTCGTAGGAGAGCGCAACGTTGTCGAAAGCGGGGACGATGCCGATGTCGTGCAGCATTGCCGAGGTGTACAGCAGCTCATGATCCACGTCGCGCCGTTCCTCAAGCAGAGCGAATGCCTCCGCCCACAGCCATGATCGGATTACGTGGTTGAGTAGCGCGGGCGAATGATACGAAGCTGCCAATTCGGAAGCGGCCCGGGCTGCCTGGGTGCTTGGAGCGGTGAAGTCGTGCAGACGCATAGAGACATCGTCGCAGACGAACGCAAGCGACACGGGGAAGTCAGGATGGCTTCGGAATCGGGATCAGTCTGTGCCCAGCGCCGCTTCCAGTCCGTCCAGGATCACCTCGAGGCCGTACTCGAATTCCTCGGCGTAGTCGTAGCCGGGCTTTAAAACGTGGGTATTCACGAATTCCGCCAGGTTCGGATACTCGTTGGCAGGGAAGGGCTCAAACATGTGCTGCGCCATTGCGTCCATCTCTGCCTCGCTATCGAACGGCATGTTCATCCGGGTCAGGGCGAAGCCGTAGATGTAGCCGTCCAGCAAGGAGTACGCGTGGGCCACCATGGCGATGTCAAAACCGGCCGAGCGGAGTTTGCCGATTACGGCGTCGTGGTGCCGCAGGTTTGCCGGCCCGGGCCGCATGCGGGACTCCATCAGCCCGATCGCCCACCGGTGGCGTACAAGCGCCTCGCGGAGGGAGAGGGCCCGATCCCGCATTGCCGGTTTCCAGGCGGCCCCACCGAGGGGGAGTGGGATCTCGCCGAAGACGACGTCGATCATCGCATCGATGAGGTCCTCCCTGTTCGCCACGTGGCGGTAGAGAGCCATCGGGGCAACATTCAGCGCCTTCGCGACATGGCGCATCGTGAGCCCCTCCAGCCCGGCAACGTCGGCATGCTGAACCGCGGCGTGCACGGCCCGTTCCCTGGTCAAGGGCACTCGGACGCCCTCGGTATTGGCCGCCGCTGCTGACATCGACGCTCCTTTCCCGATCGGCAGTCGGTTCTTTAGCCGCTGCGCTTATGCTGTGTACTATGTACGCTAGCAGATGTACGCTGTACGCACTGCTTGGATCCAGCCGCGTTTTCACAGGGAAGGGATCAGCCATGACGTCTCCGAACGGAATATTCTCCGAGGCTCCGGGAAGGCTGCCGCTGGCCTCCCTTAAACGCCTGGCGCGGACCGCGGGCGTGTTTTACCTGGCGGTGGGAATCCCTGGGGGCTTCTCCGCGGGCTTCGTCGATCCCTCCCTGCACGTGGCAAGGGACGCGGCGGCTACCACCGGGAACGAAATGGCCAACCCAGGGCTCGTACGGCTGGGCGTCGCCGTCGGGGTGCGTACTCCACGCCCTGCCCATCCATCACCCGCGCAGTTCGCTCCCGTCCCCGCATGAAGGCGATCACCAGCCGCGCCTATGGCGCTCCAGCGACCGTGCGCGTCGAAGATGTTCCCACCCCCGTCCCGAAAGAGGGCGAGGTATTGATCCGCACCTTTGCCACCGTCGTTTCCGGCGCCGAATGCACCGCCCGGGCCGGCCGGGACCCCTTGGCCCGGCTCTACTTCGGCCTGGTGCGGCCGCGTTTCCCGGTCCTGGGAACCGGATTCGCCGGCGAAGTGCGGGCCGTCGGAAGTGCTGTGGAGAAGTACCATATCGGCGACCGGGTCATGGGGTCGATGGGTCCGAGGCTGGGAGCTCATGCCGAGTACGTCACCGTGTCCGAAGACGGCGTCATTGCCTTGATGCCCGGGGGCCTGGCGCCTGCGGACGCCGTGGCAGTCCTTGACGGCGCCCTCACAGCGCTGCCATTCCTCCGGGACGCCGCCGGGCTGAAGGCCGGACAGTCCATTTTGATCAACGGTGCCTCCGGTGCGGTGGGTACGGCGGCAATACAGCTCGCAAGGCATTTTGGAGCAGCGGTCACCGCGGTCTGCAGCACCGCGAACCTTGAATTGGTGAAATCGCTCGGCGCCGACCACGTCATCGACTACACGGTGGAGGATTTCACACAGACCACCCGGGCGTACGACGTCGTCTTCGACGCGGTGGGCAAGAGTTCCTACGCCCGAAGCCGGCGGCTCCTGAAGCCCGGCGGCAGCTACCTGACGACGGTGCCCTCTTTGCCCATCCTGATGTGGGCTCTGACGACTCGGATTGTCGGCAGGACCAGGGCGGGTATCGCGTTCACGGGGCTTCGAAGGGCCCCGGCCATGGCGCGGGACGTCAGGTTCGTGGGCGATCTGGCGGCTTCCGGATGCTTCGTCCCGGTCATTGACCGGATCTACGGGCTGGACGACGCCGCCTCCGCGCACGCCCACGTGGAGACCGGTCACAAAAAGGGCAGTGTCGTCGTCTCCCTGCAAACTCCGGGGAGTAGGCTGCCTCAACGGCGGCAGGGGGGAACCGAGCAGCAGCACCAAGCGCCAGTACACCCACCGGATAGGGACGAATCATGAACAGTAATCGGCAGGCTCTGGTCTTCGGTGCCGCCGGCTTCATCGGGCGGTGGCTCGTCAAGGAGCTGCTCGACCAGGGCATTCCCACTACCGCCGCCGTCCGGACGGTCGCCCGGTTCGAACCCCTGCGCGATTGGCTGGCCGCCCATGGGGCCGACGTCGGATTGCTGGGCGTGGTGGAGGCGGACCTCGCCGCCGATGGAATCGGGCTGAACAGCGACACCTTCGTCCATCTCAGTGAGATCTATAACGTTGCCGGCGCGTACGCCTTCGGAATGGGCGCGGATGAGGCCCGTGCCGCGAACGTCGACACGTCACGGTCCGTGGTCGAGTTCGCGGCCGCCGTTCCGGGCGATGTCCGTCTCATCCACCTGTCCGGCTACCGGGTCGGCGGGCAGGAAGCCGCCTCGGTTCCGTGGTCGGAGCAGAAGCGCAGGCACGAGTACAAGCGCCTGGGCGCGTACGAGGCGTCCAAGGTCGAAAGCGACGCCGTCGTCCAGGCCGCAGCGCAAAAACTCGACGTGGCGCTGACCACCGCCAACCCGGCGTCCGTCATCGGCCACTCGGTCACCGGTGAGTCGGACCAGATCCTGGGCCTGGCGACCACCGTCCGTGACCTGATCGCCGGCAGACTGCCCGCCATACCCGGCGGCTCGAGAACGTTCGTGCCCGTCGTCACCGTGGACTATCTGGCCCGGTTCCTGACACTGTTGCCGGTGGATGAGGAGACCCGCGGCAAGTCCTATTGGATTCTCGACGACGAAACTCCGGTCCTCCCCGAATTGCTGCAGCTGATCGGCCGGCACCATGGGGTGCGGGTGCCCAGGCTGCGCATTCCCGTCGGAATTGTGAAGCGGCTGCCTCGAGCTATCACCCACGCCGACCCCGAGACACTGAGCTTCCTCTCGCCGGATAGGTACCCCACCGGTCCGGCCAAGCGGCTGGCGGAGCAGCACGGCCTCGCGCAGCCGGACATCACCGCGGCCCTGACCCGCTGGAGCGACTACCTGGTCGCCACTAGATTCGGGCAGGCGTCGGTCACCTCGGCGCCCAGGGGGACCTAGCACCCGGACGCGGCCGGCGCGGTGGCAGCAGGGCATCACAGGTTGCCAGGCCGACGGCTCCGGCGCCGAAGACGACATGCAGTTCCGCGCTCATGCCGCCGCCTTCGCAGTGAGCACCGGGCCGGCGGCTGCGCGGGTGGCCGGGCGGTGGGGGAGAAGCCTGTGGAGGAGGAGTCCGGAGACCGCCGCGAAAACCAAGGCACCGCTGGAGCCGAAGACAATGAACTGCGCACCGACCCGGACGCCGATCAGAGCGGTGACACCCCACCCCGGCGCCCACAGTGCGGGCAGCGCCCCGGCCCACGCCCAGCGGTAGCGCACGCCGCGGGGCAGGGCCATGGCCTGGGCGGCTGATCAAATTCTTTGTCCGGTAGCAGTCGACCGGGTTGCGGTAGGAGCCGTGAAAGCGAGGGCGGCCGGGTCGGCGACTGCCCTCGCCGGGCGGCGCAGGATGCAGACGCCCAGGGCGGCCACCCACAGTCCCCACCCGGTGCTGCCGAGAAGACCGGCCGGTTCCCACACCGGGAAGCCTGGGACGGCGGTGGCGAGGATGTCGCCCTGGTTCAGCAGGTAGATGACGCTCACGATGATCCCCGCGGAGCCGAGCCAGCGCGGCAGGACCCGCGTGCGCAGGATGACCAGGCTCAGGGCGATCGACCAGCCAACGACGAGCAGCTGGCCGAGATGTTCGCCCAGCAGAGCCCCGCCGAATTGGTGCTGGGCGGTATACGCCGCCTCAACGGCCGCCTGCGTCTGTGCATCGCCGGCGCCGTAGCTGCGGGCGAGTTGGGGCACGACGAACACCCAGCGCAGGAAACCGATCAGGGACAGCAGCACCGATGCGGCCCCCGCATAGGTCGCCGCCCGCATTAGGGAATGATTCCTCAGGCCCAGCGCGGCCGGGAGCAGAAGAACCGGTACGGCCAGCAGGGCATAGGTCCAGGCCGTCGCAAACCAGATCCAGACCAGGGCGGGCCCGCCGGCAGTGAAGGCCGGCAGGACCACGCTCGGCGGTTCGCGCAGCACATCAGGCCAGTCGAACGTAATCGACAGGATCGTTGCGGCGGCCCCGAAGGCAAGGGCGCTCCCCACCAACATCCATCCTGTCAACCGAAGAACGCTTCTGTCCTGGGTGCTGGGGTTCATGGCCGTCCGCCTGATACGAGAAGTTGCTGTACGATGTACAAATACTGTACGACGTACAGAGAGAAAGTCAACAGGCAGAAGATGAACCATGACGACAACGGCCAAGACCTCCCGCCGGGGCCCCCGTAGAGCTTTGACCGGGGACGAAATCCTTGAGGCGGCGCTGAGTCTTCTCGACGAGGGCGGCCCGGCAGCGGCGTCTATCCGCGGAATCGCCGCAAAGGTCGGGGTCGCCCCGAATGCGGTGTACACGTACTTTCCCGATAAGGCCGCTGTGGTTCAGGCCGTGGTCGAACACCTGCTGGGGCAGGTCAACCACGCCATCGCGGCGGATGAGAACCTGCCCTGGACTCAAAGAATCGAGCACCTCGCGCTTGACTTGCGCGAACGGCTGTCGGCTCATCCCGGCGCTGTGAGCCTGATGATCGGCGGACCCATGGATGGGGCAAACGCCCTCGCCCTGAACGAGCGGTTGATGGAAATTCTGGTGGATTCTGGACTCCACCCCCCGGATGCGGCCCGGGCGTCCTACCTGCTCATCGTCTACGTCTTCGGCTCAATTGCCTTGGAAGTGGCGGAACTGGGGGAGGCACGTCAGGCGCGGCCGGAAGCAGATCGCATCTCAGAACGCCGGGCGGGGTTCTCCGCCATCCCCGCGGGCCGCTATCCGTTGTCCGCGGCGGCGGCGTCGACCATGGCAGCCTATGTCTCCACCGAACAGTACGTATGGGGACTGCACAGAGTCCTCGCGGGAATCGGCGGTCCGCCCAATCCCGCCGGGCCGCCACCACACCGCTGAGGTGCTCAGCACCCTCCCGTCCTTATCGGCTGCATCCGGTGCGCGAGCGGGGTGACCGGCACCGGGAAGGCCTAGGACTCGTCCGGGTCCTGAAGCTTCCGTCTGGGCAGCCTGGTGCTCAGGTACAGGCAGAGCACCCACTGAGGGGACCTGCCAGCCGCCTAGACATTGCAGGTGTAGGTGATGCCGTTCCGCTCGTGGACTCCGTCGCCAAGTTCGGCACAGGTTTGAATGACGCTCGTGATACCGACGGTCAGGAGGGTGATCCCGGCGACGGAGAGGGCAGCTCCAATGATGATCCCGGCAAGGGCAAAACCGTTTTTCATTCCCGCTCTCCTTGACTGGACGAAGGCGATAATACTGAGGATCAGCCCGATGACGCTCAATGGCCCCAGAATCGACAGGACGAATCCAGTGATACCGAGGGACCTGCCGGGATTGGTGCGCTCCTCACCTTTCGTTGATGGTGACTGCTGGTAGCCCTGAGTCATGCAAATTCCCCCATGTAGTGATCATTCTTCGCTTTTCAATTTCGAAATAGTGCCTGCTTTTCCAGGAATTTACGGCGAGCTATCCCCAGTCCGGCGCCGGCGTTCCGCGCGCCACCTCAGCACGCCGCCAGCAACGAACACGGCGCCCCCAAGAAGGAAGACAACCGCCCCTCGAGGAATTCCCGGCAGGGTCAGCCACCACAACCCAATGAGGACGAAGACAAGCCCCAGACACACCACCCAGAAGCCTTGCCTGTCGATTTTCAAATGGTCCTCCTAATCGAGACAGGATGAAACGGGCGGAATGACTTGCACTAAATCCCCGGATAAGTTTGGTGCGCATCACGGTACGCCCAGACACTAGTCGTGGAAAGAGGAAATTCGCCGCAACACTTAATCGAGTGTTCTTTGCGGGGAAACAGGTACCGGGCGTGGAGTTCTGGCGGGAGCAGACCCAAAAAACCAGAGAAAGTCATGGCACGGATTTCGACGCCGTGTGTTCGACGTCGACGGAGTCCTGATGAAACTGCCGGGCGGCCGTCACTCCTCGGGCGTTGCACCGTCCAGGAGCTGCGCAAGGTGAATGCCCTTCCGATCGCTGAGGTCGGTCAGCTGGGTCCGGCACGAGTAGCCATCGGCGAGGATGACCGTTTCGGCGTCGGCTGAACGCACGGCGGGGAGCAGCTGCTGCTCCGCGACCGCGACCGACACCTCGTAGTGGCCACGTTCCACCCCGAAGTTGCCGGCGAGGCCGCAGCACCCGCCCAGCTCCTTGACTTGGGCGCCCGCGCGTCTGAGCAGCTGCGCGTCCGGGCTCCAACCCATGACGGCGTGGTGGTGGCAGTGGGGCTGGGCCACGACGGACGTGCCCTCCATCGGGGGCGGCGTCCAGCCGGAGACTGTCGCCAGCAGTTCGGCCAGTGTGTGGGTGGCCTTCGCGACGGCGCCGGCGTTGTCCTCGCCGAGGAGCTCCAGGGCCTCGGAGCGCAGCACCCCCGTGCAGGAGGGTTCAAGCCCGACGATGGGAATGCCGGCGTCGGCGAATCGCCCGAGTTCGGCGACCGTATCGCCCAGGATCCGCCGTGCCGCATCAAGTTGGCCGGTGGAGATCCACGTGAGCCCGCAGCACAGCGCCTTTTCCGGAAGCCGCACCTCGAAGCCTGCCTTCTCCAGGACCCGCACGGCCGCCTGCGCAACCTCGGGCGTGAAGTAGTTGGTGAAGGTATCGGCCCACAGCAGCACCGGGGGCCGTGGGGTGGCGGCCTGAGCCTCGTGGGCTCCTCCTTCGGGCAGCCGCGCCCCGGAACCGGGAGCGGGCGCCGGCCGGGTGCGGAACCAGGAGGAGAAGGTCTGGGGCGCGAAGGCGGGTATGGTGCGCCGGGAATCCACCCCGGCCAGGCGAAGCCCGGCCCGGTCGATCCCCGGGAGCCGGGTGAGGGCGTTGACCAGCCGGGGCGCGGTGGAGGCAAGGCGCGCCCACCGCGGCAGCCACCCCAGTGAGTAGTGTGAGGCGGGCCGGGGCCGTCCGCGGTAGCTCTGGTGAAGCATCTCGGCCTTGTAGGACGCCATGTCGACACCGGTCGGGCAGTCCGAGACACATCCCTTGCAGGACAGGCACAGGTCAAGTGCGTCATGGACCTCGGGGGAGCGCCAGCCGGCACCTCCCTTGTTGATCATTTCCTGGAGGACCCGCGCCCGGCCGCGGGTCGTGTCCTTCTCCTCCCGGGTGGCGAGGTAGGACGGGCACATGACGCCAGTGCCGTCGGTGTGCTCCGCACGGCACTTGCCCACCCCGGTGCAGCGGTGGACGGCCTGGCTGAAGTCGCCGCCGTCGTGCAGGTAGCGGAAGCCGAGGTGGGAGCGCAGCGGTTTGGCCTCGGCGATCCGGATGTCGGCGTCGAGCGGCCGGGGATCGACGATGACGCCCGGGTTGAGAAGGTTGTCCGGGTCGAGCAGCGCCTTGGCCTTGCCGAAGAGCCCGATGGCGGCGGGGGAGTACATGTAGGGCAGCAGTTCGCTGCGGGCCCGCCCGTCACCGTGCTCACCCGAGAGGGACCCGCCATAGCGGGCCACCAGTATGGCGGCGTCGGTCATGAAACTCCGGAAGAGGGCGCTGCCATTGGGTCGGTCAAACGGCACATCGAGGCGGATATGCACGCAGCCGTCCCCGAAGTGACCGTACGGAAAGCCCATGAGGTGGTGCTCGAGGAGCAGGGCGTCGAAGTCCCGAAGGTAGTCCCCGAGGCGCTCCGGGGGCACGGCCGCGTCCTCCCAGCCGGAATGGGCAGGCATGTTCGCAGGGGAGCGGCCCGCCAGGCCCGCCCCGTCCTCGCGGATCTTCCACAGCGCCGCAGCGTCGGCGGGATCCGTGATCACCCGCGCCGGGAGGGCCGCCGCCCGGCTGAGGCGCCGGGCGCGGTCCGCGACCTCCATGGCGTCGTCGCCGGCGATCTCGACGAAAAGCCAGGCGGCGCCCGCTGGCAGTTCCGGGACCGCATGGCCACCCCTGCGGCTACGGACGACGTCGACGATGCGCGAGTCCAGCCCCTCGCAGGCGGTGGGGCGGAAGGGCATGACGTCCATCACCGCGTCCCCCGCGGAGCCGATGTCGGCGAAGCCTAGGACCACCAGAGTGCGGTGTGCCGGGTCCGTGACGAGGCGCACCCCTGCTTCGAGTACCACCGCCAGGGTGCCTTCGCTTCCGACCAGCGCGCGGAGCAGGTCAAACCGATGCTCGGGCAGCAGATGCTCGAGCGCGTAGCCGGAGACCTGGCGTCCGAACCGGCCGAGTTCGGTCCGGATGGTGCCAAGTTCGTCCTGTACGAGGGCGCGGAGCGCATCGGTCTCCGGCGTTGAGGGTGTTCCATCGGGGCCCAGCATCAGTCGGGTTCCGGACCCGGTGACGACGTCGAGGTGCGTCACGTTGTCCACGGTGCGCCCGTAGGCCAGTGTGCGTGAGCCGCACGCATTGTTGCCGATCATCCCCCCGATGGTGCAGCGGTTGTGGGTCGAGGGGTCCGGTCCGAACCGCAGCCCCTGAGCCAGCGCCCTGCGCTGCAGGGCGGCGTGCACGGCGCCGGGCTGCACGACGGCCATGCGGGCTTCCGGATCGAGGTCGAGAACCTGGTTCATGTACCGGCTGAACTCGAGGACCACCCCGCTGCCCACGGCATTGCCGGCCACCGACGTCCCGGCCCCGCGGGAAGTCACTGACACCCCGCGCTCACGGCACACCTCCAGGGTGGCGAGGACATCGTCGGCGTCCCGGGGAAAGACGACGACGGACGGCCTCACCCGGTACAGGGACCCATCGCTCGAGTAGGCGGAGCGCGTGGTTTCGTCGTCACGGACGTCAGAGATACCCCGGCCGCGCAGGGCGCCGGCCAGGGAGCTCGGCAAGGCCAGCACTGTCATGAACAGCATGCTATCTGTTGCGGTGCGGCACCGGCCGTGGGAGTTTCCTTCCCGCACGTCCCAGTGGCGGCACTCCGTTCAAGACCGGGTGGCAGGAGTCCGGCGAACCCGGGGGATCATGGAAGGCCCCGATGACAAGAGGACGGAACCACCCAGCCGCTGGGTGACGGCCGAGCGGCGGGCGGCCGGGGTCCGCGACAACGGCATGGGCGAGGCGCTCCGGACCTACTACACCCGGTATTTTCCCGTGGGGGCATCAGGGGCACCGGCGTAGACCCAGGCATGGATCCCGGACTCCAACTGCAGCAGCACCCGCTCGTACTCGCCCACCTCATAGAGATCGGCCGCGGCGAGCTCCTCGTCGGAGACCTCAAAGACCGTCCCTTCAACGAAGTCGGCTGAAGTTGCCGAGTAGCGCAGGATGGGGTGGGAATCGGTTCCGCTCGTGGCAATCACCTGGGGGTCGGTGATGCGGAGCCACTCGATCCGGTGATGGGGCAGGCGGTCCTCCATGCCAGTGAGGAGGCGGCCGAAATGGGCGAGTTGGACGGCGGGCAGCCGGAGCGTTCCGTAGGAAAACAGCCGCTGAACCATGCCTCCCCGTTCCATCAAGATCGCGTGCGATCAGCCTGTGGAACCGCACGACCATCTTATCGGCCGAGGTTCCCGCGGCCGATCCTGTGGGAACCTATCGGCCGGGCAGGAGGCCTGCCGGTCCGGCTGACAGGGGAACCGCCTCAGCGAAGGTCGCCGTGACCGCGGTTCCGGCCCCCGGTGCGGAGCGGACCTCAAGGGTTCCGCCGGCCTGCTGAATCGTGTCCCGGAGGATCCGCAGCCCAAAATGGCCTTCGGGACAGGGGTCGCCCGGATTGAATCCGAGTCCGTCATCCAGGACCGTGACCGAGGTGCGGGGGCCGGCCCGCCGGACCCGGATGGCCACCGACTGCGCCGAAGCATGCTTCGTGGTGTTAACGAGGGCTTCACGCGCCACCCGGTACACCAGGACCGCGCTGTCCCGGTCAAGTACGAGCCCGTCCGGCAGGTCGATGCTCAGGGCGATTCCGCGCTTCACCAGCGGCGCTTCGAGCCGCATGAGGGATGCCTTCAGGCCGAGCTCTTCGAGGTCGGGCGGATACAGTTCGCTGGTCATGGCCCGTAACGTGCGGATGGTGTCCTGAAGCAGGGTTCGCGCGTTCGCAAATATCGGCCCTTGCTCAGGCGGGCCGCAGCGCTCTTCCGATTCCAAAGCATAAGCCAGCCCGGACAAGTCCTGGATCACCTCGTCGTGGAGTTCACTGGCGATTCGTCGACGCTCCTGATCCGATGCCTCGATGGCGCAGTGCAGCAATGCATTGCGGGTTGCCTGGTGCCTGCGGATCCTTCGCGCGAGGCGGACGGCCGGGACCAGCTGAGCCAGCTGTAGCACCGCCAAAGACAGCAGCATCGGCGGAACCATTCCCATCAGCACCGCGTGCTGGTCGCGGCGGACGGCCTCGCCCGATGCATACGTCTCGAAGATCATGGGCTCGCCGCTCTGGGAAACGGAGCGGACGTAAACCTCCACGAGTTCCCCGGAGTGTGCCTCGTACTCGTTTTCCTTTGCGGTCTGGGTCTCGAGGGTCGCCGTCGCCGGCCCGCCGTCCAGGAGCAGCCGAGCCCATTCCTCCTGTTCGAACTCCTGCCCAATGAGGGACTCAGCATCCGAGTACACCACGCTGCCGTGCTCGTCCCACACCTTGATCCGGGTCAGATTCCCATTGGCCAGCCACGGCGCCACTTGCTGGTCGAGTCGCTCAAGCGCCGCGGGATCGCGCGCAAGGAGACGGTCCGTGATCAATGGGCCAACCACATTGTCGGCCAGGCGTTGGGTGATATCACGCGCATTGGCCAGGGCCTGGCGTTCCGCTTCGGCCCACATCCAGGTGGCGACCGGGAGGGCAACCAAGCCGAGGGCGACGAGGCCGGCAGTGAGGAAACGGGCGACGGCGGATCTCACCGCGCGCCGCTCGGCGGCATCAGGGCCGGCGTCGCCCGGGGCGCTGGCGCCTCCCGCTTGAAATGCTGGCACGGCGGTCCTGCCTCGTCACTTTGCCGGAAGGCCGGCGGCCGATGCGGACGTGCCGCCTAATTTTGCCACCAGCGCCGGGTGCACGATCAGGTTGCCGGCTCGGGCATGCCTCAGGGTGTCCAACATGAGCCCCAGCGCACCATCCTTTGGGAGGAATCCGCAGATTCCCATCCGGGCGGCCTCCCGAAGCGCCGCAGGCGACGGATCGCCGGTCAGCATGACGATGCGGACCTCGGGTGTCTCCGAAAGGATCCGCTCTGCGGCATTGAGTCCGGATCCGTCGGGAAGGTGGAGGTCCATGAGGACGACGTCGGGTCGCGTTTCCTTGAACATGGTCACTGCCGAGGCCACCGACTTCGCAGCTCCTACACTCCTTAGATCCGGTTCCCGGTCAAGAGCTCCGGCCAAGAGGTCGGCAAAGGTGGTGTGGTCATCGACGATCAGAATACGCAGGCGCTCTGTCTTTTCCCTCGCCGCCAGGGGTGCCGGAAAACATTCTTCTCCGGTGACCTGCACCGCGGCCCGGGTTGCGAATGGCTTGTGCGTCGCCGCGGTATTCGCGAGCAATCTGTGTTGCGCTTCCTGCAGCGCCATACTCGGCAGGCAGCCCATTTCCTCGGCCATTATCCTCCGGCAGCGGTCGAAAGCCCGCAGGGCTTCGGTATTTTCTCCGTTTCGCTCGAGCCCGAGAATCAAAGCCGTCCACGCCCGTTCATTGAGGGGGTCTTCCTTTGCGGCAGCGTCTGCCCAGGCAACGGCCTGGGCAATGTTTCCCACGGCGAGTGCGGTTTCTGCGGCCAGAACCCGGGCGGATCCGACCCGCGAGGCGTGGAGGATCCGTTCCTCCTCGGCCCAGGCCGGGAGGAGTTCATCGCCGAGCAGCGGCGCGGAGGCCAGCTCAAGAGCTTCAGTGAGCATTGCCAGTGCCGCGTGGGGCACGGCCTGGCTGGCCCTCTTGACCAGCCGATCGAAGCGGTCGAGGTCCAGCTCCACCAGCGTACGGTCGATTGCATAACCGCCATTGACCGTACGGAGTGGGCCTGAGCGGCCGGTCCCTGGCTGCAGATGGCGTCGCAGGACGCTGACGTAGCTCTCTAGGGTCGGGAGTGCAACGGCTGGGTGGTTTCCACTCCACAGCAGGTCCATGATGCGGCTCTTGGAAACTGCTGATCCAAAACTCAGGAGGAGAATTTCAAGAACCTGGCGGGGCTTGGGTCCGCCGAGTTGGTTCGCGCTGAGCTCCGTTTCTCCACGGTGGACCGTCAACGGGCCAAAGACCGAAATTCGAAGCGTTGGTGTATGTCCAGACGCCTCCAACATTATTGGTGTGGCGGGCGTTCCGCTTGCGACGTCCAAAGTAAACACTGAATTTTTGTCCTCAATTTTCCGGTGCCGTGTGTCACCCATTGAAGCCCGGGGTATACAAGCGAACAACAGTGCCCGCTACTCGAAGACGATGAAGATTACTCGCCTGCCCCCTACATTTCCGCTGGGTGTTTAGGCAGCAGCGGGAAAGTACACGGGAGGTATTCAGCGTGAGCCGGAAGGAATGCGGGAATGACTGCGTGCAGCTACTTCCAGTCCGTCACCACAGTGCCTTGGATTGCGTCCAAGGACACGGCCCCGAAGTCCCTCGAATCGATGGACACACCGCGGTTGTCCCCAAGCACGAAGACGCTTCCGGCTGGCACAATCTCGGGTCCGAAATAGGTTGCGTCGATGCGGTCGTGGTCAACAAAGGGCTCAGGAACGGCGACGTCGTCGACGTACAGTTTCGAATCGCGGATCGCAACCGTCTGCCCCTCACCGGCAACGACGCGTTTGATGATCTTCCTTCCGTCAACGGGGCTGGTAAAGGCAACCACCGCACCGGCAGGAATGCGGTCCGCAGCGGCAGCAGGCTTGTAGACGAGGACGACGGACCCCGCGGGGATGGTGGGTTCCATGCTGTCCGATGAAACGGTGAGCGATTCCACCAACCAGCCGCGGATCAACAGAAGAACGAGAACAGGAAGCAATGCCGCCGCGAGGAGTCGCGGCCGGAGAACGCGCGGCGGCCGGCCTCGAGGCCACCGCATCCGGCGCTGGAGCAGCGGCGGCCTGCGGTCGCGGGTACCCCGCTCCGTCGTCAACCTGCCACGTCGTCCCAGACAGGCCTGGCCGCCGTCATGGGATCGTTCGGGTCCACGTCGGATTCCCGAAGGCCCACCCGAAACTGCACCATCATGTCGTGATCCTCGTGCGGCAGATTATGGCAGTGCATCATGTAGACGCCCTTGTGGGGGGTGAACTTCATCAGGAGTCGGACGGTCTCCCGTTCACCGATATACACAGTGTCCTTCGGGCCACGCTCCCAGGCGAAGGGTCCACGTCCGTTGCGGCCGATGATCTGGAAGTCGACCAGGTGGATATGGAGCGGATGGAACCAGCCGCCGGAACTGTTCTCGATCTGCCAGATCTCTACCGAGTTGAGCGCGGGGTTGGCGACCGCCCTTTTGTAGCCGCTGGCGATGACGTCCCGCCAGCTGTCATCGTTGATGGTCCACATGTTGGTCGCGTCGTTCCGCTTGGTCCGAAAGTACCGCGTTTTGATGGACTGGCCGGTCTGCAGCGACATGGTTTCACTGCCGGCCAGCACCGTGGGGATCCGGTTCCAGGTCGGATCCGAAGTGTCCACCGGTTCATCGGTCACATCGAAGGCCATGATTTTATGAGTGAAGTCGTAATCCACATTGTTTTCGTTGGACAGGTTCCGAAGCTCGATCCGCTGTCCCGTACTGTATTTCCGGAAGTCCACGAGGACCTCATACCGCTCCGCGCCGGCGTGTCGATAGTTCGACACGCTCTGCGCCGCCGGCATCAAGCCGCCATCGGTTGCGACAATCACCAGCGGATCGCCGGTGCTTAGGACCGGCCGCAGGGCCCGGGAGATCGAGGCGTTCAGGATCCGGAGGCGATAGACACGCTTCTGCACCTTCATGACGGGCCAGGGCTTGCCGTTGACCAAGATTACGTCACCCCAGAGACCCGAGTGGTCGTTGTCGTCGTAGCCGAGGGAACCGTCTGCCGCGAACATCGCATCGCTGATGGTCAGTGCGACGTCGTACCGGCCCTGGGGTAGCAGCCGCCGCTCGATGGGATCGTGCACGTGGTACTGCGCCGCGAGGCCGGAATAGGCGTTCAGCGAGGTGAAGTGGACCCCGTGGTCGTGGTACCACAGGGTCCGGGCCGGCTGGGCGTTGGCGTAGCGGTAGTCCTTATAGAATCCGGGGTGGGTGATGTCGCTGGCATAGCCGTCGTATTGGGGGAGGGACGCCGACCCGTGCAGGTGGGTGGACGTAGAAAGCGCGTGCCCATCCAATGCATGTCGGGCCGGCAGCTGATTGCGCACCCTCACTACGGACTTCGTGCCCCTATCGAGGCTGATTGTGGGGCCTGGAAACAGCCCGTTGTAGCCGAGGACCGGCGTGCCCAGACGCGGCAGGATATTTGCCACGGCTGCCTTCTCGGTCACACGGTAGTAGTTGACCGGCAGCCCGTCGGCTGGATCAGTGCCGGTGGCGTAGGGCGGGAGGATGGGGGCTTGGACAAAAGGTACCCGGAACGGCCGCGGCATCTGGTCGGAGCTGAGCCGGCTCACCGACTTCGCCTCAATCGATCCCGTCGGCCACATTGCCGCACCTGCACCGAGGACTCCCAGCCCTCCAATCAGCAGAACCTGTCGCCTTGTCGTTGACATTGACCGCCTCCTTCTTTCGATGCTTAGACCGTGACGCGCGCTGCTTGGGAATTTCCTGCATCCATCGCCGGGACCTTGGAAAAACCTTGAGAGTCGCTGCGGGGTCCGGCCACATCGCCGTCCCGCTACCTTCCGCTTCGATGGTGTCCAGCTCCGAGTGACAGTCCCGCTCCTCCTGGAAGATCCAGGGTCAGGTCGATGGCCCGGTCGGGGAGTTCGAAGACAAGGACGGCGTCGATGCTTTCCCCCTGGCGTGCCACCGCGGAACCCGGGGAAAACCAGACCGCTTCCCAGGTTCCTTCGCCCAGGGCGGACACCGAATAGTCGGACGAGTTGAAGGACAGCCCGTCCTCCTCCATCGCAGTCAACTCCAGCAGAATGCGGACACGGTGAACGCCCTCGCCGGGCGGGACGGCGAGCGCGGCTGCAGGTGTGGGAGGCGCCCATCCGTCGGCTTCTGTGGGAATCACGCCGTGGAGGCGTGCGAGCCCGCCGTTGAGCGGGGCTGAGGCGCCCAGCGGGACGGGAGTCGTCCGCGGGGGAGAGGTCAGGACGATCGCGAGCAGGGCCGCAACGAGTGCGAGCAATACTGCCGGCACGAGAATCCTGGTGCGGGTGGTCGGGGTTGTCGATGCCATGCCGGCCAGTGTGCCGCCGGCTCCTAGGGAATCCCTTGGAACCGGCGGTTCTGTGCACCCCGCACCTCGGGCCTAAGTTTCTCCAAGGTTTTCACGAGGGGCAGGAAACACGCTGGCGGTGTTCCATCCCTCCTAGCGGCAGGTGTGCCATGAAACTCTCAGCCCGGAAGTCCGAAAGTGCTGCGAATCCACCCGGATCAGCAGCCCCACCCGATTCACCCTCAGACCACGGGGAACAGCGCAGACGCAGAACGGCGCCGGCCCCGTTCCGACGAATCGCTGCGGTGACCACCCTCATGATGCCGCTGTCCCTGGGACTCCCAGTGGTAGCCGCGAACGCGGTTCAGGCTCCGGTGGGAGAAGGATTCACGGTCACGGTCTCCGATCTGTCCTACATCCTCAAGCAGATCAAGATTGCTGAGAACCATGTGGCGAATACAACTCCGGCGACCGGCCCCTGCGGCGCACTCATCGGGACGGGACCGAACCAGCTCTCCAGCCCGCTCCTCTCGCGCGGTCTGCGAACCGTGGACGGTAGCTGCAACAACCTCCAGCCCGGCCAAGGGCATTACGGCTCCGCGGACCAGGTGTTCCCGCGCCTGACGAAGGCGACCTACGGCCCCGCCGAGGCGAACATGTTCGCGCCCCCAGGCGGGCCGGCATCCAGCTATGGCCAGACGTCCGGTGACGTCTTCGACTCCGAGCCGCGGGTCATCAGCAACCTGATCGTGGATCAGACCTCCGCCAACCCCGCAGCTGTTGCCGCCGCCGGCCACCCGGTCCGCACCCAGGGCAACAAGGGGCTGGTGCCCTGCACCACCGATCCCCAGCCCAACGCCGACCCGCCGGTCGCCGGCGTGCCGGCGGACTGCGTTCCCAAATACGACACGATGTTCATTCCGAATGTCACGACCGATGTCGGGCTTTCACCGCCGTACAACTCGATGTTCACGCTGTTCGGTCAGTTCTTCGACCACGGTGTTGACCAGACGGTCAAGGGTGGCGGCACTGTCTACATTCCAATGAAGGCCGACGACCCCCTGATTGCCGGTCCTGACCATATCAAGGGCAACGCTGACGACCTTCCGGCACACCTGCGGTTCATGGTCATGACGCGCGGACAGAACCAGCCGGGGGAGGACGGCGTCTTGGGCACCGCCGACGACGTCAAGGACGCCCTCAATACGGACTCGCCCTGGGTGGACCAGAGCCAGACCTACAGCTCACACTCCTCACATCAGGTCTTCCTGCGCGAGTATGAAAATGCTGAAGGCCGGCCCGTCTCGACCGGCAAGCTGCTCGGCGGGACGGGCGCCAATGCCGACGGCATGGCGACTTGGGCCAGCACCAAGGCCCAGGCCGCTTCGCTCCTCGGCATCCAGCTGCTGGATAAGGATGTGCTCAACGTTCCGATGCTCGCCGCGGACGCGTACGGCAACTTCCTGCCCGGCCCTGCCCGCGGCCTGCCGCAGTTCGTCACCGAGTCTGGCCTGGTCGAAGCAGACCGCGCCGCGAACGCCGGCAAGGGAACGCTGGTCCCGGCCGACGTGAAGTACTTCAACACGCCCTTCCTGACGGACATTGCGCACAATGCCGATCCGTCGCCCAAAGACACCGATCACAACCCTCGGACGCCCGCGGTGGCTCCCGTCCCGGATGACAACACCACGGCGTCGGCCGACTTCGCCAGCCAGGCACCGGGAACTTATGACGATGAAATGCTGAACGAGCACTTCATCGCCGGTGATGGCCGCGTCAACGAAAACATCGGCCTCACCGCCATTCACCAGGTATTCCACTCCGAGCACGACCGCCTGGTCGATGACATCAAGGAGACCCTGGCGGCGAACCCCTCGGTGCTCGCCCAGTATCAGGCCGCCGGAACCTTCGACTTCGGGGAGCGGGTGTTCCAGGCCGCGCGCTTCGTCACGGAGATGGAGTACCAGCACATCGTCTTCGAGGACTTTGCCCGCAAGGTCCAGCCCGGCATCAATCCCTTCGAGCCCTTCGCCTTCACCGATACGGACGTCAACCCCGCTGTTACCGCGGAGTTTGCGCACGCGGTCTACCGCTTCGGCCACTCGATGCTGACGGACACCATCTCCCGCAAGAACGAATTCAAGCCCGGCGCTGACGGCGAGTACGGGACCGCGGACGACATCGTGGGAAGTTCGAACGATGTTTCCCTGCTCGAAGGTTTCCTTAACCCGCCGGCCTACTACGACGGCGGCGACGCCGGAGTGCTCTCACCCAAACAGGCAGCCGGCAGCGTGGTGATGGGTATGGCGGACCAGGTCGGCAACGAGCTGGACGAATTCGTCACCGATACCCTGCGCAACAATCTCCTCGGACTGCCGCTGGACCTCGCCACGGTCAACATCACCCGTGCCCGTTCCGAGGGCATCCCGTCGTTGAACAACCTGCGCAAGGAACTGCACGCCGAAACCAACGACGGACAGCTCAAGCCATACGTGAACTGGATCGACTTCGGCGAAAACCTCAAGCACCCGGAGTCATTGGTGAACTTCGTGGCGGCCTACGGCACCCATCCGAGCATCACGGGTGCGACCACGGTGGAGAGCAAGCGTGCTGCGGCACAACTGCTCGTCAAGCCGGCCACCATTGACGGCGTGACCGCAGAGGCCCCGGCCGACGCGGCGGCATTCCTGAACAGCACCGGTGAATGGGCCGCCAAGTCAACCGGCCTGAACGACGTCGACCTCTGGGTCGGCGGGCTTGCGGAACGCACCAACATGTTCGGCGGCCTGCTCGGCAGCACGTTCAATTACGTGTTCGAGCAGCAGATGACCAACCTTCAGAACGCTGACCGGCTCTACTACCTCGCCCGCACCCCCGGCATGAACCTGAGGGCCCAGCTCGAAGGCAACTCCTTCGCCGAGCTGGTCATGCGCAACACGAATGCCCAGGCCCTCAAGGCCGACGCGTTCGCGACCGCTGACTGCGAGTTCGAACTGAAGAACCTCAATGGAACCCCGGCGGGATTCGATGCTTCGGGCAACACCGTGGCCAACGATGCGGCAACCGACTGTGACGAGACGGCGCTCCTGCTCCGGATGCCCGACGGCACCATCAAGTACCGGGCGGTCAACAGTGTCGATCCTTCCGGCATCAACGGGCAGAGCGTCTACAACGGGACCGCCAACGCTGACCGCGTCTACGGCGGCAACGACAACGACACCTTCTGGGGCGGCAACGGCAACGACATCATCGAAGGTGGAGACGGTGCTGACGTCGCCCTCGGCGGCAACGGGAACGACATCATCACCGATCTCAACGGTGACGACGTGCCCAAGGGCGGACCAGGCAATGACGCCATCGATGGGGGGCCGGGCCTCGACATCCTGATGGGTGGCGACGGCAGTGACTTCACCAACGGCGGCGAGAACGCCAATGAGACGTTCCTCGGTGAGGGTGACGACCTCGCCATCGGAGGCAAGGGGATCGACGCGGTCTTCGGCGACGGCGGGAACGACTGGATTGAGGGCGGGGAAAGCCCGGATCTGCTGATCGGCGACTCCAGCAACCTCTTCTTCCAGGACGACTCGCAGAAACCCGGTCACGATGTACTGATCGGCCAGGGCGGTGACGACGACTACGACATGGAAGGCGGCAATGACGTCGGCCTCGCCGGCCCCGGCATCGAGAAGGTCGCAGGCGCCTCCGGCTACGACTTCGAAATCGGCCTGGCCGATCCGCAGAAGCAGGACGCGGACCTCGCCCTGCCCATCCTTGGACTGGATGTCCTCCAGGTCGGCGTGCGGGACAGGTACAACGAGGTGGAGGCCCTCTCCGGCGGAACCCTCGATGACACCCTGCGGGGCGATGACATCGTCCCTAAGGAGGTCGGCGGCGGCGGCTTCATCGGCTGCGACGTCCTCGACGCGGACGGCGTGGCCATGGTGGACGGCCTCGATGAGTTGATCACTTCCCTGCCGACTCCACTGGCGGAGGTCGCGGCCCGGACCGAATCCGGAGAATGCCAACTCCTCAAGGGCAATGTGTGGGGCGAAGGCAACATCCTGCTCGGCGGTGGCGGCAGTGACCTCATCGAGGGGCGTGGCGCCGACGACATCATCGACGGCGACCGCTACTACAACGTGCGTCTTAGCGTCCGGGACGCGGCCGACAGGTCCATTGAAATCGGCAGCGCCACCGGGATGACCGCGAAGTATCTCAAGGTCGACGGAGCGCTCACCGGGCAGACCCTTCAGGAGGCTGTCTTCGCCGGCAAGGTTGATCCGGGAAACATCGTGGTGGTGCGGGAGATTCTCACCGCTGCGGGCGGCTCTGACACGGCAGTATTTTCCGACGTCGAGGCGAACTACACCGTGTTGACGACACCTGCCGGTGCGGAACTGGGCTCGCCGGGCTCAGTCACCACGGTGACGCACGACGACGCCGGCGCAGACGGCACCGACACACTCCGGAACGTCGAGAACCTGCGGTTCTCGGACTCGACGACGACTCCGCCGCCGACCGCTCCGGCTCCGGGTGTCCCCGCACTGGGGGCGGTCACCGCCGGCGATGGTCGGGCAACGGTCACGTTCTCCGCATCGGCAACCGGAGGTACACCGACCGGCTTCACCGTGCGGGTGGTGGACTCGGCCAACGCCCAGGTCGGTGCCCTGCGCACAGCGCCCGCCGGTGCCACCAGCCTAGTCATCGATGGCCTGACGAACGGCGCGGCCTACCGTTTCCAGGTTCGGGCGACCAACGACGCCGGCGCCAGCGCCTACACGGCGCTGTCCGCGCCTGTCACTCCGGTCGTACCCCAGCTGACCACCGCCGTCCCGTCCATCACCGGGATAGCACAAGTGGGCTCAGTCCTGTCGGCCAACACCGGCACCTGGGGCCCGGCGCCCGTTTCCTTTACCTATCAGTGGTTGAGCGGCGGTGTGGCCATCAGCGGGGCCACCTCCGATACCTACACACCGACGGCCGCCGATGCTGGAAAGGCCATCACGGTTCGGGTCACCGGCACCAAGACGGGCTATGCGCCGGCAACGACGACATCCGCAGCGATGACTGTCGCGCCGGTGACCCCGCCCGCCAATACCAAGCAGCGCGATTTCAACGGTGACGGCCGGGGCGATATTGTGGCCCGGGACTCCAGCGGCGTCCTCTGGACGTACCTGGGCAACGGGGCGGGCGCCTTCCCGACCCGGGTCCGGGTCGGTGGAGGCTGGGGATCCCTAACGGCCATCAGTGCGGCCGGGGACCTGACCGGCGACGGCAAGGCCGACCTGGTGGCACGCGATGCCAGCGGCGTCCTCTGGACGTACCAGGGCAACGGGGCGGGCGCCTTCGCGAACCGTCTCCGGATCAGTGGAGGCTGGGGATCCATGACGGCCATCAGCTGAACACGGGGCGCCGCCCGTACCCCCGACAGGGATGCAGGCGGCGCCCTACACCCCGGCACACGATCCGGCTCCGGCAGATGGCGGCCGCGGTGTGCACCCCCAATCACCCCGTCCGGGCCTCCGCTGCAGCCGCTTGCAGTGGGAGGGCCGGATGTGGGCGTTAATGGGGTTCACCCTGCACCTTCGGAAGGCGCTGAAACAGGCGCGGGCCGCGGCGCAATACACTGGACGTTCGAGCAGCCGGCCTGTCCTGCCACAGGTTGCAGCATCTACTTCAGCCTTTGAGGACCCCGCGCATGACGACGCAGACAGCACACCAGACCAGCAGGCTCCTCTTCGGCGCCATGGGCCTCGGCGGAAACTGGACGGATGAGCCTTACGGGGAATCGGATATCGATCAGGCGGAGACCGCCATAAGGGCCGCGGCGGAGGCCGGCATCACGGTGTTTGATCACGCAGACATCTACCGCCGCGGCAAGTCCGAAGCCGTTTTCGGCGAAGTCATACGCAGAAACCCCGGCCTGCTAAACGGGGCGACGGTGCAGACCAAATGCGGCATCGTCCTGCCTTCCGGCGACCGGGGCGGATACTACGACCTCAGCGGCGAAAGCGTCTTGGCCGGCCTCGAGGGATCCCTCCAGCGGCTGCAGCTTGAGGCCGTCGATATTCTGCTGCTGCACCGCCCCGACCCGCTGCTCGACCCCCGGACCCTGAAGCCGGCGCTTCACCACCTCCTGCAGGAGGGGAAAATCAGGGCGCTCGGCGTCTCGAACATGTCGGCCGCGCAGATGGATTACCTGCAGACCGAACTGGACATCCCGATCGCTGTAAATCAGCTCGAGATGAGTTTGTCCAAGCGCGACTGGGTGGAAAGCACAGTGCTGGTGAACCATCCCGCCGGCGCGGGAACCAACTTTCCGCACGGAACAATCGAATGGTGCCGGCGTAACGGCACACGGCTCCAGGCCTGGGGCGCCTTGGCACAGGGCCTGTACTCACAGCCCCGGGAATCGCACACACCGGCCGAAGGGCACGCAACGGATCTCGTGCGGCAGCTAGCCGCCGAGCGCAGCACCAGCCCCGAGGCAATCGTCCTCGCGTGGCTCCTGAAGCACCCTGCCCGCATCGAGGCCGTGATCGGATCGACCAATCCGGAACGGATTCGGGCGTCGGCTGACGCTTCACGACAGGCTGAGCTGATGACGACCAGCGAATGGTATGCGCTGTGGACCGCTGCCCGGGGAACCCCCCTCCCATAGCTCCACCGACCTCCGGCAGGCGATGTCCCGGCAGCCGGCAGGGGAGTGGCGAGCCAGACCGTACCCGGCTCCATTCCATGCTGATTGAGCCGTCGGTGGAATGGGCACTGCTGCGGTTGCGTCAAACCCTGGTTGTGGATCGGGCAAGAATCCAGTCGCCCACGGTGTCGACCACCTGCTTGTCCGTATCCTGCTTGAGGAGTTTTTTGTAGGAGGCGAAGCTCGCAGGCTTTGGGTCGGACCGGAGCAGATGCGTGAGATCCGCGGGCCGCTGGGTTTCGACCGGGCCGCTGACGGACTCCGCGATGATCTTCAAATCATCAGGATTCACCTGAAGATCTTTCCCGCCGGTGATCGCCAGAACCGGCGCCGTAATACGGCGGAGGAGCGTTGCCGGGTCGAAGTCGAGCAGGTCACGCTGCCAGCGCGCATTGATGGTCCGGCCCTGAATGCGCACTGTATCCGTGTCGGTGGAGCGCAGCTTTGCCACTGACTTCCGCTGCTGCTTGGCGAGATCGATGCGGAGCAGTTTGATGATGGCGCCCGCGACCGGTGGCAAAGCCCGCGCCACCTGATGGGTCTGCCATTCCATGGCTTCCGCACCAGTGGTCCCGGGGGAAGCCAGGAGGATGACACCGGCCAACCGGTCGTCATCGGCGGCCAGGAGTTGGGCGATCATTGCGCCTTCGCTGTGTCCAACAAGGAAGGTCGGCAGCCCGGCCGTCGGAGTTGAGCTACGGAGCCATTGGAGCGCCGCTGAGGCATCGGCGTGGTTTTCGGCGAACCCTGTGTGGAGGTAGGAACCGGAGGAGCGCCCGACGCCGCGCTTGTCGTAACGCACCGAGGCGATGCCCCGCGCGGCAAGGGCATGAGCGAGGTGGCGGCTGGCCGAGAGGGGGAACCGGCGGTGGTCGGCGTCGCGGTTGATGTCTCCGGATCCGGGCAGCAGCAGTACCTGGGCCACGGTTGGTCCGGCCGGCTGCGTGTAGGTTCCGGCCAGAACCACGTCACCGGAGGCGAACGTGACGTCTGATTCCAGATGTTCGATGTTGGGAGCGACGGCAAGCAGTTCGACCGCGAGTTCAGGTGCGGTGTCGGTTCCGACGACCAGGCCGGAGTAGGCTTCCCCGTGCAGTCCCAGCACGATCGCCCGTTCATTGTTTCTCGCAGCGACCAGCAGTTTGCGCCCACGGGACCTCCACGTGCCTACTCGGACGAGGCGGGGAATGGCCAGCCCCGGCGCACGGATTCCCTTAGCGGCCGCGAAAGGGTCATCTGTTACGGCGATCGACGTGATTGACGCGATGGGCACAACGATGTCGTTGACCAGGCCGAGGACCTTGTCTGCTGTGTCGAAAGCCAGAATGAGGGTGTCGGTGCCGAGAGTTAGCGATGCCACGTGGCGTTCTCCTAGGTGAGCACTCCGGGCCATCCGGATACGCTAACGTTATCAAACGTGATAATGATGTCAATATGGAGAACGCTCGCTATGCGGAGGGCATGACAATCGACGTGATGAGGCGGCGTGTGCGCTCCGGAGATGCTGGATTGTCCGCATATGGGAGGATCGCGCTCCGGAAACCTTCGGCCAGCTTTCCAAACTCCTCATCGGTGAGCCAAACAGCGGTTTGCCGGTAGCCCACGCCGTCCCGGACAAGGTCTACGCCGTCGGCTTGCTCCACATAGCGGTCGAAGTTCCTGAGAAGGCCGGCCACGAATGAGGTGAAGGCTTGTCTGTGCTGTTCTTCCGTCATCGAGTTCAGCTCTTCGGGGGAGAGCTCGCTGGCTTCAATCCGCAGGGCGTACGTCCGCTCAACCGCCCCCCGAATGCGCTGCTGGCCTACGACCTCGAGGATTCCCGCCTGTGTGAGCGTGGAGATGTGGCGATAGAGGGTGGCCGGCGTAACCTCTGGTAGTTCTTCGGCAATCTGGGCGGTCGTTAGTCGACGTCCACCCAGGAGACCCTGGATGATGCCTAATCGGACGGGGTGGAGAACCATGTCCGCGGTGTTGGAGGGCTTATTCATAGCGTAATGCTTTCATACCTGCGAATAGTCGCAAGCTCCGCAGCCGGGGACATTCAACTTCGCGTGCCATGGGCTGAAACTGGACGACGTCCGGTCGTCGGGGGAGCCTCTTCTGTTGGTGAGTTGACATAATGTAGATTATCGGCGAACTAGTTCTACTGCAGAAGGGGCTCAGAATCCACGGCACTGCGCGGTACGCCGCGGGAGGCGGACACCGTTTTCTTCAGCACGGTTCCTAGTCCCGGAGGTTGTCCATCAGATAGCCGGCGCCCCATTCCTGGAGCTGGCCGGCGCTCCAGCCGGGTGCCGCGTTCATAGCGCAGCCACGAGGGACTGGCCGCGGTGTCGGACTGCCCGGTTTCCGCCGTCCGCACTGTCAATAAACTGTTTCACCCAGCGCCAGAGCGGGAATCAGGCTTTCAACCTTCCCGTCAAGGTCCACGGAATCCACTGAGCGCCCGGCCAGGAGCTGGGTGAGATGCTCCAGCGCCTGCGGCCGCTCGTCGAGGAACTCGGCCAGCGCCGCGGCCGCCTCCTGCTTCTTCATCTTCGCCTAAGACCTCATGGACAAGGGATAACACAGGTGGTGCTACTCCCCCGGCACCGCAGGTCGCGTCCGGTCCCCCGGGTCGTCCCGCGCCGCCTGCCACGAGGGCGATTTCGAGTCTTACCTCCTGACGCCCGCCCGGTGGCGGCGTCGCGGCGGAGGATCTCCGCTCAGGCGCCGACGTAGGCCGCCAGATGCTCGCCGGTGAGGGTCGGGCGCCGGGCGACGAGGTCCGCCGGCGTGCCCTCGAAGACAATCCGGCCGCCGTCGTGCCCGGCGCCCGGACCGAGGTCGATGATCCAGTCGGCATGGGCCATGACCGCCTGGTGATGCTCGATGACGATGACCGACTTGCCGGAATCGACAAGCCGGTCCAGAAGGCCCAGCAGGTTCTCGACGTCGGCCAAGTGAAGGCCGGTGGTCGGCTCGTCGAGGACGTAGATCCCGCCCTTGTCGGCCATCTGGGTGGCCAGCTTGAGCCGCTGCCGCTCGCCGCCCGAGAGCGTGGTGAGCGGCTGGCCCAGGCTGAGGTAGCCCAGGCCGACGTCGGCGAGCCGGGAAAGGATCGCGTGAGCGGCCGGTGTGCGCGCCTCCCCGGCGCCGAAGAACTCCGCGGCCTCGCTCACCGGCATGGCCAGCACCTCGCTGATGTTCTTCCCTCCGAGGTGGTATTCGAGCACCGACGCCTGGAACCGCTTGCCCTCGCATTCCTCGCAGGTGGTGGCGACGCCGGCCATCATTGCCAGGTCGGTGTAGATGACTCCGGCGCCGTTGCAGGTCGGGCAGGCGCCCTCGGAATTGGCGCTGAACAGCGCGGGCTTGACCCCGTTCGCCTTGGCGAAGGCCTTGCGGATGGGTTCGAGCAGCCCGGTGTAGGTGGCGGGGTTGCTGCGCCGCGAGCCCCGGATCGCCGCCTGGTCAACGGAGACCACCCCGTCCCGCCCGGACACCGACCCGGCGATCAGCGAGCTCTTGCCCGAGCCGGCGACCCCGGTGACGACCACGAGGACCCCCAGCGGAATGTCGACGTCGACCCCGCGCAGGTTGTGCGCGGTGGCGCCCCGGATCTCCAATGCCCCGTTCGATGCCCGGACCGACTCCTTGAGGGCGGCCCGGTCGTCGAAGTGGCGGCCGGTGAGGGTGTCGCTTACCCGCAGCCCCTCCACGGTGCCCTCGAAGCAGACGTTGCCGCCCGCGGTGCCGGCGCCGGGGCCGAGGTCCACGACATGGTCGGCAACGACGATTGCCTCCGGCTTGTGCTCAACCACCAGCACGGTGTTGCCCTTGTCGCGCAGGCGCAGCAGCAGGGCGTTCATGCGCTGGATGTCGTGCGGGTGGAGTCCGATGGTCGGCTCGTCAAAGACATAGGTGACATCCGTCAGCGAGGACCCCAGGTGGCGGATCATCTTGGTCCGCTGCGACTCGCCTCCGGACAGCGTCCCGGTCGACCGGTCGAGGCTGAGGTAGCCAAGGCCGATCTCGACGAACGAGTCGAGGGTCTCCCCCAGGGCCGTCAGCAGCGGGGCCACCGAGGGCTCATCCAGCCCCCGCACCCATTCGGCGAGGTCACTGATCTGCAGGGCGCAGGCGTCGGCGATGCTGATCCCCCGGATCTTCGACGACCGGGCGGCCCCGCTGAGCCGGGTGCCGTCGCACTCTGGACAGGTGGTGAAGGTCACCGCACGGTCCACGAAGGCCCGGATGTGCGGCTGCATGGCCTCCCGGTCCTTGGCGAGCAGGGACTTCTGGATCTTCGGGATCAGGCCCTCGTACGTGAGGTTGATGTTGTCGACCTTGATCTTGGTCGGCTCCTTGTAGAGCAGGTCGTGCAGCTCGCGCTTCGTGAACTTCCGGATCGGCTTGTCCGCGTCGAAGAAACCGGAACTGCTGAAGATGCGGCCGTACCACCCGTCCACGCTGTACCCGGGGATGGTCAGTGCGCCCCCGCTGAGCGACTTGCTGTCGTCGTAGAGCTGCGTCAGGTCGAAGTCGGTGACCGATCCCATCCCCTCGCAGCGCGGGCACATACCGCCGGTGACGCTGAAGCTCCGCCGCTCCTTCATGGTCGTTCCACCGCGCTCAAGTGTCACGGCACCCGATCCGCTGATCGAGGCGACATTGAAGGAGAACGCCTGCGGCGAGCCGATGTGCGGCTGCCCGAGGCGGCTGAAGACAATGCGCAGCATCGCATTGACATCGGTGGCCGTCCCGACGGTGGAGCGGGGATTGGCGCCCA
Source organism: Arthrobacter crusticola (assembly GCF_004357995.1). Taxonomy (GTDB): domain Bacteria; phylum Actinomycetota; class Actinomycetes; order Actinomycetales; family Micrococcaceae; genus Arthrobacter_D; species Arthrobacter_D crusticola. The sequence continues at coordinate 555,061 of NZ_SMTK01000001.1, forward strand.
TCCGCTCCTGGTCGACGATGATGGCCGTGGTCAGTCCGTCGAGCACGTCGACGTCGGGTCGGGCGAGGGTCGGCATGAACCCCTGCACGAACGCGCTGTAGGTCTCATTGATCATGCGCTGGGACTCCGCCGCAATGGTGCCGAACACCAGGGAGCTCTTGCCCGAGCCGGAAATACCTGTAAATACCGTCAGCCGGCGCTTCGGGATGTCGATGCTGAGATTCTTGAGGTTGTTCTCCCGCGCGCCCCGGACACGGATCACATCGTGGCGGTCTGCCTGGTGGAGCGGCTGCGCGTCGGTGTTCGCCATGCTCATGCTGATTCTCCGTCTGTAAAGCGGGCCGTTGGAACGGTCTCCGGCGTCGTCTGGGTCAATCTAACCAGCCTGCTGAAGTGGGCCGGGCACCACGGGCCGGCCCTGCCGACCGGTGCCGGGCGGGTCTCCCGGGCCATCGATGCACGGGGTCAGGGGCGGACGAGCACCTTGAGCGCCTCCCGCTCCGCCATGGCCCGGTAGCCTTCAGCAATATTGTCAAGTTTCACGGTGCGGTCGAACACCCGACCGGGCTGGATCCTGCCGTCGAGCACCTCCGGAAGGAGTTCCTCAATGTAGGCACGCGCCGGTGCGACGCCGCCGGTCAGGGAGACGTTCCGCATGAATACCGACGGCATCGGCACGTCCCTGTACTGAGGCACCCCGACCCGGCTGACTGAGCCGCCGTCGCGCACCGCGGCGAAGGCCGTCTCGATGGCCGGCAGGGTGCCGACGCACTCGAGGACGGCATGGGTGCCGTCTTCCCCGGTCAGTTCCTTTACCCGGGCGGCACCTTCCTCGCCCCGTTCGGACACAATCTCGGTGGCTCCAAAGTCCCTTCCCAGATCGGTCCGCGCCTGATGGCGGCCCATCAGGATAATCTGCTCGGCACCGAGCCGCTTGGCCGCGATGACGGCGGACAGCCCCACCGCTCCATCGCCGATCACGGTCACAGTGGATCCCTTCCCGACCTTCGCCGTCACCGCACTGTGATGGCCGGTGCACATCACGTCCGAAAGCGTCAGGAGCGCCGGGAGGAGGTCCGAGTCCTCGGGGACCGGCACCTTCACGAGGGTTCCGTCGGCCTGCGGAATCCGGGCCGCCTCCCCCTGGCCGGCGTCGGGATTGCCCCAGTTGCCTCCGTGCCGGCAGGAGGTCTGCAGGCCCGCCTGGCAGAAGTCGCATGTGCCGTCCGACCACACGAACGGTGCGATCACCACGTCCCCGCGCTTGACCGAGGCAACGTCGCGGCCGGCGTCCTCTACGACCCCGATGAACTCGTGCCCCATCCGGTGGCCGGCAGTATTGGGCTTCATCGAGCCGTACGGCCAGAGGTCGCTGCCGCAGATACACGAGACCAGCACGCGGACGACGGCGTCGGTGCTCTTCTCCAGGGTCGCGTCGGGAACATTCTCCACCCGGACATCTCCGGCTCCGTACATCAAGGTTGCGCGCATGGTTTCCTTTCCGGGGCTGCCCGGCGGCGGCAGCTTCCCTTTCCTGTCTGCGGGGCCCTCGGCTGCCTGCACCTGCCGGGTGCCTGTCAAAAAGTGGGGCTTCGGTGGGGCGGACGAGGAGGCGCGTGCCCTGCCGCCGGCCGGCACGGACCGGACTGCCGGGCCGCCTCCCCGAGACTACCCGGCCGAACAGGTGGGGAACAGCCCCGCCCGCCGGAGTGGGTCGGCCAATGTGCAGCTGGTTAGGCCGTCCCGCGGCAGGCGGCGGAGGACCCTCACTCGGCCCGGTACGGCGCCGCCGGTCCCGCCTTTCGGGGTTCCGCCTTTCCTGATTCGGGAAGCGGCAGGGGGAGCCGTACACCGTCGACGGGGTGGCCGGAACGCGGGCGCCAGTGGACGCGTGCACGGGCCCACGACAGCATCGCGGTCCCGCGGGCCGCAGGCAACGCCGTCAGAAGGGCGGCCGCCGCGTGCGCGTACACCATGGAGTGAAGATCCTGCCCCGGCACCACTAATGCAGTGGACTGACCGTCCGCCCCGCCGACGGCACCGTGACCGTGGGCGGGCACAACGACGGCCGATCCGCCAACGAACGCGCTGAAGGCAAAATGCAGAAGCTGCTGGGTCAGCCCGCACAGCACCAGAATCAACCCCCCGGGCAGCTGCAGCCGCGACAGCATTGAAGCCGCGAGGCCCAGCAGGGCCGTGAGGGTCAGCAGCAGGGCCAGCGCCGGCGCCTGGCTGCCGGAGGCAGCATGCGCCGCGAGCCCGGCGGCCACGGCCAACGGACCGGATAGCCACGCGAGGAAGACCGGCGCGTTCGTTCCGCTCGTGCCCACTGCCATCCCCTCCTCAACACGTCCCGGCGGGCGGGCCCGCCGGGACGTTAGAACAGCCGCGCGGGCATCCGGACCGTCCGGAGTCCCGATCCTTCCCTCCTTGCTACCGGCACCGCACGCCGGTGGCAAGTCCGGCGCCTGCGGCACCGGGCCTTGGCTCCCCCGTGACATATACGCCCCCGATGTGCCGCTGGCACCGCAGGTCGGATAGAAAGGAACGATGTCCACCCCGCCAGGAGAAGCAGCAAACCGTCAACCACTTCGGGCGACACGGCTCATGAAGCAGCGGCAGCTGACCATGATGGGCCTCGGAAGCGCCATCGGCGCGGGGCTCTTCCTCGGGTCCGGGGCCGGAGTCCAGGCAGCCGGCCCCGCCGTCCTGATCTCGTACCTCGTGGCCGGCACGCTGATCATCCTGGTGATGTGGGCCCTCGGTGAGATGGCCGCCGCCCATCCCAGCAGGGGTGCGTTCTCGGTCTACGCGGAAAAGGCGATGGGCCCGACCGTAGGGTCGACCATCGGCTGGCTGTGGTGGTTCCAGCTCGTGGTGGTGATCGCAGCCGAAGCCCTTGGCGCGGCCGCCCTGCTCTCGACGATCTGGCCGGCCCTGCCGGTCTGGGCGATGGCCCTGGTGTTCATGATCCTCTTCACGGCCATCAACCTCACCGGCGTGCGCAACTTCGGCGGGTTCGAATACTGGTTCGCAATCTTCAAGGTCGCGGCGATTGTCGTCTTCCTCGCCATCGGCGCCGCCCTAGTCCTGAACCTGCTTCCCGGGGTGCGGTCACCGGGACTGTCCAACCTCACCACCGATTTCGCCCCCGCCGGGCTCGAGGGCGTCGCTACAGCCTTGTTCATCGTCATCTTCGCCTTCGGCGGCACGGAGATCGTCAGCGTCGCCGCAGCCGAGACCGAAAACCCCTCCCGGAGCATCGGTCGGGCCGTCCGGACCGTGGTGTGGCGCATTCTCGTGTTCTATGTCGGTTCCGTCCTGGTGATCATTCTCGTGTTGCCCGCCACCTCGCCGGCATTGGCCTCGCCGTTCAACGGGGTCCTCGACGCTGCGCGGATCCCGGGGGCGGGCACCGCCATCACCATCGTGGCGGTCCTGGCGCTGCTCTCGGCCCTCAACGCGAACCTCTACGGAGCCTCGCGGATGATCTACTCCCTGGCGGAGCGCGAGCAGGCACCCCGGTACATCCAGCATCTGAGCCCTGCCCGGGTGCCACGGCGGGCGGTGACTGTTTCGGTGGTCTTCGGTTTCGCCGCAACCGTCCTCGAACTGTTGTTCCCGGAACGCATCCTGCCTGCCCTTTTTCAGCTCCTGGGGTCAACCTGCCTTGTCGTGTGGGGTTCCGCCCTCGTGTCGCAGATCATCCTTCGGCGGCGGGCGGACCGCGCCGGCACACCCCTGCCGGTGCGGATGAGGGGGTTCCCCTGGCTCACCGGCGTCGCGCTGATCATCCTGGCCGCGATCTTCGCCGTCGGGCTCAGCGCCGAAACGAGCCGCACCCAGCTGATCAGCACCGCCCTCCTCATTGCCGCAATCGCCGCCGCGAGCACCCTGTTCCGCAGGGCCCGTTCGCGCCAGCCGGCGGCCTAGGGGCAGCAGCCGTTGTGCCCGCACCGGCCTTGCCCGTCAGTAAGACACCGGCCTATAGTGGCGGATCATTCAGGCCGCCGGGCAGGAGAGCTGACATGGCCGAGATCCTTCTGTTCCACCATGCCCAGGGGATGACCGCCGGACTGAAAGAGTTTGCCGGCACCCTCCGGGCCGCGGGCCATACCGTCCACGCGCCGGACCTGTTCGACGGCCGGATCTTCGACTCCCTCGACGACGGCCTGGACTACGCAGGCACGCTGGGCTTCGACACCGTTCTGCGCCGGGGCGCCGAGGCTGCGGCCGATCTCCCTGCCGGGCTGGTCTACCTCGGCTTTTCCCTTGGGGTGATGCCGGCGCAGCGGTTGGCCCAGACCCGCGGAGGCGCCCGGGGCGCCATCCTCCTGCACTCCTGCCTCCCGGTCGGCGAGTTCGGTGGATGGCCTGCGGGGGTGCCGGTCCAGGTCCACGCCATGGAGCAGGACCCGTTCTTCGCCGGCGGGGGTGACCTCGACGCAGCCCGGGCCCTCACCAGCGCAGCGGCCGACGCCGGCCTTTTCCTCTATCCCGGCGCCGAGCACCTCTTCGCCGACAGTTCACTGCCCTCCTACGACACCGCCGCAGCCGCACTGCTCACCCGCCGGGTGCTCGGCTTCCTCGCCGTGGCCTAGACGGCAGGGGCTTTGGTGATCCGGGACTGCGGCACACGCCCGGCTGCCAGCGGCACGGAGGTCTTCAGCTCCGGAGGGCCGACCGTTGGGAGGGCCAGACGAGGTGTACCCAGCACCGGCACAGCTTCATGGCGCATCCTAGGAGGGAACACCGCGAAGAATCCGGGACGCCCGGCTCGCCATCCCCGCCCGCGCGTCCCTGAAAGGACCCCCATGATCCTGGTGCTGATCGGCATCGACGGCGCGGGAAAAACGACGGCCGCGCACGCACTGGCCGCGCACGTGCCGCCGGGCACCGACGTCCTGGTGCTGGGCAACTACTCGGGGCGGAAGACGTTGAGCCGATGGACCCGGCGGTTCGGCGTGCAGCCGCCGGCCCGGCTGATGGACGCCGCCGAGACGGTGGTGCGCCTGCTCAACGTGCTGCTGAACTCCGTGAAGGCCGCACGCTTCGACGGCCTGGTGATTATGGACCGGCACCTTCACTGCCAGCTCGCCCTCAGGGCCGCCCGGGGCCTGCACCGCGGCGCCCTCCTGCGGGTCGTGCTGAGGCTGCTGCCACGCCCCGACGCCGTCGTGCTCCTCGACCTGCCCGCCGAACAGGCCCAGCTTCGCATCGCAGCGCGCGGTACGGACAGCGAAAACCTCGACGAACTGCAGGCGTACCGCTCGGCGTACCTGGCCCAGGCGCGGGAGGCCGGGCACCCGGTGATCGACGCCGGACGGGCACCCGAGGCCGTCGTGGCGGACCTGCGGGGCGTCCTGGCCGGACTCCGCGCTGGTGCCTCCCCGGGACCGGCCGGAACGCTTTCGCCGCCGAGCGGTGCGGGACCGGAGCTCCCCGGATGAGTTCCTCGTACGATGAGTCCATGGAGACACCGTCCGCGCCCGCTGCCAGCTACTCACCCTCCCAGCTCCACGACCTGGTGCACTCAATCCTGGGCCAGGAGCTGCCGCCGATCGTCCGGGCCGGGCACCCGGTGCTGCGGATGCAGGCGCAGGCCTTCGACGGCCAGCTGGGCGACGCGGACCTCGCGGCCCTGATCACCCTGATGCGCCGGGTGATGCACCACGCCCCCGGCGTGGGACTCGCCGCTCCGCAGCTGGGTATCCCCCTGAGCATCGCCGTCGTGGAGGACAAGGGGGTGGAGGACGACGCCGTCGCCATCGAACGCGGCCGCACTCCCCTGCCGTTCTTTGCCATGATCAACCCCCGCTATTCCGCGGCGGGCGCGGCCACCGCATCCTTCTACGAGGGGTGCCTGTCGGTCCCCGGCTACCAGGCCGTGGTGGAGCGGCACCGGGAGGTCTCGCTGGAGTACACCACGCCGGACGGCCGGGGCGTGACGACCCGCCTGGGCGGCTGGCCGGCGCGCATCGTGCAGCACGAGACGGACCACCTCAACGGCATTCTGTACCTGGACCGGGCGGAGACCCGCTCCCTGGCCGACAACCTCGAGTACACGCGCCGCTGGGCCCAGCCGTCGGTGGAAGAGGCCCGCCGGGGCCTCGGCTTCTAGGACCGGGCGGCTGCTCCCGCCGGTTTACCGCTCCGGGCCCGAGTCCGCCGGCTGGTTCCGCCCGCTGGGGAGCCAGTTTGCCCACCATCGAAGGATGTGTTCGAACCGCTGGCGGCGGTGCCAGGGGGTGCCGGAGCGGGAGAGCTCGTGGTTTTCCCCCGGGAACAGGAGGAGTTCGGTCGGTACGCCCTGTTTCCTGAGCGCCGTGTAGTAGCGCTGGGCCTGCTCGACCGGGCACCGCAGGTCCTCCTCGGAATGGATCACGAAGGTCGGTGTGTTCACAGAGCCGATCTGGGCGAAGGGGTTCTGGCCCCGCACCTTCTCGGGGTCGGTGCCCGTGTACTCGTCGGAGAAGAACCAGCCGATGTCCGAGGAGCCGATGAACGACGACGGGTCGAGATATCCCCGCTCCACGATGGCGGCGGTAAACCGGTGGTCCTGGGAGATGGTCCAGGCGGTGAGGTAGCCGCCGTAGGAGCCGCCCATAATGCCGACCCGGCTGCCGTCCATCGCGGCGTACTTGCCGAGGGCGCCCTCGAGGAACGCCAGGACGTCCTGGAGGTCGAGGGTCCCCATCGCCTCCTTGATGACCCGCCCGTGTTCCTGCCCGTATCCGGCCGACCCCCGCGGATTGCACATCAGCACGGCGTAGCCGGCGCGGGCGTAAACCTGGGCTTCGTCGAAGTAGCCCCAGCCGTACTGGGAGAAGGGGCCCCCGTGGATATTCAGCAGCACCGGGTGGGGGCCCTCCCCCTCGGGCAGGATCACCCACCCGTGCACCTGGGCCCCATCGGGCGCCGGGAAGATCTCTTCAACCGCGGGTGAGACCGTCGTGGCGCCGCGCAGTTCGGCGGAGAAATCGGTGAGGGGCCGCAGCCCGTCCGGGTCCACCAGCGCCGCATCGCCGGCCGTGCCGGGGCCCGTGTAGCTTACGAGGACGCGGCCGTCGGCGGAGGCAGCGCCGGTCACCACGACCGGTCCATCGACGAGGGTGGAGGCCGTGCCGTCCGCGCCGACCTCAAGCAGCCCGCAGGCGCCACGGGTGCGGTGAATGACCAGGACCGACGAGTCCCCGTGCGGGACCACCTCGAGGACTTCGCCGAGGTCAACGGTCTCGGCGTCCGTCAGCCGGCGGGCTTCCCCCGGTGAGTCCATCGGAGCGGCATACAGTCCGGTATTGCGCGCCACGAAGTCGAGGCCGGTGGCGGAGAGCTCACCGGCGAGGTAGAAGAGCCATCGGCCGTCCCTGCTCTGGACCGGCGCCGCGCAGTCGAGCCGCCGGGCCGCTGAGAGCCCCGACAGCTGCTCCCTGCCGGTGCCGTCCCGGCGGACCGAATACACCTCGCTGGACAGGGTCGAATCGGCGTCCGGGCTGAGGGCGGCGGTGAACAGGATCCGGGTGCCGTCGGCGGTGAACCGGGGGCTGTTGTGGTCCGCCGGGTCCGAGGTGAGCTGGACGGGCCCGGGCAGAGGGCCGGGACGGTCCGCACCCGCGTCCCTGGCGGCCCGGCCCACGGGCTCGATGAAGGGTTCTGCCTCGAGGCTTGGGACATCGACCAGGAAGAGCTGGGCGCGCTTGTCGGCCGTGTAGCCGAGCCCGTTGGCGCGGTACTGGAAGGTGGTGATCCGCCGCGGGTCCTCGGCCGAAGCGCCGACTCCCTCGACGGTGCCGTAGCGGCCGGCCTCGGGCACGCGGGCGACGAACACGATCGACCGCGAATCGGGGGCGAAGCGGAAGTCCTCAACGCCGAGGGGCTGGTCGGTGACCTGCAACGGCTCACCGCCGCGGGCGTCCATGAGGTGCAGCTGCGGCTTATCGCCCGGACGGGACCGCAGGAAGCCCAGCAGCGAGCCGTCCGGAGAGAACTGGGGGGCGGTGTCGCGGAAGCCGCGGCTGAGGCGGCGGTGCGAGCCCGACTCCGTCTGCAGTTCCCACAACTGGCCCACGTACGCGTCGGCGTCGAAATCGGGGCGGGTTACGGCGAACACCGCCCGTCCGCCGTCGGGATGGAGCGTCGGGGTGCCGACGGAGTGCAGGAGGTTCAGCTGATCAGGTTCCATCAACCCGAGACTAATGCGTCGAAGTCCGCTCCGCCTAGGATGGTGGGATGCCCGCCGCGCCCGAGACCCTGCTCCTGTGCCCCGTGTGCGGATCCTTCCTCCGGCCGGACGGGCGCGGCCTTGCCTGCGCTTCAGGGCACCGGTTCGACGCCGCCCGGCAGGGCTATGTCAACCTGCTGACCGGCAGGGGGACGCCGTTCGAAGCCGACAGCGCCGCGATGGTCGAGGCGCGGGCGAGGTTCCTCGCCGCTGGACACTACGCGCCCCTGAGGGACGCGATCGCCGGGGCGGCACAGCGGCACGCGCCCGAACCCGGCGTGATCGTTGACGCCGGCGCCGGGACCGGCTACTACCTGCGCGGCCTGGCCGACCGCTTCCCCGGAGCGCTGCCGGTCGCACTCGATATCTCGAAGTTCGCGTTGCGCAGGGCCGCCCGCGAGCTGCCCGGCGGCATCGCGCTCGTGTGGGACCTGTGGCGGCCGCTCCCCCTGTCCTCAGGCAGCGCGGACCTGCTCCTCAATATCTTCGCGCCCCGCAATGTCGACGAGTTCGTCCGTGTGCTCTCCCCGGGAGGGCTGCTGGTGGTGGCGACACCGCTGCCCGGTCACCTTGGCGAGGCCGCCCGACTGGTCCCGATGCTCGAGGTCCCGGCCGATAAGGCACAGGACCTCGCCGGGTCCCTGGAGGGGCGCCTGACCGAAGTGGAGCGCCGGGAGGTCGTCCATGAGATGCGGCTGTCCCCGGAGGAGCTCGCGGACGTGGCCGCCATGGGCCCGGCGGCACGCCACCTCGAACCCCGGCAGCTTGCGGCCCTGCTCGAGGGGCTGGACCGGGAGGTCCCGGTGACCGCCCGCTTCACCGTCCAGGCGTTCCGCCACTCCTCACCGGCCCAGCGGACCGCCGGGCCCGCCCGCTAGGCCTTCCCACCGGAGCTGCCGCGCAGTGGAACATGAAGCGCCCGCAGGGCCTGTTGCACGAGCGGACCGATGGCCAACGCGAAAACGACGGTGCCGAGCCCCACGACGCCGCCCAGCAGGAACCCCACGACGACGACCGCGAGTTCGATCGATCCCCGGACCGTCCACACGGGCCAGCCCGTCAGTCGGACCAGGCCGGTCATCAGGCCGTCCCGGGGGCCGGGCCCCATACCTGCGCCGATATACAGCGCCGTCGCAACGGCGAGCAGCACCAGGCCGGCGGTGAACATGAGCCCCTGAAGGACCAGATGGTCCGGAGCGGTGAGCAGCCGGAGGACGACGTCGGCGGCAAGGCCAACGAGGACCGTATTGGCGATCGTCCCCCAGCCGGGACGCTGGCGGATGGGAATCCACAGCAGCAGCACCCCGATGCTGATCACCACGGTCGCGATACCGAAACTCAGGCCCGTGCTCCGTGCGAGTCCCTGCCCGAAGACATCCCAGGGCGAGGCGCCCAGGTTTGCACGGACCATGAGCGCGATCGAGGCACCGTAAAGGAACAATCCGAGGTACAGCCGGAGGTGGCGCAGCAGCAGGTTTGGAGAGGTGAGGAGGCGAAGGAGCACGTTCAAGTGTCCCACCGCGCCCGCCAACACTCTCAAATCGATAACGACCGGACCGCGCGGGGCTCCGGGCCTAGGTATTGCCCGCCCACTTTGGCACAATGAGCAGCACATCCGACAGCAGCCCTGCCGCCGGAGCCGCCCGCCGTTCCGGGAGGGGAAGCGATGTTTGGTTGGCTGGTGGAGAACCCCTGGATTCTCTGGCTCGTCCTGTTCCTCGGTCTCGCTGCGGTCGAGACGCTCACGCTGGACCTGATGTTCCTCATGCTGTCGGTCGGGGCGCTCGCGGCCCTGATCGCCACCTTCGTAACCGGTTCCTTCTTCCTGCAGGGCCTGGCGTTCTGCGTCGTGGCGCTCATGATGGTCCTGCTGGTCCGCCCCATCGCCCTGAGGCACCTTCGGGCAGCCACCGGTGACCAGCGCTCCAACATCGAGCGCCTCATCGGCGAACCGGCGCTCGCCCTCGAGACCGTCACCTCCTCGTCCGGGACCGTCAAGATCGGCGGGGACACCTGGTCCGCCCGCACCCTGGACGGGATCTCGGTGCCCGCCGGTGCGCGGCTCGCCGTGGCGCGCATCGAAGGGGCCACCGCCGTCGTGGAGCCGGCGGCGGAGAGCCCCGATTCGAACGCCGACCACCTGTAATCTTCAAGCGGGCCCACCGCGGTCCCGCAGTCCACTCGATCAAAGGGGATCCATGAACGGCGACACCGGGACCATCGGACTGACAATCATCCTGATCGTCCTTGTCCTTTTCGTTCTCATCGTGCTGGTGAAATCGGTGCGGATCATCCCGCAGGCCCGGGCGGGAGTGGTGGAGCGACTCGGCAAGTACCAGCGCACCCTGCTGCCGGGACTGACCATCCTGATTCCCTTCGTTGACCGGCTGCTGCCACTGCTCGACCTGCGGGAACAGGTCGTTTCCTTTCCTCCGCAGCCGGTGATCACGGAGGACAACCTGGTGGTCTCCATCGACACCGTCGTGTACTTCCAGGTGACCGATGCGCGGGCGGCGACTTACGAGATCGCGAACTACATTCAGGCGGTCGAACAGCTGACCACGACCACCCTGCGCAACGTCGTCGGCGGGCTGAACCTCGAGCAGGCGCTGACCTCCCGGGACCAGATCAACGGGCAGCTGCGTGGCGTCCTCGATGAGGCGACGGGCAAGTGGGGCATCCGGGTGTCACGGGTTGAGCTGAAGGCCATCGATCCGCCCCACTCCATCCAGGATTCAATGGAGAAGCAAATGCGGGCCGAGCGCGACCGCCGCGCCGCGATCCTCACCGCCGAGGGCACGAAGCAGTCCGCGATCCTCACCGCCGAAGGTCAGCGGCAGGCCGCCATCCTGGCCGCGGAGGGCGACGCGAAGGCGGCGATCCTGCGCGCCGACGGCGAGGCCCAGGCCATCCAGAAGGTGTTCGATGCGATCCACCTGGGCAACCCGACACCGAAGCTGCTCGCCTACCAGTACCTGCAGACCCTGCCGAAGCTCGCCGATGGTTCCTCCAACAAGCTGTGGATCATCCCCAGCGAGATCGGTGACGCGCTGAAGGGACTTGGCAGCGTTCTCGGAACGACGACGTCGGACTCCCCCAACGGCCAGGCGGCCGACCAAAATGCGCAGATACGTGACGCCTGACGCAGGATCCGGGTATAGTTGGTGGTTTGCCGGAATTTCTCATCCCCGGCAGGAACATTCCCGCTTGATGCGGAGTTATACAGTATGCGTACTATCTCGGCCTCATGCTGCCTTCACCGGCGGTCGGGCCGTGGTGCACGCAGATCGGTGCCGGCCCAGCCGGAAGCCACTCGTTGAGTAGGAGAAAATATGAGCGATCGCAGCCTGCGCGGAATGCGCCTCGGAGCGCAAAGCATGGAAACCGAATCGGGCGTGGAGCCCGCTCCGCGCCAACGGGTTGAGTACCGCTGCGAGGACGGGGAGCGCGTCTTCGTGACGTTCGCCGCCGAAGCGGAAATCCCACCGGTGTGGGTTTCCAAGACCGGCAAGGAAGCGCTCCTGGTGGACGGGGAGCGCCCCGACACCTCTAACGACAAGCCGGTGCGTACGCACTGGGACATGCTGCTTGAGCGCCGCTCCGTCGACGAACTCGAGCAGATCCTCCAGGACCGCCTGACGATCCTGCGTGAGCGCCGCGGCGAACGCCGGTCCGCCTAACGCCGGTCCGTCCAACGCCAGGGTCCTTCCCGGCCGATGCCGGTGACGCCACCTTCGGGTGGGGTCACCGGCATTTTTTGTGCCCGGGCGACGGCCTAGCCGTCGCGGCGGGTCAGCTTCCGCCACCGGGCCGCCAGGCCCCACCGAGTGACGTTGACAATCGCCTCAAGCACGATATTGCCGCTCATCTTCGAGGCGCCCAGCTCCCGCTCCACGAACGTGATGGGCACCTCGGCGATCCGCAGGCCGAGGCGGGCCACCCGAAACGTCATGTCCACCTGGAAGCCGTACCCGACCGAGTCGACCGCCGACAGGTCGAGCTTCTCAAGGGTTCCGCGGCGGAAGGCCCGGAAGCCGGCGGTGATGTCCCGCACGGAGAGGCCGAGCATGAGGCGGGAGTAGGTGCTGCCCGCCCGGGACAGGAGCTTGCGGTGTGCCGGCCAGTTGACGACGCTGCCGCCGGGAACCCAGCGCGAACCGATCACCAGGTCAGCACCGTCGACGGCGTCGAGCAGGCTCTGCAGCTGCTCCGGCCGGTGGGAGCCATCGGCGTCCATCTCGACCAGGACGTCATAGCCGCGTTCGAGGCCCCAGCGGAACCCTGCGATGTAGGCCGCCCCCAGCCCCACCTTGCCGGTGCGGTGCAGCACGAACACCTGGGGATCCGCCGCCGCCGCCTCATCCGCGAGACCTCCGGTGCCGTCCGGGCTGTTGTCGTCCACGATCAGCACGTCGGAGGCGGGCACTGCCTCCCGTAGCCGTCCCAGTGTCAGCGGGAGGGATTCGATCTCGTTGAAGGTTGGAATGATGGTGAGAACGCGCAAGCGAGGGGGGCCTTTCCGGGGGGAGACGCAGGACCGCTGGTGCCTGCCAGGTCAAACGGCAAGTATAGGCGACCGACCTGTACGGCCCGGCGGGCGGAGGCTGCGCGGAGCCCCTTCCATCGAGCAGGCCCGCCCGCCTTCGTACCAGAAACGGTGAACCGGATCTGTTCTCTGATGGCGTGCGGGCCTGCTCTTGATGAATGCCGTCACCGCCCCACCAATGCGGCGGTTGAGCCGAACGGGAGGTGTGTTGCGCCGGTGGTCGGCCAGGTCAGTCCTCGAGGAGTTGCTCCAACCCGTAGGAACTCAGCTTACGTGCTGGGGGCGGGGTGTCAATGTGCCTCTGACCTGCGCAAACATCTTTCGGTGCAGGTCAGCGTCCGGTCCGGAGAATGGGCATTTTCGGTTTGCGGTCATCTCTTGACTGACGGGCTCGGGGCGCCTAGGCGGCGCCTCCGCCGCCCTCGGAGAACAGGGTCCGGCCGTAGTGGACGGTCTCGATGCAGCGCGGCGGATTCTCGGTGTCCAGCGCCGGCAGCAGCGGGGTCCCCGCCCGGGGATCCGTGCTCCAGGACTGCACCCGGTTGTCGGGTGTCTGAACCATGAGTTCGTCGACCCGCCAGACGGCGAAGGAGGCCGGCGAGCCCGGCGCGAGCTGGCCCAGCATCGGGTTCACCTCACCCGCCGCCCGCCAGCCGGCCCGGGTATGGGCAATAAAGGCCGCCCGCGCCGAAACCGCCTCGGCCGGGTTGCTGTGGTCGATGCAGGCCCGCACCGAGGCCCACGGGTCAAGGGGCGTGACGGGGCTGTCCGAGCCCATGGAGACCGGCACCCCGGCCGCCAGCAGGGACCCAAAGCGGTTCATGCCGACCCGGCGTCTCTCGCCGAGGCGCTGCTCATACAGCCCCTCCGGGTGCCCCCAGAGGGCGTCGAACACCGGCTGGGCGCTGACCGTCACCCCGAAGTGGACCAGGGCGGCGATGGCGGCGTCGTCGGCCATCTCGACATGCTCGAGCCGGTGGCGGGAGCGGCGCACCGCCTCGATGCCCAGGCTCCGCTCGGCCTCCCCCAGGCCGGCGAGGACGACGTCGAGCCCGGCGTCGCCGATTACGTGGAAGCCTGCCTGCACCCCCTCGGTGGTCGCGGCGGTGAGGTGCGCCCCGACCGCCGGCGCATCGAGGAAGACGTGCCCGCGGTTGCCCGGGTCGTCGCTGTAGGGATCCCGCAGCGCCGCGGTGCGCGAGCCGATCGAGCCGTCGACATTGAGGTCCCCTGCGAGCCCCGCCAGGCGGCCATCGAAGGAGGCGAGCAGGCTCCGAACCTCCTCCGGGGAGGAGACGGCCTCGGCCCAGTAGGGAATCACCCCAGGCAGGTCCGCGCCGCCGTCCGCGGTGGCGAGGGCGAGCAGGCCCTCAAGGTCCTCCCGGGGGGAGATGTGCGGAGCGGCCATTTCAACGACGGCGACGATGCCGCGGGAGGCGGCATGGGCAAGGGCCGCGCGCTGCAGGGCGGCCCGGTCGGCGGGGGCGAGGGCACGGGTGGCCAGCCGGGCCGCCGTGTGGGCGGCGCGCACCAGGAAGCCGTCGTTCCAGCCGTCGAGGGCCGCGAGGCCCAGGGAGGCCGCCAGGGTCCCGGACACAACGGCAGAATGCACATCCGCCCGGGTGAGGTAGACAGAGCGCCCGCCGGAGGCGGAATCCAGCTCGCCGGCCGTCGGCACGCGCCGCTCGGGCCAGCGTGACTCGTCCCAGCCATGGCCGAACACCGGGCCCTCGTGGGCCGCGGCCGCGGCGTGGACGCGCTCGAGCAGGTCCGCAAGGCTGGTGCAGGCGGACAGGTCGATCGAGCTAAGTCCCAGACCGGTCTCGGTGGTATGGAAGTGGGAGTCGACGAAGCCAGGGGCGATGAGTGCACCGTCGAGGTCGACGGTGCGGACGCCGGGCCCTCCGAGGTTCTCCGCGGCATGCTCACCGCCGATCCAGGCGACTGTCCCCCCGTCGACGAGCATGGCGGTGGCAAAGGGATCGGCTGGGCTGTAGACGGAGCCGTTGCGGTACAGGACGGGGCGCTGGGAATCCATGGAGTGGTAACGGGGCTTTCGCTAGGAGGCGGGAGATCGTGGGGGTGGTGCGGGCTATTCGGTGATGTTGGAGTAGGCGACGACGCCGCGGCGGATCAGGGCGATGGCCTTGACGCAGCGCCCGTGAAGGCCTTCGGGCAGGTCCCGGACCTTGGCCAGCTGATCGAGCAGGTCGATGACCTGCTTGGCCCAGCGGACGAAGTCGCCCGCGGCGAGCTCCGTGCCGCTCAGGGCGGCCTGCAGCGGGCGGCCCTGAGCCCACTTGTACATGGGCCAGACGAGTCCGAGTTCGGGCTCCCCTGTCACGGGCAGGCGGTGCTGCTCCTCGCTGTCGGTCAGGCGGGACCATTCACGGATGATGATGTCCACCGAGTTTTCGAGCCCGAAGCTCGGCAGAATCGGGCGCAGTCCCCGCTCCTCGCGCTTGGCCTGGTACACCAGCACCGAGGCGACCGCGGCGAGCTCGGCGGCGTCGAGTTCGTCGAAGGCCCCGTTTTCGACCGAAAGGGCGATGAGGAGGTCCTTCTCCCCGTAGATGCGGCGCAGTTTCTGCCCTTCGGGGGTGATCTTCAGGCCGGTTTCGGCGTCCGGTGCCACGTAGCCGTAACCGGCCAGCACCTCGGAGACCCGGTCGAAGGTCTTCGCGATGGTGTTGGTCCTGCCGCGGATCTGCCCGGCGAGGCGGTCGGTCTCCTTGCGCAGCTTCAGCCAGCGCTCGGACCAGCGGGCGTGCTGTTCCCGCTCGCTGCAGCCGTGGCAGGGGTGGGCGCGCAGGCGCCGGCGCAGGTCGGTGATGGCCCGCTCCTCGGCGGCGGCGGTCGAGGAGTGGAGCCCGTTCCCGCGGCCGGCGCCACGTCGAGGCGGCCGCTTCTCCTGCAGGGCGTTGCGCAGGGAGGAGGTGAGGTCGCGGCGGTCCTTCGGGCTGCGGGCGCTGAAGCTCTTGGGGATCCGGATCCGGGAGAGGATTTCGATGGGCCCGTCAAGGTCCTGGACGCCGACCCGCCGGATCTGCGTGTCGATGGTCAGCACGGTGGGACGCGGCTCGCGGGAAGGGTCGCTGTCGAGCACCACGGCGTACCCCTGGCTGCGGCCGCCGGGCACATCGATCACGTCGCCCGGGCGCAGCGCTTCAAGTGACGCCTCGGCCGCCGACCGCGCGGAGCGGGACCGGTCACGGGAGGCGCGCTGTTCGAGGTCGGTCAGCTCCCGCCGCAGGCTGGCGTATTCGCGGAAGTCCCCGAGGTGGCAGGTCATCGACTTCTCATAGCCGCGCAGGGACTCCTCCCGGCTGCGCAGTTGTTTGGCCAGGCCGACGACGGAGCGGTCGGCCTGGAACTGGGCGAAGGAGGTCTCGAGGATCTCCCGCGCGCGTTCCTGGCCGAACTGGGCGATGAGGTTGATGCTCATGTTGTAGGTCGGGCGGAAGCTCGAGTTCAGCGGATAGGTGCGGCGGGAGGCGAGCCCGGCGACGGCCCCGGGGTCGGTGCCCGGCTGCCACAGCACTACGGCGTGGCCCTCGACGTCGATGCCGCGGCGCCCGGCCCGGCCGGTGAGCTGGGTGTACTCCCCCGCAGTGACGTTGACGTGGGCCTCGCCGTTGAACTTGTCGAGCTTCTCCAGCACCACCGAGCGCGCGGGCATGTTCACGCCCAGGGCGAGGGTTTCGGTGGCGAAGACGGCCTTGACCAGGCCCGCGGCGAACAGTTTCTCGACGACCTCCTTGAAGGTCGGCAGCATGCCGGCGTGGTGGGCGGAGAAGCCGCGGATCAGGCCTTCGCGCCAGGTCCAGAAGCCGAGGATCTCCAGGTCGTCCCGCGGAATCTCCTGCGTGGCTTCGTCGATGGTTTCGCTGATGGTCCGGCGTTCGTCCTCGGTGGTGAGCCACAGGCCGGCGTGCAGGCACTGGGTGACGGCGGCCTCGCAGCCGTTGCGGGAGAAGATGAACGTGATGGCCGGCAGGAGGGCGGCGCGGTCGAGCGCGGTGATGACCTGCGGCCGGCTTGCCCGGCGCACGAGGGTTTCCTGCGGCCGGCGCGCGGGCGCCCGTCCCCGGCGTCCGGAGCCCCAGCCTGCGCGCTGGTTCAGCCGGACCTCGTTGCTGGCCAGTTCGAGCAGTTCGGGGTTGACCTCGTAGAAGTCCCGGGCCCCGCCGTCCGGGCCGGACGGCGCCGCCTCGTCGAAGGCCACGTCACCGGCGAAGAGGTCAAGCAGGTTCGACCCGACCATCACGTGCTGCCACAACGGCACCGGCCGGTGCTCGGAGACCACGACGTCCGTGTCCCCCCGGACCGTGTCGAGCCAGGCTCCGAATTCCTCGGCATTGGAGACAGTGGCGCTGAGGGAGACGAGTTTCACCTCGGTCGGCAGGTGGATGATCACTTCCTCCCAGACGGCGCCACGGAACCGGTCGGCGAGGTAGTGGACCTCGTCCATGACGACGTAGCCGAGGTCGTCGAGCGTTTCGGAGTTGGCGTAGAGCATGTTCCGCAGCACTTCTGTGGTCATGACGACGACGTCCGCGTCGGGGTTGATCGTCGTGTCCCCGGTGAGCAGGCCCACCCGCTCCGGGCCGTGCACCGCGGCCAGTTCGGAGTACTTCTGGTTGCTGAGGGCCTTGATCGGTGTGGTGTAGAAGGCCTTGAGGCCTTGCTGCAGCGCGAGGTAGACGGCGAACTCCCCCACGACGGTCTTCCCGGCACCGGTGGGCGCGGCGACGAGGACCCCTTTGCCGGCCTCAAGGGAGGTGCAGGCGTCGTGCTGGAAGGGATCGAGTTCGAACGAGAGCGTGTTCTTGAACGCGAAAAGCTGGGTCTTTGCCATCGCATTGCGGGTCTTGGCCGCCTGATAACGCTCTGCCGGGGTGCTCATCCTTCAACCCTAAACGCTGGGCCGGGGGGCGGCACGCATCGCCGGCGTCCGGGCGTCTGTTAGAGCCCTTCGATGGTGGAGGCCGAGTCGGCGGTGGCGTCCAATTCGGCCTCGCGGGCGGCGTTGCGCCGGGCGCGGCGCTTGTCGTTGAGCAGGCACAGGCCGATGGCGGCGAAGAAGAGCACGAGCATCGGCACGGCGAGGTAGAACATGCTCACCGCGTCGGCGCCGGGTGCGGCCATCGCGGCGAAGAGGCAGACCAGGAACACGGTGATTCGCCAGGCCTTGAGGATCTGGCGTCCGGAGATCAGCCCCACGAGGTTCAGCCCGAACAGCACCACCGGGAGCAGGAACGCGATGCCGAAGGCGAGCATCAAGCGCAGGATGAAGGTGATGAACACCGACACCGTGATGATGTTGGTGAACCCGCCCGGGGTGAAGTCCGTGAGGACCCGCACCGCGTTGGGCAGCACCAGCCAGGCCAGGTAGATGCCGGCCAGGAACAGGGGCACGGCCACCGCGATGAAGGACAGGGAGATGCGCCGTTCCTTGGCGTGCAGCCCGGGGGTGATGAACGCCCACAGCTGGTACAGCCAGACCGGGCTGGAGATGATCAGCCCCAGGAAGACCGAGACTTGGATGAGCAGGTCGAACGGGGAGGCCACTGCGTCGAAGTTCAGGGCCGCGCTGCGGCCCTCGCGCTCGTTGAGCTCCTGGATGGGCGCCGCAAGAGCTTCAAGGACGGGGTTGTAGATGAAGAAGCCGACCACCGTGCCGGCGACCACCGCCACGGAGGACTTGACCAACCGGATGCGGGCTTCGCGCAGGTGTTCCTTGAGGGCCATCCGCCCTTCGGGGTTGGCCTTGCGCCCTCGGGTCCGTGCCATGGTGCCTAAGGGGTGGAGCCCGGCGTTCCGCCCGGTGCCGGATGGGAGCCACCGGCCGTTCCGGGGGGATTGTGCGGGCCGGCCGCCGGCTCGCTCGTCGTGCCGTGGGTCGGTGCGTCGGGGCCGGAGGCGACGATATTTCCCTCGACGGGCGCGGCCGCGGTGCCGCTACCGGTGTTGTTCTCATCCTTCATCTGCTTGACTTCGGACTTGAAGATGCGCAGCGACTGGCCGGCGCTGCGCGCCAGTCCGGGGAGCTTGGGCGCACCGAAAAGTAGGATCGCGATCACGATAATAATGACGATCTGCCAGCCATCGAGCCTCATGCCAGGTTCCTCTCCTAGGTCCTCTTCAGTTTAGGTCATAGATCGGGGGCGCCGTGCAGCAGCCGGGGCTGCCGGGCGCCGGTCAGGCTCCCAGACCGCGGGATGCATGGACCGGGGCGGAACCCCTTCGTCCGGCGTCATCCGCAAGTTCATTCAATCTTCAAGCCCTTGCCATCTGGAGGCGGCTCAGAGGTGCGGAAGGTCGCGCAGCAGCTGGGGCCGCCGGTTCTCGGCACGGCGCCGGATCCGCCGCTCGCGTCGCCGCCCCTGGCGCAGCAGCCGGGCTTCGTGGTTGGCCTGGCGTACCTGGGCGGGCTGGGCAAAAACCGCGGGGACGGGGGACCCGGAGGCCTCCACCACGGCGGCACCGGAAGCATGGGCGGGGGGCGCGGCATCGAGAAGCGATGATGCCTCCCCGAACTCGTCAAGCGTCGCCATCGCCTTCCGGAACATCCGGAAGCCCACGGCAAGCAGGAACAGGGCGCTGACCGCCACCAGGGCGATCCACAGAACCAACCACATCCACCATGACATTGCTTCAGTCTAAGCCGCGGTCGACGCCAGGGCCGCCTCGAGCCAGCGCAGGACCTCCGCGCGCAGGTCCCGCGGCCCTGCCACCGCCGCCGCCCCGCCAAGCCCGGCGATGAGGCCGGGGAGCCAGGCCACCGAACCGACCCGCAGCTCCGCGGCGAGGGAGCCGTCGCCCAGTGCCTCGGTCCGCACGGCGCTGTACTGGGCCGCGATCCACCGGGCGGATTCCTTCAGCACCAGCACAACGCTCCGGTCATCCGGCGAGGGGATGTAGAGCCCCGTGGAGGGCGCAGCCTCGTGGGACGGTCCGGTCTCGCCGCCCCGGGTGACGGGCCGGTCCGTGAGGCGGACGTCCTGGATGCGGTCGAGCCGGAAGTTCCTGAATCCTGCGGAACTGGTGCACCAGGCCTCCACATACCAGCGGTCGTCCTGGGAGAAGGCACGGACCGGTTCGATGACCCGCTCTGTGATCTGGTCGCGGGCCGGCACGAGGTAGGACATCTCCACCTGGACGCCGCGCCGGAGGGCCTCCTGGAACAGCTCAAGGTGGGGCTGCACCTCATCCTCGCTGAGCCGGGTGGCGACGACAGTCCCCATCCGGGCTGCGTCCCCGGCCGCCGCGGTGAGCTTGGCCTGGGCCGTGGCCAGCGCCGGATGGGCGGCGATGCCGGGCAGGTCCCGCAGCGCCTGGAGGCCGACAATGAGGGTGCACGCCTCGTCCATCGCCAGGCGCACCGGCTGGGAGAGGTTGCGGGCGTTGCTCAGGTAGATCCTGCCGCCCTCGACGTCCACATCCATCAATCCGTCGGGGTAGTGGCGCGGACCGCTGACGAACAGCAGGTCGAGGTCCCGGGTCAGCTGCGCCTCGGTGACCTCGAACCGCTGCGCCGTCTCCTTCAGGTCGGCCCCGGGGTGCGCCAGCAGGTATGGCACCAGGTCGAGCAGGCGCAGCAGATGGTCCTGCGCCGAGGATTTCCGGCGCGGCAGCGTTCCCTGCGCTCCGGTGAGTTCGACTTCCGGGGCGGTGCGGGCGGCGTCGAGGGCACCGGTGAGCAGCTCCCGCACCCGGGCACCGAGCTCGGCGGGTTCGACGACGGAGGCGTTCGCACCGAAGCCGGCGACCTCCGCGGCAAGGGCCGGCAGTCCGGTATAGGGGACGCGGAGGCGGTCCCATTCCTCGCCGTGCTCGACGAGGGCTGAACCCCGGCGCACCCGCAGGATGTTGCAGGTGCCCGGGCGTACGAGCAGTTCGGCGGTCCCCTCGGTGTCCCGCCGGGTCAGGGAGGCCAGCGCGGCGTTGATGTCGAAGGATTCGGGCGGCTCGAAGCCGCCTTCGCGCAGGGCCGGCGGGGAGGTCATCCGGGACAGGCGGAAGAACCGTTCGGCCTGCCGGTCCGCGTCGAACCCGACAAGGTACCAGTGCCCGAACCGCGAGCCCATCCCCCACGGCCGCACCGTGCGTTTTTCCTCGCGTCCGGTGCTGGCGGCCCGATAGGTGAAGGTGATGGTCCGGCGGGCGGCCATGGCGCGCCAGACCTCGTCCCAGTACGGTTCGCTGGTGCGGATCCGCGGCTGGACCGGCAGCGGAGCGGGCGGCTCGGAGCCCGGGGTCCGCAGGCTGAGCTTCCGCATGGCCCGTGAGGGGGCGGAGTCGAGCGAGGCGGGGTCCCACATCCCTGCCGCGAGGCTGAGGAAGGTGTATTCCTCGGCGGTGAAGGTCACCCCGGTGAGCTGGTATTCCTCGGCGTTGATGCGGTAGCGCTGCACCGTGTTGTCGGTCTCGAAGAGGGGATCCTCGCTGAAGGACTCAAGCGGAATGCCCTGTTCCCGCAGCATCGCCTTGTCCCGGTCGAAGAGCTTCTCCCGGGCAGCCGGCGTGGGCGCCTCACGGTACAGTTCGATTTCCTCGAACAGTTCCTCCTTGCTGAATCCGCGTTTGCTGGACAGCAGCAGGATCACCAGGGTCAGGAGTCGTTCGGTTCGTTTTGCGGACACGGGAGTTACCTTACCTGCCTGCGAACCGCCGCCGGACCAGCCCTTTGCCTGCCCGGAAACAGCGCTGCCGCCCGGCGCCGGGGCGCGGGGCGGCAGCTGCCGGGGTGGTGAGGCTCAGCGCACGTCGAGCAGGTCGACGACGAAGATCAACGATTCATTCGGGCCGATCGCCGAGCCGGCGCCGCGGGCGCCGTAGGCAAGCTCGGAGGGAATCTCAAGCCGGCGGCGGCCGCCGACCTTCATGCCGAGCAGGCCCTGGTCCCAGCCCTGAATGACCTGGCCGATGCCGACCTTGAAGTCGAGCGGTGCACCGCGGTTCCAGGACGCGTCGAACTCCTCGCCGGTGGAAAACGCGACGCCGACGTAGTGGGTGGAGACGGTGTCCCCGGCCGTGGCCGCCTTGCCGTTGCCTTCGATGAGGTCTTCGATGACGAGTTCGGTGGGTGCGCCGTGGCTCGGAAAATCGATCTCCGGCTTGGACCGGTCGAATTCACGCTGTCCAAATGACATGGTTCTCCTTCGCAGGTGGGGGTGTTCGGGTGGTGCGGTTACTTGGCGGCTGACTTGCCCGTGATCTCCACGAAGAACACGAGCGTGCCGGAGGGGCGGCCCTCGGGTGCCGGGTCGCCGTAGCCCCAGGCGCCGGGGATGACCAGCAGCACCTGCGAGCCGACCTTCTGGCCGGCCAGGCCCTTCGTCCAGCCCTCGATGACGCCGGTCAGCGGGAATTCGGCGGGTTCGCCACGCTCGAAGCTCGAGTCGAACTGCTCGCCGTCCTCCCAGCGCCAGCCGCTGTAGTTGGCGGTGATCGTGTCGGACTCGGCGACGACTTCGCCGTCGCCCTCCTTGAGGACCTTCACCACGAGGTCCTTGGACGGCTCGTTGTCGGGGATGGTGACCTCGGGTGCGCCGTCTTTGGCGAACTTGAACGTGGGCAGCTTGCCCTCGTCGTCAAGCGTGCTGACGTCCTCAGGGGAAAGGATCTTGGGCTCCGGCGCGGGGTCCTTGGCGGAGATGATCTTCAGTACCACGAGCTGCTGCGGAGTGGCCTCCTGGCCTTCGGCAGGTTCTTCGACCGGGCGGGTGTACCCGACCTGGGCTCCGACCTTCGTGCCCACCAGGACCTCGTACAGCTCGGCGTCCTGCTCCTTGAGGGTGTCGTCAACGGGCAGCGGCTGCGGCTGGCCGCCCTCGTAGGTGTCGCCGAGCTTGCTTCCGTCTTCGGCATTGAAGAACGCGGCGTTGAAGGTGATCTGCTGGCCTGCCTTAATGGCCTTGCCGTCGCCCTCGACGAGGGTCTTCACGGCGGGAGCGGTGACCTTCAGGGGCGTGTCGAACTCGACCTTGGGGGCCTTCTTATCGCTGCCGCCGCTGACGGTGACCGACTCGAAGACGTCGGCATCACCGGCCGACTTCCCGGTCGACGCGCCGCCGCATGCGGTGAGCACGAGCAGCAGGGGCAGGAGGAACAAAAGTATCCGTCGCACAGAACTTCTTTCGCAGGAGTTGTCGGTAGTTCAGGCAGCGCCCATCCGGACGGGCATCTTCAAGCCTAACGGTTTCCGGGCGGCGTTTTCTCCCCCGGCCCGCGCCCCACGGTAGGCGCCGGTGTGGTTAGAGGTGCTCGAGGAGGGCCTCGACCCGCTCATCGACCGCTTTGAAGGGGTCCTTGCAGAGGATGGTCTGCTGGGCCCGGTCGTTGAGTTTCAGGTGGACCCAGTCCACCGTGTAGTCGCGGTTGGCTTCCTTGGCCCGCCGCACGAATTCGCCGCGCAGCCGGGCCCGGGTGGTCTGCGGCGGGGTGTCGACGGCTTCCTTGACGACGACGTCGTCGACCACCCGCAGCGCCTCCCCCCGGGCCTGGAGCAGGAAGAACAGGCCCCGGCTGCGGGAGATGTCGTGGTAGGTCAGATCGAGCTGCGATACCCGGGCGGAGTCTAGTTCGACCCCGTTGCGTTCCATGTACCGGTCGACGAGCTTCTTCTTGATCGCCCAGTCCACCTCCCGGTCGATCGCCGAGGTGTCCCCCGACTCGATGGCGTTCAGGGTCCGCTCCCACAGGCTCAGCACCGCTGGGACGTGCGCGTGGTGCGCGCCGTTGGCGTCGACGAAGGCGCGGGCCCGGGTGAGGTACTCCCGCTGCATGTCCAGGGCGGTGATGGAGCGCCCGTTGGCGAGCTTCAGCTGCTGCCGGCCCGAGAGGTCGTGGGAGATCTCCCGGATGCTGCGGATCGGGTTCTCGAGGCGGAAGTCACGCATCATTGCCCCGGCCTCGACCATGCGCAGGATCAGGTCCACGGAGCCGATCTTCAGGCGGGTCGTCGTCTCGGACATGTTCGAGTCCCCGGCGATGATGTGAAGACGGCGGAAGAACTCGGCGTCGGCGTGCGGTTCATCGCGGGTGTTGATGATCGGCCGCGACCGGGTGGTGGCCGAGGAGATCCCCTCCCAGAGGTGGTCCGCGCGCTGTGAGAACGCGTACAGCGAGCCATTCTGGGTCCGGAGCACCTTGCCGGCACCGACGAGGAGCTGCCGGGTGACGAGGAACGGGATGAGGATGTCGGCGAGCCGGCCGAATTCGAGCTTGCGCGGAATGAGGTAGTTCTCGTGGCTGCCGTAGGAGTTTCCGGCCGAATCGGTGTTGTTCTTGAACAGGTAAATATTGCCGTTGTAGCCCTCCTGGCCGAGCTTGCGCTGGGCTTCGACCACAAGGTCCTCGAGGATCAGCTCGCCGGCGCGGTCCTGGGCGATCAGCTGCGCGAGGTCGTCGCATTCGGCCGTCGCGTACTCCGGGTGGGATCCTACGTCGAGGTAGAGCCGTGAACCGTTGGTGAGGAACACATTGGAGGACCGCCCCCAGCTGACGACCTTCCGGAAGAGATACCTGGCCACCTCCTCGGGCGAGAGGGGCCGGGAGTTGGGCCCCGAGTAGGAGATGCCGAATTCAGTTTCGATTCCGAAGATACGCCGGTCCATCAGACAGGGCTTTCCCGAGAGGTGAGCATGGTTTCGAGTTCAGGGATGCCGACGCGCCGGAACGCCCGGTGGGTGCCCCGGGCCACCTCCGGGTCGCGGTCGAGCACCGCCACTTCAAGCGATTCCGGCCCAAGCTGGGGACCGGCGCCCGTTGTGCCGTCCTGCCGCAGCGAGTGCACTGCGGCGCGGACGGCCTCCGGGAAGTCGAGGTCCTCGGAGAAGCTGCTGCGCAGCACCTCCACCACGGCCTCCGCCGCGCCGCCCATCACCACGAACCCCTTTTCGTCGGCGATCGAGCCGTCGAAGGTGAGGCGGTACAGGTGGTCCGCGGCGGGATGCTCCCCCACCTCGGCGACCACCAGTTCGACCTCGAACGGCTTGCTCTCGGCGGTGAAGACGGCGCCAAGGCTCTGCGCGTACACGCTGGCCAGGCCGCGGGCGGTGACGTCTTCGCGGTCGTAGGAATAACCCCGGACGTCGGCGTAGCGGATGCCCGCCTGCCTCAGGCTCTCGAACTCGTTGTACTTCCCCACGGCGGCGAAGGCGATGCGGTCGTAGATCTCACCGAGCTTGTGCAGCGACGGCGACGGGTTCTCGGCGACGAGGGCGATGCCGTCGCGGCAGCTGAGCACGATGACCGAACGGCCGCGGCCGATCCCCTTCCGCGCGAAGTCGGCGCGGTCCCGCATGAGCTGCTCGGGTGATACGTAGAACTGCTGGGTCATGGTCTAGGCCTCCCGTCCTGCAATGGAGCGGCTCGCGATGACATTCCGCGCCGTCGTCTCAAGATCCCGGTCCGGAATCCGCCGCGTGCCCGCACTGTTCACGGTATACACGACCGGCCACAGCTCGCGGACCACGTCGGGCCCGCCGGTGGCCGAGTCGTCGTCGGCGGCGTCGTAGAGGGCCTCGACCGCCACCTGCACCGCGGAGGCTTCGTCGAGGTTGGGCTTCCACAGCTTTTTCAAGGATCCGCGGGCAAACGCCGAGCCCGAGCCGACGCTGTGGTGCTCCTGTTCCTCGTACCGCCCGCCGGTGACGTCGAAGGAGAAGAGCCGTCCCTCACGGCGGCTGGTATCGTAGCCGGCGAAGAGGGGCACTACGGCGAGCCCCTGCAGCGCCATGGGAAGGTTCTGCCGGACCATGGCGGCCAAGCGGTTGGCCTTCCCGTCAAGGCTCATGCGGGTGCCTTCGATCTTCTCGTAGTGCTCGAGTTCGACCTGGAACAGGCGGGTCAGGTCAAGTGCGATCCCGGCGGTGCCGGCGATGCCGAGCACCGAGAACATATCCGCGGGGAAGACCTTCTCAATGTGCCGGCTGGCGATGACGTTGCCCATGGTGGCCCGGCGGTCCCCCGCCATCAGCACGCCGCCGGCGAAGGTCAGCGACACGATGGTCGTTGCGTGAGGGGCGAGGGCGGGACCGGCCCCCTGGGCCGGGAAGTCAACGCGGCTGCGCGAAGCGAGCAGGTCGGGGTGATGGCGCCCCAGATGGTCCGAGAACGACGTCGATGCCGCCCGGGCGACCGATGCTGCAGCTTCTTCCGGCATCATTGCCTTTACTGCCCGCCCTTCTGGACGAAGCCCCTGACGAACTCCTCGGCGTTGGACTCAAGCACCCCGTCAATCTCGTCGAGCAGGTCGTCGACGCCCTGGGTTTCTCCGGTGTCCGAGGCGGAGGCGGGAGCGGCGGGAGGCTCCGCCGGGGTCTCTTCCTGCTCCTCGGTGCGTGCGCCTGTGGCCTTGTGATCCTGTGTTGCCATGATGAGCCCCCTTCGGTTTCGGTTCTGCTGCTTCTATGGTGCCACGCGCTGTTCCGGCCCGCTCAACAATCGGGTGAGGAAGTCTTCAGCGGTGGCGGATTCCTGAAAAAGCCGCTCGGTGAGCCGCGCGGTGCCGCGCAGCGGCTCCCGTGTCTGGACCCGCTGCAGCCGGTTCTGCGAGGGTATTTCGAAGATGATCGAGTCCCAGCTGGCCCCGACCACCTCCGCGGGGAAGTTGGCGATGCACTTGCCCCGGAAGTAGGCGCGGGTGTCCCGCGGCGGCTCGGCAACCGCCCGCTCCACCTGCGCCGGGGTGACCAGCAGTTCGACCTGTCCGCGCTGGGCCAACCGGTGGTAAATTCCCTTGCTGGGCCGCAGGTCGGCGTACTGCAGGTCGACCAGGGCGAGCCGGTGGTTGTCCCAGCCGACCGAGTCGCGGTCGCGGTAGGCCTGCAGGATCTTCAGCTTCGCGACCCAGTCGACGGAGGCGGCGGCGTCCATCGGGTCGTGCCGGAGCACCCCGATCAGCGACCCCCACCGGTCCAGCACGTCCTGCGTCTGGGCGTCGGCGCCGCCGGCGCAGGCCGCGGCGGCGGCGTCGTAGTACATCTCCTGAAGATCGAGCGCCGTCACCTGCCGGCCGTCGGCGAGCCGCACCGTGCTCTGAAGCGACGGGTCGTGGCTGATGTCCTGGAGGGCGTGGACGGGCTCGGCGAGCTCGGGCACCGGGCACAGGTCGCGTTCGATGAGGGAGAGCACCAGGGAAGTGGTGCCCAGCTTCAGGTAGTTCGACACCTCATTCAGGTTCGCGTCGCCGATGATGACATGGAGCCTCCGGTACTTCTCCGCCACGGCGTGGGGTTCGTCGCGGGTGTTGATGATGGGCCGGCGCACCGTGGTCTCCAGCCCGATCTCGTTCTCGAAAAAGTCGGCCCGCTGGCTGACCTGGAAGCCGGGCCGCTGGTGGGTGGCGCCGATGCCGACCCGGCCCGCCCCGCACAGCACCTGCCGGGAAACGAAGAAGGGGATCAGCGCCGCGGCAAGGTTTCCGAAGGGGACGCTGCGGGGCACGAGGTAGTTCTCGTGCGAGCCGTAGGAGACGCCCTTGTTGTCGGTGTTGTTCTTGTAGAGATGCACGGGTGAGAAGCCCGGGGTGGCGGCTATGCGTTCCATGGCCGCCAGCGCCACCCGGTCCCCCGCCCGGTCCCACAGCACGGCGTCGAGGGGGTTGGTCACCTCCGGGCTCGAGTACTCGGGGTGTGCATGGTCCACGTACAGCCGGGCGCCGTTGTTGAGCACCAGGTTCATCAGCACCGCGGTGTCCTGCGGGTCGCCGCCCTCCGCCAGCGCCACCTGCTCCGCCGTAAGCACGGGCGGCTCATCCGTCAGCTGGGACGGGTGGGCCGACCCCCGGTCAACGAGCCAGCCCCGGGCGTCGGTCAGGGGTGCTTCGTCGGTGTAGTCCCACCTCGTGCCGGCCAGGTTCCCGAGGCCCTCGCGCAGCGTCGCCGCGTAGGCGTTGACCACCTGGGAGGAGAGCATCGTGGGGTTCGCCGCGGGCAGCCCAGGGGCGATAATGCCGTATTCGGTTTCCGTACCCATGACCCGGTGCACCGACACCTCTGCCGTGGCGTCCGGCCCGACGGGGACCGTCCGATCCAATCCTCCGGTTGGGATCATAGATACTGGCCGGTGTTCGCCGCTGTCTCGATGGCCTTGCCCGGTTCCTGCCCGGCCTTGCCCTGGACGATGGTGCGGATGTACGTGATCCGCTCCCCCTTCTTGCCCGAGATCCTCGCCCAGTCGTCGGGGTTGGTGGTGTTCGGCATGTCCTCGTGCTCGCGGAATTCGTCGACGACCGCACGCATGAAGTGTTCGATGCGCAGGCCCTTGCTGCCTTCGAGCAGCAGGTCCTTGATCGCGTACTTCTTGGCCCGGTCGACGACGTTCTGGATGACCGCCCCGGAGTTGAAGTCCTTGAAGTACAGCATCTCGGTGTCGCCGTTGGCATAGGTCACCTCGAGGTACTCGTTCGACTTCTCGGTCGAGTACATCTTCTCCACGGTGCGCCGGATCATCTCCTGCACGGTGACGGCGGCGTTCCCGCCGTGTTCGGCTAGGTCGTCGGCGTGCAGCGGCAGGTCTTCGGTAATGTATTTCCCGAAGATCTCCGCGGCGCCCTCGGCGTCCGGGCGGTGGATCTTGATCTTCACATCGAGCCGGCCCGGCCGCAGGATCGCCGGGTCGATCATGTCTTCCCGGTTCGAGGCACCGATCACGATGACGTTCTCGAGCTTTTCCACCCCGTCGATCTCGCTGAGCAGCTGCGGGACGATGGTCGTCTCCACGTCGGAGGACACCCCGGTGCCGCGGGTACGGAACAGGGAGTCCATCTCGTCGAAGAACACCACCACCGGACTGCCGTCGGAGGCCTTTTCGCGGGCGCGGGCGAAGATCAGCCGGATATGGCGCTCGGTCTCCCCCACGTACTTGTCGAGCAGCTCGGGGCCCTTGATGTTGAGGAAGTAGCTGCGGACCTGCTCGGTGCCGGCGCGTTCCGCGGCGCGGGCGGCAAGCGAGCTGGCCACCGCCTTGGCGATCAGGGTTTTGCCGCAGCCGGGAGGCCCGTACAGCAGGATCCCCTTGGGTGGCTTCAGCCCGTGCTCGCGGTAGAGGTCGGGGTGGAGGAAGGGCAGCTCGACGGCGTCGCGGATCTGCTCGATCTGCGGCCCAAGCCCGCCGATGTCCTCATAGCCGATGTCCGGAACTTCCTCGAGCACGAGGTTCTCCACTTCGCTTCGGGCCACCTTTTCCAGCCCGTAGCCGGACTTGGTGTCCACCGCGACGGCGTCGCCGACGCGGATGCGCTGGGACTGCAGCGGCCCGCTCAGCCGGATGACCCGCTCGTCGTCGGTGCGGCCCACGACGAGTGCGCGGTCCTTGCCGAGGAGCTCCTTCACCGTGACGATCTCCCCGGCCCGCTCGTAGCCGAGGGCGGCGACGATGGTCAGGGACTCGTTGAGGAGCACCTCCTGGCCCGGGGAGAGCTGGCGCACGTTGATCAGCGGGCTCACCGTCACCCGGAGCTTCCGGCCGGACTGCAGGATGTCGGCGGTGTCCTGCACCGTGGCCTGGGTCGTGGTGCCCGGCTCGGCGGGCTGCTGGACGTTCACCTGGATCACCGTGGCGAAGCTGAAGGGCGCTGCGCCCTCCTTCTCGAGGGCGGCCTTCAGCCGCACGATCTCGGTACGCGCCGCCTCGAGCGCGCCAACGAGGCGGGCATTGTTCTGCGTGGCCGTCGCCAACTGCCTGTCGACGTAACGCAGCTTGTCCCGCAGCACGTTGAGCTGACGCTGAACAACTGAGTTCTCCGCAGCCGCGGCGGAGTGGTGCTGGCCGGTCCGGTCGGGTTGGGAAGCGTAGTCTTCAGAGTCCGACATATCGTGTCGCCACCTTCACTCGGCATTGAACTATAGTTCGACCATAGCGCAGGACCGGCGGCAAATGCCCGCATCGTTGCCTAATTGTGGCGGGCGCAGGAACCCCTTATAGGTCTGCCCGGCGACGGCTCCGGTGTCCTCCTAGGTGTCCTTTTCCGTGTCCTTTTCTGCTTCGCGGCGGGCCTGCGCCTCCTCCGGCGGGAGCGCCCCGCGCTGGATGGTGGAGGAGGCGTCCCGGGCGACCCGGCGCAGCCTCTTGTCGGAAACCTCCCGCTCCCCCACTGCCTGCGGGGTCCAGGCGTTGAGATCCTCGTCGCTGAAGTCGGTCTTGGACGGCCGCCGCTTCTGGACCAGGCCGGTGGCGCCGTCAGCCAGGCGCCGGGCGGTGAGCAGGAATCCTGTATGCGCCACCATGCGGTGGTCGGGTCGCACGGCGAGGCCCTCAAGGTGCCAGCCGCGCACCATGGATTCCCAGGCCTCCGGCTCGGTGAACCGCCCGTCGGCGCGGATGGCTTCCGCGGTGCGGGAGAGCTGGGTGACCGTCGCGACGTAGTTGATCCAGACACCGCCGGGGGCCAGCACTGTGGCGACCGCGTCGAGACATTCCCAGGGTGCCAGCATGTCGAGCACCACCCGGTCGACGCTTCCGGGCTCCTCTTCGACGAGCACCTGCTCCTGGAAGTCGCCCAGCGAGACGCGCCAGGCGGGGTGCGGCCCGCCGAAGATCGTCTCTACGTTGCCCTTGGCGATTTCGGCGAACTCCGGCCGGCGCTCGAAGGAGTGGAGGTACCCTGCGTCCCCGACGGCACGCAGCAGAGAGATGGACAGCGCGCCGGATCCGACGCCGGCCTCGACCACGCGGGCCCCCGGGAAGATGTCGCCCATGGTGACGATCTGCGCGGCGTCCTTGGGGTAGACCACCGCGGCGCCGCGGGGCATGGAGAGCACGAAGTCCGAAAGCAGCGGCCGGAGCGTCTGGTACAGCTGGCCGGTGGTGTTGGGGAGGACCGTGCCCTCGGGCTGACCGATGATGGTGTCATGCAGCAGGAAGCCCTTGTGCGTGTGGAACGCCCCGCCGGGGGTGAGGGTGACCGTGTTCATTCGGCCCTTCTCGTCGGTCAGCTGCACCCTTTCGCCCGGCCGGAAGGGGCCCCGTCGGCTCGCTGCGCCATGCGGCGGGTTTTCGGCAGGGCTGGAGGCGGGGTTGTTCATTCAGGAAGTCCTTTGGTCAATGTCAGTCGGGGTCAATGTCGGGCGGAGTCGATGTCAGGCGGTGCCGGGCGTGCGTTTGCCGGTGAGCGCGTCGATGACGGCCAGCCGGTGGAGGACCCCGGTCACGGTGCCCTGTGCATTGGTGACGGGGAATTCGAAGCCGTCCGAGGAGTCGAGGAGCTTCAGCAGTTCCGTCCCGGAGGCGGACTCGTCGATTCCGGCCGTTGAGGCGAGGGGACGGACCGAGGTGCTGGCCCGGGTGGTGCCGGCCGCTTCCTCGGGAACGTCGGCCAGGGCGCCGAAGTCGACGACGAACTCGGGCCGTCCCTCAGCGTCCAGGAGCACCGCGGCCAGGCCGGGCCGGCCGGCGGCCAGCCGGCGGAGTTCGCTGACGGTGCTCGCGGACGGGAGGCCGATGGCGGGCTGCTTGAGCATGCCCGCGGTGAGACCGGGGATCCGCAGCCGGATGCGGGCCGTCCGGATGGCCTCGCCGGCTCCGGCCCACATGAAGGTGGCGACCAGGACGCTGATGATGACGAGCGTGTACTGGGGTGCGCGGCCGGCGAGCAGCGGCAGGCCGAGCACCAGACCGACGAACAGCAGAACGAGGACCCGTCCGGCCCAGCCGGCCGCGATGGTGCCCCGATCTTGGCTTCCGGTGGCCTTCCACACGGCGGACTCCACGATCCGGCCGCCGTCAAGGGGCAGCCCGGGCAGGACGTTGAAGACGGCGAGGATCAGGTTTGCCCAAAAGAGGGTGTTGGCCAGCAGGTCCACCACGGTGCCCTGCTCGGAGACGAGGATGATGGCCCAGCTCACCAGGGCCAGGAGGAAGTTCGAGGCCGGCCCGGCCAGCGCGACGGCCAGCGAGCGGCCCGGGGTAGAGCTGAAGTGCTCGAACTGGGTGTGCCCGCCCCACAGGTTGAGTACGATCCGCCGGGTGGGCCAGCCGAAGGCCCGCGCCGAGAGGGCGTGGGCGAATTCGTGGATCAGCACCGACAGGGCAAGGAGCAGGGCATAGCCAAGGGCGACGACGTAGGCGCCGACGCCGATGCCGGGGAAGTTCGCCTCGACCCTCGGCCCGAAGAAGACAGCGATAATCACCGTGACCAGGAACCAGGGCCAGGTCAGGATGACCGGGATGCCGGCGATCCGGCCCAGCGAGACCCCCAGACGGCGCTCCCTCGGCCCGGCGCCGGGAGCAGCGGCCGGTCCGCTCATCGTCCGCGTACGGCCGTGTCGCGCACCACGGCGTTCAGGTCCTCAAGGGTCCTGCCCTCGAGGGTGGTCCAGTCGGTCCGGGCGGGATCCTTGGGCAGCGGGACGAAATGGGGGACGGCGAGGGTCACCACGCCGGCGGCAAGGGCCGAGGTGACCCCGGGGAGGGAGTCCTCGACGGCGACCACCCGGGCCGGGGAGAGGCCGGGACGGTCCTCGGCCAGCCGGTCGAAGGCGGTGCGGTAGGCCTCGGGGTCGGGCTTTCCGTGCTCGACCATGTCCCCGGTGACGAGGAACTCGAAGGTCCCTTCGGGGAGCTGGGCGGCGATCTCCGTAGCGAGGAGGCGTTCGGACATGGTGACCATCGCGCACGGGATGCCGTTGGACCGGAGCTCCTCGAGGAGCTCGCGGGCGCCCGGACGCCAGGGAACATCGACCCGGACCTTCTCGACGACCCGGGAGATGAGATGGTCGATGATCTCCCGCTCGGTCAACCCGACCCCGGCTTCCTGGAGGAGACGGGCGGAGAAGGACAGTGCCTGGCCGACCAGGGCGCTGGCCTGGCCTTCGGACCAGGTTCCGCCATGATCCTTCACGAGCTGGGTTTCGGCTTCAATCCAGTAGGGCTCGGTGTCAACGATCGTGCCGTCCATGTCCCACAGGACAGCCTGGACCCCATCGCCCGGCGAGACGTCCCCGGCCGGGTTGGAGGTGGACGGAGTCTGGAGAGCGCGGGTTGCCATGGTCCAAGTCTACGGTGGCCCGGCCCGGCGTCCGCCCGCCTCCGCTGTGCGCGAAGCGCCTTCGGCGGTGACTGACAGGTTCGCGGGGGGAGGTTTAGGGTGAAGAAGTGAACACCTTCGACGAGAGCCAGCCACGCGGCGTCCGTGACCTCTTCCAGGATGCCTCGGATCCGACCCGGCGGGTCACCATCATGCTCGCCGCTTTCGAGGGCTGGAACGATGCCGGCGAGGCGGCCAGTGACGCGCTCCGGTTCGTTGGCAGGTATCTCGGCAGCGAGAAGATCTCAACGATCGATGCCGATGAGTTCTACGACTTCCAGTTCACCCGCCCGCTGATCAAGCGCAACGCCGCGGGCCAGCGGCGGATCAAGTGGCCGACGACGAAGATCAGCCGGGCCTCGATCCCGAACTCGAACATCGACCTGATCCTTGTGCACGGCGTCGAGCCGTCCTATAAGTGGCGGGCCTACACAGCCGAGCTCGTCGCCTCGGCGAAGGAGCTCAAGGTCGACTGCATCGTCCTGGTCGGGGCGCTGCTGGCCGACGTGCCGCACTCGCGGCCCATCCCGGTGACCGTGACCTCCGACGACGACCTCGTCCGCGAGAGCCTCGACGTCGAGCCCTCGACCTACGAGGGGCCGATCGGGATCGTCGGCGTGCTTGCGGAGGTCGGACTCCTGGCGGACATTCCCACCCTGTCCCTGTGGGCGGCCGTGCCCCATTATGTGGGCCAGTCCCCCTCGCCGAAGGCACAGCTGGCCCTGCTGAACCGGCTCGAGGAGCTGCTGCAGGTGAGCCTTGAGACGCAGCTGCTCAGCGAGGAGTCCGAGGCGTGGGAGCGCGGGGTGGACGAGCTGGCCACCGAGGACCCCGAGGTGGCCGCCTATGTGCGCCAGCTTGAGGAAGCCAAGGACACCGTCGACCTGCCCGAGGCAAGCGGCGAGTCGATCGCCCGCGAGTTCGAGCGCTACCTCAAGAAGCGCCGGCGCGAGCAGTAGCCCCGGCCGGGGCCGTCACCGGCGCCGGGCTGCGCAGGCCTGCCCGCCCGGCGCCGGCCTCCCTCAGAGGCGGATGCCGAGCAGTGCGTCCAGCGCGGCCGTGACCTGCGCGGCGCCGGCAGGAGTGCCTTCGCCGGCGGTTCGGGCCTTTTCGGCCCAGCGGTCCACGGCGGCAACCGCACCGGGGGCGTCGAGGTCACGGGCCAGGGCCGCCCGGATCTCGGCAATCAGGGCGGAGGCGGACTCCTCGTCCGCCCGCGGCAGGGCAGCCCGCCAGGACTCGAGCTGCGCCGTGGCGCGGGCGAGCACTCCGGAGGTCCAGGACCAGTCGCTGCGGTAGTGGTGGTTGAGGATGCCCAGCCGGATCGCCGCCGGGTCCACCCCCTCCCTGCGGAGGACGGAGACGAGCACGAGGTTTCCCTTGGACTTGCTCATCTTCTCGCCCTCGAGGCCGACCATCCCGGCGTGGGCGTAGTGCCGGGCCAGGGGTGCGCCGCTTCCGGCCCAGGCGTGGCCGGCACTCATTTCGTGATGGGGAAAGACCAGGTCGCTGCCGCCGCCCTGCACCGTAAGCGGCGCAGGCAGGAAACGCTGGGCGATGACCGAACACTCGATGTGCCAGCCCGGGCGTCCCTCGCCGAGGGACCCGCCCTCCCAGTGCGGCTCACCCTCGCGGGCGACCCGCCACAACAGGGGGTCGAGCCGGTGTTTCTTCCCGGGGCGTTCGGGATCCCCCCCGCGCTCGGCGAAGAGCTCGGCCATCTGGTCCTCGGACAGGTGGGACACCAGGCCAAGCGCCCAGCGGGACGGGTTCTCCGGATTGAGGGCGGAGGCGGCTTCAACCGAGAAGTACACATCGCCGTCAGGGGCTCCGTCGGTGCCCGCCACACGGTAGGCCAGGCCCTCCTCCAGCAGGGACTCGATCTCGGGAACGATCCATTCGATGGACTCGACGGCACCGACGTAGTGGTCCGGGGCAAGGACGTTCAGCGCCTCCATGTCGGTGCGGAAAAGCTGGATCTGGTCCGCGGCAAGCTGCTGCCAGTCCACTCCGGTGGCGGTGGCCCGCTCCAGGAGCGGATCGTCGACGTCGGTGACGTTCTGGACGTAGTTTACGCGCGCGCCGGTGTCGCGCCAGACCCGGTTCAGCAGGTCGAAGGCGACGTAGGTCGAGGCGTGCCCGAGGTGGGTCGCATCATACGGGGTGATGCCGCAGACATACAGGCTTGGATTTTCCTCGGGGGCGAGTTCGACGACGCGGCCCTGTGCCGTGTCGAACAGTTCGACGCCGGACTGCCGGCCGGGAAGGTTTGGGACAGGGCTGGAGTTCCACGCAATCACACCTTCTACCATACGGTCTTGGCGGAGCGGTTCCGGCCGAATCCGTGCGCCGGAGGGTTAGGCGCTGATCACACCGAAGCCCAGCAGGACATACAAAACCATGCCCAGCAGGATCCGGTACCAGACGAAAACGCCGTAGCTGCGGGTGGAGACAAATTTTAGGAACCAGCCGATGATGGCGAAGCCGACCGCGAAGGCGATGACCGTCGCCAATGCCGTCTCCCCGGCACCGTAGGGCCCCTCGGTGTCCAGGCTTTTCACCAGCTGGAACACGCCGCTCCCGAACACGGCCGGGATTGCCAGCAGGAAGGAGTACCGGGCGGCGGCCTCCCTGGTGTAACCCATCAGCAGACCGGCGGTAATGGTCCCGCCGGAGCGGGACACGCCGGGGATGAGGGCTAAGGCCTGGGCGAATCCATAGAGAATGCCGTGGCGGTACGTGAGCCGGTCCAGGGTGCGCGCCTGCTTACCCACGGCGTCGGCGATGGCCAGGAACAGGCCGAAAACCACGAGCATCGTTGCGACCAGCCACATGCTGCGGAAGGTCGATTCGATCTGGTCCTGGAACAGCAGGCCAAGAATCACGATCGGCAGGCTGCCCAGAATCACCAGCCACCCCATGCGCGCATCGGGGTCATTGCGCGGAACTTTCCCGCTCAGGGAGCCGAACCACGCCCGGATGATGCGGACGATGTCCCGCCAGAAGAAGACGACGACCGCCGTCTCGGTGCCGAGCTGCGTGATGGCGGTGAAGGCCGCCCCCGGGTCCTGGGCGTTGGGTAGGAGCTCCCCCGCGATGCGCAGATGGGCACTCGAGGAGATGGGGAGGAACTCCGTTAGTCCCTGAACAAGGCCCAGGATGGCAGCTTCGAACCAATTCACATGTTAAGACCCTAAGGCACCATTCGACTTCGAGGCTTTAGGCTGGGCCTATGCATCGGCGAAACGTGGGGACGAGCGGCCTTGCCGTGTCGGTATTGGGGCTCGGCACCATGTCCTGGGGGCAGGAGGTCGACGACGAGGCGGCGCGCGAGCAGTTGCGGATCTTCGCCGACGCCGGCGGCACCCTGGTGGAGACCGCCGGGGGCTATGGGGCAGGGCGGGCCGAGGCGATGCTCGGCAGTTTTCTGGGCGACACCGTGGCGCGGTCCGAACTGGTGCTGGCAGTCCAGGCCGGCGCCGTGCGCGCGGGGACGCACCGAGCCGATGTCTCCCGCCGGGGACTCCTCGATTCGCTCGACGCGTCGCTCTCCCGCCTCGGCACGGACCACGTGGACCTGTGGCTCGCCCCGGCGCCGGATCCGCTGGTTCCACTTGCTGAAACCCTCAGTGCGCTCGAGGCGGCCTACGCCTCGGGCCGGGCCAGGTACGTCGGCGTGGCCAACCACGCCGGCTGGGAGTTCGCGCGCGCCGCAGCCACCGCCGGCGTTCCGCTGATCGCCAACGAGATTGAATATTCGCTGCTCAACCGGGGAGCCGAACGCGGCGCTGTGCCTGCCGCGACCGCCATGGGTGCCGGAGTGCTGGCCTGGGCTCCCCTGGGCCGCGGGGTGTTGACCGGCAAGTACAGGGTCTCCACCCCCGCCGATTCCCGCCGCGCCTCCGACGTGTGGGCCCCGTACGTCGAAACCTATCTCGAGGGAAGGCCGCTGCGGGTTGTGGACGCGCTCTGCACGGCCGCTCGAGGCCTCGACCTGCAGCCGCACGACCTCGCCCTGCGGTGGCTGCTGGGCCGCCCGGGGGTTGCCGCCGCCGTCGTGGGTGCCAGGACCCCTCAGCAGCTCAAGGAACTCCTGGGCACAACCCCCGATCCGGTCGCCGCCCAGATTGCCGAGGCCCTCAGTGAGGTCTCGGCGCCCCTGGTCTAGGGACTGCCCGCTCCGGCGGTTGCTTCGACCGCCCGCTTCGACTGACAGTTCCGGCGGTTGCTGGGGACGCCTCCTGCGGGCGCCACCGGTCATGCCGGGTGGGTTGGTCCCGGCTATGTCGGTCCCCGGTTATGTCAGCGACAGGCAGGTCACTCGCGGGTGGCGTTGACGTCGTCCGTCTCGGCGTCGGCGTCGTCATCGACTTCGTCGAGGTCGTCGTCCTCAAGATCGGCGTCCTCGTCGGACTCCTCGTAGATCTCCAGCGGGGTCACCTCGCCGTGGGCGTCGTAGAGGGCTTCCTCATAGGCCTCGAAGGCATCCGCGATGGCGAGATAGGCGGCTTCTACCGCGGGATCGTCGTCCATCCTGCGCGTAGCGGATGCCGCAAGGTGCTCTTCGAGAGCGGTGACAAGGGCCTGGAGCGCGACACGCGGATCTATGCTCATGAGTTAGACGTTATCGGTAAAGTGGTCGAAATTGGAGGAATATGAGAGAGCAATTTCTGAACTCAACCGCTGTCCGTAAACGGGATTTCGGCCGCCAATACGAGTACCTCGTGCTCACCGTCAACGCCGGTGAACCAGTGGGCGCGGCACGGAAGGTCCTCACTGAACACGCCGAGTACGGCAAGTGGGAACTCGAGCGCAGCTGCATCTACCTCGGCGGCAGCCGGCGCTACTGGCTGCGCCGCAAGGTGCTGCGGGTGGAGCGCACCGCCTAGCTCTCCAGCGGGCCAAGCCACGCGGTGGCCACCGTGTTGTGCGCGGAATCCTCGTTTGAGGGATGGAACTGTCCGGCGAGGGCGTCCCGGTACAGCCGCGCGATCTCGCTCGATGCCGCATATCCCGACCCGCCGGAGACCTGCAGCCCCGTCTCGGTGAGACCGCGCGCGGTGTCGACGGCCGCCGTCTTCAGGCCGACGAGCTTCGCGAACCAGAACGGGCCGTGGTCGGTCCCCGCGTCCAGGTCGGCCGTCACGGCCCTCAGCTGCGCGTCGAGCGCGTCCACCCGCATGGCCCCGGCAGCGATGCGGTGGCGCATCACCGGGTCCTGGGCCGCGCTGACGCCGCGCACCCGGGAGGTACGCCGGCGCGCGGCCTCCACCGATAACTCGAGGGCCCGGTCGGCCATGCCGGCGTAAACGGCGGAGATCAGGGTCTCGAAGGCGGCAAAGACGGCGAACACGAACGGGTCGGCGTTCGGTCCTACCGGGAGCCTGCGGAAAATTGCGCCGGAAGGCACCCGCACCCCTTCGAGCCGCGTCGTGTTGGACTGGCTGGCGCGCATGCCAAGAGGGTTCCAGTCCTCGATGATGGAGACGCCCGGAGTGCCCCGCGGAACGAAGGCGTGGACGAGTTGGCCCTCTCCGTCGACGCCGGCTCCGGAATCCTTCCCGAACACTCCGAGGCGCGTCCACGCCGGGGAAAGGCTCGTGAAGATCTTGGTGCCGGTGAAGGTGAGCGAGCCGTCCGGGCCGGGCTCTGCGGCGGTCGTGGAGTCGAAGAGGACCGCGTCGTTTCCGGGTTCCGAAAGGCCGAAGGCGAAGACCTCCCCCGCGGCCGCCTCGGAGAGGATGAAGCCGAGCGAGTCGTCCCCGCGGTCTCTCAGCAGCACGGCGATTGCCGTCCAGACCAGGTGCATATTGATGCCAAGGGCCGTCGCCGGCGCGGCGGCGGCCAGCCGCCGCTGGGCGGCGGCCGCCTGCCGCATTCCCGCGCCGGATCCGCCGTCGTCGACGGCGCAGAACAGCCGGAGGTAGCCGGCCGCCTTGAGGTCGGCCAGATCCTCCGTGAAGAAGGTGTTCTCGGCGTCGTACCGTGGGGCGCGCTCCCTGAAGCGTTCAAGCAGGGCGTCGGTCAGCAGGTCGGCGGCTTCCACGGCGGCCCTAGTAGGTGCTCAGGAGCCGGGTGAGCACCCGCGAACCGAAGCGCAGCGAGTCGGCCGGGACGCGCTCGTCGACGCCGTGGAACA
This sequence comes from Arthrobacter crusticola, assembly GCF_004357995.1. GTDB lineage: Bacteria > Actinomycetota > Actinomycetes > Actinomycetales > Micrococcaceae > Arthrobacter_D > Arthrobacter_D crusticola. The sequence continues at coordinate 594,002 of NZ_SMTK01000001.1, forward strand.
TGCCGGTGAAGTCCAGCTCGTCGGGCAGCTGCAGGGGCGCGAAGCCGTACCCGGTGATGCCCAGGCGGCTCAGCGACTTGTTGTCGGTGCCGCCCGAGAGGGTATAGGGCAGGACCTTCGCTCCGGGGTCCTCGCCGTGCAGGGCATCGATCATCGAATCCACGAGGTTGCCCGAGAAGGGCACCTCGAGGGACACATCCTGGTGCGCATAGGACACCTCGACGCCGGCGCCGGCGAGGTCGCGGACGATCTCCAGCACCTTCTCCTGCTGCCCGGGGAGGGTGCGCACGTCAATGAGGGCCTCGGCGGTGCCCGGGATGACGTTGTGCTTGTACCCGCTCTTCAGCATCGTGGGGTTTGCGGTGTTTTGCAGCGTCGCGCCAACGAAGCGCGCCACGGTGCCGAGCTCGGCCAGCAGCTGCTCGGGATTGTCCGGGTCGAATTCGACTCCGGTGAGTTCGGTGACGCCGTCGAGGAACTGGCGGGTGGTGGGCGTCAGTTCGATCGGCCAGGTGTACTCCCCGATCCGGGTCACGGCGCGCGCCAGCCGGGTCACCGCATTGTCCGTGTTGATCTGGGAACCGTGTCCCGCCCTCCCGTGGGCGAGCAGCCGCAGCCAGGATATGCCCTTCTCGGCTGTCTGCAGGAGGTAGGTGCGCTGACCGCCGATGGTGGCGGAGAAACCGCCGACCTCCGAGATCGCTTCGGTGGCTCCGTCGAAGACTCCGGGCTTGTTGTCAACGAGCCAGGACGCGCCGTACTTGCCGCCGGCTTCCTCATCGGCGAAGAACCCGAAGATGAGGTCCCGCCGCGGACGGGCGCCTGTGCGCTGGAGATGGCGCAGCACCGAGAGGATCATCGCGTCCATGTCCTTCATGTCGACGGCACCGCGGCCCCAGATGAGCCCGTCGCGTTCCTCGCCGCTGAACGGGTCGACGCTCCAGTCCCCCTTCTGGGCCGGCACGACGTCGAGGTGGCCGTGAACCACGAGGGCCGGCAGGGATGAGTCAGTCCCCTCCATGCGGGCGATGACCGACGCGCGCCCCGGGGCGGCTTCGAAGATTTCCGTCGCCAGCCCGACCTCTTCGATCAGCCCCGCCGTGTACTCGGCGGCTGCCCTCTCCCCCGGGCCGGCGTTGTCGCCGAAGTTTGAGGTGTCGATCTGGATGAGCTCCTGGCAGATGCGTACAACTTCGTCTTCGGGCGTGATCGCCATCGCTGGGTCCTCCTCGGGTGCGGTTGGTCCCAGCCTACCGAGGTGCCCGGTGTGCTGGTCCAACCTGCAACGGTCCGCCGCACTGTGCCGCCGCCCTGTGGTGCTCGAAATCCCCGGAAAACCGGGCCCCGGAGGGCCCACCGATCCCCCGATTCAACTTCTGGGCCGATGTCGTGTTAGAGTTTTTTTCGCCGCTTTCGAAGGTTTTCAACCGGAAAAAGCCCACCCGCGCGGGTGGCGGAATGGCAGACGCGCTAGCTTGAGGTGCTAGTCCTCTTATTGAGGGTGGGGGTTCAAGTCCCCCTCCGCGCACAGCGAAGGCCCCGGCCAGAGAAATCTGGCGGGGGCCTTTTTGTTTAACCGAACCGGACCGGACCGGACGCACAGGCGTCCCGCAGCCCGCTAGGGTGATCGTGGATCTCCTTACGATGAAGGGTGTGGAATGAGCCGCAAGACACTCGTTGACACGGTCGCCGATCAGCTGCTCGAGCAGATCATCGACGGACGGTATGCGGTGGGGGACGCGCTGCCCGCCGAAGCGGAGATCGCAGGCGAAGCCGGGGTATCACGCCTCACCGTCAGGGAGGCCCTCAAGGCCCTCCGTGCCCAGAATGTTGTCCGGGTCACCCGCGGCCGCGGCACCTACGTCAATCCTCCCGAGTCATGGACCTCGCTCGAAGCCATGGTGAAGGCATCGGACAAGTCCCAGGGGAAGGGTGCCACCTCGACACAGCTCCTTGAAGTGCGGCGGATGATTGAAACGGGAGCGGCGGCCCTCGCTGCGTCCCGCATGACCGAGCGTGACCTGGCCGGGCTGGGCCGTCATCTGCGGAACATGGAGGAGGCCGCGGCGCGCAACGAGGTCGACGCGTTCGTCGCCGCCGATATAGCCTTCCACGATGTGATCCTCCGGGCCTCGGGGAATATCTTGCTTCCCGCCCTGTACGAACCGCTCGGCCGGCTGCTCAGCGCCGCACGACGGGAAACCTCCGCGGTGCCCGACATCCAGCAGCATGCGATCCGGATGCACCGTGAGGTGATGGAGGCCCTCGCAACAGGGGATCCCGAGCTCTCCCGCGCAGCCATGGACCGCCACATGGACCAGACCTCCGACGACCTGCGCGAGTATGTCCTGAACCAACAGTAGAAATCCCTTGTATGTAACGAAGATCACCTTTAGACTCAGATATCAGACATCTGATTACAAAGGAGTTCTCGTTGCTGATCGATTCCGCCCTTGCCCCATTTCCCGCCCCCGTCGAGGTGGCCCCGGGTGACCTCGCCGCTTCCCTGCCGCGCTCGGTCTTCGTCGTCCTCGATGACGACCCCACCGGAACCCAGTCCGTCGCCGATCTCCCTGTCCTCACCTCCTGGGAGGAGGCCGACATCACCTGGGCGCTGGAGCAGTCCCCTCCGGCCTTCTATGTGCTCACCAACACCCGCAGCCTCAGCGAGGCAGACGCCGAGGCCCGCAACCGCACGATCGCCGAAAACTCCCTCCGGGCTGCCGCCCGGCTTGGCCGGGAGCTGGTCTTTGTCTCCCGCGGCGACTCCACGCTGCGCGGCCACTTTCCGCTGGAGACGGACGTCCTGGCCCGCGCCATCGTTGCGGAGACCGGCACGGCCATCGATGGGGTGATCATCGCTCCGGCCTTCCCCGATGCGGGGCGGGTGACCATCGGATCCGTACACTACATGCGCGACGGCGGGAACCTGGTTCCCGTCGCGGAGACCGAGTTCGCCCGCGACGCGACCTTCGGCTACCGCTCCTCGGATCTCCGGGACTATGTCAGCGAGAAAACCCGGGGCCGCTGGCAGGCCCAGGACGTGCTGCCTCTGAACCTCGCCACCCTTCGGGCAGGAGCGGCGGCGATTGCGGACGCGTTGGACACGGCCACCTCCTCTGCTCCCGTCGTCGCCGACGCCGTCACCGAGGACGATCTCCGGCTCCTGGCCCTCGGGTGCCGGGAGGCACAGCGCCGCGGCAAGCACTTCCTCTTCCGCGTCGGCCCGCCTTTTGTACGGGCCGCCATCGGCCAGCTCCCCCACCCTCCCCTGACCCGGCCGGAGATCTACGCCGGCCCCGGGGAGAACAACCGCGGCGGGCTCATCATCGTCGGCTCCCACGTCGGTGTCACGGGCCGCCAGCTCGAGCATCTCAAGGGCAGGTTTCCCAGCGTCCATACCGGGGTGATCGACGTCGGCCTCGTCGTCGGGGAGGAAACCCGCGAAGCACACCTGTCCCCGCTCGTTCAGGCCGCAGCCGCGGCGCTGGAGGAGGGAAACGTCATCATCCATACAAGCCGCCAGCTTGTCAGCGCGGCGACAGGAGAGGAAAGCCTGGCCATCTCCCGGCGGGTCTCTGCCGCGGTCGTCGACGTCGTCGGCCGGATCCTCGCAGCAACCCCGCCACGTTTCGTCGTAGCCAAAGGAGGAATTACCTCCTCCGATGTGGCCGTCCACGCGCTGAAGATCCGCCGCGCGATGGTCCGCGGCCCCATGCTGCCGGGAATCGTCTCCCTCTGGGAACCCACCGACGGGCCTGCGCAGGGAATCCCCTACGTCGTCTTCGCAGGAAACGTCGGATCCGACACTTCGCTCTCCGAGGTCGTAGCAACCCTGACGGCCGAGTCCCCCACCCTCACGACAGCAAAGGAAACGCAATGACCGAATCTCCCTACACGGCCGCCGTCCTGGGTCTCGGCGCCATGGGTCTGCCCATGGCGACGCGGCTCGCGGAAAAGCTTGTAGTGCACGGCTTCGACATAGCCGCCGAACGCCTCGACCTTGCGTCGCAGGCCGGCATCACCACCTTCGACTCGGCTGCAACGGCGGTCAAGGGCGTCGATGCGGTGCTCCTGGCCGTGCGCAGCGGGGACCAGCTCGTCGACGTGCTGTTCGGAACGAAGGGCATCGCAACGGCCCTTCAGCGCGGCTCGGTCGTCATTATGGCGAGCACCGTCGGCGTAGAAGCCGTCGTCCAGGTCGCAGACCGCCTGGCGGAGCTCGGCGTCGACCTCGTCGACGCACCCCTCTCCGGAGGCCCCGTCCGCGCCGGCCAGGGTGACCTGCTCATCGTTGTGGGAGCCTCGCCCCAGGCGCGTGAGACCGCAGCACCCGTTCTGGACCAGCTCGCATCGACGCTGACGGTCGTCGGCGACAAGCCAGGTGACGGCCAGGCGCTGAAGACGGTCAACCAGCTGTTGTGCGGCATCCATATCGCTGCGGCGGCCGAGGCACTGGCCCTTGCCCACGCGATGGGCCTCGAGCCGGAAAAAACCCTCGAAGCGCTGCAGGCAGGTGCTGCCGCGTCCTTCATGCTGGGCAACCGCGGTCCCCGAATCCTCCAGGCATGGGACGAGGAGGGCGCCGAAGTGCTCAGCAGGCTCGACATCTTCGTCAAGGACCTCGGCATCGTCACCAAGGCCGCCCGCGCCGTCTCGCTGCCCACCCCGCTGGCCTCCGCCGCCGAACAGCTCTTCCTGCTCGGGCAGGCCCAAGGCCACGGCGCGGCCGACGACTCCGCGGTCATCACCGTCATCGCACCGGAAAAACCCTCACCCCAACCCTGAACCCACGATCTGTCCCTCGGTTAAAGGAGACTGGCAATGAGCACCTTCCTTCTACTCCTCACGGCGGTTGCAGCCGTGGCGCTGCTCCTCGTGGCGGTCATTCGATTCAAGATTCCCGCCTTCCTGGCGCTGCTCCTGGTCAGCGTCCTCACGGCCCTTGTCACCGGCATTCCGATCGGCGACATCATCGCGACGGTCATCGAGGGGATGGGCGGGACCCTCGGCTCCGTCGCCATCCTCGTCGGGCTGGGCGCGATGCTCGGCAAGATGATCGAAGTCTCCGGCGGCGCCGAAGCGCTTGCGGGCAGATTCACCTCCATCCTCGGGCCGAAACGGGTCATCGCGGCCCTGACGGCAGCGGCCTTCGTGCTGGCCATTCCCGTGTTCTTCGATGTCGGGTTCATCATCCTTGTGCCGATCATTTACGGCTTCGCCAAGGCCGCCGGCGTCAGTCCGGTCAAATTCGGGCTGCCAGTCGGCGGCATCATGCTGGCCATCCACGTGGTCGTGCCTCCGCACCCCGGCATCGTCGGAGGCGCCGGAGTGCTTGGCGCCGACATCGGCTGGATCACCATCCTCGGCCTCGCCATCTGTGTCCCGGTGGGGGTCCTCGGCTATTTCGTCGCGAAGCGCCTCAACCGCAGGGACTTCTCAATGCTTCCGGCCACGGCCGAGCAGTTCCGGCTCTTCGGCACCGGAACCTCCGACGTCGAGCGCGAAGCGGCGGCAACAGGCGGTTCCCCGGATCCCGCGGCAGGTGCGTCCGCCGCGGGCCGCAGCACGGCCGTCAAGGTCAAGGCGCCCTCGGCCGGGATGATCATCGCCCTCATCGTCCTTCCCATCGCCATGATCATGCTCGGAACAGTGGGCAGCGTCCTCCTGCCCGAGGAGAGCGGCGCCCGGGCCGTGCTCTCGTTCATCGGCGCACCGATCTTCGCCCTGCTGGTCACCCTCTCCCTCACCTACTACTTCTTGGGCGTCCGGCGGGGCTGGTCCTCCGAGCGGACAGGAGAGGTCATGGACTCCGCGCTGGCCCCCACGGCCATCGTGATCCTTGTCACCGGTGCGGGCGGCGTCTTCGCCAAGGTGCTGACCACCTCGGGCATCGGCACCGCCCTCGCCGACACCCTCAGTGCCGCAGGACTGCCGGTCCTGCTCCTCGGATTCGTGCTGGCCGCGGTGCTGCGCGCCTCCCAGGGGTCGGCAACGGTCGCCATCATTACCACGGCGGGCCTGCTTGCGGCCTCGGTGACCGGCGGCGGATTCACGACCGTGCAGGTCGCGCTCATCGCCATCGCCATCGGGTTCGGCGCCCTCGGACTCTCGCACATCAATGATTCCGGCTTCTGGATCGTCACCCGCTTCCTTGGCCTGTCCGTGGCTGACGGCCTGCGCACCTGGACTGTCCTGACCACCGTCCTGGGCCTGGCCGGTTTCCTCCTCACGGGCCTCGCGTGGATCCTCGTGTCGGCGGTCGGCCTCTAGGCTCCAACCCTGTCGGAACCCGAGGTTAGGCTGGGACTATGCTGCCGTCCGCCACGACCCCGCCCGACCCCATCAGGGTCGACATCGTCTCTAACGGCACCCCGTGGTGGGAGGTGGTCAGCTCGTTCGGGCCGCTGGCCATCCTCCTGACGGCGGTCATCACTGGAGTGTTCGCGTGGCGGAACGTCCGGGACCGCCGGGAGGCGGACCAGCGCTCCCAGTGGTGGGCCCGGGCCGAATGGGCGCTTGACGCGGCCATGTCCGAGGACCCTCCGCGCCAGGAGATCGGCCTGGGCGTCCTGGACAGCCTCGCCGCCAGCGACCTCGCCGGCCCCGAGGAGGTGGCGATCCTCGAGGTCGCGTGGGCGCGGTTCCTCCCGTCGGAAGTGGACGGGGTTGACGGCGTGGGAGAGAATGGAGCAGCAGGGGAACCGATCGTGGAGGAGGCAGGGCAATGAGCGCAACCGCAAGCCGCAATGTGAACGCGGGACGCCGCCAGCCCGCCGACCACCCCGCCCAGGGCGACGAGCAGCGGGTCCGGATCCGTGCAGCACGCCTGCGGCTGACCACCGACCGGAAGCTGGGCAAGGAAACGCCCTCCTGGGTGAAGCAGCTGGCGAAAAAGCCGTTGTAGGACGCACCCCGGGCGGACCGGGCAGCACGTCGTCTGTGCTTGGATGATTCAATGGCTTTCACACCCCTGACACTCACCGGTTCCCGGGTTGTCCTCGAACCCCTCGCCCACCGTCATTACCAAGGGCTGATTAATGCCGTCCGTGACGGTGAGCTGTGGAATCTCTGGTACACGAGCATTCCCTCCCCCGAAGGCATGGCGGAGGAAATCGACCGCCGGCTTGCGCGTCAGGCGGAAGGAGAGATGCTTCCTTTCACGACCTTGGACGCGCGGACCGGCGAGGTGCTGGGGATGACGACCTTTTGCGACATCGACAGGGCGACGCCACGCGTGGAGATTGGCTACACCTGGAACCGGCTGTCGACCCAGCGGACCGGAACCAACGCCGAAAGCAAGCTCCTGCTGCTGACCCACGCCTTCGAAACCGAGGGCTGTGCCTCCGTGACCTTCACGACCCACTGGCACAACCTCCAGTCGCGGGAGGCCATCGCCCGGCTTGGGGCCCGCCAGGACGGTGTGCTCCGCGCCCACAGCCGCATGGCCGACGGCACCCTGCGGGACACCGTTGTCTTTTCGATCACTGCCCCCGAGTGGCCTGCGGTCGCATCCGGTCTTCGTCACCGCCTCGATCGGGCCCGCTGACACTCTTCTGGACCCGAAGGCTGTCCGCCGGCTCCATCGTCACCGCCCTGGGAATCCCGTGGCTGCGTTTGACGGGGCCGTCCAGCTCGCGTTTCACGAATTCCCGGCCACCGCACAACTGGGCGTTGAGCCCCGAGTTCAACGCTTCTTGCCCCCGACACCCGGAACGGATGCGACCTGTTGCATCCACGCCGCGATCTGCCGTTCATCGAGGTCATCCACGGATTCAAGCTCCACGCCCCGCGTCGACTTGCCCATTCCCACCGGCGTCACCGGCGGTACAGGCTTCAGCGCCGCGCCACCGATGAACATGAGCTTGACGTGGTCGGCGAAGCCACCGCAGCTGAAGCACCAGCCGTCGCCGACGCCGTAATACGCCATGCCCCACTTCACTGAGCGCTGGAGGTCGGGCAGCGTCTTGGCAGCCAGCGCATCCACTGCTGCGGCGATGCCACGCTGCGGCTGGGGAAGACTGGCGATGTACGCGTGGACCGGCTTGTCCCCGATCGCCGCTTTTGCCGGGCTTGCCCGGCCTGTCATGGCTTCCGGCAGGGCCCAAACGGCGTCGCCGGGTGCCGAAGCGCCCGTGGCCAATTTCCGAACATCGCTCTCCCCGATCTCCTGGCCGTCCATGGCGAGATGCTAGTCCTTTCAGTTCGCGGATGGGGCGGCGCAACCGGCGCAACTGGCGACGCACGTTCGCGTCGTCGGCGGTGTACCGTCCTGGGACTCGAACAGCAGCGCATCGAAGCCGCTACTGGCGACTTTGGCAAGCCGCAACGTGAACGCGGGGCACCGCCAGTCGGCCGACCACCCCACCGGGCTCGCGTGGATCACGGAACCTGCGCCCGGCTTCAGCTGCGTGCGGTAAGCCTCTGGCGGAGCCAGCCGAGGACGGCATCCCCCTGCTGCCGCTGAAAGGTCCGCAGCGTGGGCAGTCCGGCCGGTGGCGGCTGGCGGGCGGCGTCGGTGAAGTAGGCGCCGAACCCCGAAAGGACACCGTCGATGCTCTGCGGCGCAACCCCGCCGAAGATCGGGTGGCTCCCCAAAATGGGCTCCACCTCGAAGGCCGGATCGAAGACCCGGATGTTGATCAGGACGCTCAGCGCGTCGAACCACCCGGCACCGACACACGCCCAAGGCCAATCCACAAGCACCGCCGCGTCGGCCGGGGTGATCAGGATGTTGTCGGCCCGCAGATCGGTATGTACGAGGCACTCGCCCCGGAGGTCCTCCACGCCGCGTGCCGCCAGCCGTTCGAGGAAGTCCAGATTCTCCAGAACCCAGCCGTCGGCGTCCTGCGGCGGATCGGCCCGTACGCGCTCCCAGCCGGCGAACTCGGGGCCGACTTCCGAGGCCAGGTCGGGAAGGTGGCCCAGCGCCGGGAGGACCGGTGTCCAGGCCACCGTCAGCAAGGCATCGAGGACCAGTCCCACCTCGTCGGACTGCCAGGGAAGGTGGGGGTGGCGTCCATCCACGTCGGTGAGCACGAGGGCAATCCATTCGCCGTCGTCGAACGCGCCAATCAGGGACGCCGTGGGCAGGTTCCCGGGCAGGACGGCGGCGACAGCAGCTTCCTTCCGGTGAATGCCCGGTGAGGCGGCGTTCAGGGCAGGGCCCACCGCCTTGACGAACGCCCGCCGGCCGGTGGCGGTCACCACCCGGTCCGCGCTGCCGGGGGAGAATCCTCCCTGCTGGCCGGCAAACTCGGCCACGGGTTCCCCAAGGACTCCTTCGACGCCGGCCCGGACGTGCGCGGGCAGGTCGTTCCAGCCGATCCGGGGACTCCACTGTGGCTGCATGGGCCTCATTATGCCTGCCGGTTCTTGGCGGGTGGGCACTGTCGACGCGTAGCATCACCGCGAGCCCACCGAAAGGGGCTAGGTTGTGCCAATGAGATTCGAAGCGGGGGCGGACTCGATCCAAGGGTGCGGTCAGCCCTGGACGCCGCTCTGCCTCCGGCGCGGCCGAAACACCGGGCTGGCTCCGGCGGAACGGGCGCGTCGGAGTGATGCCGGTCAGGGCGCAAATGTTAGGGGATCCGGGACCGGAAGGGCAGCGATGGCCTCGACCTCCACCAGCTGGTCCGGGTATCCGAGTACCGCGACGCCGAGAAGCGTACTCGGCACGTCCCGGTCCCCCATCCTTGCCCGAACGACGTTCCAGACCCCGGCCAGGTCCTCACGGTCGCTCGATGCCACGAGGACGGTCGTCTTAACGAGATGGGAGAAGTCGGCGCCGCCGGCGGCGAGCGCCAGGTGAAGGTTGTCCATCACCTTGGCCGCCTGCCCGCGGTAGTCGCCGAGGGCGGCCGTCGATCCGTCAGGATTCAGCGGACACGCCCCGGCCGTGAAGATAAGGTGCTCCCCGGTGGGCACTCGTGCCGCCGCCGCATACTGGGCTCCCGTATAAAGCAGAGGGCTGCGCAGGAAGGTCGTTTCGCTCATCGCCCTACAGTACAAGTGCCTGCGGAACGGCCCGACGTCCCCGCCTCCTCACATGAGGGAGAGGACGAAGGACAGCAGGAAGCCCGCGGCGGTGCTCAGCGCCACGGCGGGCCCGCCGTTCTCATAGGCCTCGGGCATCAGGGTGTCGGCCAGGGAAGCGATCACCGCGCCGGCGGCAAAAGCAAGCGGAATGGAGATGGTCTCGGGGTCGCTGCCCGACAGCGGTCCGGCCCCGATGAGGACGGCGATCACCAGCAGCGCGGCACATCCCACCCACAGGCCGACGATCGCAGCCGAGGACCTCCCCTGGTCGCGCATCGAAGACGCGCCCACCAGGGCCTCCGGGAAGTTCGACACGAAGATGGCGGCAAGCAGAGCCAGCCCGCCGGTCCCCTCCCCCAGGGCGACGCCCAGGGCCACGTTCTCGGGGACGCCGTCGAGGGTCACCGCCGCCAGCAGCGCCAGGCCCGCTGCCCCCTTGGTCGAGGCCTTCGAGGGCGCATGGCCCTGGGCGGCGGAGTCGGTGTCGAGCTTGGCGCTGCCCTGGTATTCGTCCGCCGGGGTATCCTGCGACCCGGCCTGGGCCCAGCGGTCGAGCAGCGCGCTCAGGACAGTGAAGACGATGGCCCCTGCGGCGAGCCCGATCGCGGCCCGCCAGATCCCGCCGTGCTCGAACGCGTCCTCGAACAGTTCGAAGGCCAGTGCAGTGATCAGCGAACCGGCGGCGAAGGACAGGAGGATGGCCAGCAGCCGCTTGGGGAGGTTGAAACGCACTCCGATGAGCGCCCCGATGACCAGGGCGCTCGATGCCACGACACCGAACAGCAGCGACATTGCCACACCGAAAGTATAGAAGCCGCCCGCAGAAGCGGTAGGACGCACACCTATTGACTTCCGGGGAAGATCCGGGTTACTGGACTTCGCCTCGGACGGCCCCGGCGTGCCCCGGAAGGCCCGGGAAGCAATGGATGCAATGAAGGCGCGCCCCACCGCGCCGCCCTGAGAAGAGGACGGTGCAGGAGCACGCCCTGCTGGGTGTAGTGTCAACGCACGGAACCCCACGGTTCCTCCTAGGGAGCAACGATGATCCAGACCTGCCCACACTCGGTTTCACCGATGCCCTGCACTCCGTCCCCACCGGGAACGCGGGAGCCTGCGCCTGCGGCCTCCGCCGGAACCGGGAGGGCGTGAACCATGACGAAACTGCGCCTTGGTGTCCTTTCCCTCTCGAGCAAGCCTGACGAACGACGGCTTCCCCTCCACCCTCGCCACTTCGAGCGGATCGACGCCGAGATCCGAGGGCGGATGCGCGTTGAGCAGGGCTACGGTGTCCAGTTCGGTCTCTCCGATGCGCAGTTGGAGCCGCTGGTCGGGCCCCTGCTGAGGCGCGAGGAGATCATTGCCTCCTCCGACGTCGTTCTGCTTCCCAAGCCGCAGGCGTCCGACCTCGTCTCCCTGGCTGACGGCCAGGTGCTCTGGGGATGGCCCCACTGCGTCCAGGATCATGAGATCACCCAGTTGGCCATCGACAAGCGGCTCACGCTGATTGCCTTCGAGGCAATGAACCACTGGACAGAGGACGGCGGGTTCTCCCTCCATGTCTTCCACAAGAACAACGAGCTGGCCGGGTACTGCTCGGTCCTGCACGCGCTGCAGCTCTCCGGCCTCACCGGGGACTACGGCCGCAGGCTCACCGCGGCGGTCATCGGCTTCGGTGCAACCGCCCGGGGCGCCGTCACCGCCCTGAACGCCCACGGCGTCAGCGACGTGCAGATCCTGACGAACCGGGGCGTGGCGGCCGTCGGTTCACCCATCCACTCGGCCCGCATCGCCCAGATCGAAGCCACCGCCGGGGAGCCGCAGCTGAGCGAGGTCCTGACTGAGGATGGCCGGGTGCCCCTGGCCCCCTACCTGGCCCGTTATGACCTGGTGGTGAACTGCACCCTGCAGAATCCCAACGCGCCGCTGATGTACCTCCAGGAAGCCGACCTTCCCCTGTTCTCCGCTGGCAGCCTCATTATCGATGTCTCCTGTGACCGGGGCATGGGCTTCAGCTGGGCCCGGCCCACCTCGTTCGCCGAACCGGTGTTCGAGGTCGGGGACCACGTCCGCTACTACGCCGTCGACCACACCCCGTCCTACCTGTGGGACTCGGCCACCTGGGAGATCAGCGAGGCGCTGCTGCCGTTCCTCGGCCCGGTTCTGGAGGGGCCGGCGGCCTGGGATGCCAACGAGACGCTGAGGCGCGCCATCGAAATCCGAGACGGAGCGGTAATCAACCCGGCCATCCTCGACTTTCAGGGCCGCGGGGCGCAGTACCCGCATCAGGTCCTTGCGGGACGTGGCTGACCCGGGGCAGGAGCCCGGGCGCGGCTAGACCTCGAAGTGGGTTTTCGGCGTGGACTTCCCGGTCGAGGCCACGATGGCGGTGGCGACGTCGCGCAGCTTCATGTTCCGCGTGTTTGAGGCCGACTGGAGGATTCCGAACGCCTCATCCTGGCCGCAGCGGTTCTGGCCCATGATGATCCCCACGGCGAGGTCGATGGTGGTCCGGGATTCCATCGCGGCCTTGAGGTCGTTGGCGGATTCGGTCAGCCGGGCGATGCGCACGGCCAGCCGCAGGGCCTTCGACGCTTCGTCCGCGAAGGTTTCGGCCGCAGCGATGGCGTCGTCATCGAACGCGTCGACGTGGTCCGAATAGAGGTTCAGCCCCGCGTTTGCGTCACCGTCAAGGAGGATCGGAACTCCGAGGATCGAGCGGATGCCGTGCTCGGCGATGGCGTCCCGGTACTCCGGGAACCGGCTGTCCTGGGTGATGTCCGGGACGTGGACCAGCTTCTCCTCCCGGGCGGCGCGCAGGCACGGCCCATCCTCGAAGTTGTACTGGATTTCGTCCATGTTCCGGGCGTGCTCGCTGCTGCTGGCCACGGTGCCCGCCCGTTTGGGACGCAGAAGGGTCACACCGCACAGCATCTCCCCGTGCCGCCCCTCGAACGTTGCGGCCGCGAGCTTCACCAGTTCCGTCAGGAACTCCTCGACATCGGTGCTGTCGAGCACCATGTCCTGGAGCAGGGTACCTACCCGCTGGGTGGATGGATCGCCCACGTCCTCAGCCATGCCCTTGCCTCCACTTGTCCGCACTGATCAGCCGCCCCCTTCAGGGCGCCCGGCGCCGGTCCGGGCAATAGCCCCACAATAGTCCGTGTAGGTCAACGAACGACAGGCCCGGCCCTTTTCGCACCCATTTTGTCGGCGATGGCGAGGATCCCGACCAATGTCTCCTCGAATGTCGTGGTCAGCGGGGACAGGCCCAGCCGGATGCCCGAGGGGTTCCGGTAATCGGGGATGATGCCCTGCTCCCAGAGGCCGGGCACCATGGTGGCGAACTTCGGATGGTCAATGGTGATGTGGCCGCCGCGCTCACCCGGCACACGCGGCGAGGCCACCACCACTCCGGCCGGGCCCAGGAGGGCGTCGACGGCCTCGATGGTGAAACCGGTCAGGGCCACCGACTTCTCCCTCACCGCCCCGATGCCGGCCTTCTCCAGCACATCGAGCATGTCCTGCAGCGCGAGCATGCCGAGGATGGGCGGAGTGCCGGACACGATCCTGCGGATCCCCGGCGCCGGTTCGTAAGACCCGCCCATGGCGAAGGGATCGGCGCTGCCGAGCCAGCCCTGGATGGGCTGGTCGAAGGAATCCAGGTGCCGTGCGGCGACGTACGCCCACGCCGGGGCGCCGGGGCCGCCATTGAGGTACTTGTAGCTGCAGCCGGCCGCGTAATCGACTCCCCAGGCGTCGAGTTCGAGGGGCACCGAACCCACCGAGTGGCTCAGGTCCCACAACACCAGGGCCCCGGCGTCGTGGACCACCGAGGTGATGCCGGGAACGTCGGCCGCGTGGGCGGACCGGTACGCCACGTGGCTCAGCACCACGAGGGCGGTCGAGGGCCCGACGACGCCGGTGACGGCCTCGGCGCTCGCCCCGCCGTCGTAGGGAACCTCAAGCCACCGAACGGTGAGGCCGCGCTCGCGGGCGATGGACTCCATCAGAAACCGGTCGGTGGGGAAATTGTCACGGTCGATCACAATTTCGGTGCGGCCAGGCCTGGCGGAGACCGCGGCGCGCCCCAGTTTGTACAGCAGCACGCTCGTGGAGTCGGCGACGATGCACTGCCCGGGGGCCGCGCCCAGGACAATGCTCCCCAGCCGGTCACCGATCCGTTCGGGCAGTTCGAGCCAGCCCTCATCCCAGCCGCGGATCAGGCGGGATCCCCATTGGTGCCGAACGAAATCGGCAAGGCTCTGTTCGGTTGCCGCGAGGGGGCGGCCGAGGGAGTTTCCGTCGAGGTACGCGGCAATGCCGTCGGCGTCGTCCGAGATGAAGAGGTCACGGTACCCGGCCAGCGGGTCCTTGTCGTCGAGTTCGCGGGCGCGCTGCATGAGCGGATCGTCAACCATGGGCCTAGTCTAGGGCGACGCCGGGTCCACCGCCTGCGCAGTGACCCATCCGGTGAAGGACGGCCGCTTCGCTCCTGGCGTCCAGCCGATGACCTCGGTGCGCCCGACGGATCCGCCGGAGGCCTCCCCGGGACGGACGGCGACGGCGAGCGTGCCCGGGAGGAGGGCCGGGGACAGGAAGTTCACGCGCCACGACAGCGCGTCCGGCGCCGCCGGCTCCGCCAGTTCCACCATGCGCGCGGCAAGATATACACCGTGTGCGATGGCGCGCTTCATTCCCAGCAGCCGTGCCGAGGGCGCGCTCAGGTGGATCGGATTCCAGTCCCCGGACACGGCGGCGTAGGCCCGGCCGGTGTCGGAGGCCAGGTGCCACTGTGCCGTGGGCACCGGCGGGGTGAAGGTGTCCCCGCTCCCCGGCAGGGCCGCGTCCCGACTGTCGGCACCCGCCGCCGGGCCCGCCCCCGGGGATCCGTCCGGTGCGGGCGCCGGATGTTCCTCCCGGCCGGAGACGGTCCGGACGCCGCGGGCGAGATAGACCGAGCGGCCCGTCCAGATCCGTTCGCCGTCCACCGACACCTCGGTGACGAGCTCCACCGTGGTTCCGGACCGGTGTGGGCTCAGCTTTTCGGCGTAGGCCACCGATTCGAAATTCTCCCCGACGCGCAGCGCCCGGGTCTGCACCACCGTATTGCTCAGGTGGACCATTCCCAACAGCGGGAGCGGGAAGTCCGGGCGGGCCATGACGCTCATGGCGACGGGGAAGGCAAGCGTGTGGACGTGGGCCGAGGGGACGACGTCGCGCGCCGCCTGTCCGACAAGATGCTGGAAGGCGGTGAGCCGCTCCCGGTCCACGGGGCCGCCGGAGGCACGGTGGCGGACTCCCGGCAGCGCCGACGCGGGGCTGCGCCGGCCGGCCCGCCGCAGCACCGAGCCGAGGGCCGCCTGCCGGTAAAGGCCCGCCAGCGCCGGCATGGCCGGCAGGACGACCTCGTTCATGCTCCCACCAGGTTCTGTCCGCAGACCCGGATGACCTGGCCGTTGATGCCGCCGGCCGGGCCGGAGGCAAGGAACGCGATGGTCTCGGCCACATCCACCGGCTGCCCGCCCTGCTGCAGGCTGCTGAGCCTGCGGGCCGCCTCACGGGTGAGCACCGGCATCTTCGCGGTCATGTCGGTTTCGATGAACCCGGGGGCGACGGCGTTGATCGTGCGGCTCGACCCATCGAACGAGGCGGCGGTGGCACGGACCATGCCGATCACCGCGGCCTTGGAGGCAGCGTAGTTGCTCTGTCCGCGGTTTCCCGCGATGCCGCTGGTCGAGGCGAGGCTGATGATCCGGCCCTCGGGTGAGAACACCGGGGAGGCAAGCAGCTCGTCGTTGATGCGCAGCTGCGAGGAGATGTTGACGGCGATGACCGCGTTCCACCGTGCCGGGTCCATATTGGCGAGGAGCTTGTCGCGGGTGATGCCCGCGTTGTGCACGAAGATGTCGAGGGTGCCGTGGCGCTCCTTCACGTGGGCCAGGATCCGGGCGGCGGCGTCGGCGGCGGTGATGTCCGCTTGGAGTGCCGTTCCCCCGACCCGGTTGGCGACCGCCGCAAGCTGCTCACCTGCCGCGGGCACGTCGACGACGACGACCTTCGCCCCGTCCCGGTGCAGGACCTCGGCGATCTTCGCCCCGATGCCCCGCGCAGCGCCGGTCACCACGGCGGTCCTGCCGGCCAGCGGAGCACCGGCGTCGGCCGGCTCCTCCGGCGCGGGCACAGCGGAGACCCGCAGGAACTGGCCGTCGACGTAGGCGCTGCGGCCGGAGAGCAGGAACCGCAGGGCCCCCAGGGCACCTGGGCTGTCCGCCGCCGCCCCGTCCCTAAGCACGATCCCGTTGGCGGTGGCACCGGCCCGCAGCTCCTTGGCAACCGAACGCACGGCGCCGTCCACCCCCTGGCGGGCGGCGGCGGTGGCCGGGTCCCCGGCTTCCTCCGCCGGCCGGGCAAGGGAGACGACCCGCCCGCCGGGCAGCAGGGCGCGGACCGCCTGGCCGAGCTCGAGCAGGGGCGCACCCAGGTCCTCCGGACGCGACACCGCATCGAGGGCCACGACCACCGCTCCGAGCTTCTCCCCCGGGCGCAGGTGCCGGCGGACGTCCTGGTCCCAGCCGAGCAGGGCCTCCGCGAGGGTGTCGGCACCCGGGCCGCTGCCCAGGATCAGCACCGGGCCGGGGACGAGCGGGCCGCCGGGGGTGTAGCGGCGCAGCACCGCCGGGCGCGGCAGCCCCAGCGTCTTGGCCAGCTTGCCCGGCAGCGGCGTGTTGACGAGGCCGAGGTAGGTATCCGCCACCTCAGCGCGCCTCGAGAATGGCAACGACACCCTGCCCGCCGGCGGCGCACACGGAGATCAGGCCGCGGCCCGAGCCCTTCTCAGCCAGCGCCTTGGCCAGGGAGGCCACGATCCGCCCGCCGGTGGCGGCGAAGGGGTGGCCGGCGGCCAGTGAGGAACCGTTGACGTTGAGCTTGGATCGATCGATCTTGCCGAGCGCTCCGTCGAGGCCGAGCCGGGTCCGGCAGAACTCCTCGCTCTCCCACGCGGCGATGGAGCTGAGCACCGTTGAGGCGAAGGCCTCATGGATCTCGAAGAAGTCGAAGTCGTCGAAGTGCAGCCCGTTGCGCTGGAGCAGCCGCGGCATCGCGTAGACGGGGGCCATCAGCAGGCCCTCCTGGCCGCTCACGAAGTCCACGGCGGCGGCTTCGGCGTCGACGACATTCGCGAGCATCGGCAGGTTGTTGGCCCGGGCGTAGTCCTCCGAGCCGAGCAGGACGACGGCGGCGCCGTCGGTCAGGGGCGTGGAG
This sequence comes from Arthrobacter crusticola, assembly GCF_004357995.1. GTDB lineage: Bacteria > Actinomycetota > Actinomycetes > Actinomycetales > Micrococcaceae > Arthrobacter_D > Arthrobacter_D crusticola. The sequence continues at coordinate 611,303 of NZ_SMTK01000001.1, forward strand.
TTGCCTGCCGTCATGGTGGCCGGCGTATCGAGCCCGGCGCCGAATACGGGCTTCAGCTTCGCCAGCTTCTCGAGCGACGTGTCGGCGCGCAGGTTCGCGTCCCTGGTGAGCCCGCGGTAGGGGGTCATCAGGTCTTCGAAAAACCCGCGCTCGTAGGCCGCGGCGAGGTTGGCATGGCTGGCAAAGGCCAGCTCGTCCTGGGCCTCGCGGGTGATACCCCAGGCCGCGGTGGTCAGCGCCTGGTGTTCGCCCATCGAGAGCCCCGTGCGGGGTTCACCGGTGGTGGGGGCGTTCGGTGCAAGGTCCCGGGGGCGCAGCCTGCTGACCGCGGCGAGCTTCTGCTTGGGCGTGCGGGCCCGGGAGAGGTCGAGAAGCACCCGGCGCAGGCCCTCACTGACCACGATCGGCGCGTCGGAGGCCGAATCGACGCCGCCGGCGATGCCTGAGTCGATCTGGCCCAGCTTGATCTTGTTGGCGAGGCCCACAACGGTCTCAAGGCCGGTGGCGCAGGCCTGCTGAAGGTCGTAGGCAGGGGTGTGCGCGGAGAGGGCGGAGCCCAGCACCGCCTCGCGGGTGAGGTTGAAGTCCCGGGAATGCTTGAGGACGGCGCCTGCTGCCACTTCGCCGACGCGTTCGCCCTGCAGGCCGAACCGCGCGACGAGGCCGTCGAGGGCCGCAATGAGCATGTCCTTGTTCGACGAATGGGCGTAGGCCCCGCCCGAGCGCGCAAAGGGAATGCGGTTGCCGCCGATGACGACGGCGTTGCGGACGGTGGTGGTGCCCGCGCCTGCTCCTGGCTGGTTCGACATGAGGGATCTCCTGGTGGTGGTGGTGGATTACCGATACCCAGCGTACCTGATACGCTGAGTATCATGAACACTTCGTCAACGGTTTCCGCCGTGCCCGCCGGAACGGGGACGGTGCCCGACGGGCGGTCCAGCCGGTGGGAGGAACACCGTGCCGAGCGCCGGCGCGCGCTGATCAGCACCGCCCGCCGCGCCGTCGACACCCTCGGCCACGGTGCGTCCATGGAGGACATCGCGGCGGCGGCCGACACCTCCAAGTCCGTGTACTACCGCTACTTCGGTGACAAGACCGGCCTGCAGCAGGCCATGGCCGAGGTCGTCACGGGCCAGATGCAGCAGAAGATCCTTGCGGCGGCACGGCAGGCCCAGACGCCGCGCGAGGGCCTGCGCGCCATGATCTCCGTCTACCTGCAGATGGCGCAGACCTCACCGAACGTGTACGCGTTCGTCACACGGGTCGGTCCGGCAGACCTCGCCGCCGGCCCTGCCGATGAGGCCCGGCCCGCCGACCCCCTGACCCATTTCCTCGAGGCTGTCACCGAGATGCTGGCCCGCCCCATGCGGGCCTACCTGCGGTCTTCTCCCCACCTGAGCGGCCCCGCCGACCCAAGGCTCGTGTACTGGCCCCGGGCCGCCATCGGCATGGTCCGCTCCGCCGGTGAGCTGTGGCTCGCGACCCCCGCCGGCCCGGGCAAGCCCGGTGTGGAGCAGCTCGCCGACCAGCTGACCGACTGGCTCTTCGAAGGCATCAGCCACCAGGTGCCGACCGGGCAACCGTCCCGCCCGGCACCGGACTCCACCACCTCCCCTGCAAAGGACAACTCATGACGCAGACAGCAGCCGCCCTCCGGCGCGAGGTTCCCGCAGCGGGCACCATCACCGACAACGACGCCGCCGTCCTCGACCCCGCCGTGCTCGGGGAGCTGCTCCTCGGGAAATGGGCGTCGGTACGCCGGACCGCCCGGGAGCTCGCCGGGCGCCCCGAAGTGCACAAGATCGAAGGGCTCACCTCGGCCGAGCACCGCAGCCGCTGCTTCGACCAGCTCCACTACCTGGTGAAGAACCAGGCGGTGCACAGGGCCTTCCCGACCTCGCTCGGCGGGCACGACGACCACGGCGGCAACGTCGCAGGGTTCGAGGAACTCGTGGTCGCCGATCCCTCCCTGCAGATCAAGGCCGGCGTCCAGTGGGGCCTGTTCGGCGCCGCGGTGCTCCACCTGGGCACCGAGGAGCACCACGAGGCGTGGCTGCCCGGCATCATGAACATGGAGATCCCGGGCTGCTTCGCCATGACGGAGACCGGGCACGGCTCGGACGTGGCAAGCATCGCCACGACCGCCGTCTACTCCCCCGAGGATGAATCCTTCACCCTGAACACCCCCTTCCGCGCGGCGTGGAAGGACTACATCGGCAACGCCGCCGTCGACGGCCGCGCCGCCGTCGTCTTCGCCCAGCTCATCACCCTGGGAGTCAATCACGGGGTGCATGCCTTTTACGTCGAACTGCGCGACGCCGACGGCGCCTTCCTGCCCGGGATCGGCGGCGAGGACGACGGCCTCAAGGGCGGCCTGAACGGCATCGACAACGGCCGGCTCCACTTCGAGAATGTCCGGGTGCCCCGGACGCACCTGCTGAACCGGTACGGCAGCGTCGCCCCCGACGGCACCTACAGCTCACCCATCGCCTCGCCGGGCCGCCGCTTCTTCACCATGCTCGGCACACTCGTTCAGGGCCGCGTGTCCCTGGACGGCGCGGCTGTCGCGGTGAGCAAGCTCGCGCTGAAGACCGCCATCACCTACGCCTCAGAGCGGCGCCAGTTCAACGCGTCCTCGGACCTCTCCGAAGAGGTCATCCTCGACTACCAGCGCCACCAGCGGCGCCTCCTGCCGCGCCTGGCCGCCACCTACGCGGCGTCGTTCGCCCATGAGGAGCTGCTTGAGAAGTTCGATGGCGTGTTCTCGGGCACCTCCGACACCGACGCCGACCGTCAGGACCTCGAGACCCTCGCCGCAGCCTACAAGCCGCTGTCCACCTGGCTGGCCCTTGACACGCTGCAGGAGTGCCGGGAGGCCTGCGGCGGCGCCGGGTTCCTCACGGAGAACCGCTTCACCTCGCTGCGGGCGGACATGGATGTCTACGCCACCTTCGAAGGTGACAACAACGTCCTGCTCCAGCTCGTCGCCAAGCGCCTGCTGACGGACTATGCCCGCGAGTTCAAGGGCATGGACTTCGGCGTCCTCGCGCGCTATGCGGTCTCCCAGGCCGCGGGGCGGACGGTGCACCGCTCCGGGCTCCGCCGTGTGGTGCAGACCGTCGTGGACACCGGCTCCGAAAAGAAGTCGGCGATCGCCCTGCGCGACGAGGCAACCCAGCACGGGCTGCTCTCGGACCGGGTCGGCACCATGGTGGCCGAACTCGCCGGCGCCCTGCGGGGGGCCGGGACTCTGCCGCAGGCCAAGGCTGCCGCCCTGTTCAATGAACACCAGCACGAACTGATCGAAACGGCCCGCGCGCACGCCGAGCTGCTGCAGTGGGAGGCGTTCACGGCGGCGCTGCACCGGGTCGAGGAGCCCGGAACCCGGCAGGTGCTGACCTGGCTGCGCGACCTGTTCGGGCTGTGCCTGCTGGAGCGGAACCTCGCCTGGTACCTGATGAACGGCCGGCTCTCCTCGCAGCGGGCCCGGACCCTCACGCCCTACATCAACCGGCTGCTCGCCAAACTCCGCCCGCACGCCCTGGACCTGGTCGAGGCCTTCGGCTACGGACCCGAACACCTCCGCGCCGCAATCGCCACCGGAGCCGAGAAGCAGCGCCAGGACGAGGCCGACGCGCACGCGCGGGCGGTGCGGGCAAGCAGCGGTTCCCCGATCGAAGAGAAGACCCTGCTGGCCCGGCAGGCGGAGCAGGCCAAGACGCGGGGCAAGAGCTCACCGCGCAAGGCACGGCAGGTGCCGGAGAAGTCCTCAGCCTGACCGGCCGGTTCCGCCGGAAGTCGAAAAGCCCCTGTCCGCCCGGCGGACAGGGGCTTTTCGACTTCACAGCACGCTGCGGTACACCTCGAGGGTCGCCTCGGCGATGGAATTCCACGCGAAGTGCTGCTCGGCGCGGGTCCGGCCGGCCTCGCCCATCCGGCGCGCCGTCACCGGGTCGGCGACCAGCGCGGTCAGCGCGGCGGCGAAGTCCGACACAAAGCGTTCGGGGTCAAGGGGCGTCCCGGTGCCGTCGGAGACCTGTTCGAGCGGAACGAGGGTCCCGGTGACGCCGTCCTCGACCACCTCGGGGATTCCGCCGGTGGCGCTGGCCACGACGGCCGCGCCGCAGGCCATCGCCTCGAGGTTCACGATGCCCAGCGGCTCGTAGATGGACGGGCACGCGAACACCGTGGCATGGCTCAGGATTTGGACCACTTCGCGCCTCGGCAGCATCCGCTCGATGAGCACCACCGAGCCGCGCCGGTCCCGGAGTTCGTTGATCAGCTTCTCTGTCTCGGCCGCGAGCTCCGGAGTGTCGGCCGCGCCGAGGACCAGGACCAGCTGCACGTCCGCAGGCAGCTGTGCGGCCGCCCGGAGCAGGTAGGGCACGCCCTTCTGGCGGGTATTGCGCCCCACGAAGACCACGCTCGGACGGTCCGGGTCGATGCCGAAGGCCCGCACGGCGTCGTCGTCCTCGTCGCGCACCCACTCGGAGACGTCGATGCCGTTGTGCACCACGTGCACCTTCGACGGGTCGACGGCGGGATAGCTGCGCAGGATGTCGGCGCGCATCCCCGCCGACACGGCGATCACCGCCGCGGCGGCCTCATACGAGGTCTTTTCCGCCCAGGAGGACAGCGCGTACCCACCGGCGAGCTGCTCGGCCTTCCAGGGCCGCAGCGGCTCAAGACTGTGGGCGCTGAGCACATGCGGGATGCCGTGGAGCAGGGAGGCGAGGTGCCCGGCCATGTTCGCGTACCAGGTGTGGGAGTGGACGAGGTCGGCGCCGCCGATGTTCCCGAGCATCTCCAGGTCCGTTCCGAGGGTCTGCACGGCGGCGTTCGCCCCGGCCAGCCCCGGGGGCACGCCGTAGGTGCGCACCCGCGCCCCGTGGTAGTCGGAGGGCCGTTCCGCGCCGAAACAGTGGACGTTCAGATTCACCTGTCCGGCCAGCACGCGGCTCAGTTCCGCAACGTGGACACCTGCCCCGCCATAGATTTCTGGGGGGAATTCCTTGGAGACAATATCTACTCGCACTCCCCCAACGTAGTGCAGGAGGCCGCAGTCCTCTAGTGTGAACAGAATTGGACCGACACGTTGGAATACTCAAAGGGGGTTACCCGTGGCACTTAAGAAAGTTCTGGCGGTTGTACTGGCAGGTGGCGAGGGCAAACGCCTGATGCCCCTCACTGCGGACCGGGCCAAGCCGGCCGTGCCGTTCGCCGGGAGCTACCGGCTGATCGACTTTGCCCTCTCGAACCTGGTGAACTCCGGCTACCTGCAGATTGTGGTGCTCACGCAGTACAAGTCGCACAGCCTCGACCGGCACGTCTCCGAGACGTGGCGGATGTCAACCCAGCTCCAGCAGTACATCGCCTCGGTGCCGGCGCAGCAGCGCCGCGGCAAGAGCTGGTTCCTCGGCAGTGCCAACGCGATCTACCAGTCCCTCAACCTCATCCACGACGCCCAGCCAGACATTGTCGTGGTCATCGGCGCCGACCACGTGTACCGCATGGACTTCGAGCAGATGGTCAACGCACACGTCGAATCCGGAGCCTCCGTCAGCGTCGCCGCGGTGCGCCAGCCCATGAACCTCGTGGACCAGTTCGGCGTCATCGAGGTCGACCAGCAGGATCCGACCCGCATCGCCGCGTTCGTCGAGAAGCCGAAGACCACCCCGGGCCTGCCCGATGACCCCAACAGCTTCCTCGCCTCGATGGGCAACTACGTCTTCACCGCCGACGCGCTGGTCAAAGCCCTCGAGGAGGACGCCGCCCGGCTCGACACCAAGCACGACATGGGCGGGGACATCATTCCCCACTTCGTCGACCGCAACGACGCCGCCGTCTACGACTTCACCACCAACCTCATCCCGGGTTCGACCGACCGGGACCGCCAGTACTGGCGTGACGTGGGGACGATGGATTCCTACTACGAGGCCAATATGGACCTGATCTCTCCGCTGCCCCTGTTCAACCTGTACAACCTGCAGTGGCCGATCTACACCCGCCAGAGCGTGTCGCCTCCGGCGAAGTTCGTGCGCAGCGCCACCGGCCGGTCCGGGGCTGCCCACGACTCGATCGTCTCGGCAGGCGTCGTCATCTCGGGCGGCACCGTTCAGGGTTCGATCCTCGCCACCGACGTCTTCGTGGAGGAGAACGCGGAGGTGAGCGATTCGGTGCTGATGGACAAGGTGAGCATCGGCCCAGGCGCCATCGTTCGCCGCGCGATCATCGACAAGAACGTGAAGATCCCGGCCGGGGCACGCATCGGCGTGGACCGTGAACTCGACCTCAGCCGCGGCTTCGCCGTGACCGAGTCCGGGCTGACCATCCTGAGCAAGGGCCAGATCATCCCCGCGGACTGAGCCGCGGACCACGCAGTTCCCCGGGGCCGGTCAGCTGTTCCGGCCCCGGGCGGCGACCACCCAGCGGTCGATGACCGCGCCGTCCCGGACCACCTGCACCTCGTCCACCAGGTTCACCGGCAGGCAGACGTGGTTGGGGACCACGCGCAGCCGGGTGCCGCGGGCCGGCAGGGGCTCACCGGCCGGCCACTGCACCGTGGCGTGGTGCTCGGAGAGGGCGACGATCCGGGCCTCCGGGTGCTCCAGCAGCCTGCCGTAGCCGGTGGCCCAGGCCGCCCGGTCGCTGCCGAGGACCTTGCTGCCGGCATCGAGCAGGAGGTGCCCCGGCTCCCCCGGGGTACGCCGGTGGTGGCTGACCACGGTGGCCGCCACGGTGAGCGCGATGTCGCCGGGGCCGGTCGTGCCGAGCTCCCACTGCTGCGCATCGCCGAACACGTAGACCCCCGGGCGCAGCTCGGTGGCGGTGCCTCCTCCCATCAGTGCCGAGGGGGTCGAGCCGCCGCTCAGCTCCGCGGCGGCGAAGCCCTCGGCACGGAGCCCGGCGGCCGCCACGCCCAACGCCGCGTCCTCGTCCCGTGCCGCCGTGAGGGGCATTCCGGGGGCATAGCTGTGGCCGGGGAAGGTGAAGGCTCCGGTCACCTCGAGTCCGGCGTCCGCGGCGGCCACGGCCACGGTAGCGGCGTCCCCGGGCGCCACGCCGCTGCGGTGGTGGCCGCTGTCGACCTCAACGCGCACGGCGACGGCGCCGACGGCCGAACCGAGGCTGCGTGCCAGGGCGGTGGCGCTTTCGGCGGAATCCACGCCCACGGTGATCCGCGCCGCCGACGCGAGCCGGCGCAGCCGGTCGCCCTTCGCCTGGTCAACCCACAGCGGATAGGCGATGAAGAGATCCTCCACCCCGGCCCCGGCGAAGACCTCCGCCTCGCCGACGGTGGCCACGGTGAGCCCGACGGCGCCCGCCGCCAGCTGGAGCGCGGCGATCTCGGCGATCTTATGTGTCTTGGCGTGGGGACGCAGCGCCACCCCGCGGGCCCGCGTGGCCGAGGCCATGGCGGTGATGTTCGCCTCCAGGCGGTCGGCGTCGATCTGCACGCTCGGAGTGGGTTCGTCCCCGGGAATTGTGGTGTCCATGCGTCGATTCCACCACGACCCGCCGTGCCTGCCGGTGCGCGGCGCGTGATTGAATAACCGGATGCGCAACGAGAACCTGCTCCGTGACGAGGCCGCCGCCCGCTCCCAGCTGATCCGGGTCGAACGCTACGAGGTGAGGCTCGACCTCAGCGGCGCCGAAGACCCCGCGGTGGAGGGGTTTCCCAGCGAGTCCACCGTGGTGTTCCGCTGTGGCACCCCGGGCGCGTCCACGTTCCTCGACTTCATCCACGGCGGCGTCAACGAAGTGCTCCTCAACGGGAGGACCCTCGACGTGGCCGCCGCCGTCGACGGTTCACGCATCCACCTTCCGGACCTGCTCGAGACGAACACCGTCACCGTGCGCGGCACCGCGCTCTACAGCCGCAGTGGCGAGGGGATGCACCGTTTCGTCGACCCCGCCGACGGCCGGACCTACCTCTACACCCAGTACGAGCCCGCCGACGCCCGCCGGGTCTTCGCCAACTTCGAGCAGCCCGACCTGAAGGCCGCCTTCACCTTCACCGTGACGGCGCCGGAGGCCTGGACGGTCGCCTCCAACGCCCCGGCGGTGGGTGCCCCCGCCCCGGTGTCCGCTGGGGCGCTGCGCTGGGAGTTCGCGCCCACGGAGCGCATTTCGACCTACATCACCACGGTGCTCGCCGGCCCCTACCACCACGTCGCCGGATCCTGGACCGGCGCGGACGGCACCGGCTCGCCCGAAATTGCGCTCGGGCTCTACTGCCGCCGGTCGCTGGCGTCCGCCTTCGACCCCGAGGCGATCTTCGACACCACGCGCCGCGGGCTGGACTTCTTCCACGGCCTCTTTGACTACCCCTATCCATTCGGCAAGTACGACCAGGCCTTCGTTCCCGAGTACAACCTCGGGGCGATGGAGAACCCGGGCCTGGTGACCTTCACCGAGAACTACGTGTTCCGCTCCGCGGCCACGGCCGCCCAGTACGAGGCGCGGGCGAACACCATCCTGCATGAGATGGCGCACATGTGGTTCGGCGACCTCGTCACCATGACCTGGTGGGACGACCTGTGGCTCAAGGAGTCCTTCGCCGACTACATGGGTGCCCTCGGCGTGGCCGAGGCCACCGAGTGGAAGACCTCGTGGGTGAGCTTCGCGAACAAGCGCAAGGCCTGGGCGTACGTTCAGGACCAGCTTCCGACGACCCACCCCATCGTGGCGGACATCCCCAACCTGGAGGCGGCGAAGCAGAACTTCGACGGCATCACCTACGCCAAGGGCGCCTCGGTGCTCAAGCAGCTGGTCGCCTACGTCGGCTTCGACGCCTTCACCGAGGCGGCCAGGAAGTACTTCCGGGCGCATGCCTTCGGCAACACCACCCTGGCGGACCTGCTCGGCGCCCTCAGCGAGGCCTCGGGGCAGGACATGACGGCCTGGGCCCGGCAGTGGCTGCAGACCTCCGGGGTGCCCGCGCTCACCGCGGAGGTATCCGTCGTGGACGGCGTCTACACCGCCGCGGCGATCCAGCAGGACGCGCTCGACCCCATCACCGGGGTGCCCGAGCCCCGCCCCCACTCCCTGCGCGTCGGCTTCTACAGCTACGACGGCGACGGCTCACTGGTCCGCACCGAGTCGCACGCCGTCGAGGTGACGGGCGCTTCGGCCCCGCTGGACGGGCTCATGGGCCGGACCCAGCCGGACCTGCTGCTGGTCAACGACGAGGACCTCACCTACGCCAAGCTGCGCTTCGACCCCCGCTCCCTGGCCACGCTGCTGCGGTCGGTGGACCGGATCTCCGACCCGCTGGCCCGCGCCATCTGCCTCTCCGCCCTCTGGTCGAGCACCCGGGATGCCGACCTGGCCGCCGCCGACTACCTCGGCGCCGTCGAACTGGCCGCACCGGCCGAACCGGGCGTCGGGGTGCTGCAGGTGCTGCTGCAGAACGCCGGCACCGCCGTCGAACGCTACACCGCACCCGACGGACGGGCGGCGCTGCGCGAACGCTACGCCCGCTTCCTGGAGCAGGGCCTGCGGGACGCCGCGGAGGGCTCGGACCTGCAGCTGGCGTGGGCGCGGGCCCTCGCCGCGGCCGGGCGGAGCACCGGCTCCGCTGCTGCCGTGCTGCGCGGCCTGCTCGACGGCACCGACAGCGTCCCGGGGCTGGTCCTTGATGACGAACTGCGCTGGATGTTCTTTGCCGCACTGGCCGCGCAGGGCCTTGCGCCCGTCGACGAGCTGGAGGCCGAGCTGGCCCGCGACAAGACGGCGTCGGGCAAGGCGGCGTTCACGCTGGCCTGCTCGGCCGTGCCGGACGCCGCGGTGAAGGACCTCGCCTGGCGCGAGGCGGTGTTCGGGACCCGGCTGTCGAACGAACTGCTCAGTGCCACCATCGAGGGATTCACCCTCGGCGGGCCGGAGCTGACGGCTCCCTACAACGGACCGTACTTCGAGGCGCTCAGGGAGGTATGGGAGGCCCGGGGCATCGAGATGGCCACCCGCGTGGTGCGCGGCCTCTACCCCGGCCGCCAGGACCTCCAGGGGCGCCCGGAGGAGCACCCGGTGCTGCTGGCCACGGACGGCTGGCTCTCTGCCAACCCGGACGCCCCGGGTGCGCTCCGGCGCATCCTGGTGGAGGAGCGCGACCACCTGCTGCGCTCCCTGACCGCCCAGGCCTACGGCACCCGGTAGAGCCACTCCTCGGTGCCGAACTTCTCCTCGACAAGTTCGGCACCGCGCCGCAGCTCGTCCTCGCTCAGGCCGGCGTCGACGGCGCCGAAGCGGCGGCGGAAGGTTTCGATCATCACTGCGATGATCTCCTCGCGGGCCAGCCCGGTCTGGCGCCGGAGCGGGTCGACGCGCTTCTTGGCGCTCTTGGTGCCCTTGTCGGAAAGCTTTTCCTTGCCGATGCGCAGCACCTCGAGCATCTTGTCGGCGTCGATGTCGTAGCTCATCGTGACATGGTGCAGCATCCCGCCGTTGGCGAGCCGCTTCTGCGCCGCCCCGCCGATCTTGCCCAGGTCGGTGGCGATATCGTTGAGCGGCTGGTACCAGGCCTTAATGCCGAGGGTGGCCAGGGCCTCCATCACCCAGGCGTCGAGGAACGGGTACGAATCAGCGAAGCTCATGCCGTCGACAAGCGTCTGCGGGATGTACAGCGAATAGGTGATGGCGTTGCCGTGCTCCATGAACATGGCGCCGCCGCCGCTGATCCTGCGCACCACGCTCACCCCGTGGCGCGCGACGCCGTCGGGGTCAACCTCGTTGCGCACCGACTGGAAGCTGCCGATCACGACCGAGGGCGACTCCCACTCCCAGAACCGCAGGGTGGGGTTGCGGCGCCCGTCCCCGACGTCGCGGGTGAGCACTTCGTCCATGGCGACGTGCATGGCGGTGCTCAGCGGCGTCGGTGGGACGATCTCCCACGTGTGGTCGGCAATGCCCGTGGAGCGTCCCAGAGCGCGGCGCACGGCGGTGGCCACGGCCTCCGGGGAGAACCCGAAGAGCCGGGCCGAGGGGTCGAGCCCGGCCCGGACGGCCTCCGCCAGTTCGGACGGGGGCGTGTCGACCGGCAGGCCCTCGAGGGCGGCGTTGATGTCGTCGAGGGCCTCGTCCGGCTCGAGGAAGAAGTCGCCGTTCACCGACACCTGGGCCAGGCGCCCGTCCACCACCGCGAGGTCGACGGCGGTCAGCTTGCCCCCCGGCGTCTTGTACTCGCCGTGTCGGCGGCCTCCGCCGGTCGTGTCCTGACCCTGTCCCATCGCGGGTTCCTCCTGCTTGGTTGGCTTAACGCAGTGAAGCCACGGCGTCGTGCGCGCGTGGCTTCACTGTCGAAACTGAGGTGCTGAGAAGAGCCGGAACTACTTCTTGCCGAAGCCCTTGAAGCGGGCGTTGAAGCGCTCCACGCGGCCGGCGGAGTCCATGATCCGCTGCTTGCCGGTGTAGAACGGGTGGGACTCCGAGGAGATTTCCACCTCGATCAGCGGGTAGGTGTTTCCGTCTTCCCATTCGATGGTCTTCTTGGACGTGGCCGTCGACTTCGTCAGGAACGACTTATCGGAGGCGAGGTCGCGGAAAACGACGGCGTGGTACTGGGGGTGGATATCAGACTTCACAGGAATACCTTCTCTGGTTGCCTGGATTTTGCCAGGCACTGGGATTGAAAGCGGAAACGGTCCATCGGGACCAGCTAGTAATCCTAGCGCAAACCGCCCAGCTGCGCTAAAGCGGGGGGCGTAACGACCTGGGGGGTGCCCCATTTGGAGAATCCGACCTCCACCGAGGTGAGGATCTCGTGTTCGAAGCCGCTGACGCTCAGGTGCGCCGGGCGCATCAGTTCGTCGAGTTCTATGTCCAGGGTGGCCATCTTGACGCCCTGCAGTTCGGGCCCGGACACGGCCGAAAGCCGGGTGTAGAGCATGCCGTCCCTTTCGCTGCGCGGCGTCACCAGGAACTCTCCGGAGTCCGCCAGCAGGGCGCCGACGGCTGCGGGGTCGGCGGTGGCCGAGGCCGCCTCCACCAGGACCGCGGCGAAGCGCTCCTCCGGCCCGCCCTCGGGGTCGGCCGGTGTTCCGCCCTTCGGGGTGAGCAGGTACCCCTCGCCGCCGCTGACGATGACCTCCACCCCATGCTCCTCGTTGCGCAGGTGCAGGCCGAACTCGGGCGCCGTGCTCAGTGCCGCGGTGTGTTCTCCGGCGGGAAGGCCGGTGGCACGGGTCGACAGGCTCTGCAGTGCACCGGTGCCGGCCCGCATCGAGGCTTCGACGCAGGCACCCGCCTCCGCGGCGGGCAGCCGTTCCGGGAGCGTGCCGGTCAGCATGCTGCCGCAGGCCTTCACCACCTCGGCCGGCAGGGACTGCTGGCTCTGGGTCAGGGAAAGCTCGGGGGCCTTGGTCGGCACCGGCGTCGGCGGGGGTGCCGGAGCCGACGACGGTGCGGCTGCGGACGTCGCCGGCACCGGCGACGGCGACGGCACCACCGGAGCGGTGGCCAGCGGGCCGGCGGCGGGAGCGGTCGGGGGCTGGGATTCCGCGGCGTCGATCTGTTCGGCGAGCCGGCCGCATCCGCTCAGCGCAACGGCCGCGCCGAGGAGGAGCGCTGCGGCCACGGGGACGGTCCGTGCGCCGGGAGCCTTGATGCGGGCCGGTGGAGCGGTCACCCTCCCAGTGTTCCATCGCGTACCGGTGCCCGCTACTGCCGTTTTCCGGCGCCTCCCTCCGCTAGGGGTTGCGGTAGCGGCACTCCCAGAAGGCGACGGCGGCCGCCGCCGCCACGTTGAGCGAATCGACCCCGGCATGCATGGGGATCTGAAGCGACAGGTCGGCCTCGGCGAGGGCACCGGCGGAGAGGCCCTCGCCTTCGGTGCCAAGCACCAGCGCCAGCCGCTCGTGACCCGCCGTTCCAACGTCCTGGACGGGCACCGAGTCCGGCCCCAGCGCCAGCGCCCCCACGGTGAACCCCGCCTTCCGGAGGGCCGCCAGCTGCCCGGGCCAGTCCGTAAGGCGGACCCAGGGCACCTGGAAGACGCTGCCCATGCTCACGCGGATCGCCCGGCGGTAGAGCGGGTCGGCGCACCGGGGGCTGATAAGGACCGCGTCGATGCCCAGCGCCGCGGCGGAGCGGAACAGCGCCCCCAGGTTGGTGTGGTCGACCATGTCCTCGAGCACCGCGACCCTGCGGGCGCCGGCGAGGACCTCGTCGAGGGTCTTCGGGGCCGGGCGGTTCATGGCGGCCAGGGCGCCCCGGTGGAGGTGGAAGCCGGTGATCTCCTCGAGCGTGGCCTCGTCGCCGATGAACGCCGGAACCTCCGGGAACCGGTTCAGGACATCCGAAAGGCCCGGCAGCCACTTTTCGGCGAGGAAGAAGGACCGGGGTGAATGTCCGGCATCGATGGCGCGCCGCAGCACCTTGGAACTCTCGGCGATATAGAGGCCATTGGCCGGTTCGAGGCGGCGGCGGAGCTGGGTGTCGGTGAGGTTGCGGTAGTCCGAGGTGCGCGGGTCCCCCGGGCCCTCAAGGTGGATCAGGCCCACGCGCCCGCTCCCGGCGGAGCCGTGCGGTGCTGCGCCCCGGCCTCCCGCCTACGCGGAGCGGGCGACAGCACTGTAGCGGCCGTCAGCGCGGCTGACCTTCAGCGGCAGGCCGAACGCCTCGGACAGGTGTTCCTCGGTGAGGACGTCCCCAAGCGGTCCGGCGGCGACGATTCCGCCGTCGCGCATCAGCATCGCGTGGGTGAACCCGGGAGGAACCTCCTCCAAGTGGTGGGTGACCAGGACGGTGGCGGGGGCCTCCTCATCCTGGGCGAGTTCGGTCAGCCGGCGGATGAGGTCCTCACGTCCGGCCAGATCGAGGCCGGCGGCCGGCTCGTCGAGCAGCAGCAGTTCGGGATCGGTCATCAGCGCCCGCGCGATCTGCACCCGCTTCCGTTCGCCCTCGCTGAGTGAGGCGAAGGGTCGGTTCAGGAAGGTCGACATGCCCCAGGTGTGGAGCAGCCGGAAGGCGCGGCGCTCGTCGAGCTTCTCGTACTGCTCGCGCCAGCGGCCCGTGACACCGTAGGAGGCGGTGACGACGACGTTGAGGACCGTTTCGTGCTCGGGGATCTGCGAGGCCAGGGCCGCCGAGGCGAGTCCGATCCGGGGGCGCAGGTCGAAAACGTCGACGGCGCCCATCACTTCGTCGAGGATCCCTGCCACGCCTGTGGTGGGGTGCAGGCGCGCTCCGGCGATCTGGAGGAGTGTCGTTTTCCCGGCTCCGTTGGGGCCCATGATGACCCAGCGTTCGCCCTCCTTGACCTGCCAGTCGACGCTGTTCAGCAGCGTTTTTCCACTCCGAACGAGGCTCACCCCGGCCAATTCAAGAACGTCACTCATAGCACTAGACACTAGGCTAAGACCGGGCTCGTTGGCGAAATCAGCACCGCCGTCCGGCCCCGCCCGTGGCACCCGTCCCGGCCCACCGGGCACCCCTGCATCCCCTGGAGGTTTAATGACCGCGCCGTTCCGAGTCGTCAGCTACGGTCTGGACGAGTCCGACGCAGGCTTCCGGGTCGTCGAGGACGCCGTCCGTGCCGCCGGCGCGGGCATCCTGGCGGCTGGCGACGGCGGTGACTCCCGGTACCGGGTGCGGACGCTCACGGTGACGTACCCCGGTCCGGCAGCGGACCTGCGCGCTGCCCTGCCGGGAGCGGGCGATTCCGCCGCCGGAACGCCGGTGCGGTCCGTCGGGACCGCGGTGGTCCCCGCTGCGGTTTGCGGCCCGGGGCCCAAGCTGCTGGTGCTCGATGTCGACTCGACGCTGATCAAGCAGGAGGTCATCGAACTGCTGGCCGCTTATGCGGGCCGCGAGGCGGAGGTCGCCGCGGTCACGGAGGCCGCGATGCGCGGTGAACTGGACTTCGCCCGGAGCCTTCATGCCCGCGTCGCCGTACTGGCGGGACTCCCCGAGGCGGTGCTGGACAAGGTCGGTGCCCAGATCGAGCTGAGCGAGGGTGCCGAGGTGATGGTGGAGGCGTTCCTCGGGGCAGGCCACCTTGTGGCGGTGGTCTCCGGCGGGTTCAGCCAGATCCTCGACCCGTTGGCCGCGCGACTGCGACTGACCCACGCCAAAGCGAACCTGCTGGAGATCCGCGACGGCCTCCTCACTGGTCGGGTGTCGGGCCCGGTCATCGACCGGGCGGAGAAGGAGCGCTCCCTGCGGCGGTGGGCGCAGGACGCCGGCATTCCGCTTGAGCGGACCATCGCGGTGGGCGACGGCGCGAACGACCTCGACATGCTCGGTGCCGCCGGGCTCGGGGTAGCGTTCAACGCGAAGCCCGCCGTGCGGGCCGCTGCGGACGCCGCCATCGACCTGCCCTACCTCGATATCGTGCGGCACTTCGCAGGGATCTGAAGCCCGGACCGGCACCGTTCCGGGGATGCGCGCGGCGGCGCGCAAATGGTCCTGGCGGCGCGGCGACAGTGTCGGTGCCGGTCACTACACTGGGACGCATGACCGGCCACGAACCGGCCCAGCCCCGGGCCGCTGCGGATCCCCTCGACGGCACGCGCGTGGACGCAGCCGCCCCCTCCCCGCTGGTCGGGGAGGATGTTGCTTCGCCGCCCGCGGACGGCGATGCCATCGACACCTCGCTTCGCACCCCGGCGGAGCGGTCCCGCACCTTCGCCGGGATCCTGGTCAACACCGCCCTCGCCAACATCACCACCAGCTACCTGTGGTTCGCGCTGACGTTCTGGGTGTACCTGGAGACCCGCAACGTGATCGCCACCGGTGTGGTGGGTGGGGTGTACATGCTGCTCATCGCCCTCTCCAGCATCAGCTTCGGCACCTACGTGGACCGCTACCGCAAGCTTTCCGTCATGCGCTTCGCCGCCGGCTTCACCCTCGGGATGTTCGTGCTGTCAGGGGTGATGTTCGCACTGACGCCCACGCCCGCGCTGCTTGACCTGACCAGGCCCTGGTTCTGGATCTTCACCCTGATCATCCTGATCGGTGCGGTGGTGGAAAACCTGCGCAACATTGCCCTCTCCACGACGGTCACCATCCTCATCGAGCCGGACCGGCGGGCCAATGCCAACGGACTGGTGGGCATGGTGCAGGGCCTGATGTTCATCGTCACCTCGGTGCTGTCCGGGCTGTCGGTGGGGCTGCTGGGCATGGGCTGGACGATCGTCGTCGCCCTGGTGCTCACCGCGCTGGCCTTCGCGCACCTGCTGACGCTGCGCATGCCCGAGGAGGTGCGTGCTGCGGCCACCGACGCGCACGGCGGCTTCGACTTCCGCGGCTCCCTGGCCGCCGTGCTCGCCGTCGCGGGCCTGTTCGCGCTGATTCTGTTCTCCACCTTCAACAACTTCGTCGGCGGCGTCTATCTGGCGCTGATGGATCCCTACGGCCTTGAGCTTTTCCCCGTGGAGCTGTGGGGCACCTGGTTCGCGGTCGGTGCCACCGGGTTCATCGTGGGCGGCGCGCTGATCGGCAAGTTCGGGCTGGGAGCCAACCCGCTGCGCACCATGCTCCTCGCGGTGATCCTGATGGGGGTCCTCGGCGCGGTGTTCACCCTGCGGGAATGGGCGTGGCTGTACGTCGCGGGCATCTGGGCGTATCTGGTCCTCGTGCCCTTCGTCGAGGCGGCCGAACAGACGGTCATCCAGCAGGTGGTGCCCCTGCAGCGCCAGGGGCGGGTGTTCGGATTCGCCATGGCGTTCGAGTCCGCGGCCGCGCCGGTCACCGCGTTCCTCATCGCACCAATCGCCCAGTTCTGGATCATCCCGTACGCGCGGTCCGAGGAGGGCGCCGCCCAGTTGGCCCCGCTGCTGGGTGAGGGCACCTCCCGCGGCATCGCCCTGGTGTTCCTCATCGCCGGAATCATTCTGATCCTCGCCGCGCTGGCGGCCTTCCTGACCCCGGTCTACCGCCGGATTTCGGCCTCCTATGCGCAGACTGCCGCGGAGGCGGAGGCGAAGGCGGCCGCGGACAACACCTCCCCGGCCTCCCGGTAAGCGGGGAGCCACGCTTGTTGAATGTCCCCCATCCGGTGAGGGTGGCCAATAGCGCGGTCGACGGAAAGGCCCGCTGCCGGTGATCCGACAGCGGGCCTGGGGCAGCTTTGGAGACGATTGTGCGGTCAGCCCTGCGGCACGAAGCCGCGTGCTCCTCCGACCAGTTCGGTGTGGCCGGTCGGCACGTCGGCGGTGACCATCTTCACGATCTCCGCGGCGAACTCCGCCACCGAGTAGAGCTTGCCCGCCTCGCTGCGCCGGGCCTCGATCGCACCGGGCGCGGCACGGTCAAGCAGTGTTGCCGTCACTGTGCCCTCGATCATGTCGCCGGAGACGACGACGAGGCGGATGCCCTTGTTCTCGAGCATCGGGATGAGGTCGCGCAGGGCGTCCTCGCCGGCGCGCTTGCTGCGGGCTACGGGCTCATAGGCGTCCATGGTGGGCACGGTGTCGATGAAGTGCGCCTGGTGGCTGGTGACGAACACCACGCGGGAGCCGGCGGGCATGACCTCGGCAGCGGCCTTGAGCATATTGACCTGGGCGTCCCGGTTGAGCTTCAGGGCGTAGTCCTCGCCGACGCCGCTCTCCATCCCGCCCGAGGCGTTCAGCACCAGCAGGCCGAGCCCGCCGAAGTTGCTCACCGCGGCGTCGACCAGGGCGGCCGGGCCCTCGGGGGTGGTCAGGTCCGCGCCCACGGCGACGGCGCGGCCGCCGGCGGCCTCGATCCCGGCGGCCACCTTGTTGGCCCGGGGGGCCTTCTGCCGGTAGTTCACCACGACGGCCGCGCCTTCGGCGGCGAGCAGCTGGGCCACATCGGCCCCGATGCCCCGTGATGATCCGGTGACGATTGCTCCAATGCCGTCCAAAGCACCCATGACTACTCCTTCTTGGCGCGGGCTGGTTCCCGCGCATCGTGACTTCGCGTTTCCGGTCCGGCGGCAGCGGACGCTGCCGCCGGAATGCTGATAGGGATTAGTGGCCCATGCCGAGGCCGCCGTCGACCGGGATGACGGCGCCGGAGATGTAGCCTGCCTCCTCGCTGGCGACCCAGCGCACCACCTTGGCCACCTCGTCCGGGGACGCGAAGCGCCCGGCGGGGATGGTGGCGAGGTAGCTCTTGCGGGTGTCCTCGGGAAGCTCGGCCGTCATGTCCGTGTCGATGAAGCCTGGCGCGATGACGTTCGCGGTGATGCCGCGGGAGCCCAGTTCGCGGGTGAGCGAGCGGGCAATCCCGACCAGCCCGGCCTTGGAGGCGGAGTAGTTGATCTGGCCGGGGGCGCCGTAGAGGCCGGTCACCGAGGAGATCAGCACGACGCGCCCGCGGCGCAGCCGGATCATGCCCTTGGAGGCGCGCTTGATCACCCGGAACGCGCCGGTGAGGTTCGTGTCGATGACGTCGGTGAAGTCGGTTTCGCTCATGCGCAGCAGCAGCGTGTCGCGGGTGATGCCGGCGTTGGCGACGAGCACCTCGACGGGCCCGTGGGCGGCCTCGACCTCGGTGAAGGCCGCGTCGAGCTGCTCCTCGCTCGTCACGTCGGCCTTCACGCCCAGCAGACCCTCGGGAACCTCGCCGCTGCGGTAGGTGATTGCCACCTTGTCCCCGTTGGCAAGGAACGCATTCGCGATGGCAAGCCCGATGCCCCGGTTGCCGCCTGTGACGAGGACGCTGCGTCCGGGCTTGTCTTCATCGCTGGGATTAGTTGCCTGCACAGGGATCCTCCGCTTTCAGTTACGCGTTCTAACTAGACGAGCTATGTCAAAGTGTCCCGTCGATCCTAGCCGTGAGGCAGCCAAGTTTAACAACGGGCAGTGGGATGAGATAATGGACGAAGCCCCTTGGGAGTGGAATGAGCAAGCAGACCAGGCACAGCAGGCACGACACCGACGTTCACAGCATTTCCGACGCCCGGGAGTCCCACACCGACGAAATGCGCTCGCGCATGATCAAGTACTCGATCTCAATGGGCATTAGGATGGTCTGCCTCATCCTCGTCTTCTTCGTCGAAGGGTGGATGATGTGGGTCGTGATTGCAGGGGCGGTGCTCCTGCCCTACTTCGCCGTCATCCTCGCCAACGGGGGCAGTGACACCAGCGACATCCGCCACACCGACGCCCTGCTCGACCGCGCGCCGGTGCGCGAGATTGAAGCCCCGACCGCCCCGGTGGAGACAGAGGCGCCCGGTCCGGACATCCTGGCCGGGGAGATCATCGAGGAGGAGCGTTTGGCACCCACCGATGACAACAATGAAAACGACGATCCGCTGCGCGGAAGGACGGACACCGCCGCGTGAGCACACCCGGATTCAACATCTTCGACTCCCTCACGGGCGCCCCTCAGCAGGCGGCCGAATCGACGGTCTGCTCCCGGAAGGGCTGCCGCGAGGCCGCCGAGTGGCAGCTGCTGTGGAACAACCCCCGCATCCACACCCCTGAGCGCCGCAAGGCGTGGGCCGCCTGCTCCGCCCATGTCGACTGGCTGCAGGACTACCTCCAGGTCCGCGGGCTCTGGAAAGAGACAGTAACGCTGGCCGGCGGTGCGTCCTAGGTGTACCGGTTCCTGATCTCCCGCCGCTGGCTCGCCTGGTTCGCGCTGGTGACGGCGCTGGCGGCGGCCTGCGCCTCGCTGGGCATGTGGCAGCTGGAGCGGCGCAATGCCGTGGTGTCCGACATCGGACGCATCAAGGCGAACTACGAGCAGTCCCCCGTGCCCTACGAAGAAGGCACAATCGACTTCGCCACCTACGATCCCCTGCAGGAATGGACTCCGGTGAAGCTCACCGGGGAATACGACACCGCGGGGCAGGTCGTGGTGCGGAACCGCCCAATGAACGGCCAGCCCGGCTACGAGGTGCTCACTCCCCTGCGCCTGGCCGACGGCTCGGCGGTCATCATCGACCGGGGCTGGCTGCCCATCGGCAATGACAAGGCGGGGCGGCCGGATTCCATTCCCGCGCCACCGGGGGGAACCGTCACGGTCACCGCGCGCATCAAACCGGGCGAGCCGGCGGTGAACCGGGGCGCCCCCGCGGGCCAGGTCGCCTCGATCGACCTCGAGGGGTACGCCGCGAAGCTCGGCTACCCGGTACAGACGGGTGCGTACGGGCTGATGGCTGCCGAGGATCCCGCGCCGGCCGTGGCCCCCGCGCAGTTCCCCAAGCCGTCACTGAATGAGGGACCGCACCTTTCCTACTCCCTGCAGTGGTTCGCCTTCGGCGTGCTCCTCTTCGTCGGGCTCGGCTATGCCGCCCGGCAGCAGGCCCGCCTCGACCGCGAGGAAGCGGGAGGCCGGCCGGAGGCCGCTCGGCGTCCCGGGCGGCGCCCAACGGCCGAGGAGGCCGAGGACGCGCTCCTGGACGCCCAGGGGTACCGCTGAGCCGCTAGGCCAGCGTCACGAGGTCGAGGTAGTCCTCGTTCCAGAGGTCCTCGACGCCGTCCGGCAGCAGCACGACCCGCTCGGGCTTGAGTGCTTCGACGGCCCCCTCGTCGTGGCTGACCATGACGACGGCGCCGGTGTAGTTGGCCAGTGCCCCGAGGATCTCCGCCCGGCTGGCGGGGTCGAGGTTGTTGGTCGGTTCGTCGAGCAGCAGGACGTTCGCCGAGGACGCAACGATGGTCGCCAGCGCCAGGCGTGTCTTCTCACCGCCGGACAGCACCCCGGCGGGTTTTTCGACGTCGTCGCCCGAGAACAGGAACGACCCCAGGATGCCGCGCACCTCGGCGTCCTTCATGTCCGGTGCCGCGCTCTTCATGTTCTCGAGAACCGTCCGCTCGGTGTCGAGCGTCTCGTGTTCCTGCGCGTAGTAGCCGACCTTGAGGCCGTGGCCCGGGATCACCCGGCCCGTGTCGGGGGTGTCGACTCCGGCGAGCATCCGCAGCAGGGTCGTCTTTCCCGCACCGTTGAGCCCGAGGATGACCACCTTGGATCCGCGGTCGATCGCCAGGTCCACGTCGGTGAAGATCTCGAGGGACCCGAAGGACTTGCTGAGGCCCTCGGCGGTCATCGGCGTCTTGCCCGAGGGTGAGGGGTCAGGGAACCGCAGCGCCGCGACGCGGTCGTTGGCGCGGACCGCGTCGAGGCCGCCCAGCAGCCGCTCGGCGCGCTTGGCCATGTTCTGGGCCGCAACCGCCTTCGTGGCCTTGGCGCGCATTTTATTGGCCTGGTCCATCAAGACCTGGGCCTTCTTCTCGGCGTTGGCGCGCTCCCGCTTACGGGCGCGCTCGTCGGTCTCACGCTGCTGCTGGTACCGCTTCCAGCCCATGTTGTAGATGTCGATGGTGGCCCGGTTCGCGTCAAGGTGGAACACCTTGTTCACCGTGGCCTCGAGCAGATCGACGTCGTGGCTGATTACGATCAGCCCGCCCTGGTGGGTGCGCAGGAATTCGCGCAGCCAGGTGATGGAATCGGCGTCGAGGTGGTTCGTCGGTTCGTCAAGGAGCATCGTCTCGGCGCCCGAGTACAGGATGCGGGCCAGTTCCACACGGCGGCGCTGGCCGCCGGAGAGCGTGCGCAGCGGCTGGTTCAGGATGCGTTCGGGCAGGGCGAGGTTGGAGGAGATCGCCGCGGCCTCGGCCTCGGCGGCGTAGCCGCCGCCGGCGAGGAACGCCGCCTCGATCCGGTCATAGCGGTTCATCGCCTTGGAACGGACCGAGGTGTTCTCGCTGGCCATGTCCTCCTGGGCCTGTCGGAGGTCGCGGACTACGGTGTCGAGGTTGCGCGCCGAGAGGATCCGGTCGCGGGCAAGCTGGTCCATGTCGGGTGTGCGGGGGTCCTGCGGCAGGTAGCCGATCTCCCCGCTGCGTGAGACCGAGCCGGCCGCCGGCAGGGATTCGCCGGCGAGGACCTTGGTCATGGTGGTCTTGCCGGCGCCGTTCCGGCCGACGAGGCCGATCTTGTCGCCGCGGTCCACGCGGAAGGACACCGACTCCATCAGCAGCCGGGCTCCTGCTCGCAGCTCCAGGTTCGATACGGTAATCAATTCCGTGGCCTTTCGGTGTCCCTGTGCGCTGCACAGGGACATTTTTGTCGATAATCTACAAAGGAATGTTGCGGGTGCGGGGCTATTCTCAGGATGAAACGCAATGCGGTTGTCGCATTGCCACAAGGCCGCATCCATTCCGGATGCTGCCTCGATCCGATACCGCGAGGAAGAAACCCATGAGCCAGGCCCACCCGAGTTCCTCCGGGGCAGCTGTCGCATCCCGTCGGCGCGCCCGGAAGCGGTGGAATTCCACCGATCTGTCGTTGATCGCAGTCTTCGCCGCGCTTATTGCCGCCCTCGCAATCGTACCCGGTATCCCGGTCGGCGCGCTCGGGGTGCCGATCACACTGCAGACGCTCGGGGTGATGCTCGCCGGGGTGGTCCTCGGTCCCGGCCGGGGTGGAGCCGCCGTCGGGCTGTATGTCCTGGCGGGGCTGGCCGGCCTGCCGATCTTCAGCGGCTTCCGCGGCGGCCTTGCCGTCCTCGCGGGACCGTCCGCCGGCTACCTGATCGCTTTCCCGCTGGCCGCGATGCTCGCCGGTTTCCTCGCCGCCGCGCTTCTCCGCCGGACCCGCAGGTTCCGTGTGGGTGTGCTGTTCCTTGCCTGCTTCACGGCGAGCCTCCTTCTCATTCACCCGCTCGGAATCACCGGGCTGGTGGTGAACGGCGGGTTGAGCGGAAGAGATGCGATCGCCGCCGACGCCGTGTTCCTGCCGGGAGACGTTATCAAGAACCTGCTCGCGGCCGGTATTGCGGCTGCGGTGCACAGGGCGTTCCCCCGGCTGCTGCCGCGGGCAGGCGCCGAGGGAGCCACACGCACGGCATGATCCGTTTCACCGACGCGTCAGTCACCGCCCCCGGGGAGGACGGCGGCAGCCGAACCATCCTGCACCCGACTACCCTCGAGCTGGGCGAGCACCGCATCTCGGTGATCGGCGCCAACGGCTCGGGGAAATCGACGCTGCTCAAACTGATCAACGGGCTGACGCTGCCCACCTCGGGCGGCGTCAGCGTGAACGGCCTCGACACCGCCCGGCGTGGCAGGGAGGTCCGTCGCAAAGTCGGCTTCGTATTCACCGATCCCCTGTCACAGCTGGTCATGCCCACGGGCCGCGAGGACGTCGAGCTGTCCCTGCGCGGCCGGATCCGGCGCGCGGATGAGCGCCGGGCCGCCGGCATGCGGGTGCTTGAGTCCTACGGCATCGGCCACCTTGCGGACCGCTCCATCTACGATCTCTCCGGCGGTGAGCGCCAGCTCCTGGCGATCGCGGTGGTCGCGGCCGTCGAGCCTGCGGTGCTCGTCGCCGATGAGCCAACCACTCTGCTCGACCTCCGCAACGAGCAGACCATCCGCGCCGTCCTCCGCGCACTCCCCCAGCAGGTTCTCTTCACCACCCACAACCTGTCCTTCGCCCAGGACAGCGACCGCACGCTCGTGCTCGACGGCGGCCGCGTGGAGTTCGACGGCGATCCGGCCGAGGCCGTCGCCTTTTACCAGGAACTGTGCCTCCGGTGAGGGGCCATGGCCAGCTTCTCGGGCTCTACGTTCCCGGGCAGTCGCTGCTCCACCGGACTCCGCTGGTGCTCAAGGCCCTTCTCTGCGTGGGGGCCAGCACTCCGGTGGTGCTGATCCGCCAGCCGCTCGCCACCGGCGCCGGGCTCGTTCTCTTCCTGCTTCTGATGACCCTTGGCGCCCGGCTGCCGCTGCGAAAAGTGCTCGGCGCCCTGGTGCCCGCCCTGCCCGTGCTGGCCCTGCTCGCTCTCTATTCCGGGTTCACGCGCGGCGTGGAGGCGGCCTTCGTGGTGCCCGGTGGCATCGCCGTGTGCATCCTTGCGGCGAGGCTGCTGACCGTCACCACACCGGGGCAGGAACTGCTCGACGGGCTGGTTCGCCTCGTGCGCCCGCTGCGGCGGCTGGGGGCCGACCCCGAACGCTTCGCCCTCGCCCTGTCGATCATGGTGCGCAGCATCCCCTACCTGGTGGGTTCGCTGTCGGATCTGCGGGACGCCGCGAAGGCCCGCGGCCTCCAGCGCAGCCCGCGGGCCGTGGTGGTCCCGGTGGCGGTCAACGCCGTCGCCTACGCCCAGGCCACCGGACAGGCCCTGGCCGCCCGCGGCCTCGGCGAGCATCAGCACGGGGAAGACGATAAGGAGGACGGGCCCGACGCCGTGGGCCAGGGCCGGGCCTGAGCCGGCGCGGACCGCCTCCTTGGCTCCTTCGTGGAGCCCGTAACGGCCGGAACTCATAACAGCCGGTACGCAGCAGGGTCAGGACGCAGAAAAGGGGCGGCT
This sequence comes from Arthrobacter crusticola, assembly GCF_004357995.1. Taxonomy (GTDB): domain Bacteria; phylum Actinomycetota; class Actinomycetes; order Actinomycetales; family Micrococcaceae; genus Arthrobacter_D; species Arthrobacter_D crusticola. The sequence continues at coordinate 635,535 of NZ_SMTK01000001.1, forward strand.
CCATGGGAGCCGCCCCTTCTTGCCAGTCTGCGCATTCTGCGCTGGCACTACCGCGTGAACTAGATGTTGAACCCGAGGGCGCGCATCTGGTCGCGGCCGTCCTCGGTAATCTTCTCCGGGCCCCACGGCGGCATCCATACCCAGTTCAGCCGCCAGTCATCCACGACGCCGTCGAGGGCCTGGCCGACCTGCTCCTCGAGCACATCGGTCAGGGGGCACGCGGCCGTGGTGAGCGTCAGGTCGATCAGCAGGGCACCGTCCTCGGCATACTTCAGCCCGTACAGCAGGCCCAGGTCAACGACGTTCACCCCGAGCTCGGGGTCGATGACATCCTTCAACGCCTCTTCGACGTCTTCGAGCGCTGTCTGCGCTGCTTCTACTTCACTCATCGCATTTTCCTTTCCCGGGCGCGGACGACAGGTCCTACGCTTCGACTGCTGGGGTGGCCGCGGCGAAGCGGTCGTAGCCCTCTTCCTCCAGCCGGTCGGCCAGCTCGGGGCCGCCCTCCTCGGCGATGCGCCCGTCGACGAACACGTGCACGAAGTCGGGCTTGATGTAGCGGAGGATGCGCGTGTAGTGGGTGATCAGGAGCGTACCCATCTCGCCCTTGGCGTGCTCCCGGTTGACGCCCTCGGAGACGACCTTGAGGGCGTCGACGTCGAGGCCTGAGTCGGTCTCGTCGAGGATCGCGAAGCGGGGGCGGAACAGTTCGAGCTGGAGGATCTCCACGCGCTTCTTCTCGCCACCGGAGAAGCCCTCGTTGACGTTGCGCTGGGCGAAGTCGGCGTCGATGCGCAGCTGGGACATCGCCTGCTTGACGTCCTTGGTCCAGTGGCGCAGGCTCGGAGCCTTTCCGTCAAGGGCCGTCTTGGCGGTGCGCAGGAAGTTGGTCATGGTCACTCCGGGCACCTCGACCGGGTACTGCATGGCCAGGAAGAGCCCGGCGCGGGCGCGCTCGTCGACGCTCATGGCAAGGACATCTTCGCCGTCGAGGGTGATGGAGCCGCTGTCGACGGTGTACCGGGGGTGGCCGGCGATGGTCGAGGCCAGGGTGGACTTGCCCGAGCCGTTGGGGCCCATGATCGCGTGGGTCTCGCCCGTGTTAATGGTGAGGCTGACGCCTTTGAGGATCTGCTTGGAGCCCTGCTCCGTCACGATGCTGACGTAGAGGTCCTTGATTTCAAGGGTGGACATCTGTTTTCCGTTCTCCTTTGCCCTGGCGGCCAGGGCGTCGTCTAAGTGTGCTGGTGCCGGGCCGGTCAGCCGAGCTGGGGGGTGGGTGCTCCGTTGGTGACCGTGGTGATGTCCACGTACACATTGTTATCGCGGATCTCCAGGGCGAACACCGGAACCGGTTCATAGGCCGGCAGCTGCAGGGGGGCGCCGCTGCGCAGGTCGAACTGGGAGCCGTGGCCCCAGCATTCGATGGCGCAGCCTTCGACGTCGCCCTCAGCGAGGGAGATGTCGGCGTGGGAGCAGGTGTCCCCCAGGGCGTGGATGTCGCCCATGGAGTCCCGCACGATCGCGACGGGGTAGTCATCGATGAGCACGCGCAGGGCCTGCTTGACCTCGATGTCGTCGACGCTGCAGATCAGTTCGCCCCGCGGGGCGGCCTCCGCGCTCACAGGTTGCCTGCCGCGAGCTCGTTCTCGAGGGCCAGCGCGAGGCGCTCCTCAAGGGCGGGGACCCGAATCTGCTGGATGACCTCGGTGAGGAAGCCGCGCACGACGAGGCGGCGGGCGTCCTGCTCGGGGATACCGCGGGCCATCAGGTAGAACAGGTGCTCGTCGTCGAACCGGCCGGTGGCACTGGCGTGGCCGGCACCCTCGATCAGGCCAGTCTCGATCTCGAGGTTGGGCACCGAATCCGAGCGCGTCCCGTCGGTCAGGAGCAGGTTCCGGTTCACCTCGTAGGTGTCGGTGCCTTCGGCTTCCTTGCGGATCAGGACGTCGCCGACCCAGACGGTGTGGGCACCCTGTCCCTGGAGCGCGCCCTTGTAGGTCACGCGGGACTTGCAGTTGGGCACCGCGTGGTCCACCAGGAGGCGCTGCTCGAGGTGCTGGCCTGCGTCGGCGAAGTACAGTCCGTACATCTCGACCTCGGCGCCCGGCGCGGTGAACACCGAGGACGGGGTGAGGCGGACGAGGTCCCCGCCGAGGCTGACGACGACGTGCTTGAAGCGGGCGTCGCGTCCGATCTTCGCCTGCTGCGAGGAGACGTGGACGGCGTCGTCGTCCCACTCCTGCACGCTGACGACGGTGAGCTGGGCGCCGTCGCCGACGACGATCTCGATGTTCTGCGCGAGCGTCACCGAACCGGAGTGGTCAAGGACCACCACGGCGGTGGAGAACGCCCCCGCCTCAATGATCAGGTGCTGGGCCGCCGGTGCCTTGTCGGCGCCCAGGACCGTGACGGTCACCTCGGCGTCGGCCACGGTGTTGGCGGGGATGGTGACGACGGTGGCGCCGTCGGCCGCGGCCCAGGCCGCCGCCGAGATGCGGTCTTCAGGGGTGGCAGCGGAGCCGATCCGGGCGTCGGACCCCCCAACGGTCTCCACCTGGATGTTGGAGGCGCCGGAGACCTGCACGGAGGGGCCGGTCCCGGTGAGGGGTTCGGTATGGAGCCCGCGCAGGCGGTTCAGCGGGGTGAACCGCCAGTCCTCCTCGCGTCCGGTGAGCGGGGCGAAGTCCGAAAGGTTGTAGGACTTCAGCCGCTCCCCGCGGGAGGCCTCCGGGACGACCGGGGCGTTGCCGTGGCTGTGCTTCTTCAGGCCGTGCTGAATGGAGCCCGTGTTCAGCTCCGAGAGGCTCTCGCCCTCCTCGCTGAAGCCCGCGATCGCTGCGGGAGCCGAGGAGGGGGCGCCGATCCGGGCCTTTTCGTCGGCTGCGGCGCCGGCCGGTCCTGTCGTTGACGCTTCGTGGTTCATCTTGGTCGCTTCAGCCATTGCTAGCCTACGGCCCCTTCCATCTGGAGTTCGATCAGGCGGTTCAGTTCGAGCGCGTACTCCATGGGGAGCTCGCGGGCGATCGGCTCGATGAATCCGCGCACGATCATGGCCATGGCCTCGTCCTCGGGCATGCCCCGCGACATCAGGTAGAACAGCTGCTCTTCGCTGACCTTGGACACCGTGGCCTCGTGGCCCATCGTGACGTCGTCCTCGCGGATATCGACGTACGGGTAGGTATCCGAACGGGAGATGGTGTCCACCAGCAGCGCGTCGCAGCGGACCGTGTTGGCCGAGTTCTTTGCACCCTCACGCACCTGGACCAGGCCGCGGTAGGCGGCCCGGCCGCCGCCGCGGGCCACCGACTTCGAGATGATCGAGGACTTGGTGTTGGGGGCGATGTGGACCATCTTCGACCCGGTGTCCTGGTGCTGACCCTCACCGGCGAACGCGATGGACAGTGTCTCGCCCTTGGCGTGCTCGCCGACGAGGTAGACCGCCGGGTACTTCATGGTGACCTTGGAGCCGATGTTGCCGTCGATCCACTCCATGGTGGCACCCTCGTGGGCCACGGCCCGCTTGGTGACGAGGTTGTACACGTTGTTCGACCAGTTCTGGATGGTCGTGTACCGGACGCGGGCGTTCTTCTTCACGACGATCTCGACCACGGCCGAGTGAAGCGAGTCGGAGGTGTAGATCGGGGCGGTGCAGCCCTCGATGTAGTGAACGTAGGAGCCCTCGTCCGCGATGATCAGGGTCCGCTCGAACTGGCCCATGTTCTCGGTGTTGATCCGGAAGTAGGCCTGCAGCGGGATCTCGACGTGGACGCCCTTGGGCACATACACGAAGGAACCGCCCGACCAGACAGCGGTGTTCAGCGACGCGAACTTGTTGTCGCCCACCGGGATGATCGAGCCGAAGTACTCCTTGAAGATCTCCGGGTGCTCGCGCAGCGCGGTGTCGGTGTCGAGGAAGATGACGCCCTGGCGCTCGAGGTCCTCGCGGAGCTGGTGGTACACCACCTCGGACTCGTACTGGGCCGCGACGCCGGAGACCAGGCGGGCACGCTCCGCTTCGGGGATGCCGAGCTTCTCGTACGTGTTGCGGATGTCCTCGGGGAGGTCCTCCCACGTGTTGGCCTGCTTCTCGGTGGAGCGCACGAAGTACTTGATGTTGTCGAAGTCGATCCCGGAAAGATCCGCGCCCCAGGAGGGCATGGGCTTCCGGTCGAAGTACTTCAGGCCTTTCAGGCGCAGGTCGAGCATCCACTCGGGCTCGTTCTTCTTCGCCGAGATGTCGCGGACGACCTCTTCGCTCAGGCCGCGGCGGGCGTTGGCGCTCGCCTCGTTCTTATCGGCCCAGCCGTACTGGTAGGTGCCGATGCCCTCGAGTTCCGGGTTCTTTTCCAGGATGTCGCTGATGACCGACTCCGGGACGGGGGTCGGGGTCAGTGGCTTCTGGTCTACTTGATCCGTCATCACGGCCTTCCTTGCTGATGGTTTGGCAAATTCGAGGAGCGGGGTGCGGCGCCGGGTTCTGCGCGGGAGGCACCCGCCGGGGGCGCGGCTGTTGTGCGCCCGAGGGGAATGTGGGTGGTGCAGACATGGCCGCCGCTGGCCAGGGTGGAGAGCCTGCGCACGTCGACGCCGAGCAGCCGTGAGAACGCTGCCGTCTCCTGGTCGCAGAACGCGGGAAAATCGGCGGCGAGCTGCTGCACCGGGCAGTGGCCCTGGCAGAGCTGGACACTGAGCATGGTGCCGCGCGGGGCCGATCCCCCGGCGGCCGGCCGGCCGGGGCCGGCCGAGCCGACGACCCGGGCCGAGCCGACGAATCCATCGGTGCTCAGTGCCTCGGCCAGCGCGCGTGCGCGGGCCTCGAGGTCGGGCCCGGCGGCCTCGATCAGCGGGCGGTAGCGCTCCTCCATACCGGCGAAGCGGGACCGGGCGAACTCCGCCACCGCGTCGGGGCCGGCGGCCGCGCCCAGCTGCTGAAGGGCGGCGCGGGCGATGTCGAGGTAGTCGTTGCCGAGCCGGCTCTGCCCGCGCTGGCTGAGCACGTACCGCCGCGCGGGCCGTCCGGCGCCCGTCGCGGTGCTTCCGCCGCGCTTGACTTCGATGAGCCCGTCACGGGAAAGGGCGTCGAGGTGGCGCCGGACGGCGGCCGGGGTGAAGCCGAGCCCGCTGCCCAGTTCCGCGGCGCTGACCGGTCCGCGCTCGAGCACGGCCGACAGGACCCGGTCGCGGGTGCGCTCGTCGGTATCGCCCGCGTTGGGGGAAAGCCCCGCCCGCCCGGCGGTATGGTCAACCACACTCATGGCGTCGTCCCTCCCGCCCGCGTTAAAAAATACACAACACAATCATGACGTAATGTGCACTCCGGTGCCAGTAAGGGCAGGCTTCCCCCGCCGTCGACCTCTACAAGGGCGGTTACTACGTACCGTAGAATAGCCGGGTGCACCATACAGCCGCCGCCCTGGTGATCGAGGGCCTCACCAAGGATTTCGGGCCGGTCCCCTCGCTCGACGGCCGGATGGTCCGGGTGCTCGACGGGGTCCACCTCGAGGCGGCGATGGGCAGCGTCACCGCGATCCTCGGCGCAAACGGGGCCGGCAAGACCACGACGCTCGAATGCGCGCAGGGCCTACAGCGCCCCACCGCCGGCACGGTCCGGCTACTCGGCGAGAACCCGCACCACGCGAGTCCCCGACTGCGCGCCCGTGTCGGCGTCATGCTGCAGGACGGCGGGCTGCCTCCTTCGGTGAAGCCGATGGCACTGCTGCGCCATGTCGCCTCCATGTACGCGGACCCGCGGCCGGTCGACGAGCTCGCCGGACGGCTGGGCATCGACGACTTCGGGGGCACGGCCATCCGCCGCCTCTCCGGCGGCCAGAAGCAGCGGCTCGCCCTCGCCTGCGCCTTGATCGGACGGCCCGAGGTACTCTTTCTGGATGAGCCCAGCGCCGGGCTCGACCCCCAGTCACGCACCATCGTGTTCGAACTGATTCAGGAACTGCGCGCCGCGGGACTCGCGATCATCCTCACCACCCACCTGCTCGACGACGCCCAGAAGCTTGCAGACTACGTCTACATCATGGAGGGCGGCCGCACCGTGGCCGAGGGCACTGTGGCCGACCTGACAGCCGGAGCCGCCCCGGAGAACTTCCGCGAACTGCGCTTCCAGACCGTGCCCGGCCTCGAGATTCCGCCCGGGCTGCTGCCTCACCTTCACCGCGCGGAACCGGAGCCGGGCCAGTACCTGGTCAGCGGCGCCCTCACCGCGGGCGACTTCGCGGCACTGGCCCAGTGGTGGGACGCCGAGGGCATCCTGCCCGTATCCGTCACCATGGCCCCCCGGTCCCTCGAAGACGTTTTCCTCGACATCGCCGGACGGAGCATCCGATGACCTCTGCCGCCCCACTCGCCCGCAGGGTGCTGCGTCACGGCGGTTACGAGGCCGCCGCGATGCTCCGCAACGGCGAACAGCTCGTGCTCGCCGTCGCCCTGCCCCTGCTGGCCCTGGCCGGTCTCGTCGCCACGCCCCTCCTTGACGGCTTCGGTCCCAGCAGGATCGACACCGCGGCCCCGGGAGTGCTCGCGCTGTGCGTCATGTCGACGGCATTCACCGGCCAAGGCATCGCAACCGGCTTCGACCGCAGGTACGGGGTGCTCCGGTTCCTCTCGACCACCCCGCTGGGCCGCTCCGGCCTGGTCTTCGGCAAGGCCGCGGCCGTAGCCGTGGTGCTCGCCCTGCAGGTGGTGCTCATCGGCGGCGCCGCGGTGCTGATGGGCTGGCGCCCGGACCTGGCAGGGCTGCCCTGGGCGGTCCTTACCTTCGCCCTCGGCGCGGCGGCCTTCACCGCCCTCGGCCTCCTCGTGGCCGGGACGCTGCGCCCGGAGGCGACCCTGGCGGTGACGAACCTGCTGTGGATCGTGCTGGCGGCCGCCGGAGGAATCATCCTTCCCGCCACAGGCCTTCCCGCCGCAGTGGAGCCGTTCGTGCGGATCCTGCCGTCCTCCGCCCTGGGCGACGGACTGCGCGCCGCCTTCCTTGAGGGATCCTTTCATCCCCTGTCCTGCCTGATCCTGCTGGGCTGGGCCGCGGCGGCCAGTGCCGCTGCCGTCCGCTGGTTCCGATGGAGTTGAGAACATGCCGTCTTTTGCCCTGACCCGCCTGCGCTCCCGGCTCCCGGCCACCGAGACCCCCCTCATCCGCCGGCTGGCCATCGCCTCCCTGGTGTCCCAGATCGTCATCGTCGTCACCGGCGGTGCGGTGCGCCTCACGGCCTCGGGCCTTGGCTGCCCGGAGTGGCCGCGGTGCACCGCGGACTCGATCGTGAGCACCCCGGAGCTCGGCCTGCACGGGGTCATCGAGTTCGGCAACCGCCTGCTCACCTTTGTACTGGTGGTGATCGCGGTCGCCATGCTGGTGTCCGTGCTCAACCTGCGCCGGCCGCGCCGTGACCTCTTCCGCCTCTCGGTGGCGCTCCTGGCGGGCATCCCCGCGCAGGCCGTGATCGGCGGCATCACCGTGTGGACCGACCTGAACCCCTGGGTGGTCGGCTGGCACTTCCTGGTCTCCATGGCCCTGGTGACCGTCGCGACGGTGCTGGTGAACCGGACCCGACTGACCACCGCCCAGAGCCGGGAGCGCCTGCCTCAGGCGGCCCCGCGAATCCTGCGCCAGCTCCTGGCGGTGATCGCCGGACTGACCGGGCTCGTCGTCGTCCTCGGGGTGATCGTGACCGGGTCGGGGCCCCACGCCGGAGACCATGGAGCCGCCCGCAACAACCTCGACCCGGAGCTGATGACCCGCATCCACGCCGCGCCGGTCTACCTCCTGGTCATGACCGTGGCCCTGGCCGTGGCGCTTGCCTACCGGTACCGGGTGGCGCCGGCCCTGCGCCGGTCACTGGTACTCCTTGCCGTCGTGGTCCTGGCCCAGGGCGCCGTCGGGTATGCCCAGCATTTGCTTCACCTGCCGGTCGGGCTGGTGGCCCTGCACCTGCTCGGCGCTTCCCTGCTGACAGCAGCGGCCGTCCACGCCGTCTACACGGGGTACACCCGGCAGCCGGCCGGCGCTGGCGCCGGGGCCCTAGGGCAGGTCAGGACACCGGTCCACTGAGGGCCAGCGCCTCCTCAACCACGTCGACGAGCCGGGCCAGTTCGCGCTGTTCGCTGCCCGGAACCGGAAGCAGCGGCAGACGGGGATCCCCCGCGTCGATGCCGCAGACGCGCGCGAGCAGGTGCAGCCCGCTGATCTTGCGCAGGTTCACCACGTGCTGCACCACCGGCAGGAGCACCCTGCGGCATTCCGCGACACCGGAAGCGTCCCCCGCGGTGACCGCCGCGCGGAACCGGGCGTAATACGCCGGAAGCAGCGCGGCCGGGCCGGTGTGCCAGGCGTCAGCCGCGAGCTCCCCCGAGGCGATCAGCAGGTCGCCGCTCAGGCCGTGGCTGAAGGTGGCGTCCGTCAGGGAGCGGAGGCGGTCATACCGCTGCCGGAAGGAGGCGACGTCCGCGGCGGTGTCCTTGAACGCCACCACCGAAGGCAGCGCGAGGAGTTCCGCCACCAGCTCGAGTCCATAGCTGAACTGGGTGGTGCGGGGATTGTTGTAGAGGCAGATCGGCAGGTCGGTCGACTCCGCGACGGTGCGCACCTGGAAGGACACCTCCTCCTCGGTCAGCGGCACGTAGGAGACCGGTGAGAGGACCAGGCCCGACGCCCCGGCGCGTTCTGCGGAACGTGCGGCCGCCAGCACCTCGCGGGTTCCCACCGAACTGATGCCGACCACCACCGGCACGGCGCCCGCAGCCGCCTCGACGGCGGTGCGGGCCACCGCATCGCGTTCGGCCGAACTGAGGAAGGCGAAGCTCCCGGAGGAACCCAGGACCGCGATGGTGTCGACACCGGAGACCGCCAGGGAGGAGATCAGCGCGGCAAGTTCGGGGGTGTTCACCCCGCCGTCGGCCGTGAAGGGCGTGATGGGATAGGCGACGAGCCCGGCGAAGGTCATGCCCCCATGCTAGTGGCGCAGGTCTCCCCCCGGCGCCGGCGCCGCCGGGGCCGGGGTCCGCTTTGAACCCGGCACGAAGGCAGGCTAGAAGACGGGGCCGCCGACGAACGGGTCGATCGCCAGGGCGAGGAAGAGCACTGTGAGGTAGCTGATCGAGCCGTGGAAGACCTTCATGGCCGCCCGGTTCTCAAGGGTGCCCCGGCGGGCCTTGGCATGGAGGCGGTGGGTCTCCCGGATGAACCAGGCACCCGCGGCCGCGGCGGCCACCGTGTAAACCCAGCCGGCTCCGGCCGGCACCAGCAGCAGTGAGCACGCGACGGTCGCCCACGCATACAGGACGACCTGGACGGACACGACGCGCGCCCCGGCAATGGCCCCGAGCATTGGGACGTTCGCGGCGTTGTAGTCGTCGCTGTACTTCATCGACAACGGCCAGTAGTGCGGGGGCGTCCAGAGGAAGATGATGAGGAACAGCACGACGGCCGGCCACTCGACCGAGTTCGTCACCGCCGCCCACGCGATGAGGACCGGCATACAGCCGGCGGCACCGCCCCAGATGATGTTCTGTGCGGTCCGGCGCTTAAGAATCAGCGTGTAGACAACGACGTAGAGGAAGATCGCGGCGACTCCCAGCCAGGCCGCCAGCGGGTTCGCGCCCCACCACAGGATGCCGATGGCTGCGGCGCCGAGCACCCAGGCGAAGACCAGCGCCTCCCGGGGGGTGACCTCCCCGGTCACCAGGGGGCGGTTCGCCGTGCGGTGCATCACCTTGTCCATGTCCCGGTCGATGTAGCAGTTGAACGCGCCGGCGCTGCCGGCAGCAAATGCCCCACCCACCATGGTGGCGAGGATCAGCCCCGGGTGCGGGAACCCGCCGTGGGCGAAGATCATCGTGGGAAGCGTCGTCACCAGCAGGAGCTCGATCACCCGCGGCTTGGTCAGGGCGAGATAGGCCCTGGCTTTGCGCCCGACGCCCCCTCGGGCCCGGGGCGGCCGTGCCGGCGCAGAAACCTGCTGGGTCTTCACAAGGCAACACTTTCATTTCTTTTGGGGCAAAAGACAGAATCATCATACCCTTTTACGCCGCGTAGAAATCGGGCCCTAATTACCCTGCCGCGCGAGCCGGGGCCGGGAGCGGCCGCCCGTGACATTGCTCACCCGCCTTTCGGGACTTTTTGGGAATGGACGGCAACATCTCTGACTTGTTACCCAGTGAACTTCCTTTGATGCGAGGAAGGGATATGGTTGGTTTTGAAGCCCAAGTGGCCCTCCTGCGGGGGTGCCTGCATCACTGGGAATACACGGAAAAATGCAGGATTCAACGGTGAACGGCCAGCAGGCTGTGGGTGCCTCCGCGTACCCCTGCCCCCAGCTCCCCACGGCGCCGTGGCGCTGGCCGACCTGGACAGAGAAAGGCCCGGTCAACGTGGCACAGATGCAAGAGCAGGAACTTAACTGGAGCGAACTGGACGACAGGGCGGTGGACACTATCCGCGTCCTCGCCGCGGACGCAGTGGAGAAGGTGGGCAACGGCCACCCGGGTACCGCGATGAGCCTTGCTCCCGCCGCCTACCTGCTCTTCCAGAAACTGATGCGCCATGACCCGTCGGACCCGGAGTGGACCGGCCGCGACCGGTTCGTCCTCTCCCCCGGCCACACGTCGCTGACGCTTTACATCCAGCTGTTCCTGTCCGGGTACGGACTGGAACTCGATGATCTCAAGGCGCTGCGCACCTGGGGCTCGCAGACCCCGGGGCACCCCGAATACCGCCACACCAAGGGCGTGGAAATCACCACCGGCCCGCTCGGCCAGGGCCTCGCGACCTCCGTCGGTTTCGCCTTCGCCCAGCGCCGGCAGCGCGGCATGTTCGACCCCGAGGCCCCCCAGGGCGAGAGCCCCTTCGACCACACCATCTGGGTCATCGCCTCCGACGGCGACCTCCAGGAAGGCGTCACCTCCGAAGCCTCCTCGCTGGCGGGCCATCAGGAACTCGGCAACCTCGTGGTGCTCTACGACGAGAACCACATCTCCATCGAGGACGACACCGACATCGCCTTCACCGAGGACGTGCTGAAGCGCTATGAGGCGTACGGCTGGCACGTCCAGCGGGTCGACTGGACCAAGACCGGCGAGTACGTCGAAGACGTTGCCGAACTGTATGCCGCCCTGGTCGCCGCGAAGAACGAAACCTCAAAGCCCTCGATCGTGTCCCTCCGGACGATCATCGGCTGGCCTGCCCCCAACAAGCAGAACACCGGCAAGATCCACGGCTCGGCACTGGGCAAGGACGAGGTGGCCGCACTGAAGCAGGCCCTGGGCTTCGACCCGGAGAAGCACTTCGACGTCGACCCCGAGGTCCTGGCGCACGCCCGCAAGGTCGTTGAGCGCGGTGCCAGCGCCCGTGCCGATTGGGACACCACGTTCGACGCCTGGCGTGGAGGCCACCCGGACGAGGCGAAGATGCTCGAGCGCATCGCCTCCCGCACCCTCCCCGAAGGCTGGGAGGAAGCACTTCCCGAGTTCCCCGCCGGCAAGGACATGTCGACCCGCGCCGCCTCCGGCAAGGTCCTCACCGCGATCGGCCCGGTCCTTCCCGAACTGTGGGGCGGCTCCGCCGACCTCGCCGAGTCGAACAACACCACCATTGAAGGCTCCCCGTCCTTCGTTCCGGAGAGCCGCCAGACCGAGGCCTGGTCGGGCAACCCGTACGGACGGGTGCTCCACTTCGGCATCCGCGAACACGCCGCCGCGGCCATCGTCAACGGCATCGTCATGCACAGCAGCACCCGCGCGTTCTCGGGGACCTTCCTGATCTTCAGCGACTACCAGCGGCCCGCAGTGCGCCTCGGAGCCCTGATGGGCGTGCCGGCCATTTACGTCTGGACGCACGACTCCATCGGCCTGGGCGAGGACGGACCGACCCACCAGCCCGTCGAGCAGCTCACCTCGCTGCGCGCCATCCCAGGCCTCGACGTGGTGCGCCCCGGTGACGCCAACGAGGTCGCCGTGGCCTGGCGGACCATCCTGGAGAACACTCAGAACCCCGCGGGCATCGTGCTGACCCGGCAGAACATCCCCACGTACGAGCGCGGCGAAGGCGCTGCCACCGGTGACACCTTCGGTTCGGCCGAAGGCGTGGCCAAGGGCGCGTACATCCTCGCGGAGGCCCGTAACGGTGCACCCGAGGTCATCCTGATGGCCACCGGTTCCGAGGTTCAGCTGGCCGTCTCGGCCCGCGAAACCCTCGAGGCCGAAGGCATCGCCACCCGCGTTGTCTCGGTGCCCTCGCTCGAATGGTTCAACAGCCAGGACGAGGCATACCGCGAGTCGGTCCTGCCGCGCAGCCTGCGCGCCCGGGTCTCTGTCGAAGCGGGCGTGGCCCAGAGCTGGCAGGGCCTGCTCGGCGACGCCGGCCGTGCCGTGTCCCTCGAGCACTACGGCGCCTCGGCAGACTACAAGACCCTCTACCGCGAGTTCGGCATCACCGCGGAGGCCGTTGTGGCCGCCGCCCGCGACTCAATCAGCGCCGCCGCCGGCACCCCGCTGGCAGCCAACGGCACCCCGGCGATGCCGTCGGGTGCCCGCGCCACCGAGACCGGTGACCACCAGTAGCCCGTCTGCTTCCGTCCGACACAAGTGTCCGTGAACGCGGACCCAAAGGAGAACACAATGACTTCCAACCCAACGGCCGACCTTTCCTCCGCCGGCGTCTCGATCTGGCTCGATGACCTGTCCCGCGAACGCATCAACTCCGGTGCCTTCAAGCGGCTCATCGAAGAGCTCAACGTCGTCGGTGTCACCACCAACCCCAGCATCTTCGCCGCAGCGCTGAAGAAGGGCGAGTCGTACGCCTCGCAGGTCGGCGCCCTGGCCCAGGCCGGTGCCTCCCTCGACCAGGCTGTCTTCGACATCACCACCCACGATGTCGCCCAGGCCTGCGACATCTTCGCCGAAGCAGCAAAGCGCACGGGCGGCTTCGACGGCCGCGTCTCGATCGAGGTCGACCCCCGGCTGGCCCGCGACACCCAGGGAACCATCGAGGAGGCTAAGCGCCTCCACGCCAAGGTGCAGCGCACCAATGTCCTGATCAAGATCCCGGCGACCGTTGAAGGCCTTGAGGCGATCACGGAGACCATCGCCGCCGGGATCAGCGTCAACGTCACCCTGATCTTCTCGCTCGAGCGGTACCGCGAGGTCATCAACGCCTACCTGGTCGGCCTCGAGAAGGCGAAGGAAAACGGACACGACCTGAGCAAGATCCACTCCGTCGCCTCCTTCTTCGTCTCCCGGGTCGATGCCGAGATCGACGGACGCCTCGACGCCCTGGGCACACCCGAAGCCAAGGCGCTGAAGGGCAAGGCCGGGCTCGCTAACGCCCGTCTGGCCTACCAGGTGTACGAGGAGCAGTTCGCCACCGAGCGCTGGCAGGTCCTCGCCGGTGCCGGCGCGAACCCCCAGCGTCCGCTGTGGGCCTCCACCGGAGTCAAGGACCCGTCACTGCCTGACACGCTGTACGTGACCGGACTTGTCGCTCAGGGTGTCGTCAACACGATGCCGGAGAAGACCCTCGAGGCGACCGCCGATCACGGCGTCATCGAAGGCGACACGGTCACCGGAACCTACGAGGAGTCCAACGCCATCCTCAACGACCTCGATGGCCTGGGCATCTCCTACAAGGAGGTCGTGGAGCAGCTCGAGACCGAAGGGCTCGACAAGTTCGTCACCAGCTGGTCCGAACTCCTCGAGACCGTCCAGACCGCACTCGACACCGAAGGACGCTGATACCGATGGGTTCATTCGAGCTCGCCGCCTCTGGCGCGGCCGCGGCCGCCATCGACGCATCACTTTCCACCTTGGTCGAGGACAAGGTCGCCTCCCGGCTCATGGCCAAGGACGCCACCCTGTGGGGCCCGGACGCCGAGCCTGAAGCCTCCATCCGCCTCGGCTGGATCGACCTGTTCGACGAGTCACGGGCGCTCATCCCGCAGATCGCACAGCTCCGGGAGGAGCTTGCGGCCGAGGGTGTTTCCCGGTTCGTGCTGTGCGGCATGGGCGGGTCGTCCCTGGCCCCCGAGGTCATCACCCGGACCGCCGGGGTCGACCTCGTGGTCCTCGACTCGACAGACCCCGACCAGGTCAGCGCCGCCCTCGCGGAGCGCCTCGCCGAGACGGCGATCGTGGTGTCCTCCAAGTCGGGCTCCACCGTCGAGACGGACTCGCAGCGCCGGGCCTTCGAGAAGGCATTCACCGACGCCGGCATCGACGCGAAGTCCCGCATCATCATCGTCACCGATCCCGGTTCGCCGCTTGACGGTTCGGCGAGGGAAGCCGGCTACCGCCAGGTCTTCAACGCCAACCCGCAGGTCGGCGGACGCTACTCGGCCCTGACCGCGTTCGGTCTGGTCCCCTCGGGCCTTGCCGGCGCCGACATCGAAGCCCTCGTGGCCGATGCCGAGGAGATCTCCGAGTTCCTCGGTGAGGACGGCCCCGACAACGCCGGCCTGCGGCTGGGCGCCGTGCTCGGCGGCACCAAGCCGCTGCGCGACAAGATCGTCTTCGCCGACGGAGGCTCCGGCCTGCCGGGCTTCGCCGACTGGGCCGAACAGCTCATCGCGGAGTCCACCGGGAAGCTCGGTACGGGCCTCTTGCCCGTCGTGGCCTCCCTGGACTCCCCCGAGGTCGCCACGGTGGCCGACGACGTCGTCCCGGTCGTCCTGGCCGGTTCCGACGCCGAGGTGTCCACGGACGGGCAGACCCGCGCGGTGGTGAGCGGATCGCTGGGAAGCCAGATGTTCGTCTGGGAGTTCGCAACCGCGGTCGCGGGCCGGCTGCTGGGGATCAACCCCTTCGACCAGCCCGACGTGGAAGCGGCGAAGAAGGCCGCCCGCGGCCTGCTTGACGCCCAGCCCGCTCCGGCTCCGGCGAACTTCGTCGACGGCGCCATCGAGGTCCGCGGCGACGCGGAACTGCTCGGGAACGCCACCACCGTCGGGGACGCCCTCCAGGCGCTCCTGGGCACCCTCGAACCCACCGGTTACCTGTCGGTCCAGGCCTACCTGGACCGGCACGCCCAGGCACCGCTCGAGGAGCTGCGCAGCCCGCTGGCCGCCCTGACCGGCCGGCCCGTCACCTTCGGGTGGGGCCCGCGGTTCCTTCACTCGACCGGCCAGTTCCACAAGGGCGGACCGGCCTCCGGGGTGTACCTCCAGATCACCGGCGCCGCCGGCTCGGACCTGGAGATCCCGGGACTGCCCTTCACCTTCGGGGAACTGATCTCGGCCCAGGCGGCCGGGGACGCCCAGGTGCTCGAGGCCCACGGCCGGCCCGTGGTCCGCCTGCACCTGACAGACCGCGCGGCGGGGCTGAGCCAGCTCAGCGGCGTCATTGACTTCCTGGCCGGAGCCGGCCGGGAATCCCAGCAGAACGGCTAGACATGCACGAGACCCTTCCCCCCAAACAGGCAAATCCCCTGCGGGATCCCCGCGACCGGCGCCTGAGCCGGATCGCGGGGCCGTCGTCGCTGGTGCTTTTCGGAGTCACCGGCGACCTCGCCCGCAAGAAGCTCATGCCGGCCGTGTACGACCTGGCCAACCGCGGCCTGCTCCCGCCCAGCTTCGCCCTCATCGGGTTCGGCCGGCGCGAGTGGACGCACGAGCAGTTCGCCGAGGAGGTCCGGAACTCCGTCAAGCAGTATGCGCGCACCCCGTTCAATGACACGGTGTGGGAGCAGCTCGAGGCGGGAATCCGCTTCGTCCAGGGTAATTTCGACGACGACGACGCCTACGTCCGCCTCCAGGAGTCGCTGAGCGAGCTTGACGAGACCCGGGGAACGCGCGGGAACCACGCGTTCTACCTCTCGATCCCGCCGAAGGCCTTCGAGATCGTGTGCCAGAAGCTGTCCGAGCACGGGCTCGCCGAGCCCCGTGACGGCCAGTGGCGGCGGGTCGTGATCGAGAAGCCGTTCGGACACGACCTGGAGTCGGCCCGGGAGCTGAACAACATCGTCGAGCAGGTCTTCCCGCCCGACGCCGTGTTCCGGATCGACCACTACCTTGGCAAGGAGACGGTCCAGAACATCCTGGCCCTGCGCTTCGCCAACCAGCTGTTCGAGCCGCTGTGGAACGCCAACTACGTCGACCACGTGCAGATCACGATGGCTGAGGATATCGGCATCGGTGGCCGCGCGGGGTACTACGACGGCGTCGGCGCCGCTCGGGACGTCATCCAGAACCACCTCCTGCAGCTGCTCGCCCTCACGGCGATGGAGGAGCCCATCTCCTTCAACGCCGAGGACCTGCGCGCGGAGAAGGAGAAGGTCCTCGCCGCGGTGCGGCTTCCCGAGGACCTGACCTGCTACTCGGCCCGCGGCCAGTACGACAGCGGCTGGCAGGGCGGCGAGGAGGTCAAGGGCTTCCTCGACGAGGACGGCATCCCGGCCGATTCCACGACGGAGAGCTTCGCCGCGATCCGCCTGGACATCAACACCCGGCGGTGGAGCGGTGTGCCGTTCTACCTGCGGGCCGGCAAGCGCCTCGGCCGCCGCGTCACGGAAATCGCGGTCGTGTTCAAGCGCGCTCCGAACCTGCTCTTCCTCGACCACAACGAGGACGACTTCGGCCAGAACGCCGTCGTCATCCGCGTGCAGCCGGACGAGGGGGCAACGATCCGGTTCGGGTCGAAGGTCCCGGGCACGCAGATGGAGGTCCGCGACGTCACCATGGACTTCGGGTACGGCCACTCCTTCACGGAGTCGAGCCCCGAGGCCTACGAGCGGCTCATCCTCGATGTGCTGCTGGGCGAACCGCCGCTGTTCCCGCGCCAGCAGGAGGTCGAACTGTCCTGGCAGATCCTCGATCCCTTCGAGAAGTTCTGGGCGTCACTGGACGAGCAGCCCGAAAAGTACAGGCCGGGCAGCTGGGGTCCATCCTCCGCCGATGAGCTGCTGGCCGCCGATGGCAGAAGCTGGAGAAGGCCATGATCGTAGATCTTCCGAACACCACCACCTCGAAGGTCTCCAAGGAGATCACGAGCCTGCGCGACCGGGGCGGCGTCGTCGCCCTCGGCCGGGTCCTCACCCTCGTGGTGATCACCCGCGCCGGGGCCGAGGAGGAGGCGATCCGTGCGGCGAACGAAGCGAGCCGGGAGCACCCCTGCCGTATCATCGTCCTGGCCCAGGGATCGCCCGAGGACCCCACGCGCCTCGACGGCCAGATCCGCGTGGGCGGTGACGCCGGTGCCTCCGAGGTGATCGTGCTCCGCGGCTCCGGGGATCTGGCAAACGAGAACGAGTCACTCGTGTCGGCCCTGCTGCTGCCGGACGCCCCGATCGTGGCCTGGTGGCCGCACCACATGCCGGCGGCTGCGGCGCAGACCTCCATCGGGGCCATCGCCCACCGCCGGATCACCGACTCCTCCAACGAGGCGGACCCGGCCGCGGCACTGTTCAATCTGCAGAAGACCTATTCCGCGGGTGACACGGACCTGGCCTGGACGCGTCTGACGAACTGGCGCATCCAGCTCGCGGCCGTCCTCGACCAGGCCGAGCCGTCTACGATCACCGAGGTGACGGTCGAAGGCGCCGAGGATTCCCCCAGCACGGTCCTCCTGGCCGCCTGGCTGACCCAGGCCCTGGATGCGCCGGTGACGATTGCCGCCGGTCCCGCCGGTACCGGCCTGCACCGGGTGCGGCTCTCGCGGGACAACGGAGACATCGAGCTGTACCGTCCGGGCCGGGATGTGGCCGAGCTGCACCAGCCCGGCCAGCCGGTCCAGCGGATTTCGCTGCCGCGTCGCAGCCTTGAGGAGTGCCTCGCCGAGGAGCTTCGTCGACTTGACCCGGACGACGTATTCGGGGAAGTTATCACCGAAGGCCTTGCGAAAACGAACCTAAGGAGCGTACAAACCAGTGAACGCTGAGCCAAAGATCAGTATCCACCCCGGCCCAACCCTGCTTGCCGCCTCGGTGGCGTCTCGCCTGATCACCCGCCTCGTCGATGTGCAGAACGAGCGCGGGACGGCCACGGTGGTGCTGACCGGAGGCTCCATCGGCACGGCGGCCCTGAAGGCCGTGTGGGAATCCCCCACCTGCCGGACCGTGGACTGGTCGCAGGTGCATTTCTGGTGGGGCGACGAGCGGTTCCTGCCGGCCGGTCATCCCGACCGCAATGCGGTCCAGGCCCGCGAGGCGCTGCTTGACCGCCTTGCTGTGGATCCGGCGAAGGTCCACGAGTTCGGCTCCAGCGACCAGTTCCCCGACCAGTACGCCGCTGCCGCCGATTACGCGGCGCGGCTGCAGGAAGCGGCCGATGCGGAAGCGTTGGACGGCGCCGCCGACCCGCGGCTCCCGCGGTTCGACGTGCTGATGCTCGGCGTCGGCCCGGACGCCCACATCGCCTCGCTCTTCCCGGAGCTGGCGGGGATCCGGACGAAGGGCTCGACCGTCGTGGGCGTCGCCGACGCGCCCAAGCCGCCGCCGGAGCGGATTTCCCTCACGCTGGAGAGCATCCGCTCGGCGGAGGAGGTCTGGCTGGCGGTGGCCGGTGAAGACAAGGCGGGAGCGGTGGGCCTGGCCCTTGCCGGTGCCGGCTCTGTCCAGGTGCCCGCCGCCGGTGCCCGCGGCCGGAACAAGACCCTGTGGCTGATCGACCAGGAGGCGGCTGTGCAGCTCCCCGGCCGCCTCATAAACCGCGAGGACGCAGAGCAGTAGACCCTCGAGCGGGTGGCGCGGGCTGCGCCACCCGCTCGACGGGAAAGCATCGTTGGACGACAAGCACCGCTCAACGACGAACACCGCTCAACGATAAAGCCCCGCCGCTTCCGTACTGGAAGCGGCGGGGCTTTGTCGTGGTGGCTGGCTTGCTCTGGCGGAGCCTCCGCTCCTTGCGGCGTCCGGCGGGCTTACTGTGCCCGGGACGCCGGCGCGGAAGGAAACTTCGGTGCCGGAGGGATCAGGAATCGCCGAGGAACCGCTGGATCAGTCCAAGGGCAATGATCACGGTGCCCCAGGCCAGGCCCAGCGCCACGGTAAAGCGGTTCAGGTTGCGCTCGGCAACCCCTGAGGAGCCCATGCTTGAGGACATGCCGCCGCCGAACATGTCGGACATGCCGCCGCCGCGGCCCTTATGCAGCAGGATCAGCAGCGTCAGGAGCAGGCTGGTGATGCCCAGCAGTACGAGCAGGATGATTCGGAGAATTTCCACGGGGCCCTTTCAAGGCTGAGAACCCGCCGTTGGCGGGGAGGCGCGACTAGCCTGTGACCAGGTGCTGTTCGAACCTGACAATACTAGCAAACTCGGACACATCGAGGCTCGCACCGCCGACGAGCACGCCGTCGACGTCGCGTTCCTTGAGGATCGATCCGGCGTTGGCGGCCTTCACCGATCCACCATAGAGCAGGCGGATCTTCGCGGCCGTGTCGCCGTCGAAGAGCTCGCCCAGTTCGGCGCGGATCGCCGCGCACATCTCCTGGGCGTCCTGCGGTCCGGCCACCTCGCCGGTGCCGATCGCCCAGACGGGCTCGTAGGCCACGACAAGCCGGGCGGCCTGACCGGCGTCAAGGCCGGCCACGCCCCGGCGGAGCTGTTCGAGGGTGTGCTCCACATGGGTGCCGGCCTGGCGGATCTCAAGGCCCTCCCCGACGCAGAGCACGGGCACCAGGTCGTGCCGGTACGCGGCGTGCACCTTGGTGTTGAGCAGTTCGTCGGATTCGGCGTGGAGGGTGCGGCGCTCCGAATGGCCCACCAGCACGTACGCGCAGCCGAGGCGCTTGAGGAACTGCCCGGAAATGTCCCCGGTGTAAGCGCCGGACTCGTGTGGGGAAAGGTCCTGCCCGCCGTACACCACGGGCAGGTCATCCCCCTTGACGAGGGTCTGCACACCGCGCAGGTCGGTGAACGGCGGGAACACCGACACCTCAACCCTGCCGAAGTCGTGGTTGGCATCGTCGAGGGTCCACGCGAGCTTCTGCAGGAAGGTGATGGCCTGGACGTGGTCCAGGTTCATTTTCCAGTTGCCGGCGATCAGGGGGCGCCGGTCGAAGACGCCGTTCGTCGAGGTGGTCATAGCGAACTCTCTTTCAGTCGTCAGGAGCCGCAGGACCCGCCCGTGTGGGCGGGCCCTGCGGCGGAAATGTTCCCGGGCCGGTGGCCTCAGGCGCGCTCGAGCGCCGTCAGGCCGGGGAGCTCCTTGCCCTCGAGGTACTCGAGGCTTGCCCCACCTCCGGTGGAGATGTGGCCGAACTGGGCGTCCTCGAACCCGAGGCCCCGGACCGCTGCGGCGGAGTCGCCCCCACCGACCACCGTCAGGGCGCCGTTGCGCTGCGCCTCGACAAGGGCCTGCGCAACCACGCGTGTACCCTCGGCGAAGGCCTCGAACTCGAACACGCCCATGGGCCCGTTCCAGAACACCGTCTTCGCCTGCGCGATGTGCGCCGCGAAATCGGAGCCGCTGGCCGGTCCGATGTCGAGGCCGATCCCGCCGGCGCCGTAGGGGCCGGATTCGATCGCATCGGCCGCCAGCACCCCGTGTCCGGCGTCGGCGGCGAACTTCTCGGCGACCACGATGTCCGTCGGGAAGACGAACTCCGTGCCCGCCTCCGCCGCCCGGTCGAGGTAGCCGCGCACCGTGTCCAGCTGGTCGGCCTCAAGCAGGCAGGCGCCCACCTTGTGCCCCTGGGCGGCGAGGAACGTGAAGACCATTCCCCCGCCGATCAGGAGCCGGTCGGCCTTGCCCAGCAGGTTCTCGATGACCGCCAGCTTGTCGGAGACCTTTGACCCGCCCAGGACCACCACGAAGGGCCGCTCGGGGTCCGTGGTGAGCCGCTGGAGCACCTCGACCTCCGCCTTCACCAGGTCGCCCTGGTAGGACGGGAGGATCGCGGCGAGGTCGTACACGCTTGCATGCTTGCGGTGCACGGCACCGAAAGCATCGTTGACGTACGCCCCCGAGCTGCCGGCCAGCCCCGCGAACTCCTGTGCGAGAGCTGCGCGTTCGCTCTCATCCTTGCTGGTCTCGCGCGGATCGAACCGCACGTTCTCGAGCACCAGGACCTCGCCGTCGGACAGGGCCCGGGCCGCTGCCCTCGCCTGCTCGCCGGCGGTGTCCCCCGCGAGCGTCACGGGGAAGTCCGCAAGTTCGGCCAGCCGGTCAACGGCGGGGCGGAGCGAATACTTCGCCTCGGGCGCACCCTTGGGGCGTCCGAGGTGAGCCATCACGATGACGGCGGCTCCGGCCTCGCTGAGCTTGCGCAGCACGGGAAGCGACGCCCGGAGGCGTCCGTCGTCGGTGACCCGCTGGGAGTCGTCGAGGGGAACGTTCAGGTCCGAGCGGACCAGGATCCGCCGGCCGCGGACCCCTTCCGCCAGGAGGTCGTCGATCGATGCGTAGCCCACTGGGTCAGGAGAGCTTGGAGGCGACGATTTCGGTGAGGTCGACGAGGCGGTTCGAGTAACCCCACTCGTTGTCGTACCAGGACACGACCTTGACCTGGTTGCCGATGACCTTGGTCAGCCCGGAGTCGAAGATCGAGGACGCCGGGTCCCCGACGATGTCCGAGGAGACGATCGGATCCTCGGTGTAGGTCAGGTAGCCCTTCAGGGGGCCTTCGGCGGCGGCCTTGTAGGCGGCGTTGACCTCGTCGACCGTGACCTCCCGGCCGACCGTGACGGTCAGGTCGGTGGCCGAGCCGGTGGGCACGGGGACGCGGATGGCGTACCCGTCAAGCTTGCCCTTGAGCTCGGGCAGGACCAGGCCGATGGCCTTGGCGGCCCCGGTGGAGGTCGGCACCATGTTGACGCCGGCTGCGCGCGCCCGGCGCAGGTCCTTGTGCGGGCCGTCCTGGAGGTTCTGGTCCGCCGTGTAGGCGTGGACGGTGGTCATCAGACCGCGTTCGATGCCGAAGGAGTCCTGCATGACCTTCGCCAGCGGGCCCAGGCAGTTGGTGGTGCAGGAGGCGTTGGAGATGATGTGGTGGTTGGCCGGGTCGTAGTCGCCGTCATTGACGCCCAGGACCACGGTGATGTCCTCGTCGGAGGCCGGGGCCGAGATCAGGACCTTCTTCGCACCGGCGTCGATGTGCTTCTGCGCATCGGAGGCCTTGGTGAAGAATCCTGTGGATTCGATCACGATGTCGACTCCCAGATCCGCCCACGGCAGGTTCGCCGGGTCGCGCTCGGCCAGGACCTTGATGCGCTTGCCGTCGACCACGAGGTCCCCGCCATCGGCCTCAACGCTCACACCCAGGCGCCCTGCCACGGAGTCGTACTTGAGCAGGTGGGCCAGGGTCTCGGGGCTGGTGAGGTCGTTGACCGCCACGATTTCCAGGTCCGCGCCCTGATCGAGCGCCGCCCTGAAGTAGTTACGGCCGATCCGGCCAAAGCCATTGATTCCAATACGGGTAGTCACTGGTTTCCATCTCCTTATTAAGTGATGCTGCCAGGGCCTGTTCGGCCGGTCCGGCAGCTGCTTGCGCTGCACGCCGTTGTGCGGGTCCGATGTTCCTTTTCGGTTCATCAGGTTCTGCGGTGCGTCGGGGCGGGGGCCTGTGCCCCCACCCCGACACGCGTGCCCGTCCCGCGGAGGCGGGCACAGGCGGAACGCAACCGGGCGTTAGACGCCGGGGACGACCAGGCTCGATGCGCCGGACCGGGCACGGTCAAACCGTGCCGCGACGTCGGTCCAGTTCACAATATTCCAGAAGGCCTTGACGTAATCGGCCTTGACATTGACGTAGTCGAGGTAGAAGGCGTGCTCCCACATGTCGAGCATGAGCAGCGGGATGGTTCCGACCGGAACGTTGCCCTGCTGATCGTAGAGCTGCTCGATCACGATGTTGCCGCCGAGCGGCTCGTACGCGAGGACCGCCCAGCCGGAGCCCTGAAGACTGATGGCGGCGGCATTGAAGTGGCTGCGGAAGGCCTCGAAGGAGCCGAACGCGTCGTCGAGGGCGGCGGCCAGTTCACCGGTGGGGAGGTCCCCTCCGTCCGGTGAGAGGTTCTTCCAGAAGATCGAGTGGTTGGTGTGGCCGCCGAGGTGGAAGGCCAGGTCCTTCGACAGCTTGGGAATGTTCCCGAACTCACCCTTCTCGCGGGCCTCCGCCAGCTGTGCCAGCGCGTCGTTGGCACCCTTGACATAGGTGGCGTGGTGCTTGCTGTGGTGCAGCTCCATAATTCGCGCGGAGATATGCGGTTCAAGGGCCGCATAATCATAATCAAGGTCGGGCAGCGTGTACTGGCTCACGAATTTCCTCCATCTAATGGTGTACCTTTCCGGGGCCGTTTCCGGGCCGGTAAGGGCCGGAGAAGAACCGCCGGGGTCCCGCCGCCGAAGCGGCAGGCTTGCCCTCCCATCCTATGCAACGATTCACTCGTCCAGCATGTCGGCGGTGACATTGGCGTCGGTTCCCGGAATTCCGATCTCCTGCGCCCGCTTGTCGGCCATGGCCAGCAGGCGGCGGATCCTGCCCGCGATGGCATCCTTGGTCATCGGAGGATCGGCGAGCCTTCCCAGTTCGTCGAGGCTGGCCTGCTTGTGGCCGACCCGCAGCTCCCCCGCGTACCGGAGGTGCTCCGGGACGGACTCCCCGAGGATCTCCAGCGCCCGCTCCACGCGGGCGCCGGCGGCCACCGCGGCCTGCGCGGACCGGCGGAGGTTGGCGTCGTCGAAGTTTGCCAGCCGGTTCGCCGTGGCACGGACCTCCTTGCGCATCCTGCGTTCCTCCCACACCATGAGGGCGTCGTGGGCACCCATGCGGGTCAGCAGGGCAGCAATGGTGTCCCCGTCGCGGATCACTACGCGGTCCACGCCCCGGACCTCCCGCGCCTTCGCGGCGATGCCGAGGCGGCGGGCCGCACCCACGAGGGCCAGCGCGGATTCCGGGCCGGGGCAGGTCACTTCGAGGGAGGACGAACGACCCGGCTCGGTCAGGGACCCGTGGGCCAGGAACGCGCCGCGCCAGACGGCCTCGGCATCGGCCGCGGAGCCGTTGACGACGGCGGAGGGCAGCCCGCGCACCGGCCTGCCCCGGGTATCGAGCAGGCCGGTCTGGCGGGCCAGGGACTCGCCGTCGCGCACCACCCGGACCACGTACCGGTTGCCGCGGCGCAGGCCGCCGCCGGAGACAACGATGATTTCGCTGTTGTGCCCGTAGACCTCGGCGATGGCCGAGCGGACCCGGCGTGCCGTCGACGCCAGGTCGACCTCCGCTTCGATCACGATCCGGCCGGAGATGATGTGCAACCCGCCGGCGAACCGCAGCAGGGCGGACACCTCGGCCTTGCGTACCGAGGACTTTTTAACTTCGAGGTGCGAGAGCTCCTCTTTGACGTCCGCAGTCAGCGCCACCAGTTCACTCCTAGTTCTCCCCAAACATGTCTTTGTACGCCGTTGCGAGGCGAAGCGGATCATGGACGGGTTTTCCGGTTGAGGATCCCACTTTACCCAGAACGGCGCGGCCACCCATCCCAGCGACCGCCGCTTCGAACTGCGCACGGTCTCCCACGACCGCCGGATCGGCCAGCACCACGTCCACGGTGAACTCCGGCGCGTAGCGCTTGATCACGGCGAGGTGGTCCACGGCGGTCATGCCCTGGGTCTCCTTGGTGTCATTCGTCATGTTCATCGTCAGGCAGCGTCTGGCGGAGGTGCGGCAGAGCGCGTCGCGGAGCTCGGGAAGCAGCAGGTGCGGCAGCACGGAGGTGTACCAGGAGCCCGGGCCGAGGATCACCCAGTCGGCCAGTTCGATCGCCTCGAGGGCGTCCTTGCAGGCCGGCGCCGCCTCCGGGAGCAGCCGGACGTTGCTGACGTTCCCCCCCTCCGCGGCGACCGCCAGCTGGGCCTGCCCGACGATGGTCTTCACCCGCAGCCCTCCCCCGGACTCGGTGAGGATGTCCCCTTCGATGGTCAGCGGCACGCTGGCCATCGGCACGACCTTGCCGCGGGCGCCCAGCAGCGCTCCGGCCCACTGCAGGCCCGCCACGGGGTCGCCAAGCAGTTCCCAGAGGGTCACGATGAGCAGGTTTCCCAGCGCGTGGTTATCGAGTGATCCCTCGACGCCCTCGGTCGAGGTGAAGCGGTGCTGCATGACGTCGCGCCAGGTGCGGCCCCAGTCCGTGTCGTCGCACAGGGCAGCAAGCGCCATCCGCAGGTCCCCGGGTGGAAGCACCCCCAGTTCCCTGCGCAGCCGGCCGGAGGACCCGCCGTCATCGGCGACGGTGACCACAGCGGTGAGGTCCTGGGTCAGCAGACGCAGGGCGGACAGCGAGGCGGACAGCCCGTGGCCGCCGCCGAGCGCCACCACGGAGGGCGTCTTCTCGACCGGCTCGCCGTCGCGCCGGTTCGCCGTCGGAACCGGGATCAGGGGCAGCGGCCCCGAAAAGAGTGCCACTATTCCCGTCCCAGGTCCCGGTGGTGGGCGGCCACCTGCACCCCGGGCAGCTGGGCGAGCCGCTTGGCGATCTCCTCGGTCACCGCGACGGAGCGGTGCTTTCCTCCGGTGCAGCCGACCGCGATCGTGGCATAGTGCTTGTTCTCGCGCCGGTAACCGTCGAGCACCGGCACGAGCGCGTGGACGTAACGGCTGACGAAGTCCCCGGCGCCCGCGGCGGCCAGCACGTACTCCCGCACCGGCTCATCGAGCCCCGTCTGTGGGCGCAGCTGCGGCACCCAGTGCGGGTTCGGGATGAAGCGGACGTCGGCCACGAAGTTCGCGTCGACGGGCAGGCCGTACTTGAAGCCGAAGCTCATCACATTGAGCCGCAGCACGATCGGGCCGGACTCGGAAAACAGCTCGGTCACGGCGGTGGCCAGGGCGTGGACATTGAGGTCCGTGGTATCAACGACAATGTCCGAGGCGTACTTCATCTCCTTGAGGACATCACGCTCGGCGGCGATACCATCGAGGATCCGTCCGTCTCCCTGCAGCGGGTGGGGGCGCCTGCCCTGCTCGAACCGGCGCACCAGCACGGCGTCGTCGGCGTCGAGGAAGAGCACCCGGTAGTTGACCCCGGCCGCCCGCAGCCCGGCGAGGGCGGCCTTGATGTCGTTGAACAGTTCCTTGCTCCGCACGTCGATCACCACGGCGAGCTTCGGGATGGACTGGGGCATGCGGGCCACCAGCTCGGTCAGCGTCCCGAGCATCTGCGGCGGGAGGTTCTCAACGACGTACCAGCCGTGGTCCTCCAGGGCGTTGGCCGCCGTGCTCCGTCCGGCACCCGACATGCCGGTGACGACCAGCAGCTCCGATTCGGTGGGTTTGACCGGGGTCAGGCTGTCAGCCTCAGTCATGTATGCGTCCGTTCCGGCGTAGGTGGTGCGGAAATGCTGCGCCGCAGGCAGCGGGCGCCATCCTCAGCCTAGCTAAGAATCGAGGATCTCGCCCGTGGTCAGGTTCACAGCGGGAGCAGCGTCCTGCACCGCCCCGCCGGCCAACCCGTTCCGGATGGCTTCGGCCAGGGCCGGACCGATGCCCGGGACCTCCAGCAGGTCCTCCACCGAGGCGGCCTTCAGCTTCTTCACCGAGCCGAAGTGCTTCAGCAGGGCCTTGCGTTTCGACGGCCCAAGCCCCGGGATTCCGTCGAGGGCCGACTCGGTCATCGACTTCCCGCGCTTCTGCCGGTGGAAGCTGATGGCGAAGCGGTGGGCCTCATCACGGATCCGCTGCAGCAGAAACAGTCCCTCGGATGCCCTCGGCAGGATGACGGGGAAGTCGCTGCCTGGCACCCACACCTCCTCGAGGCGCTTGGCGAGGCCGACCACGAAGACGTCGTCGATGCCGAGGTCCGCCAGCGCGCGGGAGGCCGCGGCCACCTGGGGCGGGCCGCCGTCGACGACGACCAGGTTCGGCGGGTAGGCGAACCGGTTCTTCGTCGTCGCCGTCGTGGTGTCCGCCAGCGGAACGGTCTCCGCCGCGGCAGCCGCGCCGCTGCCCACCGGGGAACCGGTCCCGTCCCCGACGGCCGGGGAGCCGGTGCTGTTGCCGGTGTCCTCCGGCACGCGGCCGGCGAGGTAGTTCCGGAACCGGCGGTAGATCACGTCGTACATCGAGGCGGTGTCGTCGCGGGCGGCGTCCCCGGTGATGGAGAAGCGGCGGTACTCCGACTTGCGCGGCAGGCCGTCCTCGACCACGACCATTGAAGCGACGACGTTCGTGCCGGAGACGTGGGAGATGTCGAAGCATTCGATGCGCATCAACGGCTGCGGCAGTTCCAGGGCCTCCTGCAGCTCGGTCAGCGCCGCCGACCGCGTCGTGAGGTCCCCGGCCCGCCGGCTCTTGTGCAGGCGCAGGGAGTCGGCGGCGTTCTGCTGGACGGTGCCCATCAGGGTGGCCTTGTCACCGCGGACCGGTACCCGCACATCGACGCGGGCCCCGCGGAGCCCGCGCAGCCACTCAAGGACCTGCTCGGCGTTGCTGGGCATCACGGGCACGAGCACCTCGCGCGGAATCCGGTCATTGCCCGCGCCGTCCTCGCCGTACACCTGCTGCAGGAGGTGCTCCACCAGGTCGGGGGTGTCCATGTCCTCGACCTTCTCCACGACCCAGCCGCGCTGGCCGCGGATACGCCCGCCGCGCACGTGGAAGACCTGCGCCGCGGCCTCGAGCTCGTCCTCGGTCAGGGCGAAGATGTCGGCGTCGGTGTCCTCGCTGAGGACGACGGTATTGCGCTCGAAGACCCTCCGGAGGGCGGCGATGTCGTCGCGGGTCCGCGCCGCGGCTTCGTAGTCGAGTTCGGCGACCGAGGCGGCCATCTTCGCTTCGAGCCCGGTGATGAACCGCTTGGCCTCACCCGACATGAAGGCAACGAACTCCCCGGCGAGGGCCTTGTGGTCCTCCGGGGAGATCCGCCCGACGCAGGGCGCCGAACACTTGTCGATGTAGCCCATGAGGCAGGGCCGGCCGGAGCGTTCGGCACGCTGGAAGACGCCGGTGCTGCAGGTGCGCACGGGGAAGACCCGCAGCAGCGTATCGACGGTCTCCCGGATCGCCTTGGCTGGGTAGAAGGGCCCGAAGTACCGGGTGTCCTTCTTCTTG
This sequence comes from Arthrobacter crusticola, assembly GCF_004357995.1. Classification (GTDB taxonomy): domain Bacteria; phylum Actinomycetota; class Actinomycetes; order Actinomycetales; family Micrococcaceae; genus Arthrobacter_D; species Arthrobacter_D crusticola. Next base: position 663,517 of record NZ_SMTK01000001.1, read on the forward strand.
TCGCCGCGCATCACCTGCACGCGCGGGAACTTCTCCCCCATCGTCACCGCGAGGTACGGGTAGGACTTGTCGTCCCTGAACATCACGTTGAAGCGCGGGTTGAATTCCTTGATCCAGGTGTATTCGAGCTGCAGGGCCTCGAGTTCGCTTCCCACGACCGTCCACTCCACCCCGGCGGCGGTGTGGACCATGGCCCGGGTGCGGGGCATCAGCCCCTGCGGGTTCGCGAAGTAGGAATTGAGGCGGGAGCGCAGGTTCTTGGCCTTGCCGACGTAGACGACCCTGCCGTGCTCGTCGCGGAACCGGTACACGCCGGGGTCCTGCGGTATTTCCCCCGTCTTGGGGCGGTAGCTTGCTGGGTTTGCCACAGCTCAATCCTATGTTCTTTGACCGGGCGGCCCTGACGCTTCAGCTTCGCGCGCGCGGGTGCCGCGGTGCGGGTCCGCCGGGCGTCGGCCCGGCGGGGGCCCGCTATTCCGCGGGCGCGCCCTTGTTGTAGCTGGCGGAGCGCTGCTGCCCAGTGAGCGCGGCGATGGAGTCCATGATGGTGTCGGTGGCACTGCGCCGGGCCGGCAGCGGATGGCCCGGTCCGGTCTTCTCGAAGTACAGGGGCGCACCGATCCTCATGGTGAAGTGCTGCGGCCGGATGCCGTTGCTGCCCGCCGGCTGCAGGGCCTCGGTCCCGATCAGGCCCACCGGCACCACCGGGGCTCCGGTGGTCAGCGCCAGCCAGCCCACGCCGGTCCGTCCCCGGTAGAGCAGCCCGTCGCGGGACCGGGTGCCCTCCGGATAGATGCCGACGCCGCTGCCCTCCTCGAGCAGGTCGAGGAGGGTCTTCAGGGCCTGCACGCTGGCCGCCTGTTCGCCCCGCTGCACGGGAATCGAACCGACACCCTCGAAGAAGGAGCGCATCATCGCCCCCTTGACGCCGGTGCCGGTGAAGTACTCGGCCTTCGCGAAGAACGCCACCCGGCGCGGCATCAGGGCCTGGATGAGGACGCTGTCGAGGAAGGAGAGGTGGTTGGCCGCGACGATGAACGGACCCTCGGTGGGCACATGCCCGAGCCCTTCAACGGTGGGCCGGCAGAGGCCGGCGATGAGACCGCGCGTGGTGCTGCGGGTGAGGTCATAGATTCCCACGCAGCACCTCCAGGAGTTTGTCTGCGGTGTCGACGACCGCAATCGCGCCGGCCTCCTCGAGTTCGCCGGGAGAGGCGAAGCCCCAGGACACCCCCACGCAGCCAAGCCCATTATCGGCCGCCCCCAGCACGTCGTGCGAGCGGTCTCCGACCATGATCGCGCTGCCGTAGCGGCCGGCGTGTTCCGACAGCGCGGCAGCGATAATGGGCTTCTTTCCCGGCAGTGCCGCAGCGGCGCGTTCGTCCCGCGGTGCCCCATGCACCGAGTCGAACAGGCCGGTCATCCCCTGGGCCGTCAGCAGTTCCTCGGCCAGCCACTCGGGTTTCTGGGTGGCGACCGCCACCCTGGCCCCGTCCGCGCGCAGCGCACGCACGCAGTCGGCGATCCCCGGGTAGGGGCGGCTTTGGGCCATGCCGATGGTGCGGTAGCCGGCGCGGTAGGCACCCATCACCGGGTCGATGAGGTGTTCGGGTACGCCGGCGATGTTCCGCAGCGAGGTGACCAGCGCGGGGCCCACCATGCTCTGCAGCACGCGCGGGTCCGGCACGGGCAAACCGTGCTCCCGCAGGGCCGCTTCGATACCTCCGGTGATCGACCCGGCGGGGTCGATCAGGGTTCCGTCGAGGTCGAAGAGAACGAGCGCCTGCGAATTAGTCACCGGGCAAGTTTGCCACAATGCTCCCCGCCCGCCGCACTCCTATTCCCCACAGGGAATGTTCAGGAGGACGCCGGGAGGATCTCCGCGAGGAAGGTGCCGGTGTGGCTCCTCTCGCTGCGCGCCACCTGTTCCGGGGTGCCGGTGGCGATGACCTCGCCGCCGCCGGAGCCGCCGTCGGGCCCGAGGTCGATCACCCAGTCGGCGCTCTTGATCACATCGAGGTTGTGCTCGATGGTGATCACGGTGTTCCCCTTGTCCACCAGGCCCTGCAGGACCAGGAGGAGCTTGCGGATGTCCTCGAAGTGGAGGCCCGTGGTCGGCTCATCGAGGACGTACACGCTGCGGCCGTTCGAGCGCTTCTGCAGCTCGCTGGCGAGCTTGACGCGCTGCGCCTCGCCTCCCGAGAGGGTGGTGGCGGGCTGGCCCAGCCGGACGTAGCCAAGGCCGACCTCGACGAGCGTGTTCAGGTGCCGGGCGATCGGGCTGAACGCGGCGAAGAACTCGGCTCCCTCCTCGATCGGCATGTCGAGCACGTCGGCGATGGTCTTGCCCTTGTAGTGCACCTCAAGGGTTTCCCGGTTGTAGCGGGCCCCGTGGCAGACCTCGCAGGGCACGTAGACGTCGGGCAGGAAGTTCATCTCGATCTTCAGCGTGCCGTCACCGGAGCAGGCCTCGCAGCGCCCGCCCTTGACGTTGAAGGAGAACCGCCCGGGCAGGTAGCCGCGGACCTTCGCCTCGGTGGTCTCGGCGAAGAGCTTGCGGATGTGGTCGAACACCCCGGTGTAGGTTGCCGGGTTGGACCGGGGCGTGCGTCCGATCGGGCTCTGGTCGACGTGGATCACCTTGTCGAGGTGGTCGAGGCCGTCGATGCGCTTGTGCCGCCCCGCGACCTGCTTGGCGCCGTTGAGCTTGTTCGCGAGGACCTTGTACAGGATGTCGTTCACGAGCGTCGACTTGCCGGAGCCGCTGACCCCGGTGACCGCGGTCAGGACGCCCAGCGGGAAGGAGACATCGAGCTTCTTCAGGTTGTTCTCGCGGGCGCCGACGACCTTCAGCTGGCGCGACTTGTCGATCTTCCGGCGCTTGGCCGGGATCTCAATCTTCCGGCGGCCCGAGAGGTAGTCACCGGTGATGGACTTCTCGTTGGTGAGCAGGTCCTTGAGCAGGCCGGAGTGGACCACCTCGCCGCCGTGTTCACCGGCGCCGGGGCCGATGTCGACGACCCAGTCGGCTTCGTGGATGGTGTCCTCGTCGTGTTCGACGACGATCAGGGTGTTGCCGAGGTTGCGCAGGCGCGTCAGGGTCTCGATCAGGCGGCGGTTATCGCGCTGGTGCAGGCCGATCGAGGGCTCGTCGAGCACGTAGAGCACGCCGACGAGACCTGAGCCGATCTGGGTGGCGAGGCGGATCCGCTGGGCCTCTCCGCCGGAGAGGGTTCCGGCGGCGCGCTCGAGGTTGAGGTACTCGAGGCCGACGTCGAGCAGGAAGGTCAGGCGGGCCTGGATCTCCTTGAGGACCTGGTTGGCGATCTGCGCCTCGCGCCCGGTCAGGACGAGGTTGTTCAGGAAGTCGCTGCAGTCGCGCATGGGCATGGCCGCCACCTCGGCGATGGACGCGCCGTTGATGAGCACCGACAGGGACGCCGGGTTCAGCCGCGCACCGCCGCATTCGGGGCACGGGATCTGCCGCATGTATTCCTCGTACCGGTCGCGGGCGTGGTCCGACTCCGTTTCGAGGTGCTTGCGGTGGATGTACTGCACGGCCCCCTCGAAGCCGGTGCTGTACTTGCGCTCCCGACCGAAGCGGTTGCGGTACTGCACGACCACCTTGTGGTCCTTGCCGTACAGGGCCGCCTCGCGGGCACGGTCCGGAAGCTTGCGCCACGGGACGTCCATGCTGAAGTTCAGTTCCTTCGCCAGGCCTTCGAGGAGCCGGGTCCAGTATTCGAGGGTGGCGGTGCCGAGTGACCAGGGGGCGATGGCGCCTTCGGCGAGGCTGAGGTCGGGGTTCGGGACGACGAGTTCCTCGTCCACCTCGAGCTTCGTTCCGATGCCGGTGCAGACCGGGCAGGCACCGAAGGGGTTGTTGAAGGAGAAGGACCGCGGCTCGATCTCGTCGATGGCCAGGGGGTGCTCGTTGGGGCAGGCGAGGTGCTCCGAGAACGCGCGGACCCGCTTGGCGTCGTCGTCGGGCAGGTCGACGAAGTCTGCCAGGACGCGCCCCTCGGCGAGCTTCAGTGCGGTCTCGACCGAATCGGTGAGCCGCTGGGAGATGCCCTCCTTGACGACGAGGCGGTCGATCACCACCTCGATGGTGTGCTTGAACTGCTTGCCCAGCTTCGGCGGGTCGGTCAGCTGGATGAGGTCGCCGTCGACTCGGGCGCGGGAGTATCCCTTGGCCGAGAGCTCCTGGAACAGGTCGACGAACTCGCCCTTCCGACCGCGCACCACGGGCGCGAGGATCTGGAAGCGCGTTCCCTCGTCGAGTTCGAGCAGCTGGTCGACAATCTGCTGGGGGGTCTGCTTGGCCACCGGCTCGCCGCAGATGGGGCAGTGGGGGCGGCCCACGCGCGCCCAGAGCAGGCGCATGTAGTCGTAGATTTCCGTGATGGTGCCCACGGTGGACCGCGGGTTCTTGCTCGTGGACTTCTGGTCGATCGACACGGCCGGCGAGAGGCCCTCGATGAAGTCGACGTCGGGCTTGTCCACCTGGCCCAGGAACTGGCGTGCGTAGGCCGAGAGCGACTCGACGTACCGGCGCTGGCCCTCGGCGAAGATCGTGTCGAACGCGAGGGATGACTTCCCCGACCCGGAGAGCCCGGTGAAGACGATGATGGCGTCCCGGGGCATGTCGAGGTCGACGTTTTTGAGGTTGTGCTCGCGCGCACCCTTGACGACGAGGCGTGACAGGTCCGGGTGCGGAATCAAGGGATTGGAAGAGTGCTGTTCCAGGGAGTGGGCTATAGACACCGTTCCACTGTAATTCAATCCCGCTTCGAAGACATATTCGAATACGGTTAAATTCGCGCCACACCGGTGCGGCGCGCCGGACCAGTTCACGCTCGGCGCAATGCCGCCCGCAGATAGGCTACGGCCTCCTCCTCCTTGAGCCCACTGGCCTTGACGATGCGGGCGTAATCCGCTGCCCCTTCGGCGGCCCGTCGCCGGGCCTCATCCCCCGCCGCGGCGATCACCGTTCCGGCGCGGGATCGGGTCACCACGATCTGCGCACGCTCCAGCTCGCGGTAGGCGCGGGCGACGGTGTTCGCCGCGACTCCGAGGTGAGCCGCCAGGGTCCGCACCGGGGGCAGGCGGACGCCGACGGCGATGCGCCCGCTGTTCGCCGCCTCGACGATCTGCTGACGCAGCTGCTCATAGGGCGGATAAGGGCTCGAGGGATCGAGTGTCAGCCACTCGGGTATTTCACTCTCCACTGCTGCCCCTTCCGCCGGGCGTGGCGGCCCCTGATGGGCCGCGTATGCCGAACCGCCCCGCCGGGGCCCTGTTACGTGCACAATACCGCGAACGCGACCGTGCCCGAGATGCGCGGCCGCTATGCGCCCGAAGGTGAAGCCCGCCCGCGCCGGGGCGGCCCGGCGGCGCGCCTGCCCTAGGGTGGGTCCATGATCCTTGCCGAGCTTTCCTCAGTGGTGATCCGCCGGCTCGCGGTGGGCGGAATGGACAACAACGTGTACCTGCTCACCGCCCGCGGTTCCGGGCAACAGGTGCTGATCGATGCGGCCGACGACGCGCCCGCCATCGCCGGCCTGCTGGCGGAGGGTACCCGGGACACACCCGCCGCCGCCTGCCTTGTCCTCGTGGCCACGACACATTCGCACTGGGATCATGTGCGGGCGCTGGCCGCCGTCGTGGAGTCGACCGGAGCACGCACCGCCGCCGGCGCCGCCGACGCCCCCGCCATCGAGGTACCGACCGATGTGCCGCTCGAGCACGGCGACGTCGCATCCTTCGAGGGGTTCGACCTGGAGGCCATCCACCTGCGCGGGCACACGCCCGGTTCTGTGGCCCTGCTGTACCGGGACCCGCAGGGCCCGGCGCACCTGTTCACGGGCGACTCGCTCTTCCCGGGCGGGCTGGGCAACACCCAGGGTGACCCCGCCCGGTTCGCCTCGCTGTTCGCCGATGTGTTGGAGCGGGTGTTCGACTATCTTCCCGATGACACATTGGTCCATCCGGGCCACGGGAAGGGGACGACACTGGGCGCCGAACGGCCGCACCTCGCCGAATGGTTCGACCGCGGCTGGTAGCGCCGCGGCCTGCCACGCGGACCGCCGAACGGCGCACGGCGACAGGGGTCGCCGAACGCGCCCGGAGTTCAATCTAGGGGCGGAGCCACTCCAGCCGGCGGGGGCTGAACCCGAACTCCTCCCGTGCCCTTCGGTTGCTTGCACCCCTCATCTTCGTCGCGTAGAACACCCCGTCAGCGTCGGTCTCCTCGGTGATCGGATACTCGGCCGGTTCGACACCTCCCGCGAAGGCACTGAAGGCCCGCATCACGTCCCGCATGGGAAGGGGGTCGCTGTCGGTGACATTCACGACTCCGGTCGCCTGGGACTCGACGGCGACCCGCGCCGTAAACTCCGCCGCGTCCTCCAGGTGGACGAAGGACCAGACCCCGTCACCGTCGCCGAGCACACCGAGCTGGCCGGCCCGTGCCTGCTGGCCCATGTCACCGTCCGAGGAGTACCAGGTACCGGGGCCGTAGTAGAACCCGTACCTCAGGATGAGCCCCGTTGTGCCCTGCGGAAGGCCGGTGATCCGGTCCTCGACCTGTTGGAAGGCTTCGACGTTGCCGGCGACCAGGGGTGGGCCACTCGACACGAAGGGCTCTGATTCTTCGGCAAGCCCCTCACCCGGCGCGTAGAAGTAGCACCCGGATTGTCCGAGGAAGCGCGTGGCTCCCGCCGCGAGGGCGGCGTCCTGGACGTTCGCTCCCCCGACCACGCGGACCTCGGAGGTCCGCGCGAGGCTTTCGCGCATGGCCTGCGGCGTGTAATGCCGGGGCAGGGCGGTGAGCTGGTCGATGACGACCTCGGGCCTGGCGCCCGCCATTGCCTTTTCGACCTCGTCGGGCTTGAGCACGTCGGCGACGAACGGTGTTCCCCCATCCGCCGAGATGCGCGCCGCCCCCTCGTCCCCGCGGGCAATGCCCGACACTTCATGGCCCAGGGACACAAGCCGACGGACGATGGGGCGTCCAATGGCGCCTCCGGCGCCGGCCACGAGTACGCGCATGTTTCCTCCAGGCATCCCGGCGCCCGACCCGGATTCGGGCGCTCCGAGATTTAAGTCTGCACCCGCCTGGTGGGGCTGCCAATCGAGCGGGACGATGTGACGGCTTCATTTCACCGCACCCGCCGCGCGTTCACGGGCCCGGTGGAGAAGCAGCGGGATCCCTGTGAACGCGAAAGTCCCGGCCCCTCACGGGACCGGGACTTTTACCTTGGTTGCGGGGACAGGATTTGAACCTGTGACCTCTGGGTTATGAGCCCAGCGAGCTACCGAACTGCTCCACCCCGCGGCGTAGTAAGAACGCTACAGGCCTGCGGTCGAATAAGCGAATCCGCCCGGTGCGTCCGAGGGTTCACAGGGCAGCCCTCGGCAGGGCTCAGGCACGGGCCTCCGGTGAGAAGCGCAGCCACAGCACGCGATGGGGCTCGAGGCCGAGCCCGGCGGACACGGTCACCTTGCGGCCCGAGAGGAGTTCGACGGCGGAACCGGGCAGGCCTGAGAGGGTCTCCGCGGTCACTTCCTGCCGAGTGTCGGCGAAGTTTGCAAGGACCAGGATCACTGAGGGCTTCGCGCCTGGCGCACTTGGCCGCTGGTAACCCAGGACGGAGCGGTTGTTCGTGCCAAAGGGCACCAGCCTGCCGCCGGTGAATTCGGGGGTGGCGGCCCGGACACGGATCAGGTGCTGCAGGCCCTTGAAGATCGCCCCCGGAGGGGTGGCCGGATCGTCCTTCAACGCGTAGCGGGCCGCCGGGTAGGCGGGTCTCCCGACCCACCGGCTGTCCCCGGCCTTGCCCGGGTCCTGCGCGTACCCGTAGTCGTTGAGCTGGCCCACTTCGTCTCCCAGGTAGATCAGCGGGATGCCCCCGGTGCTGAGGACGATGGCATGGGCAAGCAGGATCCTGTCCACGGCGCCGGCGTCGCCGGCCTCCAGTCCGGCCAGCGACGCCGTCGTGCCGGAGATGCGGCAGTCCCCGGTGCGGGGGTTCTCCTGGAATGGCACGCCGCGGGCGAAGCTGCCCGGGAAACGGTTGACGAAGAATGCGTTGAGGAAGCGCCGGTGGTCGTACCCGCCGATGCCGAACTCTGCCGCATCCTCATCGGAGAAGGTCCAGCCGATGTCGTCGTGGCTGCGCACGTAGTTCACCCAGGCGGCGCCGTGCGGAATGGCGTGGCGCCGCTCGAGGGCCTGGGCAAGGAGGAAGACCTCCCGGGTGGCGAGACTGTTCCAGATCAGTGCCATCTGCAGGGGGTTGTAGCTCAGCTGGCACTCCCCCGGGCTGATGTACTGAACCACCTCGTCCGGGTGCACAATGGCCTCGGATTTGAAGAGCAGAGACGGCGCGGCGAGCCGGCAGACCGCGTTGAACGCCTGGAGGAGGAGGTGCGCCTCGGGCAGGCTCTCGCAGGCCGTGCCCAGCTGCTTCCATACGAACGCGACCGCATCCATGCGCAGGACCTCCACGCCCTGGTTGGCGAGGAAGAGCATCTCCTGCGCCATCGCCCGGAACACCGCGGGGTTGCGGTAGTTGAGGTCCCATTGGAACGAATGGAAGGTGGCCCAGACCCAGCGCCCGTCGGGCAGCGGCACGAAGGACCCGGGGTGGTCGTCCGGGAAGATCTCGCGCACGGTGCGTTCATACGCATCCGGCATCTCCCGGTCCGGGAAGATCCAGTAGTACTTCTCGAATTCCGGGTCGCCGGCGAGCGCCTTCCTGGCCCACACGTGTTCGTTCGACGTGTGGTTGAAGATGAAATCCACGACGAGCGAGATGCCGTTCGCCCGGAGTTCGGCAGCGATCGAGGCGAGTTCCTCAATGGTCCCGAGGGCCGGGTTCAGCTCCCGGTAGCTGGAGACCGCGTAGCCGCCGTCGGAGTTCGACTCCGGCGCGAGGAACAGCGGCATGAGGTGAAGGTAGGTGAGACCCAGTTCGCGGAAGTACGGGATGCGCGCCCGAAGCCCGGAGAGGTCGGTGGCGTACAGGTCCACGTAGCAGACACCGCCCAGCATCGCGTTGGACTGGAACCAGTCCGGCGCCGTGGCCCGGTCGGCGTCGAGCGCCTTGAGCCCGGCGGGCCGCTGCTGCCATGACTCGGCCGCCTCCACGGCCAGCAATACCAATTCGTCGTCGGCGCTCCCGCCGTAGATCCTGCGGAACAGGGACCGCAGGCGGGGGAATTCGCAGCGGAACTGTGCCTCGAAGGAGTCCCAGTCGGCGTCCGAGGTCCCCGGACGCCGGGCCGCCAGGACCTCCGCGGGGATGGACTCTTCACCGAGGTGCTTCCGGAAAACCATGGGCACAGCCTATGGCAGGCTCGCTGCCGGCAGGGCCGGCGGCCAGGGCACGCGCGGCGCCGTCTTGACGGGCAGCCGGAGGCGTGCCCTGCGCGGGTGCCGCCTTGTGCCGGGACCGCGCCCGGGTACCGGGACCCCGGCCCCGGACGGGACCCGGGAAGCGGCCCGTCCCACGCCGCCCCGCGTTAGGGTGAGGCATGCCATTTCGAGCGCCCTGGCTGCGTCCCGCCGTCTTCGGTGGAGCGCTCCTGCTCACCGGCGGCTGCGGTGCGCCCTTCGGTGCAGGGTGTACTGCGGTCGGGGCGGTCGATGGCGTCTCGACAACCGTTACCGACGACTCTGTCCGCGGGCTCGAAGCGCTCGAGCTGGAGGTGTGCCGGGAGGGCCGGTGCACGAAAGCCGAAGTGGCGCTGAGTGCGGGAACGGTGTCCGTCGACCAGGGCTGCGACGACGGAATCTGCGTGGCGTCGGCCAGCCCGGATGGCACCCTCGTTGGCTTCGCGCCGTTGGACCTTCCCGGCGGCGAGGTGGAGATCCGGGCAACGGTCACCAATCGGGAAGGGCAAACGCGGGTGCTCGTTCCTGTCCGCGCCAGAGCGGAGGTCGTGCGCCCCAACGGCCCCCAGTGCCCCGGAGAGGCGCACCAGCTCGCCCTCACCATCGACAGCGAAGGCCTCTCAACGCGCTGATCGTGTCCGGATCGAGTCTCCCCTACGGCGTGACTTCATGCTGCGCGGCCTCGGCCAGGGACCGCAGCACGCGCCGGTCCTCATCGGTGAACCCCCTCGGATTCTGGTCGATGACGCAGATGGTGCCGATGGTCCACCCGCCCGGGCCCAGCAGCGGGTGCCCTGCGTAGAAGCGGATGTGCGGCTCGCCGACGACGAGCGGGCTCGACCTGAATCGCTCGTCGGACAGCGTGTCACACACGACCATCGGCCCCGCGCTGCGGATGGTCTGGTTGCAGAAGGTGCTCTCCCGCTCAAGGTTTTGGCCGAGTGTGCCGATGACCGATTTGAGGAACTGCCGGCGCTCGGCGATCAGTGCCACGATCGAAGAGGAAACCCCGAAATGTTCGCGCGCCCGCCGGGTGATGCGGTCGAAGCGCTCCTCCGGCGGCGAATCAAGCAGGCCCGTTTCATGCAGGGCCCGCATCCGCTGGGCCTCGGCCTGCTCGGCTGTGAGGAAGACGGCACCCGCCGCGCCGAGTGATTCGAGCGGGTCACCGGTAGCCGTCCGGCCCGCTCCGCTCCGGGCCTCCGCCCACCCGCCGCCTTCGTCGAGACCCGGCAGCTTCCGGCCGGTCTCCTCGAAGGCCTCACGCAATGCGGAGGTGAGGATGTCCCGTTCAAGGGAAGGAATCGTCTGGAGCCCCTGCAGATAGGCGTCGATCTCGATCTGGGCGAGCGAGCCTCCGACGGCGAAGTACCGGATCCACAGCTCCTCGGTGTTGAGTCCCGCCTCGGAGGCCGCTCGGGACACCAGCTCTCGCTGCCTCTGCTCATCCACCGAAGAACCTCGAATGTGTGCGCGGGCTCGGCTGCGGTGCCGGACCCTGGAATCAGGACCGCGGACCGCTAGACGGTCCACGACCGAGGCTATTTGACGGGCCGGTCCCAGAAAAGCCAAAGGTCCACTGGACGGGATCCGGAAAAATGCTTTAGGTAACGCTCCGGATGAGCTAAACAAGGGCTCCTAGCCCTAAGCTGATCCAATGCGGAAAGATGCGGGAAGCGATTCGGTGGCGCGTCAGCTCCAGCAGCTGATTCTTGAGTCCGAGAACGTTGAACTGTTCCTCGAGGCGTTTGCCTCACACACCGCGACCATCCTTGCACCCGAGGTCAAGACCCACTGCGGCATCACGCTCAAACGCAATGACCGGGCAACCACCGTGGCCAGCAGCAGCGTCGCCGCAACCGAACTCGACGAGGTCCAGTACGGCTACGGCGACGGGCCCTGCCTGACAGCGATCCGGACCGGGAAGACCGCCGTCGTGCAGGATGCGCGGACCGATCCCAGGTGGCCCGACTATCTCGACGCGATCAAGGACCGCGGGTTCTATTCCGTCCTCGGGGTACCCCTGATGACGGGTCGCGACGGCGGCGCCGCGGTGAACCTGTACGCCGAGGAGCCCGGTGTCTTCAGCGCCGGCATCGTGGGCCGTGTCGAGGAGTACGCGGCGGAAGCGGCAAGCACCCTTGAACTCGCCCTGCAGCTTGCCGCACACAAGGACGCGGCCGCGAACCTGCAGGCTGCCATGGAGTCCCGCACCAACATCGACATCGCAGTGGGCATCATCATTGCCCAGAACCGCTGCACGCAGGAGGAGGCCATCCAGATCCTCCGGCGCGCCTCAAGCCACCAGAACGTCAAGCTCCGTGTCCTCGCCGAGCAGCTAGTGCAGTCCGTCGCGACGGCGCCGGCCACCACCCACTTCACCAACTAGACCCGCGCCGGTCTGGCTGATGCCACTGCCGTGCCTCCCGAAAGCGACCCCGTGCCCCTGCCGCGTCCCGTCACCGCCGCGCTCGGCCATGCCCCGGGGCTTCTCGTCATGGCGGCCGCCGTCGCCCTCGCCGTCCTTCTGGCGAACCTCCAGGGATTTGCCGGGGCCCTGGTCATCGCCCTCGGCCTCGGCCTGCTCGTACGAAACAGCGGGCTCTTCCACCCGCGCCTGAACCCGGGCATCCGCGCGGCCACTAAACGGTTCCTGCGTCTGGGCGTGGTGGTGCTGGGTCTTCAGCTTTCCCTCCCGGAGATCGTGGGCCTCGGCCTGCCTGTGCTCGGTCTTATCGTGGCCTCCGTATTCATCAGCTTTTTCCTCACCCGGTACCTCGGCGAGCGCCTGGGCCTGAGCCGGGCCGCGTCCACCCTGATGGCCGCCGGGTTTTCCATCTGCGGCGCCTCGGCGATCGCCGGCATGCAGAGCATCGTTGACGCCGACGACGATGAAGTGGCCAGTGCCGTGGCCATGGTGACGCTGTACGGGTCAGCGGTGATCCTCGGGCTTCCGGTGGTGGGCGGCCTCCTGGGGCTTTCCGGGGAGACCTTCGGACTGTGGTCGGGCCTGGCCGTGCACGAGGTGGCCCAGGTGGTGGCCACCGCCAGCACAGGGGGCGCCGCGGCCCTGGCGGTGGCCACGGTCGTGAAGCTCGGCCGGGTTGTCCTCCTGGCGCCGGTGGCCGCCCTTGTCTCCTTCGGGATCAGCCGCTCGACAGCCCATCCGCGTAAGGCCGGCGCCCGATCGGCGCCCGCTGTACCCCTGTTCGTCGTCGGCTTCCTCGTTCTGGTCCTCGTCCGCTCCACCGGCCTTGTCCCGGCCCCGGTGCTGCAGGGCGCCTCGGTCACGGCCACGCTCCTGCTGGCGGCCGCGATGTTCGGCCTCGGCGTCGGGATCCATATCCCTCAGCTGGTCCGCACCGGCGGGCGCAGTCTGATCCTGGGTGGCGTTTCAACGGTCTTCCTCGGGGCGCTCACCCTTGCCGGCGCGGTCCTGGTCACCGCCTAACCGCCCTGCTAGGGAGCCCTGCGGGCTGGACACCGCAGGGATCGGCGGACCGCCTCCCGGCGTCAGATGCCCTCCTGGTAGCCCCGCAGTAGAGTGTCGTTCGGGTTCGTGGGCCGGTCCTCGGCGGGGAGCGTGTGGTGGTCGTGCCGGTCGGCATAGGTTCGGGGCCTTCTCATTCCCGCGGCGGATCGGCGGCGTCCGACGATCAGGACCGCCGCGCCTGCCAGCAGGGCGACGGCGCCGAGCCCGAGCAGGGTCAGCGCTTCTGCCGAATTGCCGCCGCCGCCGTACGTGGCCCGGTTGAGGGCATCGATGCCCGGCACCAAAAGGGCCGCGGCGAGGATGAGGATGCCGCCCCCCGCCACGGTAAGCCACTGTCCGGGTCTGTCCGCCCGCTTGTTGCTGGTCATTGGATCCCCCTCGCGGCGGGCCGCCGAGGCCGCACCTGCGCCAAATGTACCTCCGGGAGGAGCTCCCGAACAGTGCGGCCGGGCAGGGCCGAGGCGCCCCGCCACTGCGCTGCCGCGTGGACGGCGGCCCCTGAATCCCGGCCCGGCGGACGGTGCCCGCTCGACTGAGCGTGAATCTTCCGCTGCTCGCCGCCGTCCCGTCCCCGGAGCGATTGGTAGGGTCGGTCCATGGCTGACTACGATCCGCGGCTTGTGCGGCTCTACGACGCCGACAATCCCGGCGGCCCTGATCACGACTTCTTCCGCTCCCTCGCCGATGAGGTGGGCGCCCGCACGATTGTGGATCTGGGGTGCGGAACCGGCCTGCTTACCGTAGCGCTCGCCGCGCCCGCGCGGACGGTGACCGGGATCGATCCCTCGGCGTCGATGCTTGCACTCGCCCGTTCCCGCCCCGGAGCGGAGCGGGTGACCTGGCGCGTGGGCGACTCGGCGGCCATCGGTGCGGCCCAGGCCGACCTCGTGGTGATGAGCGGCAACACCGCCCAGCACATTATCGGCGAGGCCTGGCACCGGGCCCTGGCCGACATCTACCGCGGCCTCCGCCCCGGGGGGTCCCTCGCGTTCGAGCGGCGCAACCCGGCCGCCAGGGAGTGGGAAAACTGGACGAGGGACAAGAGCTACAGCACCCGTCAGACCGCGGTAGGTGAACTGGTGGAGTGGTACGAGGTCACTTCCGTTGGGGAAACAGGCGACGTTTCCTTCACCAGCCACAACCTTCTGACCGCGCCGGGTCAGCAGGTACCCGAGGCGATTACGGAACATGCGACCCTGGCCTTCCACGGGATTGACGAGGTCACCGCCGATGTTGGAGCAGCAGGTCTGGAACCGGTGGGGACCTGGGGCGGGTGGCGCCGCCAGCCGATGACGGCAACGAGTCCTCTGATGGTCTTCCACGCCCGGCGGCCGGTGGACGGCATCCGCGGCACGGTGAACCGGCGCTGTCCCGGCTGATCCGCACGCAGGTTTAGTAACGCCTGGACACAAACCCGGCTGGTCCCCCTCCGTGCGCCCATCCTGCCCGTTCTACCCGCTCAGCGCCGCAAGGAGCTCCCGTTCCTCGTCGCGGGTGAGTCCGGCCCGCCGGGGCCGGTCGGGCCCCTGGGCCTCCTCCCACTCCAGGGCCGCCTCCAGCGTTTCCTCGAGGGGGCGCAGCACCAGGCCCGCGTCCAGTGCGCGCTTGTTGGACCGGGCGTTCATCCCCTGGCAGTCCGGATCGCTGAGCCACAGGGGCAGCGAGCGGGGACCTGCCCACTCGCCCACTCCCCGGGCGTGCAGCCACTGCGCGTCCGCCGTCACCAGGGGTCCCTCGTGCCGGGCGACCCGGCGGGCCGCGGCGAGATGGTCGGCGAAGGACCTGCTCTCACCCATGGCGTTGTACACCCCGCCGCGCTGTTCCTGGCAGCAGGTGACCACCCATGCCGCGAGGTCCCGGACGTCGATGACCTGCGTGGGCAGATCCGGCCCTTCGGGGATCAGCACCGCTCCGCTGGGGTCGGAGGGGTGCGCAAACCGCAGCGGCCAGTACCCGGTGCGGCCGGACCCATCGCCGGGTCCTCCGATGAGTCCGGCGCGGGCGATCATGCTGCGTGCGGGGCCGAAGGCTTCCACCACGGCCTGCTCACATGCCACTTTGGCGGGCCCGTAGGCCTCCATGGTGTCCATGATGTCGGCGTCGAGGGGCGGCAGGAGGGGCGCGTCCTCGTCCTGACCGGCCGGGCCCTGGTCCGCATAGGCGCTTCCCGAGGAA
This sequence comes from Arthrobacter crusticola, assembly GCF_004357995.1. GTDB lineage: Bacteria > Actinomycetota > Actinomycetes > Actinomycetales > Micrococcaceae > Arthrobacter_D > Arthrobacter_D crusticola. Next base: position 678,585 of record NZ_SMTK01000001.1, read on the forward strand.
ATGAAGAGGTAGTAGCGGGCGTTCCGGAGATCCCGGACGGCACGCCGGACCTGGCCGGGCTGCAGGGAGACGTCCACGACGGCATCCCAGCGGCCTCCGGCCACCCGCCAGAGCCCTTCCCTGTCGTCCCGGTCGATGTCCACGAAGGACGCCCCGCCCGGAACCGCACCCGAGCGTCCCCTCGCCGCGCAGGTCACGTCATGGCCGCGCTCCACCGCGTGCCGGGCGATCTCGTGGCCGAGCCAGGCGGTACCGCCGAGGACGAGTAGTTTCATCAGGCCATCAAATCAGGTGGGCCGCCCCGGCGGAAGGCCCTATCACCATGACGTGCTGTAGGGCTCCGACCAGAGAATTGCCGTCAGGGTGACGCCCTTGAACCAGGCGCCGTACATAGCGTCAAGTTCCTCGGGATCCGAGGTTCCTTCGGCGAGGAACGGGCGCATCGTGGCCGTCAGGGGGACGATGAACCCGATCAGGTACCGCAGCTTGATCTCGGCTGCCGGAGACTCCACCGCATCGGTGAGGTTCTTCTTCGCCGAGGTGTGGCGCAGGCCCACTTCGTGCTGGTAGTTCAGCCACTCCTGATCGTGCTCGCGTGAACACAGATCGACGACCCAGATCTTGAAGCGCTCGCGCACCGCCGCAAGGTAGTCCGGATCGGGGTTTCCGTCGGCACCGGCGAAGCTTTCGATGAGGAACGGGTGGTCGCCGACGTAGCCGTACCAGACGTCGAGGATCTCATCGGTGCGCGGTTCAAGGATCGGTCGAGCCCGGAGGAGAGCCTGCCGGTCGGCGTCCGTCCACAGGATCGTTTCTTCGATCTTCCGAAGGTCGTCGAGCGAAACGGGGCTGGTTTCGAGATCCGCACTGCCATAGGTGTAACCGCGGGGTCCGGTCATGGCGGCCCTTCCTGAGTAGCGGGGGAGGCCGGTCCGCGGCGGTGGCCTGCAGCGAGTGGGAACCGGACCGGCCGGGGTCTGTGCCCGTTGGGGCGGGCGGGTCGTGCACCCGCGGGTCCTCCCGCTGAGGATGCAACCTACGTCTCCGGCCCGGGCTGAACTTCGCGCAGGTGGAGGGGCGCGTCTGCCGTGGTTTGCGCGTCGGCGCTGACGGCCCTCGTAGTCTAAATTCGCGTTCAGTGGAAATCAAAGAATGACAGTGCGTCGGAGCCGGCACGCACCTGCTCAGGTGCCGAACCGGTCCAGTGCGACGCGGTAGTGCGGCCAGAACCGGGGACCGGAGGGCAGCAGCGGAAGGGTACGCCGGGTCGTCCACTGAAGGGCGCACAGGGCGGTCCGGTCGCGGTGCCGCCACGGAAGCCCGTAGGCGTCCCGCACGGCGGGCGGGAGCACTCCGGCCGCAAGCACCGTGGCAGCGGCCCGTGCCGGTGGCGCCAGGATCGGCGGCTCGGGTGCGAGGATCTGGCGTGCGAGGGCCGACGCCGTCGGCCCAACGCTGAGGACGTCGCGGACCTGGCCGTCCACGTACCGGGCCAACCCGGAATAGTCCTCAGGAAGCACCCGGGCGGGGATGCCGAACTGGTGCGCCAACCTTGCCATGTCGCGGTAGTAGGCATCCCGTTCGGCGTCCGGGACCGGCCGGGCGAAGCCGTCCGTGACGGAGACCGCCGTCCAGACGAGCGTCGCGAACACCCAGAGTGCCAGCGTCGGATCGTCCGCGCGGTACGGCGTTCCTGCCGGCAGGGGACCGTCCGCGTCCGGCAACGTGCCGTGCACCGGGCGGTGCCTGCGCTGGACATGCCGGGCGGCGTCCCGCACCTGGTTCTGGTCGCCGAAGGTGATGGTCAGGACGGCGTCGAGGGTGCCCCGCAGCCGGCGCAGCGGGTCGGACGAGAAATTGCTGTGGGCCCGAACCCCTTCCGCGACCAGCGGGTGTGCGAGCTGCAGCAGGAGGGCGGCCGGGCCGGCGGCCAGCAGGATCCGTTCCCTGCCGATCCGCCACGCCGCCGACGCCGGCCCGAAGAGCCCGGGGTCGCCGGGTTGTCCTGGGGGCGGGGCCGGCGGGAAGAATGCATCCAACTTAGGCATTGAGTTCCCCTGGGCAGGTGCCGCAATCCCGCGCGGCCCGTGCCCCGGCCCTGGTCACTGGCCTTTTATCGGCTTCGGGGCGGCATCGAGGGGCTCGGAGGCGCCTGGTGCTCCGGGGTCGTCGTCGACCCACTCCAGCAGGTCACCAGGCTGGCATCCGAGCACCCTGCACATGGCCTCGAGGGTGGTGAACCGGACCGCTTTGGCCCGGCCGTTCTTCAGCACCGCCACATTCGCCGGCGTCAGGCCGATCCTCTCGGCAAACTCGCCCACGCTCATTTTCCGCTTCGCCAGTTCGACATCGATCCGCACCACAATAGCCATCAAATCACCTCGTCAAGCTCGGTGCGGAGCTTCCGCGCCTCGGCATCCCGGTCCACAGCCTGGGCAAGCAGTGCCCTCAGTACCAGGACGATCAGGGCGACGGCGGCGATCATGACCGCCACTCCTCCGATCAGCAGAACCACGCCGGGGGCGACGGCTTCCCCGGGAGCGAGGGCAACACCCAGCCCGAAGGTCAGCAGGGAGGCCACCGCAAAGGCGCCGATGACGATGTCGACGAGCCGGAAGGCGCTCGAGGAGAACACGGTTCCCCGTCGAACCATCGTCAGCAGCCCCCACACACAGACCACCGCCGCCTGAAGTGCGAGGATGGTCAGCACCGTGAGGACGACGAGCGGAGTGCGGATCGCTGCCACGTCGGGATCGGCTTCGCGCAGGTCCACCCCGAGCAGCGGAACCATCACAATCTGCACGAACACCGACCCCGCGAACATCATCACAAGCACGACGCGCAATGCAATGACCGTTAGATTTCCCATTTTCATCTCCCTTAGCCGTTCAACAATCTAAATATATCGATATTCAATAGAAAACGCAACCAACGCAGTAGATACGTTTTTTCTGCGCGTCGCCTCCCGAAGGGCCGCGCGGCTCAGCGGACCAGGTTCGGCACTGGAGGAGGTCCGGCGGGACGGGCGCCCGCCACGGCAGTCACCGGGGCCTGCCGCGTGCCACCCTAGGAGGCGAACGGATGTTCACCGAGCGGAGAGGCGGAACCGCATGGCACGGAACCATGAAGGAACAACGGCGCACATCACGGGAGCCAGCTCCGGGCTCGGTGAGGAGTTCGCCCGGCAGCTGGCCCTCCGTGGAGCGGACCTCATCCTCGTGGCCCGCCGCGCCGACCGGCTAGAGGCCCTGGCGGAGGATCTGCGCGGGGTGACGGGAGTGCTCGCCCTGTCACCAGGGGCCACGCGCACCGAGTTCTTCGACGTCGCCGGCGAGGACACGCAGGTGGGATCGATGCAGGCTCCCTCCGAGGTCGTTACGCTCGCGCTGAGAATTCTCGACCGGCGCAGGTCCGCACCGAGCGTCATCTCCGGAAAAGTGGACCGGCTGACCGCCTCCGCTCCGCGGCTCCTTCCGCGCCGGGCCGTTGCGCGCCTGGCCGGGGCGGTCACCGGACGGAGGTAGGGCCCGGTTCCCCGGGCGGGATCCGCACCGGGCGCTGACAGGCCCGGGTCAGGTCTGCGGTGGAGCGTGCCGCCGGTTGATTCGGTCCCCCTCGGAGGTCAGATCGGAACCGGGATCCACACCGAGGGCCTCGAGGACGGAGTCGGCCAGCACCGCGTCGATGAAGGCTCGCGTCCCGCCGACGATCGTGGAATCGAAGTCGATCTCCGAACTGACGAACCAGGCCCGGTCACCGGGCCAGATGAGCTGGGGCATCGGACCGGGGATGCCGCCGGACCAGCCGATGCCTGACCGCAGCGGCCAGGCGGGATCGGTCAGCTCGTCGGCGGTGGCGTCGAGCAGGATGTAGCGCCGGCCGGGCAGCTCAAGGTACGGGCCTCCGGCCAGGGCAAGGGCGACCGCGGGGTCAACCGCCGCGGCGTGGGCGGATTCGACCTCGTCGCGGTCCGCCCTTCGTTCCCGGTCCGAAGCGCCTGCCCGGGTGAAAGCCACCAGATCCACACCGGCCACGTCCCAGCCGGACCACAGCCCGAGGGTGAGCGGCCCCGCTGGCGTGGCCGCCCCGCGCGCCACTGTCATCAGCACGGCCAGGAGCTCCGGTTCCAGGTACCCGAGGGCGGGCGCGTCGAGGTCCCAGCCTCCGGGGAGTCGAACGGTGTCGTCCGTGCCGCCTGCAATGCCGGCCCACTGCACCTCCGGGTGCATCACCGCCCCCGTGTACGCGGCAACTCGCGCCCAGGACCATCGGGCGGGCCCGGCAGGAAGCCCCGCACGGGAGCTGGTGGAGGCCGGTCGCCCGTAATGGGTGGCCCGGGGCGGGTGGAGGATCCGCGCATACGCCTCGAAACCGGCGGGCACCACACTGCCGACCGAGCCCGCCCGTCCTGTCAGCCGGGGGCCGATCCAGCCCCCGCGCCCTGTCTCCCCCGACCACTGCATAGGGAGATCGTGCCATACGGATGACTTCCCGCCCCGGACGCGGAGGGGTTGGCTCCACTTCAAATACGTAACACGTCTATCGAAGTAGAACGACCTGTCTGTATAGTGGACACCAGAACGCAGCTCAGAATTTCCCTGCCGTTTACTGAGGGTCTCACTGCTGAAGGATTTTCCATGGATGCCACCGGCTTCCACACAGCACCGCAGCTTCCAGTGCGCCACGGGCCCGGACCGCTCCCCCGCAGTGCACCAGCCCGGACGGGCACGGCACGGCCATGAAGGCCCTCTATTCCTGGGCAGACGCATCGGCGGTGCTGTTCGACCTCGATGGAGTCCTCACCCCCACCGCCGAGGTGCACGAGACCGCCTGGCGTGAGCTGTTCGAAGGCTATCTGGCCCGCTGGCCGGATCGCCGGCCCTACAGCGGCAGCGACTACTTCGACCACATCGACGGGAAGCCCCGTTTCGACGGGGTGCGCGACTTCCTCGCCTCCCGCAGGATCGTTCTGCCCGAGGGCGCCGCCGACGACGACCCGGCAATGAACACCGTCTCCGGGCTGGGCAACCGCAAGAACAGGCTCTTCAACGACATCGTCGCCTCCCGCGGGGTGCGCCCCTTCACCGGGTCGGTGCGCTTTGTTCAAGCAGCCCAGCAGCGCGGCCTTCAGCTCGCGGTGGTCTCCTCCTCACGGAACGCCGCCGCAGTGCTCCGGGCTGCCGGACTTGAGATGTATTTCCCGGTCGTCGTTGACGGGACGGTCGCGGCCGGGGCGGGGCTCCCGGGCAAGCCCGATCCTGCGACCTATGAATTCGCCGCCGCCCTTCTGGGGCTGCCCACGGCGTCCTGCGTTGTGGTCGAGGACGCCGTCTCCGGCGTCCGCGCCGGCAGCGCAGGCCGCTTCCATTCGGTGATCGGCGTCGAACGCGGAGCCGGCAGGCAAAACCTGCTCGACGCCGGCGCCACCCTGGTGGTTGATGACCTTGACCAACTCCTCTAGCACCGCGCTCCCCCGCCCACCGATACCGAAGGACTGTCGATCATGGCACTGATTAACGCCGACCGCGACCGTTTTCCCTGCCACCCTTGGCAGCTGGTGGAGACCTCCTCCCGGGCGGGCGACACCGGCGCGCTCGAGACAATCTTTTCGATCGGCAACGGCTTCCTGGGTGTGCGTGGAGCCCACTGGTCCGCGGCGGACTCGGAGCTGCCCGGCAGCTTCATCAACGGTTTCCATGAGACCTGGGACATCCAGCACGCGGAGAACGCCTTCGGTTTCGCCCGCACCGGGCAGCGCATCCTGTACGTGCCTGACGCCAACAACTTCACGGTCGTCATCGACGGCGAAACGCTCACGCTCGCCGGCTCCGCGGTCGAGGACTACCGGCGCACCATCGACTTCACCACAGGCCTCTACGAGAGCCGGGTGACCTGGGCCTGCCGGTCCGGGGCCACGGTCACCACCGTGGAGCGCCGGGCTGTGGGACAGCAGACGCGCGGCGGCCTGGCCATCACCCTCGAACTGACGACCGACCGGCAGGTCTCGGCGGACATCACCTCCTCCATCGTGAACCGGCAGGACCAGCCGGCCGAGGACCATTCAAGCCACGATCCGCGCCGGTCCGGCCGGCACGCCGAACGGGTGCTGCTGCCGTTGCGGCTGGAGGGCAGCAACGGCTCCCTCCGGCTCGCCTGGGAGACATCCGAGTCCAAGCAGAAAATCGGCGTCGCCGTGGACCACCGGATCTCCGGGCCCCAGCAGCCGTTCACCACCCAGGCCGACCAGGACGAAAGCGCCGTCCGGTACGTGTTGGCGGTCGACGAAGGCGCTCCCCTCCTGCTTGAGAAAAGCGTCGCTTACGCCTTCACCGCCGCCGGTGACGGTTCCGACATCGAGGAGGCGGCGGAAGCGGCCCTGAAAAGCACGGCGGCGATCTTCGCCGAGAGCGAGGCCCACTACCGGCGCTACTGGTCCACGGCCGATATCCGCATCGGTGGGCAGGAGGAACTCCAGCAGGCCGTGCGGTGGAATCTGTTCCAGCTGGAGCAGGCCACGGCGCAGGCGGGAGTCGCCGGAATCCCGGCCAAGGGCGTGAGCGGGTCGGGTTATCAGGGCCACTATTTCTGGGACCAGGAGATCTACCTACTTCCCTTCCTCACCTATTCGAACCCCCGCGGCGCGCGGCAGGTGCTCGAGTTCCGCCACGCTCTCCTTCCCGAAGCCCGGATGCGCGCCGATGAACTGAACGTCGACGGCGCCCTGTTCCCCTGGCGCACCATCAACGGGCTGGAGGCCAGCGCCTACTACGCCTCCGGCACGGCCCAGTTCCACATCGGTGCGGCAATCGCCTTTGCCGCCAACCGGTACAGCTGGGCGAGCGGCGATACCGCCTTTCGACAGTCCGAGGGGGCCGACCTGATTATCGAGACGGCGCGGATGTGGATGTCCCTCGGATTCTTCGGCAAGCGCGGAGCCTTCCACATCCACGGCGTCACCGGTCCCGACGAGTACACGGCGGTGGTGAACGACAACCTGTACACGAACGTCATGGCTCGATTCAACCTCCGCGCCGCCGCTGACCTTCAACACCCAGGCGTTGACGAAGGCGAACGGGAGTTGTGGCTGCACGCCGCCGCGCGCATGCAGATGCCCTACGACGACACCCTCGAGGTGTACTCCCAGGACGCCGACTTCATGACCCTCGAGCCGTGGGACTGGTCCACTCCCCGCTCGCAGTATCCGCTGCTGCTTCACTTCCACCCCCTGGTGATCTACCGCCACCAGGTGCTCAAGCAGGCGGACACGGTGCTCGCCATGTTCCTGCAGTGGCAGGACTTCACCGCCGAGGAGAAGCAGCGCGCGTTCGACTTCTACGATCCCATCACGACCGGGGACTCGACGCTGTCGGCCTGCGTCCAGGGCATTATGGCCGCGGAGGTCGGCTACGGCGACGTCGCACTGGCCCACTTCACCGATGCCGCCTTCATCGACCTTGACGACTCCCATGCGAACACCATCGACGGCGTCCACATCGCTGCCGCCGGTGGCGTGTGGCTGTCACTGGTCAACGGTTTCGCCGGTTTCCGCGATCAGGGTCCGGTACCCTACTTCGACCCGCGGCTGCCCGCGGCGTGGACCTCCCTGCAATTCCATCTGAAGCTCCGCGGCGGCACGCTGCGGGTCGCGCTGGTCCGGGGATCGATCACCCTGAGCTTCGACGGCGACGGCCCCCTCGACGTCCAGGTGCGGGACGAACTGGTCTCCGTGGGCGCGCGGGAGGTGACGGTGATGCTGCCGGCCCGGGAGGCGCCGGTGCCCTCGGTGTTCCGCAGCAGCTTCCCGACTGCGGGCATGCCCATCGTGCAGGCGCGCCCCGCCGGCCAGGAGGTACCGTCAACCGGCCAGGAGGTACCGTCAACCGACCAGCAGGTACCGTCAACCGACCAGCAGGCTGCCCGCTGACGCAGAAATCAGAGGCTCCCGGACGCTTCGGCACGTACAATCGCAGATAGGAGCAAAGGCGGCCCATCGGGGCCGCGGACCGGATCGTCCGTAGAGCCCCAACCGCCGCCGCAGCCCCTCCTCCACGGGTTAGGAAATGCCATGGCAATGCAGGTGGAGCTCGAGGAGCCCCGCGAACGAATCCTCTCTGCTGCGTACCGGCTCTTCATGAAGCGCGGCATCCGGGATGTGGGCGTCAATGAGCTGATCCGCGAGGCGGGCATCGCCAAGGCGACCTTCTACTACCACTTCCCGTCGAAGGACGACCTGGTCCTCGCCTTCCTCGCCCGCCGGGAGGAGCTTTTCACCGACGGCTACCTCGTCGCCGAATCAACGCGGCGGGGGACCACCCCCGAGGAGCGGCTGCTCGCCATCTTCGACGTCCTCGACGAGTGGTTCCACCGGCCGGACTATGAGTCCTGTTCCTACATCAAGGTCCTGTTCGAGCTGGGATACAGCCACCCGCTGGGCCGCGCCAGCGCCGAATACCTTGCGAAGATGCGGGTGGGTGTCCAGACCCTCGCCGGGGAGGCCGGCCTGACCGACCCCGAGGGCTTCGCCCATGCCTGGGTGTTGCTGATGAAGGGCGCCGTCGTGGCGGCCGCCGAGTCCGACCTTCGCGCCGCCCAGCGGGCCATGCCGCTGGCGCGGTGGCTGATCGACCAGCACCAGTTGGCCGTCCGGGTCTGAGCGGAAACGCCCCTCCGGCGCCCCGGTAGGCGCCGTGGCGGAGCACCATGCCCTAGCAACGGCTCCCGGGCGAATGTATAGTAAGCATACTGACGAATCGTCACCGATTCGTCACCGCCCGTTCCGATCGAAGGAGACACTATGAGCACGAAGGTCGAAAAGCGCATCCTGGTAAACGTGCCGGTGAGCACCGCCTACAACCAGTGGACCCAGTTTGAGGACTTCCCCCAGTTCATGGGCGGCATCAAGAGTGTGACGCAGCTGAGCGACGACCGACTCGAATGGGTGGCCGAGATCGGCGGAATCCGGCGCCAGTGGGAGGCAAGGATTCTGGAGCAGGTGCCGGACCGCAAGGTCTCGTGGGCGGCCACCGAGGGAGCCACCAACGCCGGTTCAGTCACCTTCGAGGACGTCGGAGGTGGCCAGACCTCCGTCACCCTGTTCCTTGAGTACGAACCCGAAGGAATCGTGGAAAAGGTCGGCGACAAGCTGAACGTCGTCGAGAAGCAGGCAGAAGGCGACCTTGAGCGGTTCAAGGCCTTCATCGAGTCCGAAGGGTATGCAAGCGGCGCCTGGCGCGGATCCGTCAATGAAGGCGGCGCCGTCGGGACCCCCGGCGTTGAGCACGCGGCCGAATCCCGCGGCGACTCCGGCAAGGCAGGTGTCTCGGGCAAGGTCGTGGCCGGAGCCGTGGGTCTTGCCGCCGCCGCAGCGGTCGGTGCTGCCGCGGCCGGGCGCAGCAAGGACTCCGAAACGGAGGTGGACCAGACGGCCACCCCGGTCACGCCGGTCACTACGACTCCCGTCACCGGGAGCGTGGGCGCTCCGACCGTGGTTTCCTCTGATGAGGTCGCCGACCGGGACGTGTCCACGCCCTTCGACCAGACCAACGGCCTGGCCGATGTGGACGGCGACTCCGACGGGACCGCGCAGAGCGACACCACAAGTGCGGCGGACCGCCTGACGGACCGCGGCGACGATCCGCTCCGTGGGGACGGTCCGGTCCGCTGACCGAGCTCCCGCCCTCCAGGGGGAGACACCATGAAGCCCGCGGCCGCCCGGCCGCGGGCTTCTTGTGTCCGCGGGCCCGCACCGCCTAGGCTGACGCCACATCGACCCCTGAGAAAGCGCGGGCGCACACGCCATGGCAGAGAACAAGACCCAGCCGACCGACATCGATCCGGCGGCCTTCGTTGAGGGCGTTCCGAACGCCTCCCGCCGGCGCGACGGACTGGCGCTGCTGGCCCTCATGCAGGAGGTGACCGGCGCCCCGCCTGTCATGTGGGGGCCCTCGATGGTGGGCTTCGGCCGGTACTCCTACCGCTATGCCTCGGGCCGCGAGGGTGACGCGCTTGCCGTCGGGTTCTCGCCACGCAGTTCGGCCCTGGTCCTCTACGGGTTGACCGACGCCCCGGAAGCGGCCGGGCTGCTGGAGCGCCTCGGGCCCCACCGCACCAGCGTGGCGTGCCTCTACGTCTCCTCGCTGGCCAAAGTGGACCTGGGCGTCCTTGAGGAACTGATCCGCATTGGATACACCCACATGACCACTACCGATTTCACCGTTCCGCCGGCCTGAGCCGACCCGGAGCGCACTGCGGCGGCCGACCGGAGCCTCAAACCACCACGGCGGACCGCGGCAGATCCGGGTTCGTCAGGAGGGACGCTACGGCGCGCGCGATCTTTGCCCCGCCCTGGACCGACGGCTCGATCGGGTTGGCGTAATCGGCGTCCTCGTCGCAGATCAGGCGCAGATCGATCAGGGGCACCCGGCGCGAGAAGGCCGCCCGCGTGATGCAGTCGTTGAACACTGCAAGCGCGGTGCGGATGACCGGCTGGTTGGGCTCACCCGGGGGCGTGTCATAGATCGTGCACACCGCCACGGGAAGGTCCACCGCCGTCACTGCCTCAAGCATCGCGTCGTAGGCGGCGGCGAACTGCCGCTGGGCAGCGCTCAGCCGCACCAGCGCGGCGGCAACGGTGGCCACCTTCTCGTCGAGTAGGTAGGCGGACTGAAGCGCGTCGTTGCCTCCAACGCTGACCACCAAATGCGTGGCGTCGGACGGCAGGGACCGGAGCTGGCGCTTGACGCCGGCGATCACCTCCCCGTCGACCGCCAGCAGGGAAGCCCGCCAGTCCGGCGGGAGGGCACCGCGGAGCTGCCGCACCACATCCGGGCCGCCCGGGACATAGGCGGCGTTGTCGAAGATCGAGTCACCGAGCAGTACGGCATGACCCGCCGAACCATGCGTATTCCTTGCCGGCATGCCGCCAATCTATCAAGAAGGCCCGGCCGCGGTGGCGCGAATCGGGCGGCGGCCGGGTGGCGCACCAACGCCTGACCCTGCGGCTGAAATCCCTGCGGCCGTCACCCGGGCGGGCGCCATCCGGCCGGGTCCCCGGGAGCCAGAGGACCCGGGAATTTTGTGTATGGGCAAATAGTTAGGACACTAAGTAAACCAGGACGCCGCGGTTCCGCCGCGGGATGGCTGATTGGAAGGATTCGAGGATGGCGCGCAGAGACGGTTTTGCTGTTCGGTTCATGGGAATCACGGGAAAGCTGCGGATGTTCTTCGGGCCGGCGCAGCAGGGCTCGGTGGCCGGGCCCGTTGTGTACCGCGACGACGCCGCCCAGCAGCAGCGCCAGCGTCAGCTCCAGCAGTGGGAAGTGGTGCGCAACCTCGACGGGTCCACCTACCTGGTGAACCGCTCCCCCGAAGACTGAGGCAGCTCTGCCGCTTCCCCTTGCTGCGCCGCTCAAAGCGGCATAGGTTCCCCCCATGGAACGAGTGAGTGGTATCGGTGGATTCTTTTTCGCTTCGTCCGATCCTTCGGGGTTGGGACAGTGGTACGAGGAGCACCTTGGGGTCACCCCGCCGCCGCAAAGCTACGACACACCGCCGTGGTGGCAGGAGCAGGGGCCGACCGTGTTTGCCGGCATGGCTCACAATTCTCCTCCACTGGCCCCAGGCCGGGTCTGGGCCGTGAACTTCCGGGTGCGGAACCTCGATGCCATGGTCGCCCAGCTCGAGGCGGCCGGCATCCACGTTGAGCGCGACCCCGAGGAATACCCCAATGGAACCTTCGCGGGTCTTCATGACCCCGAGGGGAACTCAATACAACTCTGGCAGCCAGCGGGAGCCGATCTTGGCCGCCCGGTGGCCGGCGAGGGGTAAGCCGGCAGTCTGCTGGCCCGGCCGGCGCAGGGAGTCATCTCGAGTGCACGGACACGTCGACCCTCGGGGAAACAGACCGACAAGAATTTTCTCCTTGACGATTTATTTTGTCGGTGGGAGACTGGTCCCATGATCTCGATCCAGGCCATCGACGACCGGAGCGCTGCCGTCGCCTCGCTCGACCCGATCAAGTCGCGGCTGCTTGAGGAACTTGCCGAACCCGGCTCGGCGTCCTCCCTGGCCGCGAAGGTGCGGCTTCCTCGACAGAAAATCAATTACCACCTGCGAGCGCTCGAAGCCGTCGGGCTCGTCTCCCTCGTCGAGGAGCGCCGGCGCGGCAACATGACCGAGCGCCTGGTACAGGCGACGGCCGCCTCCTACGTGATCTCCCCGTCGGTGCTCGACCCGGTGGCGCCGGACCCCGCCCGGTTCTCCGACCGGTTCTCGGCCTTCTGGCTCCTCGCCCTCGCCTCGCGCATGGTCGGTGAGCTGGGTCAGCTCATTGCCGGTGCCGCAAAGGCGGACCGACAGCTTCCCACGTTCGGCATCGACGGCGATCTTTCCTTTCGCTCCGCCGCCGACCGGACCGCCTTCGTCGAAGAACTCGGCACCGCTGTGGCCCGCCTCGTGGATACCTACAGCTCCCCCGCAGACACCCCCGGAGGGCGCCGCCACCGGCTGATCGTTGCCCTCCACCCCACCCCGAAAGAAAGCACATCCCACCCCACTTCAAAGGAGAAGCACAGTGAGCACTGACCGGTCCTTCGAGATCACTGTCGACACCACGCTGGGCGCCCCGCCGGAACGGGTCTGGAAGGCCGTGACGGAGGCCGAGTCGGCGTGGATGTTCCCCACTGACGACTGGGAGGCGGGGCGGATCATCAACGAGTTTCCGCGGCACCACATCAGCCGCATGGAGGGCCCGGACGGCTGGTTCAACCAGCTCGAACACGTCCTGACTCCCCTCGGCGAGGACGGCTGCCGGCTGCATTACGTGCACAGCGGGATCTTCGTTGACAACTGGGATGAGCAGTACGACGGCGCCTCCGCCCACACCGCCTTCTACCTCCACACCCTCGACCAGTACCTGCGCTACTTCGACGGGCTCGAGGTCGCGTTCACTGACATCCAGGCACCCGCGGCGTCGCAGGCCCCGGAGGGCTTCACCCGGCTCCTCGACGCCCTCGGGCTCGACGGCACGGCCAAGGGCGACCGGCCCGTGGTGAACCTGCCCGGTGAGGGGCCGACGGAGGTCGAGGTCGACTACCGGAACGAACACTTCCTCGGGCTGCGCTCCACCGACACCCTGTACCGGTTCTTCGGCCGCAACGCGTGGGGGGCTACGGTCGGCCTGACGGTCCACCGCTTCACCACCGGCGGGGCCGCGCCGGCGGAAGTCCAGCCCCACGAGTGGGAGGCCTTCTTCGAGGAGGCCTACGCCTGAGCGTGCCGAACCGCCGACGGGAAACCCTGCCACCTGCTTGTCCGGCGCCCGCCCCGGTGGCAGGGTTCCCTCATGGACTCCCCCGCCGATCCACGCGTCGACGCGTATATCGCCGCACTGCCGCAGTGGCAGCAGGACATCCTCACAGAGGTCCGCGCGCTCATCCATGAGGCTGACCCGGAGGTCACCGAGACCATCAAGCGGCGGGTCCAGCCGTACTTCGTCCTGCAGGGCAATGTCTGCGCGTTCCTGGCGGCAAGGGACCACGTCAACGTCTTCCTCTACGACGGGGCGATCGTGCCCGACCCTGAGGGAATCATCACCGCCGGGCACGGCAATGCCACAGCCCGCACCGTGGCCTACCGCCAGGGTGAAACGGTCAACGCACCGGCCCTGACCGCCATGATCCGCCAAATCGTCGCCAATAACCGGGCCGGCGGCTGGCGCCGGATCAAGGACTCCCGGTAGCCGCCGCTGCGGCGGGCGGTTTCACCGCCACGGCGAAGATCCGCCGGAAAGGGAACACTGTGCCGAAGGGCTCGGCCGGGTAGGCCTGCCGCAGCAGGCGGGCGTAGCCCTCTTCGAATTCGGCTGCCTCGGCCGCGGGCAGGGCCGCCAGGACCGGGCGCAGCCCCGTGCCGCGAACCCACTCGAGCACTGGGTCTTCCCCTTGCAGCACCTGGTGGTACACCGTCTCCCAGGCATCGACCTGCAGCCCCTGGCCGGCAAGCAGGCGCAGGTACCCGCCGGGTTCGTCCACCGCGTCGGCGTGGCGAAGCACTCCGCGCAGCGCGGAGTCCCAGCGGGGCGAGGCGGCATGCCGGCGCATCAGCGCGTGCGAGGGCGCATCGAAGTTTCCCGGCACCTGGAAGGCCAGCCACGCGCCCCCGCCCATCGCGGCCGCCCACTCCCGCAGCAGCTCCCGGTGCCCGGGCACCCACTGCAGCAGCGCATTCGAGACGATGACGTCGTCCTCCGGCCCGGGCCGCCAGGTGCCCGCGTCGCCCGTGGCGAAGGTGAGGTTGACGGGCCGCTCGGCGCCGTCCCGCGCCCGGGCGATCATCTCCGGCGAGGAATCGATGCCGAGCACCTCGGCCCCCGGCCACCGGCGGGCAAGGGCCGCGGTGAGGTCCCCGGGCCCGCAGCCCAGGTCGACGACGCGCCGCGGGGCGGGGTGGCCGATGCGGGAGACCAGGTCGAAGAACGGCCGTCCGCGCTGGTCGGCGAACTCGGCGTACTTCCGGGGGTCCCATCGCATAGCTCACCCTAACCACACCACGGGTAGGCTGAAAGCACCATGAGGATCCAAGAGCATCTCCCCGCCCACCCGTCCGGCGTCCAGGCGGACGCCGTGTACGAGGCCTTCACCGCCTGGGCTGGCTCCCGCGGGCTGTCGCTGTACCCCGCGCAGGACGAGGCGGTGCTCGAGCTCGCCTCGGGAAGCAATGTCATCCTGGCCACCCCCACCGGCTCCGGGAAGTCCCTCGTGGCCATCGCCGCGCACCTGCTCTCCTTCTCCGAGGGCCGGACCAGCTACTACACCGCGCCGATCAAGGCACTCGTCTCGGAGAAGTTCTTCGCCCTCACCGAGATCTTCGGAGCCGAGAACGTCGGCATGGTCACCGGCGACTCAAGCGTCAACTCGGACGCCCCGATCATCTGCTGCACCGCCGAAATCCTGGCGAACCTCGCGCTGCGGGAGGGCGCCGCCGCGGAACTGGGAACCGTCGTCATGGACGAGTTCCACTTCTACTCCGACCCCCAGCGCGGCTGGGCCTGGCAGGTGCCGCTGCTCGAACTGCCGCAGGCCCAGTTCCTGCTCATGTCCGCCACCCTCGGCGATGTGAGCCTGTTCGAAAAGGAGCTCACCACCCGGACGGGACGGCCCACCGCCACCGTGACCTCGGTGGACCGGCCCATCCCGCTTCACTTCTACTACGTCGAAACCCCGGTGCAGGAGTCGATCGAGGAACTGCTCTCGACCAACCAGGCCCCGGTCTACGTGGTGCATTTCAGCCAGGCCGAAGCCATCGAGCGGGCGCAGAGCCTGATGAGCGTGAACGTGTGCAGCCGGGAGGAAAAGGACCGCATCGCCGAACTTATCAGCACCTTCCGGTTCTCCTCGGGGTTCGGCAAGACCCTCAACCGGTTCGTCCGCCACGGAATCGGCGTGCACCACGCGGGCATGCTCCCCAAGTACCGGCGGCTCGTGGAGCAGCTGGCCCAGGCCGGCCTGCTGAAGGTCATCTGCGGCACCGACACCCTCGGCGTCGGCATCAACGTCCCCATCCGCACGGTGCTCCTCACGGCGCTCAGCAAGTACGACGGCGTCCGGACCCGCCTGCTCAACGCCCGGGAGTTCCACCAAATCGCCGGTCGGGCCGGCCGGGCCGGCTACGACACCGCGGGCACCGTCGTGGTCCAGGCCCCGGAACACGTGGTGGAGAACACCAAGGCGATGGCCAAGGCCGTCTCCAAGTTCGGCGACGACCAGAAGAAGCTGCGCCAGGTGGTGCGGAAGAAGCCGCCCCAGGGCTTCGTGTCCTGGGGCAAGCCGACCTATGAGCGGCTCGTCGACGGCGTACCGGAGCCGCTGACCTCCTCCTTCACGGTCAGCCATTCAATGCTGCTGAACCTGCTTGAGCGCCCGGGCAACCCCTTCAAGGCGGCCCAGCGGCTGCTCGGGGAGAACCACGAGTCCCGCTCCTCGCAGCTGCGGCTGATGCGCCGGGCCATCGGGATCTACCGGGAACTGGTGGCCGCGGGCATCGTGGAGAAGCTGCCCGAGCCGGACGCCGACGGGCGCCAGGTCCGGCTGAAGGTGCACCTGCAGGCGAACTTCGCCCTGAACCAGCCGCTGTCCCCCTTCGCGCTCGCCAGCCTTGAACTGCTCGACCCCGAGGCGCCGGCCTACGCCCTCGACGTCGTCTCGGTCATCGAGGCGACGCTGGAAAAGCCCCGGCAGGTGCTCTCCGCCCAGGAGAAGAAGGCCCGGGGCGAGGCGGTCGCCGCGATGAAGGCCGACGGCATCGACTACGACGCCCGGATGGCGCGGCTTGAGGAGATCAGCTATCCGCAGCCCCTCGCCGAGCTGCTGCAGCAGGCCTTCGACGTCTACCGGGCCGCCGCCCCGTGGCTCGGGGACTTCGAGCTCGCCCCGAAGTCCGTGGTGCGGGACATGTACGAGCGGGCGATGAGTTTCGGGGAGTACGTGGCGTTCTACGCACTCACCCGCTCCGAGGGAATCCTCCTGCGCTACCTCGCCGACTGCTACAAGGCGCTGCGCCAGACGGTGCCGACGGACGCGCTGCGCGAGGACCTCAGTGACATCATCGAATGGCTGGGCGAACTCGTCCGGCAGGTCGACTCGAGCCTGCTCGACGAATGGGCGCGGTTGAGCGCCGGCGAACCGACGGGAATCGACACCGGTCCCGAGGTCGACCTGCCCGAGGAGCCGCCGTCACTGACCTCGAACGAGCGCGCCTTCCGGGTGATGGTGCGCAACGAGATGTTCCAGCGCGTCCAGCTGTTCGCGGACGAGCGCGACGAGGCGCTGGGGGCACTCGATGCCGACTCCGGCTGGACGGCGGACCGGTGGGCCGAGGCTCTGGACGGATACTTCGAGGAGTACGAGGACATCGACGACGGGCCGGAGGCGCGCGGGCCGAACCTGCTCATCATCGAGAAGCTGCCGGGTGTATGGAAGGTCAGGCAGATCTTCAAGGATCCCGCCGGAAACAATGACTGGGGCATCAACGCCGTCATCGACCTCGCCGCTTCCGACGCCGCCGGCACCCCCGTGGTGGAGGTCACCGGGGTGGGCGCGCCGTAGGGTACGGTCCCCGCGGCGGCACAGGCCCTCGATAGGCTTGGAGGATGAACACCGTCCGCGAAGCCCGTCCCGGCGACGTCCCCACCATCCTCCAGCTCATCCACGACCTGGCCATCTACGAGAAGGAACCGGATGCCGTGAAGAACACGGTCCCCCGGCTCCAGGAGGCCCTCTTCGGCGCCAGCCCCTCCGTGTACGCCCACGTCGCGGAGGCGGACGGCGAGATCCAGGGCTTCGCTCTGTGGTTCCTCAACTACTCGACGTGGGAGGGCGTGAACGGCATCTACCTCGAGGACCTGTACGTACGCCCCGATGCCCGCGGCGCCGGACACGGCAAGGCGCTGCTGCGCCGGCTCGCGCAGATCGCCACGGAACGCGGCTACGCCCGGGTGGAGTGGTCGGTGCTCGACTGGAACGAGCCCTCGATCCGTTTCTACGAGAGCCTCGGTGCCCGCCCGCAGACCGGATGGTCGACCTTCCGGCTCACCGGTGCCGCCCTCAGCGGCTTTGCCGGAACGGCGGCACAGTGAGGGCCGCGGCCGGTGACGGCTTCTCGAGCGGGCCCACCTTCGTAATGCGGGGCCTGCGCGCCACCGGCCACACCTTCACCGTCCCCCTCGACCACAGCCGGCCCGGCGGCGAGTCCATCTCGGTCTTTGCCCGGGAATACACCTCCACCGATCACGACGACGCCGCCGTCGCGGCCCTGCCCTGGCTCTTGTTCCTCCAGGGCGGCCCGGGCGGGCGCGGAAACCGCGCGACACAGCTGGCGGGCTGGATGAAGGCGGCCGCCGAGCGCTTCCGCATCCTGATGCTCGACCAACGCGGCACCGGCTTGTCCACCCCCGCCGACGGGTTGACCCTGGCCGCCCGGGGCGGCCCGGCCGAGCAGGCCGAGTACCTGACCCACTTCAGGGCCGACTCGATCGTCGCGGATGCCGAACTCGTCCGCCGGCGCCTGGTGGGAGCCCCCTGGACCATCTTCGGGCAGAGCTACGGCGGGTTCTGTGCGCTGAGCTACCTCTCCTTCGCCTCGGAGGGGGTCGAGCGGGCGCTCATCACCGGCGGCCTGCCGCCCCTTTCGGGCTCACCCGACGAGGTGTACGCCGCGACGTACGCACGGGTGGAGGAACGCAACCGGGAGTACTTCGGCTGGTACCCCGGCGACCGCGGCCTGCTGACGCGGATCGCCCGGCACCTCGAGGGGGTCGAGGAGCACCTGCCGACCGGGGAGCGGCTGACCGTCCGCCGGCTCCAGATGATCGGATCCTTCCTCGGCGGCAATACACGCGTCGACGCCCTCCACTACCTGCTCGAGGACGCGTTCGTTTCGACCCCCGGCGGGCCGAGGCTCTCACGGGTCTTCCTCGATCAGGTGGGCGCCCTCGTCTCCCGCAGCTCCAATCCGCTCTACGCCGTGATGCACGAGTCGATCTACTGCCAGGGCGGTGCCTCGGCGTGGTCGGCCGACCGGGTGCTCGGGCGGTATCCGCAGTTCCGTCCCGACGCCGCCGACCCCCTGCTCACCGGAGAAATGATCTACCCCTGGTACTTCGAGGAGGATCCGTCCCTGGCTCCCCTGCGGGAGACCGCTGAGCTGCTCGCCCGGAAGGAGGACTGGGGGCCGCTCTATGATCCCGGGGCGCTGCGGCGCAACACGGTGCCCGCCGCAGCGGCCGTCTACCGCGACGACATCTACGTTGACCGCAGCCTCTCCCTCCGGACCGCCGCGGCGGTCAAGGGCCTGCGGGTCTGGGAGACCGCCGACTTCCACCACGACGGCATTTCCGATGACGGCGAGGCGATCTTCACCCGGCTGCTGGAGATGACCGGGGAACACTAGGAGCGGGTATCCGCCCCGCCCCGCTCCGTGTCCGGGCAGGCTGGCGGTCGGCAGTCCTTCCGGCGCCGGGCTGTCGCCCGTCAACCGGTGGTGCCGGACCGCTCCGGGGCTGCCGGTCCGCCGGGACGCCCGGGGGCGGTGACGAGGAAACTGCTTGTCGCAGCGGCGAGGGCGTCACCGGCACTGTTCGTGATCTCCCCCTGAGCGAAAATCACGCGCCGACCGGCCTTCATTACCCGGGCAGTCGCTGTGACAGGAGCATCCCCCGGTGCCATCGAACGGAAGTACTTTACGTCGATCTCGATCGAGGTGTACGAGGTGCCGGCCGGCAGCGTTGTATGGGCAGCACAGCCTAGGGCGGTGTCCAGCAGGGTGCAGGCCAGGCCGCCATGGATCACCCCCAGTGGATTCAGGTGGGCCTCCTGCGGGCGGTAGGTGAACACCGCAAGCCCCGGCTGTACCTCAAGGATCTCGAACCCAAGCACGGCCGCCATCGGTGGAGCCGGGAGGGAACCCTCCATCACCCGGGTCAGGTACTCAAGGCCGCCCAGCGCGGTGAGGCTGGGCAGGGCGGTGCGGGGATCGGTCCAGGAGGTGGAAACCGTGCGGATGTCGTCCATGGTCGCCTTTCAGTGGAGTGAATAAAGCAAAGCGGAGGTGCAGCAGCCACGGCATCCCCCAGCCGGCGTCGGAGGGCCGCCCGGGCTGCTTCACTGTGAAAGTCACCGTAGGAAGGATACTTCGAACGGGCAAGGTCAGGGCCGACCTTCTGGCAGTGCCCGCATCGTTCGTCAAGGGTTTCATTGCTTTTCCCGCACGTTTACTTGGTACAGCCCCGAAGTTAGGTTGGTGCGATCGGCGGCGCCTCCGCCGAACGGACGCCGCAGCGGCCTCCGTCCCAGCCCGACACCGTGCCCGGGAAGCACCCGGGCCGCGAAGGAGCGACAGCGATGACTTCAAACGCAGAACAGCCGATGACGGACGACAGCATCCAGGTACGCCAGCTCAGCCACTACCAGTTCTCGTGGATCGCCGGGGAAGCAGGGCAGCCCGGCACCTACACCCTCCAACTTGTCCTCGATCAGGGCGCCTGGGAGGAAGTCCTGACCCTCGACCCTGACGACGCAGACAACCTGCAGGACCTGCTGTCCACCGCCAAGACCGTCTACTACGACGTGCGCCGCCGCACGCTCATGTTCGGCACCACCCGCACCGGCGAAAGCTAGGAGCGCGGCCCGGCGGACGACGTCACGCAGCCGCAGGTCCCTGTTCAACCCGGCCAGGCCTCAGTACCCTGTGAACCAGGGCTATCGAGGAGGAAACCATGTTGGACGACCAGGATATTCTCGGGCGCATCAAGGCTCTCGTGGAGGAGGAACACGACCTCCGGAGCGCAGGGGACGACAGCGCCCGCGGTGGGGCGAACGCCGCCCGGCTGCAGCGCCTTGAGCAGAACCTTGACCAGTGCTGGGATCTGCTCCGGCAGCGCCGCGCTCGGAGCGAATTCGGCGACGACCCGGACAAGGCAGCGCCGCGGCCTATTTCACAGGTTGAGGGATACCTGCCGCGGAAGTAGTTGAAGCGCCGGGATCCAAGCGACAGAGTTCGAGGCCCCCACCGCTCCGGCGGTGGGGGCCTCTTGCGCGTCCACCGCCCGCCGCCACCGGCGGCGGTCAGGGAAAGCTGCCGCCGGGTCTTCGAGGGGTGATGTTGACCACCGAACCGTCATAATCCGGCTCTCCCACCAGAGTCCCCCGTAGGCTTCAGTTCGACGTCTGCCGAGCACCCGGTGTTCACCCACGGCTGCGGCGGGCCAATACCACGGGCACTGACCCCTCCAGCGGGACCGCCCAGAACGAAGGATTCGGATGACCACCCCTCAAAAACCACTTCCCTCCGGCTTCGGCTTTGGAACAACGGCCGCCGACATCGTCTCGGGCTCGGACCTCACCGGCCGCACCGTAATCGTCACCGGCGGGTCCGCCGGACTCGGCCTGGAGGCGGTCCGCGTCCTCGCCGAAGCCGGCGCGACCGTGATTGCCGCCGTCCGGAACCCGGCGAAGGCAACCGAAACCCTCGCCCAGCTCAATGGCGTCGAAACGGAACAGCTGGATCTCGCGGACCCCGCATCCATTGACGCCTTCGCCGACCGTTTCCTGGCCACGGACCGCCCGCTCCACGTCCTGATCAACAACGGCGGCTTCATGGCGGCACCCTTCGCCCGGGACGCCCGCGGCATCGAATCCCATTTCGCCACCAACCACCTCGGCCATTTCCAGCTCACCCAGCGCCTGTGGCCTGCCCTGACGCGGGCAGGCGGCGCCCGGGTCATCAGCCTCACCTCGCTCGCCCACCGCTTCTCCGGCGTCGACTTTGAGGACCCCAACTTCGCGGACCGCCCCTACGAGAAGTGGTCCGCCTACGCCCAGTCAGTGAGTGCGAAGTCCCTGTTCGCCGTTGCGCTTGACGCACGCGGGAGGGACTTCCACGTCCGCTCCTTCGCCGTCCATCCGGGCACCATCCCCACGGGGATCGGGCGACACCTGAGCCTCGAGGACCTCCAGGGCCTGGGCGCACTCGATGAGCACGGGCAGCCTGTCGACAACCCTGCCTACAAGAGCATTCCGCAGGGAGCGGCGACCACGGTGTGGGCCGCCGTGAGCCCGCAGCTCGACGGACACGGCGGGGTGTACACGGAGGACTCGGACATCGCCGTCGTGGTTCCCGCCGATCACCAGGGCCCGTCGGGGGTGCACACCTGGGCGATCGACCCCCGGGCCGCCGACCGGCTGTGGGAGCTGAGCGAGCGACTGCTGGGACGCTCCTTCACCATCTGATCCGCTTCTGTCTGCTTCCTGCCGTGCGGCCTTAAACGAAAGGGCCCGGTACCTGCGCGCTGCGCAGGCGCCGGGCCCGTTGCGGCCGTGCTAGCTCTCGAGGTCGGAGTTCCGTGCCTTGGCCTCGGCGGCGGCGAGGTCCTCGTCAACCTTCTCGCTGCGCCCGCGCGAACTGATCAGGCTCGCGACGACGGCCACCACGATGGTGGAAATGATGACGGCGAGGGAGACGAACGTCGGAATCTCCGGCGCCCACTCGATGTGCCGGCCCCCGTTGATGAAGGGCAGTTCGTTGACGTGCATGGCGTGGAGCACGAGCTTGACGCCGATGAACGCAAGGATGACCGACAGTGCGTGCTTGAGGTACACCAGCCGGGTCATCAGCCCGCCGAGCAGGAAGTACAGCTGCCGCAGGCCCATCAGGGCGAAGATGTTGGCGGTGAAGACGATGAAGGCGCTCTGGGTGAGCCCGAAGATGGCCGGGATCGAGTCGACCGCGAAGAGCAGGTCGGTCAGGCCGATGGTGACGAACACGACGAGCATCGGGGTGAACACCTTCTTGCCGTCCACCACGGTGCGGACCTTGCCGCCGTCGTAGTGATCCGACATGGGCAGCACGGAGCGCAGCTTGGCGACAAGCTTGTTGTCCCCGGCGTCCTCCTCGTCCTCGCCCGTGTCCTTTGCCTGCTTGTACGCGGTGTAGAGCAGGAACGCGCCGAAGATGTAGAACACCCAGCTGAAGTTCTCGATGACGGCGGCGCCGAGGGCGATGAAGATGCCCCGCAGGATCAGCGCGATGATGATGCCCACCATCAGCACCTCCTGCTGGTATTTCCGTGGGACCGAGAAGCGCGCCATGATGATGATGAAGACGAACAGGTTGTCGATGCTCAGGCTGTATTCGGTGACCCAGCCGGCGACGAACTGTCCACCGTACTCAGGGCCGGTGAAAATGAACATGATCGCCGCGAAGATCAGCGCCAGGGAGACGTAGAAGGCCACCCAGAGGCCGGCCTCCCGCATTGAGGGCACATGCGGGCGCTTCACCACGAGCAGGAGGTCGAACAGCAGGACAAGTCCGAGAACGACGAAGGTGCCGATCTCAAATGCAAGAGGTAATTCGGGCATGGAGCGCCTTTCGGGGATCACGACTGAGGTCCGTAAGTCTCTCCGCCGTGGCACTCTGCCAGCCGACCGCTACGCCCGGCGGGGCGTCACTGCTCCGCGTGTTGACGTTCGTAGCGCATGGGATACTCCCCTACGTGGGGTCAATCCTACCGGCGGGGTGCTGATATGGGGAATTGCGTCCGCCTGCGGCGACCGCCGCCACATGCTTGATCACCTCGGGGGCGTTCCAGTACCCTCCGTGGCCCTGCACGGTGCCGGTGCTGTCGGGGTCGGGGAGCTCGAGGTTCGCCGCTCCGGGCACGGGGGTGCCTACCGGGTCGGTGGCGCGCCAGAAGTTCGCCCACCCGGTGGAACGGACGGCTACGCGCCGGAACCACCCGGGGGTGAAGTAGGCCGGGAAGAACGCGGCGTACAGGGACACCAGCGGGGAGCCGGTGGTGACCAGATGAAGCTCCCGGCAGCCCTCGAGCGCCCTGGTCTCCGCCACCAGCCAGGCGCAGATCACGCTCCCCTGGCTGTACCCCACGAGCGCCACCCGGGACGGTCCGAGCCGGGCCGCTTCCTCCTCGATGCCGGCGATGACCGCCTCACGGTAGGAGGCGCCGGCCAGCGGGTGATCCCGCACCGGCCAGAAGCCGGCGGCATCGGCGGCCCTGCCGAGCACCTCCTGCACCGGGCGAAGCTGCCCGAGCAGGAGGGTGAGGACCACGGCGGCGCCGGCGAGCTGGAGCAGCAGGACGGTAAGGGCGAGCCAGGGCCCGCCGAGCCGGCCCTCCCCTAGGACCATTGCGACGCCCATCCCCGCTGCACCCAGTGCCGTGCCGGCGGGCAGGACGCGAGGAAGGAGCGTGGGGGCCTCCTCGACGACGCGGTGCCACCAGCGCAGCCGCGCCTCCCGGGCGCCGAAGAGTGGCCCGAGTCCGAGCCGCCGGTCCAGCAGGAGCACCCCGGCGGCTGTGAGGGCAAGCCCCACCAGCGCGATGAGGGCGAGCAGGGGGAACAGGTCGAGCCGGCTGTCACCGGCATCGAGCGGGTCGTCCCAGGCCAGCAGCACGCGGGCGGTGCGCGCGTCGTACTCCTGGCCGCCGAACAACCGCACGACGTAGCCGAGCAGGCCGTCAAGGAGCATCCGGACCAGTGCATTGACCGAATGCATGAGGAAAAGGGCGAGCAGCAGCAGGCCGAACGCGGCACCCTCCGGGGCCGCGGAGCGGCGGGTTGCCCCCGCCCCGGCGGGCCGGCGCAGCGCGGGGGCGGCGGCGAGCAGGATCAGGGCCCCGAGACTCACGACGATCCACAGGGCCATGGCGTCAAGCCGGTGGACGGCGTCCGGTCCGGCCGTCGAGGGCCACGCCCGCACGGTGGTTTCCGCCGGGAGGGTCAGCGCCAGCAGCGTCCCGGCGCCGAGGAGGGCACCGGCGTGGAGGAAGGCCACGGGGCGGCCGCGCCGGTGGGCCTCCCGCTGGACCCGGATGACCCGCATCCAGCGGTACGCAATGAATGCGGCCAGGGCCGTTGCCGCGGCGACGGGGATTCCCCGGGCGGGACCGTCGGCGGATCCCGGCACGCCGAGGGGACCGGCCAGGTGTTCGAGGACCGTCTCGCCGAGGACCACGAGCCAGGCCAGCTGGCTGAGCGTGAGCAGCAGGGAGCCGAGCTGCAGCAGCACCCCGGAGGAGGCGGGGGTCGAATGACCGGGGCGTTCGAGCATGCGCCCGGCCACGTTGGCCAGTGTGAAGGGAAAGGCCAGGTACCACAGGAAGCCGGTCCGCCTGCGGTTCGACCGCGACCAGTTGATCAGGCTCAGGCGGTGGCGCGGAAGCAGCGGCGGGTCGACCGCCTCGGCCCAGGGGTTGAGCCGGGTCACCCGCGCACTGGTGATGCTGCTCAGGTACTCCTGCTCCCCCACTCCGTGCACGCGGATCTCCGCGAACCCGTCCCCCCGCGCCGGCATGGTGCTACGCGTGCCCGGCCGTCTGCATCTGCCGCAGCTCCTTCTTCAGGTCACCGACCTCATCCCGGAGCCGGGCCGCGAGCTCGAACTGCAGCTCGGCGGCCGCCGTGTGCATCTGGTCGGTGAGCTGCTGGATGAGGTCGGTGAGGTCCTCGGCCGGCACCGCGGCCAGCCCCTCGCGGTGCACGCCCTGGCCCGGCTTCTTCTTGCGACCCTTCGCCGCGGCCTCAAGGAGTTCGCGGGTGTCGGCGTCCTCCCGGTTGATGGTGTCCGTGATGTCGGCGATGCGCTTGCGCAGGGGCGTCGGGTCGATCCCATGCTCAAGGTTGTGCGCCACCTGGATGGCGCGGCGCCGGTTGGTCTCGTCGATGGCGCGTTCCATCGAATCGGTGATCCGGTCCGCGTACATGTGCACCTGGCCCGACACGTTACGGGCGGCACGCCCGATGGTCTGGATGAGGGAGGTTGAGCTGCGCAGGAACCCTTCCTTGTCGGCGTCGAGGATGCTGACGAGGGACACCTCGGGAAGGTCGAGACCCTCCCGCAGCAGGTTGATGCCGACCAGGACGTCGAAGGTCCCCAGCCGGAGCTCACGCAGCAGCTCCACCCGGCGCAGGGTGTCGACGTCGGAGTGCAGGTACTCGACCTTCACTCCGTGCTCCAGGAGGTATCCCGTGAGGTCCTCCGACATCCGCTTGGTCAGAGTCGTCACCAGGACGCGCTCGTCGCGCTCCACGCGGGTCCGGATCTCGTGCAGCAGGTCGTCGATCTGCCCCTTGCTCGGCTTCACCACGATCTCCGGGTCCACCAGCCCGGTGGGCCGGATGATCTGCTGGACGAACCCGTCGGACTTCCCGAGCTCGTACTTACCCGGCGTCGCCGAAAGGTAGACCGTCTGGCCGATGCGCTCGAGGAACTCGTCCCACTTCAGCGGCCGGTTGTCCATGGCGGACGGGAGGCGGAACCCATGGTCGACGAGGGTGCGCTTACGCGACATGTCCCCTTCGTACATGGCCCCGATCTGCGGGATGGTCACATGGGATTCGTCGACGACGAGGAGGAAGTCGTCGGGGAAGTAGTCGAGCAGGCAGTGCGGGGCGCTGCCCTGTCCCCGGCCGTCGATGTGCCGTGAATAGTTCTCGATGCCGTTGCAGAACCCCATCTGCTGCATCATCTCCAGGTCGTAGGTGACCCGCATCCGCAGCCGCTGCGCCTCGACCAGCTTGTTCTGCGACTCCAGCTCGGCAAGGCGCACCTGCAGCTCGTCCTCGATGGCCTTGATCGCGCGGTTCATCCGATCCGGCCCGGCGACGTAGTGCGAGGCGGGGAAGACGTACATCTCCTCCTCCTCGCGGATGACGTCGCCGGTGAGCGGGTTGAGTGTGTAGATGTTCTCCACCTCGTCGCCGAAGAACTCGATCCGCAGGGCCTGCTCCTCGTACATGGGGATGATCTCCACGGTGTCCCCGCGCACCCGGAAGGTGCCGCGGTGGAAGTCCATGTCGTTGCGCGTGTACTGCATGCCCACGAACTGGCGCAGCAGGGCGTCCCGGTTCATTTCCTGACCCTTGCGGAGGGTCACCATCTTGTCGATGTACTCCTCGGGGGTGCCCAAGCCGTAGATGCAGGAGACCGTGGCGACAACGATGACGTCCCTGCGCGTGAGCAGGGCGTTGGTGGCCGAGTGCCGGAGCCGTTCCACCTCCTCGTTGATCGAGGAGTCCTTCTCGATGAAGGTGTCCGTCTGCGGAACGTAGGCCTCGGGCTGGTAGTAGTCGTAGTAGGACACGAAGTACTCGACGGCGTTATTGGGCAGCAGCTCGCGGAACTCGTTGGCCAGCTGCGCCGCGAGGGTCTTGTTCTGGACCATCACGAGGGTCGGCCGCTGGACCTGCTCGATCAGCCAGGCCGTCGTCGCGCTCTTTCCGGTGCCGGTGGCTCCAAGGAGGACAACGTCCTTCTCCCCTGCCTTGATCCGGGTACTCAGTTCGGCGATGGCCGCCGGCTGGTCGCCTGCCGGCTGGTATTCGCTGATGACCTCGAAGGGAGCTACGACCCGCTTAATATCCTGGGCAAGACTCATACCTAGTACGTTAGCGCGTGATGCGGACAATCAGCTTCCGCTTTGCTGGAAGCGGAACCGCAGAACTCCCCGGCACCGCATCGACCGCCCCTACCGCGGGTCGGGGCCACCGGAGGGAGCCACCGGCGGGCCGGCCAGTTCGAGGTGGACCTCCGCGGCCCGTCCTGGATCGGCGCTGGAGTGGAATCCCAGTCGGCCGCGGGCCGCGGGATGTCCGGCGCCCGGCCCTCCGGCGGCCGGCGGGAACCCCGCCGCGGTGAGCAGCGGCCGCAGTGCCGCCGCGTCGGCCGGGGTGGACACCGCCAGCCGAAACTCCAGCACATCCGGGGCCCGGCGCCCGGGCACCGCGGTGGGCCCGATGTGTGCAACGTCCAGCACCCGCGGGTCGACGCGCCGGAGCCGGGCGCTCAACCGTGCCGCCTGCGCCGGCCACGTCGGGTCGGGCTCCGCGGGGTCAAGGGGACCCCGGAGCGCGGGGACCCCGGCCAGGAGGTTGGCGTTGAAGGGCAGGATCCGGTCGTGCCAGAGCGCCTCGAGGTGCGCGAGCGTATCGGCCTCGCTGCCGGCGTTGTTAATGACGACGTCGGCCGCGGAGTTCCGCTCGTCCGGGCCGAGCTGGGCCCGCAGGCGGCTGAGCGCCGCCTCCGGGGTCATTCCGCGCAGGCGCACCATCCTGTCGATGCGCTGGTCCTCGGGGGCATCGATCACCACGACGAGGTGGAAGCGGGCCACCTGGCCCGTCTCGACGAGCAGGGGCAGATCCTCGACGACGACCGCGCCCGCGGGGGCCTGTTCGGTGCGGGCCTCGGCGAGCGCGCGGATACGGGGGTGGAGGATCGCGTTGAGGCGTTCCCGCGCCCCGGAGTCGCCGAAGATGATGTCTCCGAGGGCCCTGCGGTCCAGGGCGCCCTCCGGCGTGGCCAACTGCCTCCCGAAGGCGTCGAGCACCTCGGCGAGCCCCTCAGTGCCGGGCTCCACCACCTCGCGGGCGAGGGCGTCCGCGTCGATGACAACGGCACCCAGTGCTCGCAGCCGCCCGGCGGCAAGGGACTTGCCGGCGGCGATCCCTCCGGTCAAACCAACTCTCAGCATCCGCCAAGGGTAGCGCGGAGCAGCACCCCGCCTGTCAATCCCCGGATCCGGCACCGCGTCGGCCGCCCGCCCCATTACGCTAAGTAGGCTTACTACATTCCAAGGGGAGGCCATGACACCAGTACTTTCGGACCTCGAGGAGACGGCCTCCTCGGTCTTCGGATGGGACCACCTCCGCTCCGGTCAGCGGCAGGCGATGCAGGCCCTTTTGGAGGGCAGGAACGTCCTCTGCGTGATGCCGACCGGTTCCGGGAAGTCGGCAATCTATCAGGTGCCCGGGCTGGTGATCCCGGGCGTCGTTGTCGTCATTTCACCGCTCATCGCCCTGCAGCACGACCAGGCCGAGGCTCTCAACGCCAGCGCCGGTGCGGGCCGTGCGTACGTGGTGAACTCGGGGCTGAGCCGGTCGGACACCGACGAGGCCTGGGAAGCGGCCGGGGAACCCGATGAGGATCGGCGGGCGAAATTCCTGTTCCTCGCCCCGGAACAGGTGGCCAAGGAGGAGGCCGCCGAACGGCTGCGGAACCTCGATGTGTCGCTGCTGGTCATCGACGAGGCGCACTGTGTATCCGCATGGGGGCACGACTTCCGGCCCGATTACCTGCAGCTGGGTACCCTGACGGACTCGCTGTCGTGCCCCGTCCTGGCCCTCACGGCGACCGCGTCGGCACCCGTCCAGGAGGAGATCACCGGGCAGCTGCACCTCGGAGACCCGGTGGTCCTCGTAGAGGGTTTCGACCGGCCCAACCTGTTCCTGGAGGTGGTGCCCCACGTGCAGGAGGCCGACAAGCACCGGGCGGTGGTGGAGCAGGTGGAGGGGCTGGAAAAACCCGGACTTGTCTATGTCGCCACCCGGAAGGCCGCCGACACCCTCGCCGAGGAGCTGTCCGCCCTCGGGATGAAAGCCGCCTCCTACCATTCAGGCCGGCGCGCCAGCGACCGGGAGGAGGTCCACGAGGGTTTCCTGGCCGGCCGGCTCGACGTGGTGGTAGCGACCACGGCGTTCGGCATGGGCATCGACAAGCCCGATGTCCGGTTCGTGGTGCACGAGGCCGTGGCCGATTCCCTCGACAGCTACTACCAGGAGATCGGGCGCGGCGGACGCGACGGCGGGCCCGCGGCGGCCACCCTTCACTACCGGACCGAGGACCTCTCGCTGCGCCGGTTCTTCGCCGCCAAGACCGCCGATCGGGACGGGCTCGAGCAGCTCTTTGCCGTGCTTCGGGCGCAGGAGCGCCCCACCGACCTCAAGGAGCTGCGCGCCCTGACCGGCCTGAGCCAGCGCAAAGCGGCCGGCCTGATGAACCTCCTCGAGGCCGCCGGCGCCGTTCGAGCCGGCCCGGACGGATACAGCGCAGAAAATTTTCCTCCGCCGGAGGCCGCGGAGCGCGCCGTGGAGCAGGCTCGGATCCGCGAAACCATCGACACCTCGCGGGTGGAGATGTCCCGCCGGTACGCGGAAACGCGGGGATGCCGGCGGCAGTTCCTGCTCGCCTACTTCGGCGAGGAGTTCGACGGGTCCTGCGGGCACTGTGACAACTGCGCCGACGCGTCCTCCGTGGACTGTGAGCAACAGCCCGAAGCGGAGGTGCCCTACGCGGTTCAGTCGAAGGTGGAACACGCTGAATGGGGTCCCGGCACCGTGATGAGCTACGAGGAAGGCACGGTGACGGTCCTTTTCGAAACCACCGGGTACCGGACGCTGTCCCTCGACCTCGTGGCCGAGAAGGGGCTGCTGCGCGCCGCCGGCTGAAGCGGCCGGCGCGCGGCCGGGTCAATCGTGGCGGACTGGACCTACCTGCTTGGACGTACCGGACTAGGTGAGCCGGACGCTGTCCCTCGACCTCCGCCCGGCCGCCTCAGCGCGGCTGCGCGGGGTTGGTGGGGTCGCCATGCGACGGTGGGTTGATCGGCGGCCCGGACGTCGCGGGGCTCACACGGGAGCCGGCCTGCCTCTGCCCCATCTCGGGCATGCTCTGCGCCGATTCGTCAGCCAGCTCCGCGCCGCCGCGCACCGCCTCCAGCCGGCGCTCAAGGACCTGGGTTACCGGCAGCCGGTTCCCGTGCTCCCGCTCATAGGCAAGCAGCGCCTCCAGGCCGCCCTCGTCCAGGGACGTGATCCTCGAAGGAAGGGTGCCCAATGGGATGTGGTCGTAATCAGGCAGCGGCAGTTCGCCGCGTGCAGGGGACTCGCTCATTTCTCCTCCGTTTTTCGCCGTGCCGTCAGCGTATAAAGGCCCGAACGTCTCCGGCAAGGAAGTGGAGAAGCCCACCCGGAGCGGCCGGTTTGCCTGTTGCCAACGCTGCCTCCGGCCCATACTCTGAGAGAGGTTGAGCAGTCGGCCATGGAGCCTTTCGTGGAGCGCCATGGAGCACAGTCTGACGATTATCGGGTGGAGAAGTACCACCCGCACGGCCGGCCAACCGCAGTGAGCCCCCTCGTCGAGCCCGCGCACGCCGGCACACCAGCCTTCCTGCCTTACCGGCCGCCCGCCGCTTCCCACCGGTCATCTCCGGTAGCGGGGCAGGGCACTTCCCACTTTCGCAGCGGGCCCCGCCCCTGCCTCCAGAATCGGTGGCACGACCGCCGCACTCCGCAAGGAACACGTCATGACCCTGGACTACCTCAAATCACTGGCCGTCGCCGCAGCTCAGCTTGAGTCGGCCGAATTCTCCCGGGACCAGGCGGCAGCCCAGCTGCAGTTGACGGTCATCGAGGCGATCAACAGCGGTGGGAGCGTCACCGCCGTGGCCGAGGCCGCCGCACTGTCACCCCAGACCGTCTTCACCCTGTGCGATCAGGCCGACAGCGACTTGAAGGGTCTTCTGGTGATCTGATCCCGCCCCGGGAGCCTGATCGCGCTGGCTGCCCCTGTGTATGCTGAATTCGCTGCCGAACAAAGAATCCAAGCCGCGTGGAGCGCCGACAATGAATGTACCGCTTGATGACCTGACCACGGTTTTCGCGCGGCTCAAGGGCCTGCTCCTGACCGAGAGCAAGGCGGGAACGGCCATCGGGGCGCTCGCCGAAGCGGTCAAGAAGTCGGTGGTGGGATCCCTGGGTGCGGGTGTCAGCCTGATCGACCCCCAGGGCCGCGCGCGCAGCACCGGCTACACCGACCAGATCGTTGCGCGGGCCGATGAGCTTCAATACGACCTCGGGCAGGGGCCGTGCCTCACGGCCTGGGCCGCGGGCTCGACCGAGCAGATCGACGACATTTCGACCGAGACGCGGTGGCCCGAGTGGTGCGCCGCCGTCGTGGACCTCCCCCTGCGCTCGACCCTCAGCACGGCCCTGATCCACGATGGGACCGCCATCGGCGCCCTCAAGGTGCACTCGCCGCTGCCCAACGCCTTCTCAGAGCAGGACCGGAAACACCTCGCACTGCTGGCGGCTCCGGCGGCCGTCCTGCTCGGCAACGCCCAGCCGGACCAGACGCCTGCCCAGCTCAGCCGAACCCTCCGGGAGGCACTGCACAGCAGGGACAGCATCCACACCGCCCGCGGGATCCTGATGGAGCGGTGGGGCGCCGGCCCGGATGAGGTCATGCGGAGCCTGGTCAATGCGTCGGTCCGCAACGGCACCGATCTACTCACCCTTGCCGCCGGCGTGATAGACGGATCCGCCGACGTTTCCCGCTGAGGAGTCCCGGTGGAAAATCCCTCAGACCACGAGCACCAGCGGCTGCTGCTCCTTCGGGCCATCCGGCATACGCAGATCAGCCTGGGCGAGCTGTGGCTCCACTACTTCGCCATCGGCGGTGATGCCGGAGAATACGAGGTGGAAGCCTACCTGCACGGCTCCTTCACCCTGCCGCCCCTCCAACGGGACCTGCTCGCGCATGCAGCGAATGAACTGATCGACGACAGGCCGCCTCCGCCGCGGGCGCCCTACAGCACCGACGTGCCCGAGTCGGAACACAACCCCCGCCCGGCTTCCGGGCCGGGCGGGTACGGCCCGGCCATCGCCTACGCCACCGATGACGGGGGTGACGACGCGGCGCCCAGTGCACCGGGAAACGGCCGCACCGGCTCCGGGAGCGCCGGTGACAGCTTCGGGACCGAGGAAAGCCGGGACGGTGGAATGGGGTGGGCGTGGAACGAAGGCGCCCGCGGTGACGGAAGCGACTCCCCGTAGGCAACGCCCCAGTGCCCGGACCCGCCGCCCGGGCGGCCCCACCGTCTAGGATTACAGGAATGACTGCTCCGCACCGGCACCCGACCGCATACTCAACGGTTCGCGGCGAGCACCGGAACGAGCTCGAGATCCGCCGGTCCCGATTCATCACCGTCCTGCGCAGGGTCGGAACCGAAACCGAAGCGACCGGCCTCCTGGCACAGCTGCGCACCGAATTCCCGACGGCGCGGCACCACTGCAGCGCCTACCTCATCGGAGCGGGGCGCACCATCCAGCGCGCCCACGACGACGGCGAACCCGCCGGCACCGCCGGAGCACCAATGCTCGAAGCGCTCAGCCGCCATGGCGCGGCAGACCTCAGCGACACCGCTGCCGTCGTCGTGCGGTACTTCGGAGGCGTCCTCCTGGGCGCGGGCGGGTTGATCCGCGCCTACTCCCAGTCGGTCACCCGGGCCCTGGACGGGGCACCCCTGCTCCGCCGACGCCTCCTCAGCCTCTACACCGTGCCGGTGGCGCATGCGGAGGCCGGGCGGGTCGAAAACGAGCTGCGCGCCGCCGCCACGATCATTCGGGGCACCTCGTACACCCCTGAGGAGGCGCTCATCGAGGTAGCGCTCGAAGCCGACGCCGACAGCTATGAGGATTTCAAGCGGCGGCTCGCCGCCTCGACCGCCGGTGCCTCGGTGTCGCGCCCTGCGGGTACCACGTGGGTTGACCTTGACTGAGTTCGACTTCGACCGCCTGAGCCGCAAGCCCGACGTCGAGGCGCCGAACCTGCAGGCCTACGACGCCACCGATCGGCTGCTGCTGGACTCGGCGGCCGGCAGGCTCGCCGCGCAGCCCTCCGGCGTCGTGGTGCTCGGCGACCGTTACGGCGCCCTCACGCTCGGAGCGGCCTTGCTGCACGGGGTCCTCCGTCCGCGCGTCTACCAGGATCCGCTCTCGCACGAACTGGCGCTGGCCCGCAATGCCCGGACGGTGGGCGCCTCCGGCCGGTATGAGCGGCACGGACTGGGCCCGGACCTCCTCCGGGATGCGTGCACGGTGCTGCTCCAGCTTCCCCGCTCCCTCGACGCCCTGGAGGAGGCCGCCTGGAACATCGCGGCCTATGCCGATCCTTCGGTCACGGTCTACGCCGGCGGGCGGCTCAAGCACATGAGCCTGGCCATGACCGCGGTGCTGCAGAAGTACTTCGGGTCCGTCACCGCGGGGCTGGCCCGGCAGAAGTCCCGGGTCCTCACCGCCTCCGGGCCACTGCCCGCCGGCAGCCCACCGTTCCCGGTCACGCAGCGGCACGACGTAGGGCTCCCCCAGCCGCTGATCCTGCGCGCGTTCGGCGAGACGTTCGGCGGGGCGGCACTGGACCCCGGAACGCGGTTCCTCCTCCCCCACCTCGCGTCCACGGCGGCGACGGATTTGGCCATCGATCTCGGCTGCGGCAACGGTGCCATCGCTGCCTACCTGGCGCTGACCCGGCCCGGGCTGCGGGTGATCGCATCGGACCAGTCGGCCTCCGCCGTAGCCTCCACCCGGGAGACCGCGCGCGCGAACGCCGTCGGGGACCGGGTGGACGTGGTGCGCGACGACGCTCTGTCATCCCGGCCAAAGGGGTCGGCGAACCTGATCATCCTGAATCCTCCCTTCCATATCGGTGCCACAGTTCATGCGGGCATCGCCGTGAAGCTGTTCACCGATGCCGCCCGGGTGCTCGCCCCCGGCGGGGAACTGTGGACCGTCTGGAACAGCCACCTCGCGTACCGGCCGGCCCTGTCCCGGATTGTCGGACCGACCCGCCAGATCGACCGTAACCAGCGGTTCACGATCACCTGTTCGGTCCGCCGCTGACCCACGCCGCACGGCGCCGGCTCATCGAGGACGCACAACCGACGCCGAAACCGCCGACCCACCGGTCATTACCGCCCCCTCGACGGAGGGGGTTCTCCGGCCCATCGAGGACGCAGCACTTACTGCCCAGGCCCCTCCACCGGTCAATACTGCACCCTCGATGAAGACCGCCCACACCACCGCCCCGGCCGTCCCGGAGCAAAAAGAAGGACCCCCGCCAGACGGCGGGGGTCCTTCTCAGTGTTCGGCGGAAGCCGGAGGGTTTAGGCTCCGGTCAGCTTCTCGCGGAGAGCCGCAAGCGCCTCATCCGAAGCGAGGGTGCCTGAACCGGTCTCGGCGGCGACGGGCTCCGAAGAGTAGCTCGTAGCGTTCGACTCGACGGGCTCGTTGGCGGCGGCGGCGTCGTCGGACGCGTGCTGCACAACCTGCTTCTTGTGGGACTCCCAGCGGGCCTGGGCCTCGGCGTACTGAGCCTCCCAAGCGGCGCGCTGGTTCTCGTACCCTTCGAGCCATTCGTTCGACTCGGGGTCGAAGCCCTCGGGGTACTTGTAGTTGCCCTCTTCGTCGTACTCTGCGGCCATACCGTACAGAGCCGGGTCGAACTCGGTGCTGTCGGCGTCGACGCCCTCGTTGGCCTGCTTGAGGCTGAGGGAGATGCGGCGGCGCTCGAGG
Organism: Arthrobacter crusticola; assembly: GCF_004357995.1. Taxonomy (GTDB): domain Bacteria; phylum Actinomycetota; class Actinomycetes; order Actinomycetales; family Micrococcaceae; genus Arthrobacter_D; species Arthrobacter_D crusticola. Next base: position 713,279 of record NZ_SMTK01000001.1, read on the forward strand.
TCGATGTCGATGACCTTGACGAAGAGCTCGTCGCCAACGGAAACGACCTGCTCTGCAAGCTCAACGTGGCGGACTGCCAGCTCCGAGATGTGGACCAGGCCTTCGATGCCGTCTTCGACGCGTACGAACGCACCGAACGGAACCAGCTTGGTGACCTTACCGGGAACAACCTGGCCCAGCGCGTGGGTCCGGGCGAAGGTCTGCCAGGGATCTTCCTGCGTTGCCTTCAGCGAGAGCGAAACACGCTCGCGGTCCAGGTCGACTTCGAGAACCTCGACGGTGACTTCCTGGCCGACCTCGACAACCTCGGACGGGTGGTCAATGTGCTTCCAAGACAGTTCGGAGACGTGAACCAGACCGTCGACGCCGCCGAGGTCCACGAACGCACCGAAGTTGACGATCGAGGAGACAACGCCCGGACGGACCTGGCCCTTTTCGAGCTTGTTGAGGAAGGTCGAGCGGACCTCGGACTGGGTCTGCTCCAGCCAGGCGCGACGCGACAGCACAACGTTGTTGCGGTTCTTGTCGAGCTCGATGATCTTCGCTTCGATCTGCTGGCCGATGTACGGAGCCAGGTCGCGCACACGGCGCATCTCGACGAGCGACGCGGGCAGGAAGCCGCGCAGGCCGATGTCGAGGATAAGACCACCCTTGACGACCTCGATGACGGTACCGGTGACGACGCCGTCTTCTTCCTTGACCTTTTCGATGTCGCCCCAGGCACGCTCGTACTGAGCGCGCTTCTTGGACAGGATCAGACGGCCTTCTTTGTCCTCCTTGGTGAGCACCAGGGCCTCGACCTGATCGCCGACGGAGACGACATCTCCGGGATCAACGTCGTGCTTGATGGAAAGCTCACGGGAAGGGATGACACCCTCGGTCTTGTAACCGATGTCGAGCAGGACCTCATCGCGGTCGACCTTGACGACGGTACCTTCGACGAGATCTCCGTCGTTGAAGTACTTGATCGTCGCGTCGACTGCTGCGAGGAAGTCCTCAGCGGTGCCGATGTCGTTGATAGCGACCTGCGGGGCACCTTGCTTCTCGGTGGTGGTGATGGTCATGTAGTTGGGGCTCCGTTGTGGAAGTTTTCTTGATCCGGAAAGCGGACGCTGGAAATACCGGCCGAAAAAGCCGGGCCATCCAGGGGAATCCGATGTCCGGAAGCGGACAGATTGGATAAAACCTAAAGAGCGGTTCTATTGGTATTGCGCCGGAACTCGCACGGCGGATGCCGGCCCGAACCACAGCGCAATACGCGCCCGTCTAGTCTAACGGCGGGAGCCAACCCCGTCAAAGCGGACCGGCCGGGCCGGCCCTTGGTGCCGGAGCCTAGAAATGCGTGATGCAGTAGGGGTTCTGCGCGTCCCGGAACAGGTCGTTGAGCAGCTCAATGGCCCCCTCGGTGAGCGGCTCCACGAGCCCGGCACCTACCAGTGCCGCGGGGCTGACCCCGCCCAGGTAAAGCGAGCCCAGCGCGCCGATGTCCAGGACCACGTCGACGTCCGAGTCGGAATCGACCCGCTCCACCCGCCCTCGGCCACCGGCCACGGTGAGCTGGTAGGTCCCGCCCGCGAGCCCCAGCGCGTCGGACACCTCGAGCACGAGCCGCCCCGAACTGCGGTAGCCCCGGCCCTCGAGCGCCTTCGCGACGTCTAGCAGGCGCACCCACAGGACGTCCTCGTGGCCGTTCACCCGGTAGCAGCGGCGGTCCGCAAGCGCCCAGGGCAGCGGATCGTCCACGGCCGCGCCGTCCCAGGTGATCTCCTGGATGAGGTCCAGTGCCCCGAGGTAGCGCCAGAGGGCGAGGTAGGACTCCTCGGTGCCGGCGACGAGGTCGATGACGCTGACGGTGTAGGGCTCCTTGGACCACCCGTCGAACCGGTAGGCGACGTAGCCGACGGCGTCCCCGGCGTCGTCGTAGTGAACCGCCGTGCGCACCGCCTTGTCTTCGACCGGCCGCTCGCGGCCCCACTGGCCGGAGACGCGGCGGGCGTAGGAGTACTGGCGTCCGACCGAGCCGCGCGTGCGCGCGTGGAAGCGGGCAAAGACCTCCGCGGAGAGCGCGGGGACCTCGTCGGGCTCCGCCAGCTCCGTGCGCCCCGTGGGGGTGCCGAGGATGGCGAACCGCTCCCGCACGTCCACGGTCACGCTGGTGGTGAAGGTGGCGCAGCCGAAGCCGAACCGCCCGTAGATGGTGGCCTCGGACGCCGTCAGCACCGCCACGGGCACCCCGGCGGCGGCCGCGCCCTGCAGGTCATCGGTCATCATGCGGCGCAGCAGGCCACGCCGCCGGTGGGACGGCCGCACAGTGACGGACGTGATGAGGTGGGCCGGGAGCGGCTCCAGGCCCCCGGCGTTGAGGGTGTTTCGCATCGAGGCGTACGTCGCGACCGGCACGGACCCGTCGACGGACAGCGCGCCCGGCGCGTCATCGTGTACACCGACCAGCACGCGCCCATCAGCGGTAAAGGCCCTCACGTAGGCCGGGTAGTCCTCGGCGTCGGCGCGCGGCTCGAAGAAGCCGACCCGGACGGCGTAGTGCCAGTTGGCGAACCGCCCGCCCGGCGAGGGGTCCTCCTCCGCCGTCACCTGAAATTTCTCAAGGCGCAGTTCGGTGGAGGTGCCCGGCGTCGTCGTCTGTGTGCTCACGCTCCAAGACCCTAGCCGGATTGCACGCCCTCCACCACAGGCCGGGGAGGATTCGTCAGTGTGCCGCCTCGTGCCAGCTCAGCCCGGTGCCGACCGAGACGTCCAAGGGAACGGACAGGTCGGCCGCTCCGGCCATCTGCTCGCGCACCAGCGCCTCCACGACGTCCTTCTCCCCCTCGGCGATTTCGAGGACCAGTTCGTCGTGCACCTGCAGCAGCATGCGCGAGGACAGGCCCTTGGCCTTGAGCGCGCCGTCGACGCCGAGCATCGCCTTCTTGATGATGTCGGCCGCCGAGCCCTGGATGGGCGCATTCAAGGCCGCCCGCTCCGACATCTCGCGCAACTGCCGGTTGTCGCTGGAGAGGTCCGGGAGGTACCGGCGCCGGCCCTCAATGGTCGAGGTGTAGCCGTCCTTGCGCGCCTGCTCGACAATGCCGCGCAGGTAGTCCCGCACCGCCCCGAACCGCTCGAAGTAGTCCCGCATCAGGGTGCGCGCCTCGTCGACGGAGATGGCCAGCTGCTTGGAGAGCCCGAAGGAGCTCAGCCCGTACACCAGGCCATAGGACATCGCCTTGACCTTCGAACGCATGGCGCTGGTGACCTCCTCCGGGGCGACCCCAAAGATGTGCGAGCCGACGAACCGGTGAAGGTCCTCCCCCTCGCGGAACGCCGAGATCAGGCCCTCATCCCCGGAGAGGTGGGCCATGATGCGCATTTCGATCTGGGAGTAGTCAGCGGTCATCAGGGTCTCGTAGCGGGTGCCGTCGGTGCCCTTCCCGACGACGAACACCTCGCGGATCCGCCGGCCCTCGTCCGAGCGCACCGGGATGTTCTGCAGGTTCGGGTTGATCGAGGACAGCCGGCCGGTCGCGGCGACCGTCTGGGCGTAGGTGGTGTGGATGCGCCCGTCCTCGGCCACGGACTTGCGCAGGCCCTCGACGGTCTGCCGGAGTTTCGTGGCGTCGCGGTAGGCCAGGAGCTGCTCAAGGAACGGGTGGCCGGTCTTGACGATCAGGTCGGTCAGGGCGTCGGCGTCGGTGGAGTACCCGGTCTTGATCTTCTTGGTCTTCGGCAGCCCGAGTTCCTCGAACAGCACCGTCTGGAGCTGCTTGGGTGAGCCGAGGTTGATCTCCTTGCCGATGATGCGGAACGCCTCGGCCCCGGCGGTGCTGATGGTCTTGGAGAAGTCGTCGAGGAGCCGGTCGAGGCGTTCGACGGAGACGGCGACGCCGGTGAGCTCCATCTCTGCCAGGACCTCGGACAGGGGCAGCTCCAGCTCTCCGAGGAGCCGGTTGGCGCCCTTCTCAACGAGCTGGCCCGCGAAGTGCTCGCTGAGCTGCAGGGCCGCGAAGGCGCGCATCACGGCGGGACCGGCGACGTCCTTCTCCCCGAGTTCGAGGGCGAGCTGGCCCGAGGCGTTGCCCGGTGCCGCGCCGAGGGACAGGCGCAGGTGGTACTGGCTCAGGTCGGCCAGGTCGTAGCTGCGGCGGTCAGGCTGGATCAGGTAGCCCGAGATCGCAGTGTCGTCTACCTCGCCGGCCAGGTGCAGCCCGCGCGGGGCGAGCAGCTTGTAGGCCTCCTTGAAGTCGTGAACCACCTTGGGTGCGTCGAGGTCGGCCAGCCAGTGCGCGAGCACCTGCTCGGCCTCGGCGTCGAGCCCCTCGAACGGGACGAAGGCGGCCGCGGTGGACGTGACGATGGCGATCCCGGTGACGTCCGTTCCCCCGGCGGTTGCCTCCGTGGCGAGGTGGACGGCAGCGGGGGCCTGGTTGGTGGACTTCAGCCACGCGGTCAGGGGCGCGGCCTCGGTGAGCACGACGTGCGGCGGCGGGGTCATCTCGTCGCCGGTTTCCTCGGCTTCCTCCTCGCCGAACAGGTCGAACAGCCGCTTACGCAGAGTGTTGAACTGCAGGGAGTCAAAAAGGTCCTCAACGGCGGAGCGGTCGGGGTGCTGGGAGACCATCGCGTCGAGGTCAACGGGCAGGTCGAGGTCGGTGAGCAGCCGGTTCAACCGGCGGTTGCGGCGGACGTCATCGGCGTGGGCCCGCAGCGCGTCGCCGACCTTGCCGCCGATCGAGTCGAGGTTCTCGAGGATCCCCTCGAGCCCGCCGTAGAGCTTAATCCACTTGGCGGCGGTCTTGGGCCCGACGCCGGGCACGCCGGGCAGGTTGTCGGCGCTCTCTCCGACGAGCGCGGCGAGGTCGGAGTACTGGTGCGGGGGCACGAAGTACTTCTCCTCGATGGCCTGAGCGTCCATCTGGGGGATGTTGGTGACGCCCTGCTTCGGGTACAGGACGGTGACCCGGTCGTTGACCAACTGGAAGGCGTCGCGGTCACCGCTGACCACCTGGACATCCCAGTCCTCGGCCGCTGCCTTGGTGGCGAGCGTGGCCAGGATGTCGTCGGCCTCGTAGCCGTCCAGGGAGATGGTGGGGATGCGCATCGCCTCCATCACCTTGATGATCAGGTCGACCTGCCCGTGGAACTCCTCGGGCGTCCGGGACCGGCCCGCCTTGTACTCGGTGTACTCCTCGGAACGGAAGGTCGGGGTATCGAGGTCGAAGGCCACGGCCACGTGTGTGGGCTTCTGGTCCTTGATGAGGTTGATCAGCATTGCGGTGAACCCGTACACCGCGTTGGTGTGCTGACCGGTGTCGGTTGAGAAGTTTTCGGGGGGCAGGGCGTAGAACGCCCGGAACGCCATTGAGTGTCCATCGATGACCAGGAGGCGGTTGCGCTGCCCCTTCGCTGTTCTCGGGGCGGGCAGGGTGGATCCAGGTTTGGTTGTTTCACTCACAGGTGCCAGCCTAGTTCCCATGGTCGACAATTTCACTCAGCCGCCCGCGGGCCGCTCCGCGAACAACCCGTATGCCGAGGAACTCACCGCCGCGGGGGTCCCCCCGGAGATGCACGACTGGCTGGGCCGGCACGGGATCGGGCGCCTGACGGTGAAGATGGGCATCACCTTCTCGGAGATGAGCGCCGAGCGCATGGTGGCTTCGATGCCGGTCGCCGGCAACGAGCAGGTGGCCGGAATCCTGCACGGCGGTGCCCACCTGGTACTGGCCGAGACCCTTGGGTCCTTTGCTGCCGGAATCCATGCCGGCCCGGGACGGCACGCCCTGGGGATCGAGATCAGCGCCACCCACCACCGCAGCATCTCGGCCGGGACGGTTACGGGGACGGCCACCGCCATCCACCTTGGGCGCACACTGACCACGCACGAGGTGGTGATGACCGACGAGGAGGGCCGCCGACTCTCCACGGCGCGGATCACCAACCTGATCCGCGACGCCCGCTAGGGGGCTAACACGGGAGGCCGAAGCCTGCCAGCGCTCTCTGCTGCCGGCCGTCCGGCTCAAATCGTTTCCCCGCTGCAGCCCGCCGTCCTACGGTTTAATTACACGCAGGTGGTCCAAAACGGAGAGAAGTGAGAACGGTGGCAGCCGACGCACTTAGGAAATACCCGCTCATCCTCGCCCTCGGCGCAATGCTCCTCGTGGGCTGTGATGACCCCGGGAACCAGGACGGCGGAGGTTCCTCACCGGAGGAGACCTCGCAGTACGACGACAACAACGGCATCGATACCGACCAGGGTGACGACGCCCGCGGTGAAGACAACGACAACCAGTGACACCCGGCCGGGGCGGGCGTCCGCCGTCGGCCCCGCCGGCAGGACAGGAGTGCGCAAATGAAACGGCGTAAGAGGCGGGTACAGAATTCGACCGGGGTGCGGCTGACCCTGATCCTGGGGTCCGCGGTGCAGGGGGCCTGCGCGGGCCTCGTGGGCGCCGCCGCCATGACCCTCGGCGAGAAAATCGAGCAGGCGCTGACCAAGCGGCCCGACTCGTATGTTCCGGGACGCACGCTGCGCACCCTGCTCGGCCGGCCGGTGTCGGACCGGGCGAAACCGGCCGCGGCCAATGTGGCGATGCACTGGGGAACGGGCGCGCTGCTCGGGGCGCTCCGGGGCATCTGGGCCATGACCGGCATCCGCGGGGGCGCCGCCAACGCCACCCACACCGTGGTGCGCCTCGCCTTCGACCAGACCCTGGAGAACGCGACGGGCGCCGGTGCGCCGCCGTCGCTCTGGCCGGTCGGGGAGAAGACGGTGGACTACCTCCACAAGGCGGTCTACTCCCTCGTCACGGGAGCTGCGGCCGACCGGTGGATCGCCCCGCGGCTGATCTCACGGCGGGGTGTCCGCAGCCACTGAGCAGACCCGGGATGGTTGCTGCCTAGGACGGGACCGGCACGTTGCGTTTGTCCAGGCCGTCCTCAATGCGCCGGCGCAGCTCCGCAGGGCGGAAGGGCTTGGTGAGGTATTCGTCGGCCCCCGCCTCCGCGCCGCGGGCCTCATCGCGGGGGTCGGCGCGCGCGGTGAGCATGACGATCAGGGTTGAGGAAAACCGGCGGATCCGCCGTGCCACCTCAAACCCGTCGATGTCGGGCAGGCCGACGTCGAGAGTAACCACCTGCGGGGCGATCCGCCGCACCATCTCGACCCCCGCCTGGCCCGCGGGCGCGGTGTGCACGGTGAATCCGAATCCCGTGAGCACCGCGTGGAGGAGGTCGCGGACGTCGTCGTCGTCTTCAATGACCACCGCGGCACGCGCTGGTTTATCGTCTTGCATTCGGCAAGTCTACTCAACGCGGGGCCGCGGGATGGCGGCGCCCGAAGAGGAAGTAGGCGATCGGCCCGGCGACGTTGAGGAGACACGCTGCGGCCCATGCGGCCCTGCGGCCCCGGACCGCGGCCGCAGGGCGCCTGGCGAGGTCGGTGAGCGCAACGGCCATCAGCGTCGCCTGCACCGTTCCCAGCGCCATCACGGCTCGGCGCTGGTCAGGGTCGAGATCCTTCCACGACTTTCTGCGGGCCTCGCGGCCCCGGATGCTTCGGCTCATCCTGAATCCTTTCGGTCGGCGGCGCAGGGCGCCCGTGGCGCCGGCTCCGGCTGAGCGGTGTTACGAGGAATGAGCCGCCTGGGGGGCCGTGACCGCGACCAGGCCGACCCGCAGCTGCGGATCGGGGCGGTGCGGCACATCGGCGGTGATCCGCAGTTCCCAGCGCACCCGGAACCTCCCGGAATCCAGCGACGGCGACGGCAGGAAGCGCGGAGTGGCGACCTCGAACGGGATCACGGCCTCCGCTCCGGCGGCGGGCAACCCCTCCGTCACGGTGGTCGTGACGATCGTGTTTTCGGTGTGGCGGGGATGCTTCTGGGGGCGTTCACCGGACTGGCCCGCCGGCGTGGGCCCGTAGGCGACCGCCTCAAGCATTACCAGCTCCACCCGGACCGAACGCAGGGCTCCGTGGCGCGGTGCCACCCGGAGCCGCCCGGTGATCGGCGTCGCGTTGGTCAGGATGCGCCCCGAGAGTTCGACCAGCTCGAGGGACGCCGTCCACTCGACGGTGGTTTCCGGATCCTGGGCGGCATCGGAGCTGCAGCCCGCCGCGGCCGACTGGACGGTGAACATGCCCTCGCCTACGGATTCCGAGTCGTCCTGGGCGGACATGCGCACCCGAAGGATCCAGGAGATGCTGATCAGCTCCCCCCGCACGGAGGGAAGGTTGAGCGCCGGGACGGTGACGACGGCGCGGGTCCGATAGGTCTCCCCCGCCATCACCCTGCCGGCCGGCGGCAGGGGCTGCTGCGAGATGACATGGGTGGAGCGGTCCCGGGCGGTGTAGATCACGCCGTGGAGGTTGGTGCGGCCGTACCCGTAGTCGATCACCTGGACTACCTCGAGGACCACCTGATCGGCCACCACGTCGCGTTCGGCGACGGCCTCGATGTCGACGGCGAAGCTTTCGCCCTCCACCACGGCACGTTTGGCCGGAAGCGGACGGATATCGATATCCAAGGGGGGTGTTCTGCGCTGCTGCATCGGCCGGCCTTTCCTACCCCTGAGGGAGCGGCGGATTCAACGGCGCCGCCAGCTGCTGTCCGGCGGCTTCATCGGACTTCCGCGCAATGAAGCGCAGGTCCTCGGGGGTCAACTCCATCTGGCCGTGCTGGCTATCGCTCTCCGGGTGGCCTGCGGCCCGACGGACAGCCCCGGCCACCGTCCGCGGAAGCACCGCACATCCGCGGTTCGTCGTGATCCATCGGCGGGTGGGCTGGTCAAGCTTGTCCCAGGTTTCCTCAAGGCTCATTAAATGCTCCGATCCGTTGGAGATGGTGCGCCGTCGCCACAAGTAAAGCGCAAGTTCCGGCCCCTGCACAGGGGCTTTCGTCCTCCACCGGCCCTTACCGCGGAAGAGGCACCGTCCACGAGAGCCTCGTTCCATGGCCCGGGGCGCTCACGGGGACAAACGTTCCCCCGACCGCCGCCGCACGGTGCTGCATATTGGAGAGGCCGCTGGTGCGGCCGGGGTCCCGGAAGCCCTTCCCGTCGTCCTCGATCAGCAGCTTCACCTGCCCTCCCCGCACCGAGACGGTGATGGTGATGTGGAGCGCCCCCGAGTGCCGCAGGGCATTCGACAGGCCCTCCGAGAGCACGGCCAGCAGGTGACCTGCCACCGGTTCCGGTATGCCGTCCACCGGGCCGCGCATCTGCAGCTCCGGCGTCGTGCCCGCCTGCCAGGTGCCGTCCTGCACCGCCCGGACGATCCGTGAGCTAAGCCGCTCGCGCCCGCCGTTGTCGCCGAGGGCGTAGATGGTGTCCCGCAGCCCCCGGATCGTCTCATCGAGTTCCCCGGTGATGGAGTTGATACGCTGCTGCGCGACCGGGTCCGTTGTGTGGCGGCGCAGGCTCTGCACGCTCAGTCCGGCGGCGAAAATGCGCTGGATCACCAGGTCGTGGAGGTCCCGCGCGATGCGGTCCCGGTCGGAGAAGACGATCTGCTGCTCGCGCATGAGGTGGGCGTGGGCCAGCTCCAGGGCCAGCGCCGCACGCGAGCAGTACACCTCGTTCATCTCGACGTCGACCTGCCCGTACCCGGGCGCTCCGAACGGGCGGGCAAGGATCAGGATTCCGGCGTGGGTACCCTTGTGGCCCAGTGCCGCCACCAGGACGGGACCGAGTTCCTCAGCGGCCGCCGCCCCCGCCCAGAGGTCAGGGGCCCGGCACAGGACGGAATCCCCGGTGGTCAGCAGGTGCGCGATGGGAGTGCTGTCGGCGGCGATGGCGTGGCCCTTAACCAGGTGGCTGTCGCCGACGGCCGTGCCGCAGCGCAGCACGCGGCCGCCCGGATCGGGGAAAGCGATCATCGCCACTGCGGACTCGGACTGCTCGAGGGCGCCTTCGGCAATCAGGTCGAGGCCCGCGGCTTCGGCCGTGGGGTTGCCCATCAGTCGTTCGCTGACGTCCATGCCGGCCTCGAGCCACCGTTGGCGCCGCGTGGCGTCCTCGAACAGGCGCGCGTTTTCGATGGCGACGCCCGCCGCTGCGGCCAGCGCCACGGCGAGCTCCTCATCTTCGGCCGTGAAGTGCTCCCCGCCCTCCTTCTCGGTGAGGTAGAGGTTTCCGAAGGCAACTCCGCGCACCCGCACCGGAACGCCGAGGAACGTGCGCATGGGCGGGTGGTGTTCGGGGAAGCCGCTGGCCTGCGGGTGCTCGTTGAGGTCGGAAAGGCGAATCCGCCGGGGGTCCCGGATCAGGTGCCCCAGCACCCCGCGGCCCTGGGGCATCTCCCCGACGCGGCGGGCCTGGTCCTCCTCCATGCCGACCGTGACGAAGTGGGTCAGGGCGTCGTCGGGTCCGATGACCCCCAGCGCCCCGTAGCGCGCCCCCACAAGCTGGCAGGCGGAGGTCACCACCCGGTCAAGCACCGCCTCGAGGCTGAGGTTCTCCGCGAGGGACATGACCGCGGAGAGCAGGCCCTGAAGCCGTTCCTGGGTGTGGAGGAGGTCCTCGGTGTGCGGCAGGAAGTCCTTGAGCACCTGGTCCGCGCCGGCCAGGGAGGACTGCGCCACGGACGCACGGCGGGGGCCCGGCGCCGACGCCGTCACCATAGTCCACCGCCCGCGGCCCGGCCCGGCCCGGCAGGGGGCGCCTCCAGGCGTCCGCCCTCCGGCGGCCGTTCCACCGGCTGCGCGTAGATCGCATCGATTCCGGCCATTGCACTCCCCCGACTTCGGCAAACCCACTTGGCAGCGGAAGGATCCCCTTCCGCCGGTCAGCACCCCAGCCTGCCCGCATCGCGACCTTCAGCGGGAGGCGCTCCTTCGCCCCGCCGCATCCTAAATAATCCTGCGTCTTTCCTAAAGTTTTCCTCTATTTTTCCTACACTGTCCATTCTGCGGGTGTTTTCCCGCCCAGCGCCACCCCGCGTGTCCTCCGGCGTCACGCGCGGGAGGCCGCTACCCCTTGGCGCGCGCCCGGCTTGGCTGCACGCGCGGGGGCTCGCCGGGCATCTTCGGGTAGTCCGGGGGAAAGGGAAGCTCGCCGAGGCCGGCCTCCACGTCCCGCTCCCACCAGCCAAGCAGCGTGTCGATGGTGCCCGGTTCGGAGTGCATGTCCGCCCACGGATCCCCCCGGTCCGCCAGCCGCGCCGGCACTGTCACCACCGTGAAGCTGCGGGGGTCAGCGGTGCCCAGTTCGTCCCAGGCGAGGGGGCAGGACACCGGGGCGTGGGGCAGGGGGCGCGGACTGTACGCCCCGGCCATGGTGCGGTCCCGGTTGGCCTGGTTGTAGTCGACGAAGACGAGCCGGCCGCGTTCCTCCTTCCACCACGCCGTCGTCACCTTATCGGGCATGCGCCGCTCGAGTTCGCGGGCGGCGGCGATGACGGCGTGCCGAACCTCGAGGAACTCGTGCTCCGGGCGGATTGGAGCGAAGACATGGAGTCCGCGGTTGCCCGAGGTCTTCACGAAGGAGGTCAGTCCGGCCTCCGCAAGCACCGAGCGCAGTTCAAGAGCGGCCGGAACTGCCTCATCGAAACCGGTGCCCGGCTGCGGATCGAGGTCGATCCTCAGCTGGTCGGGGTTGTCCGGGTTGCCGGCACGCGAAGCCCAGGGGTGAAACACGAGGGTATTCATCTGAGCGGCCCACACCACGGCAGCCGGCTCGTCGAGGACCAGCTGCGGGTGGGACCGGCCGCTGGGGTACACCACCGGCACGGAGCGAACGAAGTCGGGTGCGCCCTTGGGGGGATTCTTGGAGAAGAACTGCTCGCCGTCGATGTCGCCGGAAAACCGCTGCAGGGACACCGGCCGGTCGCCGTTCGCGGCGAGGAACGCCTCCTGTACCCCGATGAGGTACTGCACCAGGTCGAGCTTCGTCAGGCCGAGCTCGGGCCAGAGCACCCGGCTGGGACTGGAGACGCGTACGTCGCGGGCGCCATGAGGGCCGGGGACGGAGACGGTGGTTTCTTCGCGGGCCATGGGAGCACCCTACTCCGGGGGGCCCGCCCCGTCAGGGCCGGTCCTACGGGAAAAGGAAAACGGTGCCGGATCGGGAAGTACCTGTGACGGCGGCAAATTCCGCGACCGGCCCAGGGGGATCAGCCACGGCCGGTCAACGACGGAGAACATTGTGCCGGAGGTGCCACGGAATATATTGGAGATCGATTGCTCAGTCTTTGTTCCAGGTTTACCCTTTAAGGCAGCTCACATTACGCCTTCGTTGTTCTCGGTCGACGCTGGCTCCGGGCAGCTGGATACATCAGATTCCTAGTAGGAACAGCGATCAACATGAAGGCTACGAGCGTTCAGGCGTTGCGAACCCGGCAAAACCGATATGGCATGCAGTTCCGGCTTAGATGCGCAGCGGTCGCATCGTCAATTCTGATGATCTTCGCAATCATCACTCCGACAACCGCAAGCGCCGCGGCCACAACCTCGTTAGTCATGGACTCCTACGTTCAGGCGGACAGGGCGACTTCAAATTTTGGGACCAGCACCCGTTTATCTACAGAAGGCCGCGCGTATATCTGGCGGAACTCGCTCCTACGGTTCTCCGTGCAGGTTCCCGCTGGCGAGCACGTTGTTTCAGCCAAACTTCGGGCGTATTCCGAGGCATCTGCAACTTCCACCGAGTTTGTGGATGTCTTCACTACATCCGGCGGCTGGACAGAGAAGGGCGTCACGTGGAATAACGCACCGGCACGCGGGACATGGCTTGGGAAGGCCGGCGGATTCGCCACCGGCTCCTGGGTGGAATGGGATGTAACCAAGGGTGTCAACCCGAAGGGCGGCGAGCAGAACTTCAAGCTGGAAAGCAACGCGAAGAAGTGGATCGCGTTCAAGTCAAAGGAATCGTCAAACTCCGCACTGCGCCCAAGACTGGTGGTGACGACTGCGCCCGACACGATAACTTCCACCGAGGCGGCCGTAGTCCATGGGTGGGGCGCGAGGGTGGCCGGGGACGAGTTCAATTACACCGGCGCGCCCGATGCCACGAAGTGGAATGTCTACAACAGTGCCGGCCACGCGGGCAATGGTCTCCGGAGCCCTCAGCAGGTTACCGTGGACGGTTCCAAAATGGTTATGACTGGAACCCCTGACGGCACGACTGCTGGAATGGGCGCGAAGTTTTCAAACCAGAAGTACGGGCGTTGGGAAGTCCGGGCGGCCGGGTCCGGTGACAACGAATACCACATGGTGTCCATCCTGTGGCCCGATAGCGAGAATTGGCCGTGTGACGGCGAGATTGACTACGCGGAGACGACCGGCGACTGGAACGTCATTAAGTTCTTCCACCACTATGGGTGCTCAAACTCGCAGACTTATGCGATTAGGCCTCTCGACGTAAAGCAGTTCCACAACTACGCGGTTGACTGGTCTCCGCGCGGAATCGTGGGCTACGTCGATGGCGTGAAGTGGTTTGAAGACACCGACCCCGCGCATCAGCCTCCCGGTCCGATGCACCAGACCCTGCAACTGGACTGGTTCCCTGACAGCACTGCCAATGGCGCCGGCGAAATGCGGGTGGACTGGGTCCGCGTGTACGCGGCGGGCTGAACATCCACCATTTCCACGACCCGTCATAGTCGCCCACCTACCTTGACGGGTTAACCAACCGGCCCGAGAAGTGAATATTCCGGAAGATAGCAGGACCCATCATTCACGAGCTGTGGCTCACTACGTGGTTCACCGCGCAATGCGCAAGAGGTGGCCCCTCATTTCTTCGCCCCGAGATGTCAGCGCCAGCTCCTGCGGCAAGGGACCGCCCTGTAGATCGCTGGTGCATGCGGATGGATCTGGCGGATATCGCACTCATGCGGCCGGGTCAGCGGATGATGGTGAGCGGCTTGCGCCGCTCCGCACAGGACGCCCGCTCCAGGTCCGCGGCGCCTTGTACCCGGTTGTTTGTGCCGGTGTCGTCGCACCAGTCAACTTTGTGCGGGGTCGCCGTGACGGCCGCTTCTCCGACCGCCATCTGGGCCGGGACGCGGAAGGTAAAGGTGAACGCGCCGGCATCTGTCATCGGAGCCGTCGTACTGATGATCTCGACGCCCCGTTCATCGGCGATGACGACCTGGATCCGGGCGTTCTTCCCGTACCGGGGATTGCAGTCGGCCTCTGGTGCTGCGACAGTGACCAGCGATCCCGGCTTCGCCTCGCTCGGAGTGACGGAGTACTCGGGCGGGAAGCAGGGCGGTTCGGCGGATAGGTCGGAGGAGCATCCGCCGACGGCGGAGATCAACGCGGCCCCGATGACGGAGGCAAGGGCGAACCGCCCCCCGGTCCTGCTGCCGGAACACCTGAGCGGGAACTTCATGACCCCTATTGTGGTGCGGATTGCTCGAAGTTCCCCCGGCAACCGGCATTCGTTCCCGTACCGTTGCCTTACCCGCCGGCCAGGTGGCGCCTCGTCAGCGACGGCCCGCGCCGCGTACCGGCGGCACCGCCACGCCCTTGCAGCACTTCCCGTTGAATTTCCGCAACGGCCAATGAGAGGGAGGGACCCTCCCGGGAGCAGCAGGTTGGACGGACTCTGTTGTCAGGCGCGCCCCGACGCTAAGCTCCCCCTATGGGGGAACAATCAACGCCGCTTGCGAGCGCCTTTTTCAGGATGGTCATCTTCGGCGGCGCAGTCGGGGTTGTGACCAGCCTCGGCCTGCATATCATCGGCTTTTTCAACTCGGGTCTTCCACACCCCATGACCGTGCTGGGAAACGCCGGAATGGCGTTCCTGACCGGCTTACCGGCCGCCGCGTCGGCAGCGGCACCGGCCCTGGGGATGCACCGACTCGTTGAAGCCAGAAAGCCCGCACTGCGGATTCCTGTCGCCGCCCTCGGCGCTGTACTGGGCCCGTTGGCCGCAATCAGCCTGCTCACAGGGGTGCCGCCGTTCGAGGCGCCGGTACCGACGCTGGGATGGGCCTTGTTCCTCCCGGCCGCCGCAGTGGCCGCTGTCCACTTCACCAAACCTCTCCGGCAGAGCCGCGTATTACAAGCCTCTGCGGGAGGCGCCCCCCTGCTGCGCTGAACCCGCCCGCGAAACCGCCCGGTGGAGGATCGGGTTGTGGGAGAGCTTGGGGCCACGGAGTAATGGCCTTCGACCCACCTCAGCGTCATCTCGATGGCCGGCTACCGGATCCTCACCGCCGGTCAAGCGGTCGCTTCAACTGGAGACCGGGCGAGGAGGACGGCTACGCCCACAGTGCATCTGACGTCCGGCCGACAACCGCCTGACCCTCCGCTGACCCACTGTGCTGAGTCGTCCAATACAGGCTCCCAACCGACAAAGCGGGCGCGACCGGAAGACCTGGGCCGGCATCGGCCAAACGGGTGATCTTCAGCCAAGAGTACTGAAGGTCGTGGGGGCGGGGTGATGAGCACGGCATAGGGGTGCTCACCGATCAAATCCTGCGGCAGGTCACCGATAGTGGTGACGGTTGCCGCACCGGATTGAGGTGAAGGAGGGGCATCACCCGTCGTGGGTGCTGCCCCTCATTCTCCGCGCCGGCTTGTTATGCCACCTTCTTCAGCGCCTCAGCGTTTTCGGCCGCCCAGGTGCGGAAGTCCTTCAGACCAGGAACGAATCGGCGGAGCCACTCCAAATCCCGAGCGCCGGTGAACTCCTTGTCGAAGTCCCCGTAGTACTGGAACATGTTGCCAGCCTCTTCTGCGCCGGGGAAGCCGAGGCCTCGGAATGTGTCGTAGGGCACGGACTGGAAACGCACGGGTTCGCCAATGACTTCGGCGAGTTGGCTAGCGTACTCCGCGCCGGTGAGGTGATCGCCTGCGAGGCTGACAGTCTTACCGATGTACTCTCTGCCGGCCGAGAGGATTGCGACCACAGTGCGGCCGATGTCCGTGACATCAACCCCCGCGAGAAGCCGGCCTTCTTCGAAGGGGATTGTCAGCGTCAGGACGCCATCGTCTCCCCGCTGGGGGGCCATATTCGACATGAAGTTCTGGAAGTAGAAGGTCGTGTTCAGGTAGGTGGTCGGCACTCCGGCGTCGGCGAAGAGAGCGTTGCCTTCGCCCTTCGCGTCAAAGTGCGGCACGTTGTATTGATCCTGCAGCACCGGCATGCGCGCGTCATCGAGGGGAAGCAACTCGCGGGTGTCCTCGAGGGTTGACCAGACGACATGTGCCACATTGGCCGCTGCGGCTGCACGGGCAAGGACGGCAGTCTCGTCAAGCTCCCGGCGGGCGGAACCGTGCGCCCAGAAGTTTGTTACCAGGAACGCGCCGTATACACCCGTGAGTGCTGCAACGACGCTCTGCTCGTCCTCGAAATCCGCGCGGACAACATCCGCGCCAAGCTGGCGCAGGGCTTCCGCCGATGCAGAATCCGGGTCCCGGGTCAAGGCACGGACTGCGAAGCGCTTCTGCGGATCGGCCAGAAGGGCTCGGACGACACCACCTCCCTGGGAACCGGTCGCTCCGGCCACTGCGATGATTTTCTGCTCACTCATGACTTACCACCAATCACTATGTTGTTGATGTGTCAATCGTATCGTTGTTTGATTGATGTATCAACAAGGTGTGGATCACCCAGGTCCTGGTCGGTTGCCGCTTCAGACCTGGGAGGTGGGCATCGCCCAGAGTTCGGCGATGGAGGATCGGCGGGGCTGGGTCACCATGAACGCGATCCTCTCGGCGAGGTCCTCCGGTTCCAGCGGCTTCCGGATGGCCCTGGCCCCGGAGATCATGTCCTTGACTGCAATAGCGGAAACCCGGCGGTTCAACACCGAGCAAGCACGCCAAGGCCGAGGCGGCAGCGCCGCTGCGGACACGGCCCCTCCCGCCCCTACCTTCATTTCATTTAGGGTAGGCACAGTCGTTGACACCCCCAGTGGGCGCATTTTAAGTTGTGGTGCCAAAGGAAAGTGCGGCTAGGGCCGCCGCCGCGAAGTATCTTGTCGCCGAGCAGGCACCGTTTTTTCAGTTATTCATGACAGGGCTGGCATCCATCGCAAGGCCCTGCCTCCTATCGGAGAACAATCATGACCAAACCTGTCCGCCGACAAAACTGCGAGGGCACCCCCATGCGTTTGCTGCGCCTTTTCATTGCTCTGCTAGTCGCGGTGGCCGTCACTGCCGCGCTCCCCATCACCGTCCAGGCGGCCGATCTCGGAAAGCCTGGGCAATCATACGCAGGTGACGGCGTCACAACCCCGACTGCGGACAAGGCCCAGAGCAAGCTGTGGGTCCAGGATGGGAGTTGGTGGGGCCTGTTATGGAGCGCGTCCGCAAATGCAACGAAGATTCACAGGCTCGACGCCGCAACGCAGGTCTGGCAGGAGACGGGAACGGTTGTTGACGCGCGGCCTAGTGCGCGCGGCGACGCGCTCTGGGACGCGAAGGCCGGCAAGCTCTACGTTGTGTCGGGCACGACTGTGCGCTCGGAGTGGGGTTTGCCACCGTCACTCTCGGAGGTGAGTTTCGCACCGTCCCAGGCGGAGGTGACCTCCGGGTCCGCAGAGCTTCACCGGTTCAGCTACAACGCGTCGACGAAGACCTACTCAGAAGACGCAGGATTCCCCGTCACCCTTCACAGTGGGAGCTCGGAATCGATTACGGTGGCCAAGGACTCCGTCGGCAAGCTGTGGGTCACCTACACCGTCGTCGCGCCCGACAACACCAACCGCGTTTACGTTAACCACTCGACGACGAGCGACACCGCGTGGGGGACCCCGTTTGTCCTGCCGACAGACAACGCCGAGGCGCACCACGACGACATCTCCGCAATCACGTCCTTCCAGGGCAACAAGATCGGAGTCATGTGGAGCAATCAGCGGGCGGAGCATAGGAGGTTCTACCTCGCCATCCACCAAGACGGCCAGCCGGAGAAATCGTGGCAGACAGAGGTCGCCTTCGGGGGAGGAACCAACTGCAGTGGAGGATGTGCGAACGACCATCTAAACCTCAGGCAGTTGACAAGTGACGGTAGCGGCCGCCTGTACGTAGCGATCAAAACAGCCGCTCAGCAACGCGGTCAAACGTTTGTGGCGCTCCTTGTGCGGGACAGTAAGGCCAAGTGGACCAGCGCGCAGTTCGGCGCTGTCGAGGACGCCCACACCCGGCCCATGGTCATGATCGACGAGGAAAACCGTCAGGTCTGGATGTTCGCGGTCGCCCCGGAGGCGGGCGGCACCATCTTGTACAAGAAGGCGCCGCTTGACAACGTTTCCTTCCCGCGTGGCGCCGGTACGCCCATCATCAGCAGCAGTACCGACAAGGACATCAACGACCCCACAACAACGAAACAAAACGTCAACGGCCAGACCGGCCTGGTGGTGTTGGCCGCCTCGAGAACCAACGCTCGGTACTGGCACGCCGCCATAGATCTTCGAAACTAGTCCACCCCTCCACCGTGACAATGAAGAACACCGCCGCCGCGGCCAGCGGATCGGCGGCCCTAGCCGCGGCCCAGCAGCTTCTCGCGGTCTGTGGCCATCTGCTCCCGCAGTGCGCGAACCACGGCGGCCACCGCAGGACGCCGCATCGAGTCGGGGCGGAGCACCATCCAGTAGGGCAGTAGTTCGGCGACGTTGGCAGGCAGCAGGCGGACGAGGTCGTCGTGGAGGTCACCCATGAAGCAGGGCAGGAAACCTATTCCGGCTCCTGCACGGGTGGCTTCCACATGGACAAAAACGTTCGTGGACGTGAACCCGTCCCGCATCTCGGGCACCAGCCGCCGCGGGGCGTCCAGGGCATCCACCTGCAGCATCGAATCCACAAAGTAGACGAGCGGATGCTCCTTGAGATCGGCCATGGTGGCCGGGATTCCATGCTCCGCCAAATAGCCCCGCGAGGCGTAGATCCCCAGCATGTACTCGCCCAGACGGACCGCTTCGGCCCGGTGCACCTGAGGTTCACCGACCACCACCTCGATGTCGAGTCCGGAACGCTGCTGCAGGGCACGCCGGGTCATGGTCACAACCTCCACGCTCAGCCCCGGATGTTCGCGCCGCAGCCGCGCTACGGCCGGCGCCGCGATGTAGGCGCTGAATCCGTCCGTGGCGGTCATCCGCACGACGCCGGTGATCGGGTCGGGTGCCCGTCCAGCGGGGCCGAGTGCGCCCACTGCCGCCTCCACCTGCTCCGCCACCAGCACCGCCTGGGCTCCAAGAGCCGTCAGCTCCCAACCGCTGGTGGCCCGTGCCAGAACCCGGCCGCCCAGTGCCTTCTCCAGGGCGGCGATCCGCCGCGCGACGGTGGTGTGGTTCAGTCCTAGGGCCTGGGCCGCCGCGGTGAACTTGGCGGAGCGGGAAACCTCGAGCAGGACCAGCAGGTCGTCAGGACGGGCGATCATATCTGCAATTATGCACAGTTATGGTGCTGTACTCGCCATGGACGGGACCGATCTGTGCAGTAAAGTCCATCGGAGCATTAGTGCTGAAGATCACAGCATGCCATTCCATGTTCAAAGGAGAACCCCATGAGCGTCGAGCAACGCCCGCCGCGTAAGGCAACCGGAACCGCATCCCAAGGTTCCGGACTCAAGAAGATCGTCGCCGCCTCAATGGTGGGCACCGTAGTGGAATGGTACGAGTTCTTTCTCTACGCCACGGCCGCCACCCTGGTTTTCGGCAAGTACTTCTTCCCTGCCACCGGGAATGAGCTGGACGGCATCATCCAGGCCTTCCTCACCTACGCCGTCGGGTTCGTAGCACGCCCGCTGGGCGGCATTGTGTTCGGGCAGATCGGTGACAAGCTGGGCCGCAAGCCCACGCTCCAGCTGACAATCGTGATCGTAGGCGTGGCAACGTTCCTGATGGGCTGCCTGCCCGGCTTCGCCGAGATCGGCTACCTGGCGCCGGCGCTGCTGGTCGCGCTGCGCTTCATTCAGGGCTTTGCCCTGGGCGGCGAATGGGGTGGGGCCGTCCTGCTGGTTGCGGAGCACAGCCCCGCAAAGTCCCGCGGGTTCTGGTCCAGCTGGCCCCAGGCCGCCGTTCCGGTGGGCAACCTGCTGGCCACGCTCGTGCTGTTCATCATGTCGTCAGTGCTCAGCAGCGAAGAGTTCCTCAGCTGGGGCTGGCGCGTGGCGTTCTGGCTTTCAGCGGTGATCGTCTTCGTTGGCTACTACATCCGCACCCATGTCACCGAAGCGCCGATCTTCTTGGAGGCCAAGGCTCTGGTGGAGAAGGAGCAGGCCGTCAGCTACGGCGTCTTCGAAGTGGTCCGCAAGTACCCCAAGGGAATCCTGCAGGCCATGGGGCTCCGTTTCGCCGAGAACATCATGTACTACCTGGTGGTCAGCTTCTCGATCGTCTACCTCAAGACCGTCCACCAGTACGACACGTCCTCGCTCCTGCTGGCGCTCTTGATCGCCCACATCGTGCATTTTCTGGTCATACCGCAGGTAGGACGTCTCGTGGACAGTTGGGGCCGGAAGCCGGTCTACCTTGTCGGAGCCGTCCTCGGTGCCAGCTGGCCGTTCTTTGCCTTCCCCATCTTCGACACGCGCAATGCCGCGGCCATCGTTGCCGCCGTCACCGTTGGGCTGTGCCTGCACGCGTTCATGTACGCCGGGCAGCCGGCCATCATGGCCGAACTGTTCCCCACCCGCATGCGCTACTCCGGTGTATCGCTCGGTTCCCAGGTAACCTCCATCTTCGCCGGTTCGCTGGCTCCGCTGCTCGCCACCCAGTGGCTGAAAGACACCGGCTCCTGGGTGCCCACCGCGGTCTACCTGATTGTGGCGTGCGCCATCACCTCGGTTGCCGTGCTGAGCCTGAGGGAAACGAAGGGCATCGCGCTGGAGGAAGTGGACAGGGCAGACGCCGCCCGCGAAGGAGTAGTCCCGGCCGGAACGCGCTGAGCTGCTGGTGAGACAGTCCGTTCGTACAACAGAGGAAGCCGGGATGGACATGGAAGACGCTTTGAAGGGCCGCAAGGCATTGGTAACCGGAGGTGCCAGTGGAATCGGTGCTGCGTGCGTCCGGGAACTGGCGGGGCGGGGCGCGGAAGTGGTGGTGGCCGACGTCGACTCTGCCAGCGCCGCCGCTCTCGCCGATGAGGTCGGCGGCACCTCATGGACAGTGGATCTGCTGGACGTGGACTCGCTCACCACCGTGAGTCTGGACTGCGACATCCTGGTGAACAACGCAGGAATCCAGCGGATAAGCCCGATCGAGGAGTTTGATCCGGCGGAATTCCGCAGGATCATTGCCCTGATGCTGGAAGCACCGTTCCTGCTGATCCGGGCCGCGTTGCCCTCCATGTACGCCAACGGCTTCGGACGCATCATCAACGTGTCCTCCGTGCACGGACTCCGCGCTTCGGCGTTCAAGAGCGCCTACGTTTCCGCCAAGCATGGCCTGGAAGGGCTGAGCAAGGTGACGGCACTCGAAGGGGGCGGACACGGCGTTACCTCCAACTGCATCAATCCCGGCTACGTCCGAACCCCTCTTGTGGAGAAGCAGCTGGCAGAGCAGGCCCGCGTTCATGGCATCCCCGAAGCCGAGGTCCTGGCCAAGGTGATGCTTACCGAATCGGCGATCAAGCGCCTGGTGGAGCCGACGGAAGTAGCGTCACTGGTGGCGTGGCTGGCATCGGACGACGCCGGAATGGTGACCGGCGCCAGCTACACCATGGACGGCGGCTGGTCCGCGCGGTAACGGCCACGGTCCGGTAGACAGAGTGACGCATCCCACGTGGCGGCCGGCGGCTGGATGGCGGAGGGATGGCAAGCGGCGTCTTCACCGTCGGTTCATGGCGCGTTCACTTCCTCGTGGAAGCCTTGGAACACATCGATCATGCGGGGCGGAACAGGAGGGCGGCGTGTCACAGGCAGCTGACGGGCACGACAGTGCAGCGGGCGTCGGGTCACCGGAAACCGGGATGAACTGGAAAGACCTGCGCCGCGGGCAGGCTGTGACCGTCGAGCCGGTCGATGGCCACAGCCTCCCCGGGTGGGTCGACGATCTCGCCGAGGACCGCAGCATGCTGTGGATCCAGCTCGGTGAGGGACGGGGACGCCGTCTGATCCACTATCAGGACGGTGTCGCCATCCGGGCCCGCCGGCGGGGATAGGGTCACTGGCTGCTGGCGCCAGGAGCGGCAGCCGTCGAACGGATCAATATGCTTCAACTCATGGGTAAGGGGCGGCGTGGATGACGCGAAGGGTAACTTTCCTTCCTCCCCGCGGGTGGCGCGAGACCCGGCGCATAGTCTGAGATCAGTTGCACACCGATCCTCGAAGGAAGCCCATGCCCGTCTCCCCCCGCCCGCTACGCAAGCTCGGATTCCTTACGATCGGTTTGTTCGACCCGGCGGATCCGGCCGCAGGGCATGAGTCGACCCTGCAGGTCATCGAACTCGGCGAGCGGCTGGGGTTTGACAGCGCCTGGCTGCGCCACCGCCACCTGCAGTTCGGCATCTCCTCGCCGGTTGCGATGATGGCCGCCGCCAGCCAGCGCACCTCCCGGATTGAGCTTGGGACTGCCGTGACACCGGTGGGCTGGGAGAACCCGCTGCGCCTGGCCGAGGATCTGGCCACGGTCGATCTCCTTTCGGGCGGGCGAATCAATCCGGGCCTGAGTGTTGGGGAACCGATGCACTACGACACGGTGAAGGACGAGCTGTACCCGAATTCGTCGGCGTCGGAGGACTTCAGCTACGCACGCGTGGAACGGTTCGCCCGCTTCGTCGCCGGGGAGCCGATACGGGCCTTCTCCGGAAGGCAGGGCGTGGTCGAGGAGTTTTCCGACCGTGTCGAGCCGCACTCCCCCGGGCTCCGGCAACGCCTGTGGTACGGGGCAGGGAGCAGGAGGTCGGCCGTCTGGGCCGCAGCGAATGGGTTCAACCTGCTCTCCAGCAGCGTGATCTTTCCTGACGAGAACCAGGACCCTGTCTTCGACCAAATCCAGCAGTCCCAGATCCGCGCCTACCGTGAAGCAGCGGCGGCATCGCCCGAAGCGCCCGGAGGGGCCCGAGTCTCGCAGGGCCTGGTGGTGATCCCGACCGATTCGGCGTCGTCGAGCCAGCGGGAGAAGTACACACAGTATGTGAAGGAACGCCTACCACGCACCCGGGCACCGCAGGGGCCGCGGGGGATGCTGTTCGCCCCGGATCTTATCGGCACCAGCGACCAGATCGCGGAACAGCTCTACGCACACGCCGGCTTCCAGGAGGTCGATGAGGTGGCCTTCGCCTTACCGTTCAGTTTCGATCATGAGGACTATGTCCAGATCCTCACGGACATCGCCACCATCCTGGGTCCCGCCCTGGGATGGTCCCCGGCGGAAGCCGTCCAGGACCCGCAGTAGGAGCCGCGTCCCCTCATCGCCGGGCACAGTGTGGGGCGGGCTGGAACGAGCCGGACCGAGGTGAGTCCTGATGGCGGCTCCAGTCACCTGTCCCGGTCGTGTTGCGAAGCCGAGGACAGTGGAAGAGTCACGTCGAGGTCCGTGCCGGATCCCGGTGGGCTCGTGATGGTGATCGTTCCACCGGCGGCCTCGATGCGGTCGGTCAGTCCGGTGAGTCCGGTTCCCATGTCAGGGTCGGCGCCGCCCACGCCGTCGTCGCGCACCCGTAGGTGAAGCTCGTCGCCTGCTTCCGAGAGCCAGGCGGCGACGTCGACATGCTCTGCGTGTGCGTGCTTGATCGCGTTCGTGATCGCCTCGGCGGCGGTGAAATACCCTGTCGTCTCTACCGTCCCGGGAAGCCTGGGCAGCAGCAGGTGCAAGGTGACGGGCACCGGCAGGTCGGTGACGAAGGATTCAATGCCGGCCACGAGACCTCCTCGGGTAAGCGCGACGGGCAGGATGCCCCGCACCAGGTCCCGCAGTTGCCGGTTGGCTTCCTCGGCGTGCATCAACGCTTCCTGAATGAGGGCGGCCGTGGACATGCCGTGCGCGCCCCGGTCGCGGGCGAGCTTCAGCGCCAGAATGGTGTGTACCAACCGCTGCTGCGCTCCGTCGTGCACATCGCGTTGCAGCTGGTGCCGTGCGTCGTTTGCGGCTTTGACCATGCGCTCCCTGGATGCGATAAGCGCCTCCCTGGCCCGGGCGTTGGCAAAAGTGGCCGCAGCGAGATCAGCAAAGGCTTCCAGATCGGTTCCGGCAGGGTCCGCCGTCGAATCCGGACGGGGCGCAACGAGCAAAGCGCCGGACAACTGGTCTGCGACGGTGACGGGTACCCCGGCGTGGGCTTCTGCGTCGCCGCCGAACACCCAACGCGCGGCGGAAGTAATCTCGTCGAGGTGCCTTGAGCCGCGCTGGCTCCGCTCGACAGGTGTTTCTTTGACCGCGGGGAGTCTTGTTCCTGCCGCGATCCCGCTTTGACAGGCCGCCGCGATCACCGGTCCGTCCGCGTCGAATCGCACGAGCACGACCGGCGAGTCAGCGAGCAGGCGGGACAGTTCTGCCGCGATGGAATGGAAGACGTCCGACGGCGCTGCGCCGCTTGCAATGAGCTCGGCAATCCTGCGAAGTGCTGCCTGCTCCTCGGCAAGGTGACGCAGGTGCAGGCGGGTCAGGATCGCGGACACGACCTGGCCGGCGACCTGCGCGAGGTTCCCTAACCGCGCACTGGTCGTATCGGGTAACTGGTGGGCCTGCGCTTCAATCTCGAGGTAAGCCCACGTGCGCTCGTGGGTCTGGATGGGGTAGGACAGGGATAAGTGATCCTCCGCCGTCGAGGTCGGGCTTTCTGGAGGTGACGAAAGCGTCATCGGGTCGGGATTGATCGATGCCCGCGCGACGCCTCGCAGGGTCAGCGCGTGAGCCACTGTCATCGCCACCGCGGTTTCGGATGAGGTGCCCGTTACTGATTGCTCGGCCAAAAGCCGGATTGCGAGATCGTGCTGGGCAATAGCGCTCAGTTCCTCCCGGGCTTCGATGTTGGCGATCGTCGTCACAACGAGTTGAGCGAAGCTCTCGAGTCTGTCTTCAGTGCGCCTGGGTAGGGGCCCGGTGAGTGAGGTGGCTGAGAACGCACCCCAGACGACGCCTTCGATGATCACCGGTACTGAAACGCACGCCCGAAGCCCATATTTCTCGGCGAGCGCGGCGTTGACCTCGAGCCTGAAGTCATCAACACGCACGCTGGATTTCTGATGGCGTACTCGATACGGCTGGGTACCCGGTCCGAACTTTATGCGGGTGCCGATCGGCGTCGGGCCGGCATGGGCGGCCACGACCGTGATTTCGTCGCCAGCGGTGTATCGAGTGATCGTGACCGCGTCACCGTCAAGCTGCCGGGATGCCTCAATCGCTGCCAACTGAAACACATCTTCAGTGCGGCTCGCTCTCGCAACGAGGTCAGCGATGTCGCGGAGAGAGCGCCCTTCGCTGGCTAGTCTCTGTAACCCTTCGAGGTCATGATCGGGAACCGGAAGCTCGGAAGGGCTCATGATCAGGGACCCTGAGCGGCGAGGTAGCGGAGCACGGCCTGCACCCGGCGGTGGCCATCGGTCAGCTGGGCGAGCCCGAGCTTCCGGAACGTCGCCGTGACGTGCTTCTCGACAGCCGCTTCGCTGATGAGAAGCGCACGGGCGATGCCTCGATTCGATAAGCCTTCTGCCATGCAGGCCAGGACACTGCGCTCGCGGTCGGTGAGATCAGCGAGCTCGGAGGGGACAGTGCGCGGCCGCAGCATCCGTGTGACAACCTCGGGGTCCAGGGCACTTCCTCCATGGGCGACCCGTTTGACCGCCGCTGCGAAATCGTCGACGTCCCCCACACGTTCTTTGAGGAGATATCCGACGCCCTGCGGCCGATCACCGATCAGATCGATCGCGAATTCGGGCTCGCAGTACTGCGTCAGCAGCACCACTCCCGTAGCGGGCAGGCGTTTGCGGACTTCGATGGCGGTCCGCAAGCCATCGTCACCGTGATGTGGAGGCATTCGAACATCGACGACGACGACATCGGGACGGAACGCCAAAGTCATGGCGAGAAGTTTGGTCGCATCCCCAGTCGAAGCGACGACATCCAGTCCTGCACCCAGGAGCACCCGCGTCACTCCCTCACGGAGGAGTACATCGTCCTCTCCGACGGCAATGCGCACCGGGAACGGTGCCGGTGAACTCACCAACCTTCCCTACCCGTCGCCGATGATCGACCGAAGCGTCGAGCACGACAATTCGCTTTTCGGAATGAACCCGTCCGCCCCGACCGCGGCGGCTCCCTCAGCCGAGGTTGCGTCGCTATCGGCGGAAATCAGCACTACCCGAACCCGATACGGCGCTCCGGTGAGCTGCCGGCTCAGTTCCAGGCCGTCGCTGTCAGGAAGCCCAATATCGACAAGTGCGACGTCTGGCCGCGAGGCGGCGGCACAACGCAATGCCTCGGCCACGTTTCCAGCATCGCCCCCTGGCGCGTACCCGCAGCTCTCGAGCAGTCTTCTGGCCAAGTCCCGAAACCTTTCATCATCATCGACGACGAGCACGAATTGGGCCATCCCCCAGCCTCCCACTCAGTCTGCTCTTCTGCAGGGGGGTTTACCAGAGCATTACTCCGGGTATCCCCGGCGCGGCGGTGGAGACGACGGACGAGACTTGAGCTGTCAAAGGCCCGCGCGGGCACGGCACCAGCGCCCACTGCACAAGGGAGAACATCATGAGCATCACCGATCCGTCCCCCGCCAAGCCCACCGTCGTGCTCGTCCACGGCGCGTTCGCGGATTCATCGAGCTGGAATGCGGTGATCAGCCCGCTTCTGGCCGAGGGCTACCCGGCGATCGCCGTCGCGAACCCGCTGCGCGGGGTCACCGTCGATTCCGAATACCTCCGGGCCCTGCTGGCCGACATCGCCGGCGAGATCATCCTGGTCGGGCACTCCTACGGCGGCACGGTCATCAGCGGCGGCGGCACCGGCAACCCCAATGTGAAAGCCCTGGTGTTTATCGGCGCCTTCGCACCCGAGGAAGGAGAGACCCCCGGGGAGCTTGCCAACAAGTTCGCAGGCTCCACCCTGGGGGAAACCCTCGCCGCGGTGGATGTCCCCGGCGGCAGGGACCTTTACATCATGCAGAGCCGCTACCACGCGCAGTTCGCGGCCGATTCCTCCGCGGAGGTCGCCGCGGTGATGGGTGTCGGCCAGCGCCCCATCCTGGAGGCCGCCTTCTCGGAGGCCTCCACAGAGCCGGCGTGGAAGTCGGTGCCCTCATGGTTCCTCTTCGGTGCCGAGGACCGGAACATCCCGGCCGCCGCCCACCGCTTCATGGCCGAGCGCGCCGGGTCACGGAAAACGATCGAGCTCCAGGGCGGCTCCCACACGGTGGCGATTCCCGAAGCGGCCCAAGTCGTTGACCTCATCCGCGAAGCCGCCGCCGCCACCACCGGCCGCCAGTAAGAGGGTAACCGGGCAACACGAGCCGCCAATCTCAGAAGGATCAGGAACATGACCGATTCACGCGAGGCTCGGCCAGCCCTCACACGGGTCAGCCTGCAAGACGCGTCCAGCCCGGTCCAGGGCTGGAGAATCCGCCAGACCCTGGTGGAAATCCCCGCAGGCACCTCCTCCGGCCGACATAGCCATCCCGGGCCCGAAGTCGGGTACATCATCCGCGGAGACGTCTCCATGGAGTTCGACGACAGGCCCCCGCTGGAGCTTCACGCCGGAAGCCCGTTCCTGATCCCGCCGAACACCATCCACAATGCGGTGAATGTCGGCTCGGTCACCACGAGAATGCTCTCGACCTACTTCGTCGAAGAGGACGCGCCGCTGGTCACCACCTACCCCGCACCGGAACGTCCCGAATGAACCACCACTGATCCACCCATCAATCCATCTGCCGGCAGTCCAGCAGTTTTAGAAAGGTTTCATCATGTCCAAAGTAGTGCTCGAACCAGGTGCCCAGATCATCGCCGACGCCACCGCCCAGCCACCGGCTCTGGCCGATCTGGGGGTCGAAGGGGCCCGCAAACTGCTCGATGACCTCCAGGCCGCTCCGGTCGACAAGGTCGAGATCGGCGAGGACAAGTGGATCACCGTCCCGGCAGACGTCGGAGACGTACAGGTGCGCATCATCAAACCCGTGGGTGCGTCCGGGACGCTGCCTGTCATCCTCTACGTCCACGGAGGCGGCTGGATCCTGGGCAACTCCGGCACCCACGACCGTCTCATCCGGGAACTGTGCGCAGGGGCCAACGCCGCCCTGGCCTTCGTCGAATACGAGCGCTCCCCCGAGGCCCAATATCCGAAGGCCATCGAGCAGGCGTACGCCACCGCCCAGTGGATCACGAAGCAGGGCGCCACGGAGGGCCTCGACGGGTCCCGCATGGCCGTTGCCGGTGACTCGGTCGGCGGCAACATGACCGCGGCCCTGACCTTGCTCGCAAAGCAGCGCGGTGACGTGACCTTCGTCCACCAGTCCTTGTACTATCCGGTCACGGACGCCGGCCAGGACACCGAAAGTTACCGCACCTTCGCCGACGGACCGTTCCTGACCGCCAGAAGCATGGCCTGGTTCTGGGACGCCTACCTCCCCGACGTCAGCCGCCGCTCGGAAATCACCGTCTCACCGCTGAGGGCCACGCTCGAGGACCTCCGGGGGCTTCCGCCGGCCCTGCTGCTCGTGGACCAGAACGACCCGCTCCGGGACGAGGGCGAGGCCTACGCCGCCAAACTCGTCGAAGCCGGGGTGCCCACCACCAGCGTCCGCTATAACTTCGTCACCCACGACTTCATGATGCTCAACCCCGAACGGGTGACCCGGGGAACAACCGCCGCCATCGAGCAGGCAATCCGCTCGCTCCAGAAAGCCCTGGGCACCGGAAACAACTAGAACGGACCTCCCCCAGCATCCTCGACCTGCTCCCGGGGGCCTCAGCAACCAGCCCACGGGACCGCGAACAGGGGCGGGCTCCCCTTGAACGCAGGAATTGAAAGGCGCATCACTTTGGATCAGGACCAGATCAGTGCGGCGGAGCGAATTGCTCTGGCCAAGGAGTACTTCAGAAAAGTCGACTCCGGTGACCCCAACCTGCTCGATATGTTCACCGATGACACGGAGATTTTCTTCCCGAAGTTTGGATTCGCCCATGGGAAAGCGGAAATCGTTCCGTTTCTTGTCGGCCTGACGTCGGCTGTGGCCTCCTTCGATCACCCGCAGTCCCGCATGACCTTCACCTCCAGCGACAACCGTGTCGTCGTCGAAGGGGCGGAATCCGGGGTGCTCGCCTCCGGTGTGCCTTTCCCCGGTGACGCCCGGAGCAGCGGTCTTTTCTGCAATGTCTTTGAGTTCCGAGGCCAGCTGATCAGCCGTCTGCATGTCTACGCAGACCCGGACCTGGCCGGCCAGCAGCCCGCACTCTTCACCTGGAACTGAACGACAGCCACTCCAAGTACATCCGCCCAATCGAGGAGAGAAATGAGCGGCGTCAAGGAAAGTGCCCAGCCGGCACCCCGGGCGGCGGGGACGGGATTCTGGATTGCCCTCATAGGCGTCGGAGTGGTGGGAGGGCTGCTGTCCGGCCTGTTCGCCATCGGTGGCGGAATCATCATGGTGCCGCTGCTGATGGCCCTGGCGGACTTCGACCAGCGCAGGGCCGCCGCGACCTCGCTTGCCGCGATCGTGCCGGCATCGGTCGTAGGCTCCGCCACCTATCTGCTTGCCGGTGAGATCGACCTCCTTGCGGGGTTCTTCATTGCCATTGGCGGCATCGCCGGTGCGCTGCTCGGAAGCGCCCTCCTGAAAAGACTCCCCATCGTGTGGCTGCGCTGGATGTTCATCGTCTTCATCCTCCTAGTTGCAGCACGCATGGTCCTGGTCTCGCCGGTCCGCGGAGAAAGCGTTGAGTTCTCTGCGCTGGTCGCGCTTGGCTATGTCATGCTCGGCCTGGTCATGGGGATACTCTCGGGCCTGTTCGGAATCGGAGGCGGAATCATCGTCGTGCCGGCCCTGATCGGCATCTTCGCCATCAGCGACCTCATCGCCAAAGGCACCTCATTGCTGGTCATGATCCCCACCAGCGCCATCGGCACGGGCGCCAACTGGCGGGCCGGAACAGTTGACGTCGGCGCCGGCCTTATCGTTGGGGTGGCCGCAACGGCTGCTTCCATACCGGGTGCTGCACTCGCTCTGGCCCTGCCGGCACGGTTGTCAGGTATTCTCTTTGGCCTGCTGCTCCTCGTCGTCGCCGCTCAGCTCACCCTCCGCGCCATCAGGACATCCCGCGCGGCGCGTGCCTCCCCCAGCGAGGTGACCCCCTGAGGCCCGGGAGGGGAACGCCATCGCGGAAGCCGCACATCTAGGGAATGCGCTCCGCACAACCGCTCACCAACCCCCTCCGGCGCCACCGGCCACCGCAGCGAACCCGCAAACCCGGAACCGGCTCCTTCGCTGCGAACCACCCGCCGGCATGCACTTCCTTTTTTGACCATCCAGACTATTAAAACCTACGATGAGACATTCACGTCCGATGAGAAGAACAGAGGCCCGCCATGGGACAGCTTGAGAACAAAACCGCATTGATCACTGGAGGAACATCGGGTATCGGCTTCGCGACCGCCCAACGCTTCGTCGAGGAGGGGGCGCATGTGTTCATCACCGGTCGCCGCGAGGCGGAACTGACTGCCGCGGCCGCCGCGTTGGGGGACCAGGCAACAGGGATCAGGGGCGATGTCGCGGATCTCGACGACCTGGACCGCATCTTCTCCGTTGTCGCATCCAGTGGGAAGGGTCTCCTCGATGTTCTGTTTGTGAACGCCGGCGGCGGAGGGTTCGCGACTCTTGAGCAACTGACCCCTGAGGCGTTCGACCAGACCTTCGGCGTCAACGTGCGGGGCACAGTCTTCACGGTGCAGAAGGCCCTGCCCATGCTCGCGGATCACGCCTCCGTCATCATCGCGGGATCGAACGCGGCGAGCAAGGGCAACCCTGCCTTCGGCGTCTACGCTGCGACGAAAGCCGCTTTGCGTTCATTCACCCGCACGTGGGCGGCGGAGCTCGCCGGCCGCCACATCCGGGTCAACACGATCGCCCCCGGGCCCACAGAGACCCCCGGCCTCACCGGACTCGCCCCCGACCCGAGCCAGACACAGGGCATGCTCGACGCAATGGCCGGCAACGTTCCACTCGGCCGAGTCGCCCAGCCTGCTGAAATCGCCAACGCCGTGCTGTTCCTCGCCTCGGATCAGGCAAGCTACGTCACCGGCACCGAATTATTCGCAGACGGCGGGGAAACCCAGGTCTAAATGTCCCAACGGGGTTGGGGCCGGCTTGCTATTCGATTGACGCGCCACTAGCGCACCGAAAAAATGGCGGCCATGGTGTGTGAGTTGATTGACCTGACCTTCAGTTCACCCGATCCGGAGCGTCTCGCCGGGTTCTGGGGCGGCCTGCTCGGCCGGGACATCACGATCGAACGGGGTGCACCGTCGCTCACGGCACTGCCCGGGGTGGGTTTTAGTCTCCGATTCGTTGCCGGTGCCGGTGAGAAGTGGGGTCCCAACCAGATGCATCCCGATCTGAAACCGGAGTCTATCCACGAGCAGGCGTCCGCGGTCGATCGAGCGCTGGAGTTGGGCGCACGGCACTTGGATGTCGGCCAGGGACCGGATGCCGAGCACGTCGTCCTGGCCGATCCCGACGGTAACGAGTTGTGCATCCTTGAGCCGGGGGGCAGCTTCCTCGCGGGCTGCCCGTTCTTCAGCTCGCTGGCCGGTGCTGGTCCCGCGGAGGTCGGTTACTTCTGGTGCGATGCACTGGCCTGGAACCTGGTGTGGGACCAGGCCGGTGAGACTGCGGTTCAGGCACCCACTGGCGGCCCCAAAATTACCTGGGGCGGCGGGCCTGTGGCACCCAAGCTGGGCAGGAATCGGCTCCATCTCGACCTCACACCATCCGCCCCATCAACTATCGACGCCGAGGTCGGGAGGCTCTTGGCACTCGGGGCTACTCACGTCAACGCTGGCTGCGCGGACGGCATCGGCATGGCCGACCCCGGGGGCAACGAGTTCTGCGTGGTGGGGTGACAATTCCCAAATCGGGCCAGGACCCACGCTTCGGCTCGGCCCTCGGGGTCAACACCCCGCCATAGTCATGCACCTGGACCACCGCTCCCCCGATGGAGTAGTCGGAAAAGCCCGAACCGTACATTGGGAGGAGCATCCTAAAACGCCTGGACCAGCTGCGGGACTTTCACGTGAGATCTTCACGATGGTTGAATCAGGCGCAGCTGTTGTCACCTGCGTCGTCGGGCTTACGGTAGGTGGTGCCGCACTCCAAGCCCCCGCGGGCGGGAGTGATCTCTGGATGGGGAATGAGGGATGCCGATTATGAGCGACACCAGCGGGTTTTCGAACGCCGAGCGCGACGCCATGAAACAGCGGGCTGCCGAGCTGAAGGCGATGAAGGGTGTGAAGGGCGCTGCCAGGCGTGCAAAAGAGTACGAGGACTGCCTCTCAGCGATTGAGGGCCTCGAGGGCGCCGATCGGCAGATCGCGGAAAGACTGCATGTCATAGTGTCGGAGGAAGCCCCCGGCCTCCACCCCAAGACCTGGTATGGGTTTCCGTCCTATGCCAGGGACGACAAGGTCATCGTGTTCTACCAACCGGCTTCCAAGTTCAAATCCCGATACGGGTCGATTGGCTTCAATGATGATGCCGCACTCGATGACGGTGAGTTTTGGTCCACCGCGTTCGCGGTGCTGGAGATCACTGAAGCAGTTGAACGGAAGCTTCGTGCTCTGGTCAGGAAGGCCGCCGGCTGACCCCCTCCTAGGTCGTGATCGGTCGCTGACATCCGTACGGGCCCCAACGGAGAGTAATCGTGAGCCGCATCCTCATCACCGGGTCCGCCGACGGACTGGGCCGCCTCACCGCGGAAGCCCTCCACGCCCAGGGGCACGACGTCGTCGTGCACGCCCGAAACGCCGACCGCGCCGCGCACCTGCGCCCTCTCACCGACCGGGGTGCCGGCATCGTCATCGGAGACTTCGCCGATCGCGACGCCGTACATCACATCGCCGCCGAACTGGCCGAACAGGCACCGCTGGACGCCGTCATCCACAACGCCGGCGTGTGGACCGGGCGAAATGTCATGCCCGTGAACATCATCGCCCCGTATCTCTTGACCGCCCTTCTTCCGCTCCCGGAACGGCTCGTCTGCCTCAGCAGCGGGTCCCACTTCGGCGGCCGACCACGCGTGGACGGCGTCGACTGGCAAGGCAGGGGGGCCGGCTCCTACGGTGACAGCAAGCTCTACCTCACCACTCTCGCCGCGGCGATTGCGCGCCTGTTCCCGGCTGTCCTGTCCAACTCCGTCGACCCAGGATGGGTACCCACCCGGATGGGCGGAGCCGGAGCCCCGGACAGCCTCGAACTAGGCCACCGCACGCAGGAGTGGCTCGCCACCAGCGACGACCCTGAAGCGCACACGAGCGGCGGCTACTGGTACCACCAGCACCGACAAAAGCCTCACCCCTCTGTTTACGACACCGCGTTCCAGGACAGGCTCCTCTCCGCCCTCGCCGCCGAGACCGGTGAACGCCTCCCCCGATGCTGAACAGGCCCCGATGAAAGGCCGCCACTCACTCTCCGAAGTCGATGCATGGCGGGCGAGACCCCTGCAGAGCCGGAGTGCATCCAGGCTGAGCCGGGACCTCCGGGGAGCTATCCCCCTCGCTGCCGGTCCCTACAGCGGGAGCACAGCCGACGCCATCCCCGCAAGCAGGAGTCCCACACCGACCAGTGCCATCAGGCCGGCTCCCCGGTGGGGGCGGTGCAACTGCCACCGGTCGGGGTCGGAGGCCGAATAGAACACGGTAAGGTCGCGGACGCCGTCGTCCGGCACCCGCCCCAACCAGGGTGCCTCATGCACGGTGTTGAACCGGTCGTGCCATCGAAGGACCAGATCGGGTGCGCTTCCAACGAGGACGGCGGTGGTTCTCATCATCGAGCCGTTGAGCAGCCGGATCAGCAAGGCCGCGAGGACGAGCCCGATGCCGACTGCGGAGGCCCCTGAACCGATCAGTTCCAGGGCGATCAGTCCTTCCTGCCCGGTACCGGCGGATCGCACGAAGAAGGCGTTATCGGGAACGGGTGAGGCTTCCACGTCCGCTCCTTCTCGTGAGGCTAATGCCGGGGCGCGACTTCATCGTAGCGTCGTCCGGGCCGTGAACCTCCCCGGACATCCGTATGCACACGGCCCGTTGCCTTGCCCGCTTTTCTACTGATCGTCGGACATGTGGTGGAACTGCTGCTCTCGGTTCAGCCGAGGAGGGCGACCATCGGTCTGCGCGGCGACTTCGTATCGCTGTCCCTGGTTCTCAAGGATGCGCACCGACGTCGTGGCCTTCTTCAGGGCCTCCTGGAACAGATCCGACCTGTGATGGCGCTCGATCGTCTCCTCATCCTCCCCACCCCTCGGAGAGGTGGAATGTGTTGGGATCGAGGAGGTCAGCAGCCAAGAACGCGCAATGAGGGGGCGGCCAACGACTCCAGGTGGCTCGTGCGCCTTCATGCGACCTGAATCGCGATGGTGCCGACACCGCCCGCGCCGCCATGGATGAGGCTGGTCGTCTCCGCGACGGCTTTGAGAGTCTGGTGGGTTGACGGCGGTTGCATGGACGCGCACCCGCACCTGGTGGGGTTCAACCTTCGGTACGGAGACATCGTGCAGCTCGACAGCCTCGGCCCCTCCGAAACGGGTGACTACAACGGCTTTCATCTGATCAGCCATAGCGGTGTTCCTCATCGTGGTTCTGGGTTTGCGACGCGCCGGGACGGGCCGTTCTCTCCCAGCTTTTCGCACACGATCCACACCCTCCAGTGGCGACAATGCCAATATCCGCATGGATAGTGACACGCACGGCGCCCGGGCACGGTCCTTCCATGGACGCCCGGGCAGTACCGATAAAGAACCAGCTGCGACGAACCATCCGGACTCATCCCGACACCGAACCTCACCTAAGCGAACCCAGTGGCAGTACACAGGTTCGATTGATGAGACTCGACGGGGAGGCCGCCATGACTACTTCCACGGATACCCGTATACGGTGGCTGGACAGCTGCCGTGGGGTGGCCATCCTGCTGGTCGTCGTGCTGCACGCGGGCGAGGCCCTTCGAATAACCGTCGGCCCGATGCCGGGCGTCGACCAGTTCAACCTCTTCCTCGAGCCATTCCGCATGCCCGTGCTCATGTTCCTGTCCGGGATCATGCTGCCGCAGTCGGTGGCCAAGACCGGGAGGAAGTACTTCGTCGGCAAGGTCTCCAGGGTGGCCTGGCCGTACGTTCTGTGGTCGCTGATCATACTCGCGGCAAGCGGCGAGCTCAGCCCTGCCGCGGTGACCCAGGTCTTCCACAATTCTCCGACCTACCTCTGGTACCTCTGGTTCATCCTCGTCTTCTACGCCCTTGCCTATCCGCTGCGGCGCGTCCCGCCTCTGCTGATCGCCGGCACCGGAGCGGGCGTGTCGTTCCTGCTTACCGACGGCAGCCGCCCGGAGGCGATGGCCTTTCTCTCAGCGCTTTTCTTCCTCGGGGCATGGTGCGCCCGGTACCCGCGCGAGATCGCGGGAATCACCGGGAAACCGTGGGTCCTGACTGCTGCCGGTGCGTGCGCGGTGACCGTTGGTGCGATGAACGTGGCCGGTTGGGAAGTGCTGTATCAGGTGGAGTTCGCGTGGGGCGTGGCGGGGGCGCTCGTGATCGTGTACTGGTTCTTTCCCCGACTCCCCGCCGGACCGGCGACCACCGCGCTCGAATTCGTCGGACGATACTCGATCGTGTTCTACGTCGCCCATCTCGGACCGATCATGATCACCCTCGCCCTGGCCGACGCGATCGGCTCTGCCGGAGCATGGTACGTTCTGCCGCTGTTGCTGCTGGTTGGGATCGGGGTCCCGCTCGGGCTCGCCTGGATCTATTCAACCCGCGAGCACGTCTCAGTCACCCTGTTGTTCGAGCTGCCCGCGT
The DNA here is from genome assembly GCF_004357995.1 of Arthrobacter crusticola. Classification (GTDB taxonomy): domain Bacteria; phylum Actinomycetota; class Actinomycetes; order Actinomycetales; family Micrococcaceae; genus Arthrobacter_D; species Arthrobacter_D crusticola. Next base: position 749,147 of record NZ_SMTK01000001.1, read on the forward strand.
TGAAGCGACGCAATCGGATCGCGAAGGCCATGGCGAAAGCCTCGGACGGAAGCTAAAGTGGGGAACCGGTCCGGCATCACTTCGGCGGACCGCAGCAGAGAGGGGAGGTGTTTTTTGATGACTGTCATTGCTGTGCGCCCCCGGCGCCTTGAAACCATCAAAACAACCGACCCCGTCTCCCGCTTCCGTACCGCATAGGGCACTGCCCGCGGAACGCCACAACACCTTGGGCCTTTGCCCGGGAGTGGCCGGTGCCAGGGGACTTTTCCCGAGGTATTCCAGTGAAAAATTCTTCAGGCCACGGCCTAGACAGTCTCGCTGCATCCACATCAGTTCGCACCGGCCCAACCCTTTACGGCTACAACGCCGTCATCGCACGGTACTTCGACGAAAACCCGCCGCCTGTTCCTAGCACGGACCACCGGTGCGAACCTGGCCGCGTGGTGCGCGTTGACCGCAGCCTGGTCCTGGTGGCTGTGGGCATGGAGCTCCTGCACCTTCCCTATCCGCTTGATGCCAACGTGCCGGTCACGGGCGACTGGGTTTGGATAGGACCCAACCGCGCAGGTGATCGGCAGATTCTCGAAGTGCTGCCCCGGCGTTCGGAGCTCAGCCGGAAGCGCGCCTTCGAGGACTCCTCCGCCGCCCAGGTCCTGGCGGCCAACATCGATGTGATCGGAGTGGTGCTTCCGGTTGACCGGCCGCTCACGCACAACCGCCTCGAACGGACGCTCGTCGCAGCCTGGGACTCAGGCGCCGTTCCCCTGGTGATTGTCACCAAAGCGGACCTGGAGGACGTGGCGGATGACGTCGTCAGGCAGGTCATCCTGCAGGCAGCAGGTGTTGACGTGGTCACCACCTCCGCGGAGAACGGGGACGGGATCGAGGACCTGTTGGCGCATCTGCCGCCGCGCAGCACGCTTGTCCTCCTCGGGCCCTCCGGCGCAGGCAAATCCACACTGATCAACGCCCTGGTTGGCCACAACGTGCAGCACACAGGGGAAGTCCGCTCCGGCGACTTCAGGGGCAAGCACACCACCACCTCCCGGGAGCTTGTACCGCTGGCGGACGGCACTGTCCTCATGGACACTCCCGGCGTCCGCGGGTTCGGGCTTTTCGACGCCGACGACGGGATGGAGCAGATGTTCGGGGATGTGGAGGAACTCGCCGGCCTCTGCCGGTTTTCCGATTGCGCCCATCAACAGGAACCCGGCTGCGCCGTGCAGGCGGCCCTCGCTGACGGCACACTCGAGGCCCGCCGCTGGAACAACTACCTGAAACTCCAACGCGAAATGGCCGCGCTGGCCCGCCGCAAGGATGCCGCAGCCAGCCGGGCGTACCAGCGTGAGTGGCACCAAAAAGTGGTCGGAGGAGGGAAATCCCAGCGCTCTGCGGAGCGCGCCAGATCAGAGCGGGAGGAGCAGCGGTCAAAGCGAAGGCGGCGCTGAACCACTGCACCTGCCCCCGACTGGATTCCTCAGGTGTTGCGGAGTCCTTGGGTTCGGGGAGCAACACGTTTCGTGGCGTTTTGAACTGTTGTGTTTGCGTGTAATCCGACCATCGCGAGAAAGGCCCCGCCGTTATGGGCAGGGCCTTTCTCACGGTGTCCTGCGCTTCGATCGAAGGTTAGATGCTATTGGAGATGCGCTCGTAATCCAGCTCGCCCTCGCGGGTCTGGACGCCGGCGGCGAGGAGCTTGTCGGCCAGCTCAAAAACTTCGTCGCCAAATGCCGCGTAAAGGGAGGTGTTTTCGACGGCATAGGCCTCCAACGGCACTGCGGGTGCCATGGCGTTGACGGTTGTTTTGACTGCAGCGATGATTTCCGGGCGAAGCCGCGCGATGCGACGAGCAAGGGCTTCAACGTGTGCGTCGATCTCATCGGCGGGCAGGGCCCGGTTAACGAGGCCGTATCGCTCGGCCAGCTCCGCGTCGACAAGCTCAGCTCCCAAGATGAGTTCCAGGGTTCGGGCACGCCCGACGAGGCGGGTCATATTCACGGTGCCGCCGCCGCCGGGAAGAATGCCCATCTGAACCTCGGGCTGGGCCTGTCCGGACTTGCCGATCGCCGCGAACCGCATGTCGAGGCTCATGAGGAACTCATTGCCGGCGCCGCGGGCGAAACCTGCGAGCTTGCCCATCGTCACCTGGGGCAGATTCCGCACCTCATCGCTCAAAGCCTGGAGGATGTTCAGGCCCTCCGGGATTTCCCAGCCGGGTGCGGCCGCGATGGCCGCATTTGTGGCCGCCGGAAGGGCCTCGGGATCTGTCAGATAAGCCATGTCCCCGTGCGCGATGAAGAACTGCGGATCGGCCGACTGGAACACGATGACCTTGACTGCGGCGTCATCGTGCACCCGGTGAAGGAATCCGCGCAGTGAGGGCAGCAGGACACCGTCCATCAGATTCAGGGGCGGGTGATCCAGCGTCACAGTGGCGGTCCCGGCCTCAACAGATACGTGGAGTCCCGGCAGATTGTCGTAAGTCAAAATATCTCGATTCAAAAGGGCCGCACGCAGCCGAAGGATGGAGACACCGCACCTTGGGCACTCCGGCGTCAATTGTGACACTGAGTATCACTTTAGCACTTCGGCTCTACCCGTGGGACACGGGGTAGAGTTAAGGTATGCCTCCTAGTCCTGTCAGTGTTCGAGCCATCAGCAGGCAGGCGGTCCGAGCAGAGCTCGCACGCGTTGCGTTCAACGAGTTCTGCGCAACCGGCTTCAATCAGGTCACCTTTGCTGACCTCGCGGGTGCTACCGGAGTGTCCCGAAGCACGTTCCTGCGGTACTTCACGAACAAGGAAGACGTCGTCCTGTTCCTCTTCGATCCGATCGGAGACACCATCGTCGAAGCCCTCGCCTCCGACGCCCGGTCGGACGATGACTGGCATGCACTGCGGCGCGCGTTGAATCCGGTGGTGGACTTCCTCATGCGTGACACAAGCGAAGTCATGGCATTCCTGGACTTGATCTACGAGACACCAGCACTCAGCGCCCGGTTCCGGGAGAAGCAGTTTGACTGGCGGCCGAACATTGTCCGTGAACTGCAACGCAACCATGCCTTACCGGATGCGCAAATCGTCACTCGAGTTCGAGTAGCGGCAGCGATGGAGTGCTTTGCGGCGGCGTTGGCGGCCTGGAGGGAATCAGAAGGACGGGAGGACCTCTCGACGCTGATCGACACCTCCTTCAGGGCCCTGGGTCCCTCCATCGCGATTCAGACCAGCTAGCGGGCTGCGCCGCTGCTCCCCCGGGCTGGAATGTCCATCGACATGTCCCGGTTGCGGGTTCTAGCCGACGCTCCCGATGCGCGTCGCCGAGCATAGGTGCACCTCGGCTCTTTAGCGGACACCGCCCCCCCATGCAAGCGAATCGGTCAGCGCAGACTGTGGGGAGTTTCTCCCTCGACGCCGACTACACAGTAGGCTTACCGTTTTTCTTCATAGATTGATTCTGCGATCAGACAGGCCCAGCAGGAAAACCCGGCGAGTCTGCCGCCTGAAAATTTCATGGCCTAGTTCCTACTCGCGCGAACATGTCGTGCTGCCGTTAAACACCGCCTGCGCATTCTGCAAAAACCGCAAGCGGGCTTCACCAACTACTGCCTGACCATGCAGCCCGAGCCCAAGCTCGCCGGGGTGTACCCGGGTACGGCCTGAAGCGCACTGAGGAAAATTCAATGTTGGAACAATCAAATCCCTGGAAAGGGGGCAGTAATGCGTGCGATGGTGTACCGCGGACCGTACAAGATCCGGGTCGAGGAAAAGGACATTCCGCCAATTGAGCATCCCAATGATGCGATTGTGCGCGTAACCAGGGCGGCCATCTGCGGGTCGGATCTCCACTTGTATCACGGCATGATGCCCGACACCCGGGTCGGGATGACCTTCGGCCATGAGTTCATCGGGGTCATCGAGGAGGTCGGCTCCTCGGTGCAAAACTTCAAGCCCGGTGACCGGGTGATGGTTCCGTTCAACGTCTACTGCGGCACCTGCTATTTCTGCGCACGCGGGCTGTATTCGAACTGCCACAATGTGAACCCCAACGCCACAGCGGTCGGCGGGATCTACGGATACTCACACACCTGCGGCGGGTACGACGGCGGGCAGGCCGAGTACGTGCGGGTGCCGTTCGCCGATATTGGCCCAAGCCCGATTCCGGAGTGGATGGATGAAGAGGACGCGGTGCTGCTCACCGATGCCCTCGCCACCGGCTACTTCGGCGCCCAACTCGGGGACATCGTCGAGGGCGACACCGTCGTAGTCTTTGGCGCCGGGCCGGTCGGGCTGTTCGCCGCGAAGTCCTCGTGGCTGATGGGCGCCGGGCGGGTCATCGTCATCGACCATCTCGAGTACCGGCTGGAAAAGGCCCGCACCTTCGCCCACGCCGAGACCTACAACTTCGCCGAGTACGACGACATCATTGTGGAGATGAAGAAGGCGACCGATCACCTAGGCGCCGATGTGGTCATTGACGCCGTCGGGGCGGAGGCCGACGGGAACTTCCTGCAGCACGTCACCTCCTCGAAGTTCAAGCTGCAGGGCGGCTCGCCGATCGCCTTGAACTGGGCCATCGATTCCGTGCGCAAGGGCGGGACGGTGTCCGTGGTGGGTGCCTACGGCCCGATGTTCAGTGCGGTGAAGTTTGGGGATGCGATGAACAAGGGGCTCACCCTGCGGATGAACCAGGCTCCGGTGAAGCGGCAGTGGCCGCGTCTGTTCGAGCACATCCGCAACGGCTACCTCAAGCCCAGTGACATTGTGACCCACCGGATCCCGCTGGAGCACATCGCCGAGGGCTACCACATCTTTTCAGCCAAGCTCGATAACTGCATCAAGCCGCTGATCATCACCGGCGCCAACTGAAGGAAAGTGCCATCATGCCTTACACCGCGAACAAGCCGACCCGCGCAAGGTCAAGCGAGGAATTGCGTGCCGAGATCCCCGGCTGGGGCGCTGACCTCGACCCTAAGGACCGGCCCTCGGTACCCAGGGAGAAGTTCGACCCGGACCTCAACGGAGCCCGGTGGGAATTCCCGGAGCGCCAGCCCGAGAAATGGCCTCGAGAACGCTCGATCGAGCACAAGTTCCTTACCCCGGTTTTTGGGACCTCGACGCCGCCGAAGGGCCTCTCCGGAGCGATCCGGAAATACTCATACAAAAAATACAGTGAAGGTCGCGCGGCGCACTGGCTGTTGCTGCTCGCCGCGGACCGGGTCGACGCCTGGGAGCACCATCTGGCCTCGTTCGCGACCCTGCGCCCGGACAACCCCATCACCCAAACGGGCGTCCTGAGCGAGTTCACCCGCCACGGCATCGCCTCGCGCACCGGGACGAAACGCGCTGACCTGAACCACCAGTGGATGGATCCGATCATCGTGGGCGGTCCCTGGCTGGTGATGGGTGGGCTCGCCGTCGCCGCGGCCCGCCGGCTCGCCCGACTCCGCCAAACCTGACCCCGTTGCTGCCGGCCCGCCGGCACCATGCGCCGGACCAGCTACCTGCTCTTCGCGGCCGTGGTGCCGGCGGCCTGCAAAGCCTCGAGAGTTGCACCGGCCGTTCGGCAGTGAATCGTTGCCGTATCCCGGGGTCCACCATGAGGGTGCGCAATGCGGGCGCCCGGGCCTTCCCCCCCTTAGTCGCCTCGAGGAGCATCGATGAGCGTTCGTCGATCAAGGCGCTGACTCGTTCGACGTGAAGCAGGAGACGCAACCCACCTACAGCGACTTCGTGTACTTCGCCTTTACCATCGGGATGTCCTTTGCCGCGCCCGAGGTCGAGCCGATCAATTCGGAGATCCGGCGCAAAACGCTTTTTCATGCCCTCCTTTCGTACTTTTCGGCACGGTCCTGATCGAGGTCGCCATCAAACTGGGCACAAACCTCACCCAGGGATAGACCCGATTAGGGGCAAATCCGGCCCGTACACCGTCCGGCGCCTCATGGGACCATATGATATGAGCGAAAACGACAGCGCACATGATGAAGGGCCACCACCGCGGACCGGGGTGAACGATCACGCTTGGGAGCGGGAACACCGCCACCCAACTGCTGAGCAGGCGAAGGCCATTGTCTACCGCCGCAGGGACGCTGAGGCGAAGCTGCGGCAGCATCAGCAGGAGGCCCGGCATAAGGCCGACGAAGAACCGGAAGGGCAGGACGAGTAGGGACGACTCCTTCGGCCCGGTCTCGAACAATCTGAGACATCCCACCGAGGGGGAACGTCCGGCGGCCGCCCCTAAATGGCCCTGAGCCGGCGCTTCCTGCGCGGATTTGGTGTCGTACATGTCTTAGGGTGGACAAAATCCACGGAGGGAGCACCTGCATGGCATGCAGAAGTTGCGCGGCATCACCGAAACCCGGCTTTGAATTCAGCATGGCCTTCCAACCCATCTATGACGCGGTTGGTGAGCGCGTATGGGGCTATGAGGCTTTGGTCCGAGGCGTGTCTGGTGAGGGTGCTTTTGAGGTCCTGTCGAAAATCTCACCGGAACAGCGCTACCGCTTTGACCAGGACTGCCGCGTCAAGGCGATCGAACTGGCATCGCGCCTCTTTCCTGCGGGCGAGGATCTGAAGCTGTCGATCAACTTCATGCCGAACGCTGTCTATGAACCGGCCGCCTGTCTACGGGCGACGCTGCTTGCCGCCGCGCGGTGCAGCTTTCCCACATCGTCCATTATGTTCGAGTTCACAGAGAATGAGGAGGTCACGGACACCGTGCACCTCACCAACATCATCACCGAATACCGCAGGCACGGTTTCACCACCGCGATCGATGACTTCGGTGCCGGCCATGCCGGTTTAGGGCTTCTGGTCGAGTTCCAGCCGGATCTGATCAAGATCGACATGAAGCTCGTCCGGGGAGTCGATACCAGCCCGGCCCGCCGCGCCGTGGTCACAGGCATCGTAGCCATCGCACAGGATTTGGGCATCGCAGTGCTCGCCGAAGGCGTCGAAACCGAGGCGGAGTACGTGTTCCTGAAGGCGGTTGGTATCCGCCTGTTCCAGGGGTACTGGTTCGCGGAACCGGCATTCGAGGAACTACCGCAGGTCGCACCCTCCACCGTCAGCCAGCTCATGATGCTCAGCGCTTCTGCCGGCTCTCGGAATTGAACTGTTCCCAGCGCCCTTCGGAGATGACTTTCACGGTGCCGTCCACGACGGAGATCGCCGTTTGGTCGTCGATCGCATAGGCGGGTCCAGGAATTTCCCCGGCCCACCGACGCGCGCTCTCGGACGTGTTCGCGGACCACCCCGGATAATCCAGGTGAGGAAAGATTGAAAACCCCACCACACCGAGCGCTTCGTCGCCCCCGCTGGGGTTCCAGTCCACGAACTGCGCGCCGATGCGCGGAGTCATCACCATACTCCCAGCGCTCACCCCGACCCAGACGGTGTCAGGGAGGGACGGCAGCAGATCTGCAAGACCCGACTGTCGCATCCAATGCGCCAAGTAGATTGTCTCTCCCCCATCCACCAGGAGAACGTCTGTGTCCAGCACCCAGGGCAGCCAGCGGCTCTTCGCGATGCTCGGTAAAGCGGTCAACTCCAGAACGCCGACCGACTTCCAGCCCAGCCCCAGCAGACCCTGCCGCTCGGGCCCGGGGCCGGCAAGTGTCATCCATACAGTCTGTGGTGAGCACATGGGATGTGCCCATTGCGCGGTCGGGATAAATAAGGCCGTGCAGTCCTCGATGGGCCTGCCGAGCATCTCCACCAGCATCCCTCGAATCGACGCATTGGTGACGCCTCCAGAGGTCAACAGAAGCCTCATTGTCAATTCCTTCCCCTCCGAGCACACGGTCCTCTTGGTTGACCGGCCCACAGGGTAGACGCGTCGGCGACAGCGGATTCGTGGCTAGAGGTATTCGGGGGCCACAGCGAAAACGGCGGTCAGCACGTGCCGTTCGCGCAGCGATACCTCACGCATGAGCAGCGGTGCGTCCTCGTACGGTACGACGTCGGTCACCAGGTGCTTGCGGATCACATCGCCGTGGGAGCGGAGCAATCTGACGGTCTCGGCGGAGAGCCGTGCCCTGTCCCAGTGCCCTGCCAGGCCGCGCGGCACCCGGCCGATCTGCGCGCAGCGCAGGTTCAGCCCGTTGTGATGGAACTCCTCCCCCAGCCGCACGGCGTCCGCTCCGCTGGTATAGAAGGCCAGATCGATGATGGTTCCCTGGGGGCGGGCGGCGCGGAGGGCCGTATGGAGTGCTTCGGCACGTCCGCGGCACTGGAATACGACGTCGGCGCCCCGGTCCGCCGGCCCGTGGCGCCACCGTGTCTTCAAAAGCCTGCCGGGATCGTCGTCAAGGTCCAGAGCGAGGAATCCCAGTTCTTCAGCCACCCGGCGGCGGAGGGGGTCCGAGTCCGCGACGGCGACTTCCCGTGCGCCGAGCGACCGGGCGAACAAGGCGGTCAGAAGCCCGATGGGGCCGGCTCCGGTGACCAGCACCTGACGTCCGTCCACACCGTCGGCGAGGCTGCGGACCTGGCCACCGGTTGCCTCGGCTGCGGCATGCAGCAGGCCGTTGGCACAGATCGGTCCCAGATGTGCCACGAAGACGCCGAGCAGCGGGTCAAGGTCGTCGTCCAGCAGCACAAGGTGTTCCTTCAGCGGGTCCGCCACATGGGCGGTGGCATGCCCGTACGCACTGGCGAGGATATCCCCTTCCGCGAAGGCGGCGGTCCGCGATGCGGCTACCCGGGCGACCTCCATGTAGCCAAGCCGGCGAACCGGGTAGGCAGTGCCGGCGGAGTCCGGCAGGAACAGGCCCAGGTCGGCATCGTGGCGCGACCGCAGCCCTGGGTGGTCCCCCTTCACGAAGGCCAGTTCGGTGCCCGCGGACAGGCCCGTGACGAGGGTCTCGAGCAGCAGACCGCCCTCCGGGACTTCGGGCAGCTGCTCCTCGACAATCTCGAGGACTCCAGGCGCCGGGAGGACGAGGTTCCGGCGCATCATGGCGTCACCCCGGGTGCAGCGGAGCGCTCTTCGGGCAGCTTCACCGGGAGCCCGGTGCGGGCCGATTCAGCGATGGCGCAGCCGAGCCGGTGGCTGCGCAGCGCCTCGGCATAGGGAGCGCGTGTGGTTTCCCGCTCGCCGCGGACGGCCTGGATGAATTCCCGGTCCACCGCTACGCGGGGATCTTCCCTGCAGGCAAGGTCTTTGCGGGAAGTACCGTCGAAGCTGCTGAGGCCGGCTTCCGACACTTCCAGGTACAGCCCGCGGCTCACGGTGTGCAGGGCGGCGCGGTGCTTGGCCGCCAGCACGGACGTTGCGGCCAGCGTCGCGACCGCTCCCGAGGCGAAGCGCATGGTGGCCGCCGTGGCATCGTCGACGTCGTCCGGCTCCGCGCCTGCCCCGCCTGCCGGCAACGTGTCGGCGGCCGTGGTCCCCCGGACGCCGGCGGCGTAGACCTCGACGACCTCTCCGAGGAGGAAGCGGGCAGTGTCCAGGATGTGGGTCAGCTGTTCCACCACCTGGCCGCCGGAACGGTCAACCCTCCCCCACCACGGGACCGGCGGGCGCTTGTCCAGCCAGTAGCCGTTGGCCAGCAAAGCCGGTGCCTCGGCCAGCAGGTCGCGTGCGTGTTCCATAGCATCCATACAGCGCCAGTGGTAGCCGGTGCCCGTGATGACACCGGCGGCCCCGACGAGCACCCCGATTTCCTCTGCGGTTTCCCGGCCCAGGCCGACCGGTTTCTCCACGAACAGGGGCAGCTCCCGGGCGAGTGCGGCGCGCTCGCCCGGACCGTGGGCGAAGGGAGGCACGCACACATAGACCGCGTCGGCCTCCGTCAGGTCCAGCGCCACATCGGGGTCCGTAAAGGCCGGTGCGCCGAGTTCGCGGCCCAGCCTCTCCGCCGCCGACGGGAACGTATCGGTGACGCTGGTGATCCGGACGCCAAGCCCCTGCAGGTTGGAGGCGTGGCGCTGCCCCACCGATCCGGCGCCAATGAGGGCTACGTTCACGGTCATGGGGCCTCCGAGAGCAGTTGGTCGTACAGGCGCAGGTAGCTGGCAGCCATCGCCTCCGGTGTCCAGCCCGACGCCGCCTCGATGCAGTCCTCGGCACGGATACTGTCCAGTTTGTGAAGAAGCCGGGCCAATTCCTGTTCGTCGGCGGCCAGGAACCCGGTGCGGCCGTGCTGCACCAGCGAGGGCAGCACTCCCAGTGGCGTGCCGACGACGGGAACGCCCCGTGATAGGGCTTCCACCACCCCGGTTGCTCCGGGCTCGGCCCATCGGTTGGGCGCCAGCAGCACCCGGGCGGAACGCAGTACGCGTTCCTTCACTTCGCCGCCGATGCCTCCGATCCACCGGTAACGGTCGCCGTCGAGCAGCGGACGGACCTCGTCCTGGAAGTAACCAACATCCGGGTGGGACATCAACTGGGCGTCGCCGGCGGCCAGACGGCGATCGAGCTCCTCAGGATCGTTGATGCCGGCGACCGGCCCGGCGAGCACCAGCGGCAGGCCCGCCTGCCGGCAGATCCGAACGGCTGCGTCCTGTCCCTTGTCCCGGGTGAGGCGGGCCAGCACCAGGGCGTGGTCTGCCTTGTCCGCGTGGATTTCGAGCCCCGGCGGAGCCGCCAACGGGACGACGCCGATTGTCTGGCGCCGTAGTGCCTCCGGAGCCCTGTCCAGCTGGGACTGCGATACTGCGGCGAACCGGACCCGGCCGCGGCCGTCGAAGGATTCGTAGAACGCCTTGTGCTTGGCCAGGTCCCAGTGCATGGTCTGCAGCACCGGCGGAGCCGCCCGGCCCATGGCGGCAAAGACCGCCGGCCCCACGACTTCAAGGTGATCGTGGACGAGATCCCAGCTGCCGCCGTCGTAAATGGCCTTCACAATCCCCTGCATCTGGGCGTGCGCGATACCCGACACCTGGTTGTAGGGCCGGGCGATCGAGGCGAACTGCGGCTCGGCCACGGGGTGGAGATAGCTGTCCGCTTCGATCGTGCTGGTGCCGACAGTGGCCAGGGTGACATGTTGGCCGGCGCGGCGGAGTTCGGGGACCAGGGTGGCGATGACCGTTTCAATGCCGCCGTAGCCGGAGGGAGGAACGGGCAGCCATGGTCCGGCGTTGATGAGGATCCGCATGCTCAGGCCCACTTGCCGGTAGTGAAGGAGTGCTGGCCGATTTCCAGCATCGGGGGGCGTTCGGACACCCCGATGACGGTGCTGTCACCGATGTAGTGTTCGCCGTCACGTAGGAACTGGGTCAGCTCCACGGTGGGCGGGGCGGCCTGGGCGAGCCCGCGCCGGTGCAGCCGCGACTGCACGGTGAGCTGGATCTGCATCGCCATCCTCGCCAGCTCCCCATCGGTGGAGTTGCGGTGACGACGTTCGCCGAGGTCCACCTGGGCCATGCCGCCCAGGCCCACTGTTTCCAGCACATCGATCAGCATGCCGATCTCTACGCCGTAGCCGGAGACAAACGGTATGCATTCGAGCAGGCTGCGGCGGGCGGCGTACTCTCCGGACAACGGCTGGACCACGCCGGCCAGCTGGGGCCAGAACAGATTCAGCAGGGGGCGCGCCACGAGCTCCGTTACACGGCCACCGCCTGCCGGCATGACCCGGACCCCGTTGTCGAGGGGTCGGTCGTAGTAGCTCTTGACGAAGTGGATCCGCGGATCGGTCAGCAGCGGGCCGAGCAGTCCAACCGCGAACTGCGCCTCGAACCCGTGCAGGTCCGCGTCGATGAACACGATGATGTCCCCCGAGGCGATGGCCAGGGACTTCCACAGCGCTTCGCCCTTGCCGGGAATGCATCCGGCGTCCGGAAGGATCTGGTCCTGGTGCGCTATCAGCGCTCCGGCGTTCGCCGCTACGGCAGACGTATCATCGGTGGAGTTCGAATCAATCACGATGAGCTCATCCAGCAGCGGAACTTCCTCCATCAACTCGGCGCGCAGCGCGGTAACAATCGCTCCGATGGTTGCCGACTCGTTCTTGGCCGGAAGCACTACGCTGACGCGTTGGCCCTGCTTGCGCGCCACAAGGTCCCACCGGTCGAACACGCTGCCCTGAAAGCTCCGGGCCGAATACCAATCCTGGACCTCTGCACGCATGCCGGTTCCCTTTCACCAAGGGCGCCGGTGGTCCCCGTCCCGGCTATCGATAGGATCAGCTCGAAGCCTACGGTTCCGCCAGCCCTTTGGGAATAGCTCAGTACCCTTTCGATCCGGGACCGCAGAGCGTCCGGACAGGAGCGGCCTCCCCCATCGGAACCGGCGTTGTTTGGGAAGCCAGCGGCAGTGAGGAGAACTGATGCAGGAGGTACGGGCCAGCGGCCCACGTCCCCGCCTGGTGTTGTGGCGGCATGGCCAGACCGAATGGAATGCGCTTGAGAGGGCGCAGGGCCACGCTGACATCCCGCTCGATGCGACCGGCCTCCGCCAGGCGAGGCGGGCGGCGAACCTGCTCGCGACGCTCAAGCCGCAGTTCATCTGGTCCAGCGATCTGGAACGTGCGCGGCATACCGCTGACGAACTGGCACAACTGACCGGCCTCGAGACTGTGCTTGACAAACGGCTACGCGAATACGACGTGGGCATCCGGCAGGGCACCACCTTTGGGGAGTTCCGTCAGCAGCACCCGGATATCCATCGGAAGTTTTTCACCGAGGAGAATTACCGGGTACCAGGTGCCGAGCTGCCCTCGGAAGTGAACGATCGGATGAAGACCGTGATGAGGGAGGCGGCCCTGACCCTGCGGGACGGCGGAACCGGTGTCCTGGTCGGCCACGGAGCCGCCCTGCGCAGCGGACTGATGGCTTTCTTCGACGCTCCTGCCCACATGCGCGAGATGTTCGCCGGCATGGCCAACTGCGCCTGGACCGTTCTGGAAGAACACGCCGACCGCGGCTGGCAGATCGTCGACTATAACGCCCGGACTCTGCCGGACGCCTCAGCGATGCTGGCCGACGATTTGCCGGCGGAGCACGACAGTTAGGACCAGGCCGAGGACGCCACCGGCGGATCAGGTCAGGATTGGGGCAAAGGACCCGACGAACCCGAAGAGGTCCTTGGGGTCGTCGGGATTGGCCACGAGGTCGATGTCCTCGACGAACCGGGAGCCCTCCACAGCGTCACGGACGAAACGCATGGCCGAGAAGTCTTCGACCGCGAACCCGACCGAATCGAAAACCGTGACCTCCTGCGGTGACGTGCGCCCGGGGGCGGAACCGGTGAGGACCTGCCAGAGTTCGGTGACGGGGAAGTCGGCCGGCAGCTGCTGGATCTCGCCTTCGATGCGGGTCTGCGGGGTGAACTCGACGAAGACGGCGGACCGGCGCAGGATCGCCGGGTCCAGCTCGGTCTTGCCCGGGCAGTCCCCGCCGATGGCATTGAGGTGCATGCCGGGTTCGACCAGGGCGTCGGTGAGAATGGTGGCGCGGGCCTTGTCCGCCGTGCAGGTGGTCACAATATCCGCACCAGCGACGGCCTCGGCGGCGGAGGACGCCACGGTGATTTCGAATCCCAGGGGGGCCAGGTTGCGGACCACCTTCTCGATGGCCACCGGGTCGGTGTCCCACAGGCTGAGTTCCCGGATGTCGAGGGCGCCGCGGAAGGCGAGGGCCTGGAACTCCGCCTGGCTCCCGGCTCCGATCAGGGCCATCCGCCGTGCGCCGGGCCTCGCCAGCGCCCTCGCTGCGAGGGCCGAGGTGGCCGCGGTTCGCAGCGCCGTCAGGATTGTCATCTCGGTCAGGAACGTCGGATAGCCGTTGGAGACATCGGCCAGCACCCCGAAGGCGGTGACGGTCTGGAAGCCGCGCGCGGGGTTGGAGGGGTGCCCATTGACGTACTTGAAGCCGTAGGTCTCGTCGTCGCTCGTGGGCATCAGTTCGATCACCCCGAACGGGGTGTGGCTGGCCACACGCGGCGACTTGTCGAAGCTTTCCCAGCGCAGGAAGTCTGCCTCGAGGTAGTCGACGAGGCCGGCGATCACGCTTTCGGGCCCCCGGCTGGCCACCCAGCGGGCCATATTGCGGACATCGACAAAACGCGTCACGAGCGCCTCCTTAGTGGTCTTGGGGAAAGCTTAGGCCGAGTTCTTTTGCACACTCAATGAGCGGGATGCCGGCTTTCTGCTCAGTAGCTGAGCATACTGACGCCCGTCGATATACCTTTTGTACATGGCAACTCTCGATGACCTCGACCGCCGGCTCCTCTCGGCCCTCCGTGAGGACGGCAGGGCCTCGGTGGCGAGCCTCGCACGGACCCTCGGGGTGGCGCGGGCAACGGTGAACAGCCGGCTCGACCGCCTCGTCGCGACAGGCACCGTGGTGGGATTCTCCGTCCGGGTCCGTGATGAGGTGGACCCACTGGCCATCCGGGCGGTGTCGATGATCGCGGTTGAAGGGCGGGCCACCGACCGGGTGATCCGACAGCTTCGGGGCCTGCCGGAGATCACCACCCTGCACACCACCAACGGCGGGTGGGACCTCGTGGCGGAACTGCGCACGGACAGCCTCGCCAGGTTCGATGCGGTGCTCGGGCAGATCCGCTCCATCGAAGGAGTCGTGAACAGCGAGACGAGTCTGCTCCTCAGCTCGGTGATGCGCTAGCTGCACCCCCTGGCACTTGTGCCAACAGCGACGCCGGGGAGCGGCTCGCACCGGCTGGTCAGTCAAGGATGGCGGTGGCTTCGACCTCGACGAGAACGTCGGGTTCGAATAGGGATTCCACTCCTATCAACGACGCGACGCGGGAGGCATTGGCAGCGGCAGTTCGAGTTCCTCTCCGACGGAGTCGATGCCCGCCATGAAGGCATCAATTTTTTCAGGGGCCCAGCCCGTCACGTAGAAGGTGAGGCGGACGACGTCATTGAAGGTGGCGCCGGTGCTGGCCAGGCCTTCGTGGACGTTGCGGAGGGCAGAGGCGACCTGCCCGGCGAGGTCGTCTGGCTTCTCCGGTGCTCCGTCCTGGTTCGTAGCGACCTGGCCCGCGATGTACACGTGGCGGGTGCCGGTCGCAACGGCGACGTGGTGGTAAGGGGTTGAGGGCATCATGCCCTGGGGGGAGGACAGGCGAACGCTCACGGAAATCTCCTTCAGCTGGTGGTTGGTATCCTTAAGGTACTTGGTATGTTTTGGACACTTCAACGAGACTAGGTTTCATGCCGGATACTGATGCCCATTCCACGGACCGCTTTGAGCTGAGTGCGCCGCACCGGGAGCTCCTCGATCAGGTGCTCGATAAGTGGTCGCTGCAGGTGCTGGCAGAGTTGTGTGAGCGGCCCTGCCGCTTCAATGAGCTGCGCCGGGCCATTCCGGCAGTTACGCAGAAATCATTGACCGGCACCCTGCGCCGGCTTGAACGCAATGGAGTCGTCGAACGCGTCGTTCTCGACGCCCGGCCTGTAGCTGTGGAGTACCGCATCACGGCATTGGGCAAGACCCTTCGAGCGCCGGTCGATACGATCCTTGAATGGGCGGTGGTTCATCTGCCCGGAATCGAGGCGGCGCGCAGCCGCTACGACGCAAGCGTCAACTGAACCGTCCGATTCCCGCCAGTCCGGCTGTATGGGTTCCGGTAGGCTCCCCTCCATGACCCCGATGAGTAACGCAGGCCTTGCGCTGCGGTTCGTGCTTCTGGCTGCTGTGTGGGGTTTGAGCTTCCTGTTCATCAAGGTCGCGCTGGAAGGTATGTCCCCTCAGCAGGTCGTACTCGGGCGGATGGTCCTGGGCGCCGTAACGCTGGCGATCGTGGTCGGGGCCGGACGACACCGCCTTCCTCAAGGCCTTGCCGTCTGGGCGCACCTCTTCTTCATCTCACTGTTTCTCTGCGTCATCCCTTTCACGCTGTTCGCTGTGGCAGAGACCGAGATCGATTCCGGTCTCGCCAGCATCTACAACGCGACGACACCGCTCATCACCGGGCTTATCGCCTTCGCTGCCCTTCCTGGAGAACGGCTGACACCCCGGGCCGCCGTCGGCATTCTGACCGGCTTCCTTGGGGTGGCCGTCGTCGTTGGCGTGTGGAGCCTTGGTGCTTCAGCATCGAGTCTCCGCGGTCAGATGCTCTGTCTCGGGGCGACCCTGTGCTACGGCATCGCCATGGTGTGGATCCGGAAGTTCATCAGCCCCCTCCGTCTCCCTGCCGCGTCGGTGGCGTTCGTCCAGGTGGGCCTCGGCGCCGTGACCACACTCGCCCTCGCTCCGGTCTTCTCGACCGGACCCGTTCACCTCAACGTCCCCATTGCCGTCGCCATGCTCGGTCTGGGGTGTCTGAGCACCGGAATGGCCTATCTCTGGAACACCCAGATCATTGCCGGCTGGGGGGCGACCATCGGCTCCTCCGTCACCTATCTCACCCCGGTGGTCGGCGTCGTCGCAGGTGCGATCGTTTTAGGTGAGTCGCTGACCTGGCATCAGCCGCTCGGTGCCCTGATCATTCTGGCCGGTGTCGTTCTCTCCCGATCAAAGCCCAGGGCCCGCTTAGCCGGACAACGGGTGAACGCGTATTAGCGCCCAGCCCCATCCGCTGGGAAGGGCGGATCGACCCGTATATCGAGGAGACGAGCGATGAGCGACGACATAGCCTGGCTGCTGGATACCGATCCGGCGATCCGGTGGCAGGTGCTCCGTGACCTATCCGAGGCGCCTGCGGCCGCTGTCGCAGCAGAACGCACACGGGTAGCCGAGACCGGCTGGGGGAAAAAGCTCCTCGACCTCCAGTCCAACGGGCAATGGGCCGGCGGAGCCTACTATCCAGACCGCGGCTGGCGTCCACCACAGCCGATGGTTGGTGACCCGGACGGTCAGCCCTGGACCGCAACGCTGCCGACCCTGAGGTTGCTTCGTGACTTCGGCATCGACCCGACCCACCCCGCCGTCCGGGCAGCACTGAGCGGGGTGCGACAGCACTGCACCTGGGAGTATGCCGGTGAACCGTTCTTCGACGGCGAGGTCGAGCCGTGCATCAATGGAGGAACCGTCGCGATCGGAGCGTACTTCGGCGAGAACGTCGACGGGATCGTCAACCGGCTGCTTACCGAGCAACTCGATGATGGCGGGTGGAACTGCGAGGCCGAAAGTGGCTCCACCAGATCATCGTTCCACACCACAATCTGCGTGCTGGAGGGGTTGCTGGAGTACGAACGTGCCGGTGGAACGACGCCGGTCGCGGATGCCCGGCGCCGCGGTGAGGAATACCTTTTGGCGCGTAGCCTATACCGTCGTGCAAGCACCGGGCAGATCATCGACTCGAACTGGCTGCAATTCTCGTTTCCGGTGCAGTGGCACTATGACGTTCTGCGCGGACTCGATTACTTCCGGTCCGTCGGCGGCCCGTGGGACCGGAGATTGTCCGAGGCCTTCGGGCTGCTCCGCGACAAACAGCAGCGCGATGGCAGCTGGCTGCTGGAAAACACGCACCCCGGGCTGGTCCACTTCGAGATGGAGGCGGGCGATAGCAGGCCGAGCCGCTGGAACACCCTACGCGCACTCCGCGTCCTGCGCTGGCACGACACCGATCAAGCCGAACCCAGGGCCCCCGGCAGCGGCGAGTCCTAGGAGGAGTGGAGCCTCTGCCGCTCGGGGGTCCGGATAGGTCCCAGGAGCGGATGACCTGCGAGGATTACGGGATGGCTCGATTAGCGGCACCGGAACTTGGCCGTGTGCGTACCCTCGTTGGATTTGCTTTGGCATTGGCTCTTCCGCCGCTCTTGGAGTGGGGCACGTTCGCCGCGGGTGGCGATTTCCTGGCCGCCGACGTCCTGCTGCAGGTCGCCGGCGTGGTGGCGGTTGCGTTGGTCGGCGGGCTGTGGCCTGCGCTGCTGGGCGCGCTGTGGAGCAGCCTGATCCTCAACTACTTCTCGACGGAGCCGTTCGGCTCCCTGGAGATCGCCGACGCCGAGAACCTGCTCACCCTGGTGATTTTCGTGGCCGTTGCGGTCTCGGTGTCCCTGGTGGTCGGGCTTGCGGCCCGTCGTTCCCGGGAGGCCGCCATCGCGTCGGCGGATGCCGCGACGCTGGGTGAACTTGCCCGGGGCGTACTGGCCGCGGAGGACACACTCCAGGGCTTCCTGCGCCATGTCCGCACCCATTTCGGCATGGCAGGGGCGGCACTGTTCGTCCAGAATGAGGGGGACGACGCCCGCGCTACCGGGCCCGGCACGTGGACAATGCTCGCCATGGACGGCACGCCGTCGGCTTCCCAGGGAGGGGATCCGCCGGGGCGTGGGACGGCCGGCGACGGGGATGCTGCAATCAGTGTTCCCGGTGGACTGAAGCTGGTGCTATACGGCCGGACGCTGACATCCCGGGAACAGCGGCTGCTGGTCGCCTTCGGGTCCCAGCTGGCGGCGCTGCGTCAGCGTCAGCAGCTGCTCGCCAGCGCCGAGGAGAACCGCCGTCTGGCCGAGGGAAACATTATGCGCACCGCGATCCTGCGGGCGGTCTCCCACGACCTGCGAACACCGCTTGCCGGGATCAAGCTCGCGGTCACCAGCCTGCGGCAGCCCGGCGTCGACTTTCCCCCTGAGGAAGAGGACGAGCTGCTTGGCACTATCGAGGCCTCGTCGGACCGGTTGGCGTCGCTGATCGATAATCTGCTCGATATGTCGCGGCTGAGCGGCGATGCGGCGACCGCGCATCTGGGGCCCGTGCACTGGCAGGACGTGGTGGGCGCCGCCCTGCGGGGGATGCCGTCGGAGAATGTGCGGATTCTGCTCGAGCCCAACGCTCCCCCGGTGCAGGCGGACTTCGGCATGCTCGAACGGGTCGTCGCCAATATCGCCGAGAACGCACAGAAGCACGCAGGCAGCACCGACGTCGTGGTCACGTCTGCGGTTTCCGGAACCCTCGGAAGCTTCCCGGCGGGCGAACTGCGCATCCGCGACCATGGACCCGGAGTCGGCGCGGACGGGATGGTGCGCATGTTTCAACCCTTCCAGCGCCTCGACGATGCCGGCCCCTCCGGCGTGGGGCTGGGCCTGGCGGTCGCCCGCGGGTTCACCGAGGTGATGGGCGGGGAACTGTTTGCCGAACCGGCACCGGGTGGAGGCCTGACGATGATCATCCGGCTGCCCCTTTCAACGGGGGTTCGGCCGTGACCACGGTGCTGGTGGTGGAGGACGAACCGCAGCTGCTGCGCGCGCTGCAGATCAACCTGCGCACCCACGGTTACCACCCGGTGACCGCCGTCGACGGCGCATCCGCCCTTTTGGCCGCCTCCGAGCACCGCCCCGACCTGGTGCTCCTTGACCTGGGACTGCCGGACATGGACGGGGTGCAGGTCATCGCCGGCCTGCGGGCCTGGACCCAAGTGCCGATCATCGTGCTGTCCGCCCGCCACGGTCCCGAGGACAAGGTCGAGGCACTGGACGCCGGGGCCGACGACTACGTGACCAAACCGTTCGGCCTCGAGGAGCTGCTGGCGCGCCTGCGTGCAGCCGAACGGCGCTCTGCCGTGGCCCCGGGGACACCCGTGGTCACCACCGCCGACTTTCAACTGGACCTTGCCGGCAGGAAGGCCGAGCGCCGCGGCGAACAGGTACGCCTGACCCCCACCGAATGGCGGATCGTCGAGCTGCTGGTGCGGAACCCCGGCCAGCTCGTCACACAACAGAAACTGCTGCTGGAGGTCTGGGGGCCGGCCTACGCCCGGGAGGTGCAGTACCTGCGGGTGTACCTGAACCAGCTGCGGCGCAAGCTCGAACCGGACCCGGCCCGTCCGCGCTACTTCATCACCGAAAGCGGGATGGGATACCGGTTCGAGCCCTGATCGCCGCCGATCTGCCTGCTCGCCTGCAGAAGGCCTCAGCTATCAAGGTGTTAAGGATCCATCAAGAAGCACGGGTGCCCCATCAGGCCGGGCGTAGATTCGAGCCCGTGAGCGCAACCCTAGAGCAAGTCGTCCAGTCCCGCCGGGCCCGCCGGCTCGGCCACTGGCTTCTCGACGACGAGAACCAGCGCCGGCCCCAGCGCCGGCCCCGATCCACCGTGCAGCCCTGGTGGAAAGTCATGTGCCTGACCGGGGTGGACTACTTCTCCACCCTCGGGTACCAGCCGGCCATCGCCGCCGCCGCGGCCGGCGCACTGGCCCCCATCGCCACGCTCATCCTCGTCGCAGTCACCTTGTTCGGTGCACTGCCCGTCTACAAGCGGGTGGCCCGCGAAAGCCCCAATGGCGAGGGCTCCATTGCGATGCTGGAGAAGCTGCTGCCCAAATGGAAGGGCAAGGTGTTCGTGCTCGCCCTGTTGGGCTTCGCCGCCACCAGCTTCATCATCACCATCACCCTCTCCGCCGCCGACGCCACCGCCCACCTGATCGAAAACCCCTTCGCGCCCTCCTGGCTGCACGGTCAGGAGGTGGCCGTGACCCTGGTGTTCCTGGTTCTCCTCGCCGTCGTCTTCCTCCGCGGGTTCCACGAGGCGATCGGCATCGCCGTGGCCTTGGTCGCCACCTTCCTCGCCCTGAACCTCGTCGTCGTCGTGACCGCCGCCGCGCGGATCACCGCCCATCCCGAACCCATCGGCAACTGGTGGAGCACCCTCACCGCCCAGCACAGCAACCCCCTTGCCGTGGTCGCCGTCGCACTGCTGGTCTTCCCCCGGCTAGCGCTCGGGCTCTCGGGGTTCGAGACCGGCGTCGTGGTGATGCCACAGATCAAGGGCGCCCCGGGGGACACGCACGACCTGCCTCTGGGCCGGATCATCGGGGCACGGAAACTGCTCACCTCGGCCGCCGTGATTATGAGCGGCTTCCTGATCACCTCGAGCTTCGTGACGACCCTGCTCATCCCTGCGGACGAGTTCGAGGAGGACGGGGAGGCCAGCGGCCGCGCCCTGGCCTACCTCGCCCACAGGTACCTCGGCGAGGGCTTCGGAACGCTCTACGACGTCAGCACCATCGCCATCCTCTGGTTCGCCGGCGCCTCCGCTATGACCGGGCTGCTCAACCTCGTGCCGCGGTACCTTCCCCGCTACGGCATGGCCCCCGCGTGGTCGCGGGCCGTCCGGCCTATGGTTCTGGTGTTCACCCTCATCGCCGCCGCGGTCACTATCGCTTTCGAGGCCGACGTCGAAGCCCAGAGCGGCGCCTACGCGACCGGGGTGCTGGTGCTGATCACCTCGGCATCGGTGGCCGTGACCTTGTCCGCCCGCCGCCGTGCCCAGCACCCGGCCGCGCTCGGCTTCGGGATCATCTCCCTCATCCTGATCTGGACCACCCTCACCAACGTGTGGGAAAGGCCCGACGGCGCCGGCATCGCCGCCCTGTTCATCCTCGGAATCCTCGTGGTGTCCTTCGCCTCGAGGGCGCGCCGGGCATTTGAGCTGCGAGCCGCCGCGATCACCCTCGATGACCAGGCGTTGTCCTTCGTCGCGGCACAGGACTCCGGACAGATCTCGCTGATCGCCCACGAGCCCCAGCGGCTCAACGCCGCGGCCTACCGCCGCAAATTCCAGCACGCCTGCACCGTCAGCCACCTCAGCCCGTCGGATGAGCCCTTGTTCATCGAGGTCATCGTCGATGACTCGTCCGAGTTTGAGACGCATCTCCAGGTCCGCGGGGTGACCCGGCACGGGTTCCGCATCCTCCAGGTCCACAGCTCCAACGTGCCCAACACCATCGCCGCCGTGATGCTGCACCTCCGGGACATCACCGGACTCATGCCGCACGTCTACTTCCGCTGGACCGAAGGCAACCCCCTGGTCAACCTCGTCAAATTCCTCATCCTCGGCGAAGGCGAAATCGCACCCGTCACCCGGGAGGTACTGCGCGAGGCCGAACCCGATGTGTCCCGCCGGCCATGGGTACACGTAGGCTGACCCGGGACATCCAAGGATCCATCCCCCTTTGCCGCGGGTGTGCGTACTATTCTCAGTCATTTAGTTGAGCGCGGGCCGCAGACGCTGTCCGGATTGGTCGACCGCCGGGCTTTCGATGAACTGTTTCTGGCTCCCATCCCGGCCCATGCGGCAGACTCCAATTAGTCGAAACCCGGAGGAGAAAACCATGCCAGCAGGAGATGTTTTGAACCAAAAGCAAATCCAAGCAAATCTGCTCGAGCTGCCGGAATGGCGCTACGGTCTGGGTGCCTTGCGGACGGCCCTTAGATGTGAATCATCCGCCACTGCCTTGGATCTGCTTTCCACGATTGGCGGGCTGGCACAGGAAACCGACCACCACCCCGATGTTGACTGGCGGTACGACACGCTGTTCGTTACTCTCACCTCCCATGATGCCGGAGGCAGGGTGACGGCGCGTGACGTGACGTTGGCCCGCGCGATATCGACGCAGGCCCAGGCCGCTGGCGCCACGCCCCGCCCGGAACTCCTGCGCACCGTGGAGATAGCCATCGACACCGATGCACCGGAAGCCATCTCGGACGTCTGGCGAACTGCACTGGGCTACAAGAGGCGGGAAGACGGAAGCCTGACCGATCCCTATGGCAGGGGTCCGGCCATCTGGTTTCAGGAGACCCAAAGTCCCAACGTGAATCGTCTTCACGTGGACGTCACCGTCCCCTTCAGCGAAAGCGCCTCGACTCTGGATTCCCTGGCAAGCGTTGGTGCAACACTCGACCATGACCACGCGCCCATGTGGGTAGTGGCCAGTGACGCCCAAGGCAACCGGCTGTGCATCAGTACCGAGGCCGGACGCGGCGACTAGCTGGGCGCCCTGCCGTGACCGGCAGGTCTTTCCAACAGGTCATGCAACGGGTCCTCACCTCCGACTACCTCCCCATGCCGACCACGGAACCGGATACCTACCCGTTGAATTTTGACTGCGGGCCGCACCACCTCTGAATCTGACCATGCCGGAGCCCCGGTCCTGTTGCGGGATGAGGGTGTACTGGCCGGGAGCCTTTCCTGCACGGGCTGGGGGGGTTGCATCGATACGGCTGCGGTCAGCATGGAAGCCCAGCACGCCGACGCGGCCGCGGTAGGCGAGGGCAGCCGCTGCTGCAACGGACCCTGCTCCGATGACAGGAATCCCGACGGCGGCACGGGTTTCCTCGAGTCCGGGATCCGCAGCGCAGCCGATGATCAGGGCGTCGACCCGTCCTGCCATCTCACGGGCCAGCTCAGTTCACCCGGCACGGATAGCACCAGTTCATCGAGGCTTCCGCCGACCGTGCGGTGTGCGTGGATTCCGAGGATGTTGATGTTCAGTTGGGTCAGCTGGTGGGTGATCCGCTTGAGGGCACCGGGCCGGTCCGCCAGGACCACCCGTATCCGCCAGAGAGCGGGTGCCGCGGCCAGCCTACCCCGGGCGACGCAGGGCAGGGGCATGGAGCCTGGGAACGAAGCAGGCGCATCACCGACGGCTCGGCGACCCAGATCACGAGCGCTGTTACGGCGGTACCAAGATCACGTTTCGGCGAGCCCCTCCAAGAAGAGATCGTAAGGGGGCGGAGATGCCGTTACCGAAGCGGGCCTCCCGTTTCGGGCAGTGCGCACTGTCGGTTCCGTCAGTGCTGCAGGGCCTGGTGCTGCATGTCACGGAGAGCGCAGGAATACATCACTGGTTATGCACCGTTCTACAGACAAGATACATAACTGGTTATGTAGTTCCTCTGTGAAAGGCATGCACGATGCAGTTCGGAATTTTCTCGGTCAGCGACATCACGCGGAACCCGGTGACGGGGTACACGCCCAGCGAGGCGGAACGCATCGATGCAACGGTGAAGATGGCAGTCAAGGCCGAAGAGGTCGGTCTCGATGTCTTCGCCATCGGCGAGCACCACAACCCGCCGTTCTTCTCCTCCTCGCCGACAACCCTGCTGGCCCATGTCGCAGCCCTGACCAAGCGGATCATCCTTTCGACGTCGGTCACCCTGATCACGACGAACGATCCCGTCCGCATCGCCGAGGAGTACGCGCTGGCGCAGCATCTGGCCAAGGGCCGGCTGGACCTGACCCTTGGACGCGGCAACACTGTCCCGGTCTACCCGTGGTTCGGCAAGGACATCCGTCAGGGCCTGCCGTTGGCGTTGGAGAACTACAACCTGCTGCACCGGCTGTGGCGCGAAGACGTCGTGGACTGGGAAGGCAATTTCCGGACCCCGCTCCAGGGATTCACTTCCACTCCCCGGCCCCTGGACGACGTGCCTCCCTTCGTCTGGCACGGCGCGATCCGCACGCCGGAGATCGCCGAGCAGGCTGCCTACTATGGCAACGGATTCTTCGCGAACAACATCCTGGCCCCCAACTTCCACTTCCTGCCCCTGGTCAACCTCTACCGCGAGCGCTTCGAGCACTACGGGCACGGCACCAAGGCCCAGGCCATCGTGGGACTCGGCGGGCAGGCGTACATCGCCAAACGCTCCCAGGACGCCTTGCGCGAGTTCCGCCCGTACTTCAACGAAGCCCCGGTCTACGGGCACGGAGCCCCGTTGGAGTACTACGCGCAGCAGACCCCGCTGAGCGTCGGAAGCCCCCAGCAGATCATCGACAAGACCCTGGAATTCCAGGAGAAGTTCGGCGACTACCAGCGCCAGCTTTGGGTCATGGACCATTCGGGCCTGCCGCTGGCCGCCGTGCTCGACCAGCTCGAATTGCTCGGCGGGGAGGTTGTTCCCGTGCTGCGCAAGGAGATGGCCGCACGGCGTTCCCCTGACGCGGCGGACGCCCCCACCCACGAGTCCCTCACGAAGGCAAAGTACGGCGACGCCGCACCGCGACAGCCGCGCCCCAACCCCAACCGGGGGGACAACGTCACGGGCACCTCGCCCTACCAGGACAGCGATGCCGCGACTCCGGCCCGCTATCCGCTGATCGGCTAGAAGGGTGATCCGATGAACCCGCAGGACAGAAACGAGATCCGGCTGGCGAATGAGTCCTGGGAGGCCCTGCTTCAGGCAGAGAGCGCACTTGGCCGACGGTTCGCCGCCGACGAGATCTGGGATGAAGTCTCCAATCGGGAGTACGACGTCCTCTTCACCCTGTCCAAGGCCGACGGCGGACTGGGAATCAGCGACCTCGGCCGGAGGATCCTGCTCTCCCAGCCGGGTATGTCGAAACTCGTGTCGCGGCTTGAGGAGCGCGGGCTCGTGGAAAAGCGTCCGAACCAGGTGGACCGCCGGGAAGCCCGCATCCTTCTTACCCATGCGGGAACCGAAGCGCAAAGACGGGTGGGGCGGAAGCACGCGCGGGCCGTCGCTGCCAGAATGACCAGCGCCCTCAGCCACGCCCAGCTCGAACAGCTTCGCGACCTCTGCCGGCAGATCACCGCAGTAATCGATCCGGCCCTTCTGAACAAGCCCACTACCGAACGGACCCCCTCGTGAACTCCACTTCCCCCCAGCACGCCCACCCGGACCCGGAGCAGACCCGCAGCATCGTGGTCCTCAGCGGAGGCATGAGCGACACCTCCTCCTCCCGGATGCTTGCCGACCGCCTGACCCAGAAAACACTCGACCGCCTCAACGGGAAGGGCATCCCGGCCGCGGTCAGCATCATCGAGCTGCGTCCCCTCGCCGCCAACATCGCCCAAGCGATCGTTTCAGGTTTCCCTGACCCGGACCTCCAGGCCGCCATCGACAGGCTCGCCGCCGCTGACGCCGTCATCGCGACGACTCCTATCTACAAGGCAGGCATCAGCGGGCTGTTCAAGGCCTTCATGGATATCCTCGACAACGATCTCCTCATCGCCGTGCCCGTGGTCCTTGCCGCAACCGGCGGGAGTGCCCGGCACGCACTGGTGATCGATGATCAGCTCCGGCCGCTCTTTGCCTTCATGCGCACGCTCACCACGCCCACCTCGCTCTTCGCTGCACCGGAGGACTGGGGAGACAGTGCGCTCACCACCCGGATCGAACGTGCGGCGACCGAACTTGCGGCAATGGTCACTACCGGCATCAGAGCCGCGATCACCGACGACGCCTGGGGCAAGTACCAGCACACCTTCGCCGGGAACGCCCGCCCTGCAACGGCCGCCCCGGAGGTTGCCTTCGACACCGACCTGATGAGACTGGCAACCGGCGGCACCCTCGCTGCACGGGCCTAGCGGGGAGGTTGAACCTCCTCGTCCTGGTGGTTGATCTGACGGGACATAGTCACCGGCCTGTCCGAAGGACCGTCAACCCACGCGGCGCTCCCGGAAGCGGTGGGGAACGAGCACTCCATCAGGCCAACCGGCCCGCGGAACTGCGGGTGACGTCGGCGTCGAGACAGTCTCTTGTCGAGACGGTCTCTTATGGTGCGGAACGCGTACCAGAGTCCTGCTCGACCCGGAGATTGGAACGAACTTCCGGTGGCCACGGAGGTGGCGGACGGCAACCGGGGCCCGGCACCGGAGACGGTGACCTTCCTGTCGGGAGACGTCCACTTCTCCTACGTCGCCGAAGTGGACAGGACATCGGGCAGCCGGATCCTCCAGGTGGTCTGCTCCCCGATCCGCAATCCGCTGCCGCGGCTCCTGCGCTCCTCCACCGCCATCCTCTCCTACGCCGTGGCGGCACCTCTCGGGGCCCTCGTGGCGCGCTCCGTGAAAGTTCCCCACCCACCGTTCCGCTGGCGGAACATCAGGGGACCGTGGTTCGACAACAACCTCGCCTTGCTCGAGGACACCGCGGACGGGCTCACACTGTCCTGGCAGTCGGGAACAGTGGACGGCGAAGACCATCTCCACACCGCCCGGCGGGATTGGCGGCCTCATCTGTGGGGAGAACCGTTAGCTCCGCTGGAATATGACCGCCCCGACGGCGGTTGTCGTAAGTCATGAAAGCGATGACTTACAGTCAGTACGGAAGTCCGGAAGTCCTTGAACTGACCGAGCAACCCTTGCCCAAGGTCGGGCCTGGAATGGTCCTGGTGAAGGTGAAAGCGGCGTCGGTGAACCCTGTCGACTGGAAGATCATGGCGGGCTACCTCGATCCGATCATGGACGTCCAGTTCCCGGCCGTTCCAGGCTGGGACGTCGCGGGCGTGGTGGAGTCTGTGGGCATCGACGCCCCGCATTTCCGGCCCGGCGATGAAGTGGTCTCCTACGGACGAAAGGACTTCGTCCATGGCGGCAGCTTTGCCGAGTACATTGCCTTGCCCGAGCGGCTTGTGGCCCGAAAGCCGCAAACACTGGGCTGGGAAGAGGCCGCGGGTCTTCCGCTCGCCGGATTGACCGCGTACCAGGTCCTGACCCGGCTCGACGTCCAACCGACAGATACGCTTCTGATCCATGGCGGGGCTGGTGGCGTGGGTTCGCTGGGAATCCAGATCGCGGTGGCAGCCGGCGCTCGGGTGATCGCGACCGCCTCGGAAAGGAACCATGACTTCCTTCGCGCCCTCGGCGCCGAACCGGTCAGCTACGGCGAGGGTCTCGCGGAGCGGGTCCGGGCGTTGGCCCCCGGCGGCGTCGACGTCGTTGCAGACTTCGTAGGCGGCACCCTGGACGCCACCCTGGCCGTCCTCGCCCCAAAGGGACGGCATGCCTCCATCGCGGACGACACGGTGGAGCAGCACGGTGGCACCTGGATGTGGGTGAGCCCAATCGGAGCCGATCTGGAGCGCTTGTCGCACCTGGTGGACGAACGTCGGCTCACGGTCGAGGTGGCCCGGGTCTTTCCGCTGGAGAACGCAGCCGAGGCATTGCGGCTGAACATGGCGGGTCACACCCGGGGGAAAATAATTGTAAAGATCACCGGCGACTGAACGGTTTGACCCATTCGGTCACGGCGTGGGCTGGATACCGGGCCTCGTCCCGGTATCCAGGTCCAACCACTTGGCCCCCATCATCTGGTGCAGGTCCATGACCGGAGTCTGTTGGGCCGGGTATGGCCGCAGCGGAGGGATTGGCGCCGAAAGCCCCCCAGTCCTGGGCGGCCTTCGGCGCTCGCAAGCTTCCGGCCCGCCATCACCTGGTGATTGTGATTTCCTCGTTCAACTCGGAAATCGTGCAGGGTTCCTCAGGGGTGAGGCAACTGAATTGGCTTACAGACGCTGCTGCGACGCCACGCTTGAACGCCGGACCACTATTCGCCAGCACCCATACGGTGATTGTTTGCTTCTCACCCGTGCATGCAACGCGACCCCCGGACGGGCTTCCAATGCCAGTGGCGACGCCCCCGCCGCTTCTCTGCGCCAGCCTTACGGAGGTGAAGACCTCAGCGTCCGCGTCACAAACAAGCGAGTACGTTACGTCGACTGCCGCTCCTCGCGCGACCAAGGAAGCGCTGTCGACGCTAAGAACACCGTCGGCGGCCACCGCCGGGGACGCTGTTGCGAAGAGCCCGATCACGAAGGTGAGGGCAAGGGTTTTGATAGAGGTTCTTATCACTGTCATGACGACTCCAATGTCACAGGCAGCAACGCTCGATGGGATCGGCGGCGTCGCTCTCTACAGGATTACTGCGATCGCAGTTCTCACGAGCCTGGGGCTCTTTCGACTGCAGGCTTCGCTCCAATACGAGCCCCGGCATGAAGGGCTCGCATTGCTAAGATTGGCTTCCCTCACCGGAAAAATGATTACTAGAACACAAACTAGAAGCGCAACAGCCCGAACTCGCGTGTAAACGGGACATCCCTATGGCGGCGAAAGCAACGCCGCTGCCAATTCGAACACCGTTCTGCGACGGCTCGATGAGCAAATTTTACTCCTCCACGCGCTGATCTTCTCGTAATTTGCGGATGACAAGTTCGCCGATGAGGTCCGAAAGGGCCTTGTCGTGAGAGTTCTTTCCTGCCGTCGCACGAAGGGACGCCGCCGAGTTGTCCGCGCCGTGTTCCCTCCAACCCCCGGATGGCAGTCTGGAGATCAGAATGATTTAGGGATGCTGAGTCAGAGCGGCCTGAAGGGCGCGGATGTTCCGACCGAGTTCTCCTGATGCGAGGAGCCCCGGACCGAGGGGACCTGACCGGTCCTCGCCCAGTCGTGGAAGATTTCGGAGCGCTTCTCGGACGGGCCCGCTCATATGCTCGATCTGCCAGGCCGTCTCCACCGCCCCGCCACCGGGAGTGGAGAGGGCCGCGGCTTTCGCCGCATAAGCCGCAGCGCCGAGGGCATGCGCCCCCATATGGGCTA
Source organism: Arthrobacter crusticola (assembly GCF_004357995.1). GTDB lineage: Bacteria > Actinomycetota > Actinomycetes > Actinomycetales > Micrococcaceae > Arthrobacter_D > Arthrobacter_D crusticola. The sequence goes on from NZ_SMTK01000001.1 coordinate 778,118, forward strand.
CACCGGAGGCTTGCCCGGCAGCCCGGGCGGCAGCTTTGGCTGCCGGTGATCTCACCTCCTGGGCAGCGCGATTGGCCACGAAACGGCGGCGTATCTCACCAGCTGCATCCAGGTCTCCATGGGAGAAGGCCCGTGCGCGTGCGATGGCATCGCGAGGACGGTCGTCATCCGAATTCTCTGCCTCGAACAATGGCAGGACCCGCTCCGCGCAGTCGGCTGCCCACGCGGCCACGAGCCGGCGGTCTCCCTCGCTCAACGTCTGCACAGAAGGCATGCCACCACTCTCGCACAACCGCTCCCGGACCGTGCCCGTGCCCATTCCCCCAATTAAGGTACCGAGGTTGGTCATCTCCCGCGCTGGTTGAAGTGGAACAACTGGCTTTGGGGGGTAGTCATCATTGTGTCCCTGCCACGTGCGGATTCGAGCGGTTCACAGGTGAGTTGTCAGATCTGCGACGAGGGCTGCCCGCGGGTTATGGGAGTGCCGCACGCCGACCGTGAAGGCACCCAGCTCCCGTCCGAGTGCCAGATAGGTGTCGCTGTCCTCCAGGACGACACATGGGGGGACACAAAGAGAGCGAAAGAGTGCTTCCTTGTCTCGTCCCGGAGTCCGGCGGGCAACCTCGACGAACGGATCGAGGTTCCACCCGGCAAGCAGAGCCGCGATCAGGTCCGGGTCGCCATTGGAAACGACGAGTTGCTCGTCGGCGACCCCATCGAGCGCCGGCATCACGCGGGCTGCCAGCCAGGAAGGCTCCAGGCTGCGCAGAGCGACGGCAGCAACAACGGCTCCCCGCTCCGCGTGGAGATCCTCGATCTCGGCCATGGTGGCGGGGAACCCCTGCGAGATAAGACGCTCCCAGATCCACTGCTCGGTGTGCCCGACGAGATCGCCAAAGAAGTCCGGGGCGAAACCATAGCTTCGACGCTCTGCCAATTCTCGGTAGCTGGCCTCATGCAGGGGTTCAGTGTGGCCGACCACACCGTCGAAGTCCCAGATCACCCGCGCTCCGGCCGCTTCCCGCAGCAACGCCGTGGTCAGGGCTGCTGCTTCTTCCTGGTCGTCGAGCATGTTCGACCCTCCGCTGTCTTCTTGGGCGTGGACACATCCGACGGCGCCTGGCCTAGGGCCATCGTACGGTTTGCACCGCCCGGGATACGACCTGGCACCAAATGCAGTAGCCGCCTGTATCACCCGAGGGGTCGGTGGCCGAGGTACACCTCTCATCGGTCGATGGTTGCCCGCCAAAACCCTTCAAGTCACAAGTGGCAGGCTCGCCACCGCTAGCGGTGACATCAAGGCAATCCGGTGTTGGCACTCGACGACGGATGGCTGGAACGCCATAGCGCCGATTGCCGGTGAGGACGACGACGGTGACTGCGCTCAGGATGGCGACTTTCATTCACACGGGTCGTCCCTCAGCTCTTGGGTGAAGCGTCTTCGAGAAGCAGTCAACCTGGGCAATAACGCGTCGGCAACGCCATAAGTGCTCGACTGGATACGGGTCCGGGCGTTGTTTCCGCTGGGCCCCCCAGGGGACGCCATAAGCCTTCTGGATGTCGGTGCCGCTCACGAAACTTCGGCGATCACCTTTCGAGAACGGGTAGAATACGCCCCAAATACCGCCTCCGGGAGGAAGTCGTGGAGGAACAAGAAGCTCGTCAGAAACTGATCGCAAACATCGAGCAGCGACAGTCAGCTGTCAGGCTGTTCCTGCGTCATGAACGACCCCGCCGGAACAGGCTGGTCATGACAAGCGTCCTTGGTAGCGCGCTGGCTGCGGGTCTCACAGCAGGCCCCGCCCTTGGCGGCACGAAGTTTGCCGCGGGGGTTCAGGAAGCACTGACGCTGGAACAAAGCTCCATAGTATGGCAAGTGCTCTGCCTGGCAGCAATGCTGATGTCCGTCGCCGCTGCCATATCGACCAGTTTGAGTAATTCGCATGCAGTGTCCACAAAGGTCACTGCAGCAGAGGTATGCAATGCCCAACTTGATGGGCTGAAAACAGCGCTGGACCTCGGACGCATGTCCCTGGAAGATGCCATCGAGCTCTATCAGCAATACACGATTCAGGTAGCGTTCGTGGATGATGCGGAAGACAAGGCGAAATTCCCACGGTGACGAATGTTGGGTCCGAACGGAGAGTCGAGGATAAGGGCGGCTCCAGTTGAATCCGCCGATCCTGCAACCGGCGTTGCCCTGAGCCCTCAGGACGTGTGGACCATGAAGGTAACCCCCGTTCTGCACGGGGGCGGAAGGGATTCTGTAAGCCCCCTCAGCAGTGCCGCGCCAACGGTGTTGCGGAACCAGCGTCATCACTGTTGGCCGCCGCGGGACCGCTGAACACGACACCTATCGGTTAGGGATGTCGGCGAGCAGTCGTCCGGTCCCTGTTTTGGGCGGCCCAGAGGGTTCCGAGGGTCAGCAGAAACGGAATGGTGAAGAACACTCCCGCGCCGCCGCCGGCGTTGACGAATCCCACGACAGCGATCCACCAGCACAGGGCCGCCGTGAAGACCCCGATGATGGTCAGGGACCCTTTGGGTCCTCGCCGAAGACGGATGACGACCGGCCGGCGGCGGAATTTTTTCAGGTGTTTGGGTGCACGGGGTCTGCGCCTGCGCGCGGCCAACAACGTTCCGAGGGTCAGGAGAACGGGAATGCCGAAGAATACGGCCGCACCGCCGCCGCTGTTGACGAAACCGGTCAGACCGATCCACCAGCACAGGGCGGCGGTGAACCCGCCGATCAGGATCAGGTACTTCCTCAGATCCTGCCGGCCATAAACCGGATCGGGACTGGTGCCGCTCACCGTCACTCCTCCTCAGAGAACCAGCCGGGCTTCTGGTTCCATGACAGCACCGATCCTGCAATTTGGCGACACCCGTTCCCGCCGACGGGTGGGGTCAAAATATCCTCACCACAGTCATGTACCTGACCCACCGCTCGCCCATGAAGCAGTAAGAAAACCCAACCCGGGCTACACGACAGCAAGGAGGCACCCGCCCCCAGGGAAACCCCAACCCAGCCCCAAGATCCGGCACTCCGGCCGTACACATTGCGCCGGATTGTCCACGGTCAGAGAGCAAAAGGGGAAACATGAGCCCGAAGTGGGACTCGAACCGGTCTCCAGCCCCTGAATCTCCGCCACTCCCCCGAAAACATCCGCGATCCGGCCGGGTCCGGCACCGGTGCGGCCCAGTCCGAGACCCAAAGAGTGGACACTGTCCACACCCCATCTCCCGACTGGAGGCATTGCCGGACAGCCCCATCACGCGTCGACGGGGAGTGGAATGAGAAGCATCACCCGCCTCCCGCGCCATCTCGGCATAAACGAGCCGCTTCACGATCTCCGGGAGGAGGCATCGGCCTTCTTCATATGGGTTTGTGTGGGCTATGCCCGCAGGAGGCACGCAGTATGCTCAGGAGCACGACAATCCTCGAGGAAAGGCAACAATGAACGGCGACAGCAAACTCGACCCGAGCGAGGATTTTCCGGAGGATCTGGACGGCCTTCCGGCCGACGAGGTGAGTGTGCTCAACAGCATGGTGCACCGCCAGATGGACGCCGAGTATGTCGAGGACGGATCGCTCGACCCGGAAACCGAAGGGCGAAATGAAGAGTTGCGGCTGGAGCTCGACGACCGGGATAAGAAATCCGGCGAGGCCGAACAGCGCCAGGACCGCGGCGAGCATGAAGCCTGAGTGAACCAAGAGACCGACCAAGCAGTTGCGCCCGAGCTTGCCGCCAATCGGCCAGTAGATGATCGCGCCACCTCAATCTCCACTTGAGTCGCACCGACCTCCCGCAAGGAACCCGATATGGTTCCATTGGTCAAACAGCTGGCATGGGACCGGTTCCTCGTGCCGCATGCCAGCACGATTCGATGCCATGCGGTTGGGCACAGGTGCTCCGCAGCATCGCACCTGATGTGGGAGAAGGCTCCCGTTTCTTCGGAGGCGGGAGCTTCGGTCGTTATTGGGGGCCCGCAGGGCTCTCGAGCTGTGACTGGAGGCCACGGAGGACGATGGTGATGCCCTGGTCGAGTTCGGCTTGGCCATCGTAGTCCAGCAGCTGGGAGGCGAGGCGGCGCAGGTGGGGGAAGTCCTTCGCGGGCAGCCGGTGCAGGCCCAGCCGAAGTCCTGTGTCGTCCTCGTCGGGATTGACGACGAACTCCTCGAGCTCATTGATCACGTGGCCGATCAGGAAGCCGTAGTAGGCACGGTAGGCGTGGAGGGCCCCGGAGGGTCCGAAGCCGGCCCGGGTGAACACTGCGAGGAGCTGCTCGAGGGGACGTAGCGCCCCCAGCGGCCGCAACCCCAGAGGAGTGGACAACGGGCGGGTCACCAGAAGCGGCATTACGTGGGGGTGCTGCAGTACCAGGAGACGGAATCCGTGGGCGGCCTGACGCAGCTGATCCTGCCAGGGCCAGTCTGCGTCCCCAGGCCCGGCCCCGGAGATCACCCATTGATCCAGCAGTAGCTCGGTCAGACCATCAAGCAGCGCGTCCCGGTTGGCCGCGTATCGGTAGAGCGCCATTGGGTCCCTGTCGAGCTTGTGTCCGAGGCGGCGCATCGACAGGGCCTCGAGTCCCTCCACATCGACCAGCTCGAGCGCGGCCTGCAGCACGATTTGGCTAGTCAACGGGCTCCGCCGCTTTCCCCTGCCGTCCGTTCCCGGGGTGGCAGCATCTCCAGGCACGTCCTGCGGAACAGGGTCGCGCCGGTTCATTGAAACCATAACTATCCACCATCTAGTAAGCCGACTTGCTATCTCTCAATCTACACCGTAGAGTCTACGGTGTAGAGCAACGCTGTGGAGCAAACCGCGGCTCCCGAGCTCCCTATCCCGATACGTGATCCCGCCTTCCGGGCCACAGGATCCGTCACCGGTCTCACCATTCACACTTCTTGAAGGAGATTCACCATGTCGAACAGCAACAACAACAACGGTTACAGCCACCCCGCCGACACCCACAACGGCAACCTGGCGGTCGCTGACCGCCGCTCGACCGAGACGAAGGCCTCGACGAAGACCACCGAATTCTTCGCCTATATCGCCATCGTGCTCGCCACCGCCCTCACCGCACTGGTGGTCGGCGACGGCGGAGAAGGTCAGGACGTCTTCAACGCCCTCGACGCCATGAAGCTCATCACCTTCCTGACCATCGGTTACATGGTCTCCCGCGGCCTGGCCAAGTCAGGCAGCCGCGAGCACTACACCAACTCCTAAGCACCACCGTGAAGTGTTCCCCCTGCACAGGCTCCGGCCCGCGCAGGGGGAACACCGCTTTCACCGGGCGCCGGTTCCACGCCCGGGCGGATCAATGTCGACAACCTTTCTGAGGATCAGCCCATGAGTGACACCATCGCAGAACCGGTGAAGCGCAAAGTCCGGATCGCCAAGCCCAATGACGTTGTTGCGTCCTATTCGGTCCTGTTGAAGCAGGTCCGCAAGGAGGGCCTGCTGACCCGGCGCCGGCGCTTCTACGTCTCGGTGTTCGCCCTGCTGGCCCTGGCCATGGGCGCGGCCTGGACCGGCTTCGCCCTGCTCGGGGACACCTGGTTCCAGCTGCTGATCGCCGCGGCGCTTGGAGTGGTCCTGACCCAGACCGCGTTCCTGGCCCACGAGGCCTCCCACCGCCAGATCTTCAAGACCCGCGGCGCCAACGACTGGTCCGGGAGGGTGCTCGCCGCCGGCGTGGTCGGCATCAGCTACGCCTGGTGGATCGATAAGCACACCCGCCACCACAACGACCCCAACACCCGCGGCAAGGACCCCGACATCGAGGTCGACACCATCTCCTTCCTCGAGGAGGACGCCGCCAAGGCCCGGGGCCTGCAGGCCTGGATCACCCGCCGCCAGGGCTACCTGTTCTTCCCCCTGCTCACCCTGGAGGGCCTGAACCTGCACGCCCGCTCCTTCGGAACCCTGTTCCGCCGCGGCACCGTCACCGGCCGCTGGGTCGAGATCGCCCTGCTCGCGGTGCGCTTCACCGCCTACCTGGGCATCCTCTTCTGGTTCCTGCCCGTGGGCATGGCGTTCGCCTTCCTCGGCGTGCAGCTGGCCGTGTTCGGCGTCTACATGGGCGCCTCGTTCGCCCCGAACCACAAGGGCATGCCGATCGTGCCCGAGGACAGCAAGCTCGACTTCTTCCAGAAGCAGGTCCTGACCTCGCGCAATATCCGCGGCGGAGCGTTCGTGAACAACGCCTTCGGCGGCCTGAACTTCCAGATCGAACACCACCTCTTCCCCGACATGCCCCGCCCGCACCTGCGCCGGGCCGCGGTGATCGTGCGCGAGCACTGCGAACGTCTCAAGGTCCCCTACACCGAAGTCGGCGTCGGAGCCTCCTACGCCGCCGTGGTGTCCTACCTCAACCGGGTCGGCCTCGCCGCCCGCGACCCCTTCGACTGCCCCATGGTCAACAAGTACCGCCGCCCATGAGCCCCGCCACACCTAAGCCCTCCACCGCCGGCCAACGCGACCGGCGCGCCCGGCGCCTCAGCCCAAAGCGGGTCAGTTTCACCCGGCTCCGAACCGCTCTTCGGCACCGGATGTCCGCATCCCACTGCAGCACTCCTCCCGGCCCGGTGATCCCTGCAACCGCGGCACCGTCCGGCCGGGACACGGCCCACGCACCGGCCTACCGCCTACATTCCTCCCGCCCGGCGATACCGGTCCCGGGGGCGCCCGTATTCGTCCTGATCCACGGCCTGGGAATGTCCCACCGCTATTTCGCAGGGCTTCAGAGGGAACTGGGCGCCGTTGGGGAAACCCATATACTGGATCTTCCCGGTTTTGGGGGTACACCCAAGCCCGGCCGCAGACTCAGCGTCGGAGACTACGCCCACGTCATTGCCGAGGCCATGGATACCGCGCAGCTGCGCTCCTGCACCCTCATCGGTCACTCCATGGGGGCCCAGCTGGTCACCGAACTTGCCATACGGCGCCCAGACCTGGCCGCCCGGGTGGTGCTCATCGGACCAGTCACCGACCCGGTTCGCGCGTCGGCCTTAACACACACCCTGTACCTGGGCCTGGACACGCTCCTGGAGCGCCCCATGACCACACTGCTTGCCGTCGGCGCCTACGCCCGGTGCGGACTGCCCTGGTACTTTACCGAACTGCCCGTCATGCTCAAGTACCGGCTCGACCAGCGGCTTCCCCTGATGACCCGGCCCGTCCTGATCATCCGGGGCACCAGCGACCCGATCGCCCGCCGGGACTGGTGTGCCCGGCTTGCCGACGCCTCCCGGCAGAGTCGCCTCGCGGAGATACCGGGACAGGCCCACGCCGCACACCGGGCAGGTGCTGCGGCCGTTGGCGCAGCCATCACCCGGTTCATCGAAGAAGACCCGCACGCCTCTGTCTCGCACACGGCGCCCTCCCGCGGCCTATCCTCGCCCCGACGGGTGACCACCGTGCAGTACGCGGGAAGCCCGCAGGCCCGGCCGGAGCACACACCCCGGCGGATAAGCCTCACCGCCGGAGACCGGCAGGCCAGGGCCCACCTCATCCCGCACCGGCCCGAAGCACACGCCGCTACGAACGCCGGGGCGTACGAGCTAACGGTTCCCGTATTCGTGCTCACCCACGGCATCGGCATGTCCCACCGATACCTCCAACGCCTCGGGGACCAGCTGTCAGCCCACGGACGGGTGGTCCTGCTCGACCTGCCCGGCGCCGGGCGGACCATAACCCCAACGGCCGCGATGCCCAACGCCGCGAAAGCGGAAATTGTCGGGGACCTTCTGGACGAAATGGGGGTATCTTCCTGCGTGGTGATCGGGCATTCCATGGGGGTCCAGAGCGCCACCGAACTGGCCCTCGAGCGCCCCGGACTGGTCTCGCAGCTGGTCCTGATCGGCGCGGCCGTCGACGCAGGCCGGCGCACCGTCCCCCAGCAGGCACTGACCCTTGCAGTGAATAACGCGCTGGAGAAGCCGTCGTTGAATGCCATCCAGTTCACCGACATGCTGCGCTGCGGCCCACGCTGGTATCTCGCCGAGCTGGGGGTGGCCATGAAATATCCCCTCGAGGATCGACTTCCCTTGGTGGAGCAGCCGGTTCTTCTCATGCGCGGCGCCCGCGACCTTGTTGCCGGATCTGCCTGGTCCCGCGCGCTGGCAGAGACTGCCCTCGACGGGGAACTGGTGGAGGTTGAGGGCGCCTTCCACGGCGTGCACCACAGCACCGCCGGGACTGTCGCCGAGCGGATTATGACCTTTCTTGCCGACACTGCGGACCGCCTCGATGAACCTGAAGCCGCCTAGGACTCAGCGCCCGGGACCGCAACCGCCGCACCGACAACATCTCACCCTGCTGCCGTCAGTAGAGGCCCCGCCTACGATACGGGGAGGCGTCACCGCGTACTCCGATAACGTCCAGCGAACAACAAAAGGTAGACCCATGAACACACCACACAGGTTCGACACAATCACCATCATCTTCAACCCGAACAGCACCGGGGACGCCCCCAAGCTTGCCGGGGAACTCCGCGACGAGCTGGTGCCCGCACTGCCCGGGACCGAGGTCCGTCTGCAACCCACCGAACACGCCGGCCACGCAGTGGAGCTGGCGCGGAAGGCAGCGTCTGCGCCCAACGCCCTCATCGTGTCCGTCAGCGGCGACGGCGGCTATAACGAGGTCGTCAACGGGGTTATGGGCAGCGGAAGCGACGACGCCGTGTGTGCGGTCCTGGCCGCAGGCAACGCGAACGACCATAGCCGCGTTACCGGCCGCAAACCCCTGGCCGAAGCGATTCTCGAAGGACAGGTGCGCCGGATCGACCTGCTACGGATCAGCATAGACAGGGTCGACACGGCCCCGGTGTACGCGCACTCGTATATCGGGTTCGGGCTCACCCCGGTGATGGCCATCGACCTGGAAAAAGGCAGCAAGGGCGCCCTTAAGGAAATGTTCTCCGTCGTGCGCACCTTCTCGAAGTTCAAGCCCTTTGAAATCCGCCAAAGCGACGGCAAACGCCGGAGATTCGACAGCCTCGTATTCGCGAACATCTCCCAGATGGCCAAGTACGCTACCCTCAGCGAAGCCGACGACCACCCGGCGGACGGGAAATTCGAGGTCATCATTTTCCCGCACATGGCCAAATGGAGGATCCTGCTCACCGCCCTGCGCGCCACCACCAAGGGCCTGGGCGATCAGCCCAGCTACACCCAATACCGCTTCTCTACACTTAAGCCCATGCCGTACCAGCTCGACGGCGAAGTGAAATCCGTCGAAACCAGCACCGACATCACGATCGACAGCATCCCGCGGGCCCTGTCCATCCTCGGCTGACGACCCACAAGGGACCGCCCCGACCGGGACGTCCGCTGTGAGCACCACCAGTACGGGGTAGCGTTCCCTGCCGCGAAAACCCGTGGGCCTTGGCGCGATGAAGGTCTACCCGAACGTTCCGCATGCTTTCTAGGATCAGGACTAGAGACTCCCCATCGATCCGGCGCGCTCGGCCGCGGCCCCATTGGTGCCGTGCCTGTCAGCGGCCTAGCCTGGCCCGATGGGCACCCAGGGGAACGTCCGGTTCTGGAGTGATCAAGAAGGCTGGGGCGTCATCGACTCGAACGAAACCCCGGGCGGATGCTGGGCTCACTTCAGCGTCATCGCGTGAATTACGGTGCCCCCACCGCCCGCCGGGCCGGGCCCCGGGTGCCCGCCGCTCTTGCACCGCCCAGGGAAGCACCCGACAATCGAGCATGACAGATTCCAGCGCAGGATCCGCTCAGGAGCCCTCCGGCGACCGGCTGGTCCAGCTCGCCAAGGAGTATTTCCAGAAAGTCGACGCCGGGGACACATCCCTCCTCGGCATGTTCACCGACGATGTGCAGGCGTACTACCCGCAGTTCGGCACCGTGAAGGGGACGGAGGGGCTCGTCCACCTGGTCCAGGCCCTGACCACTGCGGTCTCCCGGTTCCACCACGATGAGCAGTTCATGAAGGTCACCCAGTCCGGCAACCGGGTGGTCATTGAAGGGATCGAGACCGGGACGCTGGCCGATGGCACGCCCTTCCCTGCGGATTCCCGGAGCGAAGGCCGGATGTGCAATGTCTTCGAATTCCGCGGCACCCTCATCAGCCGCCTGCACATCTATGCGGACCCCGACCTGGCAGGCCAGCACCCCCACCTCTTCCCGCCGTCCGGCCCGTCCTAGGTCTGGCCGGCCATTAGGTTGGTCACGCCCGGCTGCGGACCGGGGCAGGGTTGTGATGGGTTCGTACCGGTCCTGCCTCGGGGCGTTTGGCACGGGGGTGGGGCTCGAGGGTGCCTGGGCGCAGGTGTCCCCACGCCCAGGGGATGAGGTAGGTCCTGGTCCACTGCAGGTCCCCGGCCCTGGCCTGACGCCAGGTGCTGTGAGTGTGTTGCCCGGGATCCAGCGGCGGCAGCACATGCGGGACCTGGAGGACGTCGAGGACGGCGCGGGCCACCGTGTAATGGCCCAGCGGTGACAGATGCAGCCGGTCCGGGTCCCACATCCGCCGGTCTTCGAGCTGCCGGAGGGACCACAGCTCGGCGGTAAGCGCACCGTGGCGGGAGGCGATGGCGTGGATGTTCTCGTTGAACAGGGCCACCTTCGCGCGGTTGCGGCCCAGCACCGGGGTCGAGCCCCAATCCGGTCCGGTGAACAGCACGATCGTGGCCCCGGATGAGCTGAGCGCTCCAACGCCCGCGTCGAGCCGGTCGGCCAGCTTATCCGGGTCGCTGTCGCGGAACACCATGTCGTTTCCGCCTGCCGACAGAGTAATGAGATCCGGTTCCAGCGCCAGTGCCGGGCCGGTCTGCTGCTCAAGGATCTGCTTCAGCAGCAGGCCCCGGACGGCCAGGTTCGCGTAGGCAAAATCCTGCCGGCCCGTGGCCAGTTCCTCAGCGACACGGTCTGCCCACCCCCGCACGCCGCCGGGGCTGCCTGGGTCGGGGTCGCCCACCCCTTCGGTGAAGGAATCCCCCAGGGCGACATACCGGCTCCACGGGTGCCGGAGCCCCGGGGCCAACATCCCAACATCCCCTACCCCACCGGGAACACCACTGCCGGCAGGGCCGGCGCCCCGCGTCCTCATGTTCACGCCTCCTTCCCTGCGCGTGACTCATCGTTCACCGTGGTTAACTTTTTCGGGCGCCGTGATGTTCCCATTCTCAACCCGCCCAAAGGTCCGGTGCCCGCCGCCCGGGCGTCCCCGGAACCAGCGGGAGTTCAAGGGCAACGGCGGAGTATGGTTTTCCGTCGTGCGGCGAGCCGGGGATTCATAGTCTGGTACCAGTGGTCAAGCAGCGGGCCAGATGTGCGGATCGGACCGCAGCGACCTCTTCGCCGGCTCGCACGCAGGCGGGGGCTCGTCGCGCGTTGGGGCGACGGCCAGAACCTTCATCTTGGGTTGGATGTTCTCAAGACTGCTTCGCCGGGTCCGCATTCCCAGGACCGACACCGCCCTCTCGGGAGCGGTTCGCGGCCGTCTGGAGCCCGGTTCAACGCCCGATGGACTGATTGCGGAGGATGGTTCGAAGGTCGGTGCGCAGTCCGGCCAAGAGGTGCGCGTCGGAACCATCAAAGTAGTTCTGTACATTTTCGGCCGTGGTGAGGACGATCGATCCGCCGGATGTGAGCCGGATATGGTTCCCTGGGTCCTCGGCACCGCCGCGGTCAATCAGGCCCCGGTCTTCGAGGCACTGCAGTATGTCCTCCAACTCCCGATCGCGAAAGTGCAGCCGCACGGCCAGCTCCTCAGAGCGCATAGCCCCCCAGCCGGCCAGTTCCTGCAGCACGGGCACCGAGTCGTAGGTGATGCCTAGGTGGGCAAGACGCTCATCCCAAATGTGGGACACCCTAAGTGCTGCGTCGTTCAGCAAGTGGCGGGTGGACCACTGCTGCACATCGTTCCTTTTGGAGCTGGGTTTCATCGTTTTTCCCTTTCAGTTGCCAGGAGCTCCTGCGGGGGTGGGACCCGGGCCGGTGGCGGTGGTCCCACCCCGGCTGCAGTTCGCCAGCATTTCGGATAAGGGTGGCGATAGTGCCGGGTGCCGTGTCCGGGGCCGGTCCACGCCCTCTTCGGATCGGGTTCCACGGGAGTTGTAGCTGAAACGTGAGTCAGGGGTCAGGCGGTCGCAGGCTTCCCGGCGGATCGCGCCTGATGATCCGGCCGGAGCGCCGTTAGGGGGTCGTCAGCGGGTAATCACCCGGCATTGACCCCACGATGTGTCCTCTTTCACTGCCGGGGCAGCGTAATAGTCGTCCGGACCGCGGGAACGGACCCGGGGATTCAGCCGAGTTCGGCGGGACGACCGGGCGGTAGAAAGGCGCCCGCCTTCACCTGGGCGGACTCGATTTGATCGAGCAGGTGCAGCGAGCTCACCTGTGTGCCGGAGCGGTGCTGCAGCCCGGACGGGGGCAGGGCTTGGTCGGGTTCGGGCACCTGTGGTTCCGACGATATGTGTCCGGGCGGGGGCCCCTCATGCGGTGCGTCTGTCCGTGCCCGGGCGGTAGTGATCGTGACGTGCCGGTCACCGGGGCCCGTGAGCGGTGAGGAGGTATCCGGCCTGATCACCCACCGCACCGGTCCGGATGTTGTCCACGGCGCCGCGGCCGGACGTTCCGGGTTTCTTCTCTGTGTCTTCGCAGCTTCGGCCCGGTATGCCGGAGGGCGAATACGGGGGAGGGAAGATTCTGCTCCCGATGTCATAAGGACTCCCTGGAGTGGCCGTGTGGAAAGGGGAGCTACCAGGGTCCGGGGTAACGGTTCCAGCCTGCGGTGCTGTCGATGAGCTGTCAAGGGGAGGATCCGGCTGGTGAAGATCCACGGGTCGGTCCTTGGAGTCGGGTTGGGAGGACGGTTCGGTGAGGAATGCCCGGCTCCTGTGTTTTGGATCAGATTTCCGCTTCCAGCCGTCGTGCGCCCCTGCTTAGCGGCGGCGGTAGCGGTGCGCAAGGGGGCAGTCGAAGGGATCCCGGGCAGCGAGGCCGACCCGGTTGAGATGGGTGATCACGGCAGCATAGGAACGGGCCACGCCGACCTCGGTGTAGGTGATGCCGAGGCGCTGGCAGTGTTCGCGCACGATCGCCGCGGCCCGGCGCAGGTGGGGGCGGGGCATGTCGGGGAACAGGTGGTGCTCGATCTGGAAGTTCAGGCCGCCGAACGCGGTATTGACGAAGGAACCCCCGCGCACGTTGCGCGAGGTCAGCACCTGGCGCTGGAAAAAATCGAGGCTTCCGTCGTTGGGAATCATCGGCATTCCCTTGTGGTTCGGGGCGAATGAAGCGCCCATGTAGATCCCAAAAACGGCGAGTTGTACCCCCAGGAACGCCACTGCCAATCCAACCGGCAGAAACCAGAACAATATGCCGAGATAGGCTCCGAAACGTGAACCAATGAGCACCAGTTCCGTCCACCGGCCCTCGACCTTTCCACGCCGGCTGAGGGTCCGGATGGACTGCACGTGGAGGTTGAGGCCTTCAAGGCTCAGAAGGGGGAAGAACAGGTAACCCTGACGCCGGGTGAACCATGCCTGGAAACCTGTCCGCGGAGCTGCGTCTTCCTCCCTGAACGCCAGCGTGCCCATGGCGATGTCCGGGTCCTTTCCGACGGTATTCGGGTCATTATGGTGGCGCGTGTGTTTGTCGATCCACCACGCGTAGCTGATGCCCACCACCCCGGCGGCAAGGAAACGCCCAACCCGGTCGTTGACCGCCCGCGACGCGAAAATCTGCCGGTGGGAGGCCTCGTGCCCCAAGAACGCGAACTGGGTGAGGATGATCCCAAGAATGCCGGCGATGATCAGCTGGAACCAGGTATCGCCGAGCAACAAAAATCCCGCTGCCGTGGCCGTTACAGCCAGCATCAACATCAGCATCACGGTGAGGTAGAAACGCTGGCATCTCACCAGAAGTCCCTCCCCCCGTACCTCTTTCAACAGCACGGCGTAGGATGCGACCACACTGTTTTGGGGCAGCAGTTGAACCCTGCGTGTTGGTTTGTCCTTTCCCCTTCGGTTCTCGGCCGGTTGCCGTGGCGCACCGCGGGCAGGGACTGCTTGAACATCGGACCGGACGGTACCGGACGCTTCGCTGCCAGGTTGCATGTGCTGACCCCTTGTCTTGAACCCGGCCGGAGGTTTCCGGTCGTTAGCACTGACGGGGTCTGGGGCAGCAACACCAGCCTAGATCAATTTCTGCACCGCCGCCGGATCATATTCGTCGATGCGCCACCCGCAGGTTTGTGGATATAAATAGCTGGCTGACTCCTTCGGCTGATCTTCGGTGGCGGGGTGCCCGACGGGCTCCGGTCCGCCGACGGAGTGCTACCGGACCAGAGCGCTCCTGTTGGACCACCGAGAGTGATTCCCTATGAGTGAACCGCTGTCATCAACCCCTGGCCCCGCCCAGCGGCAGGATAACTCTGCCGATGCCGGCGCGGGCCTGAGCGCGCCGTTCGTGAGATGCGGCAATGTGAAAGGCGGTTCAGTATCCCTCTTCGGTGCCACCGCCGCCGAAACGCTCCCCACCTCCACCAACCCTGTCCCCCGGCACTTGGAGGCGGCACAATTTGATCTAGGTGAAGGGCCGCGCTGGGGCACTTTACGCACCCGGCTTCCCGTCATGCTTCCGCATCTCCGTGAGAACGGGTTCCTGAGGTGGCCGGCCGATCCTGCGTCCCGGTTGGCGGGGTATAGGATGACGGGCTGTTCCCCTTCGGCGGGTCGGCGGCAGGTTGGTGCCCTACCGTCGGGTCCGGTCCGCCGGTGCGAAACCGCTCCACCCCCGGATCCCTGGTCATCTACCGAGAGTTACTTCTTATGAGTGAACCGCTCTCACCCGGTCCCGTTGGGAGCCAGGGTTACGGTGCCGGTCCCGGCATCGGTATGAGTGCGCCATTCCTCGAATGCGCCAACGTGACCGGCGCGGCGGTGTCAGCTTTCACCGCCACCGCCGCCGAAACGCTCCTCTCCGCCACCGACGTGGTCGCACGGACACTGGAGGAAGCCCAGTTCGATCTGGGTGAAGGGCCCCGCTGGGACGCCGTGCGCACGCGCCTCCCCGTCCTGATTCCAGATCTCAGCGGAAAGGCCCATCTGGTATGGCCGGCATTTGCCGAGGTCCTTGCCGACCTCGAGGTTGCAGCCTTGTTTGTTTTCCCCCTTACTGTGGGGGCGATTGATCTGGGCGTGGTCGAGCTGTATCGCACCACCCCGGGCTCATTGAGCGGCAGCGAGCGACTCGCCGTGGAGGTACTGACCGGCGAAACGGCCTGGGCCCTGCTGCGCTGGACTCTTGGCGAGGCTCAGCCCGGTGGTCCTGCCATAGTCCCTTCCGGCATCAATGCCGCCACCGGTGCTGCGGCGAGATCGGTGGCATTACCCAATTCCCGGAGGGAGATTCACCAAGCGACGGGGATGGTTCTTGCGCAGGCCAACGTCAGCGCAGCCCAGGCCCTTCTACTGCTGCGCGGGCACGCGTTTTCACACCAGCTGACCCTTCATGAGACGGCCCTGCAGGTCATCCGCCGGGACCTCGTTTTCACCCCGCCTTCCGGTACCTCACCGAATGGGCCGGGTCTGACCTAGAATGCTTCAATGGCGACAATCACGCGGCCCGAACAGGTCAGCGCCGCTTTCCTCAAGCTCACGTCGACCCTCATCACGCAGTACGACGTCCTGGATCTGCTCCATATCCTCGTCGAAGAGTCAGTGAGGCTTCTCGATGCGGCAGAGGCCGGGCTTTTGCTCGCGGATCCCTTCGGCGAGCTGCAGGTGCTCGCCTCGACCAGCGAGCAAAGCCAGCTAGTGGAGGTCCTTCAGCTGCAGGCCGGTGAAGGCCCGTGTATCGACTGCTACAAGACCGGGACCGTGGTCACGATCGATGACATCACCACACTGGAGGGGCGGTGGCCAGTCTTCCGTCAAGCGGCCCTGGATCAGGACTTTCGCTCAGTCCACGCCGTCCCGCTGCGCATCCACGACCGCACCATCGGCGCCATGGGATTGTTCGGGGAGGAACCCGGGGCGTTGACCCCGGAGGACGCAGCCATCGGCCAGGCGCTGGCCGATGTGGCGACCATCAGTCTGATCCAGGAACGCAGCCTCCGCGAGAGCCAGATCGTCAATGATCAGCTCCAACGGGCCCTCAACTCTCGCATCACCATCGAACAGGCCAAGGGTGTCATCTCCCACATTTCCTCCGTGGACATGAGCGAGGCCTTCGCGCGCCTGCGCAACTACGCGCGGTCGCACGGCCAGTCCCTCCAGGACACCGCCGCCCAGGTCCTCAACCGCACGCTCAGTCTCTAGCATCGAGCGTTTTCACGCCGGACAGGATCGCAGCCACAAGTTTGTCCCGCAGCGGTCCCGGGAAAGCGAACTCGGCGATCGGCGAAGGCGAGGAAAGGGTCATGCCTTTCACGATGCCAAATTCCTTCAGGGTCATGTGATCGTGGAGTTGATCGACACCGTGGTGAACCAGCCGTGGCGGAGGACCGGGGACAGTTCGGTGCATACTTCACGGGCATCGGCTGCACCCCGGGGCTCGCGTTCAAACTTTCGGATCACCTGTCGGCATCGACGCGCGGTGTGCTCCTGATGCCAGAGGTGCCGATGGAGCACGATTCGTGGGGCGCGATGAAAGGCGGGCTGTTCACCCTCGGGCTCTTCTTCTACCCGGGCTTGCAGGGATCCCTGGAACTGGCTGATATTGGATACCGGGCCGTGCGGACCGCCTCAACGCCTTGTACGGGGCAGCATCCGTTGAGACTGCAGCAAGCGTTGGACCAAACCACCCTTACCAGCTTCCCGCCTGGAACTCACCAATGACGGTTTCTCCATCTGATTCGTACACGGGAACCATGAGCGTGGTTCCCTTCATGGTTTCCATGTACTTTATGGCTTCCTGGGGGTTGTTGATCTCCGGTCCCCGAAGGTCCTGTGAGTAGGCGTAGCCAGGTTTCCCGTTGGTGGCGATGACCGCGAGCAGGTCCGGCTCGCCCCGGTCGTTGACAGCACCATAGGTGTCCCCGCTCTCGTTGACCGCCCACTCGGTCTCCGTCCGGGTCACATAGGTCAGCTGTGCCGTGTAGGTGACGCCCGGTTCGCTGGCACGAATCTTGGTGCTGCGCTCGCCGTCGATCAGGGCAATTGGTTGAGGCTGACTGGTGCCGTTCTGATCCCCGGGGCAGGTAATGAACCCACCGTCGTCCATGGATAGAGTGCCGGCGCCGCTGAGACAGATCAGTTTCACTGTGAAATGGGTGGCGCCCTCCGGCGCCGTTCCCAGGTCGAATGTGTGGCTACCGGTGTAGGTACCGGAGGTGGGAGATCCCACCTGGGTGACGATGTCACCCCCGGGCTCCGTGAAAAACCCGGCGGTGGCCGCCCCCACTCCCCCGACCAGCCCGACGCCGGCGAAAATTCCGGCACCGACCCACCAGCGGTGCCACCGCACATGGGCCGGCGGGGCTTCATTCACCTGCTTGACCAGGACGGTTCGCAGACCCTGGCCGAAGGTGTCGTCCATTCGTTCGAGATTCATGATCGTCCCTCCTCGGAGAGTGTGAGCGCACGTGGTGCGGCGGGGGCGGGCAGGTCCTGACGCAGGCGCTGCCGGGCCCGGTGCAGCCGGGTTTTCGCCGCCTCCGGGCTCAGCCGCAGGACCGCCGCCGCCGCGGCAATGTCGTAGCCCTCGAGCGCCACCAGGGTGATCAGCTGCAGGTCCACGGGCTTGAGTGCCCGCAGCGCGGCGGCGAGGTGATCGTCCACCCCGTGCAGGGGGTTCTCCTGCAGGTAGGTCTCCGCCGGGTCCGCTGCCACCGTGCCGTGCGGAAGAGATTTGAGCAGAACCTCGTAGCGCCGGGTGGAGCGGCGGAGGTTCAGCGCGCAGTTCGTGGTGGTCACCAGCAGCCAGGGCAGAACCGAGCACTCCACCAGCCTCACCTTGGCGCGCAGGCGCCACAGTTCAAGGAACGCCACCGCGCTCACGTCCTCGGCATCGGCCCGGTTCTGCGCCAACCGGTACGCGTGTCGGTACACCCGGTCCCGGTGCCGGTCGAACAGCACGCCGAACGCCCCGCCGTCACCGGTCAGGCTGCGCGACCACAGGCCGCCGTCGTCAGGATTCATTTCCCCCATACCCTGTAGTGTCCGCCAACCCCCGAGAAGTTACACTCACCACCGAGAACTTTCTGTACCACCAGAAACACCCCCGCGGCACGCCAATACACTTCCTCATCCGCCCGAGAAACCGCCCGCTATGGAATCTCGGCTTATGCTTCTGGAGATGTTTGGGCGCACGCGGTCTGCGCCCACGCGCGGCCAGGAACGTTCAGAGCGTCACGAGAACAGGAACGACGAAAAATACGGCGGCGCCGCCCCCGCTATTAACGAAACCGGTCCACCAGCACAGGGTGGCGGTGGACCCGCCGCCCACGAGGGCGAAGCCCCAGAAGGGCCTGACCCCGGGCAGATTGCCGACTACATCATGGCTGTTCACAACGGCATGGCAGCACGCGCGCGATGGAGGAACCACCACCGAACTCCTCGCGATCGCCGACATGGGACTTAGCGCCCTCCCTGTCCGCTGAACACAAGACACCACGCCTGAGACAGATTTTGGAGCGGCGCCGCTCCGCAGCCGTCGGTTCACGAGGTGGTGCACCTGCGCTGAGCTTTACATGTTGGTGATGAGGCAGTATGCAACCGGCTGAGTGGATCCTGTTGCCCCCGTGGGCGTGAGAAAGCCCATAGGAGAAGGATCCTGTGAAGCGCGCCTCGAGGCGGGGCCGGACCCGCCCCCTAGGCCCGTCCACCCTGTGATGCCGGTGCTCGGGCGGCGTGCACGCAATGACTATGGCGCGCGGCAGGCCTGCCGGAAGTGCCGAAGCATCTGAAGTTTGACTCGGTTGTAAGAACATGGTTTCTAATCGAGTTCGTGCACGCGCGGTGGACGCCGCAAGCTTCCCCCACACTGTTTCCCCGGTGGAGTGGAGTTGTGGCGCTGACCGTCCTGGTCGTCGGCGTCGGCCTGGATGCCCCGCAGCTATTGCAACCGTTGCTGGAAGTCCCTCCTCCGACGCAACGCTTTGACACCTGCGAACCTGCCATCCCGCTGCCTCTCCGGCGAAGCATTCCGCTTGGAATTGCGGCCGTGTTCGGAAGCGCCGGCCGCGGGCTTCGACTCGAAACCACGGGCCACTTCGGGGGACTGGCAAGTCGACCGGCGCCCATCAATGAATCCCATATGAAGGAACTAAACATGACGAATCGGTTCGAACCGACTGAAAGAGATTCCGGGGGTGAGGGGCAGGGGCACCGAACGCTGGTCATAGTGCACCCTACTCCGCTGAAGGCGAGGTCTCTGGCGCCCGACCTCGCACGTGGCGTCATGCTGCTGCTCATCGCCCTGGCACACGCCCCCTACTTCCTCTATGCCGCACCCATCGGGACCATAGGCATCCACCCCGTCATCGGCAACATGGCGGATCGCCTTGCCCAGGGGTTTACCCTGATGGTGGTCGATGCCCGCGTCTACACCATGTTCGGATTCCTGTTTGCCTACGGGATCGGCCAGATGTATGCCCGCCAGACCGCCAAAGGCACCAGCCCCGCCGATGCCAGGCGCCTCCTGCGCCGGCGCCACTGGTGGATGATCGCCTTCGGCGCCGTCCATGCGGCCCTGCTGTGGCAAGGAGACATTATCGGTTCGTACGGTCTGATTGGGCTGATCATGGTCCCGCTCTTCTTCGACCGGACGGACCGCACCTTGAAAATCTGGATCGGCGTGCTGCTGGCACTCACCGCCGTCTTTGGGCTCGTGGGCGCACTGGCGTCCACGGTCACCACCGGGCAGCCAGCAACCAATCCCCAAGACCTTCAGCTTCTCAGCATCGCTGAACCGAACTACCTGATCTCGGTGCTCGAACGGTTCCCCGCCTGGATCGCTGTCCTGATTGGCAGCCTGGCGGGCGTTTCACTCCCGGCGGCGTTCCTGATGGGCGTGCTTGCCTCACGGCACCGGATTCTGGACAACCCTGGTGAACACCTTGTGCTCCTGCGGCGGCTAGCCGTAGGGGGCATCGCCGCCGGCTGGGCGACGGGCGCCGCCCTGGCGCTTCAGCACACCGGCGTCATCGATATCGCCCCCGACGCCGTCGTCCAACACATCAGCCTCTTTGCAGGTACCTTTACCGGCATCGGCTACGCCGCACTGTTCGGCCTCATCGCGCACCGCGTGTCCCGGGGGTCCGCCCCAGCCGGCGGCCCCGTCCGCTGGGTCTCTGCCCTTGGCCGGCGCTCCATGAGCGGGTACCTCGTCCAATCCCTCGCATGGGGTCCGGTACTCGCTGCCTGGGGACTGGGCCTCGGCGCTCAGCTCTCCAGCTGGTCCGTCCTCGTCTACGCCGCCGCGGTGTGGGCGGCCACTGTTGTCCTTGCCGTTGCCGTGGAGCGCCGCGGCCTGCGCGGACCGGCCGAGCTGGCACTGCGCAAACTCACCTACCGCGGCTCTGCCGCACCCAGGGACGCCTAGTTTTCGAGGCGCGGCCGGGTTAACGTCGGAGTTGTTTGGTGCCGTCCGTCATCGACGACCACACGTGGTCGTCCGCGGTCGTCGCTACCCCGCGACCGCGAGGTAGCGACGGCCGTCTAACACCGCTTGCTTGAGTCTCGGAGCGGTGATGCAGACTAGAGTTGCCCCGATTGGTACCCGGCTTTCATCGTGCAGACGATAAAGGAGGCAGAATCATGAGATTGGTCAGAAACGCGGGTGTCGGTTTGCTGGCTGGCGCACTCGGCACCGCAGCTATGGATTTGGTGCTCTATAGGCGGTACCGCCGCAGCGGCGGCACGTCCGGGATCTGGCGCTGGGAGTTTGCGGCCGACGTCACGAGTTGGGAGAACGCCTCCGCTCCGGGGCAGCTCGGGCGGAAAGCGTTACGACTCGCCACGGGGCACGAACCGCCGCCCGAGTGGGCTCGCGCTACGACCAACATCATGCATTGGGCGACAGGCGTGGGATGGGGCGGGCAATACGGTGCGGTGGCAAGCTTGGCGTCCATACACCCGTGGGTGCGGGCGGTCGCGTTTGTTCCTGTGGCGTGGCTGTCCGGCTACGTCGTGCTCCCGTTGGCCATGGTGTACAAGCCGATCTGGGCCTACGACGCACGAACCCTTCGCGACGATCTGTCCGCGCACATCGTGTATGGCACCGTCGTGAGCGCGGTCTTCGCCGCACTCACGAAGGAGGAACGGTAAGCCGTCCCTGCAGGAACGGCGCGCGAACTAAGCCGCTGCCAGCGACCCGCCCATGGACCGCTCAAACCAGCACGAAGGCAAGCTTTTCGCCATCGATCTGCTGGCCGAAGGGTACAGAGGAAGGTAGAAGGGTAGAACATACGTATGACACCAACTCCCCTGGTCCTGGGCCCCATACTGCGGTACGTCGACGAAACCTCGGCAAGTATCTGGGTGGAGGTCGGCTCCGCGGCACGCGTCGTCGTCCGGGCTGCCCAGCGATCCTGGGAAGCACGCACGTTCGTGGTCCACGGGCACCATTACGCGCTCGTCGAGGTGGTCGGACTCGAGCCGGGAAGTGTCACCTCCTACACGGTGGAGATCGACGGACAGCAGGCCTGGCCGCACCCTGGATCGGTTCCCGAATTCCCGCCGTCGAGCATTGCGACCCGCACCCCGGGGAAGCCCCTGCGACTGGCCTTCGGGTCCTGCCGCACGAGCGTCCCCCACACCAAGGAAGGCAATCGGACCCACGGCATCGATGCCATGCGTGCGTACGCGCTCAACGGGATGAAGGACGACAGTTCACAGCGGCCGGACCTGATTCTCTTCCTCGGCGACCAGGTGTACGCCGATTCCACCAGTGAGGAGATGCAGCAGTTCATCCGCGGGCGGAGGGACATCGAGGAGGAGCCCGGCGCTGAGCTAAAGGACTACGAGGAGTACGCCCACCTGTACCGCCTGGCCTGGTCCGACAGTGCCAACCGCTGGTTGCTGTCCACGCTTCCCAGTGCCATGATCTTCGACGACCACGATATCCGCGATGACTGGAACGCCTCCACCTCCTGGAAGCAGGAAATGGAGGCCACCTCCTGGTGGCAGGACCGGATCGTCGCAGGCCTGGCGTCGTACTGGGTGTACCAACACCTTGGCAACATGTCACCGGAACGGCGCGCCGAGGACCGCATCTGGCAACGGATCGTCAACCATCACGACGCCGCTGAGCTCGACCTGAGCGAGGAGCTCGACGCCTTCGCGGACCGGGCGGACAAGGACCCGGCCAGCTACCGCTGGAGCTACTGCCGCGACTTCGATGACACGCGCCTGATCGTGGTCGACTCCCGCGGATCCCGAGTGCTGACACCCGATGCGCGGGCCCTTCTCACCGCGGAGGAGACGGCGTGGCTGGATCACAGGATGGTGGGCGGATTCCGGCACCTGCTGGTGGGAACCTCGCTGCCCTTCCTCCTGCCGCCGGGGCTGCATCACATCGAGTCGTGGGACGAGGCCCTCGCACAGGGCGCGTGGGGCGCGCGGGGCGCACGGCTGGGTGAGAAGCTGCGGCAGGGCATGGATCTCGAACACTGGGCCGCCTTCCAGAACAGCTTCCGCGCCGTGGCCCTCATGGCCACGGAGGTGGCGGACGGCAACCGGGGCCCGGCACCGGAGACGGTGACCTTCCTGTCGGGAGACGTCCACTTCTCCTACGTCGCCGAAGTGGACAGGACATCGGGCAGCCGGATCCTCCAGGTGGTCTGCTCCCCGATCCGCAATCCGCTGCCGCGGCTCCTGCGCTCCTCCACCGCCATCCTCTCCTACGCCGTGGCGGCACCTCTCGGGGCCCTCGTGGCGCGCTCCGTGAAAGTTCCCCACCCACCGTTCCGCTGGCGGAACATCAGGGGACCGTGGTTCGACAACAACCTCGCCTTGCTCGAGGACACCGCGGACGGGCTCACACTGTCCTGGCAGTCGGGAACAGTGGACGGCGAGGACCATCTCAACCCCCGGCTCAGGGAGGTTGCCGCCATGACAGTGCCGCGGCGTGGGTCCGGGAATATGCCGGGAGGGGAAGCTGAGCCCGAGACAGCGCTCTCGGCATCCAAGGGCACTCGGGCACGAAGAGGACGGCGGCGGTAGGAAGCGCCTCCAGCGCCGTATCCCCCGGTTCCAGCGCATGGGTCTCAACTGGCGGGCTTTACTGCTGCAATTCTCCTCCAAGCGGCCCGGCCGACGCCCCGCTGCCGGCTGACCTGTGGCGTCAGTAGTCGTATGCGGGCGGCTGATTGCCGCCCTCATACGCCGTTCACCCTCGATGGGTTGGGAGTTCTTCCCTGCCGGCCGTCAGTCGTGCGGAAGTTAGGGACGGAAGGAGGTGCCTGTCATGTCGAGTTGCAACGGGGATCGAACTCGAAGCTGCACCGAACGCTGACTCAAACCTGCGGGATCAGGGTGTCATATGCGCTGTTGTCGGCGGTTGACCTGACAGTTGGGGGTGTCTGACGGACCCCGAGAGATCCCCGGCTACATGCTCGGCATTATACAAATCGATTTCGTCCTGCGGCGGTTTGGCCAACCCGTGCATGAGGTTGACCTTGGTTCTGGCCCGCCTTAGCGTCAGGACAGGAGCATATCCGACCTCTCTGAGGAGAACCTCGCATGGATCTCAACGGCACCGCACTTGAGCACGCTGACATCGCCGGAATCCAGGCCGCACTATTTACAGGTCGGGTGACCGCCCGCGAGTTGGTCGACGCCTACCTTGACCGGATCGCGGCCTTCGACCATGCAGGACCTGAACTAAATGCCGTTGTCATGGTGAATCAGGCCGCCAGAGAGCAAGCGGATGCGTTGGATGACGCGTACCGGCAAACAGGGCAGGCGGTGGGGCCTCTGCATGGCATCCCCATGGTCATCAAGGACTGCCTTGAGACGGCCGATATGCCGACGTCATTCGGATCGGAAATCTTCGCCGATTACCGAGCCGAAGAAGATGCGACAGTAGTCGCTAAGCTGCGCGCTGCGGGGGCTATCATTTTGGCGAAAACCACATTGCCTGACTGGGCCACTTCGTGGTTCAGCTACTCCTCCCTCACAGGAGTGACGAAGAATCCGTACGATCTTGACCGGGATCCGGGGGGATCGAGCAGTGGAACAGGCGCCGCCATCGCGGCAGGGTATGCGACTGTAGGGCTCGGCACCGACTGCGGAGGATCAGTGCGCCTGCCGGCTTCATTCTGCAATCTGGTCGGGGTCCGCTCCACTCCCGGTTTGATCAGTCGAACTGGGTGTAACCCGTTGGTCAGTGCCCAGGACACGATCGGGCCGATGGCCAGGTCCGTGGAAGATGCCGCCCGGGTATTCACCGTGATGGCCGGCTTCGATGAAAGCGATCCGCTTACTTACGCCTACTCCGTCGCACGCGCTCCGGCGTCTTATGTGGACAGCCTGGTTCCCAATGCCCTGCAGCGTCGGCGTATTGGAGTGCTGCGCAGCGCATTCGGCGCGGACGATGACCCGAACGCCGCCCCCGTCAATCAGGTTATGGCCAGCGCCCTGGAGGAGCTGAGGGCAGGCGGCGCCACCCTGGTCGATATCACGATCGATGACCTGTCCGGGTGGATCGGTCGGACGTCCCTGTACACGATCAAGTCCAAGCACGACATCAACACCTGGCTCGGGTCCAAACCCAACCCACCAGCGCGCAACGTCGCGGATATCATCGACTCCGGCCGGTACCACAGGAAACTCGACCTCCTCGAGGCCCTGGCCGCCGGACCCGATGACCCGCTGAACGACGTGAACTACTACACCGCCTATACCGCCCGTGAGGCGTTTATGAAAACCGTCGTCAATCTTATGGAGGCCAACAACCTCGATACGGTGGTCTATCCGACCTGCCAGGTCGCCCCTCCCACACACGAAGACACCGATTCGGGGTTGTGGAACACGCTGAACTTCCCTACGAACACGGTCATCGGCTCACAGACCTGGATGCCTTCCATGACAGTACCGGCTGGCCTGACCGACTCCGGTCTGCCTGTCGGGATGGAAATCCTGGCACGTCCTTACGATGAGCCCACAATGTTCGCCGTCGGCTACGGCTTTGAACAGGTCATTGGGCACCGGGTTCACCCGGGCAGCACACCGGTCAGCTCCTGACCCGGCCAAGGCAACGATCAAACACCATTCTGCGCTGGACGGCGGCGCCGGGATGTTCGGTGGGTGTCGGCGCCCGATCAGCATTTTCGACGCAGTGGCCATGACTGACGCGGCGTCGGGCTCGGTTTCGTCGTCCGGGTCGGTCGCCAATGCGGCCGGCAGTGGCAGCCCATACTTGTCGCACAGGAATCGGATCTGGCAGTACCGCTGAGCGTCGGCGGCCACGCTGCCGAGGGCTGCGGGATTCATGCCGGCCCCGATGAGGGCACCCACGAGCGGCACGACCTTGGCAACCTTCTGAACTGGGACCCTGGCGCCGGCCGGGCCCGGATCGACGGCGGAGCAAGCGTGAGTTCAGGCTCCGACTGCTGATTCCCGCAGTGCTTCTCGTCGGGCTGCTCGTCGTGATCGTCAGCTTTGTCCCGATCAAGGCCGTTCCGCCCGCCCTAGTGGTCGCGGGTGCAGGGGTTCTGGTGGGCAGCGTGATCGGGCTCTTCACGAGTGTCCGTGGGCCGCACCGGCCTACCTACGCGCTGATATTCACCGGGCTGGCCGTCCCGCTCCTGCTGCCTTCCCCTTGGCCGGGGCTCGCCCCCGTACTGGTCCCCGCGTCCGCGGGCGGGTACGCGATGGGCAAGGGGATCGCGGTCTTCCGCTCAACCGACGCCTCCAGGTTCCGCCGGTCAGGGTGTGATGCTACCCGCAGCTACAGACTGTCAGCGCGTCCATCCCCCTGCCACCTGCCACTAATAATGGGCAAGAGGGCCAGGCAAAGGATCCAAGTAAGAGAGCCAGGTAGCTCACCGTGCAGGTCAACGTGCGGTGCGGGGTTGGTCGTCAGGTAGTTCGTTATTGAGGAAAAGGAGTCATTGTGCGAATACTCGTTGTAGGGGCAGGGGCCACCGGAGGCGCCTTCGGAACCCTGCTGCAGGAAGCAGGGCGGAACGTCACCTATCTCGTGCGTGACCGCAAAGCAGAAGCGTTGCGCCGGGACGGTTTACGGTTTGTATCCCCCGATGCCGACCGGACCCACCCGGTGCAGGTCCTCACAACCGCCGACACGGCGCCCGCCTTCGATCTCGTGCTCATCGCCGTCAAGGCGACAGCCATTTCCTCCGCGATGACGGACGTTCACCCGTTCGTTGACGCGAACACGCGCATCCTTCCAGTCCTCAACGGCATGGCGCACATCGACCAATTCCAAGCAGCGTATCCGGGACAGGTACTGGGCGGTCTGGCCCGCATCGTGGCGACCCTTGACGGGTACGTCGTTCACCAAAGGACGCCCATGAATTCACTCATGGTGGGTTCCCTGACAGACGCTCCAGTCCCGAACGACATCCGCGACGCACTTGACGTCCCGGGCATCGACTTCTCGATCACCGATGACGTGGTGGGCGCCCTATGGGACAAATGGGCGTTCATCGCCGCTGCCAGCGTCGTCAACTGCCTGTTCCATGCTCCCATCGGCCGCATACTGGACGCCGGCGGCGAAGGCGCGATTCGCGCGGCAATCGAGGAGCTCGAGGCGGTCGCCACCCAGTCAGGACACCCCGTGTCGGATCCGGCGCACCGTCAGGCATTGGCGCTCTTGATCGACCCGGGATCCTCCTTCACCACGTCGCTGTACCGGGACCTTGCGGCAGGACTTCCATCGGAGGTTGACCATATCCTCGGCGATTACGCACTCCGGGCCATGGCGTTGCAGCAACCCACTCCGCTGCTCGATCTGGCGCTCATCGCCATCAGAGCAAACCTCTCGGACTGATCCATCACGGCTCGTGCCCGCGCCGTTTCCCGTGTCGACGCTCACCTGAGATAGTGACAACATGACCCTCGACGTCGAGTCCTTCCGCGCGCACTTCCCCGCCCTGCTCACCGGCACCGCATATTTTGACGGCCCCGGCGGAACGCAGGTCCCCGCCGTCGTGGGAGCCGCGATAGCCGACGCCATCACCGGGCCCCTGTCCAACCGCGGCTTCGAAGCGGTCTCGCAGAGCAACGCCGAATCGGCGGTCAGCGGATTCCGGGCGGCAATGGCTGACCTGCTCGGGGCGCATCCCCGCGGTGTCGTCTACGGGCGAAGCGCCACGCAGCTCACCTACGACTTCTCCCGCCACCTCGCCAAGACCTGGCAACCAGGTGACGAGGTCGTGGTCTCACGCCTGGACCATGACGCCAATATCCGCCCCTGGCTGCAAGCAGCCGACGCGGCCGGCGCCACCGTACGCTGGATCGATTTCGACCCCGAGACCACGGAAATCAACGAAGCGTCCCTTGCAGCCGCGATCACCGAGCGCACGAAGCTTGTCGCGATCACCGCCGCTTCGAACCTGCTCGGCACCAAACCGCCGGTGCGTCGCATCGCCGACGCCGCTCACACGGTCGGCGCACTGGTCTACGTGGACGGGGTGCACTACACCGCTCATGCGGCGGTCGACGTGAAGGCGCTGGGAGCTGACTTCTTCGCCTGTTCGCCCTACAAATTCCTCGGACCTCACTGCGGTGTTCTCGTGGCCGACCCGGAGCTGCTGGAGTCGCTGCAGCCGGACAAGCTGCTGCCGTCTACGAACGAGGTTCCTGAGCGGTTCGAGTTCGGCACCCTCCCGTACGAGATTATGGCCGGCGTCACGGCAGGCGTGGATTTCCTCGCCGCGATCGCGCCCGGTGCCGCAACCGGCCGCCGTGCGCGCCTTCTCGAATCCGCACACGCCGTCGATGAGCACGAGCTCGCGATGCGCTCCCGCATAGAGATCGGGCTGGCCGAACTGGGCGACGCCGTCACGCTGCACTCTAAAGCCCAGGACCGGACACCGACACTGCTGGTGACGTTCCCGGACCGGTCCTCCGCGAACGCCTACCGGTTCCTCGCGGATCGGAACATTCTGGCGCCAGCCGGCTCTTTCTACGCGTACGAGGCCTTCCGCCGCCTGAACCTTAAGGACAGCGCGGCCCTGCGAATAGGTCTGGCACCGTACAACAACAACAGTGACGTCGACCGCCTGTTGGCCGCGCTCGGCGAGTTCGTTGCTTCCTAACGCGCGGTGAGGGTATCTGCTGCACGGATTGTGTGCCGATGCCTGTGGGACGACGCGCCGGGTGCCGCCGGTTCGGATGGGTGAAGGTGCCTGGGCCAGAAACCTGAGCGCTGCGGCCGCGACGCCGAGCCGTTCTAGAGCGTCTCGGAAACCTAAAGCTAAACAGGACAGGCTCAGCAGTCTGACGCTGGGTAACCGCCCCCGGAAGTACGCGCCGTTCTTCGTCTCAGTAACTTCTCCTACCGTGTTTCGTCTCAGGTTTTTGCTTGGAGGGTCGATAAGTAACGATGGCGGGATGAGGCAAGCGGAGACATCGGTTCATGCCTGTGACCTCGACAACGTGCGTGAAATCATCGATGGACATCAAAACCCCGTCGTACAGTAGGCGCACTCCTACACCTTCATCGAGCCGTGCCCCCTCCCGCTTCCGAATCGAGGATTCTCCTCCTCCCTCATATGCAAGACCAATCAACTAATCGAAAGGTCGACTGATGCCTCAATTCGCCATCCTCATCTACACGGACGAATCCCTTCATGCTGTAGAAGCAGCAGCGTCCGAGCTCGCGGAGAACGACCGACACGCACGGGACCTTCAAGCCTCGGGCTCCATGTCCCTTGCTTACGCCCTCACCCCACGCGCATCCGCCGTATCAATCCGCCAAGCCGGCACAACAGCCGGCCCCTTCGTGAATGCCGAGCAGTTCGTGGCTGGATTCTATGTCCTCGAAGCTCCCGACCTTGAGGCCGCAATAGCGATCGCCCGCATGAATCCGGCAGTCCGCACAAGCACCGGCGGAGTTGAAGTTCGTCCCATTCACAGCGGCGGCATCACAACTTCTACCGCGTGAAACCCCACCTCCACCATCCAGTCAACCCCCTGCGGTGAGCGTCACCATCAGGTGTCCCAGGCCAGGCCTCGTGCCGCAACCACCGGGGCATTAATCGTGTCTTTGGCCAGGCGGGAATGTCCATCCATGACAGCCTCCTCGTCGGAAACGACACAGTTCCGCCGTACGACGACAAACCCACAGGTAATGCGTCCCTGCCCCTACGTCGATGCCCGGTTAGGTCCGCCCTGTGCCGCTTCAACGCGGAGTCCCGGTAGCTGCCTCGCCGGGGCTGTTCGGCGAGGAGGATGGCCCGTTCAAGAAACTTTCACCAATGTCACGCACCTACGCCCCCGCTCCCCCATGAAGGAGTGAGCATGCCCCAACCGGGCTCCGCGAGAAAGGAGGCACCCACCCCAAGTGTGGACATCGTCCGCACCGCACCTCTTCCCACCAGAGGCCTTCCCCGGCAGCGGCACCCGCGTCCGAGCCGACCCTGCCGCGCGAACACGCTTTCCCACCGCAAGCCGGTGCGGCATTGCGGTGGGCGTGAGTCGGCATGGCAGAGGGCGTCTCCTTAGCCCTCTGTGGCGACCAGGTCGGATGGCGCGGAGAAGGGCTGGTAGGTGATGTAGCCTTCGTCACCGCCTTGGTAGTAGGTGTCAACATCGGCCACGGCGAGAGGGTGGTCCTCGCGCAGGCGTTCGACGAGGTCGGGATTGGCCAGGAATGCCCGCCCGAAGGAGATCAGATCTGCTCCCTTAAGAAGCCAACGCTCGGCATCTTCGCGCGTCGAGGGAGCGGGGCTGCCGGGCTTCGACGGATTGACGATCAGAGTGCCCTCCCATGCCCGGCGCAGGCCGCGGATCACGTCTTCTTCCGGGCTTGCGGCCACGTGGAGGTAGGCCAGGCCAAGCGGGGCCAGTTCTTCGAGCAGCGCCCCGTACAGCTCGGGGATCTCCGGCTCACTCACGTCCCAGATCCCCGCGCCGGGTGACACCCGCAGCCCAACGCGGTCCGCCCCGATCGCATCGGCCGTCGCCGTCACGGCTTCCACGGCAAAGCGGATGCGTCCGGTGACGGTTCCGCCGTAGCGGTCGGTGCGGAGGTTGGCATTGCTCGACAGGAACTGCCCGATCAGATATCCGTTTGCGCCGTGCAGTTCAACGCCGTCGAACCCTGCCTCCATGGCCCCCCGCGCCGCCGTCGCGTACGACTCCGCCACACCGGGGACTTCCCTGGTCCCAAGAGCGCGCGGCACGGGCGCCGGCTGCGGGCCCGAGGGGGTGAAGACATAGGCGTCACGGGCTGCAACCGCCGAGGGCGCAACCGCCTGACGGCCGGTGGTGTCGGGGTGACTGATCCTGCCGGCGTGCATGATCTGGGCGAAGATCCGGCCGCCGTTGACGTGCACGGCTGATGTGACCTGCCGCCAGGAGTCAATCTGCGCGACGTTATACAGACCCGGCGTGAGTGGATTCGACTGTCCTTCCAGGCTCGGCTGGATGCCTTCCGAGATGATCAATCCAGCGGTCGCCCGCTGTGCATAGTAGGTTGCCATGGATGCCGTGGCGAGTCCCTCAACACCGGAGCGTACCCGCGTCATGGGAGACATGACGATCCGGTTGGGGAGGCGCAGTTCGCCGAGGGGCAGATCATCGAAGAGAGAAGTCATAAAATTACGCTAGGACCTGACGCTAACGTCAGGTGCAAATCTATGGCGGTCATGGTCGAATACACCGCACGAAGGGAGCGTCGATGCGCATTGGTGAACTGGCCCGGCAGTCTGGTGTGAGTGTGCGGGCGCTGCGGTACTACGAGGAGCAGGGACTGCTGGAGAGCACGCGCACGGCCGGCGGCCAGCGCGAGTTCGAAAACAGCGCGGTGGACCGTGTCAGGTTTTTCCAGACCTTGTACGCGGCGGGGCTGAGCAGCCGCCGCATCGCGGAACTGCTGCCCTGCATCGACACAGGAGGCACCACCAAGGAACAGCAGGCGATGCTGCAGTCCGAGCGCGAGGCGCTGGCGCACCGCATCGCTGAACTGCACGAGGCGAGTGCACGTCTCGATGTCCTCATCACCGCCTCAAACGCCCGGTCGCTTGAGGCTGTCTAGCCTCAAGGCTGCCCGACGGCAGGCAGTCCGCCGCGGGTTGCTGTGGGAGCCGGAACACTTTTCACCCGTTGCAGCGCGTCGCCGTCCGGTTCGCCAAGTTGAAATGCGGCACCCACACACAAGGCCACCGGTGCTGGCTCAGCGTCAGTGGCCTGCGTCGGCAGGGTCAGGATCTCGGCACAGTCGTCGGTGATGGCGATGGTGTGCCCGCGCAGGACTGGCCCCGAGCTCACCCCGCCCAGAGTCACCGAGGCTCGCTGAAGGTCCCTGGTGCTCGTGATGCCCGGCGCGGTGACGATGCAACGAACCGCACCTTGACGAGCGCATCGGCCGGTCGCCCAGCAGCAATTTGCACCTGACGTTAGCGTCAGGTTCTAGGCTGGCGCTGCTGCAGGGAAACGCCCTGTACGGGAAGTTGAGGAGACCCCATGCGGGCTGCGCGCTATCACGAGTACGGGAACCCGGACGTGATGACCATCGAGGAAACCACCGAACCCCACGCTACAGCGAGTTCCGTCCGGATCAAGGTGCTGGCGGTGAGCGTCAACCCGATCGATTACCTGCTGCGTTCTGGTGTCCTACAGGAGGTGCTTCCCATCGGGCTGCCTGCAATACCTGGACGGGATGCCGTCGGAGTCATTGACGAGGTCGGAGAGGGCGTCTCGAACGCACGTGTCGGGGACCTCGTTTTCGGACTTGGAGGCGTGAGTGATACCACTGCGGAGTTCGCAGTGCTCACGGCCTGGAGCGGTGTTCCTTCCAACTGGTCGGTGGAACAGGCGGCCGCAGCCGGGCTCGCCTCCGCCACGGCTGCAGGGGTGCTCAACGCGCTCGGGGACCTGTCAGGCAAGACGTTCCTGATCGAGGGTGCTTCAGGTGCCGTAGGGAGCGCTGCCGCGGCCTTCGCGCTGGCTGCCGGTGCCCGTGTGATCGGCACGGCGCGGCCTGAGAACCACGAATACCTCGAGAAGCTCGGAGTAGCAACGACGACCTACGGGCCGGGCCTGGCCGACCGCGTCAAGGCACTGGCACCTGAGGGGACCGATGCCGCCCTGCATTCGGCGCCATCGGCATCGCTTCCGGACCTGGTGGACATCGTCGGAGACACCTCCCGTGTCACCACCGTCATCGACGCAGAGGGAGCCGCACGGCTGGGCCTCCGCAAAGTGGACGCCGTCAACGACTCCTCCCTTCTCGACCACGCAGCCAACCTCGGCCGGCTCGGCCTGTACAGCCCTCGTGTCGACCACGTCCTGCCCCTCGCATCGATTCGGGAAGCGCACGAGCTCTCCGCGGGCGGGGCCGGCAAGATCGTCGTCACACTGATATGACAGCAACTTAGAGCACCAGGGGCCAGAGCCATGCCGGGGACAGGGGGCAGGGGGCACGAGATCTTCGACGGCAGCCTGCCCCTGCGGACCAATTGGCGGTCCGCGACGCACTGCGTGCCGACCCCGGGCTGCGGGAGCGCTACGGTGCGGTGAAATCCCGGCTCACGGCCGAGACGAACATAGACATCGACCGGTACCTCGCGGGAAAGTCCGCGGTGCTGCAGGACATCCTGGCGGGCACCGACCTCACAGCCGCCGAAAAGAACGAAATCTACAACCTCAACGCCCGCCCATGAGGCGGGCTTGCTGCCCGGGGCGGAAGCCGATCTGCCCAGGTCGTGTCCGGCCCGCCCGGAGAACCGCCCGCTGAGGAATCCCGCAGTGCGCCTACGGCCGTCGCGGTTACCAGTCGTCATGGCTCCCGGCCGTCGGCGCGATGCTTTGCAGGTGGCTCGAGGTGGGTGCTGCGCTACGCCGGCCAACGACGAACCAGGAAGCCGGACCGAGGATAGGAAAAGCGAGCACCATCAAGACCCAAACGGCCTGCGCCGTTCTGGTCAGGTGGCGTGACCGCGCGATGCTGATGAGGGCCACCACGACAATGGCTACCGCCAGCGCACCGGCTCCCTGCGCGCTGAGCTCCCACGCATCCGGAATCACCGGATTCAAGCTATCCTCGGCTATTGTCACCATCTTGACCCCATCGTTGCACTATTGAATACTCCACTGCTTCACCTACCTTAGCGATACCGATAGTGAAGACCGCCCCGGGTTTCCGTGACTTCTGGCCAGACGGAGCAGGCCTCGGCTTATCCCCAAATGACAGGGTCTGAGGGTCGCTCCCGGATTCACGTCGCCGCGTCCTGTATGTGTGCAGCCGCCAGCGAGCAAACGGGAGGTCATCCCAACCTAGGTCTGCTCGTAGCGATGGTGCTCATCAGTCGTCAACCTACGGTGGCTCCCTCGCATGAACTGCTCAAGGAGGATGACCAGGTCCTAACCGTGACCACAGTCATGCAGTTGCAGGGCCACTCCCCCATGAAGGAGTAGGAACTTGTACCCGAAGTGGGACTCGAACCGGACACCTGCCCCGCAAACGCCGCTCCCCCGAAAACCTCGCAATCCGGACCAGTCCGGCACCGATACGGCCCAGCCCGAGACCCGAAGTGTGGACACTGTCCACACCCTCACTTATCCGCGCTGAAGGCATTTTCGACAAACGTACCGCGCATTGACAGGGTGCTGTCCGCTAAGTGTTGCAATCACCGTAAGAGCCCAAGGAACCTTTTTCTCCACAGTCCCGCACCCGAGCGCCCGAAAGGTTTTAGTTGGAATGCTTCGCCAGCCTCGGGTTTGTTCGGAGCTGATCCGCGTTGCATCGTGGAAGGCGGCATTTCTGCCCCCTTCAGAAGACCGGTGCACCGAAATAGGGAGCTTTCAGTGTGGATGTGCTCACTGTGGACGTCCACGGGATGGTCCCTGCTGGTTAGCTACGGGTACCTGCAGCGGCTTCGACAGCGGCGCCGGCGATGTGAAGTCCGAGCTCAACGGCTCTTTCAGCGTCCATTCCCCGGAGCAGCATTCCGAGCACCCCGGTGTAGACGAGGACGAGTTGCGCGACCAGGGCGTCTACGTGGTTTGCGCCGACGACCGGGACTGCCAGCTCTCTAAGCCGCGATGTCAGCAATTGCGTGTCACTGGCCAGAGCCTTCTGCAGTTCCGGTCCTGGACGAGGTGATTCAGCAGCTACCCCAAGGAATGCGCACCATCGGGCAGCAGTCACACCCCTTCGGTACTCCGTAAGGGCCGGGAATACCGCCAGCAGCTTTTCCCTGGGGGTGGAGGCTTCATCGATGGCCAGCTGCCACGCCTCATCCCAGCGCATCAGGCGACGTTCTAGCGCCTGGGTGATCAGACCTTCCTTGTTGCCGAAGTGCGCGTACAGGGTCGCCGGGGCCACACCCGCACTGCGGAGAATTTCGTCCACGGGCGTGGCCGCCACCCCTTGCGTGAAGGCCAGATCTTCGGTGGCGTCAAGCAAGCGTTCCCGCGTACTGGGCTGTACATCCATAACTCACATCCTATAACGTTCGTTTCAATGAAACGGTCGTTACACCAAGAGCGGACGGGCGCCGGTCCGGTATTCACCGCGGCATGCGTAACACTCATCGGCGCCACCTACGGCCTGGCGAGGCTGGGGTACGGTCTCTTCCTTCCTGCCTTCTCGGCGGCCTTCGCCCTCACTCCCACGGTCGGGGGTCTGCTGGCGTCCGGCGCCTCCGTCACCTACTGCGTCTCAGCGATGCTCGGATTCCGCTTTGCGCCGACCCGCCCCCGCTTGGTCGTTGTCCTCGCCGGGTTGACGGCCACCGGAGGCAGTGCGTTGATCGCTGCGGCCCCGGGCACGACGGTGTTCGTGGGAGCGGTACTTCTTGCAGGAATGGGTGCCGGTTTTGCCTCCCCGGCCCTGGTTGAACTGGTGCAACGCAATTTCGAGCCAGCAGGGCAGGACAGGCTTCAATCGGTCGTGAACTCAGGTACTGGTTTCGGCGTCATTGCTGCCGGGACCTTCTCCTTGGTTCTTGGGTCCTCTTGGCGCCTTGCCTGGGCACTGATTGCTGTCGTCTCCTTCAGTGCGATGATCGGCGTACTGCAGTCAGATACCTCCTGCGGTGATTCCGCCCGGGGTTCCCGTCCTGGTTCCCGCCGGCCGACGGCACCCGGGACGCGGCATCGAAGGGCCGGTCTATATCTGCTTAGGCGTCCGGTCACGGCCGCCTTCATTTTCGGCCTAGGCAGTTCCGCGATCTGGGTCCACGGCCGGGCTCTTCTTGAAGGCCTTGGCGGGATGACAGTTGAATCCTCTGCCGCCGCGTGGATTGCACTCGGTGCCGGTGGAGCCGCAGCGGCACTCACGTCCCCGTGGCTTGCTCGGCATACCATTCAGACAACTTGGCCGGTCACTGTGCTGGGCGTCGCAATCACGACCGCGACCTTCGCCATCGCACCGCAAAGCATCGCCGCCAGCTTCGGCGCGGCGGCACTGTTCGGTCTGGCCTACACTGCCGCAACATCGGTGCTCATCATCTGGGCGGCACGGACGGCAAAGAGCAGCGCCACAGGAACCTCAGTGCTCTTCATCAGCCTCGTCCTGGGACAGGCTATGGGAGCAACACTGGTTGGCGCCCTGATCGAAACATTCGAACCCGGCCCGGCATTCATCATCGCCGCAATCATCTGCGGCATCAGCACACTAGGAGCCCTTCACCTGCCTCGGCGCAACGTCCCCGACACCGGCAGAGGCTAGGACTCGGAAGCGTGCCGAGCATCTACGCCGCAGCCCGGGACGGCATCCTCTAGGCCCCAAACCATCTGTGCCACGAGCACTTGGAGGACTTGAGGAAGGCCTGCGAACCCCAGTGCTGATCGAGTGCTGCTGCTCATCGGCGGCACGGTCGTTGCGCGGCGCGCATCCCCATGCCGTTGGCCCGCCTGGATTGGGCGTTGCCGGTCGGCCAGTGCCGCCGGCAACTCCCGCAATAGTCCCTTGAGGAAAAAACATGAGGACCCAAGCGCTTCCCTCCCCCCGAATCTTCAACAGCCACTGGACCCCCGCTGCCCTGCAGGCAGCCGCCGAGCACCACGCCCTGATCCAGACGCATACCGCCTATGCAGCCGCCGTGGCAGCTCTCGCCGGCTATGCAGGACGCATCGATCAGGCGCGGCTGCGGATCATGATCGCCCGGGTCACCGGCAGCACCGAGGGAACCTACTGGATGGCCGCGGCCCTGACCGTCGGGCACCTTGCAATCAGCTTTCCGCAGGCCCTGACCGAACACGAGGCCTCGCTTCTGCTCCAGCCCCTTCTCGCCGCCGAACGCCAGGCAAAATCAGCGGCCAGACGCGCCCCACCGACACGGTACTCGGCATAGGAAACTGACCGAAAAACCAACTAACGGCGGGTACGTGGCATCCCGGACAGAAATACTCGGGGTCATCGTTGGCCTGGGAGGCCTGGGAGGCCTGGCGCTCGTGGCACTTGCAGTGATCGGCAGCACGGGCGGCTGGTTTCCCGCCGGCCGGGTGCTGCGCCCCTTGCACGCCGTACATACCGCCATTGAGGCCGCTGGAGACGGCAGCTTCGACCATCCCGATGCAGGGCCTCCGGGACAAATTCAGGCAGCTTGCCGACGCCTTCGACCAGATGCTCGGGCGCCTCGAGGACGCCTTCGGCAGTCAGGAACGATTCGCGGCCAGCGCCTCGCACAAGCTCAGAACCCCACTCACGGTCATCAAGACCCTCCTCGACGTCGCACAGCGTGAACCTGACGAACCGGACTATCCGCTGCTTATCGAACCCCTGGTATTCGCGAACAACAGGGCCATCCTTGCCGCTCGGGTCAAACGAGCACCATCTTCTGCAGCGGCCATCGAGCGGCTACCGCACGTGCCGATAGGAGCAGCGGGGAATCGGGTTACGTACAGTCAAGGTAGCGGCCTTGCCGACCTGTGATCGAAGGGTCGAGTTCCTTACCCGTCCCTTGTCATCGACCGTGTGCAGGTGATGCAGTGAAGCGATGCATCGGATCCTGCTCCGCGAAGTAGTCATCGACGCCCCGGACGAGGTGTTCGTCAAGACTCGAGCCTTTTGGGGTTCCGCCCTGCTCGCAGAACCGAGGCAGGTGGAGGAGCATCCGGAATTCACCGGCCTCGTCGGCCCCGCTGCCATGTCCTGGGTCGGGCTTCAAAATGTGGGAGCCGCAGCCGCTCGGTTACATCTGGATATTGAAACCGACGATGTGGATGCCGAGGTGCAACGTCTGGTCACGTTGGGTGCAGAAATCGTTGGCCAAGGGCGAACATGGGTCGTGTTGAAAGATCCCGCCGGGCTGCTGTTCTGCGTTGTCCCTCACGAGTCCCCCTGGTTCGAAGAGCGTGCCCGCGTCATCCCCTAGGGAACCCAAATCAGCGCCACGGGCTGGGATCTAGTTTCAGGGTGACAGGGCGCTTCGACTGCAGGGGAGGTAGGCACTTCCCGGCGTCGGTCCGGGCGCCGCCGTGTAAGACTGCTGGCATGGAGGCCCCAGCGCGCGACTACGACCTCGTCCTCTTCGGTGCGACCGGCTTCGTCGGTGAACTGATCGCAGGATACCTTGCGGACCACGCTCCGCCGGACCTGCGCGTGGGGCTCGCCGGGAGGTCGAGAGTGAAGCTCGAGGCTGTACGGTCCAGGCTGCCCGTCGCCGCACACGACTGGGCCCTCATCGAGGCCGACTCGGATCACCCTGACTCGCTTGCTGCGCTGGCCGCGGGCACCCGGGTTCTCTTCACCGCGGTGGGTCCCTACGCGAAGTACGGACTGCCCGTCGTCGAGGCGTGTGCCCGCGCTGGCACCCACTACGGGGACCTGACCGGCGAGGTGTCCTTCCTCCGTGAAGCCATCGACCGTTGCGACGCCCTGGCAAGGACCACCGGTGCACGGATCGTCCATGCCTGCGGCTACGACTCCGTCCCGTCGGACCTCGCAGTGCTCCTCCTACACCAGGCCGTGGAGGCCGACGGCGCGGGCGGACTGACCGAGGTGCGACTCGTCGCCAGGGCCAAGGGTGGCTTCAGCGGCGGCACCATCGAATCGATGCGTGGTCAGCTCGAGGGCATGAGGTCGGATCCTGTGCTGCGATCGCTCGCGGGCGATCCCTACTCCCTTAGTCCGGACCGGACGGCGGAGCCCGAGACCCGGCAGCCGGCGGACCTGGGGTGGGTCGGCCGTGCGGAGGACGGCCTGCGGACCGCACCCTTCATCATGGCGTCAGCGAACACGCGGATCGTGCGTCGCAGCAACGCCCTGCAGGGTTGGGCCTACGGCCGGTCCCTGCGGTACGGCGAAGTGATGGGTATGGGCCGGGGGCCCGCCGGCGCCGTCATCGCCGGAGCGACGGCGCTTGGCCTACGGATGTTCGGGGCCGCACTGGCCCTGCCTCCCACGAGGAAACTACTGGACCGCGTCCTTCCGTCGCCCGGCGCGGGCCCGAGCGAGGCCGCGCGGCGCTCAGGCTGGTTCCGTTCCCAGGTGACTGCTTCCACCGAGAGCGGCCGGCGGTACCGGGCCGTCGCAGCCGGGCCCGGCGACCCGGGATACGCCGCCACCGCCGTGATGGCCGGGGAGACAGCGCTCTCACTTGCCCTGGACGGCGACCGCCTGCCGCCCGCCGCAGGATCGCTGACCCCGGCGACCGCCCTCGGCGACGTCCTGGTAAATCGGCTGCGCGCAGCAGGCCATACCTACGAAGTAAATGCCCTCACCTGACGGACGCCGATCGGACCACAGTTCACCCCAGTGCGTCTCTAAACCTAAAGCTTCCCAGGACACTCTGACATCCCTCCATACAAGCATCCAATCCGCTGGCGTTTGCATGTCCGAAGGGTGTTTCAAAACGCGTCTCAGCGTGAAGTGTCTCAGTGATGGTGCCGAAGGGAGGTTGAGAGCCTGGGTTCAACCAAGGGATCTTCTCATCCTCAATCACTTCCAAAACGGTTTTCTTCAGAAGGTGGCGTTGGACGTTTGAGCGGTCCTTGAGCCCCTCGAAGCCGTCCTCCGCCCCGCGCTCCTGCCCGAATTGCGCCTACGGGACCGCGAGGACAGTCAGTAATACCCGGACCACGATCGCCAAAAGTCGCGAACATTGGCGCGACATTGCCTACAAAGGTGTGACGCAGTAGTGCGACCTCGGCCTCCGCACCCTCGCAGAGGCGAATCGCAAGTTATTGGCCGACCTGTGCAGCGCCGCTTTTGTCTTCTCCAACAACGACGCCATTGCAGCCGGGTCGACCCTGGGCAGGGGTTAACCCCTGAAATAGCCTTGTAGTGAGGTCCACGCCGGTGCGGCCCTCACTCCGCGCTTGCGAGCTGAGCCGGCCGGGTGGCACACCGCCGACGCGGTAATGAGCCGCAGTTTTTGCGGCTTCGCACCCACATTGATCGTTCCCCTGCCGCGTTGGACCCGCCCGCGAAACTGTCCGTTGAGAGATCTCAATATAAGACGCCGAACGACTAGGCATGCGGGCAGGTGATCCTTGGGTCCCTGTCACGGGCGAACCCACCGACCACGAGCAGGGACTTCCTCAGATCCTGTCGGCCAAAAACGGGATCGGGACTAGTGGCGCTCACCGTCACCCCCCTCAGAGAACCAGCCGGGCTTCTGAATCCATGACAACACCGATCCCGCTATTTGGCGAGACCCGCTCCCGCCGAGGCATCAGGCGGGCAACCGGGGTCTTCACTCCCCGTCCGGACCAAGCACACCTACACGACAAACCACCAGTTCCCGTACCCGCCCTACACAAGCACCCAGATACGCGAATACGGAGGGGCTGCGGGCCGTTTCGGCTGTTCAGATGCACCTCAGCTGTGTTGTCGACCCCTGCAACAGAGGTCTCGCTCACCCGCTTGCTGCCGTTCATCCATTGACACCGCAGTGTGACCCACATAACATATTCACATACAGTCACTAGTGAATGGATATGCGTCATGCTAACTGCAGATGTTTCACAGGCCGCGGAGTGGCGGTCTCTTCGAAAGGATCTTTTGAAAGGTGATGCCTCGTTCCGCGCCGAGAAACTGCACGAGCGGGCTCAAGCCACTAGGCGCTCGATCCTGGACATGATTTCCACCGCGGGGCAGGGT
This sequence comes from Arthrobacter crusticola, assembly GCF_004357995.1. Classification (GTDB taxonomy): domain Bacteria; phylum Actinomycetota; class Actinomycetes; order Actinomycetales; family Micrococcaceae; genus Arthrobacter_D; species Arthrobacter_D crusticola. The sequence continues at coordinate 818,280 of NZ_SMTK01000001.1, forward strand.
CACATCGGCGGAGATTTCTCGGTGACGGACATCCTCACCGTGCTCTTCGACGCCGTGCTGGATGTCGACCCGGAAGATCCCCGTAAGGACGGACGCGATCACTTCGTCCTCAGCAAGGGCCACTGCGCGGCCGCCCTCTACTCCACGCTCGCTCACTGCGGGTTCTTCTCCGCTGATGAGCTCAGGACGTTCATGGAACCCATGTCGGCCCTGAACGGGCATCCGAACCGGGTTAAAGTCCCCGGGGTTGAGACCAACACCGGTCCTTTGGGCCATGGACTTCCCGTCGCCGTCGGGGCTGCCATCGGCGCCAGGCTCCGAGGCAACAATTCAAATGTGTACGTGGTCCTTGGCGACGGTGAGATGCAGGAAGGCAGCAACTGGGAGGCGCTGATGTCCGCGTCGCACCAGAAGCTGGAAAACCTTCACGTCATCGTCGACCGCAACCGCCTGCAGCAGGGCGCCGGCACCGAGGACACTAACGGATTGGATCCGCTCGACGCCCGCCTCGCCGCTTTCGGTCTTGAGGTCAGGATCGTCGACGGCCATGACTACAACGCACTTCTCGAAGCGATGGCACCCTCCACGACGGGGTCCCCTGTGGCCGTCATTGCCAACACCATCAAGGGCAAAGGCGTGTCCTTCATCGAGGACCGCGTCGAATGGCACCACAAGGTGCCCTCGAAAGAACAAACCACCCAGGCATTCCAGGAGCTGTCATGACCACCGCCCCCGCGCTCAAGGAAGCGCCCACTTTCGACAACCGGCAGGATTTCGCCGATGAACTGATCCAGCTTGCAAGGACCAACGAGCGCATCGTTGCGGTCTGCAACGACTCTGTAGGTTCAAGTAACCTGAACAAGTTCCGCGATGAGTTTCCCGACCGCCTAATCAATGTCGGTATTGCCGAGCAGAACATGGTGGGCGTCAGTGCCGGTCTGGCCAATGCCGGCCTTATCCCCTTCGTCTGCGCGGCGGGCCCATTCCTGACCGGACGCTCGCTGGAACAGATCAAGGCCGACGTCGCGTACAGCCAGCACAACGTCATCCTGTGCGGCATGAGCCCTGGCATGGCGTACGGAGAGCTGGGCCCTACGCACCACTCCGTCGAGGACTTCTCCTGGCTCCGGGCGCTGCCCGGTCTGGACATTGTGGTACCGGCCGACGGGGACCAGACCCGCGCCGCGATCCGCAACGCCGTCGCGAACCCGCGCCCCACCTATATCCGCGTCGGCCGCTTCAAAGTGCCGAAGGTTTCCGACCATGACCCCAGCTTTGAACGCGGCAAGTTCGTCGTGGCCCGCGAAGGCTCGGACATGACCATCATCGCCGCCGGCACCGAAGTGTCCCGGGCCCTCTGGGCAGCAGCTTCACTTGAGGCTGACGGGATCTCTGCCCGGGTGCTGAACGCGACCTACCTGAGCCCCCTTGATGAGGCAGCCATCACCGCTGCCGCACGGGAGACCCGGGCCATCGTCACTGCCGAGGAAGCCAACGTGGCCGGCGGGCTGGGCGCGGCCGTCGCCAGTATCGTCGGTCAGCTCGAGGATGAAGCGCGCGTCCCGCTGCGCATCTTGGGTCTGAAGGATTTCGCACCTACGGGCAGCACCCAATACCTGCTTGAGCACTTCGGCCTCGAGGCTGAGGACATCGCCAATGCTGCCCGTGGAGCATTGAACCGTGACTGAACACATCGGTGCCGCTGCCGGGTCGTCTGTCGTCATTGCAGTGGATCAGGGCACTAGCGCCACCAAAGCACTCGTCATGGATGCGGCCGGAAGTATTTCCGGACGCGCCCAGGTGAGTCTCACCCAACAACATCCACAGCCGGGATGGGTTGAGCAGGATCCGCTGGACATCAGGAACAGTGTTACCTCAGCCATCGGTGCAAGCCTCAAGGGGCTCGGATCATCCGCCGTTGCCGGCATCGGTTTGAGCACCCAGCGGGAATCCATCATGATCTGGGACAGGATCACGGGTGCTCCGCTCGGCCCGATCCTGGGATGGCAGGACCGTCGCACGGTGCAGCGTGCGAAGGAACTCATCTCCGATGGAGCCGGACCTATGGTGCAGCGTGTTTCCGGGCTGCCGATCGATCCGATGTTCTCGGCGCTGAAGCTGCAGTGGCTGCTGGACGATGTAGATCCTGACCGGCGGCTGAGCCGGGCGGGAAAGATAGCTGCCGGAACGGTGGATTCCTGGCTCGTGAACTGCCTGACCGGCGAGCACCGCATCGAAGCCGGGAACGCGAGCCGTACTCAGCTGTTGAACCTGGACGCGGTTGATTGGGACACCGGTCTCCTTGACCTCTTCCGGGTCCCCTCCGAGGTCCTGCCTGAAGTCGTGGCCTCCAACGCCCCGACCCGGTCCTTGCTGGGAACGGATGCTGTCGGTGCGGCAGTGTGCGCGGTGCTGGGTGATTCCCACTCGGCCCTCTACGCACACGGAATCCGTGAAGCCGGAGCAGTCAAGGCAACCTACGGCACGGGCAGCTCCATCATGGGCCTCCTGAATCGGGAGGGGATCAGCGGTCAGTTGGAGGGACTTGTGCGCACCCTCGCCTGGCACGACGGGACACCCCGGTATGCGTTTGAAGGTAATATTCTCGCGACCGGCGCCACAGCCGTGTGGCTCGCCCAGGTGCTGGGCACCGACGTGGCACATTTGGACTCCCTGGCTCGAACGGTGGAGAGCAGCGGAGGCGTCAATGTCGTTCCCGCCTTCGCCGGGCTCGGAGCTCCCTGGTGGGACGAACGGGCGGAGGCTGCCATCAGCGGCTTCAATCTAGGCACCACAAGCGCTCACCTAGCCCGGGCAGCCTTCGAATCCATTGCGCTTCAGATTGAGGACGTCCTCTCAGCAGCAGAGAAGTCGACCACGACCCGCATCGGCTCGGTCCTGGCTGACGGCGGGCCGACCTCCAACGCCTGGTTGATGCAGATGCAGGCCAACCTGAGCCAGCGGACGGTACTGCGCAGCACCATCCCGGATCTGTCAGCCTTGGGCGTGGCCCATATGGCCGCCGTCCAGAGCGGACTCTGCAGTGCCGATGAAATCGACGCGATGCCCCGCAACCGTACCGAGATCGCCCCGGACCTGCCAGCAGCAGAAGCGAATGCCAGAAAGCTCAGCTGGGCCAGGGCAGTGTCCCGTGCGCGCTGGACTCCCGGGGAAGAACCCGGCACCACCCAACAGCAGGACGGCGCCTTGGCGTCCACAGCGAAAGGCTCAGGACAATGAACCCTGTCGGATCGGAAATCTTTGCGGGTCACTTCAGGAGCCGCCGGGTCATGGTGACCGGGGGCGGGAGCGGGATCGGCTTTGGGATAGCCCAGGCTTTTGCTGAAGCCGGCGCCTCGGTGCTCCTGGTCGACCGGAACCCCCTCGTCTCGGACTCGGCCGCGCAGCTTCGCGAAGCGGGATATGACGCCGAGCATGCTGTCGCCGACGTCACGGACGAAGCACAGGTCAAGGCAGCTTTCGCCCGGGTCGTTGATCTGTGGGGCGGCTTGGACGTTCTGGTGAACAACGCGGGCATCATCACCATTTCCAACCTGGAAGATCTTAGCCTCGAGGAGTTCAACAAGGTTCTCGCGGTCAACACAACTGCCGTCTTCCTGTGCTGCCGTGAGGCCGCTGGCCTGCTGAGAGCCAGCGGGAAGGGCGTCATCCTGAACGCCTCCAGCGGACAGGGACGTCAGGGCTTCATTTACACTCCGCACTACGCGGCCAGCAAGTTCGGTGTCATAGGGCTGAGTCAGTCCCTGGCGAAGGAACTCGCCCCTTCCGGTGTCCGGGTCAACAGTTACTGCCCTGGCATCGTCAAAACCGAGATGTGGGAATACAACGACCGGGAGTGGGGAAGACGGCTGGGCGACTACAAGCCGGGTGAGCTGATCCAGGAATGGATCGACGGGATTCCGCTCAAACGGCCGGCCGAAGCCACGGACGTCGCCAACCTCCTGCTGTTTTTGGCTTCCGATGCAGGAAGCTACATCACCGGACAGGCCATCAACATTGATGGCGGAATGTTCATGAACTAGCCCAACCTCAACTGCCAACGGAGTCAACCATGAGTCAACAATTAGCCCACCGCCCCGGCGGAGCGGATCCCGCAGGAGCCGACGCCAAGGCGCCCATCTTTTCCACCCTCAGCGCACGCTTCTTCTCGGGCAGCGGCGGCGCCTTGCTCGGCCTCCTTGTGCTATTTATCGTTCTGAGCATCGCGGCCCCGAACTTCCTAACGACCAGAAACCTCATCAACATTCTCGACCAGGTCACGGTCCTGGGCATTCTGGCGGTCGGGGCGACCGCGGTCATCATCACCGGCGGAATCGACCTGTCCGTCGGAGCGGTCCTTGGCCTTTCGACCATGGTACTGGGTTGGCTCTCGCACGACGGCGGCTGGCCAATGTGGTTGGCCATGCTCGCCGCGATCGGCGTGGGCGCCCTGGCGGGCTGCCTGAACGGCCTAGGCATCACCTACGCTCAGTTGCCGCCCTTCATCGCAACACTGGCGATGATGTCCATTGCGCGCGGCCTGGCCAACCTCATCACCGACGGCCAGCAGATCGTGGGGTACCCGGAGTGGTTCTTCAACCTCTCCTCCGAACGGTACCTCGGATTCTTTTCGGTCACCCTCCTGGTCGTCCTCGCCCTCTACGCAGCGGGGTGGGCGTGGCTGAAGTACCGATCGTCGGGCCGCTCGATCTACGCCATCGGAGGTGGCGCCGAAGTCGCCCGGCTGGCCGGCATCCACGTCAAAAAGGTCACCATCTGGGTCTACATTGCAGCCGGAGCCCTCGCCGGGCTCGGAGGCATCGCCCTGGCCAGCCGGCTTGACTCCTCCCAGCCCAGCGCCGGAGGCGGATACGAACTGGACGTCATCGCCGCAGTCGTGATCGGAGGCGCCAGCCTCAACGGCGGCGTGGGACGCATCGGTGGCACCGTCATCGGCGTGCTCATTATTGGTGTCCTCCGTAACGGACTGAACCTCATGGGAGTCTCGCCGTTCATCCAACAGATCGTCATCGGCGCCGTAATCGCCATCGCCGTGATGGCCGACGTTCTCCGCCGCAAGCGTTCCTAATACCCCCTTCGGATGCCTCCTGTCGCATACGCGCCCGAGGCCTCCAGCCCAATCCCAGTTTCATCAAAGGAGATACACAATGTTTAGAAAATTCTCGCTGGCGGCTGCGGCCGTCATGGCCAGCGTTTCACTCGCCGCCTGCAATGGTGCCGGAGGTACCGCCGGCGGCGGCGACGACCAAATGACCATCGGACTGGCTGTAGCCAACCAGCAGGCAGATTTCTTCAACCAGATTCGCCAATCGGTAGAAGCAGCCGCCGAGGGACAAGACGTCGAAGTCGTCGTTGCCGATGCCAAGGGCGATTCCAACACCCAGGTATCCCAGATCCAGGACTTCATCACCCAGCAGGTCGACGCGATCATCTACATTCCCGCCGGCGCCACCGCTGCCACGGTTCCCGTGCGCGCCGCCAAGGCTGCCGATATCCCGATCGTGGCCGTGGACCGCAACCCTGAAGGCGAGCCCGGTGACACGTTCATCGCCACCGACAGCGTTGCGGCCGCCAAGACCCTGGGTGAATGGGTAGGAGAGCAGGTCAATGGGGAGGGGCAGTTGGGCGTGATCCAGGGCCAGATCGGCACCACTCCCGAGCAGGCCCGCGACGAAGGTTTCAGCGCCGCAATGGAACAGTTTCCTGAAATCAAGGAAGTAGCCCGTCAGGCATCCCAGCAGTGGGCGCAGGATGAGGGGTACCAACTGGCCACCGACATGCTCCAGGCGAATCCCGATATCAACATCTTCTTCGGCCGTGCGGACGCGCTTGCCCTCGGTGCAGCCCAGGCGGTCCGAAACGCCGGCGTCGACGATGTCACCATTGTCGGTTTCGACGGTGACAAAGCCGGCCTGGAAGCCGTGAAGAACGGAACTTTGGCAGCCACCATCACCCAGCCCACCCAGGCCATGGGCAAGCTCGCCCTGGAGTCTGCGATCAAGCTGGCCAACGGTGAAGAAGTTCCCGCTGAACAGCTCCAGGAAGGTGTTCTGACCACGAAGGAAAACGTCGAACCCTTCATCACCAGCCACCCCTAACCGGCGGCGGGCGGCACTGCCACGGCGCCGCCCGCCCCCGGCCACTGCTAATCAACGGAGCCTAGAATGCGTACTGAGGACAACCGCGGCCTTCGAGTCAGCGGAGTCACCAAACAATACCCCGGCACCATCGCCGTCCAGGACGTCGACCTGGACATCTATCCCGGTGAAGTCGTCGCACTTCTGGGAGAAAACGGTGCGGGAAAGTCCACACTGTCAAGCATCATCGCCGGCGTCACCCAGCCCACCACCGGAACAATGACCTGGAACGGGGAACCCTACTCTCCTGCCACCCCCGGCGATGCGATCGCCGCCGGCATCGGACTTATTCACCAGGAAATGCGCCTCCTCCCCGATCTGACGGTCGCCGAGAACGTCATGGTCGGGCGGTGGCCGATGCGCAGCGGTTTCCTTGATGCACGCTCAATGCGTGAAAAAGCGAAGGTTCAGCTTCAGCGGCTCGGCTTCAAGGGCGGCATGGACGCCACCGTGCGGAACCTGAGCGTCGCCGGGCAGCAGCAGGTGGAGATCGCCAAGGCCCTGATGTTGAATGCTTCATTGCTCATCTTGGATGAACCGACGGCGGCGCTTGGCCAGTCCGAAACTGAAGCTCTATTCGACTGTGTCCGCTCACTTCAGGCCGAAGGTGTCTCCTTCATCTACGTCAGCCACCGTCTGGCCGAAATCGCTCAGATCGCCACCCGCATCGTTGTCCTGCGGGATGGACGCAAGATCACCGAACACGCCTCCGGTGAGGTATCACCGAAACAGCTGGTCGAGGAAATGGTCGGCCGTCCGGTAGAGCGGCTCTTCCCCGAGGTTCCCCCTCCCACGGATAAAGTCGTGCTTCAGGTTCAGGACCTGCACGACAAGGCAGGGAACTTCACGGACGTGTCCTTCAGTGTCCGCGAAGGCGAAATATTTGGAATTGCGGGGATCGTCGGCGCCGGGCGAACCGAACTTGTCCGTGCCATCGCCGGTGCACAGCACCGCCACGGCGGCACGGTGCAGCTCGATGGCCGGACCTTGAAAGCGGATGATCCGATGGCGGCCATCAAAGCCGGCATCGTTCTCATACCTGAGGACCGCAAACAGCAGGGTTTGGTGGTTTCAGACACCATCGAGAACAACATTGCCTTGCCCAATATGACCAAGATCGGATCCGGCGGCTGGATCGCGCCGGCCAAGGTCCGCAAACTCGCCCGGAGCGTGGCCGCGGGCATCGGCATGAAAGGGAATGTCAGCCTGCCTGTGGCGTCCCTCTCAGGCGGTAACCAGCAGAAGGTTGTCATCGGGAAATGGCTGGAGCGCAACCCGCGTCTGGTGATCCTTGATGAGCCCACCCGGGGTATCGACGTCGGTGCCCGGGCTTCCATCTATGAAGTGATCGCGGAACTCGCCCGAAATGGGAACGCCGTCGTCGTGGTCAGTTCCGATCTCGAAGAGGTTCTTGGCTTGGCGCACCGGGTGATGGTCCTTGCGCGCGGGCAGAACCAAGGGATCCTCGACGCCGATGAGGCCTCCCCCACCCGGGTCATGGAACTGGCAACCAGTTAGGAGATCTAGGAGAACGTGAAACAATTTCCTTCTTAGCCTGCCGCCCTACCGAAGGACACGCATTGGTTTCGCGAAATAAGATCCTGTCTTCTGAGCAGCTCGGCCTGGTCGTTAAGGCCGCCCGGATGTATCACGAGCAGAAGCTCAGCCAGGCAGAAATTGCCGAACGGCTCCACGTGTCCCAGTCCCGGGTTTCCCGGTGGTTGTCCGACGCGATCCGGCAGGGAATCGTCCGCACCATTGTCATCGCCCCGCCGGGCACCGAGTCAGACCTTGAAGAAGCTGTTGCAGCAAAATTCGATCTGCAGACAGTGGTTATCGCCGATCCAGGTACTGATGATGAAGCCTCGGTCATCAGGGCGCTCGGCACTGCGGCAGCAGGTTACCTTGAAGTCACGCTTACAGGCGCGAACAGGGTTGGACTGTCTTCCTGGTCCTCCACCCTGTTGGCCACAGTCGATGCCATGGCGCCTCGGAACACTCAGAGCGCCGAGATCGTCGTCCAGGTCATTGGTGGGGTCGGCAACCCCACGGCTCAGGTACGCGCCACGCACCTGGCGGACCGGCTTGCAAGCGTCACGAAAACGACGCCCAGGTTTCTTCCTGCGCCGGGCATTGTTTCCAGCCAGGAAGGCAGGGATGCGCTTTTGGCCGATCCGTTTGTGGCAGAGGTGGCCGCCGAATGGGACCGGCTCGATACCCTGCTGGTTGGCATTGGCAGTATCGAGCCCTCGCCTCTGCTGCGGGATTCGGGGAACTCTCTGGGGGAAGCAGACCTGAGCAACCTGGCCAGGGCCGGAGCAGTCGGGGACGTGTGCCTGCGGTTCTTCGACGAACGAGGCGTACTCATCCAATCGGACTTGAATGATCGGGTGCTGGGCATCAGTCCGGAACAGATATTGAGCATTGATCGCCGCATCGGAGTCGCTGGCGGCAGCAGGAAATACACCGCCATTAAGGCCGCCGTCGAGGGCAACTGGGTCAACGTACTGATCACAGATAAAAAAACCGCGCTGAAGTTGGAATCAGAAAAGGCGCCCACGAGACGATTCACGGAGGAACATCATGAACAACGCACTGTCTTTCTCCCTTGACGGCCGCACCGCTCTCATCACCGGGGGTGGATCCGGAATCGGGCAGGCCATCGCCCTGGGCATTGCCCAACAGAACGGATCCGTTGGCATCGTCGACCTGCCCGGGGACGGCCCGGAAGAATCATTGCACCTCATCCGGTCCGCCGGAGCGAAAGCCACCTTCGTTCCGGCTGACGTGACTGACTCCGAACAGCTTGAGGAGGCCGTCTCAAAGATTCAGGCCGACCTCGGCCCGTTGACCATGGCCGTGAATTCCGCAGGGATCGCCAATGCCGCCCCCGCCGAAGAGATGCCTCTCGCACAGTGGCAGAAGGTCTACGATATCGACGTTACCGGCGTATTCCTTAGCTGCCAGGCCGAAGGCCGGGCCATGCTCAAAAACGGTGGTGGATCTATCGTTAACATCGCCTCCATGTCAGGCTCCATCGTCAACCGTGGATTGCTGCAGGCTCACTACAACAGCGCCAAAGCCGCCGTCATTCACTTGAGTAGGTCCCTCGCGATGGAATGGGCAGAACGAAACATCCGGGTCAACGCCCTCAGCCCCGGATACACCATGACCAAGATGAACAGCCGCCCGGAAATGGTCCACCAAATGGAGATTTTCGCCCAGGAAACCCCCATGAAGCGCATTGCTGACCCGTCGGAGATGGCCGGGCCGGCCGTCTTCCTGCTCTCCGACGCCGCCTCATTCGTCACCGGCATCGATCTGTTGGCCGACGGCGGTTTCTGCGCCCAATAGCGGGAAGGGAAGTCTGCGGCCGCCATGGATCCCGGCAGCCGCAGAGTGCCAAGCCCTAGCTCAGCGCCTCAACGAGCTGCGCGATGCTGATAACCGGCAGACCCTTTTCCCGCCCCAGCTCCAACAGCTCCGGAAGGCGCATCATCTCCCCATCGTCTGCCACTACCTCGGCTATGACCCCGACTGGCGTGAGGCCAGCCAGCTTCAGCAGATCCACGGCAGCCTCGGTATGGCCGGGGCGCTGCCGCACTCCGCCCTCAACAGCGCGCAGGGGAAGAATGTGGCCCGGACGGATTAGGTCAGCTGGACCGGATGCGGCGTCGGCGAGAACCCGTAGGGTCCTAGCCCGGTCAGTAGCACTGATGCCGGTGCTTGCTTGGCCCGCCGCATCCACGGTGATCGTGTAGGCGGTCCTCAGCGAATCCTTATTGTCCTCGGTCATCAACGGCAAGGACAACGCGTCTGCCCGCTCGTTACTCATAGGCGCGCAAACGAACCCGCTCGAGACTCGAATGATCCACGCAAGCCATTCGGGCGTAGCATGCTCGGCTGCCATGATGATGTCACCTTCGTTCTCCCTGTCCTCGTCATCGACTGCAATGACGGGTAGGCCGGCCTTCAAGGCCTCAACGGCGGCACCAATATCGGCAAGAGACATGACATTCCTAGTTCGTGAGGGAACAGTGCGTTCGGTTCATCAGGGGCAGTTCGCTTCGTCATGTCGACACCAGGATCTGCCGCAGCGTGGTCGGGCGTGGCGGTCCAGCAACGGAAGCCCGTCGTGGCTTCGGCCACGAGCGTCGTAACAGCCCGTTTCGCGCGGCTGATGAACCCAGTGATGACCACGTGGAGCACCTCGACCATCCCGGTAGGGCAACGCCATAACAACATTAAAGCAGCTGCAGCCCGAACAATCGTCAGTCCAGCACCCATGAGGGCTGGTGACCGGGCTGCTTCAGTCGGGTGATTCGAGGGCGGGTTCAGGAGACAGTCCAGCCACCTCCTGTCTAAGAACAAGAGCATTCCAGTACAACTAAGGGGACTGCCCCGAGTTTGGTTGGCTCCTGACCCAGAGGGAGCTCGTCTGGGCTAATCGAGAGTTGACGGCGTCAAGGGTCGGCCCCGGATCCCACGGGGCCGCTTCCGGTGTCTCTGCTGCCGCCCGCGAGCAGACCGGATGTCGCCGCAACCAAGGTCTGCTCGTGGTTGTAGTGCTCCTAAGTGGCCAATCTTGAGTGCCCGCCTCACCCGAGCTGCTCGACCAGGAGAATGACTAGGTCAAAAGACCCTCACCGCAGTCATGCAGCTACACCGCCACTCCCCCATGAAGAAGTAAGGAAGCCAAACCGGGCTTGGCTAGAGACAGGAGGCACCCCGCCCGCTGGAAAACTACAACCCGGCCACCAGGTCCGGCACCCGTACGGCCAAATCTTTGACCCAAAGTGTGGACACTGTGGGGGGGGGGGGGGGGGGGGGGGGGGGGGGGGGGGGGGGGGGGGGGGGGGGGGGGGGGGGGGGGGGGGGGGGGGGGGGGGGGGGGGGGGGGGGGGGGGGGGGGGGGGGGGGGGGGGGGGGGG
>NZ_SMTK01000002.1 GCF_004357995.1 Arthrobacter crusticola
CAGGCGCCTGGCCACCGGACGGGCCCCGGATACGCCCGCACCGGACCCCCAGGGCCGATCACCGGCCGGCACCACCACCGGCCCGCCGGCCACCACCCGGCGCAGGGGCCGTCACCCAGCCGGCCCGATCCACCGGCCACCAACCAGCCGGCCCTCGGTCCGCTGGCCCGCGCGCCGGTAGAGTCGAACTATGAGTGGACTTTTTTCCCATGCGGCTCCGGAGCCCGCCGGCGGCGGCACTGGGGCGGACATCCGCGCTTCCGTGCGCGTGCCGGCCGACGTGGCCGACGCCTTTTCGGGGTTCACCGAACATCTCCACCTGTGGTGGCCGGGCGCCGAGCTCAGTGTCTGGGGCGCTGGAAGCTTCTTCGACCTCGAGGGCGGCGTCTTCGTCGAAACCTCAGCCGACGATGAGGAGGCCGTCTGGGCGGAGGTCATCGAGCGTGAGGACCAGCGGGAGGGTCACCGCGCCGTGTCTCTCCTGTGGCGGCACCGCCCCGGCCCCTTCCCCGCGACGACGGTTGAGCTTTCCTTCGACGGGGTGGGAGGAGCGGCACCTGCCACGACCGTCGACCTCGTCCACGGCGGCTGGCCCAGGGAGGAAGGCCCCGACGGCCTGCGCGGACGCTATGAGGGGTTCTGGCCGCTGGCCCTGGCCAAGTATGCGCGCTTCATGGGTGGGGCGGTCTGATGTCCTGCTACGCGAAGAACTAGGGGCTATCCACGGCCCGGTGTCCCGGTCCGGGCCTTTCGGGCGTTCCGAGACGGGGTTAGGGCCTGTCGGCCGGAGTTGATGTGCTCGAGCGCACGAGAAGCTCGGTTTGGGCGTCCTCGTTGGCCGGCAGGATCCCGTCATCCTCCGGACCGGTGAGCATTCCAAGCAGCCTCTTCACCGCATGCTCGCCCTGCTGGCCGGGGAACTGGGCGATGGTGGTAAGTCCGAAGATTCCGCCCAGGTCATGGCCGTCGATGCCAATCACAGAGAGGTCCTCGGGCACCCGGAGACCAAGGTCCCGGGCGGCAAGGATGGTTCCGATCGCCATTTCATCCGAGGCGCAGAACACCGCTGTAGGTCGGTTGTGCGGATGTCCCAGCATCCGCTTCGCTTCGGTATATCCACCGGTGATGGTGAAGTCCGCGTGAGCCCGCCAGGAGGGAAGGACCTCAAGGCCCTCCGCGGTCATCGCTGCCTCGTAGCCCTCACGGCGGGAACCTGAGATTCGAAAGTCGTTTTCAAACGCCTCGACGCCTCCAATGTGTGCGATCCTGCGGTGTCCCAGGCTGAGCAGGTGCTCGGTGGCCAGGGTGGCGATCTCCCTGTCGTTGACGCTGATCGTATGGGCGCCGGGCAGGACGCCTCCGATTCCCACAACCGGCTTGCCCACAGCGAGCAGCTGGCCCAGTTCGGACCTGCTCAACTCCAGTGCCACGGAGATGACTCCGTCGCACCGCTGGCGCAGCAGGAACTCCGACAGCACGCGGTCCCGGTGCTTCGCGCCTTCGCTGAGGTTGTAAAGGGTCAGGTCGTACCCGGCCTCCAGCAGGGCGGCCGCGGCGCTGTCGACGATCTGTGAGAAGTACCAGCGGTTGACCGAGGGAACCACCACTCCCACATTGCGGTTCCTGCCCGAAGCCAGGGACGACGCCGAGTAGGAGAGGACAAACTCGAGTTCCCGGGCCGCCTTCAGCACTGCCAGGCGCGATTTCTCCGACACCCGGCCGTTGCCGCTAAGGGCCCGGGACACCGTGGCCGTCGACACTCCGGCGCGCTTCGCGACGTCCTTGATGCCGGCCACGGCGTCCTCCCCCTTCGAACCGGGCTTAGCTAGCCCGGCCTCTTTAGTTAAGCTTCAGCCACACACAGTGATTGGGTGCCAGCAGCCCGTTAGCGCCCGCCTCGGGATGGCTTGTCGCCAGAATCGAGCCACCGGGCAGCTGCGTATCGAATTCTCCCATGTTGATCAGGACGACGACGTCGCCGTTGCGGAACGCCACGGTGTCGCTGTACTCGTACTCCACGCTCCACTGCAGCGATCCGGCTCCAAGGCCCAGTTCACGCCGCAGGCGCAGCGCCGAGCGGTAGAGGTTCAGCGTCGATCCGGGGTCCGAGTCCTGGCGGTCGACGGCGAGGGCCTTCCAGCTCTCGGGCTGCGGCAGCCAGGGGGTGTCCGCTGTCCCGAAACCATAGGCCGGCTCCTCCGCACGCCACGGAAGGGGAACCCGGCATCCGTCACGACCGAGCCGTTCCCCACCGGTCCGCGCAAAGGTGGGATCCTGGCGGAACTCGGCCGGCATGGTGGTGTGGTCGGGCAGGCCAAGCTCTTCGCCCTGGTAGAGATAGATGCCGCCGGGAAGGGCGAACATGGCAAGGGAGGCCGCGCGGGCGCGGTCCAGCCCGGTCGCGGTGTCCGGCTGCGGATCAAGGTGGCCGATTCCATCACCGGGACGGGGAAAGTCCTCGCCGAGCCCGAAACGGGTCGCGTGACGGACGACATCGTGGTTGCTCAGCACCCAGGTGGTGGGCGCGTCGACCCTGTCGAAGGCCTCAAGGGAGCTGGAGATGACGTTCCGCAGCCCGTGGGCGTTCCACGGGTGGTGCAGGTAGGCGAAATTGAATGCCTGATGCATTTCATCCGGGCGGACCCAGTCGGTCAGCCGCGGCAGGGGGTCGATGGTGGCTTCGGCGCAGAGCACCCGGTCGCCGTCGTACTCATCGAGGATCTTGCGCCAGCTGCGGTAGATCGCATGGACCTCTTCCTGCCCGAACATCGGAGCCTCATGTCCCGGGAAGCCTTCGCTTGAGCTTCCGTCGGCGCGTCCGCCCCAGTCCGGGAGTCCCTCGGCCTTGATCAGGGCATGGGCGACATCGACCCGGAATCCGCCGACGCCGCGGTCAAGCCAGAAGCGCAGGATGCGCTCGAACTCATCCCGCACCGACTGGTTGTCCCAGTTGAAGTCCGGCTGGGATGAATCGAAAAGGTGGAGGTACCACTGCCCGCCCGACCCGTCGCTGTTGAGCACGCGCGTCCAGGCCGGTCCTCCGAAGTGGGACTGCCAGTTGTTGGGCGGGAGCTCTCCATGCTCGCCCCGCCCGTCCCGAAAGACGAACATTGCACGCTCCGGTGACCCGGCCGGGGCGGCGAGGGCCTGCTGGAACAAGACATGGTCACTCGAAGCGTGGTTCGGCACGAGGTCGACGATGACCTTGATGCCGAGTTCGGTGGCACGGGCAGTCAGGGCGTCGAAGTCGGCAAGGGTTCCGAACAAGGGGTCGACGTCGCAGTAGTCTGCGACGTCGTAGCCGCCGTCGCGCTGCGGCGAGGTGTAGAAGGGGGAGAGCCAGACGGCATCCACGTTGAGCCGCACGAGGTGCTCCAATTCCTCGCGCACGCCGGCAAGGTCACCCATGCCATCACCGTTCGCGTCCCGGAAGGACCGGGGGTACACCTGGTAGATCACCGAGGAGCGCCACCACGCATCGTCTGCGTGCTGCCGGTGGATGGGGTCATGGAATGGAACGGCTCCGTCGGGAGCGCTAAAACCTGCCGTGTCGACGGCCGCTGAAAAGGACATGGGAAACATCGTAGACCTGTAAGTGCCAATACTGAAAGCGTTTACAGGCCCCTATTCGCCGTGTCTAGGCCGTTACCAATCGGTAACCTGGGTGCCACTAGGGTCCTTGTTTCAATCGTCGTGTAAACGTTTGCATTCATGATTTCTGCCACATCCCCTGCCGGGATGCCGGAGGAGGTTGCTCCCGGCCCCGCGGGGTGGCGGTAGGGGACTGGGCAGTGCTCCGTGCTGCGGCGGCGTCCCGCGTCCGTGCTCTGCAGCGGTGTCCTGCGGACGGAGGGATCGTGGTTGGACGTGAGCTGCCGCCGGGGTTCGGGCGAGCCGGCCCGAACCCCGGTCACGCCCTCTCCGCGGTGATATTCTCGGCCCAGAGGCCCGCGGGGCCCCTGCAGGAGTTCGTTCCTGCACCGACAAGATTGCAGGGGCGCAAGTGTCAGAAAACCCAGCAGGTCCGCACGGCGGATCCGGTTCCAACGATCCGTACGGCAAGGGTCCGGGCGGAAGCTCTGGAGGTCCTGGATCCTCCAACCCCGGCTCGAACCCGTATGGGCAGCCGTCGTACGGCCAGTCGCCTGCCCCGTACGGCCAGCCCGCCTACGGGCAGACCTCAGGCCAGCCGGTCTACGGCCAGTCGCCGTACGGCCAGCCGTCGGGATATCCGGCGGGCGGCTACCCCGGCCAGCAGGGGCCCCGCGAGAACCCAGGACGCACCCTGGGCATTGTGGGGCTTATCCTCGCGTTCATCCCCCTGCTGAACCCCGTCGGGCTGATCCTGAGCATCGTCGCGCTCGTAAAGTCGAAGAAGGCCGGGATGGGCAACGGCATCGCGGTGGCTGGCATCATCGTCGGCGCCCTGGCCACCATCATCCTGGTCCTGGTGGTCATTGCAGTTATCGCGGCGTTGCCCGTTGCCACCGAAATAGCCGAATTCTGCCAGCAGAACGGGCCCGGTCGGCAGGTCTATGAGGGCCGGGAAATCCAGTGCCCCTAGACGCGGGGTCCTGAGCGAGTCCGGGCCGGCCTCGCCGGCCCGGACTCGCTCAGCTGTCCGGGAAGCTGCTGTCGCCGTCGAGCCCGATGGTCCTTGAATCGGCGGTCAGCATGATCTCGGCCTCGTCGCGCCGGTGCCGTAGCTCTGAGTCGAGGTAGGACTGCACTGCCTCGGCCATGGGCACGTTGCGGTCCTGCCGCTCGGACATGTACCACCGGTGTTCAAGCACCTCGTGCACCACCTCGGCGGGCTCGAGCTTGCCGCCGAGCTCACGCGGTACCGACCGCACAATCGGTTCGAAGACTTCGCTGACCCACAGGTGGGCGCTGATCTCCTCGTCGACGTCGAGATTATTGTTGTCCGCACGGTAGGCGTCCATGTCGTTGAGCAGTCTGCGGGCCTGGTTTTCCTGGGCGTCGATGCCGGTCAGGCGGAGCAGCCGGCGGCTGTGGTGGCCCGCGTCGACAACCTTCGGCTGCAGCTGGATCCGGGAGCCGTCGGCGACCGTGCTGATGACGTATTCCTCGACGTCGAAGCCGAGGTCATTGAGTCGGCGGATGCGGGCGTTGACGCGCCAGCGTTCGCCGAGTTCGAAGGACTCCCGCGCCGTGAGTTCGGTCCACAGCCTGCGGTAACTGTCCATGATCAGCTCGCTGGTCGCCAGCGGGTCGACCTTCTCCTCGATCAGTCCGCCCTCGGCGAGGTCCATCAGCTCGCCGGCGATGTTGACGCGTGCGATCTCGAGGTCGTACTCCCGCTGGCCGCTCGAGAGTTCCGGGTAGAGCTCTCCGGTTTCGGCGTCCACCAGGTAGGCGGCGAAGGCTCCTGCGTCCCGGCGGAACAGCGTGTTCGATAGCGAGACATCGCCCCAGTAGAACCCGATGAGGTGCAGGCGCACCAGCAGGAGGGCCTGCGCATCGATCAGGCGGGTGAGTGTGTCCCGCCGCAGTGTCTGGGAGAACAGGGCGCGGTAGGGCATCGAGAACTTCAGGTGCCGGGTGACCAGCACCGGGTCGAGCTCGGTGCCGTCGGGGGTGGTGCGGCCGGTGATGACCGCGACGGGTTCGACGCACGGCACATCGAGGCGCTGCAGCTTACGCAGCATGTGGTACTCGTGGCGGGCGACGTGCTCGCTGGTTTCCTTCACGGCGATGACCGAACCCCCGAGGTGCGCAAACCGTACGATGTGGCGGGAGATGCCGCGGGGGAGGGCAGCAAGGCTCTCTGTCGGCCATTCCTCGAGGGCGATGTGCCAGGGCAGATCGAGCAGTTCGGGGTCGGCGGAGGCCGCGGTGATGTTCAGTGAGCCCAGTGCCGACTCCGGAGGTGCGGTCCGGATGCGCGGCAGCTTGCCCGTCTGCGCATAGTCGGTCGGTTCGTCGTGCCAGTTGGCGTTGTAGGTTTCCGTCATGGTGTTGCCTTCTGTAGGACCGTCGGTGGGCCGGTCACTGGGAGTGCGCAAAGCAGGAGGTCTGTCAGCTTAAACCGCAATGCGGTGGTCCCCCGTCCGTGAAGACGCAGCATGGGAACCACCGCATTGCCGGAAACGCGTTGAGCTAGACCGTTTCGGCCAGGCGGGCGCCGGAGGTCGTGTCGAACAGGTGCACGTGGCCCTGCTCGGGGCGGACGAACACGGTGTCACCCTTCATCGGAGGGCGACGGCCGTCGACTCGGGCCACCATGTCGTGGTTCTGGCCGTTGAGCGTGGTGTGGCCGTAGATGTAGGCGTCGGCGCCGAGTTCCTCGACGACGTCGACCTCAACCTGCAGGCCTTCGCCGGGGGCGGCGAGCACGAGGTCCTCGGGACGGACACCCAGGGTCACGGTGTTACCCGCGGCCGCATCGAGGATGTCGTTGCGGACCGGGTACACGGTACCGCCGAACAGCACGCCGCCGTCGGCGACGGGCAGTTCGAGGAGGTTCATGGCGGGGGAGCCGATGAACCCGGCAACGAAGACGTTCTTCGGGCGCTCGTACAGGTTGCGCGGGGTGTCAACCTGCTGGAGGATGCCGTCCTTGAGAACCGCGACGCGGTCGCCCATGGTCATGGCCTCGACCTGGTCGTGCGTCACGTAGACCGTGGTGACCCCGAGGCGCCGCGTCAGCGACGCGATCTGGGTGCGGGTCTGGACGCGAAGCTTGGCGTCGAGGTTCGACAGCGGCTCATCCATGAGGAAGACCTGAGGGTTACGCACGATGGCGCGGCCCATGGCGACACGCTGGCGCTGACCGCCGGAGAGTGCCTTCGGCTTGCGGTCCAGGTAGTCCTCGAGGTCGAGCAGCTTGGCAGCCTCACGGACGCGTTCGGCACGCTCTTCCTTGGAGACACCGGCGATCTTCAGGGCGAAGCCCATGTTGTCGGCAACAGTCATGTGCGGGTACAGGGCGTAGTTCTGGAAGACCATCGCGATGTCGCGGTCCTTCGGGGGAACGTCGGTGACGTCGCGGTCACCGATGAGGATGCGTCCCGAGTTGACGTCTTCGAGTCCCGCGAGCATGCGCAGGGAGGTGGACTTGCCGCAACCGGACGGGCCTACGAGGACGAGGAATTCGCCGTCGGCGATCTCGATGTTCAGGCGGTCTACAGCGGGCTTTTCGGTCCCCGGGTACACCCGGGTGGCCTGGTCGAACGTTACCGTTGCCATTTTCTTATTTCCTTTTCACGGGCAGGTACGTGCCCGACGATCCGTAGTGAATGGAGTGATATTCAGTTGTACCGGGCAGAACCGGCTGAGCCGGTCGATACCCACTTGGAGTATGTCACGAATGCCCGGAGGAAGCACATTGACGGCGCAGGGCATAAAGGTCTTCAAGGGCGCCGGCGAGGTCCTCGGGGGAGCCCAGACGGTAGCGGGCAGCGGTGCTGCCCTCACCGATCTTGATGCCCACGTCCTGGGGCTGCAGGACGCCGAAGGCGTGCTCGTCGGTGACGTCGTCACCGGCGAAAAGCACGGCTGTGGCCCCGCTGAGCTCCCTCAGCAGCCCCAGTCCCTGTCCCTTGTCGGCGTGGACCACCGACACTTCGAGGACGCGCTTTCCGTCGGTGACCTTGAGACCGTCAAGCCCAGCGAGTCCGTCCCGCGCAGCGGCCACAGCATCGGCGGCGACATCGTCGGCCGCGGACCGGGTGTGAAGGACGACGCCGGCCGGCTTGGACTCAAGCCACGTGCCGGAATGGGCCGCAACGACGCTCTCGATGACGTCGGCCGCCGCGTCGAGCAGTTCGGCCTGCCGGGCGTCGAGGGTGAGGGGTGCGGCGTCCGGGCCGGTCCAGGTTTCGGCGCCGTGGCTGCCGATCAGCAGGGTTTCCGGCTCCGGGGAGGCCACCTCCCTCAAGCTGCCGAGCGCGCGCCCCGAGATCAGTGCCGTCGTCGTCGATGGCAGCGCGGCCAGGGCTTTCAGCGCGGCTGCGGAGCGCGGGAGCGGACGGGCGTCCTCGGCCCGCTCGACCAGCGGCGAGAGGACGCCGTCGAAGTCGAGTGCGATGAGCAGCACCGGTGTTGCGGCGAGTTCCTCAAGGGCCGTCCGGAGATCGGTGCGCTCAGGCATCGCTGTTGCCTGCCGAGCCGTTGCGCAGGGCGGTCAGGAAGGCCTGCGACCAACGTTCGACGTCGTTCTGGAGCACCTGGCGGCGCATGATGCGCATCCTGCGGATGCCTTCCGCCGGGGGCATGTTCAGAGCGGTAACCATCGCGGACTTCAGCCCGTCGATGTCGTGGGGGTTGACCAGGACGGCTTGCCGGAGGGTGTCGGCGGCGCCGGCGAACTCGCTGAGCACCAGGGCGCCGCGGTTCTCGGTGCGGGCCGCAACATACTCCTTGGCAACCAGGTTCATGCCGTCGCGCAGCGCGGTGACGAGCATGACGTCAGCGGCGAGGTACAGGGCGACCATCTCCTCGACGGGGTAGCTGTGATGGAGGTACCGGATCGCTGTGTTCTTCATGGTGTCGTAGGTGCCGTTGATGCGGCCCACAGCGCCCTCGATCTCCTCCCGGAGGAGGCGGTACTGCTCCACGCGTTCCCGGCTGGGGCTTGCCACCTGGATGAGCGCGGCGTCCTCAACGGTGATGGAGCCGTCCTCGAGGAGTTCCCCGTAGGCCTTGAGCCGGTGCCCGATGCCCTTGGTGTAGTCAAGGCGGTCCACGCCCAGCAGGACGTGCTTGGGGTTGCCGAGCTCCCGGCGGATCTCGCGGGAGCGTTCGATGATGTCCTGACGTTTGGCCAGTTCGGTGATGGCGTTCACGTCGATCGAGATGGGAAACGCCTCGGCACGGGAGACGTAGGCGGGCGCATCGCCGTCGGCGGGGACCTGCACCTGCTGCTGGCGGATGGTGTGGCCGAGGAAGCGGCGGACGCAGCGCAGGAAGTTGCTGGCGTCGCTTGGACGCTGGAAACCGATGAGGTCCGCACCGAGCAGCCCCTCGATGACCTGCCGGCGCCAGGGCAGCTGCGCGAAGATCTCCAGGGGCGGGAACGGGATGTGGTTGAAGAAGCCGATGACGAGGTCGGGGCGGGCCTTGCGCAGCAGCTTCGGCACCAGCTGCAGCTGGTAGTCCTGGACCCACACCGTGGCGCCGTGGGCCGCCGACGCGGCCGTGGCCTTCGCGAAGCGCTCGTTGACCCGGCGGTAGGCGTCCCACCAGGTGCGGTGGAACTCCGGGGGCGCGATCACGTCGTGGTAGAGCGGCCAGAGGGTCGCATTGGAGAAGCCCTCGTAGTAGAGCTCAACCTCGTCCTCGCTCAACGGCACCGGGACAAGGCGCATGTTCCCCTCATCGAAGGGGTCGAGGGCCTCGTCGGGAGCGCCGTGCCAGCCGACCCAGGCGCCGTCGGTCTTGGCCATGACCGGTGCAAGCGCCGTCACGAGGCCGCCGGGGGAGCGGCGCCACGAGCTGTTGCCTTCGTCGTCCGTGACGCGGTCGACCGCCAGCCGGTTGGAGACAACGATGAAGTCAAAGTCGCCGTAGTCGGTGTCGGAATCCGCTGCCGTTGTCGCTTCGCTCATTGAAAACTCCTGCAATTAGTAGGCCTACTGATGAACTCTATCGGTTAGGGGCACCGGCCAGTCCCGATAAACTGGGGCGGATGGGGAAGCGTCCCGGAGAAGCAGGCAAGGCAGAAGGACCGATGGCACCGAGCAATTCCCGTAAGCCCAGCAAGGCCGAGCGCTCAGCGGAGGCCCGCGAGCGGGCACGGCTCCAGCGCGAGGCGGCCGAACGCACCGCCAAGCGCAACTCGCTGCTGATCCGGTGGGGCGTGGTGGCCGCTGCCGTCGTCATCGCCGTCGTCATCGCGCTGGTTGTCGCCGCCAATATCCGCGGGCGGGTGCCCGATGTCGGCCCGGCACCGCAGCACGGCAACGACCAGGGCGGATTCACCCTGGTGTCCACCTCCGACCTCGCCGAGACCGAGGTCGGTGAGATCGACGTCACGTCGTTGTCGGAAGAGCCCGCGTCGGGAGCGGACCTGCCACCGGGCGTTGAGCCCGCCGCGGACGGGGCGCCCATCCCGGTGGTGGCCTATGTCGATGTGAACTGCGTTCACTGTTCCAACTTCGAGAACGAGTATTCGGATGACCTGCGGCGCTGGCTCAATGCGGGTGACATCACCCTCGAGTACCGCAACGTCGCCTACCTCGACCGCAACTCCCGCGACGACTACTCCTCGCGGGGGGCCAGCGCGCTCGCCTGCGTGGCGGATACTGCGCCGGACAGCTATTTCGACTTTTCCACCGCGCTGTTCGCCAACTTCGAAAGCGGTGAGCTCGACGACGGCGGGCTGGCCGACATGGCGGCCGAGGTGGGTGCCGGTGACATCTCCACCTGCTTGTCCGAGGGCACCTTCCGGCCCTGGGCGAAGTACACGACGGAGGCAGCGCAGGCCGCCGGCATCGAGGGCACCCCGACCGTTTATGTCGACGGTGAAGAGGTCCCGGACGCCGTGGCAAACTTCGGCAAGATCGTCGAGGAGAAGCTCGGCTGAGTTTCCACGAACCGGAACGCTGGGCTAACCTTAGGGAGCGCCTGTTGTGTCCTGGTGACCGCAGCGGTGCCTGCTGGTGCAGCCAGCACGCCTCCTTAGCTCAGTTGGCCAGAGCACCTGTCTTGTAAACAGGGGGTCGCCGGTTCGAATCCGGCAGGGGGCTCCAGAAACCCCTTCTGACTAGGCGAAACACCTAGCAGGAGGGGTTTTGCCATACGGTCCACTTAGCCAAAGAGGCGTTTGGGCGAATTGGTAGAGCCGCCGAGCTTTGGACTCGGAGTTTTCAGGTTCGAGTCCTGGTGGAGCAGCTCAGGAAAGCACGGCCGCTGCCGTCCGGTAGAAGCCCGGACCCCGCCCCGATCGTTCAGCGGCCAAGGACACTGCGGACAGGAGGGACTCCCAGCCACCCTCGGCTGGGGATCCCGGTGGAGCACTGTTATACGGCCTTCACTCCGAAGGAGCGCAGGCGGAGAAGCGTGGCGTTATCAGGAGCGGTTTCCAGCGCCTCATAGATGTGAACCGAAAAGAGCTTAAGTTTGGTGTCTATCGACGAAGCGTCCTCGCCTGGATACAAGCCCTCCGCGTCCGTGTTCTCAACCGCGGTGTAGACGTCATCAAGCGTGCCGTCGAAAGGCAGCTTCCTCCCGTTCGGGGCCTGGACGATCACCTGGGCCGAGCCTCCTTCACCCTCCACGGAGATCCGGGCGACGTCGGTGGTGACGTCGCTCAGGGCGGCGATGAAATGGTCGTAATCGCGCATGGGCCCACCTCGCGTTGGTCTGGAATGCAGTGATCGCTCCGAAAGCGGTTGGGGTTCATTATGCGTCACACCGGAGGGGCGGGCCCATGCCAGACTGGGCGCCAGCAATGGCCCTGAACCAGACGGATACGTGGCGGGTACGGGCACGAGCGAGGAATCACCCAGCCGCTGGGTGACAGCGGAGCGGTGGGCGACCGGCGTCAAGGACAACGGCATGGGTGAGGCGGTCCGGATCTGCTACACCCGGTATCTCCCCGCCGGAGCCCTGTTGCTCCTCGCTCTGGGAACCGGGGTCTCCTGGCTGCTGTGGCGGGGGCAGGTTTCCTGTACGCACGCATCTCAGACATCGAGATGGACGGCGGCGCTTTCCGGGTGCATGGCTCACCCTTCAGCGACAGCGGCGCGGCCCCCACCCCTCTTGAGTAATCTCCACTCGATGCCCTATTGCCGCAGCGCAGCGGCGAGGCCGTGACGCTGGACTGGTAAACCGACGGACCACACTGAGAGAGGTAGGCTCAGGCCCATGTTGATCCGCGAAGACACCAGCACCGCCGCCCCGGACCCGCGTAGCGACCAGGTCATGCTGAAAGGCATTGGCGCCGGCGCCGTCCTGGGCCTGGTCAGCGGCGGCCTAATCCTGCTGCTGCCCGGATACTGGTCTGTGGGCGCAGTCCCCTTTGCCATGGTCGCCGGGTTGATTGCGGGCACCGCCGTAGGCCTTGTCTGCACCGTCCTTGGGCTGCTGCTGCACCTCCTCGCCGAGCGCTTCGTCCCCGTGCTGCGTGCACCGGCGGCCGCCCTCGGCGCGGCGCTGGTGCCGCTCGTTACGGCTGTTGGATCCCCAGGGACTTGGCATGACCTCTGGCCGGTCCTGGCGGCGGCCGCCGTTGCCGCCGTCCTGGCCGTCTGGTTCACCCGACCCTTGAGGCGGACACCTGAACGCTGACCGGGTGGAACACGGAACAACTCCCGTTCCAGCAGGACCCGCCCTCGGCATCCTGCTCCGGGGCATAGGCGCAGGCGGCGTGCTGGGCCTGATCGCGGGGCTCATCGTGGGCCTGACAGATCGTGCGCCTGGGTGGGGCTGGCTGGTCTTCACACCACTCTTCGGGATGGCCGTCGGCCTCGTTGCAGGCTTCACCTGCGCGGTCACGGGTCTGGCCCTGCACACCATCGCCGAACGGTTCCTTCCGGTCCTGCGGGCCCCGGCCGCCGCCGCCGGCGCCGCGGCCGTCGTTATTCTCGCCTGGCGGGCCATCATCGGAAACCTCGAGGTGGAATACATGTGGCCGGTGCTGCTGCTGGCAGCCATTGCGGCGGCCCTGGCCATCTGGCTCACCCGCCCCCTGCGCAGGAGCACCCGACCTCCGCAGTAGCGTCCGGGAAGGGCGCCCGGCCCGTCTCCGCATGTTCCTTGGCATAACCCCTTCCTACTTCCACAGCATCGACGCCGATCCGGCCGCGGCCGCTCCCCTGGACTTGACGCTGGTCTGCCACCGGAACCATGACTCGGGTGTGGACCAGTCGTCGGCAGCCCTTGTTCATCCGGAGCAGGCCGAAGGCGAACCGGTCGAAGTGTCGGTGGTGGGTGGCACCGGCTTCATCCCCTCGCGTTTCGGCAACGGCATCTCGCCCGTCGAATCAGCGTTGGAGGACTTCTTCAGGAACCCGGCCTCCGAGACACTGGGGGCGGGGTGGGTCAGTGGATTATGGCGGAAGTGATCTTGAGGGCGGGCGGGTTCCTGTAGGCGAGATTCCCCACGAGCACAGCGGGTTGGTGGGACGACGCGGCCGGCTCGGCCATCGACGGTCCGTCCCAGCCGCCGACGATCCCGCGGATCCGGCACCCTGTATTGAAAGGACAAGGACCGGTTCCGTCCGCAATCGGGCCTACCCTGCAGTCATAAGGACCAACAGGAGGAACCTCATGGACTGGAAAATCGAGCTCGTCGCCATCCCGGTCTCCGACGTTGACCGGGCGATCGGCTTCTACCGCGACAGGGTGGGCTTCGTGCTGGATCACGACCACCGTGTGGGCGAAGGCGTCCGTTTCGTACAGTTGACCCCACCCGGCTCTGCCTGCTCCATTGTTTTGGGGGAGGGAATGACGGAGATGGCCCCTGGTTCGCAGAAGGGCGTCCAGATCGTCGTGCCGGACGCGGCCGGGGCCCGTTCAATGCTCCTCGAAAACGGCGTGGAGGCAAGCGAAGTCGACCTCCAGCCATGGGGCAGTTTCGTGTACTTCTCCGACCCGGACGGCAACACCTGGTCCCTTCAGCAGCTGCCCGACTACGGGGTCACCCAGAGCTGAGGGGCGTCACGGTGGCGCCTTTGGCTCCAGGCGGAGTCCGGTGCCTGGCCCCACTCCACGTTGCTGAAACACATGGCGGTGCTCAGGGCGCCCAGCGGTTCGGTTGCAGGCGTGTGTGCGAGGGCGAGGGTTTGGCTTCTGACTTTGCGCCTTAGTGCTCCGGGATCGTCCTTAACGGCCCAGACAGTGAAGCGGGCGGGCGTCGGTCGGCGGCGGCTAAACCAGGTGAAGCCCGCAACGAACGCTGCGGCGAACGAGCCGAGCACGGTCATCCGATCAGGGCACCCGATCGTGAGACCGATCAGCACGTTGACGGTCCGGGCGAAACCCGACGCCCGAGGCAGGACCGACAGGAACTGGTCTGCCTTGACGGCGCGGCGGTGGGTGGGCTCCCGGGAGCACCGAGTGTACGGCTGCGCGTCCGCCCAGCCCTTCGCATTTTCGGCTCCGCGAAACGCTCGTGCTGCCCGAGAGCGCCAGCCGGACCAAGGGGTGGCCCTGGAAGGAAGTTCTCGACATCCGGGACGACTGATCCCGGCCGGGTAGGATGCAGCGCATAGCAATGGGGGGACACATGAAAGCAGTGCATCCATGAGCACCATCATCGAGATCGTCCTCGACGTGCTCCTCGAATTCTTCGTGTACATGGGCCACGGCGCAGGCAGGAGCGAATACAAGACGTACCGCCGAAGCCTTCCGCAGGATGCCCAGCCAATGACCCGCCGCGAATGGAAGAAAAGCCACCCGGCAGAGCGCCGACGCCGGGTGAAGACCGACATTGCGGACCCTGGGAACGATTGATCATGCCGGGCGCGAAGTAGGTCGTGGCGGGACTGGACACCGAAGCGCTGACGCCCGCCACCAGCGGGAGCTGGTCCTTTACACCATCCGGGTCCTCCTCAACGAGGAGTAGGAGCCTCCGCGGGGGTCTTCCGGATGAGCAGCCTCAATCGGGCGAGGTCGGCACGGCTGAAGCCGCGGGAGCGCATGTCCTCAAGAATCGCGTCCGGGCCGATCAGCCCGCCCTGCCGCAGGCCGGCGAGGATTTCCAGGACGCGGGCTGCGGAGTCGTCGTCACGCCAGCCGCGCTGGCCCAGGTTCGCTACCTGATCGAGTTCGCGTTGCGGTGAAGCCATTCCTCCAATTTATCCGGGCCCGCCCGGGCTCCGATGCCGCCGCGTGCAGGGATACCGGCCCGGCCGCACTCGGATGGCGGGGGATGGGGATGAAGTGTCGGCGCCATGAAGCGGCTCCTGCGGGGCGGGTGGGCGAATTCGAGTAATGACGAGGCTTTCCACCGGTGCCAGACTGGGGTGTATCTGCCGGCGGGGCCGATGGGGCCCCCGCGACTAAGGAACTTGGCCATGGCCGACACAGCAGCCCCAGCAGATCCCCAGCAACACACGCTCGCCCTTCTCCTGGTCGAAACTGCGGCGGTGACGGTCGTGCCGGTTCTATGCAGGTGGGCCCGCTGGGACGAGGGCACCACCACCGTCATCACAACGGCAGCGGCCGCCGTACCTCCCTGGTATGTCTACCTAAACCGCAGGCACCGTCGTGACCCTGTTCAGGAAGCCGACGCGCTGGGCCATGCTGTCATCACACGGCCGGTTGTTCTCGTCGTCCTCATCCTCGCCGTTTCCCTGCTCGCAGCGGACAGGCTCTTGTCGGGCCTCATGGGCTTCCTGGCCGGCATGATCGTCGCGACCACCGGCGGGGACGAGACGACGATGATGGTGGTTGCGGGCCTGCTGTCGCTCGGGGTGACCATTCCGTGCTTGCTGCTGGCCACATTCCTCATGTCACGACACGCCGGTTACTACCTCGGGGCCAAGCCCATCCAAAGAGCCATGGTGGCCGTCGTCCTGTACACCGTCCTGTCGATCGTCATCGCCGCCTTCGCCGGGCTCCCGCTCAACCTCATCCTCTTGACCAACCTTGCACTGTTCCCCGTATTGATTGGCCTTGCCGCGTGGGGGGCATGGGCATCCAGGAAACGGCGTGCGAAGTATGCGGCGTCGAAACTGTTCGAGAAGCTGGGTCCCGAGGACCAGCTGAAAGCACTGGCCCATCTGGGCCAGGAGACGAGCCAGGCGGTGCGGGATCATCGTGCACCCGTGCAGGTAGGCGCCAAACCGCGCCACCTTCCCCGGGTCTAGGCAGCAGTCGGGAGAGCGCGCTAAGCGTCAGGCCCTGCCACGGAAGATCAACACCCGAAGCCCTTGAAACGGACGTTCGTGTGCAGGCAGAAATCAGAAATGGTTTCCACGGCGTTGCGAACCCGCGCCTGCGTCTGGCCTGTCCCTGTCGCTTTCTCGACCCACGTAGCCCATTTCTTGACCTTCTGGCTTCCCGGTCTGGACTTCAGGTCTTCGTCCATATCGGCGACGGCTGCAACGCACCTAGCGTCACCATGGGTGCGGGCCAACACCCGGTCCATGGTGGCCAGTGCAGTTTCGGGGTCGGTCGGCTCTCCAGCAGTGAAGTCCATGACGTGTTCTTCGACCGCCCATGCGCATTCATTCAGTGCGGTTCGGGTCAACGGAGAAGTCAACAGCAGTGTTGATGCGGTCTGCAGGGAGATTCGCTTGGCCCGCGTGGCAACCAGCTTGTAGGCCGCCCATGCGGACGTCAGTGACAGGTCGGGTGCCGGGAGAAACTGGGATGATGAGGCCACTGAGACGGCCTGCCCGGGCACGACATGCGGGGTGCCGCTGAACAAGCCGCTGAAGTGCGTTCGGAAGGGGCTTGAATCAACCGCGCTGACGAAAACATCTCCGGGGAAGATCCACACCTGTTTCGTCAGGTTCCGCAGGACATACCTCCCGCTTGCATCCCGGCAGAGATGGAAATCTTGGTAATACTGCTCGTATGCAAGCTCCCAGGCCACCTTGGTCGGGTAGCCGGGCAGGCAGCCCGGATCAGCGGTTGCGCTGATTCTTGGAAGAGCGCTGCCGGTGAGGGCAAGAATGAGCGCGGTGGCCGAGGCGGTCATCACCGCGAAGGGTTGCCTGAATGGATTGTTCATGGCACTCCACGTCTCCATTGACGATGATGCGGCCGAGCTTACGCCTGCCCCTGCCCGGCTGGAAGTAGTTTTTGGGCTGATCCCCACTTCACCCGCCACCCCGGGCAGCACCGCAATTTTCCGGGATTCCGGCACATAGGTAAGGCCAGCGACGGCCGCCCAACAGGCTCGACGGCGGCTACTGCTGCGCGCTGGCCCAGAAGCCCCCGCTGCGCTGTGCGGCCCGGCGGATTTCCCCGGCATCAAGGACCATCGTTGACACCGGAATTCCCAGCAGGGCGCCCTCCACGGCCAGCAGCAGTTCCCCGGCCGCCGGCAGCGGGTACAGCCACAGTTCCACCGACCCGGTGATGGCGCTCTTCGACGCCCCGGCCTCCGCCCGCGCCATAAGGACCGGTCCCGTGACGGGCCCAGACCCGGACCGTGGGACGTTCTGGGTGGAGGCCTTCTGGCCGTCCGGCAGGCCGACCCCGAAGCGCAGGACCTCCCCGCTCTGCCGGTCCTGGCCCATCCACCGATCCAACAGGGCGTTCCAATCCCCGTCGGTTTTGGAGCCGCGGCGATGCATCCAGCGGATCTGGATGGAGCACCCGGTGGAGTAGGCCTCCAGATGGGAGACCCCCACCACGGCGTCCCCGCCACGCCAGAGGAGCCGGCCCACGGGAAGGACCGCCGGCAGCTCATCTGAGGGTGGACGAAGCCAGTCGAGGCTCGGTTCCCGGTGCCGCTGCGGCGGGGGCGGCGGGGCCGGAATACTGTCGAAGAAGCTCACGGCCCCAGTGTCCCAGCGGTGTCAACAGGCCATGGACACCTCGAACAGCGCAACCCGGAAGGCGGCACCAGTGGCGCAGCTGAGAGGGACCTCATCCCCGGCCCGGCGGCAGTCGCAGCCCCGCGGCGTGGAGGGCGTCCGTTACTGGCGCAGCGGCAAGCGGTCGGCGTGGCGCCGGTGCGCGAGCCGCCTTGGCAGTTCGCGGATGGCCCAGAACGCGACGGCGACCGAGGCAATCAGGAGTAAAAACATCAGGTAGAGCCCGATCAACTCCGCCAACGGGGAGCGGAATCCATTCAGCACCCTCAGACCGCCAAAAGCTCCGGCAGTCCAGAATATGAGCACGCCCGCGAGCGCGCCGGCGGACGGAAGAAGGTCACGATTGTTATTCAGCCACTGCATTCAGCGTTCCTCAAGATACGGTCCCCACCACAGGTTCCATTGTCCAGATAGGCGCCGCTTTCTCCGCCTCGGGCGCGTATTGGCTTCGTCACATTGCAAAGGACGGCTCGATGTGGTGCGGCCTGCGTCCGCGGTACCCGAAAGCGACGGCGGCGCCCGAAAGCGACGGCGGCGCCCGGTTTATCGGGTGAGCCGGTCGCAATCGGGTGCGCCGGTCGCGCGTCGACGCCGTCACTACGACCAGCCCCACGGTACGGCCAATTCCGGTCAGGCTCCGGGCGGAAGCATGACGATTAGCCAGCCAACCGCCCAGCGAAGTCGACCAAGGCGGCGGCAACCGCGCCCGGGTGGCTGAGGGCGGCATAGTGCCCGCCGTCGACCTCAACCGGCTCGATCCCCAGCCGCTCGCGCACCTGGCGCCTCATGAAGGAGGTCGGGAAGAGGTTGTCTTCCCGGCACAGGATGGCCAGCGTGGGCACCGCGGGGTGCCGGTCCGCCGGCCACGGCAGGGACATCCAGTCGCCCTGCTGATCCCGCTCACGCGCCCGTGCTTCGCGGGCAAGAGCATCAGGGACGCCATTGAAGTAGAGAACCTCGGGGTCGTCATCGACGCTCTCCAGGTCGTGCCCCGTAGCCGTCCACCAGTCGGCGAAGCTCTCACCGGGCAGTGGAATCATTCCGGCGAGATAGACGAGGCCGTCGGCGTCGAGATATTCACAGGCCAAAGGAGCGATGAAGCCACCGAGGGAATGCCCGACGACGATGACCTGCGGGGCGGCCGGCACAGCGGCGCCGATGACGGCGACATACTGCTCGAGCCCGGCGTCGGCATCCTCGATCGGCAGATCGACGGCAACGGCGTCGTGTCCCGCGCCTTCAAGAAGCGGACCAACCAGATGCCAGTCCCACGCAGTGGAACCGCCGCCGTGGAGGAGCACGAAAGTCGCCATAGGATTCCCCGTTCCGACAACAGATAGATTCAGCGTCCCCGATCAGGAAACCGAGGAGGCGGCCAGTTCGGCGATGAGGAAACGGGCCATATCGGCCCGTGCGGCGATCAGCCGGTGCAGGTGCTCGGAGTCCGGCCCGTCAAGCTCAGGGGGGAACAGGGCCGAGAGCCCGCTGACGATCGCGGTGGAGATGGCGAAGCCCCTCCGTACCAGTTCCCGGGGGAGGGGCGCCCCTTCATCCTGCAGTCCCCACAGATAGGCATCGAGACAACGAGGCGCGAGCTCAGGCAGGGCCGATCCGGGAAGCAGCCCCTCATTGACGAGTCCGGTCAGCAGTTGGCCGAGGTCGAAGCCGGCCGGGGCGGTGCCGAAGCTGCCCCAGTCGATGGCCACGACGCCATCGCGGCACTGCAGGAGGTTCTGGGGGCAGGCATCGCCGTGCGCGCGCGTGCGGGGGAGTGCCGACAGTTCCGAAAGGAGCGCGGGAAGCTGCCCGGTCAACGCGATCAAGTCCTCCTCGAGGCGGTCATCCACGCTGCCTTCGAAAGCGGGGTGGGAACGGGATGTCCCTGAACGAAGCCGAGGAATGAAGATGTGCTCGCCCGGCCCGAAGACGTAGTCGGCGAGGTCGCGATAGTTCCCGCGTGGCGCCCCCGCTGCTCCGGCCAAACGGCCGAGCAGGTAGGCCGTCCGGGCGAAACGGTCGGGGTCCCACTCAGCGTGCGGGTCGTGCCGAACGTCCTCCATCCAGATCGCCGTACTGTCCTCGTCAAGCTCCTCGATGTGGTGCACCCTGGGCAGCCGCAGTCCTTCGGGCAGGTACTGTCCCAGGCTGCCGGCGTAAACTTCGGCCTCGGTCCGCCAGGGATAGTGTTCGACGACGAACCCCCGCAGCTCCTCAGGGATCTGCTCAATCCCGGCCCAGCGCAGCGGAGTATGGATCACCTTGAGGATCGATGAGAAGGCGTGACGGTCCTCTCCCTCGCCCGCCGCGCCCTGCAATCGCCACAGCCCGGCCGTTGTCATGTTCGACAGCGGGACGCCGAGGGGGACCAGCACATGGTCGTCCACGGGAAGCGGGCGGCACGCACCAACCGCCGACCCAGCCACCTTTGCCAAAGTCTCAGGGGACGGCTGCACGTTCTGCACAGGCCCATTGTCCCGCCTGGTCCGACGGCGGACAAGGCCGCGCGGCCATACTGCGGCTCACGCGGACGCGCGGGACCGTGGCTGGGCCCGAGGAAATTGGGAGTATTCTCAGGCCCATGGTGATCAGTGACGCCGACGCCCCTGCCGCGCCGGCCGGACCGGCAATGGGCATTCTGCTAAAGGGCATCGGTGCCGGCGCTGTCCTGGGCACTGCCTGCGGGGCCTTCTTGGCGTCCGGCGGGGGCGGAGCGGTGCTGCTCCCCGTGGGGGTATGTTTCGGACTGGCCGCGGGGATCACCCTGGGGTTCCTTTGCAGCATGGCGGGGCTCGGACTCCATGACCTCGCGGAGCGCTATGTTCCGGGGTTGCGAACCGCAGCCGCGGCCGTCGGCGCAGCAGCGATGGTGCTCGTCTCGGCAGCGGCAATCCTCGCCCCTGCCGTCGACGTCCCCTTGGCCCTGCACGACGTTTGGCCCGTTCTGGTCCTGGCCCCAGCCGCTGCCATCTTGGCCGCCTGGCTCACCCGGCCGCTGCGGAGCAGCCCATCGCGGGCGGCCGGCCCGCCTGCGGGATGACGGCGTCGCGGGGAAAATAATGGACCCACATGGAAGCCCAGATCAGGACACCGGTGGCGCAGGCGCAGTCCGCCGATTACCCGAAGGGGTGCAGGAGGCTCCGGAAGTGACCCTGAGGCAGGCCGGCTGGGCGATGCTCTTCGTGGGAATCTATGCCGCTGCCTTCCTCGGCGCGGTGCTGACGGTCGGGCTGTTCGGCGTCATTACTTCCGTCGAAGCCCTTGTTGTTGTGTGCCTCTGCGGGGCGACCGCCGTCATTTTCCTCTCGCTGTACCTCCATCTTTTTCGGCGGAACCGCCTGAGCCTCGGTGATCTGGGGTTCCGGCGTCCCACGCGCCGGATGTTCCACCTGCTGTGGCAGATCCCCGTCTCAATGCTGGCCGCCGGAGCGCTGCAGGGGCTTTTCCTGGCTGCCCTCGCACCCTTGGGCGTGGACACCTCATCGGCTGGATCGTCCGACGACACCCTCACCGAGGCCATCACCGGAGTGCCCGCCGCGGTTTTTGTAATCGCATTTATCGTCATCGCCGTCCTCACCCCGCTGTGGGAGGAGGTGCTGTTCCGGGGCGCCTTCCTCAGCGGTTTCCTGAGGCGGTTCCGACCTTCCGCGGCCATCCTGCTCTCGGCTGCACTCTTTGCCGCCGTCCACCTCGTGCTGCTGACCTTTGCCTATCTCTTCGCACTCGGAGTGGCCCTGGCACTGCTTCAACGGTTCCACCGGAACCTCTGGGCGCCCGTACTGCTTCACGCGGCCAACAACGCGGTGGTCACGCTCGTGGCATTTTCGGTTGCCTAGGGTGAAGCGTGGCCGTCGTCGTCGAAAGTGATGTGCAGGTGGCTCTCGTAGGGTCGGCTTGAAGGAACCCCGCGGGCGCGCAACCGGGCGGGATTGTCGTCGCCGGTCGTGAACCGCAGCTCTTCCTCAACGGGCAGATTCGTTGAGGCTCCGCCTTCCTCCGCGCGGTCGGGCCGGACACCCGGGGACCACACCCGGGTGGCGTAGAAACGATACCCGTCCTTCTCGACCCGTTCGTAGTCCATTTCGAGGAGCTGACCCTCTTCCAGATCCCGGAAACCGCTTTCGGCGGCTGCACTGAAGTGCACCCAGCACCCGCCGGGGGTTTCTGGAGAGGAAATCACTCCCCACCCTTCCTCGGCCGACCAGTACGAAACTTCTCCCAGCGCCGCCATGGAGAGAATCATAGGGCGCACCGCGCCCGTCGCTGGTGGGTTACAGTACTTTTCAAACGTCATCGACTGGATCCCGGTCCAGGGGTCGAGCTCGGGCCAACACCCCGCCGTTCCACTAGGCCGCTCCATTGCCCCTGATCGGGCGCTCTGTGCGTACCAGCCGCAGGCCCGGATCCATCCACCATCCCAGCAACCGAGAGCCGACCATGACCGATATCCATGGCCCATCAGCGGGGAATCGGAATCGAGCCCGCCGAAGTGCGTCCCTTTCCATCGGTGTGACGGCGCTTCTTGCAAGCGCCGTGCTCACCGGCTGCTCGCCCTCGGGCGAGGTGATCGACGCCGACTACGCCCAGGTCTGCCAGGACCGCACCACCCAGGAGCGGGTCGAGGACAGCAAGTGCAGCGAGGAAGGCCGGTCCTCCGGCGTCTACGGGTGGTACTTCTTCGCCATGGGGGCGCGCAGCGCGGCCATCAGCAGGTCCATTCCTCCCGTCGGGTCGCAGCTTGCAGGCGGCGTCACCACGGTTCCTGCTGGTGCTTCGACTCGAAGCGGACTGCCCGCCTCGGGGTCTTCGGCGGTAAGCCGGGGCGGTTTTGGCGACAGTGCCAAGTCGGGCAGCGGCGGCCGCTCGGGAAGCATGGGGGGCTGAGGTGAAACGCATCCCCTCCGTTCCGCGCCCTGACTGGAAACAGAAGATCGAAAGCCAGGGCCTCGTCTTTTCGACGACGGTCCTGCCCGATGGCTCCTCAATCGAGTACTGGAACGAAAGCGCTTTCTACCAGTTCGACCTGGCCGAAGTCGAGATGCTCGAAAAGGTCACCGAGGAACTGCATGGCATGTGCATCGAGGCCGCCCGTTACCTTGCAACCGGGGCTATGGGCACCATCGGCATCGGTCCGGAGGCCCTGAAGCTGGCAGCCAGCTCCCTCTCGCGCAGTGAACCCGCCGTCTACGGGCGCTTCGACTTCGCCTACGACGGCGTGAACCCGCCCAAGATGCTCGAATACAACGGCGATACCCCCACCGGCCTGATCGAAGCGTCGATCGCACAGTGGTACTGGCTGCAGGACGTGATGCCCCACAAGGACCAGTGGAACGGCATCCACGAAGCCCTTGTCCGGGCGTGGGAAAAGCAGCGTGGAGGCCTCGATGGAGCAAGGCTGCACGTGGCCCACACCGAAGTCGAAGAGTCGGGCGAAGACTGGATGACCGCCGCATACATGCTCGATGTCGCCAACCAGGCGGGGTGGGAGACCGTCGGCATCAACATGAGCGACATCGGCTGGAACGCCCGCACCAAGCGGTTCGTCGACCTTGACGAGAACGTCATCAGCAGCATCTTCAAGCTGTATCCGTGGGAACACATGATGAAGGAGGACTTCGGCAGGAACATCCGCGAATGGCCGGTGATGACCCGATGGTATGAACCAGCGTGGAAAATGTTCCTCTCGAACAAGGCGCTCCTTGCCGCGCTCTGGCATCTCTACCCCGGGCACCCGAACCTCCTGCCGTCCTACCTGGACAGCCCCCACGGAATGGAGGAATGGGTAGCCAAACCCCTTCACGGACGCGAAGG
This sequence comes from Arthrobacter crusticola, assembly GCF_004357995.1. Classification (GTDB taxonomy): domain Bacteria; phylum Actinomycetota; class Actinomycetes; order Actinomycetales; family Micrococcaceae; genus Arthrobacter_D; species Arthrobacter_D crusticola. Next base: position 23,265 of record NZ_SMTK01000002.1, read on the forward strand.
GGACAATATCCGCATCCATGCCAAGGGGGTCGAGCTCGAACAGCCCGGAGACTACGGTGCCGAAGGTTGGTGCTACCAGGCCTGGAGCCCCCTGCCCGACTTCGACGGCAATCACCCGGTCCTCGGGTCCTGGATTGTCGACGGAGAAGCGGTCGGTGTGGGCATCCGCGAATCGGACGGGTACATCACCGACTACTTCTGCCGCTTCGTCCCCAATGTCATCGATGCCCCCGCCCCGGTCCTTGGCAGGGCCTGAAGTCGAGCTCCTGAGGGCCGGCCGGGTGCCGCCGTCGTCCAGCGGCTAGAGCGCTGCCACCACCATTCCGACGGCTCGCCAGGCGAGAAACCAGGAGCCGCCGATCACCGCGGTGAACAGGAACAGCCATACGGCGGAGGGGATGACGGTTCGCCGGGAGAGCAGGTACGCGTCCGAGGTTTCAAGTCTGTGCCGGTGCCGGAGATGCACCAGAGTGACGTTGAGCAGGTCGCGTACCGAGCCCACCAGGAGGGCCAGCCCGAGTCCGACGACGATGTGCCCGGTGAACACCGGTGGGACGAAGAGCATCAGCCCGACGGCGGCGGCGATGGTGCCGAGGAGGATCAGCAGGCCCCCGGCGTTCCGGATGAAAAGGACGGTCAGCACAAGGACGAGGGTTCCGGCCGACATCGCGGCCGGCCCCCACCCGGTAAGGCCGGCCCAGACGAGGCCGGCCCCGACCACCGCCGGAACGGGGTAGCCCCAGAACCCCGACCACACCGTCCGGAGCCCGCTTCGGCCAAAGGAGGTGGTTCTGCCGGAGTGGTCGAGCCTCAGGGTGATGCCGGTGATCCTGTGCCCCACCATCAGGGCTGAAAATGCATGCCCGAGCTCGTGTACGACCGTCGACACCAGGCCGAACCACCGCCAGGTGGCCCGCGGAACCGACAGCGCTGCCGCTCCGGCAAGGATGAGTACCAGTTCTATCGACGACACCACCGGAGCCTGACCCCGCGCAAAGGTGCCCAGAAACCATTCACCGAAGGTGCTCAACCGCCCGCCCATTTACTCATGCCGGTCAGCCTAGCGCCTGCCGGCGGGGAACCGGTCGGCGGGGGATCGGACGGCGGATCGACGCCTAGGTGGTTCGGACCGTGGAGGACCGGCCGGCGCGAAGGATGACCGCGATCGCTGCTGCCGCTGCGACGAACAGCCCCGTAGCGGCGGTGGCGGTCACCGGACCCGGTTGGACGATAGATTCACCGGCAAGGGCCTGAAGTGTGAGCACCACAAGCGTTCCGGCGTACAGCAGCGACAGGACGATGACGATACCCAGTCGAACTCCCTCGGGCCGGAGAACCGGGAGCCTGCGGGCAGCCGATGCCAACGCGAGCGCCGCGATCGGCAGTAGCTGCAGGGCGTGCATCCCCACGAAGTGCGGGACCCGCAGGTCGCCGCCCACGGTGCTCCATCCCAGCAGGAACAGCCCGGGACCGCCGTCGGGCACGCCGACGGCGTGGGCTCCGGCCACCCCCTGGAAATCCTCGAGCTGGGCACTGGTGGGTGAGGTCATGAAGTATGCAACACCCATACCGGCCAGGCCAAGGACGACCCCGGCCCGGACCGCCCACGAGACCGTGCGGTCGCCGAGCCGGCTGAGGGCCAGGAGAATGCCGACGAGCAGCGTGGCAAGCCAGACCACCACAATCGAAAGCGCCATGACCCCCCACAGGGTGGCGTGAAGCGGAGTCGAGACGTTGAAGTGGCTCGTGGTACCGAACAGCACGGCGCCGACAATGACGACCATTTCGGCAGCGAGCGCAGCGGCCGCCGCGGTGGCCGTCCACCAGGCGAGTCTCCGTCCGCGGGTGAGAAGGCCCATGAGCCAGGCAAGTGTGAGGGCGTAGATGAAAATCGACAGGGCGAACTTCAGTGGTTTGGCCCACGCCGGAGCGCCGGTGATTTCGCGGGGATCGAGGATCAGCCCCAGCAGGCTGATGACGGCAAGCAGGGCCATGGCCCCGGCGAGGACAAGCAGCGGGCGGTGCCACGTCAGCGAGGCACGGATGGGACGCGGGGAATCCGGGATGAGCAGTTCCATGATGTCTCCAAGGTGATCAGGGAGATGCGTTAGGGAGCGGTTTCGGTGCTCCTGGAGGGGTAGCGCTGACTGGAGAAGTGCTCCTGCGCAGCGCGGCGGAGGGCGGCGAGGAGGGCATCGCCGAGCACGGTGCCGATCACGACGGTCTCGGCTTTGGCCAGCCGGCCCTCCCGGCGGTCAATCAGGTCGATATCGGCTTCGCCGATGATCTCGGCCGCTTTGCGGTAGCTTTCCCGCCACGCGCCGTCGGCCTCAAGCCCGGCATCGGCCATGGCCCTCAGTGCTTTCGCCACGCCGAAACGGCCGGGGCCGTCGTGGTAGGTCAGGCCGGCGAGAAAATCGTCCGCGCGGGCAAGGTCGGCGTCGCTGAGGTCGGTTCCGTCGACGTCGGGTGAGGCCGCGCGCTGGGCGAGGCCGAAGGTCCAGTTCAGCGGCAGGTCGGAGTCGATGGCGTCAAGGACGGTCTTGGCCGAAGCGACAGAGAGTCCGCCCACCTGGGTGAGCGTGCGGATGATCCCGAGGCGCCGCACATGGGCTTCCGAGTAGGCCGCCTGATTGGCATGGGTCTTGGCTCCTGGAGGGAGGAGGCCCTCGCGCAGGTACAGCTTGATCGTGGGCTGGGAGACGCCGCTGGCGGCACTCAGCTGCGAGATCTTCATAATGGATAGTTTAGGTATCTATAGTGGTGGTGTCTATAGTTTCGGACACCCTATCGGCCGGACCGCTTATCCCCGGGCGGTGCCGCGGCGGCTTTCGCCCAGAAGGATCGCGGAATCGAGGAACTCCACGATCCTCCGTTTCGTCCGGTCGTCCTGTGCCGAAATGGGAAGGGAGCGCACCTGCCGGCCATCTCCGATGAGGAGGCTGCCAGGGTCGGGCAGTCGCGCACCGTGCTCGAAGGTGAGCAGCAGGGCACCCGGCCGCGGAAACAGGCCGCAGACGTAGCCGGCACTGGCATGGACGAACCCGATGGTCTGCCACCCTAGGAACACCCGCTGTTCAAGCCCCGGAGCCGCCTCAAGCAGCACGCCGCGGACCAGAGCGCCAACTCGGCGGCGTCGGGGTGGTGCCCGCGGAGGTAGGCCGCGGTGTGGTCCACTACACCCTCATCCAACGGTCGACGAGTCTCAGGAACTCTCCCCGCTTCCGCTCGGCGTCGTCGGCACTGGTGAAGGACACGGTTCCCCGGTCCGGGGCAAGCCACTGCACGAGTCCCGCCTCATCGACGAACTGAAAGCCCACGACGTCGTCGCGGGTCTTCGCGCCGCGGTGCAGGACGATCTGGAGGCGGTCCGTCGGGCGGAGGTTCAAGGTCACGCGGTCCGCTCCCGCAAAACCGAAACTTGGCGCCTTCCACTTGATCTGTTCGGTGATGCCGGGATCAAGGGAGAGAATCTCCGACCGAAGAACCCCGATGACCTCCTTGAAGGGGTGGTGAAGATCGCGCATGAACGCTGTCACCGCCGGCGATTGGTTCTCCATGGTCGTCCTCATCTCCCGACGGTCCGTCGCTCCAGCGGGGGGCCCGTGGAGCAGTTTCGTTACGGAGGGGCGCCCAACCATTCTCGCCCCACCCGCGGCCGGCCGGTAGGCCCCGGACCGTGGTGCCACCCCAGCTACCAGGACGGCACTTCAGCCCTATGCGGTGTCGTCCGGCGCTTCCTAATCTCGAAGAGGAGGCCCAGCCGGGCTCCCGACGAGAAAGGAACCTCCGATGACCCCCTATCTCACCCGCTGGGTCGGCGCCGGACTCATCGCCCTGCCCGTCTCCGCGCTGATGACTGCCTTGTCCACGCTCAAACCACAGCCCGACCAGGAAAAGGACCCTCAGGCGTGGGCCGAGTTCGTCACCGCACCGATATACCTCACAAGTCACCTGATCGGCAGTACCGGTGGCACAATTCTGGGGATCTTCGGATTCCTCACCCTGGGCATCTACCTCACCGGCGGAAGGGCCGCCCGGATCGCGGTTCCCGCAATGGTCATCGCGGTCTTCGCCCAGACTCTGCTGCTGGTGCCTTCGGTCATCTCAACGTTCGTCACGCCGGCCGTCGGCCGCGCCTATCTGACGGGGATGCCGGAGGTCATGGAGCTTGAATTCCCTGCTTCAATGGTGGCCACGTTCGTGCTCGGGCTCCTGCTCGCCTTCGTCGGCCAGGTGCTCCTCGGGGTGGCCGTGTGGCGCTCGACCGTCCTCCCCAAGGCGGCCGGAGCCCTGTGGATCGCCGCCACGGTGATCTTCTACCCGCTGGGGGTAGTGCTGGGAATGGTGACCACCGGCAGCAGCCTGCCCACCCAGCCGGTCGGCGCCCTCCTTGCGGCCGTCGCCGGCGGTTGGATCGCCTGGACCGCTCGTCCTCGGCAGCGGGGCCGGCTTCAGCGCAGTGGGTCGGCCTGACCGGGCGTCAGGTCCACCCGCGGGCGTCGGCCCCTCCACCGAGGAATATTGGCCGTCGCGCCTTTTTACTGCTCGAACGTACCGATCACTCGTGCCCGGCCCAACGTATGCGGGTACAGGTTGAAGCCCAGGAACGCGACACCGGCGTCGGCGGGCAGCTCAAGCCGCTCGACATCGACGGCGTGCACCACGAAATGGTAGTGGTGGGTGCCATGGCCGGGAGGCGGCGCGGCGCCGACGTAGCCCCGGAATCCGGCGTCGTTGCGCAGCTGAACTGCCCCATCGGGCAGCAGCGACCCGTCCTCGGATCCTGCACCTGCGGGCAGGGACGTGACGTCGGTTGGAATGTTGAAGACGCCCCAGTGCCAAAATCCGCTGGCCGAGGGTGCGTCCGGGTCATAGGCGGTGACGGCGAAACTCTTCGTCCCCTCGGGGAAGCCACGCCAGGACAGCTGTGGCGACACGTCCTCGCCACCGGCGCCGAAAACGCCGGAGACCTGCGGCGCCCGAAGCGGCTGAAGATTTTCGACGTCGTCACTGGTCACCTCAAACTCGGCTACCACCGGCAGATCGGCGTAGGGGTCGCGGGTCATCACTGCCTCCTCGATTCATTGGGATATCGGAGTGCTTGTCCACGGGACGGCCCGGTTCCGGCTGCCCTGTCCATCGACGGTGGCCCGGCCGCGCTGCGGGGTGCCAGCCTAACAGAGCCGCAATCCCGGCTGAATGCCCTCGTCACGGCTTTTTTGGCGCGCGGCGGCGGTACCGCAGCGGCACCGAATTGCCGTCCATTGGCGGTGAATAACGGTCCGGCTTTCGGCCTGCACACTGGGTCATCGACGGAATCCGGGACGGATAACCATTCGGCGACAGGATCTACCGGGAACTTTGCGGCTCCCCGTGAATCCGATACGCTCCGGTGATCAGGTTTAATATGGGGGGATTTGGGATGATGAAATCATCGTTTGGCGTGGCAACATCACCGCCGACCGCAACGAGTGGGTAATTACGTTTCTGCACTGCCCTTTCCGGGAAAGCCCGGCGGTTAACCGCCTGCGGCACACGGCAGCGGCCCTTCCGCAACCCACCCTCCGCTGACTCCAGCGCTCTGCCCGCTTGCTCTGTCGCGCGCCCGGCGGTCCTCTCTGCGGTAATTCCTCCCTTCACTTTGCGCAAAAGGTATCTATGAAAACACGATCCGCGGGGCTGCGGACCATCGCCGCGGTACTTGCCGCGGCCGGCATACTGGGCGGCCTCCTCGTACAAGCGCCCGCGGCACGGGCCGACATTCGAGAGGCCGTCCAGGAGACGAACCCCTGCGAACGGTTGAACGCAGGCCAGGTGCTGTATCCGGGGTACGGAGCAAACCGGGTCACGTTCGCGACCACGGCCCACCGCAGCAGCAGTGGCGCCCTGGTCACCACCTGCGTGAGGTCGGGTGAGCGCTACGTGCAGGACTGGCAGAGCCCCGGAAACGTGGGGCGGAATGGGTTTCGGGCACCCGGGGTCCCAAGCGGCCACACGGCGGCGGAGTATTCCCCGACGGGCTCCTACTCGGTCACCGAAGGCTTCGGGCTGTGGAACCCGGGCACCCGGCTCCGCTTCCGGATCCTTAACAGTCGATCCCGCTGGGGCGGCGGCGGAGAATATTCGTCCGATTACAATCGATATTTCGAATCGACTTCCCACGACTTCCCCGACGAAGACATGTGGGATTTCGCGACGCGCCCGACTGGAGATTACCGGCAGGGCGTGGTCCTAAATTACAACAGGCCACCGGATTCACCCATCCGGGAGGGTGCCGGATTCGCAATTTTTATGCATTCGAATCCGGCGCCGACGGCGGGATGCATCGCGTTGCCTGAGGCGCTGGTCACCCGCTATCTCAAGCATGCGGTGCCCGGTGACCGGGTCATCATGGGCGCGGTGGGTGATGTCTTCACCCCCTACTCCGCTGACCCGACCGGTCCGGTCACCAGCAAATACACGGTGGCCGGTGGGCGGGTGGCGTTGGGCGGGCCCGTGGGCGATGAGGTCACGGGGCTGACGCGTGGCGGGAGTTCCCAGGATTTCGAGCGGGGGACCGTTCGCTGGTCACCGGGCGGCGGGGCGCACGTCGTCCGGGGTGCGATCCGGGGCGCCTATGACCGGTCGGGCCGGGAGCAGGGAGCCCTGGGGTATCCGACGTCGGATGAGGCGGGCGGAAACGGCGGGGTTTTCCAGACGTTCGAGGGCGGGGCGGTCTACTTCTCCCGTGCGACCGGTGCCCGGATCTCCACGGGCCTGATCCACGACCTCTACGTGGCGGAGGCTCGGGCGGGCCGGTTGGGCTATCCGACGTCCAACCCAACTCCGATCCTCGGCGGAGTCCGCCAGGCCTTTCAGGGCGGGTCGATCACCTGGTCCCTGGCCGCAGGGATCCGGGTGGAACGGCTGCCTTCTCTGTAACTTCTCGGGGCAACAGCCAACTGGCAGGGGGGCAGCGGGCAATGGGCGGGGCTATTCGGCCGGTTCGATGAGGTGCGGCCCGTCGTTGCGGACCGAGCCCACTTCCTTGCCCACGACGCGGGGGACGAGGACGGGTTCAGGGATCGCGTCGATCAGTTCCTGGACGTCCTGTTTCGAGGTCACCGCCGGATCGAGCCAGTCCGCATGGAGGTCCTTCGGGACGATCAGCGGGGAGCGGTCGTGGATGTGCCCGAGGCTGTCGGTGGCGTCCGTGGTCAGGATGGTCGCCGTGGTCAGCCACTTCTCCGGATCTCCATCCGCCTTCTCCGGATCCGGCCAGAACTCGTACAGGGCGGCGAAGGCGATCAGGTCGTCCTCCCGCTCCGGGTGGAGGTATGTGGGGGTCTTCGTTCCGTCGGGATTCTTCTGCCATTCGTAGTAGCCGTTCGCGGGCACCAGGGCCCGGCGTTTGGCGGCCGCGGTGCGGAAGGAGGGCTTGTCGAGGACCGATTCGGCGCGGGCATTGATCATCCGGGAGCCGATCTTGGGGTCCTTCGCCCATACGGGGACAAGGCCCCAGCGGGCAATGTCCAGCCGGCGGGTCAGGGTGCCATCACTGAGTCGTTCCGAAACGAAGGGGATCCCTGTCATCGGGGCCACGTTCCAGGACGGGTTCATTTCGTCCTCGAACGACTCGTCCACGCTGAACGCATCGAGCATTGCCGCCTTGTTTCCCGCGATCACGAAACGTCCGCACATGCTGCTATTGTGCCGCACTCCCCGCCCGGAGTCCGCTCCCTTCCGGTGGTGTCGAGACCGAATCGTCAGCCGTACGGCGGGCCGCCGATAAGCGGGCGTGCCCCGGCGGTAGTGTCGAGGCTCAGCAATTGCACCATCACACCCTGGGAACCATGCACCTTCGTACCACGAGAGCCGCCATCCTGCTCGGGGCCGCCCTGGCCGCCGGGGCCGTCGGCTGTTCGCCCGCCCTGCAGGGCGCCCCGGCCCCCGCGCCGTCAGCGGCCGCCGCCCCGTCCCCCACCCCGACGGGCGGGGAGTCGGACGGGCCGACAGCTCCCGGCGCACCGGCCGCCCCGATGCCGCCGGCCGGAACGGCGCTCGCAGGCCTCGAGGCGCTCCCCGTCAAGGGGCGGGCGCCGAAGACCGGATACGACCGGGAGAAGTTCGGGCCGGCCTGGGCCGACGTTGATCGGAACGGCTGCGATACCCGCAACGACATCCTTGCCACAAATCTCTCCGAGGAGAGTTTCAAGCCCGGCACCCGGGACTGCGTGGTGCAGGCCGGTGTCCTGGAGGACCCCTACACTGCGGCGACCATAACGTTCGTCAAGGGTGGGGAGGCCCTCGTCGACATTGATCACGTCGTGGCGCTGGGAAATGCCTGGGCAACGGGCGCCCAGCAGCTTTCGGACCAGGACCGGCTGCACTTCGCCAATGACCCGCTGAACCTCCTCGCCGTCGACGGGCCGGCCAACCGGCAGAAGGGCGACGCCGATGCCGCAACGTGGCTTCCGCCCAACACGTCGTTCCGGTGCGCCTACGTGGCCCGGCAGACGGCGGTCAAGCTCAAGTACCGCCTGTGGGTGACGGCCGCCGAACGAGGCGCCATTGAGCGGATTCTCAGGTCCTGCCCCGGCCAGCCGCTTCCCGACGCAACCACCGCTCCGCCCGCCGGCGCCGCCGGGGAGCCCGGGGAAACTGCGCCCACCGGGCCCGGCGGTGGGGGGAGCGTGCCGCCGGCCGGGAAGGTGACCTACGGAAGCTGCTCGGACGTAGAGGCGGCCGGCGCCGCGCCGATCACTCCGGCGGACCCGGGGTGGGATGCCTCGTTCGACCGGGACGGCGACGGTATCGGGTGCCAGTCCTAGGCCCGTTCCAGACGATCAGCGCGCTTTCAGACGCTCCAGACACGCCCACGGTTGCCCTTTTTCGAATTGCGTGCGACGCGGAAATTGCATGTTACGCTCCGGTAATGTCGCCGACTCTATCGGTCGACTAATGCGCCACCGATGCATTTAAGTGACGTGGAGCCGGGGCCCGCGAGGGCAGGTCGGCCGCCGAACAGCGAAGGTCTCACCATGCCATGTGCACACCACGGGTTCGCCCCTGTCGCGGCGGACGCCGCATCAATCGGCCATCGGGCCGCCCTCCCCACACGCTTGAGGCGCACCGCGTGAGTGCGGCTGCAGAATACGATCCCGGGTCCGGAGCCCTTTCGGGCCGGAACACGCTGAGGCATCGCAGCGGCGCTGAGCGGGACCCTGAAAAGTGGACCGGGAACCTCGTGGACTGCGACGCGGGCATCGAGCAAAGCGGTTCTCCGGCCCAGGGAACCACTCGGGGCCCTTCCCTGATCGACGTGGTGCTCGATACCGCCGATCCCAGCCCGGACGAGCTGCTTTGGGCCATCGAGGGGCTGGCCGCCGAACTCGATCACTGCATCGTCCGCCTCGCGCATGCTTCCTCGGCAGGAATCGCCGATCGGGACCTGCGGGTTGCCAACAGTTCGGCGGCGGAGTGGGTGCGGCGGACCCTCGAGGACATCGTGGCCACCTCGGCGGGGATCCGCTTCGCCGGCTGGGATCAGCTCCAGTCCTCCCCGGCGAGGGAAGACCTTCCCGCTGCCGGCTGACGGGGCCGGTCCGGCCCCGGCAGCAGACGCGGAGCCGTTTTTACTTAGGTAAGCCTTCCTCATAAGGTTACGCAGTGACCTCGAACCTGTTCCTCACGCGTGCCTCCTTCGCCGCTGATCTCGCCCACTTCGGGGACCGCCCCGCGGTGCTGACCGAGGGGTCGACCCTCAGTTACCGTGAACTGGCCGGCCGCGTCGAGGCCTTCGCCGCCCGCCTTGGCACCCAGCGGCGGCTGGTGGCCCTCGCGGCCGCCAACGATCTTGATTCGCTCATCGCCTACCTCGCGGCGCTCACGGCCGGCCACCCCCTCATCCTCGTCCCGGGCGACAAGCCGGCGGCCCTTGACTCCATCGTGGCGGCGTACGACCCCGACGTCGTCCTGCGCTCCGGCGGTTTTCCCTCCTTCGAGGAGCGGCGCCCCGGCACCGTGCATGAACTGCACCCCGAGCTTGCCCTGCTGGTCAGCACGTCCGGCTCAACCGGTTCCCCCAAACTGGTAAGGCTCTCCCACGAAAACCTCCAGTCCAACGCCGAGGCCATCGCCGGGTATCTTGCGATCGGACCCGAGGACCGCGCCGCGACGACGCTGCCCCTGTCCTACTGCTACGGACTGTCGGTGATCAACAGCCACCTGCTCCGGGGGGCGGGCCTGGTGCTGACCGACCTGTCCGTCGTCGACCCCTGCTTCTGGGAGCTGTTCCGCGCCCACGGCGTGAGCTCCTTCGCGGCCGTGCCCTACACCTTCGAGCTCCTTGAACGGGTGGGCTTCGCCGCCCTTGACCTTCCTTCCCTGCGGTACGTCACCCAGGCCGGAGGCCGGCTCGCGCCCGAGCAGGTGCGCCGGTACGCGGCGCTCGGCTCTGAGCGCGGCTGGGACCTGTTCGTCATGTACGGTGCCACCGAGGCCACGGCCAGGATGGCCTACCTTCCCCCGGACCTTGCGGCCTCCCACCCGGGCACCATCGGCATCGCGGTGCCGGGCGGGGCCTTCCGTATCGACCCGGTGCCCGGGCTCGATGACGGCGAACTCGTGTACACCGGCCCGAACGTCATGCTCGGCTATGCCGAGGTGCCGGCCGATCTGGCGCTGGGCCGGACCGTTGAGGAGCTGCGCACCGGGGACCTGGCGCGCCGGCACCCCAACGGCCTGTACGAGGTGGTGGGGCGGCGCAGCCGGTTCCTCAAGATCGTCGGACTGCGCGTCGACCTCGGCCAGGTTGAACGGATTCTCGACGGCCTCGGTGTGCGCGCCCTCAGTACCGGAACCGACGAGCGGCTCGTGGTCGCGGCCGAGGGCGGAGCCGATGTGAGGCTGCTCGGCAAGGTCCTCGCCCAGCAGTTGGGGTTGCCCCGGGCCGCCGTCGAGGTTCACGGCGTCGATCGGCTCCCGCGCCTGTCCAGCGGAAAACCCGATTATCCAGCTGTGCTCGCCCTGGCGGCGGCATCGGTAGGGGCGGTGCAGGAGGAGCCCTCTGCCGGGGACGGCCCGGAGGACCTTCGAAGGATCTACGCTGAACACCTTGAGTGCGGCGCCGTCCGGGACGAGGACACCTTTGTCTCCCTCGGCGGAGATTCGTTGTCCTACGTGGCACTGTCGGTCCGGCTCGAAAAGGTCCTTGGTGCCCTTCCGGCCGACTGGCACCTGATGCGGGTCGGGGACCTCGCCCGGCCGGCCCGGAAGGCATACCCGGCGCGGCGCTTCCTCGCCCCGCTCGAGACGAGCATCGTCCTGCGCGCCGTCGCCATCATTTTCATCATCAGCACCCACGTGGGCTTGTTCACGTGGCCGGGAACCGCCCATGTGCTGATGGCCGTGGCCGGTTACAACTTCGCCCGGTTCCAGCTCGCGGGGGAGCGGGTTGCCCGCCTGCGGCGCCAAATACGGAGCCTCGGACGGATCGTGGTGCCCAGCGTGGCCTTTATCGCCTTTGCCTACCTGGTGACCGACCGGTACTCCCTGGCGAACATCGCGCTCCTGAATTCGCTGATCGGGCCCCGGCACGTGACCGCGGAGTGGCAGTTCTGGTTCGTCGAGGTGCTCGTGTATGTCCTGATCTTCCTGCTGGCGCTGCTCGCGCTTCCGTGGGTGGACCGGGCCGAGCGGGCCGCACCGTTTGCCTTCCCGCTCGCCCTGACGGCCCTCGGCATGCTGGGCCGCTACGACCTCCCGCACATCAGCGTCCCGCACACCGCACCGGTGCTGTGGCTCGTTGGCCTGGGCTGGCTGATGGCCCGGTCCCGGACCACCCTCCAGCGGGCGGTAGTGACGGTCATCGCGGTGCTGAGCGTGCCCGGCTTCTTCGATGACGCGGCACGCGAAGCGACCCTGCTCGGAGGGCTCCTGCTGCTGACCTGGCTTCCTGCCATCCCCCTGCCGCGCCGGCTCCACCGACCGGTCGGGGTCCTTGCCAGTTCCTCGCTGTATGCCTACCTCACCCACTGGCTGGTCTTTCCCCTGCTGGAGCCCTTCAGTCCTGCGCTCGCAGTGGGCGCCTCGTTGGCCGCCGGCGTGGTGTACTGGGCCCTGACGCAGCGCATTGTAGGCGCAGCCGGCCGAGTCAGGGCGCGCCGGGCACCGGGGCCTCGCAAGGCCCCCGTAACGGAAACGGCGTCCACCCGCTAGTGGTGGACGCCGTTCGGCCGGGGTGATCCTCAGCCGGCAGGCTGGATGTCGAAGGCCTTTTCGCCGGCTTCGATCTCCACATCGAGGCTGTTGTTCCTCACCGGCATCGCGCAGGTGCCGTAGGGAGTGAAGGCGCTCGGATAGTTGATCGCACGGTTGAAATCGAGGACCACTGTTCCGTCGGGGCGGGGCCGGCCCGTTTCCACCTTCCGCCAGTCATCCGTCGTTTCGCCGTTGGTCTTGTCGTGGAAGGTCACGGTCAGCGCGCCGAGTTTCCCTTCCTCAGCCTGCAGCCGGTACTCGTGGTCGATGCCGGGCAGCCGGAACACGAGCTCGCCGGCGCTGCGGTGCACCCCGTCCACGAGTGGGTTCGCCGTTCCGATCGGCACGTCGACCGGCTCCGGGTAACGCTCGAAGCGGGCAAGGACGGCGAGTTCCGGGCGGTAGTCGAAGGTGGGAACTCCCTCAAACTCGGTGAACACCGGGGAGCGCGAATCTCGGGTGCGGATGGCGTACCTGTCACCCCGGACGGCGAGCTCGACCACAACGCGCCGGCCGTCCTCGCCGCCGAAGGCGACCCACATGAGCGACTCCTCATTGGCGAGGCTGGCGGTGAGGGTTCCTTCGACGGGCTCGCCCGTCTCCACAAGCGTCAACCCGTCCGCGGCGGCGGCCGTGAGGACGGCCTTCGTACCGTCTGTCGACCACAGCCCGGGAACCAGCTCCAGCGGGGAGGGCTCGGCCGGAAGCCACTGCAGCGAGGTGAGCGTCAGCCAGCCGTGCTCCTTGGCCAGAGCGGTGTTCCGGCTGTTGCGAAAGCGAAGCCATCGCTCCAGCTGGGCATTTTCGGGGGTGCTCATTCTTCCTCCAAGGATAGTTAATTCCCTTCTCTCAACCGCCTGCCGGGGTCCAGAATTCCCGGCAGGACGGCGACGGGAGCCCACCCCGGGCGGTGCTTCCCGGGGGCATCAACCTCTGGCTGTTCACGTCCGCGCGGCGTAGCATGACCGCCATGGCTGAGTCTGACATCGGGACTCTCATCCGCCGGGGGATCGACGCCGGTGACGCATCGGTGATGCGCGAGGCGTTCCTGTGCCTGATCGGCGGTGGCCATGACTCGCTCTCTCCCGAGGCCGAGTACGAACTGCGGCATCCGGACTACGTCATGGAAATGCCGCAGTCCGGGGAACGGATCCGCGGGCGGGACGCGATGCGCTCCATGCAGGAGCAATTCCCAGCACCACCCGACGTCACCGTCCGGCGGGTCACCGGCGCCGGGACGGTCTGGGTTCTTGAAGGGGTCAACGACTACGGCGGCGGAGAGCTGTGGAGCGTCGTCGTCATCCTCGAATTCGACGGCGAAGGGCGGATCCTGCGCGACACCCGCTACTACGCAAAACCGTTCGACCCTCCGGACTGGCGCGCCGGCCTCGTTGAGCGAATGGGCGAGTGAAGCCAATTGCGCTCGGGTTGACGGCCACTTGCTGGCACCTAGGCGTCCGCACCGCCCCGGCGCCAGGAAGAAGCCCTTGCTCCCGCGATGGGGCAGCAGGTAGATCGGCGCCCCGCTGACCAAGTAGTCCGAAGGGCATTGGGGTAGTGGGTACTGTGTCCTAGCGCAACTAATGGCCATAGGTTCTTTGAGGCATCCAAATCATCTTTTCGGTCTCAGGAGTATTCATGCGCGACTCTTTCGCGACATCCGCCCTTACCCGCCGTGTTGCAAGCGCAGTGATCCTGCCGGGCATCCTGACAAGCGTGCTCGTCTTCGCCCCGCAGGCGTCGGCGACGACCGGCCCGACTTCGGGTATCTGCAACGGTGTGGTCAATCAGCAGGCGCACCGCGGAAGCGTGCAGGAAAACCTCCTCCGGGCCGCCGCCAAGAAGAACGCCGAGCAGATCACCAAGCTGCAGACCGAGCGGACCCAGCTTCAGGCGACCGCCGCCGCCCTCACGTCCCAGATCGTCGAGGCCGATAAGGCGATCGCCGCCCTCGACACCGAGGCCGCGCAGCTAGACCTCGATATGAAGGATGCCGAAGCGGAAATTGCGGCGCTGACGGCGGATCAGGCGAGCACCGGCAAGTCGATCCAGGAAGCCGAAGCGGCCCTGGCTGGCCTCAAATTGCAGCAGGCAGACGCCTCGGCAAAGCTGGTGCCCCTCCAGGAACAGCTGGCTGCCGCACAGGAAGCCACAGCCACCCTGCAGGAGCAGGCCGCGGCTGTCGACGCCGACCTTGCCGTCAATCGGGAGGCGGCCGACGCCGCCGCCGAGGGGTTGGCCCTGCTCGAAGCGACGGCCGCCCAGGCAACCGGTGAGCTCGATGCACAGAATGACGCAATCGCCGCCGCCGAGGCTGCACTCGTTTCACTGACCACAACTGCGGAGGATGCCGCCGCCGCGGTGGCGGCCGCCACGCAGGCCATCACCGACGCGGAGGCGGAACTCCAGCACCTCGTGGACTCCGGCACCGCAGCCCAGGCCGACCTCGATGCCCAGATGGCCAAGATTGACGAGGCGAAGACCAACCTCGCCACCCGCCAGGCCGACGCCGAGAAGGCAGCGGACGCCGTCACCGCGAAGAACGTCGAGATAAACACCGCACAGGGCCAGCTCACAGCACTTCAGGCCGATGCACAGAAGGCGGCGGACGCGGTCACCGCGAAGAACACTGAGATCGCTGCCGCACAGAATCAGCTTCCGGCCCTGAAGTCCGCCGCCGCGGATGCGGCCAATGCGGTTGACGCCAACAACGCTGCCATCACTTTGGTTGGCGGGCAGATCACGAAGCTCCAGCAGGACATCGATGCAGCCACGTCTGCCATCTCAACCAAGCAGGCCCAACTGACGAAGGCGAAGGAGGAGCTGGCGGCCGACCAGAAAACGAAGTCGGCCCTGGAGGCGGTCATTGCGGACCTCACGGCCCAAATCAATGCGTTCAACGGCAACGGCACACCCCCCAGGAAGCAGGCATTGATCGACCAGCGCGCCGAGAGGCAGGCCCAGCTGACCTCGGTGACAAACCAGATCACCGACAAGAACACGTTGATCTCCGGCCTGCAGGGTAATCTCACCACGCTCCAGAACCAGGTCAACGCACTCAACACCCAACTGGCTGCCAAGCAGGGCGAGAGCAGCGCCCTGCAGCGGCAGACGGCTCCACTGCAGGCCGCGCTGACCGCGGCCCAGGGAGCTGTCGCCACCAAGGAAGCGGAAATCCTGACCCTCCAGGGCCAGCTGCCCGCCCTTGGAACGGCTCTGACCGAGGCCAACGCCGCGGTGGCTTCCAAGCAGGGCGAACTGACTGTCCTGGAGGCGAAGCTGCCGGCCCTCGAGGACGCTGCAGCCGCCGCCGCCGGTGCCGTGAGCGCCCAGGAGAAGGTCGTCGCCGACCTCGAAGCGGGCCTGCAGGCCCTCACCGAGGGCGTCGCGGAGGCCGGGGCGGCCATCGCCGCCCAGCGGGTGGCGCTCGAGGATCGGCGGGGGGACCTAGCGGAGGCCGAGGATGCGCTCGAAGCTGCGGCTGCGGCCGTGGACGCCAAGAACGCAGAGCTTACGGGCCTGAAGGACCGGCTGCCAGCGCTCCAGGCTTCGGCGGACAGCGCTGCTGCGGCCGTGACTGCCAAGCGGAGCGAGATCGCGAAGCTGAATGCCGATATGGACAAGCTCGTGACGGACCTCGCGGCGCTGAACGGGCAGCTCACCGCCAAGGAGGCCGAGGTCCTCGGGCTCCAAAACCGGGTGGCTCCGCTGCTGACCCAGTTGAACAGCCTCAATGGGGAGATCAGCGCTGCGGAAGCAGCCCTCAAGACCCTCCAGGGCCAGCTGACCACCCTCGACAAGCAGGTCACCGATGCCCAGGCGGTCCTTCGGAATCTCGAGGCGCAGAAAAAGGTGAATACGGCGGCCGTCGCGGCCCAGCGGGCCACAGTGAAGTCGCTGGGGGACCAGCTGGGAGCCGTCCAGTCCAAGATCCGCTCCATCGATGCGCAGATCGCGCCCGGTGGCTGCGTCGCCTGATCACAGGGGCAGAACCCACGGAAGGCCGCCGCCCGATGCATCGACCGGGCGGCGGTCTTCCGCAGGTCCGGGGGCCGGCCGGCCCGTCACGTCTTGGCACTAACGGCAGCAACGCGCCGGGCGGGGTGCATCCAACACCCTTCTTGACCCTTTTTCCGCGGGCGTGGAACGCTACGCCTGGGAAAGCCACCTCTGGCCAGATCCGGCTGCTCCGTTCAGCGGGTGACGCGGCGGCGCCCGGCCACGCCTTCGGCGACACCGATCAGCAGGACGGCAGCGATCACCGAGACGATGAAACCGAGGACATTGAGTTCAAAAATGTTTCCGGTGCCCAGGAGGCTGGCGATCGAGCCACCGATGACCGAGCCAACGAGGCCCAGCAGCAGGGTGGCGACCAGCCCGAGGTTCTGCTTGCCCGGCTTGATCAGCCGCGCTAGTGCGCCGATGATGAGCCCGGCAATGATGAATCCAATCACTGTTGCGTACCTTCCTCGCTGATGTACCCGCTGGTGCGGGGCGCGTTGCCATGATGCAACGCCGTTCTCCTCGATCCTATGGCCCCGGTGGACCGGGGACCGGAATGGGAGGGCGGCGCACTATCACTCGCTCCGGTTGCTGGCGGTGGTGTAAAAGCACTGGAGAGGCACTTCAAGCGCGCCGAGGGGCCTGCGTGAGTGACCGGGGCGGGCTCAGTCGAAAAATGCCCTTGCCACTGCCTCGGTGTCCTCGGAGAGATGCATTCGAACGAACTCGCCGTCGGCGGCAACGAGGTGGAGGACGGCCGGGGTCACAAAGGAGCGGCCGGTGCTGCGGGCCGTATGCGCGAAGGTTGCGAAGATGACGGCGTCCTCTCCCGAGAGGACGAGCTTGTCGAGTTGCACACTGCTCTTATCGGAGTCGAAATGTGGCCACATCGTGTGGAAGTACTCAGCGACCTGGGATCCCTTGGAACGGGCGCCCGTCCACGGCAGGTCCGGGTGACCGGGGACGAACCAGTCAATCTCGTCGGCGAACAGGGCTTCGACGCCTGCGGCGTCCTTGTTGGCCAGAGCCTGGAGGAAACGCGCGACGAGGCTCTCGAGGGATGAATCATTATTTACCATACATTCAAGAGTGACGATTCTTGACCCGATCGTCAAATACGGCCCTCCGCGTGCCGGCAGCCGGCCCGTCACCCGTGTGCCCCGGGCCTCCGGCCCTTGTGCGTCGGGGTGGTGCCGGCACCCGGTGCGGGCGCTGGTCCATGGGAGAATTGGGTGGAATCACGGCTGCGGCTCGTCCGTTGATTTCCGCGGATGCGGTCGATGGCAGGAGGGTGAAGGCTGATGGCGGCTCGAGGCAGGCCCCGTGAATTCGATGTCGATGAGGCCCTTGAGCGCGCGGTCGACGTCTTTTGGCGCCAGGGGTATGAGGGCACGACCCTTGAGGACCTCACGAACGCGATGAGCATCAGCCGCCCGAGCCTGTATGCGGCCTTCGGCAATAAGGAAGGCACGTTCCGGCAGGCGATCGGCCGGTACGCACGGGTCGAGATGTCCTATATCGATGCGGCCCTTGCTATGCCCACCGCGCGGGCGGTGGCTGAGCATTACCTGCGCTCCAACGTTGTCTCGATCACGCTGCCCGATCGCCCCCGTGGATGCCTCTCCATCCAGGGCGGACTCGCAGGCCATCCCGCCGACCAGCGGATCGTCGATTTCCTGAACGAGAGCCGCGGCGCCGGCGAGGCGCGGTTTGTCCGCCGCTTTCAGCAGGCCATCGACGAGGGTGATCTTTCCGCAGCCGAGGACCCTGCGGAGCTGGCCCGGTATCTTGCCACGGTCACGGCAGGGCTCGCCGTCCAGGCCTCGGCCGGGGCCACCCGTGCCGAGCTGGCCCGGGTGGCGGAGCGCGCATTGGCCGCCTTTCCCCAGTGACCCTCCCGCCCGCGGGGGATCGGCGGCATGTTCTTTGGCAAGAGTGCCGGTGATCTCATCGACCTTGAAGGTGACTGGGGCGTTCGTAGCCCCCGATGGAAGGTGAGTGTCGATGCCGGCGGCCCGGGGGTCTGGAGCCCGGTGGCGGTCTCGCCGTTGCGCAGGTCCCATTTGTAGGTACGGTTCACTGCGTGGGCAGGGCCGTGGAGGCGTCTAGTCCGCAGGCCAGGCCTGCGCAGTCGTCGATGAAGGAAGCCTCGGCCGCCCGGCCGAGGCTCCTGCGGATGGTGAAGGAGTCATCGAAGGTTCCCCCGGACGCCCGGACGAACTTGGCCGAGAGTGAGCGTTCGGTGACGGCGACGTCGAGCAGCCCGTGGGTGGGATTGGCGTTGGTACCGGAGTAGGCCGCGAAGTAATCCGCCTCAGGGTCCGCGCGGTGGGCCTTGCGCAGTCCGCTTCCGCCGGTGCCGATGGTGGCGAAGACCGTGCCCGGGCCTTGAGTAAGGGAACTGTCGGTGTCGGTGATGCACTCCTCATTGACGTTGTCGGGGACGATCTCGGCGCAGTCGTCCCCATGCCCGATCTGGTAGGTGCGCTGGTAGAGGTGCTCGTGGCCGCTGAGCACGAGGTCGACCTTCTTGCTGATGAGCAGGTTGGTGAGCTCCTCACCTGCGGTGCAGCTGTACTTGCCAACTGAGAGGCACGTCATGTGGTTTCCGACAATCACCCACGGGATGCCGCTTTCGCGGGCCCCGTCGATCGCTGACTCCGTCCACGCATAGTGCTCCGAACCCGGACTGTAATCCCAGGGGGTTTCGCTTTCGGGAAAGACCAGGCCCGGGGAGATCAGCACGAAACGGGCGATCGGGTCTCCGGCCGGCACATCGACGTACCACTGGCGGCCATAGGTGCCGACGATTCCGGGCAGCCGGTTGGGAAGGCAGGCGGAGAATTCACCGATGCTCCCGTCATGGCCATCGCTCTCGTGGTTGCCGGCGATCAGCTGGAAGGGAAAGCCGGTTCCCACCTTGCTCGTGACGAAGTCACACCATTCCTGCTCCCCGCCCGGAGGGCCGTAGGACAGATCCCCCAAAGCCAGGATGAAATCCGGGGACAGTGACGCATTCTTCGTCAGGACGGCCGCCGTGTCCTTCGTGGCAGCGAAATCCCCCGCCGCGGTGAAATGAATTTCGGCTGCCGCATCGGGCGCTTCGCCGTCGCCGCGGTTGAGCAAGAGGAGAGCAAGCACCAGAAGGGCGAGAGCAGCGATCACTGCCGCCGCTATCCCGAAGACACGGGCCATCGCTACCTCTTGTCATCGAAGGGGCCCCAGCACCAGCCTTCGACCTCCGGCTCGTGATGTATCCGCAGTATATGAGGGCTCTGGAGGATTTGACCACGGCCCTCTTAGTGGGCCCTTAGGATCCGCACCGCGTCGGCCTGGGCCGTCAGCTGCTCCGGACTGAGGGTTGTCCCCGGTAAGAACCCTGCGGCGGACCTCAGTGTGCGCAGTTCGGCAGGCGAGTAGGGGTCCGGGAGACGCCGGTGTGCCATGGAGTGGCAGTTGGGGCACAGCGGGACAAGGTCGGCGATCGGGTCGAGTTCGTATCCCGGCCCGAGGCCGGCGGCCGGGACGACGTGGTGCACGTGGATGAAGTCCCGACCTGGCGGCCCGAAGGCCTCCTCGAAGGAGAAGCCGCAGACCGCGCAGGAGGTTCCGTGGTGGGCCAGGCAGACGCGGCGTGCGGAGGGGTCCCTTTCGTACCGGTTGACCCGGGCCTGGGCCAGCGCGCCCGGGGGAAGGGTTCCGGGGGGTGGATAAAGGGGATCTGCCTCGTCGAGGCTGCTCGTCTCAGCCCACAGGGTGCGCAGTGCCGGCCCGGCTGGTGCTGGGATCCGGCGGGAAGAACGGTTCACCCCCCAGGCGATGCCTGGGACGCGCAGGGTCAGCAGGTCCTGGGGGATCGAGTCGCCCCGGGGCCTCAACGCATCGAATTCGACGATCCCCGGCGACCCGTC
This sequence comes from Arthrobacter crusticola, assembly GCF_004357995.1. Lineage (GTDB taxonomy): Bacteria > Actinomycetota > Actinomycetes > Actinomycetales > Micrococcaceae > Arthrobacter_D > Arthrobacter_D crusticola. The sequence goes on from NZ_SMTK01000002.1 coordinate 43,421, forward strand.
CCGGTCCGCCGGCTGGGGCTCGGGGGACAAGACGACCCTGCCGTGGCCCAGAACGCCGCGGTCGCGGCCTCCCTGGCTGAACAGCCACACCTCGGTTCCTGCCGTTGCCTGGCGGGGAGGAAGGATCCACCTGCAGCGGAAAAGTCCCGCCCCGGTGACCTCGTCCACAGCCCGCCGATACCCGCCAAAGGGATCATCACCCCGGTCGGGATTCCAGCCAAGCAGGATCATAGGGCCAGTGTGCCATGCCCGGGAGCGCTCGCGGAGGCCCGCCCGACAGGTCAGGTCCGGACCGGCAGCAGGTGAAGCTCGACGTCGAGCCGGTGGCCGTCGACGGTTGCCGTGAGGTACGAGCAGTGCGGCTGCCGTCGCCGATCGGTCGGGGACCCCGGGTTAAGCAGCCTCATGCCGGCCCCGGTGACGGTATCCCACGGAATGTGGCTGTGGCCAAAGACCAGTACGTCCGTATCGGGGAATTCACGGTCCATCCGCTGCTCCCTTCCGGTTTTGGCACCCGTCTCATGGACGACGGCGAACCGGAGCCCCTCGATCTCTTCCCGCGCAACGAGCGGCAGCCGGGTCCGCAGTGCGTCGCCGTCATTATTGCCGTAGCAGCCCACGAGGCGACGGGAACGCTCGTGCAGTTCTTCGAAGAACGCGATGTCCGTCCAATCCCCGGCGTGAACCACGATGTCGGCGCTTTCGACCGCGGACCAAAGGTCTTCGGGCAGGGTTTTCGCACGGGAGGGGATGTGGGTGTCCGAAAGGATCAACAGGGAAGTCGGCATGGCAGGAATTGTGCCAGCTTCAAAGGATTGACGCCCGTGACAATCAGCAGGGGGTGTGCGATGCTCTCAGTAAGCGTGCTTAGTATTCCAGTTTGTCGAACCGGCGTCCAAGGTCTGGACGTCCGAGCCACGGAGGAACTATGAACATTGATAAATCGCAAATCATCGAGTTGTTGAAGTCGCAGGGTAATTCCGACAAGGCGGACCAGGCCGAGTCCGAGCTTCCCGACACGGTAGACACCGAGCAGCACGCGGGACTCCTCGCCAAGCTCGGCATCGACCCGCAGGACCTCCTGGGCAAGCTGCCCGGCGGCCTTGGCGGTTTCGGCGGTTAGGCCGCCGCTCCAGCACATATGAATGAGGCACCCCGCACTTCAAGGACGACAGGGAAGGTGAACGGGCAGTGGAGACAAGCCAACTGATCTGGATCATTGTTGGGATCATCGTCGTGCTGGCGGTGATCGGAGTGGTGATAGCGCTGAGCCGGAAGCGCCGGCAGGCCCACGTTGAGCGACAGAAAGAAAAGGGCCGGCGGCAGGCGGCCGAGATTCGGGAGAAGGCACAGGAGACCGAACTCGAGGCGCGTGAACGCGAAGCCAAGGCAACCATGGCCGAGGCCGAGGCGCAGCGTGCCGAGGTTGAGGCCGAGAGGCTTCGCCGTCAGGCCTCGGAGCGGCAGTCGGACGCCCAGAGTCTGAGGGAGGAAACGATGAATCATGCCCGCAAGGCTGACGAGCTCGATCCCGACGTCGACACCCGCCGCCGCGACGGCGGCAGGTAGGTTCGGCCGCGGCAGCGGCAGGTAGGTACCTGCCAACCTACGTCGGACGACACAAAAACGGGACTCCCCGGCTGAGGCTGGGGAGTCCCGTTGTGGGTGGCCCTGGACCTATGTCGCCGCCGGGACGGCCGGGCCGGTGGGCCAGCGCAGCAGGGCTGCGATGGGCCTGGAATTAAGCGCTCCCGGGGGATAGAGCACTGTCTCGGCGTCGGTCAGCGCCGCCGCCCGCAGGATCGCGGCGAGAGCAGGGACGCTGCCGAGCGTGCCAGCTCCGGCGGTGGCCTCCTCGTCAGTGGCGATCCAGGGCGGGGCGTCGAGGGCGAGCAGCGTCCTGTCGCCCCAGGCCGTGGATTCGAGGAGCAGGGTTTCGACCTGTGCCTGCTGCAGCGCGGTGACGACCGCGTCCAGGCCGGCTGCCGAGATTCCGGATCCCTGTCCTTCGTGCTCGGCGAGCCGCTCGAGCAGGTGATGCTGGTGGTCCGCCATCACCCTCGTGACGAGCCGGTCGACCTGCAGCGTGAAGGTGTCGGCATCGGATCCGCCGGTACGCGTGTGACTGTCGACCACGCCGAGGAGCCCCCGGGTCTCCTCCGACACCTGGTCGGCGACGAGCTGTCGGGCGCGGATGTCCCCGGAGAGGACGACGAGTTTCGCGCGCGAGGCGGAGGCAGCCCGGTCGATCTCCGCGGCGACCTCCGCCGCATTGGACTTCCAAACCTTTTCTGCGTGGTGGTGGTACCGCCCATGGGCCCAGCCGCCGGCGTGAACCTTGCGCATGTGTTCGGTGTCCCCCTCAACGGCGGCCACGGGCTCGCCGCGGTCCGGTGCCCCCCATTCCCGATCCGCCCTGCGCAGGTACACCTCTCCGCCGTCGCGCCCGACTTCGGCCACGACATAGGCGAACCCGCCCGGGCAGTGGCGGGCGAGCGGGCTGAGGTCGGGGATGGGTCCGACGGCGATGACAGGGGATCCGGTGACGAGACTGCCCGGGAGGAAGTCGTCCACGACGGCTTCACCGTCGCGGACCAGGACGAAGCGGGCGACCGGGTCGGGCAGGCCCCGGGCCGACTTCGACAGCGCTGCCATCGCGGCCTTGATGTCCTCCTTGGGCGCGCCGTTGCGCTCCATCGCGTCGGCGACGGTGAGGGGAAGGGTGTCGTCGCTCGCGAACGAGTCGTCGGCGCCCGCGCTTCCATCGACATAGATGGTCGTCCAGGGCCCGGCGAGCTTGTAGAGGCCCGCATGGTCTTTCACTGCTTGGGTCATTGGCAGCACCTTTCTAAGTGTGCTTGTGCGCCGTCACCGGCGCAGCCTGCGTGAGGTACGTACGGTTTACCACTGCGGCCCGAACGCTGGAAAGCGCACGGATCGAAATGACGGCGGGACCGCGCTTTAAGACTTCCTGCCGGCAGCTGTGCGCGGCGGCCCCTGGCTCAGTGGTCAGGAGTCCTTGCCGGAGGGGGAGTCTTCGTACTCGGCGGCAGAGTCGTCGCCCTCGGCGGCATCCTGCGTGTGTTGGCGAAGATCGGCCGGGTCTGCGGCGGGATCGCCCTCGGCAGGTGCCTCGTTGTGGGTTCGTTCCTGCGGCTCTGAAGCTTCTGACATGGCGGCGACCGGTCCTTTCAAAGGCGACGGGAGGAGATGGGTTCCCTGAGGGGCAGTCTACGGAGCGGCCGGGCCGAGCATAACCCCCTTCAACTCCTTTGCTTCAGGGGCGGTTGGGCGGATACTGCTAAGCAGGCTTACGGTTAATCACCGAAGCCTGCGGCCGCGTCCACCGACGCGGCGCACCTAAGCAGGAAGGAGAGCGTCATGCCAACCACAGCGCGAGACATCATGACCGGCAGCGTCGAATGCATCGGCGAAAAGGACACCCTGCAGCAGGCGGCAGTGAAGATGAGGGACCTCGATGTGGGGTCGCTTCCGATCTGCGGCGAGGACGGCCGGCTCAAGGGTATGCTGACGGACCGCGACATCGTGGTGAGGTGCCTGGCCGACGGAGGCGACCCAACCAGCGTCACGGCCGGCGACCTCGCCCAGGGCAAGCCGGTGACCATCGGCGCCCACGACACCGTTGAGGAAGCGATCCGCACCATGCAGGACCATCAGGTCCGGCGCCTGCCCGTGATCGACGGGCACGACCTCGTCGGGGTGATCAGCCAGGCCGACATTGCACGCAACTACCCGGAGGACCGGGTGGGCGACCTCGTCGAACTGATTTCGTACTGACCCCGGTTCGAGCCGGCCCTGCCCGGCCGCTGTGCCGGTCTGCAGGTCGGCCCGGGCCCGCCCTCCCCGGGTTCGAACGCATCGCCCGGTCCGGAACGGCAACGGCGGCCGCCCCCGCGAGGGGCGGCCGCCGTCGCGCGTGCGGTTCGCAAGGACGCCTACTGGAGGTCCTTGTCGTCGATGTGGCTCAGCGGCGATCCGCCACGGTTGGAGGGGTCGTCGCTCGAGTCCACCTCGTCGTCCTCGCCGATGCCGAAGTCGACGTCGTCGGCGGCCTCGCCCAGGGTCGGGACGTCCGGGGGGATCTGCTCGTCGCCGCGCTCCCAGCGTGCCCGCGCCGTTTCGTCGCGGAGGATCTGGTCAGTAAGCAGCGAGTCATCCTCCTCGTCGTACCCCTCGCCCTGAAGCAGTGGGTCCTCCTGCCACCGGTCCGGGTTGTCCTCCGCCGCGCCCGGGTATAGGTCCGCGTTGTCTCCGGTCAGCGGATCGAGGTCGGCCAACGACCTTTCCTCAGCTTCGAGCTCGTCGTCGGTGATGATGGTGAGGTCCTCGTCGGGGAGGTTCTCTTCGGTCATGGTTTCACCTCTCGTTGCGGTGGGCGCACTGTCCATCCTTCATCAGGCGCACTGTCCATCCTTCATCAGTAAGCCTACTGATCTTTTTTCCCCGACGGTAGTCGCCGCCCCCTAGCGGGGGTCCCGCCAGCTGTGCCGGGGTTCAAAGCCGAGCGCCCGGCGCGCCTTGTCGATGGAGAGCAGTGTTCCGTTCCCGCCGACGTCCCTGCGGAACTCCACCTTCGGAAACACCTCGGCGGCCAGTTCCGCAGTGGAGCGGGTCATCACCGTATCGGCGGCGGCGATCAGGAAGGTGTCGAAGCCGGGCCCCGCATTCTCAAGTGCCTTCTGCACCGCCTGCGCGCCGTCGCGGCCGTCGATGTATCCCCAGAGGTTCCACTTCCGCAGCCGGGCGTCGGCGTCGAAGGACGGGAATTCGTCGTAGTCCTCCGGGTCCATCACATTGGAGAAGCGGAGGGCCGTGATGCTCAGGGCGGGATCCCACCGGGCGAGCTCGGCGGCCATCTGCTCCTCGAGGTGCTTCACCAGTGAATAGGTGCTCTCGGGGCGTGCGGGGTACTCCTCGTCGACGGGCAGGTACGGCGGATCCGTGTCGAAGGGCAGGCCCTGGACGGTCTCGCTGGAGGCGTAGACGATCCGCCGGATGCCGGCGCGCCGGCACGCCTGAAAGACGTTGTAGGTGCAGGCCATGTTGTTCGCGAAGGTCGCCGCATCCGCCGTGATCCCCGGTGCGGGGATCGCCGCAAGGTGCACCACCGCGTCGAAGCCGTCGTGCACGCCGTCCACGCCGAGCAGGGCGTCGAGCACCTGCCCGTAGTCGCGCAGGTCGATCTGCAGGAAACCGTCGCCGCGCTCACCGTGCTGGTCGAGTTCAAGGACCGTGTTGCCCGCCTCGCGCAGCCCGCGCACCACGCTGCGGCCCAGCTTCCCCGACGCGCCCGTAACGGCGATGCGTGAGCCGCCCATCAGGCTGGCCGCTTCTCGGGGGACTGCGTGCGGGCCGGGGCCCGTTCGGCGAGTGCACCGACCGCCTCATCGATGGCCACCATAACGTCCGCCTCAAGGACGACGCCGGAGGCCGCCGCGTTTGACTCAACCTGCTCGGGCCGGGAAGCGCCGATGATGGCCGAGGCGACATTCGGGTTCTGTAGCACCCAGGCGATGGCCAGTTGGGCCATCGTGAGCCCGACGCCGTCGGCGATCGGCTTCAGCCGCTGCACACCGGTAAGGACGTCGTCCTCCATCCAGCGTTTGATCACTGAGGCGCCGCCCTTCTCGTCCGCGGCGCGGGTGCCCGGCTCGGGCTCCCGTCCCGGCAGGTACTTGCCGGTCAGGACGCCCTGGGCGACCGGAGACCAGACGATCTGAGACAGGCCCAGTTCCTCGGAGGCCGGTACGACCTCCTCCTCGATCACCCGCCACAGCATCGAGTACTGCGGCTGGTTGGAGACCAGCTGGATTCCCAGCTCCCGGGCCAGGGCGTGCCCGGCGCGGATCTGGTCCGCCGTCCACTCACTGACCCCGATATAGAGGGCCTTGCCCTGGCGGACGACGTCGGCGAAGGCCTGCATCGTCTCCTCAAGCGGGGTCTCGCTGTCATACCGGTGCGCCTGGTACAGATCGACGTAGTCCGTCTGCAGGCGGCGCAGGGAGCCGTCGATGGAGTCCCGGATGTGCTTGCGGGACAGCCCCACCTCGTTGTGGCCCTTCGACCCGGTAGGCCAGTAGACCTTGGTGAAGATCTCGATGGTTTCCCGGCGCTCGCCCTTCAGCGCCTCGCCCAGCACCGTCTCCGCCGCCGTATTGGCGTAGGCGTCGGCGGTGTCGAAGGTGCTGATGCCGGCGTCGAGGGCAGCACGGACGCACCGCATCGCCACGTCGTTTTCCACCTGCGACCCGTGGGTCAACCAGTTCCCATAGGTGATTTCGGAGATTTTCAGTCCACTGTTGCCGAGGTATCGAAAGTCCATGCCCCGATGCTACAGAGGTCGAATGCTCCTGCGCGCCAAAGCGGTTCCCGCGTCGCGCCATGCGGTCCGCCTTCGGCGCAACAGTTAGACTTGGGCGGGTAAATCCGTGAGCCGGGACCCCGCCGGCCACCCTCGGGCCACCAGCAGAGAAGGCAACTTGATCAACTTCACCGCGCGTTTCGCCACGAAAGCGGAACAGGACAAGTGGGACGACCTCGTTCCATCCAACCCGGACGGCGGAAATGTCCTGCAATCGGCCTCTTTCGCCGAGGTGAAGTCGCATCATGGGTGGAAGCCGCTGTTCCTGGTCTTCGAGTCCGCCCAGTACTCGAGCTACAACCTGGTGCTCGAGAAGTCCTTCCCGGTCCTTGGCAGGCTCTGGTACCTCATCAAGGGCCCGGGCGCGGCCGAACCGGCTCACGTGCCGGCCATGCTCGATGCACTGAAGGACTTCACCGCCGCGTCGCGCCTGAACGTCTTCGCGGTGAAGATCGAGCCCGACATCGTCGACGCTCCGGAGGTCCGGCAGCTTTTCACCGCCGCCGGCCTGCACAAGACTTTCGACCTGCAGCCGAATGACCATACGGCCCTCCTCGACACCACGCCGGAGCCGAACCAACTGCTCCGCAACCTCTCCTCCCGCGGCCGCAACGCCGTGCGCCGGGCGCTCCGGGAGGGCGTCGAAGTGCGCCGGGTCGAGCCCACCGAGGAAAACTTCCGCATCATGTACCGGCTGATGGCCCACATCGAGGACCGCTCGGCCGCCCGCCTGCGCTCCTTCGAGTACTACAGCCGGTTCTGGGGGAACTTCGCCGCCGCCGGCCAGGGCCGCCTCTACTTCGTCTACGAGGACGGCGAGCCCTCGGTGGGCGCGTTCATCATCAACTATGGCAGCAAGGGAACCTATAAGGACGGCGGGTCCAAGCCCGGGCGCTCACAGTACGGGGACTCCCACCTGCTGCAGTGGACGGCCATCAATGACCTCAAGGACGAGTTCGCCATCCGCGAGTACGACTTCTGCGGAACCCCGCCGGCCGACCGGCTCAAGGACACCTCCCACCCGCACCACGGCCTCGGCCTCTTCAAGACGAGCTTCTCCAAGACGGTCACCGACTTCACCGGCTGCTGGGACCTCGCCCTGAACGAGACGAAATACAGGCTCTGGACTGCGGTGGGGGAGCGGGTGGCCCGCCAGATTTACTGGCGCCGGCACCAGCAGCCCTTCTACTGATCGAAGAACAGCCCGCGGGGCAGCAAGGCAGGGAACACACCGTGGATGACAAGGCCGGCTCGAACGGGGGCCGGAAGCCCGAGACCAATCCCTCACCAGCGGCGGGGCCGCTGCCGGTGATCCAGCGACCGCTTCGTCCACCGTCGACCGAAAGTCCGTCGGTCGCCCGAAAGCCCGGAGGCGACCCGTCGCCTCCCGCGCAGGGCGCTCAACGGGCCGCTTCCACCCGGCAGCCGCCCGCGCCGGGGCCCGCGCAGCTCTCGACGCCGGGCGCCAAGCCCCGCCCGCGGCCTGCCCGGCGTCCCTCACGGGCGCCGTCGCCGACGGACGCGCTGCCGACGACGCCGCGCACCGTGCGCCCGGACCGCTCGAACGCCGCAGCGCGGAACGTGCTTCGCCGGCTCGTCCAGGGCGAGGAACCGCCCACGCAGGCGATGAGCATTGTTGAACGGCTCGCCGGCAGCCCCTACGCCAACCCCACCATCCAGGTCGGGGGACCGGATGCCAGCGCCCGCAAGACCCTCGACTTCGCCCTGAGCCTGGCCGAGACGATGTTCCGCTACGGCGCCGGAGCCCTTGAGGTCGAGACGAGCATCATCGCCGTCACGGCGGCCCTGGGCCTTGACCACATCGAGGTGGACATCACCAACCAGTCGGTGGTGATCAACTACTCGGCCAAGGACCAGACGCCCACCACGGTGCTGCGCGTGGTGCGGTCCTGGACCAACAACTACGCGGGCCTGACGGCGATCCACCAGCTGGTCTCCGACATCGCCGCCGGTGGTGTCTCGCGCATTGAGGCGGCCCAGCGGCTCGAGCAGATCACCCGACGGCCCAAGCCGTTCCCGCGCTGGATGGTCACCGCCGCGTTCGGGATCTTCGGTGCGGCAATCGTCGCCTTCATCGGCGGGGGAGTGTTCGGGGCCCTGATCGGGCTGGGCAGCTGTATCCTCGTCGACCTCGTCTCCCGCCAGCTCGGCCGGTGGAGGGTGCCCGAGTTCTTCTCCGTGGCCACCTCCTCGGCGATGGCCACCCTGATTGCCATGCTGTTCTGGTGGCTCGAGGTGCCGATCGCGCCATCGCTGGTGGTGGTCGGCGGCATCCTGCTCCTCCTGCCCGCCGGACGCCTTGTCTCGGCCACCCAGGACGCCATCAACGGATTCCCCGTCACGGCAGCGGGGCGGTTCCTGTCGGCGCTGCTGATTTTCGGCGGGGTGGTCTCCGGCATCGCTGTCGCCCTGGTGTTCGGTGCTGCCATCGGCATTCCGGACCTCGAACTGCTCGCGGCCCCGGCGTCGCCGTACCCCTGGCCGGTGATCGCGGTGCTGATCTTCATTGCCGTGGCGATGTTCGCCGTCACCGAGCAAACAGACCTGTCGCTCGTGGTTCCCACGGCCCTGGTGGGCACCGCCGGCTACGTCCTTTGGATCTCGGCCATCAATGCGGGCGTCGGGTACCGGCTGGCACCGGCGCTGGCGGCCGTGCTGATCGGCGCGCTGTCCCGCATCGTGGCGCTGCGGATGGGCGCACCGCAGCTGGTGCTGGCGGTGCCGGCGGTCATGTTCCTCTACCCCGGACTCGCCATCTTCCGCGCGATGTACATGCTCACCACCAACACCGGTATCCCGAGCGCCGGCGCGCTGGGGCTGTTCAACGCGTTCACCGTCATCCTCGCCGTCGCCGGCGGCGTGGTGCTCGGAGACAACCTCGCGCGCCCGCTCACCCGCGGCCTGGGCAGCAACGAGCGGCGGCGGAACCGCCGGCGGTAGCCTCAGCCCGCCAGCCAGTCCACCGGGTCCGCGCCCTGCTGCTCCAGGAGCGCATTGACCCGGCTGAAGGGCCGCGACCCGAAAAAGCCGCGGGAGGCCGAGAGCGGGCTGGGGTGCGCCGACTCCACCGTGGGGACGCCGGCGAACACCGGCTTGAGCTTCAGTGCGTCCCGGCCCCACAGGACGGCGACCAGCGGACCTCCCCGTGCCACGAGCGCGCGCAGCGCCGCGTCGGTGACGTCCTCCCAGCCCCAGCCGCGGTGCGACGCGGGTTCGCCCGCCCGCACCGTCAGTACCCGGTTCATCAGCAGGACGCCCTGCCGGGTCCAGCCCGAGAGGTCTCCGGTGGCGGGGGCGGTGACGCCGAGGTCCTCCGAGAGTTCCTTGTAGATATTGACCAGGCTCCGGGGCAGCGGCCGGGTTGCCGGATCCACCGAAAACGCCAACCCGACCGAATGCCCCGGCGTCGGATAGGGATCCTGCCCCACGATGACGACCTTCACCCCGGCCAGGGGGCCGCTGAAGGCCCGGAGGATGTTCCCGGGCTGCGGAAGGATCCGATGGCCGGCGCGGCGATCCTCCTCGAGCCGCGCGGCCAGACGGTGGAGTGCCGGTTCGTGGGGCGCCAGGGCAGGAGCCCAGTCCGCCGCGACGACCGACCCGACCGGGACGGGGGCGGCAAAGGGGAAACCGGGGACGCCCGGGGCTCCGCCCGTCGCGGCCGGCTCCGGGGCCGGGGGCAAGGGGAACAGGGGAACGTCCTCGTAGCGCATTCCCTCATTCTGGCGGATCCCTCCGCGAGTCAGGGAACCCCATGGGAGAGCCGTACGGTGAATGACAGGTATGTCATTCACAACTACCATGGGTGCGGAAGCATTACCTAGAAGGAGGAGCGGCGTGAGCGAGCCAGCGGGGGCACCTGCCCCAGCCCCCGGCAGCCGGGGCGCCCTCAGCGAGCGGGAACAGCAGATGCTGGCGCTCGAGCGGGAGTGGTGGAAGTACTCCGGAGCCAAGGAACAGGCCATCCGGGACCTCTTCAACATGTCCGCGACCCACTACTACCAGGTTCTCAATGCGCTGATCGACTCGGAGGCGGCCCTCGCCCACGACCCGATGCTCGTGAAGAGGCTGCGCAGGCTGCGGACATCGCGCCAGCGCGCACGCTCCGCCCGCCGCCTCGGCGCCGACATCTGACCAACGCAAGGATCCCTTCACCGCATGAGCAAGTACCCCCAGGACGAGTTTGACCGCATCCCCGAGACGGCGTCGCGCCAGGGGGTGCACCGGGAACGGCTCGTCGCCGTCAGGGGAAGCGGCCTCGGATTGAAGATCGCCGTGGGAGTGCTCGCTCTGCTCGTGGGACTCGCCGCGTACTTCCTGCTCCCGCGGCTCGAGCTCGGCGGGGCAGGGTCCGCCTCCGCGGCCAATGCCGGCTCGGCCGCGGCCAGCACCCCCGCGCCCACCGGATCGTCGGACAGGCTGCGCTCGCCGGAACCGGGATCCCCGGAGGCCACCGGCACTGCGGCGCCGTCCGCGCCGGCGACACCGTCCCCGGATCCGACGCCGGCCAGCGTCGATAAGGCGCAGAAGGTCAACGTGCTCAACAGCACCGGTGTCCCCGGGCTCGCCGGAACCGTGGTGGGCCGCCTGGCCGCCGACGGCTGGACCGGTGCTTTGCCCGGAAACTGGGCCGGAAGCCCGCTCGAGGGCTCGGTGGTTTTCTATAACGGGGCGGAGCAGCGGGCCGGAGCCGAAGCCGTGGCCTCGGCACTGGGCATCGCCGCGGTGCAGGACGGCGCAGGCGTTTCCCCGGACCTCACCGTGGTCATCGGCCCCGAGCTCCAGTAGCCCGGCAACGGCCAGCCCGGCGGGAGCCGGCCGGCCTGCTGCTTACTCCTTGAGGGGTATGCCCTTGGCATCCCGCCGGAAGGACTCGGCGCCGACGAGGATCATGATGCCCTCGATGAAGCCCCAGACAGCTCCCAGCCCCAAGGTCACAATCGTGACGGCGATCTGGGCGATGCCGATGCCCACATGTCCGAGGTAGAACCTGTGGATGCCCAGGGAACCGAGCAGGACCCCGAGGAGTCCGGCCACCAGGCGCGACTTCTGCTCGGGATAGCCCGAGCCATAGGGGTAGCCGGGAACACCGTACGGCTGGCCCTGCGGGTACTGGCCCTGGTACTGGCCCTGCGGGTAGTGCCCGCCCGGGAGCGGGCCCTGCTGGAACTGGCCCTGCGGGAACTGGTTCCCCGGATACTGATTCTGCTGGTACGGGTTTTGCTGGTATTCACCTGTCGGGTACGGGTTGGGCCCGGACGGGTCCTGGCTATAGCCGTCCCGGGTGTAGGCATCTTGGGTGTAAGCGCCCTGAGTGTAGGCGTTTCGGCTGTAGGCATCCTGGTGCGGGATTGAGGGCCCGGTGGGCTCCCGGTAGCCGGCGTCGCCATCGTCCGGGGGGCTGTCCTTCCGCTCGAACAGCTGCACCTGCGGGTCCTGCGCTTCTGGGACGTCCTGCTCCCGCGCTTCGCCCGGCAGGGGATGCCCGTCCAGCGGGACGGCTGCATGCGGCACAGGGTCCGACTCGGAGCGGGTTTGGTCTGGGGTCGTTGACACATTTCTCCTTGGTTGTTGGTGCTGCTTTTACGCTATGCCCGGGCGAAAGGCCGCACATCAGGTGGAACCCCGGATCCGGCCCCCGGGTTTTCAGGGTCATCCCCGGCACTTCAGGCCCCGGTGGCTTGCACTCATGCGGTGGGAGTGCTAATTATTGACTTAGCACTCGAACCCGCTGACTGCTAAGTCATGGGCATCGAGCAAAGCAGGCATACCACTGTGGTGAGGGTGCACCCGGAGCGTAAAGAGATCGTTTCCGGGGAAGCCCGTCCGTCGCGGGCACCGCAGGCTGGTGACCACTCGTTTGCTGAAATGCATAACTGTCCCCGAAAGGACCTAAGCCGTTATGGCCAAGATCATTTCTTTTGATGAAGAGGCCCGCCGCGGCCTCGAGCGTGGGTTGAACATCCTCGCTGACGCCGTCAAGGTGACGCTGGGCCCGCGTGGCCGCAACGTCGTCCTCGAGAAGAAGTGGGGCGCCCCCACGATCACCAACGATGGTGTCTCCATCGCCAAGGAAATCGAACTGGACGACCCGTTCGAGAAGATCGGCGCCGAGCTGGTCAAGGAAGTCGCCAAGAAGACCGACGACGTCGCAGGCGACGGCACCACCACGGCGACCGTCCTCGCCCAGGCCCTGGTCAAGGAAGGCCTCCGCAACGTGGCCGCCGGCGCCGACCCGCTGAGCCTCAAGCGCGGCATCGAGAAGGCCGTCGCGGCTGTCACCGAGGAACTGCTTGCCTCCGCCAAGGAAATCGAGACGAAGGAAGAGATCGCCGCCACGGCTTCGATCTCCGCCGGGGACAACCAGATCGGCGACCTGATCGCCGAAGCGCTCGACAAGGTCGGCAAGGAAGGTGTCATCACCGTTGAGGAGTCGAACACCTTCGGGCTCGAACTGGAGCTCACCGAGGGCATGCGCTTCGACAAGGGGTACATCTCCGGTTACTTCGTGACCGACGCCGAGCGCCAGGAGACGGTCCTCGAAGACCCGTACATCCTGATCGTCAACTCGAAGATCTCCAACGTCAAGGATCTCGTCGCCGTCCTCGAGAAGGTTATGCAGTCGGGCAAGCCGCTGCTGATCATCGCCGAAGACGTCGAGGGTGAAGCACTCGCCACCCTCGTGGTGAACAAGATCCGCGGCACCTTCAAGTCCGTCGCCGTCAAGGCTCCGGGCTTCGGTGACCGCCGCAAGGCGCAGCTGGCCGACATCGCCATCCTCACCGGCGGCCAGGTCATCGCCGAAGAGGTCGGCCTCAAGCTCGAAAACGCCACGCTCGACCTGCTGGGCCAGGCCCGCAAGGTCGTCGTCACCAAGGACGAGACCACCATCGTCGAGGGTGCAGGCGACGCGGATGCGATCGCCGGCCGGGTTGCCCAGATCCGCGCCGAAATCGACAACTCGGACTCGGACTACGACCGTGAGAAGCTGCAGGAACGCCTGGCCAAGCTGGCCGGCGGCGTTGCAGTCATCAAGGCCGGCGCAGCCACCGAGGTTGAGCTCAAGGAGCGCAAGCACCGCATTGAGGACGCCGTCCGCAACGCGAAGGCTGCCGTTGAAGAGGGAATCGTCGCCGGTGGCGGCGTGGCCCTGATCCAGGCCGGCGCCAAGGCGTTCGCAAGCCTCGAGCTCTCCGGCGACGAGGCGACCGGTGCGAACATCGTCCGCGTTGCCATCGACGCTCCGCTGAAGCAGATCGCCTTCAACGCCGGCCTCGAGCCCGGTGTTGTCGCCGACAAGGTCCGCGGCCTGCCCGCCGGCCACGGCCTCAACGCCGCAACCGGTGTCTACGAGGACCTGCTCGCCGCAGGCGTCAACGACCCCGTGAAGGTCACCCGCTCGGCCCTGCAGAACGCAGCGTCGATCGCCGGGTTGTTCCTGACCACTGAGGCCGTTGTCGCGGACAAGCCTGAGAAGGCTGCCCCCGCCGGCCCCGGTGCCGACGAGATGGGCGGAATGGGCGGCTTCTAGTCCCCAACCCCCGGCTCTCCAGCCGACCAGGAGCGGCATCCCCTTGTGAGGGGGTGCCGCTCCTTTGGGTTAACGAACACCTGCGGCAGGACCGCGGTTTCCGGCGAAGGGACAGAGGGTTCCTGCGAGGGGCAGCGGGTCCGGCCTTGACCGGGTGATCAGGGCAGGAACATTCGAGCGTTGTTCAGTTCCGCCTCGGCGTAGTGGCGACCCGCGGCGGCGAGCGCCTCACTGATGGCTGCCAGGGATTCCTCGACCTTCGCCTGCGTTCCCCGCCACTGGGCGACGAGTGCCTGGAAGTTGGCGGCGGCCTGGCCGGTCCACAACGCCTCGAGCTCCCGCAGCCCGGCCTGCATAGAGTCGACCTCGGCCTGCAGCCTACCGATGGTTCCCTGCACCTGCGCGCTGCGAGCGGCAAGGCTGTCGGTGTCGACGTTGAAATGTGCCATGAATTCCTCCCGGGCCGGTTCCCTCCCGGCGGGTGCCGGTTCCGCAACGGTAGGTCACTGCAGACCGGGCCGGGCTCCTGGTTGCCCGGTTGGGGACAACCGGGCCTCAGGCGGACTCTGGGGAGGAAAATTCATGGGGGTGCTCGTCCACGGCGTGGGGCAGCCGGATCGACAGGGTGGCGCCGCCGCCGGGGGTCTCCTCAAGCCTCACCGTGCCGTCATGCTGGGCGACGAGCGCGGCAACGATAGCGAGCCCCAGCCCGGTACCTCCGGTTTCCCGGTGCCGGGAGGAGTCGGCACGGTAGAAGCGCTCGAAGACCCGCGCGGCGTCCTCCTCGGAAATTCCGGGCCCGTGGTCGCGGACTTCGATCACCGAGTCGCTCCGTCCGTGGATGACGGGCGCCACCCCGACCGCGACCTCGATGGGGGTTCCCTCCGGGGTGTAGCGCAGCGCATTGGTCATGAGGTTGCCCACCACCTGCCGCAGCCGGGCTTCATCACCCACAGTGGGCGCCGGACGCGGCGCACCGCCGTCGAGCCCGGTGACGGTGATGGTGCGGTCCGGGGCGATGGCCCGGGCGTCGAGGGCGGCGTCGTTGCCGAGGACCATCAGGTCGATGGGCTTCACCTCGAGCGGCCGCTGCTCGTCAATCCGTGCGAGTGTCAGCAGGTCCTCCACCAGATGGCCCATCCGGATGGCTTCGCTTTCAATCCGGCCCATGGCCGCCGCGACGTCCTCCTCCTGCTGCAGCGCTCCGTGCCGGTACAGCTCCGAGAACCCGCGGATGGTCACCAGGGGCGTGCGCAGTTCGTGGGAGGCGTCGGCGACGAACCGGCGCATCTTCCGTTCGGACTCGGTGCGTGCGGCGAAGGCCCGCTCGATATGGGCGAGCATGGCGTTCAGGGAGCGGGAGAGGCGCCCGACCTCCGTGGCGGGCTGCTCGACCTCGACGCGGCGCGAGAGATCCCCGGCGGCGATGGCGGCCGCGGTGCGCTCCACCCTGGCCAGCGGGCGGAACTGGCGGGTCACTGCGACGAAGGCGATGGCCGAGGCGATCATCGTCGCCACCAGGCCCACCGTGAAGATGATCTCGGAAGCCTCCTGGACGGAGTCGTCCACGGTGGTCATGGGGGAGGCGATGGCCAGGGTCTGCGGCCCGTCCTCGTACTCGAGGACCTTCACCCGCCAGCCCGGGCTGTCCGGGGCGGTGCCGCGCACCTCGAACGCCTCGCCCTTGAGCTGGTTCACCTGCTTCGAGGTGAGGTGCGGAAGCCGGGGAACGTCGGACTCCGCAGCGGAATGGGAGGTCTCGAGGATCGTGCCGTCGGGGCCGAGGAGCGCCCCGTAAAAACGCAGGAGCGGGCGGTCGCTCGCGCTGCGGTCGTGGAAGAACGCATTGGAGACGTTCTGGGCGTTGGCGGTCAGGTCACCGTCCATGCGTTCGATCAGCCCGTTGCGCAGCAGCGAAACCGTCACGATCCCGGTAATGCCAACGGTCACCACCATGAGCAGGGTCATGATGGCCACCAGCTGCGAGCGCAGCGAAGCCGAATTCCACCGTCGGATCAAGGGCCCTGCTACCTACCGTCGGTCCGTCGAGCGCAGGAGGTAACCCACGCCCCGCTTGGTCTGGATGAGTGCCGCCGCGTCGGCGTTCTTGTCGATCTTCCGGCGGAGGTAGGAGATGTAAGACTCGACGATCGAGGCATCCCCGTTGAAGTCGTACTCCCACACGTGGTCGAGGATCTGCGCCTTGGAGAGCACCCGGTTGGGGTTCATCATGAGGTAGCGCAGCAGCTTGAACTCGGTGGGGGACAGTTCGATGATCTCCCCGGCCCGGCGGACCTCGTGCGCGTCGTCGTCGAGTTCGAGGTCGTCGACCCGGATGACGGCGTCGTCGTCGGACAGGGGCTGGGTCCGGCGCAGTACGGCCCGGATCCGGGCGACCACCTCATCGAGGCTGAAGGGCTTGGTGACGTAGTCGTCACCGCCGACGGTGAGACCGGTGACCTTGTCTTCGGTGTCGTCGCGCGCGGTGAGGAAGACCACCGGGAAATGCCGGCCCGCCGCCCGCAGGCGCCGGGTGACGGTGAAGCCGTCCATATCGGGAAGCATGACATCGAGGACGGCGAGGTCGGGGTTGTGGACCTCGGCCGCGGCCAGGGCCTCCCTGCCATTACCGGCGGCGACGACGTCGAAACCGGCGAACCGCAGGGAGGTGGACAGCAGTTCGCGGATGTTCGGTTCATCGTCGACGACGAGGAGCTTCGCTTCGGGGGTCGGTTTCTTCACCTGCGCCATTATCCGCTCGTTTTCTGGAAATTGGCTGGACGTCCACTGGATGCCGGCCCGACGGGAGGGCCGCATCCCGCGGCGTCACCCGGGGAGGCCTGCCGCGTCGAGGATGCGGTAGGCGTAGCCCTGCTCGGCGAGGAAGCGCTGCCGCTTGGCGGCGAAGTCCTGGTCGAGGGTGTCGCGGGCGACCACTGTGTAGAAGCGGGCGGCGCGTCCATCGGCCTTGGGCCGCAGCAGCCGGCCCAGGCGCTGGGCCTCCTCCTGGCGCGAGCCGAAGGACCCCGAGACCTGGATGGCGACCGAGGCCTCGGGCAGGTCGATCGAAAAGTTGGCCACCTTCGACACCACCAGAGTCGAAATCTCCCCGCTGCGGAAGGCGGCGAAGAGCCGCTGGCGCTCCTTCACGGAGGTGTCGCCCTTGATCACCGGCGCGTGCAGCCGTTCGCCGAGGTCATCGAGCTGGTCCAGGTACTGCCCGATGACCAGCAGCTGTTCGCCCTTGTGGGCGGCGGCGAGCTTCTCGACGACGCCGGACTTGGTGTCCGACGTCGCGCACAGCCGGTACTTGTCGCCGTCCTCGGCCATGGCGTAGGCCACGCGTTCGTCCCGCGGCAGGTCGACGCGGACCTCGACGCAATCGGCCGGGGCGATGTACCCCTGGGACTCGATGTCCTTCCAGGGTGCGTCATACCGCTTGGGGCCGATCAGCGAGAAGACCTCACCCTCGCGGCCGTCTTCCCGGACGAGGGTTGCGGTGAGGCCGAGGCGGCGCCGTGCCTGCAGGTCGGCCGTCATCTTGAAGATGGGCGCCGGGAGCAGGTGGACCTCGTCGTAGACGATCAGGCCCCAGTCGTTCTTATCGAGCAGCTCAAGGTGCGGGTAGAGCCCACCGCGCCGGGTGGTGAGGACCTGGTAGGTGGCGATGGTCACCGGCCGGACCTCCTTCACGGCGCCCGAGTACTCACCGATGTCCGACTCGGTCAGCGAGGTGCGCTTCAGTAGTTCGTCCTTCCACTGCCGGGCGGAAACGGTGTTCGTGACGAGGATCAGGGTGGTGGTCTGGCTGGTGGCCATGGCCGCCGCCCCGACGATGGTCTTGCCTGCGCCGCAGGGCAGCACAACAACCCCGGACCCGCCGGAGAAGAAACTGTCGGCCGCCAGCTTCTGGTAGGGCCGCAGCGACCAGCCGTCCTCGGTCAGGGCGATGGGGTGGGGGGTGCCGTCGACGTACCCGGCAAGGTCTTCGGCCGGCCAGCCCAGTTTGAGCAGCAGCTGCTTGAGCTGGCCGCGCTGCGAGGAGTGAACGACGACGGTTTCACCGTCGATACGCGGACCAAGCAGGGGCGCGATCTTCCTCGCGTGCAGGACCTCCTCAAGCACCGGGTAGTCCGTGGTGCGCAGGACCAGCCCGTGCTGGGGGTCCTTCTCCAGCCGCAGCCGACCGTAGCGGGACATCGTGTCCTCGATGTCGATCAGCAGGGCGTGGGGGACGGGGAAGCGGGAGTATGACAGCAGGGTGTCGAGGACCTGCTCGGCGTCGAGACCGGCGGCGCGTGCGTTCCACAGTCCCAGCGGAGTCAGGCGGTAGCTGTGGACGTGTTCAGGGGCACGCTCAAGCTCCGCAAAAGGCGCGATGGCATGGCGCGCCTCGTCGGCCTGCGGGTGGTCGACCTCCAGCAGGAGGGTCTTGTCGCTCTGGACGATCAGCGGTCCATCAGCCATCGGAGGTCCCTTCGATAATTTCAACATCCATCACCCGGTGCACCGAGACAACCTTCTCGACCTGCCGCACCGGATCGAAAACCCGCACCCTGCCGCCGGAGACCGACAGGGGCACAAGGACCTGCCGGACGGCGTTGCCCTGGCTGTCGGCGGTTCCGAGGCGCACCGGGGAGCGCTGCCGGATGGCGGTGCGCAACGTCTCGAGTCCGAGCAGGGTTTCCCCTTCGGGGCCCGCCACCCGTCCGGACGCCTGCCGGGCGCCGGCCCGCAGTGACACCACCTGGGCGGCGATCTCCTCCTCGGTGATGGACCACGGGCCGGACCGGGTGCGCGCAGGCCCTGCGGGCAGGGCCGGCGACGGCGCCGATGGTGGGGCGGGGGCCTGGGGAGGGGCACTGCCGGATGGGGTGGGGTGCTCGGGGGCGGGCGTATAGCCAAGGTCCCGCAGCAGCGCCGTGAGCTCGTCGGCGCCTGCACGGGCTGCCACGACGGTCGGAGCGAGCTTGACCACACCCAGCGCCGCGGCGCGCGGATCGGCAAGCAGGGCCTCGACGGCGGCGTCGTCGTCGGTGCGCAGGTAGCTGCCCGCGCTTCCCACCCGGAGGGCGCCGTACCGGGCGGCGGTATCTTCGACGAGGTAGGTGAGGGCCTGGGGCAGGTCGGTTGCCGAATGCCGGGTCAGGAAGGCGAGAATCGACTTGGCGTCCTGCCCCGCGTCAAGAGCCGGACGGATCGAGGCCGGTGAAAACCGGTAGGTCGTGGCCGGCCCCCTGCCCTCGGGTGCCGCCAGCAGCAGCAGCTCCCGCGCCACCGCCGGGTCGAGGTACCCGGGGGCGACTGCGGTGAGGTCCGCCTGGACGACGAAGTGGCTCACGGGCGCCGGGAGGGCTTCCCGGACCGCGGCGGCGGCCTCCGGCAGGCGGTCCTGCTGCACGAGCTCCCCGATGGGAGTCAGGGCACCGCCGCCGAAGAGCCCCAGCGCCTCCGCCTCGGCCAGGATTCCGGGGACGAGACGTTCGAAGCGCCGACGGAGCCGGGGCTGGTGCCAGGCGAGCCGCGCGGTCAGGGAGGAGGCGTCGATGCCTGCCGCTGCGGCGCCGTCGTGTTCGGCGGTCAGTTCGACGGCGGCGTCGAGCACCCGCCGGCGCACCCGGGGTGCGTCGGGGCGGGAGGCCTCGGCGGCCAGCGCGTTGATGGTGGCCCCGTCGGGGGATCGAGTTCCCACCATCGCGGGGGCGCGCTCGAGGTCGAGCCATCCGTCGGCCAGGGCCAGCCACAGCGCCTCCCGGTCGCCGGCGGCTGCGGCCGCCCCGGTGGGCTTCCACCGTGAGTCGTCGACATCGAGCCCGAGCAGGCCCGCGCCGGCGGCGAGCTCAAGGAGCCACGGCGTGGCGGCCGGCTCGACCTGCAGAGCCTCGGTCAGCCGCTTCACTTCCCGCACGCCGACGCCGCCCGAGCGCAGGGTGGCCACCGGGGTGGGTCCGCCGGGGGCCAGCAGGGCATCCACGAGGCGCAGGGTCTCGGCGACGGCGCTGTGGGCGGCGTTGTCACGGACCGCAGGGCGCACCGGGCGGAGGTCGGGATCCGGTGGCGCGGCCTGCAGCGAAGCGGCGATCCGGTGCCCCCGCACCGCCCTGCCCACGCTGCGGGGCAGCTCCACATGGGCGATGTCGAGAGGCGCGAGCAGCCCGTGCCCGAGCAGCCAGTCCACCGGAGCCGCGGCGGGCCCGGGCCGGTACCCGGCGCGGGCCGCGGCGGGAACGACGCCTACGGGCGCTCCGGCGAGCCGCTCAAGCAGCTCCGCAGCGCCCGTCGGGGCCGCGGCCAGCAGGACGTTCCAGTCCGTCGGACGTCCGACGGCGCCGGACAGCTCATGGGCGGCGGCCTCAGGATCCGGGGTCGGACCCAACGCGATGCCGAGCGACCGGACCCGCCCGGCCGCCTCCAGGAGCTGCCCGCCAAAGCCGGGCAGGACGCGGACGAGGGTCTCGAGCGGGCGGCCAAGGCCGGCGGGGTACGGTCCGAGCGCCTCGGCCAGTGCGCCGACGGGAACGTAGCAGGTACCGGCCGGCGTCGAGCCGTTCGTCGCTCCGTCCTTCGGCTTTCCGACCTGCGACACCGGGGGAGCCTGCAGCAGGGCCCGTGCGGTGAGCTGAGCCAGGACCGGCTCGAGCACCGGAGGTTCCGCGCCGCCGAGGACGGCGCCCAGGGTGGCGGCGTCCACCCCGGTTCCGCCGGTGTCCTCGGCGGCGATGAGCACCGCCTCGAGGACCTGGAGCTGCGGTTCGGTCAGGTTTTCGAGTGCCCGCTGGAGGCTGGCGCGCGTTGAGGCCCGGGCGGCCAGGGCGGGGAAGTCCGGGACCGGCGGCAGGGACAGATCGGGGCGTGCCGAAAGGAGGCTGCGCAGATCGGAGTCGCTGCGGGCGGCCAACTCGTCGGCCAGGGCGCGGATTGCGGACATTAGCTCAAGGTTACCCGGCGGGCGGGAGGCGGTGGTGCGGCAGGGGTTTCCCGCCTCAGCTCCTGCGGCGCGTGATGACCGCCCCAAGGACCAGGGCGACCATCAGCAGGAAAGCCAGCGGCAGCAGGATGAACGCCGCGTAGACGAAGCCGGGCCAGGCGGATCCCTGCAGCCAGGCTCCCACCAGGACAGCGATCAGTGAGGCAAGGCCCAGGGCCGTGCAGGTGACGGCGGCGAGCATCAGGGCGGTGCGCCCGCGCTGAGGTGCGGCGGCCGGCGGGGCCGGGATCTGAGAGGCTTCCATAACGCTTACAGCGTACAAGAACGCCCGCGCACACGAGTAAGCCCCGAGGGGATATTCTTTTATCTTAAAGACCTCCCCGCCAGTGGCCGCCAGGGCAGAATCCTGCCGCAGCGCCGGGCTCCCCCAGACAGCAGGCGGACACCGCCCCAGCAGACCAAGAAGAGGTAACTACGTGCCCATCGGCAAAGTGAAATGGTTCGACGCTGAGAAGGGCTTCGGCTTCGTCGCCACCGACGACGGCAAGGAGGTCTTCCTCCACGCTTCCGCCCTGCCCGCCGGCGTGACCGAGGTCAAGGTCGGCACGAAACTCGAATTCGGAGTCGCCGATGGCCGGCGGGGGCTTCAGGCCCTCTCGGCCAGGATCCTTGAGGCGGCGCCTTCGGTGGTCAAGGGCACCCGCAAGAAGGCCGACGACATGGCGGTCATCACCGAGGACCTCATCAAACTGCTCGACGGTGTGTCCAACGGGCTGCGCAAGGGCCGCTACCCCGAGAAGTCCCACGCGTCGAAGGTCGCTGCCGTGCTGCGCGCCGTCGCCGACGACCTGGACGCGTAGGCTGCCGTGATCCCCGCCCGCACCGACGCCTTGGAAGCCGATCCCGCCACCGCCACGGACGCGGTCGACGCCGATGCTCCCGTGAAACGCCGGCCCGCCCGACGGCAGGCCAAGCCCGACGCCGTGCTTGCGGCCGCGGTCGACTTCGCGCGGGAGGGCATCCTCCAGATGGCCCCGGCCGAGCAGGTCGGCGGGCACGTCACCTCCTACCCCGAGGGTGAGCGCCTCACGACCCACCGTTTCGAGGCCTTCGTCCCCGGCTACGGGAACTGGCACTGGTTCATCACCCTGGCCCGGGTGGCCCGCAGTAAGGAACCGACGATCTGCGAGGTTGGCCTCCTGCCCTCGGAGACGGCGCTGCTGGCGCCTCAGTGGCTGCCGTGGTCCGAACGGGTGCGACCCGAGGACCATCAGGACGCCGTCGACCCGGCGGCTCCCGGCGAGCCGGCGACTGAACTGACCGCCCAGGAGCCAGCCTCCGTGGACCCGGTTCCGGGAACCGACGCCGGAACCAGCGAGCCAGGCACTGACCGGGCTCCCGACGACACGGACCGTGCCACCGACGAACCGGTGACCCCCAATGCTGCCGTCGAACCTGCGGCCGAGGACGCCACCGACGAGCCGGAGCTTGACAACGCCACCGACGAGCCCACCACCGACGGCGGTAGCGACAAGCCGGCGGCGGACAGCCGCACGGACGAGCCGGTGACCGACGGCGGCGGTCCCGAACCGGACGCGGCGGGGCCTTCCGAGGCTGACGCGCTTCCCTCCGGTCCTGCCGCCGAACCGGCCGCCGGGCCGATCTTCGCGGAGCCTTTCACCCCGGGCCGGGACGACTAGCGTCTTGCCTTCGAGGGGTCCGGACGGTCCGGGAGTGCGCTGATGAGCACGTTCCGGTCGCTGCGCATCCCGAACTACCGCCGGTGGTTCATCGGTGCCTCGATATCGAATGTCGGCACCTGGATGCAGCGCACGGCCCAGGACTGGCTCGTCTACGACATCCTGACCGACCAGAACGCCTCCGCCCTCGGCATCGTCCTGGCCCTCCAGCTCGGCCCGCAGCTGCTGATCTCGCCCCTGGCCGGGCTGGTCGCCGACACGGTAGACCGCCGGAAGCTGCTGCAGGCAACGCAGGTCCTCATGGCGGTGCTCGCCGTCGGGCTCGGCCTGCTCGTCGTGCTCGGCATGGCCGAGCTCTGGCACGTCTATGCGTTCGCCCTGGCCCTCGGCGTCGTGTCCGCCTTCGACGCGCCGGCGCGGCAAAGCTTCACCTCGGAGCTGGTACGCGATGAGTACCTGCCCAATGCCGTGGCCCTCAACAGCGCCTCCTTCAACGCCGCCCGCCTCGTCGGCCCCGCCGTCGCCGGGCTGCTGACCGCCGCCGTCGGGCCCGGGTGGGTGTTCCTGATCAACGCGCTCACCTTCGGCGCCATGGTGTACACCCTGCTCGTGCTCCGCACCCCCGACCTGCAGGTCCAGCCCAAATCGCCACCGGGCAAGGGGCGCATCCGGGAGGGCTTCCGGTATGTGCGGGGCCGGCCCGACCTGATGATGGTGCTGCTCACGATCTTCCTTGTCGGGACCTTCGGCCTGAACTTCGCGGTGTTCATCGCAGCCATGGCCCGCACCGAGTTCGGGCAGGGAGCCGGGGTGTTCGGGGTGCTGTCCTCGGTCATGGCGATCGGGTCGGTCGTCGGGGCGCTGCTGTCGGCCCGGCGGGAACAGCCCCGGCTGCGGTTCGTCTTTGGTGCCGCCGGAGCCTTCGGCGCGGCATGCGTCCTGGCGGCGCTCGCACCGAACCTGATCCTGTTCGGCCTCGCCCTGGTCCCCGTCGGCCTGTTCGCCCTCACTCTTCTCACCAGCGCCAACGCCTACGTGCAGACCACCACGGAGCAGGTGATGCGCGGACGGGTGATGGCGCTGTACCTGGCGATCTTCCTGGGCGGGACGCCGCTCGGGGCGCCCGTCGTCGGCTGGGTCTCGGACGCCTTCGGGCCGCGCTGGAGCCTGGGCGTTGCCGCAGCCTCAGGGCTGGTGGCGGCGTCCGCCGGGCTGTTCTGGGCCTGGCGGTACCACGAGGTCCGGATCCGGTACGACCGCTCCGCTCCGCGGCGGCTGCGGATCACGCACGAGGCGCCGCCGGCCCCCGCGGACTGACCCGCCTCACACCCGCGCCGGCCTCACTCCGTCGGACCGTCTGCCGGGAGCCTTTCGATGACGTAGTCGATGCAGGCCAGCAGCGCCGAAACATCGTCCGGATCGATCGAGACGAAGGTGGCGATCCGCAGCTGGTTCCTGCCGAGCTTCCGGTAAGGCTCGACGTCGACGATGCCGTTGGCGCGCAGCACCGACGCGACCCGTGCGGCACGGATCGGCGTAGCGATATCGATGGTGGCGATGACGTTCGAGCGGTCCTCCGGGCGCTGGACGTAGGGGGTGGCGACGGGGGAGGCCTCGGCCCAGGCGTAGACCCGCCCGGCCGAATCGGCGGTGCGTGCCGCCGCGAACTCCATGCCGCCATTGCCGAGCAGCCATTCGACCTGTGCGTTGAGCATCACCAGAGTCGCCAGGGACGGCGTGTTGTAGGTCTGGTTGAGCTGCGAGTTCCCGATCGCCGTCTGCAGGTTCAGGAAGTCGGGGATCCACCGGTCGGAGGCGTCGATGCGCGCCGCCCGCTCCAGCGCGGCGGGGGAGAACAGGCCCAGCCACAGCCCGCCGTCGGAGGCGAAGTTTTTCTGCGGCGCAAAGTAGTAGACATCGGACTGGGAGACGTCGACCGCCAGTCCGCCGGCGGCCGAGGTGGCGTCGATGAGCATCAGCGCCCCGTCGTCCGCGCCTGCGACGCGCTCGACGGGCGCCGCGACCCCCGTCGAGGTCTCATTCTGCGGCCAGGCATAGGCGTCCACCCCTGCCTCCGCCGCAGGGAGCGGCCGGGTCCCGGGCTCGGAGGAGCGGATCGAGGAACGCTCGAGGAAGGGTGCCTTGTCGGTGGCGGCGGCGAACTTCGAGCCGAACTCCCCGAAGGAAAGGTGCTGCGCCTTCGACTCCACCAGCCCGAAGGCCGCGGCGTCCCAGAACGCGGTCGAACCGCCCACCCCGAGTACCACCTCGTAGCCGTCCGGCGCCCCGAAGAAGGTGGAGAGGCCCTCGCGGACAGCGCCGACGAGGTTCTTCACCGGCTTCTGCCGGTGGGAGGTGCCAAGGATCGACGGATTGGCTTCGGTGAGGGCCCGGAGCTGCTCGCCGCGGACCTTCGACGGGCCTGCACCAAACCGGCCGTCCCGGGGCAGCAGATCGGTGGGAATCGACAGGTCCAAGGGCTCGCTCACTGGTCCTCCGTGCGGATCGTGGGTACTGGGGCAACGCGCCTCATTCTGCCCCAGGACCGGTTCGCCGGGTTATTTGTGAAGCCCGGCACGGACCCGGGTGCGCGGTCTCGCTGAATTGCCGGGGCGCGTGGTGCATGGGTTAACCTGAGGGGGCGTAGGGACGCGGTCGGCCCCACCCGGACGTGCTGCAGCGCGCGTTTTCTTTACCTGCCCCGCATTGTGCCGTACCTAGGAGCCGAACGGTTATGACGGATCTCATCGATACCACCGAGATGTACCTGCGGACCATCCTTGAGCTCGAGGAAGAGAACATCGTTGCCCTTCGGGCCCGCATCGCCGAACGGCTGCGCCATTCCGGTCCGACGGTGTCCCAGACAATCGGACGGATGGAACGCGACGGGCTCGTCGTCGTCTCCGGCGACCGTCACCTCGAACTGACCGAACTCGGCCGGCACCGCGCCACCGGGGTGATGCGCAAGCACCGCCTCGCCGAACGGCTGCTGAGCGACGTCATCGGCCTCGACTGGGCATACGTGCACGAAGAGGCCTGCCGGTGGGAACACGTGATGAGCGAGCGGGTCGAACGGCGCCTCTACGAGCTGCTCGGCCAACCCTCCGAGTCGCCCTACGGCAACCCGATCCCCGGGCTTGAGGCCATCGGAGGGGTCGCCTCCGAGTCGACCACCGACGGGGTGACGACGCTGCTGGCCGCGATGGACGACTACCGGCCGGACTCCTCGGTGACCCTGCTGCGCCTCGCCGAGCCGATCCAGGTCGACCCGGAACTGCTCTCGCAGCTGGCCGAAGGCGGCCTGCGCCCCGGGGCCTCCCTTAACCTCGAGTCCGTGGGCGGGTACGTCTCGGTCCGGGTTCCCGGGGTCGAGGGTGCCCTCGAGCTGCCGCCCGAGGTCGCCGCGCACGTCTTCGTCGCCGTCGCCTAGCGCCAACAGGCCCTCCGCCCGGCCCGGGCGGGCCCGGGCGTACATCCGATCCGACGTGCCGCCTGTCCGCCGCTCCGTGTGCACCCCTTCGTGCCGCACCGGGCCGGCTGGCCCGGTTTGCTGACCAGTTTTAGCGACGCGGTTCGCTGACCCGTTTTGCCGCCCGGGCCTCTTGCTGTGAGACTGTTCCCGATCGTCTCCTGATCCCCGCGCGGCCGCGGGGACAAGCCCGCCGCCGGCGCCGGCCCGCAGGAGCGCACAGCATTTTCGCCCCGGGACGCGTCCGCCGCTGCGGCGCCCCGGGTGCGCCCTGCCCGGCGCCGTGCGGGCATCGGCAGTGAAAGGGGACAGCATGCCGAAACACCGAGTATCGGGCCGCCGCCGCGCGGAACCCGCCCGGCCCGCGCCGCGGCCGCGGGACGCGCACCGGACCAGCCGGCGCCGCAACGGCCGGTGGACCGGCGGCTCGCCGGACCGGGTCGGACAGAAGCTGGCGATGGCCGCGGCCGTCTCCGGGCTGGTCCTGATGGCGGCCCTGCCGACCACAGCCGCAGGCACCTCGGCTTCGGCCGCCGGGACCGTGCCTGAACGGCGGGAGGTCCGCGCCCCGGAATCGGCAAGCATCAGCTTCACCCCCGTTCCCCTTCGAGGTTCCCAGGACTTCGACACCCAACTCAGGGCCATCGTCGCCGCCTCGGACCGTCCGGGAGTGCCGCTGGGCGTGAAGGGCTCGCTGAGCGGGCCGCTTGAGACCCTGAGGGGCACCTCCGGGTTCGGCCACCGCGTCAGCCCGATGACGGGGGTTGCCGGGGAGTTCCACTCCGGGCAGGACTTCAGCGCCGCGTGCGGCACCGAGGTGCGGGCCGCGGCCGACGGGACCGTGGTGTCCGCCGGGTGGCACCCCTACGGCGGCGGCAACCGGGTTGTCGTCGATCACGGCAACGGCCTCGAGACGACTTACAACCACCTCGCCTCGATGGAGGCCGCCAAAGGGGATGTCCTCGCGCGGGGAGCTACCGTCGGGACGAGCGGCAGCACAGGCTCCTCAACGGGTTGCCACCTCCATTTTGAGGTCCTGATCAGCGGGCGTCCGGTGGACCCGATGGGCTGGCTCTGACGGGCGACACACTTGTCGTGATCTGAATGTGACAATTGTGATAGATGTGAGGTACGGTACTACTCGTGCCGAATCGTTATAGATTCGGCGCCCTCAAGCAAATCGCCTAGCTCTGCCATTGCCTGAGGTCCGTCCGCACAATTCGCATGGCAGAGGCGGGGGAACCAATTTTTGGGTTTCGTTTAGAAATCCTTGGGGTTAAGTCGCTGATTTCAGCGGCCGGGTGACTCCCATCCGAATCCGACAGCTCACCTCGCAGGCATTGGGAGAGGCAATCAAACGTGTCCAATAGCTCTTCTCTGGGTCGCCACCGCGCCGCCCAGGCTCCTGTGAATCCGCTAACGGCTCTCTCAAAGGCCGTCACCTCGAATGCCGGCTCGGTCGGGCGCCAGGCCGCCGCCGTCGTCGCCGCCTCAGGCCTCGTGCTCGCCGCCGGCCTCCCGGCCCACGGCTCCTCCACCGCCGAGCGCGAAGTACAGTCCTCCTCCTCGCTGAGCGTCACCGCTCCGGAAACCGCAGCCGTCAGCGCAGCGGCCACCGCCGCCGTCTCGTTCGAGCGCGAAGCCGTCACCGTGGCCCCCGCGCCCGTCGTCGTCGAAGCACCGGTCGTCGAAGCACCGGTCGTCGAGGCCCCCGCCGCCCCGGCCGCCGTCGTCCGGCCCGCAGTCGCTGCCCCTGCCGCTCCGGCTCCCGCTCCCGTGCGGGTTGCCGCCGTCGCCGCCCCGGCTCCGGCCTCCGCCGCTCCCACCGCCAAGCCCGAGGTTCCTTCCTCCGGCATCGGCGCCGCACTCGTCGGATCCGCCTACTCCCAGATCGGTGTCGCACAGGACTGCACCGCCATGGTCGAGAAGGCCCTCCGCTCGGTTGGAAAGTCGGTGGGCGACCTCGCCCCCGGCCAGTTCTTCCAGTACGGCGACGTCGTCGGAACCCCCGCGGCCGGCGACCTTGTCATCACCGGCGGCCACGTCGCCATCTACGTCGGCAACGGCCAGGTCATCAGCGGTGGCCTCAACGGACTGAACACCGGTCTTCACTCGCTGTCAGATCTGCCCGGCGCAAGCTTCGTCCGCGTTCGCTAAAACCCTTCTTTCACCACCTTCTGGAGATCTCCCATGTCTAATCGCGCCTCCATTGCCCGCCACCGCGGCGAAGCGCAGCGTTCGGCCACCCTCACCACCCTCGCCAAGGCCGTCAGCGACAACGCCGGCGGAATGGGCCGCCAGGCCGCTGTCGTTGCCGCAGCGTCCGGCCTCGTCCTCACCTCCGGTGTTGCGGCGAACGCAGCCGACCTGCAGCCCGAGCGTGAATCCTTCACCTCGACGCTCCAGGTGACCGCGGCGCCGGCCGCCGCCGTCGTCGCCGACGTCAACGCGAAGGTTGCCTTCAACCGCACCCCCGTGAAGGCCGTCGCCAAGCCGGTCGTCGTCGAAGCACCGGCTCCCGCCCCCGTGGCAGCGCCGGCCCCCGTGGCCGCCCCGGCTGTGGCTCCCGCCGCTCCCGCCGCCCCCGCCGTCCAGACGCCGGCACCCGCCGCCAAGGTCGTCACCGCGGCGGTTGCACCCGCCCCGGCTCCTGCTCCTGCGGCACCCGCCGCCCCGCGCGCCTCCTCCGGCAAGGCAGCGACCATCGCCGCCGCCGCCAAGGGTCAGCTCGGAGTCATGCAGGACTGCACCCGCCTCGTCAGCAACGCCCTCGCCGCCGCGGGCATCAACTTCCACGGCTGGCCGGCCGGCTACCTCTCCCTGGGCCGCACCGTCAGCGCCGCCGAAGCTGTCCCCGGCGACCTCATCTACTACGCCGACGGCGGCATGGGCCTGGCCCACATCGCCGTGTACATCGGCGGCGGCCAGGCCGTCCACGGTGGCTTCAACGGCAACACCACGGTCATTGCGCCGGCCCAGCTCGGCTCGGGCCCCGTGTTCATCCGCGTTGGCGGCTGATCTCCCCGTATTAATCGACGGGCCGGCAGGGAAACCTGCCGGCCCGTCGTTCGTTAACAGTGTCCGTCCCGCGGTGCGGAGACGGGGGCAGGGTGCATCCTGCGATCCGGACGGGAGCAGTGATGTGTTCCCGCCCGGGCGCCGGGCGGCTACCCTAGGCATTGTTAATCCGTAGAACTTATCCCGAACTTCCGGGGTGGCAGCCGGCGGCGGGACATAGTCCGCAAAGAGGCATGCGCATGCGCACTCTCGTTTTGAACGCAGGATTCGAGCCACTGGCGGTTGTGACATTCCGCCGCGCCCTGGTGCTGGTGCTCACGGGAAAGGCGAGCGTTATTGCGGAAGACGACGAGCCGGTCGTCGGGCCGACGGAGATCCTGGGGCGGCCGTCGGTGATCCTGCTGAACCGGTACGTGAAGATTCCATACCGCCACGACCTGGCCGTGACCCGGCGGGGCGTCCTCCGGCGGGACAACCACCTGTGCGCCTACTGCGGGAAGACAGCGACGACCATCGACCACGTGGTTCCCCGCTCCCGGGGCGGCGGGGACACCTGGGAGAACATGGTGGCCTGCTGCCTGCGCTGCAACAACACCAAGGGGGACAAGACCCTGGCCAGTCTCGGCTGGAGCCTCCGGTTTGTGCCCAAGCCGCCCCGCGGGCCGCTGTGGCAGCTTAAGGAACTTGAAAAACCGGCGCCCTCCTGGAGCGAGTACCTCTCCGAACGGGCCGCGTGAGCGCGACCGTCCCGCCGGCGTTCGACGCCGTCATCCTGACCGGCGGCAGGTCGAGCCGCCTGGGCGGAACACCGAAGGCCTCCCTGCGCATCGCCGGGACGACCCTGCTCGAGATCACCCTGCAGGCGGTCGCCGGCGCGGGCCGCATCACCGTCGTCGGCCCTGAGCCGGCCGCCGGGGTGCGCCGGGCGCAGGGGGCCCCGCCCCTGGTCTTCGTGCGTGAGGACCCGCCGTTCGGCGGACCCGCCGCCGCCCTGGCCGCCTCGCTGGCCCAACCGGAGCCGGGCCGCTCCACCGCCCCCTGGCTGATGGTGCTCGCCTGCGACATGCCCCGGTCCGGGCAGGCGGTCGCGGTCCTGCTGACGGCGGCCGCCGAGTCAGGCACCTCCGTGATGGCCTCCGACGCGGGCCGGGATCAGCCGCTGGCCGCGCTGTACCGGCGCAGTGACCTCGAGGGCGCGGTGACGGCGGCGGTCGAGGCCGGCGGTGTGGAAAATCTTTCGATGAAAGCCCTCCTTGCTAGGGTGAGTGTTCGACCGGTCCCGGTTCCACCGGGAACGACACTCGACGTCGACACGTGGGACGATGCACGGGCCCTCGGGGTCGACGGCGGCTAACCAACCCCGGGAGGGCCCGCATGGATGAGCGCGATCAATTACTTTCTCAGTGGTGTGAGAACCTGCTGGCCGCCTTTGAGCTCGAGGAGTCCCGGGTGGACATCGACGCGGTGCTGGCACTGGCCGGAAAGGCCGCCCACGCCGTGGTCCGGCCGGCGGCACCGCTGACCACCTTCGTCGCCGGCTACGCCGCTGGGCTTGCGGCGGGCAGCGGCCAGGCCTCGGAGGAGGTCGCCATGCGCTCCGCGCTCGCCCTCGCCGCGCGCCAGTGCGACGCCGCAGGGGCCGGCTCTTGAGCGCTGGGGCGGGGCGCAACCTCGGCTGGGAGGATGCCCGGCAGGTGGCCCACGCCGCGGGCAAGGCCATGCCGTACCAGATGGTGCCGCTGGCCGATGCCCTCGGGCAGACGCTCGCCGAGCCGGTCACCGCGCTTCAGGAAATTCCGCACTACGCCTCATCGGCGATGGACGGGTGGGCCGTCAGCGGCCCGCCGCCGTGGACCTTCGTCCACCCGCCGGTTGAGGACCCGCGCAGGCTGAACGCCCCGCACAGCGACTCGGGCA
This sequence comes from Arthrobacter crusticola, assembly GCF_004357995.1. GTDB lineage: Bacteria > Actinomycetota > Actinomycetes > Actinomycetales > Micrococcaceae > Arthrobacter_D > Arthrobacter_D crusticola. The sequence goes on from NZ_SMTK01000002.1 coordinate 74,387, forward strand.
CCGTCGCGCTCGAGCCGGGCCAGGCCACCTTCATCCTCACCGGCGGCACCGTGCCGGCGAACACCACGGGGATCCTGCGGACCGAGCACGGCCAGGTGCGCGGGGACATCCTGAACCGCAACGACCTTGCCCGCGCCGACGAACCGGCGCCGGGGGAGCACATCCGCCCCGCGGGCGAGGAAGCGGCCAGCGGCTCGACCGCCATTCCCGCCGGCGTCATCCTGAACCCGGCGCAGATCGCCCTCGCGGCGGTGTGCGGCCACGACACCCTGGCGGTCCTGAGGGCCCCGCGGGTGTCGCTGCTGATGACCGGGGACGAGGTGATCGAGGCCGGGCTGCCGCAGCCCGGACAGGTGCGCGACACCTTCGGGCCGCAGCTGCCGGCGTTCGTGGCGATGCTCGGCGGCCATGTCGATGTTGCGGGCCGGGCCAGCGACGACTTCGACGACGTCGTGCACGCCATCAGCGCCGAGGCCACCGATGCCGCCTCGCTCGCCCGGGCCTCGGGCGACGTCCTGATCACGACCGGCGGCACTGGAGGGTCATCCGCCGACCACATCCGGCGGGCCCTTGCGGCGCTCGAGGCCGAGTTGATCATCGACGGGATCGCCATGCGGCCCGGTCATCCGACCCTGCTGGCCCGGCTGCCCGACGGGCGGTTCCTGGTGGGACTGCCGGGGAACCCGCTCGCGGCGATGATGGCGATGCTCACCGTTGCCGGGCCGCTGATCGCCGGGCTGCGCGGGGCGCCGCTCCCGCCGCTGCGCCAGGTGCTCAGCGGGGCCGACTTCGAGCCCCTGCCCGGCAGGAGCAGGCTGGTGCCGTACCGCAATGAGGGCGGGCGGGCCCAGCCCAGCACCCACCAGCGCTCCGGGATGCTCCGCGGCCTGGCTATGGCACACGGGGTCATGGTGGTGCCATCCGCCGGATGCGCCACCGACCAGCCGATGCAGGCCATCGACCTGCCATGGCCCACTCCGCAGTGATGCGGCTACCCTCGAGATAGACCATCTCAAGGAGGCTCCCCATGAACCGGGTCACCCAGCGGCGCCGCATCACCACCTTCCGCTCGACGGCGGATCCCCGCCGGCGCGAGGACGCCCTGGCGGGGGAGGAACCCCTTGAGATCCGGCTCGGCGGGTCGGCCTTCACTGTGACCATGCGCACCCCGGGCGACGACTTCGACCTTGTCGCCGGATTCCTGGTTTCCGAAGGCGTGGTGTGGGAGCCCGGACAGCTGCCGAGCCTTCGGTACTGCGCCGGGGTGGACGAGTCGGGCCGGCAGACCTTCAACGTCGTAGAGGCGCAGCTGCGCCCGGGCACGGTGCTACCCGACACGGCCCTTGAACGCCATGTCTACACCTCGAGTTCCTGCGGAATCTGCGGCACCGCCTCGATCGACGCGGTGCGCAAGTCCTCGCGGTTCGACCTGAGGGCCGACACGGCAGGGGTCGACCTTGAGGTCCTGCTCGGGCTGCCGGACCGGCTGAGGGAATCCCAGAAACTGTTCGACCGCACCGGCGGGGTGCACGCCGCCGGCCTGTTCACGGCCGGCGGGGAACTGCTCTGCCTGCGCGAGGACGTCGGCCGGCACAACGCCGTGGACAAGGTGGTGGGCTGGGCGCTGCGCGAAGGCCGCCTTCCCCTGGCAGGCACGATCCTCCAGGTCTCAGGACGGGCCTCCTTCGAGCTGGTGCAGAAGGCCCAGCTCGCCGGGATCCCCATCCTGGCCGCCGTCAGCGCGCCGTCGTCCCTGGCGGCCGACCTGGCCGACGACGCCGGCATGACCCTGGTGGGCTTCAGCAGGGGCTCCTCGCTCAACTGTTACTCCCACCCCGAGCGGATCCGGGCCGGATCTGCCGCCGATACCGGTACCGGTGCCGGTGCCGCCGTGGACACCGGTCCGGCGGACCGTTCGGTGCCGGCCGCCGGGTAGTCCAGTGGAACTGGGCGTCTTCAGCTTCGGCGACCTCCACCCCGATCCGGTCACCGGAGAGCGGGTCTCCCCTCAGGCGCGCATGGCCCACCTGCTCGAACGGGCGCGGCTTGCCGACGAGGTGGGCCTTTCGTACTTCGGCATCGGCGAACACCACCGCCCGGACTATGCCGTCTCCTCGGTCATTCCGGTGCTCGCCGCCGCTGCGGCCCAGACGACCTCGATCCATGTCGGCTCCGCCGTGACCGTGCTGAGCACTGAGGACCCGGTGCGGGTGTACCAGCAGTTCGCCACGCTTGACCTGCTCTCCGGCGGCCGGGCCGAGCTGACGGCGGGGCGGGGATCCTTCATCGAGTCCTACTCCCTGTTCGGTGCCGCGCTCGAGGACTACGACGCGCTCTACGAGGAGAAGATCCGCCTGCTCCTGCAGCTCGATGCGCAGGAGCGCGTCACCTGGAGCGGGCGGTTCCGGCCGGAGTTGAAGGACGCCCTCGTGCTGCCGCGCCCGCCGTCGGGCCACCTCGATGTCTGGATCGCGACCGGCGGAACACTGTCGTCGACGGTCCGGGCCGCCCGCCTGGGCCGCCCGGTGATGTACGCGATGCTGGGCGGGACGGTCGGCAACTTCGCCGAGCACGCCCAGCTGTACCGGGCCACCGCCGCGGAGGCCGGGCACGATCCCGGTGCGCTGCGGGTCGGGGTGAGCAGCGTGGGCCTGGTGCTTCGGGAGGGCGCCCGGGAGGTGTTCCGGCCGTACTGGCTCGATACTATGACCCGGATCTCGGCGGAGCGTGGATTTCCCACCCCCAGCGGCCTGACGTACAACATGCAGGCGGCACGCGCCGGTGCGGTCTTCGTCGGGACCCCGGAGGAGGTGGCGCAGAAGATCGTGCTGACCTCCGCCCAGATGCAGCACGACCGCCACATCTTCCAGTTCGATTTCTCCTCGGTGCCGCAGGCGAAGGTGCTCGAGTCGATCGAACTGCTGGGCACCGAGGTGCTGCCGTTGGTGCGGCGGGAGCTCGGTGTAGCCTGACGCTCGCCCTCCATGGGTGGGCCCATGCGGCCCGAAGCGGTTTCTATCCCGCCGAGTGTGCAGGTAACCACCCTTCGGCGCCGGCGAAGCGTGGTGAGCTGCGGTTTCGGCGGGGTTGGCGGGGCGCTCCCCGCTAGAAGGGGTGCAGCAGGCGCTGGACGAAGCGCCGGGTCCGTTCGTGCTCGGGGTTGCGCAGCACCTGGTCCGGGTGGCCGCGCTCGACGACGACGCCGCCGTCCATGAACACCACCTCGTCGGCGACCTCACGGGCGAAGGCGAGCTCGTGGGTGACGATGACCATGGTCCAGTCCTCCTCGGCCAGATCCTTGATGACCTTGAGCACCTCGCCCACCAGCTCGGGGTCAAGGGCGGAGGTGGGCTCGTCGAAGAGCAGCAGGTCGGGCCGCAGCGCCAGGGCCCGAACGATTCCCACCCGCTGCTGCTGCCCGCCGGAGAGCTCGAAGGGGTACTGGTCCTTCTTCTCGAGGAGCCCGACCCGGTCGAGCAGCTTCTCGGCGTCCTGGACCGCCTCGGCCCGGCGGCGCCTCTGCACCTGCACCGGACCCTCGATGACGTTTTCGAGGACCGTCCGGTGAGGGAAGAGGTTGTACTGCTGAAACACCATCGCGCTGTGGTCGCGCAGGGCGGACAGCTCCCGGCCGGAAACGGTTCCGCCGAAGTTCACCGACGGTCCGCCGGCGAAGGCGACGGTCCCGCCGTCGGGCACCTCCAGCCCATTCAGGGAGCGCAGCACCGTTGTCTTGCCCGACCCGGAGGGCCCGACCAGGGCGACGACCTCACCGCGGCACACCGTCAGGTCGATGGAGCGGAGCACCATGTTGCTGCCGAAGGATTTCTGCAGGCCCGTGGCGCTGAGCAGCACCTCACCGGGTGTCTGCGTGCGGGCCGGAGCCGGATCAGTGGATGACATAGCGGTCCAACCTTTTCTCGAGTGCTCCCTGCCCGGCGGCGAGAACGAAACAGAACACCCAGTAGATCAGTGCGGCCTCAAGGTACAGGAACATGAACTCCCGGCTGAAGGCGGCGATCTGCTGGGCCTCGCGGAACAGCTCGGTGACGAGGATCAGTGAGGCAAGCGAGGTGTCCTTCACTAGGGAGATGAAGGTGTTCGACAGCGGGGGCACCGATACGCGGGCCGCCTGCGGGAGGATGATCCGCCGCAGGGTGCGCCGGCGGGACATGCCGATGGTGTGCCCGGCTTCCCACTGGCCCTTGGGTACCGACAGGATCGCGGCCCGCAGGATTTCGGCGGCGTAGCCGGCGACGTTGAGCGAGAACGCGATCACGGCACTTGGCCACGGCGGGATCACCACCCCGATCGAGGGGAGCCCGTAGAAGACGACGAAGAGCTGCACCAGCAGGGGCGTACCCCGGACCAGCGAAATGTACACGCGGGCGATGCCCGAAAGCAGGCGCCTGCCGCTGATCCGCATCAGGGCGAGGACCAGGGCCAGAGTCAGGCCGACGACGAAGGAGACAAGCGTCAGCGGGATGGTTCCGGTCAGGCCGCCCCGGAGGATAGGCCAGAACGAACTCCGGAACAGCTCCCAATCCACTTAGTCGTCCTTCCCTCCGCGTATCTGCGCGCGGCCGCGTCGAATGGCCCGGCGGTGGGTTCCGGGTCGGAGATTCCGGGTCCACCTGCCGGTCCGCCGGGCGGCTCAGCCGCCGGCGGACCGGGTGGGATTACTTGCTGACGTCGGCGCCGAAGTACTTCGTCGAAATCTCGGCAAGGGTACCATCGGCCCGCAGCTCGTCCAGGGCGTCGTTGACGGCCTCGGCCAGGTCTTCGCTTCCCTTCTTGAATGCCACGGCGCTCTCCGAGGTCTCCTCGGTTTCCGCGGCAACCTTGATGGAGTCGTCCTTCTCGGTGTTCTGGTAGTCGAGGTAGGTCAGCTCGTCGTTGATCGTCGCGTCGACCCGGCCCTGCTGGAGGAGGGAGACCGACTGGGCCCACCCTTCGACGGCCTCGACCTCGGCGCCGGCCTCCTTGGCCATTTTGTACCAGTTGCTCGTGAGCGACTGGGCGGTGCGCTTGCCCTCGAGGTCCTCGAAGGAGGTGATCTCGTTATTGTCGGCGCTGGTGACGATTACGCCCTTGCTGACGGTGTAGGGATCGGAGAAGACGTACTTCTCGGTGCGGTCGTCGGTGATCGAGACCTGGTTGGCGATCGCGTCGAAACGGCCCGCCTCGAGCCCGGCGAAAATCGCATCCCACTGGGTCTCCTCGAACTCGACCTCGACACCGAGCTTCTCCCCAACGGCGGAGATGACCTCGACGTCGTACCCGGTGAGGTCGCCGTTGCCTTCTTCGTGGAAGCTGAAGGGCTTGTAGGTGCCCTCGGTGCCGACGGTGAGAACGCCGGCTTCCTGGATTTCCTGGAGGGTCGACGGCGCCGCCTCGGTGGCTCCGCCGCCTGCTCCTCCGGAGTCGGACGAAGCCGAGCACCCGGTGACGGCAAGGGCCAGCGCTGCGGCGGTGCCGAGGACGGACAGACGGAAGGTCATGATGAGGTCCTTAATTCTTTTTGGGGGGTGTCTGCGGGCGGCGCGGTGAACCGCCTTCTACAATGTGCAACAACACTGAACCCTGTCATTGTTCCGCGGCGGTGGCGACCCAGTGTGACGCCAGATGTCGAACTTTCCCGCAGACCCTTGAAAACCCGTTCCAAATTGTGCCTTGGGCATACTCCGGGAGCCGGGCAGCCCGAGCGCCTAAGCTTGGAGAGGCTGAACGGAAGGCACCTGCATGAGCATGGAAGGCGCGGCGTGGAGTTCCCTCTACCGGATCTCCACCGCCAAGGACCGCACGAACAAATTCTCGAAGGAAACGCTGAAACGCATTGTCGCGTTCGCGGTGCCCTACCGGGTGAAGCTCACGCTCTTCATCCTGTTGTCGGTGGCCGCCGCGTTCCTCGCCGTCGCAACCCCGGTGCTCGCCGGGCAGGTCGTCGACGTCATCGTCGCCCGCGGCTCGACGCAGACGGTGATCTGGCTCGCCGTCGTCATCGCCCTGGTCGCGGTGGCGGACGCCGCCGTCAGCCTGGCCACCCGCTGGTACTCGGCGAACATCGGCGAGGGTGTCATCCTGGATCTGCGCACCGCGGTGTTCAATCATGTCCAGAAGATGCCGATCGCCTTCTTCACCCGCACCCGCACCGGCGCCCTGGTGAGCCGGCTCAACAACGACGTGATCGGCGCCCAGCAGGCCTTCAGCGGCACCCTCTCCGGCGTGGTCAGCAATACCGTGGCGCTCGCCCTGACCCTTATCGTCATGCTGAGCACCTCCTGGCTGGTGACCGTCCTTGCCATCGTGATGCTCCCGCTGTTCCTGGTGCCGGCGCGGCGCATGGGCGGAAAACTCGCGGCGCTGCGGCGGGAAGCGGCCGACCACAACTCGGCGATGAGCACCCAGATGACCGAGCGGTTCTCCGCACCCGGAGCCACCCTGGTGAAGCTGTTCGGCCGGCCCGAGGCCGAGTCCGAGGAATTCCGGGTCCGCGCCGCCCGCGTCCGCGATATCGGCGTGCGCATGGCCATGCTCCAGTTCATCTTCTTCACTGCGCTGATGCTCGTCTCCGCACTTGCCCTGGCGCTCGTCTACGGCCTCGGCGGAACCCTCGCCCTCGGCGGGCAGCTCGACACCGGCGAGGTGGTGACCCTCGCCCTGCTGCTCACGCGGCTGTACGCGCCGCTGACGTCCCTGGCGAACGCGCGGGTCGAGATCATGAGTGCCCTGGTGAGCTTCGAGCGGGTCTTCGAGATCCTGGACTTGAAACCCCTGATCCAGGAAAAGCCCGACGCCCGCCAGGTGCCGCCCGGTCCCGTCACCATCGAGTTCGACGACGTCCGCTTCGCCTACCCGTCGGCCGACAAGGTCTCCCTGGCCTCGTTGGAGGAGGTCTCCACCCTCGACACCCGGGGAGGCGAGGAAGTACTCCACGGGATCTCCTTCACCATCCAGCCCGGGCAGACCGTGGCGCTGGTGGGAACCTCCGGCGCAGGGAAGTCGACCATCGCGCAGCTGTTGGCGCGCCTCTACGACGTCGACAGCGGCGCGGTGCGCCTGGCCGGGGCCGACGTCCGTGACCTCACTTTCGCCTCAATGCGCTCCACCCTGGGCATGGTGACCCAGGACGGGCACCTCTTCCACGAGACCATCCGGTCGAACCTGCTCCTCGCGCGCCCCGAGGCGACGGAGGACGAGATCTGGGACGCCGTCCGCCGCGCCCGCCTGGAGCCGCTGCTGCGCTCGCTTCCCGACCAGCTCGACACCATGGTCGGCGAGCGCGGCTACCGGCTCTCCGGCGGTGAGCGCCAGCGCATGACGATCGCCCGGCTGCTGCTGGCCCAGCCCCGCGTCGTCATCCTCGACGAAGCGACGGCGGCGCTCGACTCGACCTCGGAGGCCGCCGTGCAGGCTGCGCTCACCGAGGCGCTCGAGGGGCGGACCGCCATGGTGATCGCGCACCGGCTCTCGACGATCCGCAGCGCCGACCTGATCCTCGTGGTCGAGGACGGCCGGATCGCCGAACGCGGCACCCACGAGGAACTGCTGGAGCGCGGGGGCCGCTATGCGGAGCTGCACCGGACGCAGTTCGCGGTGCAGAAGAACGCCGCGCCGGACGAGGACCCCGAAGTGCTCAGCGGGGCGCCCGCCACGCCGTAAGGTCCGGCGGCGGCAGGGTGGCCAGCGCGGGGACGACGAACTCTGTCAGCAGCGGGGCGAGGTCGGTCCGGCTCCCGGCCGCCGCCAGGTCAAGCCAGCCGATCTCCTCGATCTCCGCTGCGGGGACCGGGGTACCCTCGAGCGGGCCCAGGAACACGGCGGCGTCGATGAAGGTGTCCGGCTCGTTGGCGGCGGGTCCGTACCAGCGGCCGAGGTCCGTAAGCCGGGAAGGCAGGACGGCGAGCCCTAGTTCTTCATCAAGTTCTCGGACCGCGGCCGCCGCCGCGCTTTCCCCGGGCTCGAGCTTGCCCCCGGGCTGCATGAACAGTGTGGTGCCGCGCTTGCGCACGAGGAGGAGGCGTCCGGCGTCGTCGAGCAGGCACAGGGCCGCAATGGAGAGTACGTGGGTCATGGCCGCCTCGGGGTTGGGGCAGTGCTGCCCCTTCTTTCATCGAAGTGCCCCTGGCCGGAATCGAACCGACGACCTTCCCTTTAGGAGAGGGACGCTCTATCCTACTGAGCTACAGAGGCCTGCGGGGCCGAAAAAAGCACCCCGGGCGCTCTTAGCTTACCTGCTTCGCTCACCCTGTCGAAAAGCATCCGACAGTGCCCGCTGCGTTTGGGAAAGCGGTAGGTGTGCTGCGTGCAGGCGCCGTGCGCACGGGACGGACGCGGGGTGGAAGGGCCCGGCGCAGTTCGACCGCGCCGACGGTCGGAGCCAGCGCCTAGACTGGTGGGCACCATGGATATGCTTTTCGACCCGTACCCCGCACCCAAGAACCCAGGTTCGAAACAGCCCCAGGGCGGGCAGCTCTCCGCATCGTCCGATCCGGCACTGGCACACAGCCCCGTCTCCGCGCGCCCCAGCGAGGAGCGTGCCCGCGAACTCCTCGAGGGGCTGAACCCGCAGCAGGAGGAAGCCGTCCGCCACAGCGGCTCCCCGCTGCTCATCGTCGCCGGCGCCGGCTCGGGCAAGACCCGCGTGCTCAGCCACCGCATCGCCCACCTGCTGGCCACTGGGCGGGCGCGGCCCGGGGAAATCCTCGCGATCACCTTCACCAACAAGGCGGCGGCCGAGATGCGCGAGCGCATCGAGGCACTGATCGGGGACGTCGCCCAGCGCATGTGGATCTCCACCTTCCACTCCTCCTGCGTGCGCATCCTGCGCCGGGAGGCTGCGAGCGTCGGACTCAACTCCAACTTTTCCATCTACGACTCAGCCGACACCCTGAGGCTGATCACCCTCACCGCCAAGGGCCTCGACCTGGACCCGAAGCGCTTCGCGCCCAAGGCCATCCAGCACAAGATCTCCGCCCTGAAGAACGAGCTGATCGACGAGGAGGCCTACGCCGACGCTGCCGATCCCTCCGATCCGTTCGAGACCGCCGTCGCCGAGGTCTACAAGGGCTACGCCCAGCGCATGCGCTCGGCCAACGCCATGGACTTCGACGACCTGATCGCCCAGACGGTCTACATGTTCCGCGCCTTCCCGGGGGTGGCCGACTACTACCGCCGCCGGTTCCGCCATGTCCTCGTCGACGAATACCAGGACACCAACCACGCCCAGTACGCCCTGGTCCGGGAAATTGTCGGGGTGCCGGGGGAGACCACCGACGACCCCGCCGAACTGACCGTCGTCGGCGACTCCGACCAGTCGATCTACGCCTTCCGCGGCGCCGACGTCCGGAACATTGTCGAGTTCGAGAATGACTATACGAATGCCCGCACCATCCTGCTCGAGCAGAACTACCGCTCGACGCAGACCATCCTGAGCGCGGCCAACGCCGTGATCTCCCGCAACCCCAACCGGCCCGAGAAGCGGTTGTGGACGGCCGAAGGCAACGGCGAAAAGATCGTCGGCTACGTGGGGGAGAACGAACACGAGGAAGCCCGGTTTATCGCCGACGAGATCGACCGGCTCCAGGACGAGGAGAACCTGCGCCCCGGAGACGTTGCGGTGTTCTACCGAACGAACGCGCAGTCGCGCTCCATTGAGGAAATCCTGCTGCGGGTCGGCCTGCCCTACAAGGTGGTGGGCGGCACCCGCTTCTACGAGCGCAAGGAGATCAAGGACGCACTGGCCTACCTGCGGGTCCTGGTGAACCAGGACGACGTCGTCAACCTGCGCCGGATCCTCAACGAGCCCAAGCGGGGCATCGGGGACCGTGCAGAGTATGCGGTCGCAGCGCTCAGCGAGCGGCACCGCATCAGCTTCATGGAGGCGCTGCGGCGGGCCAACGAGGCGCCAGGGATGGCGACCCGGTCGGTGAATGCCGTGGCAGGCTTCGTCAAGCTCATCGACGACCTCGCCGAGGTCGCGGCGGGCTCGGGCGCCGCCGCGGCGCTCGAGGCGGTCCTCGAGCAGACCGGATACCTCGAACAGCTGCGCACCAGCAACGACCCCCAGGACGAGTCCCGCGTCGAGAACCTCGCGGAGCTGGTCGCCGTCGTGCGCGAATACGAACGCGACAACCCGGAGGGAACCCTCGGGGACTTCCTCGAACAGGTCTCCCTCGTCGCCGACGCCGACTCGATCCCGGATGCGCCGGAGGGCTCCGCCGAGGAGGTCGAGCAGGCCGTCGCGGAGGCGCGGCGCCAGGGCGTCGTGACCCTGATGACCCTTCACACGGCGAAGGGCCTCGAGTTCCCGGTGGTCTTCCTCACCGGCATGGAACAGGGGATCTTCCCACACCAGCGGTCGGCGACCGACCCGAAGGAACTCGCCGAGGAGCGCCGGCTCGCCTATGTCGGTCTCACCCGCGCCCGCCGCAGGCTCTACCTGACCCGGTCGGAGGTCCGCAGCATGTGGGGGCAGAGCCAGTACAACCCGGCCAGCCAGTTTGTCTCCGAGGTTCCCGACGAGCTCATCGAGTGGAAGCGCGAAGGGGCGTCCCTGCCGGCCTGGAACGCCAGCCCGACGAGCGGCCCGCGCTTCAGCGGATCGTACTGGGGTTCAGGTGCCTCCGGCTCCGGAGCGGCAACGGCCTCCCCGGCCAAGGCCATCGGGCGCGTCCAGCCTCAGAAGGAGGTCATCTCAGTGGCTCCCGGGGACAAGGTGAACCACACAACCTTCGGCAACGGGACCGTGGTCGCGGTCGAAGGAGCCGGGGATAAGACGGTGGCGAAGGTGCGCTTCGGTGAGGGCGAAAAGCGCCTCCTGCTGCGTTATGCGCCGCTCACAAAGGCCGGATAATTCGCTGTTTTCTCCTAAATTAATTCAATTTCTTTCTACAACTCATAGAAGTGTGGCCTTCCTCACGAAACGGGTAGTCTGGAAAAGGCCCCCAGTGCCAAGGGACTAAAGTTCCCTGTGTAAACCTACTTCGACGTAGAAGGACACTAGCCCGTGGACCTGTTTGAATATCAGGCGCGCGATCTCTTTGAGGCACACGGAGTTCCCGTGCTCGCCGGCATCGTGGCGCATACCCCTGAAGAAGCCAAAGCAGCAGCTGAAAAAATCGGCGGAGTTGTCGTCGTCAAAGCTCAGGTCAAGGTTGGTGGCCGCGGTAAGGCCGGCGGCGTGAAGGTGGCCAAGACCCCGGACGAAGCCCACCGCTATGCCTCGGACATCTTGGGGATGGACATCAAGGGTCACACGGTACACACCGTCATGATCGCCCAGGGCGCCGACATCGCCGAGGAGTACTACTTCTCGGTGCTGCTCGACCGGTCAAACCGCAACTACCTCGCCATGTGCTCCGTCGAGGGCGGCATGGACATCGAACAGCTCGCCGTGGAACGCCCCGAGGCGCTGGCCCGCGTTGCCGTTGACCCGGGCGTCGGCATCGATCAGGCCAAGGCCCAGGAAATCGTCGAAACGGCAGGGTTTGCACCGGAACTGCACGAGGGCGTCACCGCGACGCTCCTGAAGCTGTGGGACGTGTTCGTCAAGGAAGACGCGACCCTCGTCGAGGTGAACCCCCTGGTGAAGACCGGCAGCGGCGACATCCTCGCCCTCGACGGCAAGGTCACCATCGACGAGAACGCCGGCTTCCGCCACGCCGACCACGCGGCGCTCGAGGACAAGGAATCGGCCGACCCGCTCGAGGCGAAGGCCAAGGCCAACGACCTCAACTACGTCAAGCTCGACGGCGAAGTCGGCATCATCGGCAACGGCGCCGGACTCGTGATGTCCACGCTCGACGTCGTCGCCTACGCCGGCGAATCCCACGGCAACGTGCGCCCGGCGAACTTCCTCGACATCGGCGGCGGAGCCTCCGCCGAGGTCATGGCCGCCGGCCTCGACGTCATCCTCAACGACTCCCAGGTCAAGAGCGTGTTCGTCAACGTCTTCGGCGGCATTACCGCCTGCGACGAGGTCGCCAACGGCATCGTGAAGGCCCTTGAAATCCTTGGCGACGAAGCCAACAAGCCCCTGGTGGTGCGCCTCGACGGCAACAAGGTGGAGGAGGGCCGCGCCATCCTGCGCGGAGCCAACCACCCCCTGATCACCCTGTCCGACACCATGGACGAAGGCGCCGACAAGGCCGCCGAGCTGGCTTACGGAAAGTAAAGGCAACCCACCATGTCTATCTACCTCAATAAAGACTCAAAGGTGATCGTCCAGGGCATCACCGGCGGCGAAGGTACCAAGCACACCGCCCTCATGCTCGCGGCCGGCACGCAGGTCGTCGGCGGCGTCAACGCCCGCAAGGCCGGCACTACCGTGACCCACGGCGACACCACCCTGCCCGTGTATGGCACCGTGAAGGAGGCCGTCGCCGAGACCGGCGCCGACGTCTCCATCGTGTTCGTACCGCCGGCCTTCACCAAGGACGCCGTCGTCGAGGCGATCGAGGCGGGCCTCGGCCTGGTCGTCGTGATCACCGAAGGCGTCCCCGTGCAGGACACCGCCGAGTTCTGGGCCCTGGCCCAGTCCAAGGTCGACGCCGACGGCAAGCAGGTCACCCGTATCATCGGCCCGAACTGCCCGGGCATCATCACCCCGGGGGAGTCCCTCGTGGGCATCACCCCGGCGAACATCACCGGCAAGGGAGGCGTCGGCCTGGTCTCCAAGTCCGGCACCCTGACCTACCAGATGATGTTCGAGCTGCGCGACCTCGGCTTCTCCACGGCCATCGGCATCGGCGGCGATCCCATCGTCGGCACCACCCACATCGACGCCCTCGCCGCCTTCGAGGCGGATCCCGAGACCAAGGCGATCGTCATGATCGGCGAAATCGGCGGCGACGCCGAGGAGCGAGCGGCCGAGTACATCAAGGCCCACGTGACCAAGCCGGTCGTCGGCTACGTCGCGGGCTTCACGGCCCCGGAGGGCAAGACCATGGGCCACGCAGGCGCCATCGTCTCGGGCTCCGCGGGAACCGCCCAGGCGAAGAAGGAGGCCCTCGAGGCCGCCGGCGTCAAGGTCGGCAAGAGCCCGTCCGAAACCGCGCGCCTGCTGCGCGAGGTCTACGCCACGCTCTAGCTCTCCAGCTACATGGAAAAGCCCCGGACCGCTGCGGTCCGGGGCTTTTGCGTACCGATGCAGGACGCGCCCGCGATGCTGTGCCGCTCCCGTGACACGATGGGCGCATGACAACGACGCCGGCGCCCGCCGGTTCCCGCTACCTCATCACCCGCAGCCGCCTGATCAAGGCGCCCGCCGCACGCATCTTCGAGGTGCTTGCCACCCCTGCCCTTCACAGCGTGATTGACGGCTCCGGCACGGTCCGCGGCGAACAGCCCGGCGGCCCCGCGCGGCTCTCGGAGGGCGCCCGCTTCGGCATGAACATGAAGCTCGGGCCCCGGTACCGGATCCTCAACCAGGTCGTCGAATTCGAGGAGGGACGCCGGATCGCCTGGCGCCACTTCTCCCGCCACGTATGGCGTTACGTCCTCGAACCGCGCGGGGAGTCAACGCTCGTCACCGAGCAGTGGGACGCCCGCCCGGTGCCCTGGAAGCTGGTGCTGCGGCTGACCGGCTTCACACGCCGGCACCCGGAGAGCATTGAGAAGACGCTGGTACGCCTCGAGGAGTACGTAACCGGGCGGCCCTGACCGGCCGGCAACCCCACCGGCGGGGAAGGACCCGCCAGCCGGGCTCTAGATGGCTGTGGTGCCGAAGAGCATTCCCAGCAGGTAGGTCGCCGCCGCGGCTCCGAGCCCGATGGCGAGCTGGCGCAGCGCGAGCTTCAGCGGGGAGGCACCCGACAGCAGCCCCACGACGGCGCCGGTAGCCAGCAGCGCCAGCCCGACGAGAACGCACGCCGTGACAATGGCGGCCAGGCCCGTGAGGCCCACCAGGTAGGGAAGCACCGGAATCACCGCTCCGGAGGCGAAGAAGCAGAAGCTCGACGCCGCGGCGCCCAGCCCGGTGCCGACCTGCTCATGGGCGTCCTCAGAGGTGTCGTTCTCGGGCTGCAAGGAGAAGCTTGGATCGCAGTCGCAGGCCGCGAGCCCCATCCGTTCCTCGGCGCGGTGCGTGGCGGCCTCCGGCGTCATTCCCCGCGCCCGGTACACGAGCACGAGCTCGTTCGCCGCGATGTCGAGTTCCTTGGAGGCCGTCAGCGTGACCTGCGTGGGACGGGTGGCCGACAGCAGCTCCCGCTGGGAACGGACCGAAACATACTCTCCGGCGCCCATCGAGAGGGCGCCGGCCAGCAGGCCGAAAAGGCCGCTGACAAGGATGAATCCGGTGGAGACGCCCGTCGCCCCGATGCCCATGATGAGTGCCAGGTTGCTGACGAGGCCGTCGTTCGCCCCGAAGACTGCGGCCCGGAAGTTCCCAGAGAGACGGTTCCGGCCGCGGGTCGCCAGCGCCCGGACCACCTCCTCGTGGATCTGCTCGTCAGCGGCCATCGCGCTGGTTGCGGTGGGGTCGGCTGCATAGGGAGAGCGCCCTTCGGCCCGCTGGGCCAGGGCGAGGACAAACACCGAGCCGAACCGCCGCGCCAGCAGCCCCAGGAGCCGGTTCCGCACCGAGGGGCGGACCGGGCGTCCCGCCTCGTCGCCGAGCAGCCCCAGCCAGTGTGCTTCGTGGCGGCCCTCCGCATCGGCGAGGGCGAGCAGGATGTCGCGCTCCTCTCCGGTCCGCCGCCGGGCGAGGTCCCGGTAGGTGGCTGCCTCGGCGCGCTCGTCGGCAAGGTACTGGCGCCAGCGCTTGAGGTCGCGGGGATTGTGCGTGGATCGGGGGGCTTTCACTGACTGCTCCTCTAAACCTGCTGCAGTGATCGCCGGGGAGGTGGAACTCCGGCCTGCAACACGTGGACGTGTTCTGGCCGAAGGTCTCGCTCGCCGCCCTGATGGCGGTGGACTGCCGGGCGGCTCGATTGACGCCAGTATGTCGACAGGCCTCGTGGCACACCGGCCGCGGAGCTACTCCCCTTCGCTGGCGATAGTCTAACGTGTCCGCGCCCGATGTATTTGCGTCCGGTGTTCGGGTTGTCCGGATGCGCCGGTTTCGCGACGGCGCGCCGGGAAGAACCAATCCGCGTGCCGGATCGTCGAGAATACACAGGAGGCGCTACCGTGACGCCGGTGCGGCACGGTAGAGTTCACAGGGTCAAAACAGGAAGCAGGCTTATGAAATCGGAGTTCTCCCGCCCGTGGACGGCGCGCTACGCGCCCGGGGTGCCCCACGAGATCGCCGTGCCGGAGGGCTCGTTGTATGACCTGCTCGAATCCGCCGCAGCCCGCCACCGCAACGGCGTAGCACTTGAGTTTTTCGGGGCGGAGACGACCTACGGCCGGCTGGGCGCCGACGTCCTGCGCATCGCCGAAGGGCTGCGCCGGCTCGGAGTCACCGCAGGGGACCGCGTGGCCCTCGTCCTTCCCAACTGCCCGCAGCACATCGCCGCCTTCTATGCCGTGCTCCGGCTCGGGGCGATCGTCGTCGAACACAACCCGCTCTACACCGACCGGGAACTGCGCCACCAGTTCGAGGACCACGGCGCGAAGGTCGCCGTGGTGTGGGACAAAGTGGTTCCGCAGGTCCAGCGGCTCCCCAAGGACCTCGGGCTTGAAGGAATCGTCTCGGTCGACCTCACCCGCGCCCTCCCGGCCGGAAAGCGCCTCGCACTGAAACTGCCGCTTCCCGCCGCCCGCCGCGCGCGGTCCGCCCTGACCCCGTCGGAAATACTCGCGGGGCCGCACCCCATCCACCGCTGGGAAGGGCTGCTGGCGTCCCCGCCGCTGGATCAGGGGCATCCCCGCCCCTTCTCCGGCGACACCGCCGTGATCCAGTACACCAGCGGTACCACCGGAACCCCCAAGGGCGCCGTCCTGACCCATCAGAACCTCCTCGCCAATGCCGCCCAGGGCAGGGCCTGGGTGCCCGGACTTGTTGAAGGGCAGGAGACCGTCTACGCGGTGCTGCCCATGTTCCACGCCTACGGGCTGACCCTGTGCCTGACCTTCGCCATGAGCATTGGGGCGCGGCTTGTCCTCTTTCCGCGGTTCGACGTCGACCTCGTACTGCAGGCCGTCCGGAAGAGCCCACCGACGTTCCTGCCGGCGGTTCCCCCCATCTACGACCGGCTCGCCGCGGCCGCCGAGGAGCGGGGGGTCGACCTCTCGAGCATCCGGTTCGCCATCTCCGGTGCCATGAACCTGCCTCCGGAGACGGTGGCCCGCTGGGAGAAGGCCACCGGAGGGTACCTTGTCGAGGGCTACGGGCTCACCGAAACCTCCCCGGTGGCCCTTGGCAATCCCATCGGCCCCACCCGGCGGCCGGGCAGCGTCGGCGTTCCGTTCCCCAACACCGACATCCGGGTCGTCGACCCCGATCGCCCGGACGTGGAGAGGCCGCCCGGAGAAGCCGGCGAACTGCTGATCCGCGGCCCCCAGGTGTTCTCCGGCTACTGGCAGAAGCCCGAGGAAACCGAGGCCGTGCTCCTTGAGGGTGGGTGGTTCCGCACCGGTGACATTGTGAGCGTCGACGCCGGCTCCTACGTCAGCATCGTCGACCGGATCAAGGAACTGATCATCACCGGAGGCTTCAACGTGGCTCCCACCGAGGTGGAGGACACCCTTCGAGCCTACGGCCCGGTCACCGACGCCGCCGTCGTCGGCCTGCCGAGGCCCGGCGGTGGGGAGGACGTCGTCGCCGCCGTCGTCCTGGCCGACGGGGCGCAGCTCGACGAGGAATCCCTCCGCAAGCGTTGCCGGGAGGGGCTGGCCGCCTACAAGGTTCCCCGCCGCATCTTCGCGGTGGACGAACTGCCCCGGTCCCTGATCGGGAAGGTGCTGCGCCGCGAAGTGCGCACCCGCCTGCTGAATAGCAAAACATCGACACCTACCGGAAGACAGGCATCATGAGCGTTCCAGCACCAGATACGACAAGCCCCTGGAAGGACAGCCTGGGCCGGGCCAGCCTGCGCTGCGCCCAGGTCCTCCTCATGCTGCTGCTCGCCGTGGTTACGGTCTACGCGCTGATCCAGGTGCGGCTTGTGGTCATTCCGGTGCTGCTGGCCCTGATCCTCGCGGCGGCTATCGTGCCCCTCGTGCATTGGCTCCGCCGCAAGGGCTGGCCAAGCTCCGCTGCGACAGGGTTCTCGTTCCTGCTCCTCCTGCTCCTGTTCGGCGGGCTGATCACCGGCATCGTGTTCGCCGTGCAGAACCAGGCCGGTGAGCTTGTCGACAGTGCCGTGCAGGGCTTCGACCAGCTCTACGCCTTCGTCGAGAACGGCCCAATTCCCATTGACTCCGGCCAGATTCAGCAGGCCCGGGATGCGGTTGTCGACTTCGCTACCAGCAGCACCGCGGGCGCCGGGGCCCTCTCCGGCCTGAGTGCCGCCACCAACTTCATCGCGGGCGGCCTGCTGATGGCTGTCATCCTCTTCTACTTCCTCAAGGATGGGGAGAAAATCTGGGCCTTCATCCTGCGGGCGTTCAAGGGCAAGCGGCTCGTGAAGGCCCGCCGGGTCGGCTACAGCAGCCTCGCCGTGCTCGGCGGCTACGTCCGGGGAACGGCCATTGTCGCACTCGTCGACGCCGTCTTCATCGGCATCGCGCTTGCCGTCCTCAACATTCCGCTGGCCCTTCCGCTGTCGGTCATCGTCTTCATCGGGGCGTTCATCCCGCTCGTCGGAGCCACCCTTGCCGGGGTGCTCGCAGCTCTTGTCGCACTGGTCTCCAACGGGCCCACCGCGGCGCTGATCGTGATCATCGTCGTCATCGTCGTGAACCAGCTCGAGGGGAACTTCCTGCAGCCGGTCGTGATGGGACGCACCCTGAGCGTCCACGCCCTTGTCATCCTGCTCGCCCTGACCGCCGGAACCATCCTGGCCGGCATCATTGGCGCCATCCTGTCGGTGCCGGTGGCCGCCGTGACCTGGGCTGCGATCAAGGCCTGGAACCAGGAGGAGGACGACGCGATCACCGAAACCGAGATCGTGAAGGCCGAACAGGCCACTGCCCTCGATGAGAGCGGACACGGCCTGAGCACTCTCCCCAAGGACGACCCCAAGGCGATCGAGCTGGCCGAACTCGCCGCCGCCAAGCGCTCCGATGAGGACCGCCCCGGCGTCGCCTCGCGCGGTGTCACCCCGGAGACCGAGGAATCCTCGAAGCAGTTCGCCGAGGAGCCCTCGGTCCCGGCCACGGCCGGTTCCCCCGGGACTCCGGGGACCGGTTCGCACGGCAACGGCTCCGAGGACGCCGGGCCGGTTGCTTCCTCCGGAACCCGGCGGGAGCGGCGGGACCGCCGGGACGGCGGCGGCTCCACAGCCCTCGACGACTGACCCACTGACCGGCGCCGACTGAATAACCGGACGAACCGCTGGTCGGACAACCGCTTCAACAACTGAGGGCCCCTCCCGCGTTGCGGGAAGGGCCCTCAGGCCGTTAAATCCGGCTACCGGCGTTCCGGGAGGACCGATGCGCCGCCGCTGGGCGATTCGACGGCAGGAGCGTCGTCGTCGGGCACGTTGCCCGCGACACGGTCCTCCCAGGCGGCCATGACGGCCGGATCGGTCCGCCGGCTGGCCAGGGAAACGATGATGTAGACGGCGGCCGACGCGAGCAGGCCGACGTAGATGGGCCAGTTCGAGTAGATGCCGTCGTACTGGTTTTCGGCGTTCACCTCGAGGAAGATCATGGTCCCGAGGGTGAAGACCGTCCCGACGGCCATTGAGACGCCGGCGCCGAGTCCGTTGCCGCGCTTCCAGACGAGGCCACCGATAATGGCGACGAGGAGTCCGCCGACGAGGATGTCGTAGGCGATGGTCAGGGCGGCGACGACGTCCTGCACCACGACCGCGAGCAGGATGGCGGTCACGCCGAGGCCGAACACCCACCACCGGCTGCTTCCGACGTCATGCCCGCCGGCGTCAACCGCCGTGCGGTTGGCCGCCTCGGCACCGGCGGTACGCCCGCTCCGCCGCGACCAGCTCCGGACGTAGGGCAGGACGTCGGTGCGCGCCACGGTCGCCGACGCGATCAGCGCGCCCGACGCCGTCGACATCATGGCGGCGACTGCGGCGGCCAGGACCAGCCCGCCGATTCCGATCGGCAGGACGTTGAGGGCGATGTCGGCGTAGACGTCGTCCTGGGACTCGATGTCCGGCAGGATGACGCTTGCGGACATCCCGATCAGCGCCCCGGCCACCCCGTACAGGATGCAGTAGACGCCGGCAGTGGCACCGCCCCAGCGGGCGACCTCCGGCGTGCGGGAGGTGAAGACGCGCTGCCAGATGTCCTGTCCGATCAGCAGGCCCAGCGTGTAGACGACGAAGTAGGTGAGAATGCTCTGTGCGCCGATGCCGGTGATGTCAAAGAACTCCGCGCCGGCGCGCTCGGAGATTCCCTCGAACCCTCCGGCCGAGGAAAGCGCGAACGGAAGCATCAGCGCGAAGACGCCGATTGTCTTGATGACGAACTGCGCCATGTCGGCCAGGGTGATCGACCACATGCCGCCCACCGCCGAATAGATCACCACGATGATTCCGCCGATGGCGATGGAGAGGGCGCGGTCCCAGCCGAAGAGGACCACGAAGATGGTGGCGTAGGCGCCGGTGGAGGTGGCGCACAGCATCAGGGTGTAGGCCAGCATGACGATGCCCGAGACCTTCGTCGCCTCGGAGCCGTAGCGGAGGCTGAGCATCTGCGACACGGTGTAGATCTTCAGCCGTTGGATCGAGGGCGCGAACAGCAGGCTCAGCAGCAGCACGCCCACCCCGATGGCGACGACGAGCCACATGCCCGAGATCCCGTAGGTGTAGCCCAGGCCGACGCCGCCGACGGTCGAGGCCCCGCCGAGGACCACGGCGGCCATGGTGCCCGTATAGAGCAGTGGTCCAAGGCGCCGGCCGGCGACGAGGTAGTCGCTCGCGTTCCGGGTGCGGGACTTGCCCCACCAGCCGAAGCCGAGCATGGCCACGAGATAGACGACCACTATCGCCGCATTAAGATATTCCATTGTTCCCACCCAAATCGAGGTTGCACACGAAGCAACTTTTGTTTCGTACTAGGCTAGGGTGATGAAGGTCACTCCGTCAATCGTGGCCGATCCGAGCGCTTCATAGAAGCAACCCTGGGCTCGCTATGCTCTATCTTGACTCCCGTTCATTCCCTTCACCCTTGGGAGGACTGCCATGAAGGCCCTGCCTGTTGAGCCCACCAACGCCCCGGTGGCGATCGGTTCCCGCATCCGCGCCGCCCGGCAGTCCCAGCGTATGACCATCGAGCAGGTGGCGGAGGCGACGGGGCTGACAAAGGGGTTCCTGAGCCGGGTCGAACGCGACCTCACCTCGCCCTCGGTGGCTTCGCTCGTCACCCTGTGCCAGGTTCTCTCGATCTCCATCGGCGACCTGTTCCTGGCTCCAGAGACCCACCTGACCCGCCTAGAGGAGGCCCCCCGGATCAGCCTTGGTGGCGAGGGGATCATCGAGCGGTTGATGACCGCCCGCTCGGAACGCCGCCTGCAGATGATCCGGGCCGTGATCGAACCGCATGGGCGCGGGGAGGCCGAGCTGTACTCGGTTGACTGCGAGGTGGAGACCCTGCACGTAGTGGAGGGCTCCTTCGAACTGATTTTCTCCAATCAGCGGTTCGAACTGCAGGCGGGGGACACGGTGACCTTCCCCGGACGCGAGCCCCACACCTGGGCCAATCCCTCGGGGGATCCGGCCGTCATCCTGTGGACCCTGGTCCCGGCGGCCTCCGGGAAGTAGGCCGGGTCGACGACGGCACCCCGGCGTCGGGCGGTCCGCACCTTGACCCGTGACCCGGCCCACAATTAGCCTTATGCAAAACAATTGATGCATATTTAGCAACTTCGGTGCGCCGACCGCGTACCGCTGAGGAACGGACGACGCCCATGGAAGAACTGCGCATCACCGCAGGTGGCCACCTCGGCCCCATCGATTCGGCCCGCGTGCCGCGCTACTCCGGCGCCGCGACCTTCGCGCGGCTCCCACGCCTCGACCAGGTGGACCGCACTGACATCGCCGTGGTGGGCGTGCCCTTCGACTCCGGTGTCTCGTACCGGCCGGGGGCGCGGTTCGGCGCCAACCACGTCCGCGAGGCCTCACGCCTGCTGCGCCCCTACAACCCGGCGCTCGACGTCTCGCCGTTCGAACGCGTCCAGGTCGCCGACGCCGGCGACATGGCCGTCAACCCCTTCAACATCCATGAGGCCATCGAGACGGTGCAGGCCAACGCGCTCGAGCTGACCGCCGACGGAACCCGGCTCGTCACCCTCGGCGGGGACCACACCATCGCCCTGCCCCTACTGAGGGCGGCCTCCGAGCGGGCGGGCTCACCCGTGGCGCTGCTCCACTTCGACGCCCACCTCGACACCTGGGACACCTACTTCGGCGCGGAATACACCCACGGGACGCCCTTCCGGCGGGCCGTCGAGGAGGGGATCCTCGACACCGAGGCGATCTCACACGTCGGGACGCGCGGACCGCTCTACGGCGTGAAGGACCTCGAGGACGACCGGCGCTTCGGCTTCGGCATCGTCACCTCCTCCGATGTGTTCCGCCAGGGCGTCGACGAGGTCATCGCCCGGCTGCGGGACCGCATCGGAGACCGGCCGCTGTACGTCTCGGTCGATATCGACGTGCTCGACCCCGCCCACGCCCCGGGCACCGGTACCCCCGAGGCCGGCGGAATGACAAGCCGTGAACTCCTTGAGATCCTGAGGGGGCTGCGCGGCCTCAACCTCGTCGGCGCCGACGTGGTCGAGGTGGCCCCCGCCTACGACACCGCCGAAATCACCGGCGTCGCGGCCTCCCATGTCGCCTACGACCTCGTCAGCCTCATGGCCGACAACCTCACCCCGCCCTCAAAGGAAAGCTGAATGGAAATCACCGACAGCGCCGCCTCAGTTCCACCCCAGCCGCTGACCACCGGGCAGCGCAACGGCGGTGACCTCGTCGTCGAGACGCTCACCGCGCTGGGCGCCACCACCGTCTTCGGCATCCCCGGCCAGCACGCCCTCGGGCTCTTCGATGCCCTGTCGCGCTCGCCGCTGCGCTTCGTTTCCTCCCGGGTGGAGAACAATTCGGCGTTCGCCGCCGACGGCTTTTCCCGGGCCACCGGCGAGGTCGGCGTCCTCTTCCTCTCCACCGGTCCCGGGGCGCTCACCTCGCTGGCGGGACTCCAGGAGGCCTACGCCACCGGCGTCCCGATGATCGTGATCGCCAGCCAGATCCCCCTGGAGGGCCTCGGCGCGCGGCGCAAGGGCATGCTCCACCAGCTCGACGACCAGAAGGCCTCGGCGGCGAACGTCACCAAGAGCCAGCGGCTGATCCAGCACGCCTCGGGAATCCCCTCGGCGATCCAGGACGCCTGGACCGAAGCAGTCTCCTCGCCGCAGGGGCCGGTCTGGATCGAGGTGCCCCAGAACGTGCTGCTCGACCCGGTGATGGTGCCCCGGGTCGAGGATGCACTCGCCGAGCCGTTCGACAACCCTCCGCGCGTCGAGCTCGTCCGTGAAGCGATCGAGTGGCTGACGGCGTCCAAGCGTCCCGCCATCGTCGCCGGCGGCGGAGCGCGCCGCGGCAAGGCCGAGCTCGAGCTGCTCTCCATCGCCGAGAAGCTCGGTGCTCCCGTGGTGTGCTCGCCCGGCGGCAACGGCGCGTTCCCCTGGAACCACGAGCTGTCGCTGCAGTCCTGGGTCGAGGACCGCTATGTCACCGAGGTGCTCGAGGACGCCGACCTCCTGCTGGTCGTCGGCTCCTCCCTCGGTGAGGTCACCTCCAACTACTTCACGCTCGAACCGCGTGGGCGCATCATCCAGATCGACGCCGAACCCCGCGTCCTCGAATCCAACCGCCCGGCGCTCGGTATCCGGGCCGACGCCGGCCAGGCGCTCAAGGCCCTCGACGAGGCGCTGCCGACGCTCGACCGCGCACGCACCGAGGGCTATGACGCCGCCGCGCTGGTCGCGGAAACCCTCGCCAAGGTCTCGGCGCGCCTCGACGCCCAGGACCTGGGGATGGAGCGCAAATTCATGGCCGACATCCGCGAAGCGGTGCCGGACTCGATGCAGACCTTCTGGGACATGACCATCTCCGCCTACTGGGCGTGGAGCTGCTGGGACTCACGCGAGGGGCAGTTCCATTCGGCGCAGGGCGCCGGCGGCCTCGGCTACGGATTCCCCGGTGCCATCGGCGGCGCCGTGGGCCTTGAGTCGAAGGGCCTGCCGCCGCGGGTGCTCGCGGTCTCCGGCGACGGCTCGGCCATGTATTCCATCGCCGAGCTGGCGACGGCGAAGCAGCACAGCCTCCCCGTCACCTGGCTCATCGTCGACGACGGCGGCTATGGCATCCTGCGCGAATACATGGAGGGGGCCTTCGGCAAGGCGACGGCCACCGAGCTGGCCCGGCCCGACTTCGTGAAGCTCGCCGAGGCCTTCGACGTACCGGCGCGCAGGGTCGCCCCCGCCGACGTCCGGGAGGCCCTCGAGGAGAGCCTCGCGGCCGAGGGGCCGAACGTCGTCGTCGTCGAGACCCTGCTGCGCCTCTTCGCGCCCACGCACCTGGCCGACTGAGCCGGGCCTGTGCCGCGCGCCGGCCTGCGGGTAGGGTTTACCTACCCGCAGGCCGGACAGAAAGGGCGCATCGATGTCATTCCGCAAGGGCGAGAAGGTTACCTGGAACACACCGCAGGGGACGACCGAAGGCAAGGTCGTCGAGAAGCGGGAGAAGGAATTCACCTTCGACGGCCAGAAGTTCAAGGCGTCCTCCGACGAGCCCTACTACATCGTCGAGAGCGCCAAGTCCGGCAAGCAGGCCGCCCACAAGCAGAGTGCCCTCAGCAAGCCTTCCTAGGCCCGCCCGCTACTTCAGCGGATCGTGGCCCCAGTTCATCAGGGAGTAACGCCACCTCGAGTGTTCAAGGTCGTCCTTGCCTGGGGTCTGCGCGAGATGCCGGTGCACGTAGCCAACCACCTTCGCCATGTGCTGGACATCGTTCTCGGTCAGGTCCGGCTTCCGGGTTTCGAGGATCTCCACGATCCGGCGGCCCGAGGCGTGGCCGACCGATTCCCCGCCGTCCTTCTGGCCGACGGAAAGGGACTCGTCGGTGTCAAGCCATTTCTTCAGCTCCGCGGCCGTCATATTGACCGCTTCCCTCCACTGGGGCCATACCGCGTCGAGATCCGTGCCGTCAGTTGCCACCGGTCACTCCCTTCGCCGGGCGGGTACCCGTGCCGGCATCCGCGTACTTCCTGTTTTCGGGGCTTCCCGTAGCTTAATCGTAAGTAGGCTGATAAAGGTAGAGGGTAGGTCGATTTTCGAGAACTAAGGAGTACGACATCATGGCAGGAAACCTTCTGGCTCGATCCGCCCACGACCTCGGCGCGGCCGCATGGTTCGGTGGAACCCTCATGGGTGCGGTAGGGCTGAACGGCGCCACCGGCAAAGCGAAGGACCCCCGCGAGCGCACACGCCTCTCGAGCCTCGGATGGGCGAAGTGGACCCCGGTGCAGATCGGCGCGTTCGTCGCGCACGCGGCCGGCGGCATTGGGCTGATCTACGGCAACAAGGGCCGCCTGGCCAAGCAGGAGGGCGTGGGGGCCAACACGGTGATCAAGAGCGTGGTCACGGTGGCCGGCATGGCACTTTCCCTCTACGCAGGCATGATGGGCAAGAAGGTCGCCGAGCTGGCCGAACAGGGTGGCGAAGGTGCGACTGAGCCGCGTCCCGGTGCCTCGGACGACCTCGCCAAGGCCCAGTCGAAGCTCAAGATGCTGCAGTGGGCGCTCCCCGTCGTCAGCGGTACGGTGGTGGTCCTGTCGGCCCACCAGGGCGAGATGCAGCGTCCCACCAACGTGCTCGACGGAATCTTCGGCAGGAAGTAGGCTCCCAGCGGCCCCGCAGCGGGCGCTGAGGACGAGGTGGCTCCCGGCGTATGGCGCGGGGAGCCACCTGCTGTTTAATCCTCCGGCGCGTTGGCCGCCCGCTGAGGGGAATGAAACCGGAGTCCCTGGAGTTGAGTCATATACATGCAAATGTATGTAATTCGAGGAGGGTTTTCCGGTGTCTACACCTTCAATTGTTGTCGTTTCGGCGGGGTTGGGCGTTCCTTCATCAAGCAGGATGCTTGCCGATCAGCTGGCGGAGTCGGCCGTTGAGGCCCTTGGTGCGGCCGGCGCCACAGCCGAGGTCGAAACAATCGAGCTCCGCGAGCTTGCCCTGGATATCGCCAACCATCTCGTCACGGGCTTCGCCCCGCCGGCTCTCGCCGCGGTCCAGGAGCGGCTGGCCGCGGCCGATGCGCTGATCGTCGTCAGCCCGGTGTTCTCAGGCTCTTACAGCGGGCTGCTCAAATCGTTCTTCGACGTCCTCGATCCCAAGGCCCTCGAGGGGATGCCTGTGCTGCTGGGCGCCACCGGCGGCAGTGCACGGCACTCATTGATGCTTGAGCACGCCCTGCGGCCGCTGTTCAGCTACCTGCGGGCCGTCGTCGTTCCCACCGCCGTCTACGCCGCACCGCAGGACTGGGGTGCCGGCAGCGGGGACGGCGCTCCGGGGCTTGAGCAGCGGTCGCGCCGGGCGGCGAAGGAACTGGTGGCACTGATCCTCGGCTCGGTCGGCCCCCGGCCGGCCCGGGCGCCCGAGGTGTCGGCGCCTTTCGAGGAGCTGCTGGCAAAGATCCAGGGCAACCGCTAGCCCCGGCCGCCCGCGGCGTCACTGCATGGTGAAGGCGCGGGCAATCCCTGAGGAGACGGCTGGCCGCGACAAAAGGTGCGCGAGGGCCGCGTTGCGCGCCGCCAGCACCCGGGGAGGCAGGGGCCGTCCGAGCGCCATGTTCAGGTGGGCCTTGCGCCGAGCCACGCCCGCGGCCCGGCGCCGGGTCCGGTTGAACCGGGCCAGCTGCTGCCCGACGTCGGTACCTTCGCGCAGGTGTGCCGTGACGAGCGGCACCAGGGCCTGGACGTCGAGCCAGCCCAGGTTCATCCCCTGGCCCCCGATGGGGCTGATTTCGTGGGCGGCATCCCCCACCAGCAGCACCCGGCCGGCGACAAGCCGCTCGGCCAGCCGGGAACGCACCTCGAAACTGCTGACCATGGTGTTCCCGGCCGGATCCACCGCCACGTTCGTCCGCTGCCCGATGAGGCGTGAAAGCAGGTGCGGGTCGGGCTCGGCGGGCGCACCCAGCCGCACCACCCAGCGGCGTACCCCGCCCGGCAGCGGGAACGACTCGACGATGCCTGCGGCTTCGAGGTAGAGCACGGCGGAGTCGCCGTCGCC
This sequence comes from Arthrobacter crusticola, assembly GCF_004357995.1. GTDB lineage: Bacteria > Actinomycetota > Actinomycetes > Actinomycetales > Micrococcaceae > Arthrobacter_D > Arthrobacter_D crusticola. Next base: position 100,693 of record NZ_SMTK01000002.1, read on the forward strand.
GGTTCCGTCGGGGAAGTCGCCCATGAGGTAGCAGTCGGGGTAGGACCTGCCCGGAGCCCCGATGCCGGCATAGTCCCGCACGGCACTGCGCGCTCCGTCGGCGCCGATGACACAGCGCGCCTCGAAAATGTCGGCGCCGCCGGGCGCCACGGCATGGACCTCTACCCGGTCGTCGCGCTCCGCGAGGCCGGTCACGGTGGTTCCGCGGCGCAGGGTGCCGGGATAACGCCCGGCCAGCCGGTCCTCAAGCACCTCCTCGGTCACGGCCTGCGGGACCGCCAGCACGTAGCCGTGCTCGCCGGGGAGGCCGGCAAAGGAGAGGCTCGCGACCTGCCGACCCGCGCTGCGGGCGATTCCCTCCGTGATCCGCACCCCCCGCGACTCAAGGGCCCCGGCCACGTCGCCCGCTTTCAGCGCCGCCAGGGCCGGCGGGTGGATGCCGATGGCCCGGGAATGCCCGCTGCGTGCGGTGCGCCTCTCAAGCGCGACGACGTCCAGGCCGGCCCGCCGCAGTTCAAGGGCGGCGTAGAGGCCCACGGGTCCGCCGCCGACCACCACCACGTCATGCATCCGGGCCGGCCCGGAAGATGAGGAGGTTCCGGAAGGGGGCGGTGCTCTCCACGCTCCACCCGGGCCGGGGCTCGGCGGCCAGGACCGCCCGAAGCTCCGCCGGGGTATAGCTGCGCCGGATCGAGGTCAGCCCGTCCCGGCGGATGTACGAACCGCGCAGGGGCAGTGTCCCCACCGAGAAGAGACCGTAGCCGATCCTGCTGCGCGCAATGTCGCTGTGCACCGCGAGGCGCTCGGCGAGCCGGGTGCTGTCCCCGAGCAGGCCCGACAGGGCGCCGGGGTCGAGGTGGTGGAGCACATGGTTGGAGGTCACGATGGTGAACCTCCGGCCCTCCGCGACGAGCTCCGAACTGAGCGCCCGGCGGAAGCTCAGCCCGGGGACCCCCGGCCTTGAGGTGGCATAGGCGTGGGCGCGCCCGTCCGGGTCAATAGCCGTAATGGACAGGGCCAGCCCGTCCCGGCGGGCCCACCGGGCCAGCGCCCGGGGAACATCCCCGCCCCCCGAGCCGATATCGAGCAGCGTGTTTTCCCGGTCCGGGGAAAGCTGCGGGCGCACGAGCATCCGATAGGTGTGCCTCCAGCCGGCCACCGCAGCGTTGACCAGGCCGAACTGGGAGTAGGTGCGCTCAAGGGTGATCGGGTCGCAGTCGGGCTTGTCCATCTCCTCGACGGCTCCGGCGTCGCGCCGCAGGAGGAATCCGCCGGGGGTCATCCGATCTTCGTGAGGAGCGCGGTCTCCACGGTGAGGCCGGGCCCGAAGGCCATCGAGCAGACCCGTCCGTTGCCGCCGGAGGAGGGCTGGTCGAGGATGTTCTTCAACACGAACATCACCGTTGCGCTGCTCATATTGCCGTAGTTGCGCAGGATCTCCCGCGCCGGCGTCAGCTGGTCCGGAGTGAGGTCGAGCTTGGCCTCGACCTTGTCCAGGATGCTCCGGCCGCCCGGGTGGATCGCCCAGTGTTCGATGTCCGAGTAGGCCTTGCCCTCGAGGGAAATGTCGTGGGCCAGCAGGGGTTCGAGGGCCGAAACGATGTTTTCGTCGATGATGTGGGGCACATAGGTCCCAAGGACCATCTCGAAGCCTTCATCGCCGATGTTCCAGGCCATCGATTCCTCACCCACCGGCGTCAGGACCGTCTCGAAGTGGTCAAGGCTCAGGACGGGGCCGGTCAGCGGCAGCTCCCGCGCGGTGATGATGGCGGCCGCGGCGCCATCCGCGAAAAGGGAGGACCCGACGATGGTGTCGGGGTTGTTCGAAGAGCGCACATGCAGGGAGCACAGCTCGGCGCTCACCACGAGGACCACGGCCTCGGGATCGGCCTCGCAGAAGGCCTTCGCCGCGCGCAGGGCGGGAAATGCCGCGTAGCAGCCCATGAAGCCGAGGTGGTACCGCTGGACGGCGGGGCTGAGGTCAAGGGCCCGCACCACCTTGTAGTCGGGGCCGGGATTGAAGAACCCCGTGCAGGACACGGTGACGACGTGGCTGACATCGGCCGCCTCGATGCCGTCCGCGGCCTCAAGTGCTCTGCGGCCGGCCTCGATGAAGAGCTTGCTTCCCTCCTCGGCGTACACCGCGTTGCGGGTCTTGGTGCTGGGGCTCAGGATCCGCATCTGCCGCGAATCGAAGAAGACCGGGTTCTCGGCATTGCTGTCGAGCGTCAGTTCCTTGACCGCCGTGTACCGGGTGTCGATGCCGGAGGAATCGAAGGCGGCTCCCACCAGGCGCGTGCCCAGCCGGGTCAGGTCGGGCTGGGCGGCGAACACGTCCCGCACCTGGGGCTGCACCATGACCGTCTCGGGTACGGCTGTTTCAAGGGACCTCAGCATCACTGTCATAGTCCATTGTTAGGGGACTCACACGGAGAACACAATGACAGTAGGCTTAGTATTCCCGCCTCAGCAGGCAACGAACACACCGGTAAGGAGTGCAGTATGTCGAACCCCAACGCGCATCCCCTCGAGCAGGATGACCCACGCGGGCCCAAGGAGGAGGTCTCGACCGACCTTCAAAACTACCCCGGCTTCACCGAGCAGATGGATCCGCGGCCCGATCACGGTGAGGAGACCTACCGTGGCACCGGCAGGCTGGCCGGCCGCCGGGCCCTGATCACCGGCGGTGACTCGGGCATCGGGCGTGCCGTGGCGATCGCCTTCGCACGGGAGGGAGCCGACGTCGCCATCGGGTACCTTCCGGAGGAGGAAGAGGACGGCCGCAGCTGCATCGAACTCATCGAGGCCGAAGGCCGGAAGGCGCTCGCCCTGCCTGGGGACATCCGGGACGAGAACTATGCCCGGACCGCCGTGGAGCGCGTCGTCGCCGAGTTCGGCGGCCTTGACCTGCTGGTGAACAACGCCGGATTCCACATCGCCCAACCCGGCGGGATCGCCGACATCCCGACCGAGCAGCTGAAGCGGACCTTCGAGACGAACGTCTACGGGACCGTGTGGATGATCCAGGCGGCCCTGCCGCATCTCGGCGCCGGTGCCTCGATCATCAACACGACCTCCATCCAGGGCTACCACCCGTCCACCTCCCTGATGGACTACGCAGCCACCAAGGCGGCGCTGAACAGCCTGACCTTCAGCCTGTCGGAACTGCTGGGCGAGCGGGGCATCCGGGTGAACGCCGTGGCCCCCGGTCCGGTCTGGACGCCGCTGCAGCCCGCGACAACGAACCAGGAGAAGCTGGAGAGCTTCGGCGAGGACACCCCCCTGGGGCGGATGGGCCAGCCGGGGGAGCTGGCCGGGGCCTTCGTGTTCCTCGCCTCGAATGACGCCCGGTACGTCTCCGGCGAAGTGCTCGGCGTCACCGGCGGGAATCACCTCGCGTAGGGCGGGGCGAGGAGGGCGCCACCCGACGCCCGGCTAGGCTGGAGAGCACCCATCGCCAACCCCGCCGGAGGCACCCCCATGGCATTCTTCCAGGGCCGCCGCGCCGCGGCCTCCGCCGCACTGCTGGCCGGTTCCCTCCTGCTGGCAGGGTGCGCCGCAACTCCCGGCGCGCCCGCCGGGGCGGGCGGAGGGGAGCCCCCGGCCACCCCCGGAGCACACACATCGCCGTCTCCCGCCCCCGCCGCAACGAGCGCGACGGCGACTCCCTCGCCGTCACCCACGGCGCCCCGGCCGAAGGAACTGCCGCGCGGAGGGACTGAGCTGTTTCCGGCCTACCGCCTCGTGGGCTACAGCGGTCACCCGCTGTCGCCAGGGCTCGGACGGTTGGGGATCGGGAACCTGGACGAGCGCATCACCGAAATGGAGACCCAGGGCGCCGCCTTCGCGGCAGGGCGCAAGGTACTGCCCGTGCTTGAGCTGATCACCGTCGTGGTGCAGGCCGAGCCGGGCCCGGATGGAACCTACCGCACCCACACCCCGGATGAGACCATCCGGCAGTACCTCGAGGCGGCACGCCGCCACGACGGCATCCTGCTGCTGAACATCCAGCCCGGCCGCTCAAGCATGACCGAGGAGGTGAAGCGCCTCGAGAAGTGGCTGAAGGAACCCGACGTCGGCCCTGCCCTGGACCCGGAGTGGGACATCACCGGAGAGCAGCTTCCCGGAGCCGTGTACGGCTCCACGGCGGGACAGGAGATCGAGGCCATCGCCGCGTGGCTGGACGGGCTCGTCGCCCGGGAGGCGCTGCCGCAGAAGGCCCTGGTCTTCCACCAGGTGGCCGTTGGCGTCGTCCCCAACGAAGCCGCTATCACTGAGCACCCCGGGGTGGAGGTGATCAAGAGTGCCGACGGTATCGGCAGCGCCGTCGACAAGACGGAGGCGTATGCCCTGCTCACCGCCGGGCTTCCGGCCAGCATCCGCCCAGGCTTCAAGCTGTTCTTTGAGGAGGACGCTGCGGTCGGACCGCTGATGACCCCGTCGGAGGTCCTCGCCCTGGTCCCGCAGCCGGAGTACATCCTCTACGAGTAGCCGGCCCCGGGCCGGGCTCCTTCGACGCCTCGGCAGTCCCACCCTGCCGGCACCCAGCCGGCAGGGCCCGGGCTCCGAATACCTTCCAGAGCACGGCCGCTCCTCCCGCGGGGGTGGCGGAGGCCCCGACCATGGAAGAGCGCTATGACGATGAGAAAGACCCCGAGGCGGCTCGCTGGAGCCGCGGTCCTCCTGACGGTGCTCCTTGCAGGCTGCGGCGGGACCGAGGAAAATCCACTCGACGTCAATGCCGCCCGGGACGTGTCAACCGGTCCCGTCAAGGGCTCCCCGGCCGGGACGGTCAAGGGTGAAGACCCCCTGAATATCGGGGTGGACGGGGCGAAACTCTGTGGCGTGCAGCCGAAGGACAGCTTCCAGGAATACACGGTCATGCTTCACAACCCGACCCTTGAGGAGTTCACCTTCGGGGAGATCGCCTTGGGTGCTCCCGAGGGGCTGCGGATGATCTCGGCGGAAATCACGCCGGCCAACAAGGAAGGCCACGGCCACCACGGAGCGGAGGTCGACGCCGGCCACTCCGGACACGGGGCCTCAGCGGCGCCGACGACCGAACCGGCGGAACCGAGCACCTTCCTGGTGGAGCCGGTGCCCGCCGCCGGGTACCGCTTCACGCCCGACTCCCACATCAACATCGTCGTGGCGGTGGCACTCGAGGAGGGCGTGGACAACGGCACCGCGGAAAACATCCTCGTGCGGTTCGCCTCATCGGAACGCGACTACGAGGTGGCGCACAAGCTCGAGATCGAGATCGACCGGACGAGCTGCTCCTGACCCGCTGCGCCGATCCCCGCGGGGAAGGTGTGCGGCCTGCCGCTCCTACTGGGCGTCGACGTGGCGACCGGGCAGCAGTTCGGTGATCAGCTGTTGAACCCTTCCCTTGATTTCGTCGCGGATCCGGCGGACCGTCGCCGCGTCGCGGCCCACCGGGTCCTCCACCGGCCAGTCCTCGTGCCGGACATGCGGGAACGTGGTTTCCTGGTCGGCGTACCCCATGGTGACGATGATGTCGGCGTTCATCACCGCCTCCTGCGTGAGCAGCCGGGGCACTTGGGAGGAGATGTCCACCCCCACCTCGGCCATCGCCTCGACCGCCTGGACGTCCACACTGTCCGCAGGGTCGGGACCGCCCGAGCGCACATCCACCCGCCCCTGCGCGAAACGCGTGAGGAACGCGGCTGCCATCTGGGACCGCGCCGAGTTATGTGCGCAGACGAAAAGGACTGAGGGTTTGGGGGTGGCGGTGCTCCCTGTCATCGATACGGCCTTTGCTTGAGCTGATCCGATATATCGAAGTAAACCAGCAGATCCGCCGTTGGCATACCCGCCGGCGCTTAGGTGCCCCGCCTCCGCTTACGCCAGGAGGTCCCGAACCATCGGGATGACCTTCGTCCCGTACAGCTCGACGTTGCGCATCAGCGACTCATGCGTCATCGGGCCGGAGCCGTACTTGAGCGTGAACCGGTCGACGTTCAGCGTCTTCACCGTCTCGGCAATCTTGCGCGCCACCGTGTCGGGTGAGCCAACGTACAGTGAGCCCCCCTCGATCTCGGCGTCAAATTCGGCACGGCTCGCCGGGCCCCAGCCGCGCTCGGCCCCGATCCGGTTCCTCATGATCTCGAAGTTGGGCCACAGCTCCTCGCGGGCCTGCTCGTCGGTGTCGGCGACGTGGCCGGGGGAGTGCATCCCGACCGGCAGGAGGGGCTTACCCAGCTGGGTCAGGGCCCGGTGGTACAGGTCAATGTAGGGCTCGAACCGCGAGGGGTGGCCGCCGATGATCGCAATCATCAGGGGCATGCCGTACTGGGCGGCGCGCACGACTGACTGCGGGCTTCCCCCGACGCCGATCCACGCCTTCAGCTCACCGGACGCCGTGGTGGGAAAGACGCGTTGCTGCGTCAGCTCGGGGCGGGTGCGGCCGCTCCAGGTGACGGGCCTTTCCTTGCGGACCTCAGTGAACAGGTCCAGCTTGTCCTCGAAGAGTTCCTCGTACTTGGTCAGGTCGAATCCGAACAGCGGAAAGGACTCGGTGAAGGAGCCCCGGCCCAGGATCACTTCGGCGCGGCCGTTGGAGGCGGCGTCGAGCGTTGAGAAGCGCTGGTAGACCCGGATCGGGTCATCGGAGCTGAGGACTGTCACCGCGGAGCCCAGCTGGATGTTTTTAGTGCGGCCGGCGATTGTCGCCAGCACCATCTCGGGGGAGGACACTGCGAAGTCGGAGCGGTGGTGCTCTCCGATGCCGAAGAAGTCGACGCCGACCTGATCCGCGAGAACCCCTTCCTCGATGACGTCCCGGATCACCTGGTGGTAGGGCACGGGGTTGCCCTCGGCATCCGCCGTGACGTCTCCGAACGTATCCAGTCCAAGCTCGAGTTCCTTCGCCATGAGTGCTCCTGTAATAGGCTGACGCGGCCCGGGAAGTGCCGCCGGGGACATAACGCCGTCAGCGGCGCCACCATTCCCCGAAGCAGCCCTGAGCACGCCCTGACCAAGGAGGGCGGAGGGGCTCAGTCGTCGAGGCGGAAACCGACCTTCATCGTCACCTGCCAATCGGCGATGGCACCGTCCACAAGGTGCCCGCGGACCTCCTTCACCTCGAACCAGTCGAGGTTGTGAAGTGTCGATGCCGCGCGGGCGATCCCATTTCGCACTGCTGCATCCGAGCCGTCCGGCGAGCTGCCAACGATCTCCGTTACGCGGTAAGTGTGCCCGGCCATGAGTCCTCCTCGACGATGTGGGTGCGCGGCGGCGCCGCGGATGGCCGCAACACTATTACGAGCCGGCACTGCAGTCCAGAGCCCGCCGAGGACCGACCAACCCAAAAACCCCCTGCCTCGACAGAAGGCAGGGGGTTCTAGGGGATGGGCGTACTGCCCGGGCGGTTGTGCTTAGGCGGGAAGCTGAAGCACGTTGCCGGTGAAGATGAGGTCGGCGTGGATGACCGTGTCGGCGTTGGCAGCGAACAGGGCCTGCCAGCCGCCGGCGATGCCGAGCTTGTCGGCGATGGAGCTGAGGGTGTCACCGGACTGGATGGTGTAGGTCTCTCCGCTGAGGGCGGGAGCCTGCACCGCGGGTGCCTGGGCGACGGGTGCCTGGGCGACCGGAGCCGGTGCGACGACGGGTGCCTGGGCGACGGGTGCCTGGGCGACGGGTGCCTGGGCGACCGGAGCCGGTGCGACGACGGGTGCCTGGGCCACGGGAGCCTGCTGGACCTGCAGCGGGGCAGGAGCAGGGACTCCGCCCGTGCTGGCCGCGCTGTTCAGGCCGAGCTTGGCGGAGCAGGCGGGCCATGCGCCCCAGCCCTGACCCTCGAGGACGCGCTCGGCGACCGCGATCTGCTGCTCGCGGCTGGCGCTCTCGGCAGAGCCGGTTCCGCCGTAGGCGGCCCACGTGCTGGGCTGGAACTGAAGTCCACCGGAGAAGCCATTGCCGGTGTTGATGCCCCAGTTGCCACCGCTCTCGCACTGTGCGAGAGCGTCCCAGTCGCTGGCGGGAGCGGCGGTGGCCGCACCGGCGGAAGCGCCGAGGCCAAGGCCGGCAAGGGCAACAGCGGCGAGGCCGCGACGAGCGTTAAGGCTAAGTTTGGAATTCTTCATGAGGATTGATGCTCCCAAAGGCCACCAGTACTCGTTCCGTCCCCGGACGTCTCAGTACCGCTGCTCACCTTGACGATATAGAGGTCATGGTTAGGTAACCGCCGGACGAGCAGCATGTGGTGATGGCGGCACCGGGCATATGCAGCTGCTCAAGTCTCGGCAGCAAATCTCATTCCCCAGGGCGGGGAACCTCCACCACGCTAGGCCATAAATTGATCGTTGCCAAACTGAGATGCAACGGTGATTGACATTTTGGGGACTGTGCAAACTAGCGCTGGCGTTCAGTCAAATTTTCTGTCACACTACCGCCCGGTAACTCCGTTCCGGGGAGGAAAAGCCGCCAATCCGAGGGCACGATGGAGCGTCGGACCCGTGCATGGGGGCAAAAAATGCGTCCGGGGTGAGCTTCATCACTTCGCCCTGCTGAGCGTGCAAGACGATGCTGTAGAACGGAGTCATGGAATCGCCATCCCAGGCCCTCACCTGCCACGTCCCGCTTCGGTGGGGTGACATGGACGCGTACGGCCATATCAACAACGTCCAGGTGCTTCGGATCCTCGAAGAAGCCCGGATTGCCGCCTTCGGGCCACCCGCGGGCACGGGGCTGCCGGGCACGGCGCCGCAGGTCGAGCTCTTTTCCTCACTGGAACCCGGAGTGCAGGCCCTCGTCGTCGAGCACCGGGTCCGCTACACCGCCCCGCTTGACTACCGAAACATCCCCGCCGTCATCGATGTCTGGGTCAGCGGGCTCACCCCCGCCAGCCTCACCCTTTCCTACCTGATCCGCGATCCGGAGAGCCGGACCGTGTGCGCCAAGGCCGAAACCGTGCTCGCGTTCCTGCGCGTCGAGAAGGGGCAGCTGGTGCGCCTTGATGCCGAGCACCGGCGCCTGCTTGAGCCCCACCGCGCCGCGCCCGTCTTCGCCTGAAGCCGCAGCCGGTGGGTGGGCACACTCCCTGCCCCCGCCGCACAATATTTCCTGACGCACCATCGGCTGCAGGATGATGATTTCGCCCGAAGCGAACGACCTGCCCGGATGGAGGGCAGTGTCCCGCAACTGGCTGTTCTATCCACCGGCCACCCTGTGGCCGCAACCAGAGGTGGCTACCCGGAGAACTGCCGCTGCCTCGACGGTTACCAGCGCGTCGGCATCCTCGTGGTGAAGGAGGGGCTCGCCACCTTGTAGGACGTGGGCTGGAAAGAACGGCCCCTCTCGCCGGCCACAGGCCGGCGGGAAGGGCCGCTGTCCGCCCCAGGGCGGTTGATGGCAGCCGTTCCGGCCGGCGCAGCGCCGGCCGGAACGGTACATGCCAGGGCCATCGCGTGAGCGAAAGCCCGGTACAGCGGATCAGGCCGCGATATACCCGTTGGGGTTGAGCACGTACTTCGTGGCGGCGCCGGCGTCGAACTCCTGGTAGCCCTGAGGGGCCTCATCCAGTCCGATCGGCTTGGCGTTGACGGCCTTGGCAATCTGGACCTTGTCGTGCAGGATCGCCATCATGAGCCGCCGGTTGTACTTCATGACCGGGCACTGCCCGGTGGTGAAGGACAGCGACTTGGCCCACCCGGTGCCGAGGCTCAGGGAGAGCGAGCCGACCTTGGCCGCCTCGTCGATGCCGCCCGGGTCGCCCGTGACATAGAGCCCCGGGATGCCGAGTGCGCCGCCGGCGGCGGTGATCTGCATCAGCGAGTTAAGCACCGTCGCCGGTGCCTCACCGGCGTCCTTCGAGCCGTGGGCGCGCGCCTCGAAACCGACCGCGTCGACGCCGCAGTCGACCTCGGGCACACCGAGCAGCTGCTCGATCTGATCCCGGGGATCGCCCTTCGAAACATCGACGGTCTCAACACCGAAGCTGCGGGCCTGCGCCAGCCGGTCCTCATTGAGGTCGCCGACAATCACGACGGCGGCACCGAGCAGTTGCGCGCTCGCCGCCGCGGCAAGCCCGACCGGCCCCGCCCCCGCGATGTACACGGTGGATCCCACTGTTACCCCGGCGGTGACCGCGCCGTGGAAGCCGGTGGGGAAGATATCCGACAGCATGGTGAGGTCGAGGATCTTCTCCAGGGCCTGGTCGCGGTCCGGGAACTTCAGCAGGTTCCAGTCCGCGTACGGCACCAGCACGTACTCGGCCTGGCCGCCGACCCAGCCACCCATGTCGACATACCCATAGGCACTGCCGGGCCGGTCCGGGTTGACGTTCAGACAGATGCCGGTCTTGCCCTCCTTGCAGTTCCGACACCGCCCGCACGCGATATTGAACGGCACCGAGACGATGTCGCCCTGCTTGATGAATTCGACGTCCCGGCCAACCTCAATAACCTCGCCGGTGATCTCGTGACCCAGGACGAGGTCGACCGGTGCGGTGGTGCGGCCCCTAACCATGTGCTGGTCGGAACCGCAGATATTCGTCGCCACCGTCTTAAGGATGACGCCGTGGTGAACCGCCCTGCCGACATTGGCAGGGTTGACCCCCGGCCCGTCCTTCAACTCAAAGGTGGGGTATTCGGTATCGATCACTTCGACCTTGCCGGGCCCTTTGTAAGCGACAGCCCTGTTCGTGGTCATGGTTTTCCCTTTCCCTTGACAGTTGACCCGATCACCAATGACCGGGCCATTCCCGCTGGAACCTGCCTCTCAGCCTGTCCAATCCGTCGTTGGCCGGGGGGCTGGCCCCGCATCAAACTAACGGGGTGAAGGTTGCATCAGCGTTGCAGGAAAGGGCACAGTAAGCCCCATGACTCAGACCGCTATGATCACCGGCGCGACCGCCGGCCTGGGCGCCGAATTCGCCCGCTCGCTGGCCGCCCGCGGCTCCAATCTGGTGCTCGTTGCCCGCGACGCCGAACGCCTCGAAGATGTCGCCCGCCGCCTGCGGCGGGCGCATGGCGTGACCGTGGAGGTCCTGCCGGCCGACCTGCTCGAGGACGGCGGACTCGACCGGGTGACGGCTAGGCTCACGGGGGATGCCGTACCCATCACCACCCTCATCAACAATGCGGGATACGGTCTGCGCCAGGCGTTCGCCGAGAACTCCTTCGAGGAGGAGCGGCGTCACCTCCGGATCCACATCGAGGTTCCGTTGGCCCTGACCCATGCGGTGCTCGGCGGTATGCGCAAGCGGGGAAGCGGGCACATCATCAATGTGGCGAGCGTCGCCGGCTTCGTTCCGCGGGGCACCTACGGTGCGGCGAAGGCCGCAATGATCAGCTTCAGCCGGTGGGCCAATCTTGCCTACGGCAGGGAGGGCATCACCGTGACGGCTTTGTGCCCGGGCTTTGTCCATACTGAGTTCCACGACCGGATGGGCCTCGATAAGTCAACAGTTCCGGCCTGGATGTGGCTCAACGCCGAGCAGGTCATCGCCGAAGGACTCCGCGATGCCGCGGCGGGCAAGGCTGTGTCGATACCCAGCGTGAAGTACAAGGCGCTCGCCGGCATCGCCCGCACTCTGCCGTCACGCCTGGTGGCGGGTCTCGCCAGCCGGGGCCGCTGAGAACAGCGCCGGCCTCACCGCCAGGGCCGCTGTGGGCAGCGCCGGCCTCACCGCCAGGGCCGCTGTGGGCAGCGCCGGCCTCACCGCCAGGGCCGCTGTGGGCAGCGCCGGCGCGCCCCGCTGCGCCCTGTGGGGCGGGCTCAGCCTTCGCTGTCCCACATGTCGACGTCGGCTGCGGCCGCGTCTTCAGGACGGCGGTCCGCAGCGGGGTCCCCGGATCCTGGACCGCCGGTGAAGCTCGCGGGCACCATACCGCCGGCGGAATTCCCCTGCTGCTCCCGGATGTTGGCTCCGGGGCCGCCGGTGGCGCCGGTTCCGGCCTCCGGCTCAAGGACGTTCTTCCGCCGATCGCCAGTCGGCTCCTGGGTGCCGTTGGAATCCGTCATGGGTGTCCTCCTGTTGAGTGCCCCGGCCGCTGCTGCGCCGTTGTCCTCCGGCCAGCCTACGCGGGGTTCGGCGGGCCGGGTTCGGCCGGGCCGGAGGGAGCGCCCGGCGGGGCTCCGAGGAATGCCCTCAGCTGTTCCTCCAGGGCCGACGGGGATTCTTTGAGCCGGCATTCCCAGGCAATGAAAATGTCCCAGCCCTGGGCGCGCAGCGCCTCCTGCTGGCGTTGATCCCGCAGGCGGGTGCGCTCCCGCTTGTCGGCCCAGAACTCGGAATTGGTTGACGGGGCGCGCTGGCCGGCGCGGCAGGAGTGGGAATGCCAAAAACAGCCATTGACAAAAACCACTTTGCGCCGCCCGGCGAAGACCAGATCCGGGCGGCCGGGAAGTAGGCCTCCCGCGGTGGCCCCATGGAGGCGGTAGCGGTACCCGGCGCGGTGCAGCAGGCGGCGGACCACAAGCTCGGGCTGGGTGTTCTTGCCCCGGATCCGGGACATGTTGCGGCTGCGCTGTTCGCGGCTAACGGTGTCGGCCATCCTCCGATCGTAGGGCGCCACCACCCGATGAGCCAGGAAGCCCTAAGTGTGCTTATGATTGATCACCGCTAGGTGGAAAATTAAGCCCCTTACAAGGAGGTAAGACAATGGCTGGTTACTTCAAACTGGTCGACGCTCACGACGGTGGATTCCGGGTAAAACTGACGGCCCCCGACGGCTCCCTCGTCGCCGTTTCAACCTTCTTCGCCACCAAGCAGGAGGCGATTTCCGGAATCGAACTGATCCGCGAGATCGCTGGAACCGGGCCCATCGTGGATCACAGCCGGGACGAGGAACTCGTCCAGGAGGACTTCCTGCGAAGTGCAACCGCCGAACTGGCGGCCGATGCCGGTGAAATCCGCCGCGCCTGACCTCTTTCTGCCCCCCGGTGAACTCCCGACACCCTCCCGCGAGTTCTTCGCCCGGGACCAGAGCCTTTTTCCGGCTCCCCCCCTTCGCGGTCTCCCGCCGAGGAATCTCCGACGTGCTGCGCCCGGCTCAGACCCCGCCCGCAACGGCCGGACCCCGCCGGCGTTCCTCGACGGCGCGCAGGTGTGTACGTATGTATACATTCCCGCGGTCCGAAAGATAGACTGGGCCGCATACTAACTTTCACGCAATGCAATAAGGAGCGATGGTCATGACTGCCGCGGATTCATTTGGTTCAAAGGGCGTTCTCGATGTCGCCGGTACGTCGTATGAGATTTTCCGGTTGGGGGCGGTGGAGGGGGCCCAGAAGCTGCCGTTCAGCCTGAAGGTGTTGTTGGAGAATCTTCTGCGGACCGAGGACGGGGCCAATATCACCGCCGATCATGTCCGGGCCCTGGCCGGGTGGAATCCGGAGGCCGAGCCGGATACGGAGATCCAGTTCACTCCGGCGAGGGTGATCATGCAGGACTTCACCGGGGTTCCGTGCGTGGTGGACCTGGCCACGATGCGTGAGGCGGTGGCCGAGCTGGGCGGGGATCCGAAGCGGGTGAATCCGCTGGCGCCGGCGGAGATGGTGATCGATCATTCGGTGCAGATCGATGTGTTCGGCAATGCCGGGGCGCTGGAGCGGAACATGGAGATCGAGTACCAGCGCAATGGGGAGCGGTATCAGTTCCTGCGCTGGGGCCAGACGGCGTTCGATGATTTCAAGGTGGTGCCCCCGGGGATGGGCATTGTGCACCAGGTGAACCTTGAGTACCTGGCCCGCACGGTGATGACCCGCGAGGTGACCGGGGCCGACGGGCAGAAGGTGGTGCGGGCGTATCCGGATACCTGTGTGGGCACCGATTCGCACACCACCATGGTCAACGGGCTCGGGGTGCTGGGCTGGGGGGTCGGCGGGATCGAGGCCGAGGCGGCGATGCTGGGCCAGCCGGTGTCGATGCTGATTCCGCGGGTGGTGGGGTTCCGGCTGTCGGGCTCGATTCCGGCCGGGGCCACGGCCACCGATGTGGTGCTGACCATCACCGAGATGCTGCGCCGGCACGGGGTGGTGGGGAAGTTCGTGGAGTTCTACGGTGAGGGTGTGGCCGAGGTGCCCCTGGCGAACCGGGCCACGATCGGGAATATGAGCCCGGAGTTCGGTTCGACCGCGGCGATGTTCCCCATCGATGAGGTGACCCTTGAGTATCTGCGCCTGACCGGGCGCCCGGCGGAGAACGTGGCCCTGGTGGAGGCCTACGCCAAGGAACAGGGCCTGTGGCACGACCCGTCCACGGAGATCCGCTTCTCCGAATACCTCGAGCTGGACCTGTCCACCGTGGTGCCCTCCATCGCCGGACCCAAACGCCCCCAGGACCGCGTCGCCCTGACCGAATCCAAGAACCAGTTCCGTGAAGACCTGGCCCACTACTCGGACGACCCGCACCTGGCGGAATCCCCGGCGGGAACCGTCGATGAGGCCTCCGAGCTCAGCTTCCCGGCCTCCGACGCCCCCAGCTACAGCGCGGACGGCCACACGCATGTCGACGAAAACGCCAAGCCGCGGGAAACCGTCTCGGCGCACGCAAGCCAGGAGACACGGCCTTCGAAGAAGGTCAGCGTCAGCATGAAGGACGGGCGCGAGTTCGAACTCGACCACGGTGCAGTCAGCATCGCGTCGATCACCTCCTGCACCAACACCTCAAACCCCTCGGTCATGCTCGCGGCCGCCGTACTGGCACGCAACGCAGTGGAGAAAGGCCTGAGCTCCAAGCCGTGGGTGAAGACCTCCGTCGCCCCGGGCTCCAAGGTCGTCACCGACTACTACGAGAAGTCAGGCCTCATTCCCTACCTCGAGAAGCTCGGCTTCTTCATCGTCGGGTACGGCTGCGCCACCTGCATCGGCAACTCCGGGCCGCTCGAGGACGAGATCTCCAAGGCCATCCAGGACAACGACCTCGCCGTGACGGCAGTGCTCTCGGGCAACCGGAACTTCGAGGGCCGGATCAACCCGGACGTGAAGATGAACTACCTGGCCTCCCCGCCACTGGTGGTCGCCTACGCCCTGGCCGGCACCATGGACTTCGACTTCGACAACCAGCCCCTGGGCCAGGACAGCGACGGCAACGACGTCTTCCTCAAGGACATCTGGCCCAACCCCGTCGAGGTGCAGTCCGTCATCGACTCCTCGATCAATGAGGAGATGTTCACGTCGAGCTACGGGTCGATCTTCGAGGGCGACGAGCGCTGGCAGTCCCTGCCGACTCCCGCCGGCGCCACCTTCGCCTGGGACCCCGAGTCCACTTACGTACGGAAGCCGCCATACTTCGAGGGCATGACCCTTGAGGCCGAGCCGGTCTCCGACATCGATGGCGCCCGCGTCCTGCTCAAGCTCGGCGATTCGGTCACCACCGACCACATCAGCCCGGCAGGCTCCTTCAAGTCCGACACCCCGGCCGGACGCTACCTGCTCGAGCACGGCGTGCAGCGCAAGGACTTCAACTCCTACGGGTCGCGCCGCGGCAACCACGAAGTGATGATCCGCGGCACGTTCGCGAACATCCGCATCAAGAACCAGCTGCTGGACGGCGTCGAGGGCGGCTTCACCCGCGACTTCAGCCAGCCCGGTGCGCCGCAGGCAGCCGTCTACGACGCCGCGGAGAACTACAAGGCGGCCGGGATTCCCCTGGTCGTCCTGGCCGGCAAGGAATACGGCTCCGGTTCTTCCCGTGACTGGGCAGCCAAGGGCACCGCGCTGCTGGGCGTTCGGGCGGTCATCGCCGAGAGCTACGAGCGGATCCACCGCTCCAACCTCATCGGTATGGGCGTGCTCCCGCTCCAGTACCCGCAGGGCGAGAACGCCGAGAGCCTTGGGCTGACCGGTACCGAGACGTTCTCGGTGAGCGGTGTGACCGAGCTGAATGAGGGCCGCACGCCGCGCACCGTCACGGTGACGGCGACCCCCGCCGACGGCGGCAAGCCGGTTTCCTTCGACGCGGTCCTGCGCATCGACACCCCGGGCGAGGCCGACTACTACCGCAACGGGGGCATCCTGCAGTACGTCCTCCGGCAGCTGGTGGGCTGACCCGGCCCCGTGACCGAGTCCACGGACATGTCAGCGAAAGTTGACGGCGAGGCGATCTTCCGGGTCCTCCGGGGGGAGATCCTCGCCGGGGTCCACCCGCCGGGCACCGCCCTGCGCGAAGTGGTCATCTCGGAGCGGTTTGGCGTCTCCCGCACTCCGGTGCGGGAGGCGCTCAGCCGGCTCCAGCACGAGCGGCTCCTCGAGCGTGCGGCGCGTGGGCTTCAGGTGCCCCAGATCGACCCGCAGGAGGTCATCCAGATCTACGACCTGCGGGTGATGCTCGAGGAGGAGGCCGCAGGCCAGGCCGCCTCCGAACGCCGGTCGGCCGATGTGATCCGCCTCGAGGCGCTCGTGGAGCGGGATAAGGCCCTGTCGGACCCGGACGACCAGACCCGGATCAACCTCAACCAGGAGTTCCACGTGGCGCTGTGGGCGGCCTCCCACAACCCCGTGCTCACCGACCTGCTGGCGAGGCTCTCCACGCACCTGATCCACACCCCGCGCTCCACCCTCTCCGTCGGCAACCGCTGGCAGGAGTCGCTGGACGAGCACGAGGCGCTGGTGTGTGCCGTGGCCGACCGCCGGGCGGAGGACGCCCGGCGAATCGCCCGCACCCACATGGAGACGGCCCGCGCCCTGCGGCTTGCACTCCTGCGGACCTCGGCGGCCGGCTAATGGCCCCGACCCGGCTGCTGCTCGACGTCGACACCGGTATCGACGACGCGGTGGCGCTGCTCTACCTGTGTGCCGTGCCCGAGGTCCGCCTCGAAGGCATCACCTGCACCGCCGGAAATGTGGGCGCGGCGCAGGTGGCGGCGAACAACCTCGCCCTCCTCGAACTCGCCGGGCGGAGCGGGGTCGAGGTGGCCATCGGCAGCGAGGTGCCCCTCGTGGTGCCGCTGGTGACGACCGAGGAAACCCACGGGGACCAGGGGGTGGGCTACGCCGTGCTTCCGGCCGCCCGGCAGCAGGTCTCCGACCGCTCCGCGGTGGAGGTATGGGTGGAGGCGGCCCGGGCGAACCCTGGGGAGATCACGGGGCTGATCACCGGGCCGCTGACGAACTTTGCCCTCGCGCTGCGTGCCGAGCCACGGCTCCCGATGCTCCTGAAGGGCCTGGTGATCATGGGCGGGGCGTTCAACTACCCCGGCAATACGACGCCGGTCGCCGAGTGGAACATCCACGTCGATCCGCATGCGGCCAAGGAGGTCTTCGCGGCCTACCGCGGCCTGCCGGCGGACCGGCTGCCGGTGGTGTGCGCCCTCGAGTCGACCGAGCGGATCGAGTGCCGCCCGGAGCACCTCGACCGGCTGTCGCGCTCCGCCGGTGCCGGCGGAGAGCTGCTCAGCCCCGACGACCCTGAAGGGCTGCGCAGCAGCAACCCCAACCGGGTCATCGCCTGCGTCTCGGATGCGCTCCGCTTCTATATGGAGTTCCACCGCCGGTACGACCAGGGCTACCTCGCCCACCTCCACGACCTCTTCGCCGCGATGGTCGCCACCGGGGAGGCGACCGCCACCACCCGGCCCGCGACCGTCGACGTCGAAACGGATTCTCCCCTGACGTTCGGGCAGACCGTCGGTGACTTCGCCGGGTTCTGGAAACAGCCGCCCAACGCCCGGGTGGTGACCGCCAACGAGCCGGAAAAGGTCTTTGGGACGCTCATCGACCGCCTCGCCCGGCTGGCCGCAGACCGGGGCTGACCCGCCCCGGATCCTACGGGTACACTTAGCTACTGCCCGCACCGCCGCGGGCCGCGCCGAGGTGACATGAGGTGCACGCCCCTGCCCCGCGCGCCCGAGGACTGCAATGAGCTCACCCCTGACCCTTCCTGCGACGACGGCCGCGCGCCCCCGAAGTGCCCTGGTCGCCGCCGGAGCCGCCCTGATCGCCGCCACCTACCTGTACCTCGTGTTGGTGCAGCCCGCGGAGATCGCCGAAGGGATCGGTGGAACCTCCTCGCTGATCACCCTGCTCGGCTTCCTGGGCGGCGGCGCCCTGCTGGTGGCGGGGATCCTGCCCTCCCTGAGCACGAGTTCACTGGTCCTGATGCCGCTGGGCATTGCCCTCAATATCGCCATCGGGCAGACAGCGGGCAGCCTCGGGCTGCAGATCTACCTCGATGCCATCGGCACGGTCCTCGTCGCGGTCCTCGCCGGTCCGGCCGCCGGTGCGGCCACCGGGGCGCTGAGCAACGCCATCTGGGGCCTGTTCAACCCGCTGGCCCTGCCCTTCGCGGCCGGAGCCGCCCTCATCGGGCTGCTGGCCGGCACCGCCGCACGGTACGGAATGTTCCGGCGGGTCTACCTGGCGCCGGTTGCAGGGCTCGTCGTCGGTGCCGTCGGCGGACTGGTGGCCGCGCCGGTGGCCGCCTTCATGTTCGGCGCCGCGGGCACGGTGGGCACCAACGCGCTCGTTGCCGCCTTCCGCGCGGTGGGGGACTCCCTGTTGGTCGCCGCAACGAAGCAGGGACTGACCTCCGACACTCTAGACAAGCTCGTCGTCTTCACCCTGGTGGCCCTTCTCGCCTATGCGCTGCCGCGCCGCTCGCGGGCCCAGTTCCCCTTCCTCCGGCGGTACGGGGTCCTCGCCGGGAGGACCGGGTCGGCCACCGGGCGGTAATCCGGTGCCCCGCCGACGCGTCTTCAACCCGCTGACCGAACTCCTCGCCGCGGCGCTGCTGGTGGTGCTGGTCCTGGTGGTCAACACCTGGCAATTCTCACTCGCCGTCCTCGTCGTCGCCGTCCTGCCGGGCGTGCTGCTTTCGGGTAAACCGCGGCAGATCACCCTGGCCATCGCGGTCACTGCCGGTCCGCTGCTGATCTCCTCTTTCTTTCTCCACGGCCTGTTCTTCCCTGAGGGAACCACGGTCCTCGCCGAGTGGGGGCCGGCCCGCGTCACCGCCGAGGGGCTGCAGTTCGCCGCGCTGACCGGGCTGAGGCTCGCCGTTTTCACCGGGGTGCTCCTCACCGCGGCGCTGACCGTAAGCATTCCCGAGCTGGTCTCCACGCTGACCCACCGCCGCTGGAACCGCAGGCTCGTCTTTGTCCTGGGCTCGGCGGTGGGGCTGTTGCCGCACGTCGCCGAACGGGCCCGCCAGATCACCCGGGCGCAACAGGCGCGCGGACTGGTGGTGGGCGGCAGCATCTCCGCCCGGGTGCGGGGGCTCCTGATGGTCAGCGTTCCCCTCGTCACCGGCCTGCTGATCGATGCCGCCGAACGGACCCAGCTGCTCGAAGCGCGGGGGTTCTCCTCCCCGGGACCCCGCACCAACTACCTTCCCGACACCGACACGGCGGGCCAGCGCACCGCCCGGTGGCTGATGGCCGCCGGGGTGCTCGCGTTCGGCTGCGCCTGGTACGCGGTGGGGGCCGGCCGGTGATCCGGCTCGAGTGTTCAACCTTCGCGTACGACGGCGGTCCGGTGGTCCTTTCCGGTGTGGACCTCGCCGTGGAACCCGGAGGCCTGGTGCACGTCGTTGGGCCGTCGGGGTCAGGAAAAACCACCCTCGCCCGCCTGCTGGCAGGGCAGACCGGGGCCGGGAGCGGAGCGCAGTTCCGCGGTGCGCTGACCCTCGGAGGGGACCGGCTCGGGTTCACAGGCGGCCCGGCGGACCCGCGGATCGATCCCGCCGCGTGGAGTTCCACCGTGGCGTATGCGGCGCAGCGGACCGAGGGCCAGCTCTCCATGATGTCGGCCACCGTCGCGGAGGAAATCGCCTTCGGGCCGGCGAACCGGGGGATGCCCACCGGGGAGCTGCGGGCGGCCGTGCAGGCCACCGCCGCCCGGCTCGGGCTGACGGACGTCCTGAACCGGGATCCCCGGCGGCTTTCCGGCGGCCAGCTCCGCCGCACCATCATCGCGGCGGCCGTCGTCGGGAACCCTCGGGTGCTGATCCTCGACGAGCCCTTCCAAGGGCTCGATGCCGGCTCCCGGGCAGAGGTGGCCCGGACGCTCGAGGTCCTGCGCGCCGCGGGCACCGCCCTGGTGATCTGCGCTCCAATGCTCCCCGGTTCGGTCGCGCCGCACTCCCGGGTCCTGGCACTTGCAGGGGGTCGGCCCGTGTTTGACGGCACCTTCGCGCAGGCCCGGACGGCGGGGCTGGAGCGGTACGCCATCGGTACGGAAGGATCGGCCCCGGACCTACGGCGGGCACCTGCCGCCCCGGCGGTACCGCCCAGGCGGCAGGTGCAGGCGGGGACCCCGCTCGCCGAGCTCTCCGGAGTGTCCTTCTCCTACCGCGGGGAGAATTCCCGGCGGCAGGAGAAGGTCCTCCGGGGCGTCGACCTGCGGGTCGACCCGGGTGACATCGTCGGCCTGACGGGCGTGAACGGGTCGGGCAAGTCGACGCTCCTGCAGCATCTTAACGGGCTGCTGAGGGCGTCGTCGGGCACCGTGACCGTCGCGGGCCAGCCACTGGGGCGCCGCACTGCTGTCGGGCGGCTGGCCGGTGCAGTCGGGTACCTGTTCCAGGACACCGACCAGCAGCTTTTTGAACGGACCGTGCTGCGCGAGGTGGCCTACGGGCCCGCAGCGGCCGGTGCCGGCCGGGAGACGGCGCAGGAGCGGGCGCGGACGGCGCTGGCTGCCGTTGGGCTCGGACACACCGCCGGAGAACACCCCTACGAGCTGGGATTCGTTGAGCGCCGGCTGGTGGCGTTTGCCTCCCTGATCGCCTCGGGACCGGCGGTGTGGGTCCTCGACGAGCCGACCGCAGGCCTTGACCAGCGTGGACGGAACCGGGTGGGAGACCTGCTTCTCGACCACGCCGCGGCGGGCGGTGCGGTGGTGCTTGCCACTCATGACGGGGCGTTCGCCGATGCCCTATGCACCCGGATCCTTGAGCTGAAGGACGGCAGGATCTTCTCCGGCGGGGCCCGCCGGGGAGCGGGCGGGGCGTAGGGTTGCCGGATGGAACGCCCCGACGCCCCCTCAGGCCCCAACGCCGGTCCGTCCGGCGCGCCCGCTGACACCGCCGGGAGCGGCAGTCCTGCCGAAGGCAGCGGAGACTCCAGCGACGGCCGACACACCGCCCGCCGCCGCACCGTGGTCGTCGGAACGCCGGGGCAAGGCGCGGAACTGGCGGTCTTCGAATACGGCAGGGAGCCGGGGCCGGGCGTGCCCACCCTGGTGCTGGTCCACGGCTACCCCGACGACCACCGCGTGTTCCTCCCGGTCATCGCCCGGCTGGCTGCGACCCATCACCTCATTGCCGTCGATACCCGCAACGCCGGCCAGTCGGTGGCCGTCTCGGGGGACTACCGGATTTCCGTCCTGGTGGATGACCTCTTCGCGGTGCTCGACGCCGAGGCCGTTCCCGGGGTACACCTCGTCGGCCACGACTGGGGCTCGATCCAGGGTTGGGCGGCGGTGGCCGACCCCCGCTCCGAGGGGAGGATCGCGCGCTTTACGAGCATCTCGGGCCCCGACCTCGGGCACTTCCGCCGCTGGACGCGCAGCCGCCTCCGGACGCCGGGCCGCTGGCCCGAACTCGCCGGGCAGCTGCTGCGCAGTTGGTACATCGGGGCGTTCCAGCTCCCGGTCCTCCCCGAACTGTTCTGGCGGCTGGTGGTCCGCCGGCGCTATGAGCGTTCGACGCGGCGCCGGGTGGGAGCCGATCCGCTCCGGGGCCTCGCCCTGTACCGGGCGCTGCGTTCGCCGTCCGGGCTCGGGCCACGGCTGCCGGCCGTAACGGTGCCGGTCCACGTGGTCGTGCCGGTGAAGGATCCCTTCCTGTCCCCGGCGCTGGTCAAGGGGCTGGGGGAGTGGGTGGAGCACCTGAGGGTGACGAGGGTCGACGCCGGGCACTGGTGGCCGGAGGCCCGGCCCACCGAATTCGCCGACCTGCTCCGCCGGGAGCCGTAGGAGCCACCTGCCGGCCCGGCCACCTGTTCTCCGCCGAACCTGCCGGCCGCCCGGCCTCGCAGATCCTGCCACCTGCCGGCCCGGCCACCTGTTCTCCGCCGAACCTGCCGGCCGCCCGGCCTCGCAGATCCTGCCACCTGCCGGCCCGGCCACCTGTTCTCCGCCGAACCTGCCGACCGCCCGGCCTCGCAGATCCTGCCACCCGCCGGCCCGGCCACGGGCCACCCGCCGCCACCCGCCAGCCGCCCGGCTGCTCGCCCGGCCAGCGGTCACTGGCCCGTAGGCTCAGGCCTCGAGCAGGCCGCGGATGTCCTCGGCGGTGAGCGCCGAGCTGAACACGGCGTCGTCGTCCATGACGGAGTTGAAGAGCTGGGCCTTCTGCTCCTTGAGCTTCATCACCTTCTCCTCGATGGTGCCCTTGGAGACCATCCGGTAGACCATGACGTTCTTCGTTTGCCCGATCCGGTGGGTCCGGTCGACCGCCTGCGCCTCGCTGGCCGGGTTCCACCAGGGGTCGAGGAGGAAGCAGTAGTCGGCCTCGGTCAGGTTCAGGCCGAAACCGCCGGCCTTGAGGCTGATCAGGAACACCGGCGCCGAGCCTTCCTTGAACCTGTCGATCACCTCGCCCCGGCTGCGCGTCGAGCCGTCGAGGTAGGCATACTCGATTCCGCGGGCCTCAAGCTGTTCGGCGGCCTTCTTCAGGTAGGAGGTGAACTGGCTGAACACCAGGGCGCGGTGGCCCTCGGCCAGGACGTCCTCGAGCTGTTCGAAGAGCACCTCAAGCTTGGCCGAGGGAACGTCCGCGTGGTCGGGGTCGACGAGGGAGGCGTCGAGGCTCAGCATGCGCAGCAGCGTCAGCGACCGGAACACGATCATGCGGTTGCTGTTGAGGTCATCGATGAGGCCCAGCAGCTTCTGCCGTTCCCGCTGGAGGTAGGTCGAATAGATGTGGCGGTGCTCGGGGGTGAGCTCGACCTCGAGGACCTGCTCCTGCTTCGGCGGCAGGTCGGAGGCGACGGCCTCCTTGGTGCGGCGCATCATCAGGGGGCGGATGCGCCGGCGCAGCCGCGCCAGCGGGCGGTTGTCGCCGATCTTCTCGATCGGGGTGCGGTAGTCCTCGGTGAACCGGCGGGCCGAGGGGAACAGCCCGGGGGCGACGATATTGAACATCGCCCACAGTTCCATCAGGTTGTTCTCCATGGGCGTGCCCGTGATCGCCAGCTTGAAGGGCGCGGCGAAGTCCTTGGCGGCCTGGTGGACCTTCGAGGTGCGGTTCTTGACGAACTGGGCCTCGTCGAGGATCAGCCCGGCCCACTCGGTTTCCGAGTACGCGTCAAGGTCGAGCCGGAACAGGGTGTAGGAGGTCACGACGACGTCGGCGCCGCGCACCTGCTCGCGGATCGGTACCCCGGAGGCACCCTGGGTGTCGGTGATGCCGACGACGTGGAGCCCGGGGGTGAAGCGGTGGGTTTCGTTGATCCAGTTCGGCACCACGGAGGTCGGTGCGACGATGAGGAAGGGAGCGTGCGGCCCGCCGGTCTCATGGGCGTGCTGGATCAGGGTCAGGGCCTGAAGGGTTTTACCGAGGCCCATGTCGTCCGCGAGCACACCACCGAGCCGGTGCCGCCAGAGGAAGGCGAGCCAGTTGAAGCCTTCCTTCTGGTAGGGCCGCAGTTCGGCCTTGACCCCCAGGGGAACCTCGACCGGTGCCAGGTCGGGAAGCTCGAGCAGCCCGGCGACGGCGTTCCGCCAGGACTCGGCCTGCTCCGTCTCGTCGGCGAGGTCTTCGAACTCGGCCCACAGCCCGGCCTGGTAGCGGCTGATCTGGAACCCGGTCTCCCACTCCGTGAGGCCGCGTGCCTCCTCGATCAGTTCGCGCAGCTGGTCGAAAACGGGCTGCTGGAGGGACAGGTAGCTGTTGTCGACGAGCTTGAGCTTCGTCCGGCCCTGCGCGAGGGCGCGGAAGATGGAGTCGAAGGGGATCTTGCGACCGCTGACCGTCACCATCACGCCCAGGTCGAACCAGTCCCGGTCCTCGGTCTCGACGGTGCTGATGACCAGCTGCGGAGTTTCGGTCAGGTGCTCGTAGTCGGGTTTCTCCCCGACGACGTCGACCTCGAGGCCCGGTTCCGCCTCGATCCGCGGCAGCACCGACTCCGTGAACTCCACGGCCTGCATGTCCTCGAGGGTGGTCTTCCGCAGCGGCAGCGGGCTGAGCAGCGCCCGGGCGGCCGCCTCCAGGGCGTCCTCGGCGTCGGGGTCCCGGTAGCCGTCAGCGGCGGCCGGGCCGCCGCCCAGCGGGTGGCGCTGCACGGCGGTGCCGAAGGTGTACCGGAAGTCCCAGGAGAGGGTCACCGCACCGTCGGGCCGGTAGGCGGCGGTGAGGACGAGCGCCGGGGGCTGGACCTCGGGCAGGTCCACGCTTCCATCGCTGCTGGCGACCTTGAGCGACCGGCTGAGGCGGGGGTAGTACTCCTCGAGGAAGATGGAGGTCTCTTCGGCCGGGATGAGGACCGGGCGGGCGCGGCGGAGCAGTTCAAGGTCCTGTCCGCTGAGCTTCTTTCCGGTCGGGGCGAGGGTGATTGTCGTATCCGGCGCCACCGTGTAGATCCCGTGGTCGCTGATGACGTGGGCGGTCTCCGGCGGGTGGATCCGCCCATCGATCTCCAGGATGGGGGAGAGCTGCACCGCGTCGTCGGCCGACGCCGTCGCGTCGAGGCGCAGGGTGGCCCGGTGGGCGAGGACGACGGTCACCGACTTCTTCGAACCGACGAACTCGATGCCGAGCCGCCCCGCTTCCTCGAGGAGGTGCCAGAGCAGGGGATTGCTGAAGTCGTCGAGATACAGCCACGAGTCATTGTTGCCGAAGTAATTGACGCCGGTGCCCCGGTGCAGGGCAGGGAACTGGGAGAACCAGCGGTGCTGATCCGGGTCCAGCCGCAACCCATAGGTCTGGTAGCTGATGCTTCCCCACGAGAGGTTGTTCTTCACCCACTTGCCCTTGGAATTCTGGCTCACGGGGCGCACCCCCAGCCGGGCATTGAGGGTGCGCAGGCCCTGCCGGTCGGCGGCCGATCCCCAGCGCTGGACCGCCACCTCGGGGGTGCGTACCTCGAACTGCAGGCCCAACGGCGTCGTCGGCGCTGCGGGCACTTCGGCAGTGCCGGGGGCCGGGTCGAGCAGTTCACTCAGTGAGGCCTGCCAGCCCGCCGCCGGCCGCGGAGGCGGCGGTGCCGCGGTGGTCTCCTGGCGGGCCAGGAGGTGCTCGGTGTTGCTCTGGAGGGCGGTGGCGGCAACATGCTTGCAGTCCGAGCCGACGGGGCAGCTGCAGAAGTTTTCGAGGGGACGGAAGCGGCCGTCACCCTTGAGGCCGAGGCGCAGCTTGGTGCGGTATTCGGCGGGCGCGCTTCCCCGCACCCGGCCGGTGAGGATCTTCGCGCTCGCGTCCCAGGCGAGGGAACTGACGGCGCCGTCCTTGGCGTAGACCTGTCCGCGTTGGAACGACGCACCGCCCACGATGCGGATGATGTCGGTGACATCGATCAGGGGGTGGGACGAAGAGGGCATACTTTCATGCTCTCACGCGGCGGCTGCGCACCGTGCCCGGGAGGCGGTGCTGTCCGCTGTCGGCCATACCGTCCCCCGCGCGGATCTCCATCCGGCGGGGACCGGCCGGCTTCCGGCCGGGTTTCGGTACCCGGTGCACCGATGCAGCACGTAAGGTACGAAAGGGGCTGTCCAACGTCTTCCGGAGAAAGGGTGCCGGTGTTCGAAGCGCCGAGTTTTATCTACGCTGCCGCCGGGCTCGCGGTTTTTGCCGCCGCCCTGCTGCCCCGCCTCCTGATGCGGGCGCCCATCTCCATGCCCATGGTGTTCCTTGGGGCCGGGGTGCTCGCCTTCTCCCTGATCGAAACGCTGCCCACCCCCGACCCGGTGACCCACGGTGACTTCACCACCCACCTCGCCGAGGTCTGCGTCATCATCTCCCTCATGGGTGCAGGGCTCGCCCTGGACCGCAGGGTGGGCAGGAAGCGGTGGGCCACCACCTGGCGCCTGCTGGGCATCGCGATGCCCCTGTGCATCCTGGGCCTCATGCTCCTCGGCCTCTGGGTGCTGGGCTTGGGAATCGCTGCGGCGCTTCTTGTCGCCGCGGCCCTTGCACCCACCGATCCGGTGCTCGCCTCGGAGGTGCAGGTGGGCGAACCGTCCGAATCGGAGGAGGATCTCGGCGGCGAGGACGAGGTGCGCTTCGGGCTCACCTCGGAGGCCGGCCTCAACGACGGTCTTGCCTTCCCCTTCGTCTATCTCGCGATCGCCATCAGCCTCGTGGGGGCGGCCCCCGGCGCCTGGTTCCCCGAGTGGATAGCGCTGGATGTGGCGTGGCGCCTGGGCATCGGCTGCCTCTTCGGGTTCGGCATGGGCAAGCTGCTTGGCCGGTTGTTCTTCTCGGCCCGGATCGAAACCGTCCGGTTGGCGAACCACTCCGAAGGGTTCGTGGCGCTGGCAGCGACCTTCCTGACCTACGGCCTCACCGAACTCGCCGAGGGGTATGGCTTCATCGCCGTCTTCGTCTGCGCCGTCACCATCCGCGCTGCGGAGCAGACAAGCGGCTACCACGGTGTCCTACACAGCTACATCGAGCAGCTCGAACGACTGCTCACGGTCGTGGTGCTTGTCCTGCTCGGGGGAGCCATCTCCCGCGGCCTGCTGATGGGTCTGACCTGGCAGGAGATCCTCGTCGCCGTCCTTTTCCTCCTCGTGATCCGTCCCGCTGCCGCCTGGGTCAGCCTCGCCCGGGGACGCACCGGGCTCTGGGAGCGGGGCGTGCTTTCATTCTTCGGTGTCCGCGGGATCGGCTCGATCTACTACCTGGGGTATGCGCTGTCGAAGGGAGAGTTCGACGCCGAGGAAGCCTCGCTGTGGCGGATCGTGGCGCTGGTGATCTGCATGTCCATCGTGCTTCACGGAATGACCGCCGCCCCGGTGATCAATGCGCTCGACCATGCGCGCGAACGCAAGGCGGTGCGGGTCAGCGGTGACGAGGGACAGGCGCCGAAAACGCCGATCTAGTCCGCAGGGCCTCCCGCGGCCAAACCTCAGCGGAGGTGCTCGAGCCGGCGTTGGATGGCCTCGAGTTCGGAGCTCAGCGAGGCAAGGCCCCCGGCGCTGTTCTCGGTGGCAAGGGCGCGCACCAGTTCGTCCTGCCGTGCCCGCAGTCCGGCCTCGGTGGTCGGAAGCTCGAAATCAGCCATCCCGGAATCAGCCATGGTGCCATCCTGCCAGATGCACAGCCTGGCAGATGCCTGCCCGGCACCGGCGGGCCGGACTGCCCGAGCGGTGAATGGCCCGGACAGCGGACGCTCCGAAAGAGGACGCGCCGGAAGAGGGCGCCGAAATAAGTAACGCGTTCCTTCCGTTGCCTAATGCATACCCGGTCCACTGATAGCCGGGAAACGCGATAGCACAGGGCGCTCCTCCTGGGAAGGCTTTTCTCTTGATATCTGTTCCTTTGTCCATCCTCGACCTGGCCCACATACCGCAGGGAGGCACCGCTGCCGGAAGCCTCGCTGCGAGCGTGCGGCTGGCCCAGAGCGCGGAGAAGTGGGGGTATCGGAGGATCTGGTACGCCGAGCACCACAACATGAGCAGCATCGCCTCCTCTGCGACGAGCGTGCTGATCGCCCACGTCGCAGCGGCCACCACCAGCATCCGGCTGGGTTCCGGCGGAATCATGCTGCCGAACCATTCACCCCTGACGATCGCCGAACAGTTCGGGACCCTCGAGACCCTCCACCCGGGCCGGATCGACCTCGGCCTGGGCCGCGCCCCGGGAAGCGACGGGAACACGATGCGGGCGCTGCGCCGCGACCCGGCCGCTGCCGACACGTTCCCGCAGGATGTCCTCGAACTCCAGGGTTACCTCTCGGGTGATACGCGCATCCCGGGAGTCCACGCCACGCCCGGACGCGGGACGAACGTTCCCCTGTACATCCTTGGCTCCTCGCTGTTCGGGGCGCGCCTGGCGGCGACGCTCGGGCTGCCCTATGCGTTCGCCTCGCACTTCGCCCCGGGGGCGCTCCGGGAGGCCGTGGCGTTGTATCGGCGCGAGTTTAAGCCCTCCGCCCAGCTCGAGCAGCCCCACGTCATTGCGGGCCTCAATGTCATTGCGGCCGATACCGAGGATGAGGCGCGGAACCAGTTCCAGGAGGGGCAGCGGAGGATGGCCGAGCTGTTGCTCGGGCGCGGCCGCGCCTTCACCCCGGAGGAGGCCGATGCCCTCCTCGCCTCTCCGGGAGGCCAGCAGGTGGCGCAGATGTTCACCTACTCGGCCGTGGGTACCCCACCCCAGGTGCAGGACTACCTCGAGGGCTTCACCAGGCACGCAGATGCCGATGAACTGATTCTTGCCACCAGGGCCAGTTCCGAGGAGGCATGGCTGCGTTCTTTCGAGCTGGTTGCAGGCCTTGCGCGGCCGGTGGCCGCCTGAGGCCCAAATATTTAAAAGAAGGTTTGGATTCCTGCTTGCCATCACCCATGGTGGTGCTGTTAGGTTGGTAACGGTTGTAGTGTTGCGCATTTGTATTTCACGTGGTGTAGCTCTTCGGGGCCCACGCCGCATCTCTGAAAGAGCGGACAAGCACGCCGCGACTGGGGCTTTCCGAAAGTCGGAGAGCGTCTGAATTTCAGAAGGATAAACAAAAATGGCAACAGGTACCGTGAAGTGGTTCAACGCTGAAAAGGGCTTCGGCTTCATCGCCCCCGACGACGGAAGCGCAGATGTGTTCGCACACTTCTCCGCCATCAATGCCAGCGGCTACCGCTCGCTTGATGAGAACCAGAAGGTTAGCTTCGACACCGAGCAGGGCCCCAAGGGCCCCCAGGCGTCAAACATCCAGCCTCTCTAAGGTCCGGATCTAAGGCAGGGCGGGATTTTCCCGCCCTGCCTTTGTTTAACCCCGCTACGGGTCCGAGGTGCCGGGGCCTCGCGTCGACGGTGCCAGGCCCGGCTCAGGCCCCACCGGCGCACAGGCCAATGAAAGCGCCGAGCTCCTCGAGGGCCTGCGGCCGCGGGGGGACGTGATCGGTGAGCCCCGGCGCGCGGACGATCACGGCACGCCACTGCCCCCGTGACACTGCGACGTTGATGCGGTTGCGGCTGAGCAGGAACTCAATTCCCCGGGGCGCCTCGGCGGCGCTCGAGCAGGCCATCGAGACGATCACGACGGCCGCCTCCTGGCCCTGGAACTTATCGACTGTCCCAACCCGCACCCTCCGGTAGCCCGCGTCGTCGAGCGTGGTCCGGATCAGTTGCACCTGTGCGTTGTAGGCAGCGACGACGAGGAGGTCCCCCTCACCCAGGGGCCGCGCTCCGGTACCGTCCCCAGACGTCCAGCCCCGGCCGAGGTGCCGCTCGACCTGCGCGAGCACCTCCGCCGCCTCCTCCGGGGAGGAGGTGCTCCGCCGCTCGGTGTGCTCCACCATCACGCATTCGACGCCCGCGGCAAGCCCGTCAAGGTGCCGGAGCGCGGCGGACGGCGTGGATTCGAGCCGTCGATCGTAGGAGAGCCGGGAGACGAAGGCGCACAGCGCCGGATGCATCCGCCAGCTGTCGGCGAGGAAATACCCGAACCATTCGGGGAGCGTCGCGTGCCCGTCGGAAAGCCAGCCAAGGGCCGATTCATGAACCGGTTCGGGATGGCTGCCCTGGGTGACCTGGGGGAGCTGCTGCGGATCACCGAGCAGCAGCAGCCGCCGCGCCGAGCGTGCCACTGCGAGGGTGTTCGCAAGGGAGAACTGGCCGGCCTCGTCGATGACCAAAAGGTCGAGCGAGCCCGCCGGGACCTTGGTGCCGGTCATCGTCCAGGCCGTGCCGCCGATCAGGCAACCGGCGTCCTCGTCAAGCAGCGCGGCGACGCCGTCGTCGGTGGTGTTCGGCCAGGGGGCGGCGGGGTCCGCTGTCTTCTTTGCAACTCTTTCCGGGGGCACCCCGGCCCGGAGCGCTGCCCCGAGCAGGTTTTCGACGACGGCATGGGACTGGGCGACGACGCCGACCTTCCAGCCGCGGGCGACGAGCTGGGTGATCACCGCGGCGCCGACGAAGGTCTTGCCGGTTCCGGGCGGTCCCTGGACGGCCAGATAGGACGAGTCGAGCCGTTCGACCGCCGCGGTGATGGCGTCGACATAGCCGGTGGGGCCGGGAAGGGCCGGAGGGAGGACACCGCTGGTCAGCCGCGGTGGAGTCCTGCGGAGCAGATCAAGGCCAGGCCCACGGGGGAGATCGGGAAGGGTCGAGCCGACCTCGGCGGCCACGGCGAGCAGCGCCGCCTCGATGGAGGGGGTGCGGATGGGCTGGTCGGGGGCGAGCGCCACGGGCAGGAACGGGTGGGCGGGCGCGCCGGCCCGCAGCCGTTCCTCAAGGAGGATCACGTCCTTCCCGGCGTCGGTTCCGGCAGTGAGCACCTTCGCACCGAACCACCCGCCCCGTCCCGAGTCGCTGGAGTCGACCCCATCGGGCAGGGGCTCCTCGTACATGCTGAACCAGGTTGAGTCCCTCCGGAAGTCCGAACCTTCGGGAAGGACCCCGGTGAGGCGGAGGGTCCGGGAGAGGGAGCGGGCACGCGGGGTGCGCAGCGCCCAGTCCGTCTCCACCTCGACGGACTCGGGAAGGAACATGTCCCGGGCCTGCGTCCAGCTCTCGGGCGGGGTGCCGAGCCGGTCGAAGTGCTCCCACCAGAACTGCTTGCGTTCTCGCCGGTGATAGCCCACCGCCGCGGCCACCATCGCCACGGCCCGATCATCCGGACCCTGCGCGGCCGCCGGGAGGGAGCCGACGTACCTCAGCAGGTGCGCCTCCTCCGGCTGCGGCTCGGACGCGGTGCGCTCGCGTTCCGGCGGGCTTGCCGAAGCGGGCCCGATCCCACGTTCGCCGGCCCGCTCGAGGAGCCAATTGCGCAGGTGCAGGGTGGAGCGGCAATCGTACTCGTTGTAGTCGCGGATGCCGGCGATCAGCTCGGCGGCCCGGGCATCGTCACCGGCGTCGCGGGCCGCGCAGTACTCGGAGTAGGCGACGACGGACGCCCCGGCGTCGGTAATCGCTCCGGTTCGAAGGTCGGCCCCCATATAGAGGGGTTCGAGGGCCTTGATGCTGTAGGACTTCTCCGAGATGCGCAGGCTGCGCCGAACGACGTCGTAGAGGTCGATCAGCACGCCCTCGCGCAGCAGCGTGTCCACCGCGTCCTCGCCGAGCACGTGGGTCATCGACAGCCGGCGCAGGGCGCTCTTCTCGTAGGCCGCGTAGTGGTAGATGTGGAGGGCCGGATACCGGGCGCGGCGCTCCGCGACATAGTCGAGGAAGCTGCTGAAGGCCGTCCGCTCCTCCGCCCGGGAGTGGGCCCAGAACGCCCGGAACGGCGGCTTCGATCCGGCATCCCGGGCATTCTCGACGACGCCGAAAAGGTACTCGATTCCCCAGGACCCCGTTCCGGGGTCCTGCCAGAGCGGGTCTCCCTCGAAGTCGAAGAAAATATCCCCCTGATCGGGCGGGGGCAGCAGGCCCAGGGCGTGGCCGGGCAGGACCTTGTACGCAAGGCGCCGGGACGTGCCGTCGGCACCGGTGTAGTTCACGCCGCCGTCGGGCCGCTCAAGGCCCGTCTGCATCCGGGCCTGGTCGCGCAGCCGTGCGAGGGCCGGGGAGCCTCCGGGAGCTTCGCTCGCCGCAAGCTGGTCGATCGTGGAAATGCCTGCTTTCCGCAGATCGGCGCGCTGGGCCAGGCTCAGGTTCGCCACGAGCAGCACATCCCGCGTCGACTCCACCATCTGCTGGCAGTAGTCGCACCGGCCGCAGGCGGTATGGCCCGGGCCGTCCCATTCGACCGGGTCCGGTTGGGCGCGGTGCGCCGCCAGGAGGTCAAGGAACCGT
Source organism: Arthrobacter crusticola (assembly GCF_004357995.1). Classification (GTDB taxonomy): domain Bacteria; phylum Actinomycetota; class Actinomycetes; order Actinomycetales; family Micrococcaceae; genus Arthrobacter_D; species Arthrobacter_D crusticola. Next base: position 132,491 of record NZ_SMTK01000002.1, read on the forward strand.
GCCCGGCGTTCCCGGTAGACCGGGATGAGATCGTCGAGGCTGTGGACGCTCGAGGTGCCGTCCCCAAGGACGAGGGTCACCTGGGGTGCCGGAGTGAGCCCGGCCCGCAGGAGCTGGTCGCCGTAGGCTGCGAGTTGCAGCAGGGCCCCGACCTTCGCGTGCCGCGCGAGCTTGGTGTCCCACACCGCATAGCCGCCGTCGGTGTGTACCAGGAAGTCGGAGCGGCCGTGGAACACCCCGTCGAAGAAGGAGGCCTGGAAGACGACGCCGGCCCCGGCGCGCAGGGCCCCCAACGATTCCTCGTGCTTCGCCGTCAGGGTGGCGCGGTCCATGGTGGCTGCCGGAACCACCTCGTACACGCCGCCCGGGTTCCCGGGGGAGTACGTGCCGAGTTCGGCTGTGAACTTCTCGAGGACCCGGTGCTCGTGCACATCGCCCAGGGCCGCGGCGCGCTGTAGCATCTCATCGGCGGTGAACTTGGCCGGCGGAGTGCGGCCGAGTTTCTCATCGAGGATCCGCAGGACGCGGTACTCGCACTCGGCGGCGTTGACAAGGTCGCTCGCCGAGAACACGAGGTCGGCCCCGGCGTCCGGTGCGGCATTTTCAAGCAGGAACACGGGTCCTCCCGGCGGCTGGGCGATCAGCAACAATCTACCAAGGGGGATGCGGTAGCGTGGAAGGGCCTGTTTACCCTTAGGTTGGTGCCGGGACCGAGGCGCTGCCACCAGCGGCTGCGGTGCGCCCGCCGCCTTCTACCGGCTCCGCCCGAACACCCACTGCCTTTTGGAGATCCATGAATCCGCTCACCCTGTTTCGGACCGTCGCCGTGGCCGAGGCTCTCACCTGGGCGTTCCTGCTCACCGCCATGTTCTTCAAGTACGTCACCCGAAGCACCGAAGCGCTCGTACCTCCGGCCGGCGGGATCCACGGGTTCGTGTTCCTCTGCTTTGTCGCCACCACGGTGTTTGTCTGGATCAACTCGAAGTGGTCATGGCGCACCGGCCTGCTGGGACTGGTCTCCGCCGTGGTGCCTTTCGCCACGATCCCCTTCGAGCTGATGGTTCAGCGCAGGGGGTTGCTCAGCGGCCCGTGGCGCCTCCGCCCGGGTGGGGAAGCTCCTCGGAACCCCGTCGAGACGGTTCAGGCCTGGGTGCTGCGCAGCCCCGTGCTCGCGGCGGCGCTCGCCGTCGTCGGGATCGGGGTCGTCTTCACGCTGCTGCTGATCGCCGGTCCGCCGGTCGCGGCGGGCTGAGGCGCACCCCGACCGGTACCGGTCGGGGTGCGCCGCCGGCGGTCCTACCTGCCGACCAGCTCGGGGTGGTGCAGTTCGGCGACGTCCGGGTGGGCCCGCAGGCGCCCCTTGAGGACGTTCGCTCCGTAGGAGGAGAGCATTGGGTTGTCGGGGTCGTCGGTGATGCCGGTCGCTGCCGCCGCGAGTTCATCGGGGAGCACCACCGGCTCGATGACCGCGTCAAGCCGGGGAGACCAGAAGAACGGGACCGCGTACCGGTCCACTCCGGGCGGAGGGGAGGCCACTCGATGGATCGTGGCGGCAAGGTACCCCTGGGTGGCTACCTCGAGCATCTCCCCAAGGTTGACGACGAGCGCACCGGGAATCGGTTCGACCGGCACCCACTCGGAACGTCCCCGGGGAAGCACCTCAAGCCCGCCCACCTCGTCCTGGAGCAGGAGGGTCACGAACCCGTAGTCGGCGTGGGAGCCGACGCCCTGGCCTTCGGCCCCGCCATCGCCGCCCACGTAGTGGACAAGCTTCGCCATCCACGCCGGCGTGCCTTCGAAGGGTTCGGCGAAGTGGTCCTCGGGCAGGCCCAGGGCCACGGAAAGGGCACCGAGCAGTTCGGCCCCCACGGTGGAGAGCAGTTCAGCCCAGGCCATTGCGGAGCGTTCAAGTTCGGGCAGGGCCTCGGAAGGCCACTGGTTGGGCCCCTGGAGGAGCCAGTACGGCTGCTCCACAGGATAGTTCTCGAGGGGTGCGCGGTCCGGGGAGAAGTCGATCTGTTCGCGGGCATCGGGCCTGCCGCGGGTGATCTCGGTTCCCAGCCGGGCGTAGCCCCGGAAGTGGGGGGACTGCCGGTTGTCGAGCCGCAGACGCTCCTCGAGCGGCAGGTCGAAGAACCGGCGGGCCACCGACAGCAGGTCTTCCGCCTGGGTGGCGGAGGCTCCGTAGTTGGTCACCTGGAAGAAGCCCACGGTGTGTGCGGCGTCGCGGAGCCGGTCGATGAACCGGGGATCGAAGGAACCATCGGGGCGGCGGGCCGTGCCGAGGTCGAAGACGGGGATTGTGCTTGAAACCATGCGGGGAGACTACGCCTGGTGCGGGCCGGGCCGTGCGCTCGGGTTACGTTCTGTGTCGCCGGCCGCTTACAGTCCGGCCAGCCGAAGGAGGACAGCAAGTCCCTGGGGGCTTCCCGGCCAATGGCGTTCGACGGCCCCGGTGCCCGCGCGGCGGACGGTGAGGCGAAGGACGAGGGCGACCAGGAGGACGTCGTCGGCATAGCCGATGACGGGCAGGAAATCCGGAACCAGGTCGATCGGGAGCAGCAGGTACGCGAGGAGCAGCAGGAGCGCCGCGCGCACCCCGGCAGGAACCGTCCGGTCGGCGGCGAGGCGCCGCAGCAGGCGGAGCAGGTCGGGCAGGAACCGCAGGGCATCGGTCATGGTGAGGGTCTCGGGGTGGGCCCGTGCATAGGCGGCAAGGCCAAGGAGCAGCAGCGCGTAGATCCCGAGCGCCACCGCCAACCAGCCAAGGACAACTGTTCCGTCCACGAACCTCCTTCTAGGGAATGAATCCCTGATGCCTCAAATGCAACATGCGTATCTTCCCACTGGTGAACTGGCGGGCTATAGTTCTGATGCCGCCTTACACAGATCGCATCGATGGGGGAACCTTCCACGCGGGCTCGGGCCGGTTCGCAGTTCTATTCGTGAGGTGCAGCACCTCAACCGCTTGTCCCTGGAAGGAATCTCCAATGTCCCAGTATGCGCACCCGAGCAGGCCCGCGTATCCCAGCGAGCAGCCCTTCAGCGGCGGAGGACAGTTCTACCGCGGGGCAGGTACGCCGGTGGACTCGCTGGCCGGCAAGAAGCACATGCAACTTTCCCTGGCCTTTGGGTTCCTGAGCTTCTGGCTTCCCATCGTCTTTGTGCCCCTTGCCCTGATTCAGGCAGGTAGGGCCGAGCGGCTGGGCGAACCCTCGACCGCGGGCAAAATCCTCGCCTGGACGGCCGTCGGCTACTGGATTCTTTCGGCGATCTGGGCGTTCATCCTCTATGCCTTCATCGCCAGCCAGCTTCCTATGCTCCTGGATTCCGTACCTCCGGTGTACAGTCCGCCCGTCTAGCCGCCGGTGAATGAGCCGGTTAGGGATCGTTCGAGGATGTAGTCGTCTTCGAGGCGCCCTCCCAACCGGAAGGTCTTCGTTCCGGCAATGCGGAAGCCGCTGCGCGAGTAGAACCGGATGGCCCGCTCGTTCTCCTGGTTGACCCCGAGCCAGATGCCCGGCATTCCGGTGCCGGCCGCCGTCTCCAGCGAGGCCTCCATCAACGCCCGCGCGGCGCCGGCCCCGTGGTGGGCGGGGTCGATATAGAACTTGCTGAGCTCCACTGCAGGAAGTACCGTCAAGGCCCCGCGGATCAGGGCATCGTCCGGCTGGGTTCTCACCAGCATGCTGTAGCCGCCGAGCCCACGTTTCGTCGAACCAGCGGCGTCCGAAGCATCACCGGGCGGGTGGAGTTCCACGCACAGGATCATCCGGTCGGGGTCGCCGAGGCGCTCCGCGAAGCGGCTCTCCGACAGCTCGGTCTCGAGGAAGCGCTGGATATCCCGGGGGTCCGAGCTCGGCGGGCAGGCAAGGGGGAAGGTCACGGCGGCGCAGGCAGCCAGCGCTGCGGCGTCGGCGGGAACCGCTGGGCGGACGGTGAAGCTCATCCCGTCATTATTGCCGTTGCAGTGCGGTCCGGTCCGCCGGTCCGATTGGAAGAACTTTGCGGATTGGGTGAGCCCGAGTGAACCGGACAACCCGGTGAACGGGACAAGCCCCGGTGGAAGGAGTCCTTCCACCGGGGCTTGTGTTCCATTACGGGCACATCAGCGCCCGCGGGCCCGCGGGTGCGTTCTGCGCCCCTCGTCAGGCAGCCGTGACGGAGCCGGGCTTGCGGGTGGTGTGGACCGGCCTGTCAGGGACGTGAGCAGGGCGGCGCTTGGCGAACTCCGCCCGCAGCTCGGGAAGGACAAGCTCGCCGAAGAGGTCGAGCTGGTTCAGCACCGTCTTCAGCGGCAGGCCCGCGTGGTCGATGAGGAACAGCTGGCGCTGGTAGTCGCCGAAGTATTCCTGGAAGGAGAGGGTCTTTTCGATGACCTCCTGCGGGCTGCCGACGGTCAGCGGAGTCTGGGCCATAAAGTCCTCCATCCGCGGGCCGTGGCCGTAGACCGGGGCGTTGTCGAAGAACGGACGGAACTCCTTGATCGCGTCCTGGGATTTCCTGGCCATGAAGAACTGGCCACCGAGGCCCACGATCGCCTGGTCGGCGGCCCCGTGGCCGTAGTGGGCGTAGCGCTCCCGGTAGAGCCCGATGAGCTGCTGGTAGTGCTCCTTGGGCCAGAAGATGTTGTTCGCGAAGAACCCGTCGCCGAAGTAGGCGGCGATCTCGGCGACCTCGGGGGTGCGGATGGAGCCGTGCCAGACGAAGGGAGCGACGCCGTCGAGCGGGCGGGGGGTGGAGGTGAAGTTGCGCAGCGGGGTGCGGAACTTGCCCTCCCAGTTCACGACGTCGTTGTCCCACAGCTGGCGCAGCAGGTTGTAGTTCTCCACCGTCAGCTCCACGCTGTCCTGCTGGTTCTTGCCGAACCAGGGGTAGACCGGCCCGGTGTTGCCGCGCCCGAGGATCAGGTCCACGCGGCCGTCGGCCAGGTGCTGCAGGGTCGCGAAGTCCTCGGCGATCTTCACCGGGTCGTTGGTGGTGATCAGCGTGGTGGAGGTCGAGAGCTTGATCCGCTCGGTCTGCGCGGCGATGTAGCCCAGGATCGTCGTCGGGGAGCTGGCGTAGAAGGGCGGGTTGTGGTGCTCGCCGGTGGCATAGACATCCATGCCGATCTCTTCGACCTTCTTCGCGATGGCGACGGCTGCCTTGATGCGCTCGCCCTCGGTGGGGGTCTTGCCGGTAAGCGGGTTGCGGGTGACATCACTGACTGTGAAAACGCCGATTTCCATGATTTTTCTCCAAAGGGTGGTGCTGGTTTCTGAGGGGGTGGCTTCTGTGCGGCGCGGGCGCCGGAAGGTTCAGGCGGTTACGCGCGGTGACCGGCGGTTGACGATCCAGGCCACGGCGGCCAGGACCATCACGACGGCGATCACGAGAGTGGTTGCCGTGGTGAGCCCGAGGGGGCCGGTGAGGGCGCCGATTGAGAGGACCGGGATGGCGAGGCCGCTCTGCGCCGCGATGAAGTAGGCCGCGACACTCTTGGCGTGGCTCTCGTGCGGTACAGCGCGCGCGAGCTGTCCCAGGCCTCCCATGAAGGTGAGGCCGGCACCGATCCCGCCGATGACCGTGCCAAGCCCGAACACTCCGAGGTTTCCGGTGAGGAAGCCGGTAAGGACGAGGGCAAGGGCCGCAATCAGCAGGGGAAGCCCGCGGAGGATTGACCACCGGGGTTCCTTTCCACGGAACACGAGCTGGGCGATCACGCCGATCTCAAAGAGGATGAAGGTCGCAAGCCCGGCGATCGCGAGGTTGTGCACGTCGAGGGTCTGGGCGATAAACCGCGGGGTAAGGCTCGAGAACAGGCCAAGCAGGGTGAAGGTAGGGACGACGGCGATGGCCGACTTCCCGTAGATGCCGAGCGCGGGGCGGGGCGCCCCGACCCTCGGCGCCCAGTTGATCTTCCTGCCGGCCGTGCGCGGGTGGGTTTCGGGAACGAAGAACGTCAGCAGGAACACCAGGGCCACAAGTGTGCCGAAGACGATGAAGACCAGGGCCGTCGGTGCCGGCAGATACTGGGCGAAGACACCCGCGACGAGCGGTCCAAGGCCCAGGCCTCCCATGTTGGCGGCGGTCGAGATCATCGAGGGAAACGCCTTATTGGAACCCCGGTACAGCTCCGCGAGGGCCGCGGTGGCTGCCGACGTCATCAGGCCGACGCCGATACCGCTGAGGAACCGCCCCGCGAGCAGCATGGGGACGTTTGCTGCGAAGAGGAAGAACAGGGTGGAGGTGATGGTCAGCGCCAGGGCGGCGAAGGCCAGCGGCCTGCGGCCCACCTGATCGGAGAGTCCCCCGAAGAAGATCAGTGCGAGGAGGGTGCCCAGGACGTAAACGGCGAACACCCAGGTTGTGGTCTCGGCGCCGAACCCGAAATATTCGCCCCAGAGAGTGTAGAGGGGGATCGGCAGGGTGCCGCCGGTGGTGAGCAGCGCGAAGGTCGTCGCGATGATCGCGAATGAGGCGGTGTAGCGGGTCTGCGGTAGCCGGGCCATGTCAGAGGTGCCTTTGGTCGGGTCGATTTACTGGTGCGGTATGGAGCAGGACTCGAACGGTGAGACCGGCGGCTGCACCTACAAGCGTCGTGAGGATGCCTACCCAAAGCGGCAGGAGGTGTATTCCCAGGAGGGCATCCGCGGAGAGGGCGCCCGGACCGGTGAGGCTGAGCGCGCCGGCGATGGTGATGAGCACCAACGGGTACTCGTATCCGTCGTGTTGGGCCCAGAGACCGTTGGCCGCTTTGACCGTCAGTGCGACGGTCATCACCGCAATGGCCGCCATGCCCGCAAGCGGGGTGAGGAGACCGAAAGCGAGAAAGAGGCCGGACCCGAGCTGGCCGAGGCCCGCGGCGAGTGCCGTGCAGGCACCGCCGCGGAATCCATCGGCGCGAAACTCGCGAATGCCGCCTTGGAGCCCCGAGCCGCCGAGCCGGAAGGAAATCTTCTGCAGCCCGTGGCCGGCGATCAACAGTCCGATCACCACCCGCAGCAGCAGGATTCCAATATCGGCATTCATGATCCGGTCCCTTTCCTCGTTCTACTGGGTTCGTCGTTGTGCCCCCGCTGACCGGCCGGGCGGCCGGCCAGCGGGGTGTGCATTTCAGCCGGTGGCTGGTCAGCCGGCGTTTCCGCCGATGAAGTCACCTGCGTAGTGCATGCCCAGCCCGTAGGTTCCGCCGTGGGCCTTGACGACCTCGGTGACGGGCAGGTAGGTCTCGCCGCGGGCCCAGTCGCGCTGGAGTTCGAGCAGGACCTGGATCCAGGTCACGGGAACGGCGCCGGCGCGGGTCATGCGCTCCATGGCGTTGTCGTGGGCTTCCTTGGTGACTCCGCCGGAGGCATCGGAGACGACGTAGACCTCGTAGCCCTGGCCCAGCGCGGAGAGCGCGGGCAGGACCAGGCAAACCTCGGTCCACAGGCCGGACAGGACGATCTTGGTGCGGCCGGTGGCCTTGATGGCCTCGACGACGCGCTCGTCCTCCCAGGCGTTCATCGTGGTGCGGTCGATGATTTCCTGGTCCGGGAACACCGCGGCGAGGTCCGGCAGAATGTTGCCGGAGAAGGACTGCGCGGCCACGGTGGTCAGGATCGTGGGCACGTTGAAGGCCTTCGCGGACTTGGCCAGGCCGACGGTGGCGTTGATGATCGAGGTGCGGTCTCCGCTGCCGACGCCGAAGAACATCTGGGGCTGGTGGTCGACGAAGAGGAACACGCTGTTGTCCGGCGTGAGCAGGTCGTCACTGGGGGTGGCGGTGACATTGGCGAAATCGATGGTGGTCATTTCTTCTTTTCCTTTGGACTGGTTCCTGCTGAATGCCGTGCGAATGATTTCGTACAGGTTCTGCTTATTCATGGGGCTTAGTGGGCATGCGTTTCGAACGCGTTGTCGGCAATGGCGGGGGCCGCGCCGTAACGGGCTGCGCGCCACTGCCTCTGCTGCTCGGACTCGGCTGCAGCCTGGGCGAGCAGTTCGGCCTGACGGCCTCCGGCCATCGAGGGCTTGGGAGTCGCCTGGTATCCGCCGTAGTGGGCCACCGGGCTCCACAGCGGGGACACCCTGGGCATTTCCTCGTCCTGGCCCTCGTAGTCTCCGGCCGCGTACACGATCCGGCCGCCGACGACGGTGAACAGTGATTCGATGTGCGGGATATCCCGCTCGTCGATGCTGAAGAAGTCGTCCGAGAGGATCGAGAGGTCTCCGTAGAAGCCCTCCCGCAGCACGCCCTTCACGTTGTCCTCACCCGTGAGCTTGGCGCCGGCGATCGTGAACATCTCGAGTGCCTGCTCGCGGCTCACACGGTTCTCGGGCGGGTAGATAAGGGTGTCCCCGACCGTTCGTCCGGACACCAGCCAGTGCAGGGCCACCCAGGGGTTGTAGGAGGAAACGCGGGTGGCGTCGGTTCCTGCGCCGACGACGAGTCCACGGTCGAGCATCTTGCGGATCGGCGGGGCTTCGGCTGCCGCACCGGCGCCGTAGCGCTGGACGAAGGCCTCGCCCTGGAAGGACATGCGGTTCTGGATGGAGAGCGCTCCGCCCAGGGCCGCGACCCGGTCGAGGCTTCGGCCGCTGATCGTCTCGGCGTGGTCGAAGATCCACCGGTTGTCGCCGGGGAACAGGCCCTCGGCGGCAAGCTTCTCGAAGACCGCGAGGTCCCGCTCGATGGTCTCGTTGTAGGTGGCGTGGAGGCGGAAGCCCCAGCCGTTCTCCATCATGAGGCGGACGGCCTTCTCGAACTCAACCTCGTAGTCGGGGGAGAGCTCGGGACGCGGCTCGGTGAAGTTCTCGAAGTCGCCGGCGGCCCAGGTGAGGTTTTCACCGGCACCGTTGAGGCGGAGCCACTCGTCGCCGTCGCCCGGGCGGACCGTCTCGGTCCAGCGGCGGAGGTCGTCGACTTCCTGTCCGGCGACCTGCGGGAAGAGGTGGTAGGCGATGCGCAGCGACAGCTTGCCCTCGTTCGCCAGGTCCATCACCGTGCGGTAGTTGTCAGGGAAGTTCTGGAACCCGCCGGCTGCGTCGATGGCGGAGGTCAGGCCGAACCGGTTCAGTTCCCGCAGGTACTGGCGGGTCGAGTCCTTGCGTTCCTCGGCGGGCAGCAGCGGAGCCTTGGCCAGGGTCGAGTAGAGCACCAGTGCACTGGGAGCCGCCAGGAGGAGTCCGGTGGGCTCGCCGTCCCGCCCGCGGACGATCTGGCCGCCCTTGAAGTCGGGCGTCTCCCTGGAATAGCCAGCGGCCAGAACCGCGGCGCGGTTCAGCAGTGCGGAGGAGTAGAGGTTGAGGATGAACACCGGGGTGTCGGGGGCGGCCGCGTTCAGCTCGGCGAGAGTGGGAAGGCGCTTCTCGGCGAACTGCTCCTTCGTGAAGCCACCGACGACGCGGACCCACTGGCCCTTCGGGGTGCGGGCGGCCTGCTCGCGGAGCATTTGCATGGCCTGCTTCAGGGTGGGCACCCCGTCCCAGCGGAGCTCGAGGACGTAGTTGAGTCCGCCTCGGATGACATGGAGATGGGAATCGTTGAGTCCGGGAACGACCCGGCGGTTCTGCGCGTCAATGACCTTGGTCCCGGGACCGGCAACCTTGGCGATGTCGGCGTCGTCGCCGATGACCGTGACCTTCCCGTCGCGGACGGCGACGGCGGTCGCCTGCGGGCGGGCCGGATCGCCGGTGAAGATCTTGCCATTTCGAACAATCAGATCAGCGGGTTCGACCGCATCTGCTCGGGGGGTGATCCCGGCTACGGGCATTGTGGGCATATCTGCCCACCTCCAATCGACTAACAAACGTGTTCGCTCGGACCGTGGCGGTCCGGGTGCGGTGTGTACAACTTCGCTTCCACGAGATTTATTTCCTTGGAAGATGTTTGCCCGGAAACGTGCGTGGCGCGGGTCAATCGGGCATGGCTTCCGGCTGGGTCCGGGCAGAAAAAAGACTCAGCCGGGGGAGTCCGACTGCGTCTTCTGGAGGAAACGGCTTTGCTTGGCCCACCGGTTTGGACCGCGGACCGAAGGACGGCTCGGGGACCTTCGGTCGTCCGCGCCGCTGTCGGATTGCCGAGGACTGCCCCAGGCCGCAAGTTCCGCGCGTCGACCCAGCCGGGGAATAATCCGCCCACCCGATCCGCTATACATGTGGCTGGCAACGTAAAAAATCACCTGCACACCCCGGCTCGAAGCCATTCCCAACCCTCCAGCCCTGGGAATATCTTCGGAGGCTTATTCGCTATACATGTGGTCGGCAACCTAAAATAAGGCCGCTCTCGATCCACCACCCCAGCGGCCTCAGGGCCGCAAGCTCCGCAGCACCGACACCTAATGATTGGACAAACATCATGACGAACCTCTGGGATCCCATCTCCTTCGGCAATATCTCCCTGAACCACCGCCTTGCGATGGCTCCGATGACCCGCAGCCGGGCGAACGACGACGGCACGCCCGGACCGCTGACGGCGGAGTACTACACCCAGCGGGCCTCGCTGGGCCTGCTGATCACCGAAGGTGTTCAGCCGTCGGATGACGGCCAGGGTTACCTGAACACCCCGGGCATCTACACCGAAGCCCACGTTGAGGGCTGGCGTGAAGTGACCACCGCCGTGCACGAGGCTGGCGCCTCGATGTTTCTGCAGCTGATGCACGCCGGGCGGATGTCACACCCCGACAACACCCCCCACCACCGCACCGGGGTGGCCCCGTCGGCCATCGCTCCGGGTGTTCCGATGTTCACCCGGACCGGAGCGCAGGACATCCCCGCGCCCCGGGAGCTGAGCGTTGAGGAAATTGCCGCCACAGTGCAGGACTTTCGCACCGCGGCCGCGGCCGCCATCAGGGCCGGAGCCGACGGCGTCGAGCTCCACGGTGCCAACGGGTACCTCCTGCAGCAGTTCTTCGCCCCCAACGCGAATGTGCGCACGGATCAGTACGGGGGCTCGGTCGAGAACCGCGCCCGCTTTGCCCTTGAGGTCGCCCGCGGCGTTGCCGAGGAGATCGGCCCCGAGCGCACCGGCATCCGCCTCTCCCCGGGGCTGACCCTTGGTGGACTGGATGAGGGCCCCGAGTCGGCTGATCTCTACCGTTACCTCGTCGGTGAACTGGCCAAACTCGACCTGGCCTATGTGCACGTGCTGCACATCGGTGATGAGGACCTGCTGCGCGACATCCGGGCCGCCTTCCCCAACACGCTGCTGGTGCTGCGTGCCGGACGGGCCCGTGAAGACGTGGCCGTTGACGTCGAGGCCGGGCTGGCCGACATCGCCCCGATTGCTTCCTGGGCCCTGGCCAATCCTGATGTCGTCGAGCGCCTTCGCACGGGTGCGGAGCTCAATGAGGGCAACCCGGCAACGTACTACGGTGGCGGTGCTGCCGGTTACACCGACTACCCCGTGCTGGAACCAGCCGGAAGGTAATTCCAAAGCGGACTCACGGGCGCGGGGGTGCCGGTGGATGCGCATCGATGGGTGGAGGGGCTTCGGCCCCTCCACCCAATGGTTTTCCAGCCGTCGGTCGTCCAGCAGAGCATCGTTCCCGGGACCTCTCAGCGGCTCATGCCTTGGCCGGCCAGGTCCTGCCCTCGCTGGCCTACGCCGTCCGGGCACCCCGCCCGGGGGAATGCTAGGGTTGACCCGCTTGGGTGCGGGTGGCCCGGCCTGCTCTGCCGCCCCAGCGCCCGCATTCGGACAACGAACCAAAGGCAGCAATCGTGAAATCCCCGAACGGATCTGTGGAGACCCAGTCCTCCATCGCGAGCGACTTTCCCGCCAGCTGGGCGATCTACAGCCTGGCCCGTTCGCACCGGGCACTGGCCGCGTCAATGCTCGCGGAACTTGGGCTTTTCCCCAGCCAGGAACTGATCCTGATGCAGCTGTGGGATGAGGACGGCCAGTCACAGAAAGCCCTTGGCCAGACCCAGCGATTCGACCATTCGACAATTGCCAAGTCGGTGCGCCGGCTTGAGGCCGCAGGCCTGGTGAGACGGGAAAAATCAACAGTCGACGGCAGGGTCACCCTTGTCTTCCTCACAGATACGGGACAGGCGCTCAAGGACCGCACGCTCGGGATCTGGGAAGAACTCGAACGTAGGACTGTGCAGAGCCTCACGGCCCGGGAGCAGGCGCAGCTCGTCGCCCTCGCTCGCAAGATCATCCCCAACCTCGAATAGCAGGCCAGGCGCTCCCGGCACTCGACGGCGGTCAGCCCGAGCCGGACCCCTCGACGTCGCCCGGGTGTCCCTCATGCATCAGCCCCTGCAGGCGGAATCTTCCTGCGCCTGCAGGGGCTGAGGTGTGGGCGGGGTCCGCAGATTTCTGACGTGCCGATGTCCGCCTTGGGCCGGGGCCGGTTGGAGCCGACTCCGGCACCGTGCAGCTACGGGCACTGAACCTTTGCGCCATCGACCTCGACCGGTGCTCCCGATGCCAGGCCCTGGCACTGTTCGGTCAGCTCGACGAAGTTCGGCACGAGTGACATGACGACGAAGGCACCGACAACCAGGATCACCGTGCCGAGAAGCCCCACGATGATTCCGGCGAGGGCCAGTCCGTTGCCGGTGCCGCTCCTGCGGGCCTTCACCATTGCGATGATGCTGAGGATCAGTCCGACCGGGCTGATGAGGAACGCGAGAACGAGGCCGGTGATGCTCAGGGCCCTGCTCCCGGGGGAGCGCTGGCCGACGCCTCCTTCACCGGGCATCCGACTGCCATTCTTTGCTTCGGTGTGAAACTGATAATTCGACATATATTCCTAACGGCCGGAGGCGGCATGGTTAATTGTGCGGCGGGTATCTTCACGAACCGTGCCGCTCTTTCTTTTCCAGCCTATCCCGTCGAACATTCCGGTAATCGTCGAAAAGGTGAATCTCATCCTCTCGAAGTAGGAATGTCATCCAAAGTGCTGAGGGCCGCGCGGGCTCGCCCGTCAGATGGCAGGGCCGCTGCCGCTGTCGGAGGAGAAAGGGCGGCGCCGGCCCGTCGATCGGCGCAGGGTCGGCTGAGCGGGAGGGAGGCGATCATCGGAGCGCGGAGCTGCAGCCGGAACACAGAGCACTGCTCCGAACACCGAGAATAGGTGGGACGGAATGCGTGAGAAGTTGGAGCTGCTACTCTAGCCCGCTGATTACTCCAAAAAAAATGCATTTCCGCCGGCAAGTCGGCAATAGCGATATGTCCCACGATGATTTCGAGTGATGCGACTCCCGCGCCCAGCAGTAATTGATGAGGTGATTTCCAGCAGTTATTGCGCCTGCTGGGAATCGGCCAGCTTCTTTTCCCCGGCGCGTTCCTTCCGCCGCGCTTGCGCCCGCTGGCAACCCGCGCCCGGCATCAGATGGTTCCGCGACGGACGCGGGGAGCCGCCCGGTCATCCGCAGTTCGCTTCCGTGGAATATGCTTGCCGGAAGAAGAATGGTCGGTGATGGCCCGGCAGGAGAGGTTCGAAATGGAATCCCGCAAAGCGAGTTCTACACCGGTGCCCAGCGACGAGGAGGTCATCGCCGAGTGGGGCCTGGTGATCCGGGGATTCTCCGTCACCAACAAGAAGCTTCACCTGGCGGTTGCTGCAGCGTTCGACCTTGACGAACCGGAGACCGAAACCATGCTCCGCCTTGGGAGCAGCCCCCTTCGTCGGGTGCCGATGACGGTGCTGGCCCGGGAAGCTGCGTTCAGCTCGGGAGGCTTCACCAAGGTTGCCGACCGGCTGGCCCGCCGCCAGCTTGTGCAGCGTTCGCCGGGTGCGGATGACCGCCGGATCACCTATCTCGAGTTGACCCCTGCGGGCGAGGAAATGGCCTCGGGTCTCCATCGTCTGGTGGCCGACGTCGTGCGCTCCATCTACGTCGATATCCTGGGCACCGAGCGGGCCGCCGTTGTGGCCTCGGCCATGCGCGACCTCCGGAAGGCCCACCGCGACGTCGCCTAATTGACGACGTCGCCTAATTGACGTCACCCGACTCACGACATCGCCTGATTGTCCGGACTCCAGGCGCCGGCTCTACCGCCTCACCTCGTAGATGAGCTGGGCAAACTGCCCCTGCTGGGTCGCTTCGCGCAGCACCAGGGCGTCCGGATTGACCCGTCGGGGAAACAGTGGGGCGCCGCCGGTCAGAGCTGCCGGGGCCACCGAAAGCTGGATCTCGTCGAGATACCCGCTGTCGAGGAACTGCCCGGCGAGGTCGCCGCCGCCGACAATCCAGATGTCCCGGTCTCCGGCTGCCTCGGTCAGGCGCTCAAACACCGTGTCGACCGCCCCGCTGACGAAGCGGACGTCCGCTCCCTCGGGAACGGGCAGGGTCCGGGAGGTGAAGACGAAGGTCGGTCGGGGTCCAAAGTAGGTCGGCCACTTCTCGGGTGTCTCCAGCAGATTCTCCTCCCGGAGGACCCATTCGTAGGTTGTCGAGCCCTGGACCAGCACGCCGATGCCGGAGAGGAACCGTTCATGGACGGCCGGCTCGGGGGCTTCAACGGCGAAAAGCCAGTCAAGCGAGTTGGACTCATCGGCGATAAACCCATTGAACGAGGTGGCGGTGTTGTAAATGACGCGCGGCATGACAGCAGGGTAGTTGCTTTGCCCGGGCAGGGCACCTTTCCCGGCACACTTCCCGGCACCCGGTCCCGGCGCTCCTGCCTGAGCGCCCGGACCTTCTTGTGGGGAGGACCTGGTGGATTCTGATTCAGGGAGCCCCGGTGACGCCCTCGACCGGGTTCTCCTGCACATAGCGGTAGTACTCGCGCAGGGTCAGCTGCTGGGCTGCCTCCTCGTCAATGACCAGGGTGGCCCGCGGATGCAGCTGCAGCACCGACGCCGGGCACATGCTCGACACCGGTCCCTCGACCGCCCGGGCGATCGCCTCGGCCTTGGCCGCCCCCTGCGCCATGAGAAGCACCTCCCGTGCCTCGAGGATGGTTCCGAGCCCCTGCGTCACGCAGTGGCGCGGCACCTGGTGTTCGTCCGTGAAGAACCTCGAATTGTCGACCCGGGTGGCAGACATCAGGGTCTTCACGCGGGTCCGGGAGGCGAGGGAGGAGGTCGGCTCGTTGAAGCCGATATGCCCATTGCGTCCAATCCCAAGGATCTGCAGGTCGATCCCGCCGGCGGCGGCGATGGCTGCCTCGAATTCGGCGCATGCCGCCGCCAGGTCCGGCGCGTTGCCCTGCGGCACGTGGACCTTCGCCGGGTCGAGTCTGAGCCGGTCGGTGACCTCCCGCCGGATCACCGAGGCGTAGCTTTCGGGGTGGCCCGGGGGCAGCCCGACGTACTCATCGAGCGCGAACGCGTTCAGGGCGCCCAGCGCCGGTGTCCACCTTCGCTCGAGTTCCTTGTAGAGGGACAGCGGGGAGGACCCCGTGGCCACCCCGAGGGTGCGGAGGGTGCCGGCGGCTAACCGCTTGAGGATGCGGTCGCTGGCGTACCCGCCGAGGTCGGCGGCATTTTCGAGGATGACGATACGCATGGTGGGCCAATCGTTACGGCGGTTTCGGGTGTCGGTCAGAGCGGGGCGGGTGGGGCGACGAGCACCTTCGTGCCGCCGGCTTCGAACGCTTTCTTCTGGGCGGCGGTGATGCCGCTGTCGGTGATGAGGTTGTTGAAGACATAACCGGTCATTGTCGCGAAGCTCCGCATCCCGATCTTCGACGAGTCGGCGACGATGTAGGTGTCGGAGGCGCGGCGGGCCATCAGGGCGTTGACGGCCGCTTCACCCTCGTCGTTGACGGTGGGGCCGACCTCCGGATCGAGGCCGTTCACTCCGACGAAGGCAAGGTCGAGCGCGACCCGCTGCAGGATCACGTCGGTGTACGGGCCTACGAGTTCGTAGGAGCGTGGGTTCACCACCCCGCCGGTGACCATAATGCGGATGTTCGGCCGCACCACGAGCTGCGCCGCGATATTGATGGCGTTTGTCACCACGGTGAGGGTTGGTTTGTTCGAGGGCTCGAGCAGGTCGGGCCGCATGCCCAGGGCCTGGGCGATGGCGGTGCTCGTGGTGCCGCCGCAGAGTCCGATCACCGCGCCCTTGGGGACGAGGGAGCTGGCGGCCTGGGCGATAGCCTGCTTCTGGGCCGTGTGGTCGTCGCGGTTGTACCGGGTCGGAAGGTCGTAGGCGACCGACTCCATGGTGGCCCCACCGCGGGTCCGGGTGAGGAGGCGCTGGGCGGCCAGGCTGTCGAGGTCCCTGCGGGCGGTGGCGGGCGATACCTTCAGCTCCCGGACGATATCTTCGACCTGCACGTGGCCGTCGGCGGCGAGCAGGTCGAGGATGGCGTTGAGCCGCTCGGTCTTTTCCATGGCTCAGCTCCCGCCCTTTGAAAGGGCGAGCAGCCGCAGGAGCCGCGCCGCCTCGGGTGCCAGGGCCCGCCGTCCGGCACCGAGGTAGCGCCGCGAGTCCACAAGGTTGGGTTGCTCCTCGAGCACCCCGCGCACCGCCCGGGTGAAGAACCCGTTGAGGTGGGTCGAGACATTGATCTTCGTCATTCCGGCCCGCACTGCTTCGACGAGCGTGTCGTCGGGCACTCCCGAGGACCCGTGAAGCACGAGCGGAACCTCAAGCGCCGCGTGGAGTTCCCGCACGAGGTCAACATCGAGTGACGCGGTCCGCTCGGTCATGGCGTGGGAAGATCCGACGGCGACCGCGAGGGCGTCGACCCCTGTCGCCTCGACGAAGCTGCGCGCCTCACCCGGGTCGGTGCGGACCCCGGGGGCGTGGGCGCCGTCCTTGCCGCCGATCCGCCCCAGTTCCGCCTCCACCAGCACGCCGGCGTCGCGGGCCCGTTGTGCCACCCGCGCGGTCGATCGAACGTTTTCGGCGTAGGGGAGGGTTGAACCGTCGTACATCACGGACCCGAAACCGAGCTCGACGGCCTCATCGACGAGCCGTTCGTCCTCGGCGTGGTCGAGGTGAAGTGCCACCGGTACCCGGGCACCCGCCGCGACGGCACGGCAGGCGAGGGCGAGGGGCGCGAGTGCGCCGTGGTAGGCCGAGCAGTTCTGGGAGATCTGGAGGATCACCGGGAGCCCGGCGGCTTCGGCACCTTCGACGATTGCCTCGGCCGTCTCAAGGTGCAGCACGTTGAACCCGCCGATTCCAGTTCCCGCGGTGAAGGCGGCATCAAGGATCTCGCGGGTGGGAGTCAGGCCCATCAGGATTCCTTTCCAGCGGGCTCAATGCCCGGGGTGCTCTGTCCGGCCGGCGCGCCGTCGTCGTGCCGGGTCACGGAGACCTCGGCGGCCAGACGGACGTGGTCGGGATGGATGTCGCCGGCCGTCGGCATGAGCACCGCTGCCGCCGACCAGGCAGTGGCCCGGCGCAGCATTTCCGCAACATCCCCGGATCCAGCTGCGACCACTGCAGCCAGGGCCGCAACGGCCGCATCACCGGCTCCGGTGGCGTTGCCGTGCAGCGGCTCCGGGAGGGCGGCGCGGAGGTGGCCGTCGGGCGCGCCGGCCGTGAAGGCGAGCAGTCCGTCCTCACCGCAGCTGACGAAGACACGGCGGGCTCCGAGTCCGAGCAGGTGCCGTGCGCCGCGGACCGGATCAGCTTCCCCCGTCGCCTCGCGGAGCTCACCGGCATTGGGTTTGAGCACGTCCGCGCCGGCTTCGGCGGCGAGGAGCAGCCCCTGGCCGGAGGTGTCGATGATGCAGGGAACTCCGGCCTCCGCGCACCGGCGCACCAAAGCTGCGTAGAAGTCGGTAGGTGCCCCGGGAGGGAGGCTTCCCGAGCCGACGACGCAGCCCGCGCCGGGGAGGGCATCGTCGATCCGGGCCCGGAGCCGGGCCCACACCGCCGCTTCGAGCGCGCTGCCGGTCTCATTGAAAAGGCTTGTGCTGCCGGCCGTCGAATCGTGGAAGGCAAGGCTGCGGCGGGTGGGGGCGGTGGCCGGCTCGAGGACCGAGGGGATGCCGCTTGAGGTGAGCTCGGCGGTGTACTGCTCGCCTGTTGGTCCACCGACAGCCGCCAGGGCGAGCGTCGGATAGCCCTGCTGGTGCAGGACCCGGGAGACATTGACGCCCTTCCCTCCGGCCCTTACCGCCGGTGCCGCAACGCGGTGGGTGGTCCCAAGGACGATGGCCGGCACGGTGTAGGTCTCATCGAGGGCTGGGTTAGGGGTCACCGTGACGATGGTTCCCACTGGCCCCGCAGGACGCGGCCCGGTCATGGCCGGGCCACCAGGTCCCGGGCCCGTAGTCCTGCGCCGATGAGGCCAGCGTCCTGGCCAAGGACCGTGGTGAGAATCCGGGGTGCCCGCAGGAAGGACAGCCTCGATTCGACCCGGGACTGGAGGGGCTCGACCAGGGCCGGGCCGGCCTGCGCAAGGCCCCCGCCGAGGATGACGGCTTCGGTGCCGAGGATGGCCGTGAGCTGGCAGATGCTGAAGGCAAGCGCGTTCACCGCGTCCTCCCAGACCTGCGCGGCATGCCGGTCTCCGCTCAGCGCCGCCGTCAGGACGGCCTTCGCTCCTGCCGCGGCGTTCCCTGAGAGCGCGTTGTAACGCCTAGTGATGGCCCCTGCGGAGCCAATGGTTTCCAGGCATCCGAACGCCCCGCAGGGGCACTCGGTGCCTCCGGGGACCTCGGCGTGACCGATCTCCCCGGCATATCCTCCGGCGCGCACCCGCTGACCTTCGCAGAACACGGCACCGGCGATCCCGGTGCCGATGACCATCACCACGACGTCGCGAAGGCCCCGCCCGGCACCGGCGCGCATCTCGGCCTCCCCGGCGATGCTCACGTCGTGTCCGAACGCCACAGGTAGGCCTGTGACGCGGGTGAGGTGCTCCCCGAAGGGGTAGTCCCGCCAGCCAAGATTGGCTGACATTCGACCGATGCCTGCCTCTTCATCGACGAGGCCGGGCACGACGAGACCGATTGACTCGATGGCACACCCGGGATATTCGGCACGGTAGTTCTCGGTCAGTGCGGCGACCTTCGCGACGACAACATCCCCGGGGAACTGCCCGTCGCGGGGCGTGGGGATGCGCAGGAGGGAGTGGAGCCGGCCCGCATCGTCGACAAGGGCTGCCTTCATATCGGTCCCGCCGACGTCGAAGGCAAGGACCCCGCGGGCGGGGGGCTCCCCGCTACCTGCGCCGGGCCCGGTCACCGGATCCGCAGGCAGTCCCACCGGCGGGCCGGCCCAGGTGCCAGGATCAGTCCTGGCGCTTCTTCCCCCACCTCTCACCGAAACTCAGCCTTCGAGGATGACGGAGCGGGAGAGGTTGCGCGGCACGTCGGGGTTCAGGCCGCGGGCCAGGGCGCGTTCAAGCGTCACCTTGTGCACCCGCACCAGGTCGGCGAGCGGGTGGAGCCCCGAGTCGACGAAAGACGCCCCGGTGGCGGCGACCTCGGCGTCCAGCCCAACGGGCGCGTCGCCGAATGACCAGGTGACCCGTCCGGGCGCGGCGATGGAGATGGGGCCGTGGCGGTATTCCATGGCGGGGTAGGACTCCGTCCAGCCCTGGACGCCCTCCCGCATCTTGAGTGCGGCTTCGTGCGCCAGCCCCACTGTCCAACCGGTGCCGAGGAAGCTGAACTGCTCCGCGTCGAGCAGCTCCTGGTCCGTGGCGCCCTCCAGCACGCTCCGGGCATCCGCCACAGCGCCGGTGAGGTCCTCGCCCAGCGTCGTCAGGAGATAGACGAGGGCGGTCGTCGCGAAGCGGGTCTGGACGACCGACGACTCGTCGGCGTAGGGCAGGCCGACGACGGCGTCCGCCACCCTGGTGGCCGGCGAGCCGGTATCGCCGAGGAGAACAACGGTCGGAGTGCTTCCCTTGACCTTGTTGAGCATGGACAGAATTTCACTCGTCGTGCCCGAGCGCGTGATGGCGACGATCGAGTCATAGGAGCGGGTGGCCAGCACCGAGGCCTCCGATGCGGCGAAGGCGTCGGTTTCCCCCCTGCCGGCAGCTTCGCGGGCTGCGGCGTAGGCCTGCGCCATGAACCATGACGTTCCGCATCCGATTACTGCGACCCTGCGGCCGTCGGCCGGCAGCAGTTGCTCGGACCCGGCCTGGGCAATTGCCTGCTCCCAGAGATCCGGCTGGGAAGCCAATTCCGCAGCCATGTGATGGCCGGGGGCAGCCTCGACTGGCGCTGACGGTTCGGTGGACTGTGACATGGGGGGTCTCCTTCGGGCGGAGGTGCCCGGTACTGGAAAGATGAGGAATGCTGCTCCCATGATGAACGCTGATCGAACCAGATGTCCAGTGCTCAACTACGATCATGAGCTGAAACGCTCGCACCCCGCGTGGCCCGCCCCTTCGCCGGCCGTGGGTTACCGCAGGGATCAGGGGAAGGGCCAGTGCGGACCTGCAGCGCGTTCCTCTTGACGTGAGACCTACATCACGTCATTATTTCTGCATTAGGTGATTCCTTGTGATTGGGGGACGCCTTCAAGTATCACAAAACACCATCGTGTTGCCGACTCCCGGGTCGCGCCCGCGGCCGTCCTGCCCGTCCGGACCAGAACCTCCCGCGTCGGTGCCATCACTCGGAATATCACCTGAAAGAGGAATTCATGAAGAGCAGACTGCGCAAAGGTCTCGTGGCTGCCGTCGCCGCCGGGACCCTGATGGTCACCTCCTGCGGCTTTGGCGGGGGTGGCTCCGAAGCGGAAGGCGAGGGCGGAGACACAACGATCGATATGCTCGTTCCGAGCTACTCCGATAACACCAAGGCGCTGTGGGAAGGAGTCGTCGAGGAGTTCGAAGCCGCCAATGACGGCGTCACCGTGAACCTGCAGATTGAATCCTGGGAGAACCTCGAGTCGGTGCTGCAGACCAAGATCCAGTCAGGTGAGGCCCCCGACATTTACAACGGTGGTGCCTTCTCGGCCTTTGCGGCCGAGGGACTGCTCTACCCGGCCGAGGACATCGCCTCCGAGGACATCATCGGCGACTTCCAGGAATCCTTCGTCGAGAACGAATCCTTCGAGGGAACCCAGTACGGCCTTCCGCTGCTGGCCTCCGCCCGCGCCCTGTTCTACAACAAGGACCTGATGGAGGAGGCCGGCGTTGCCGAGCCGCCGAAGACCTGGGACGAGCTCTACGACGCGGCCAAGAAGATCACCGACACGGGAACGCCCGGCTACGGTATGCCGCTGGGCTCAGAGGAAGCCCAGGGTGAAAGCCTGATCTGGTTCGCGGGCAACGGCGGCGGATTCGGAGACGAATCCGAAATCACCGTCAACACCCCCGAGAACGTCGAAGCTGCCGAGTTCATGAAGAAAATGATCACCGACGGCGTCACCCAGCCCGACCCCGGCGCCACCCAGCGCACTCCGATGATCAACGTCTTCGCCCAGGGCAAGATCGGAATGGTTTACGCCCTGCCCCAGACCGTGGGCCAGATCGACAAGGAAAACCCCGACCTCAACTACGGTGTCGCAAACGTTCCTACGAACACCGGGGAGCCTGCAACCCTCGGAGTCGCAGACCGCCTGATGGCCTTCAAGAACGATGACGACAAGCAGGAAGCCATCACGCAGTTCATGGACTTCTTCTTCGAAACCGGCACCTACGTGCCGTGGGTCGAGGCCGAGGGATTCCTGCCCACCACCAAGAGCGGTGCCGAGGAAATGGCATCCAACGAGGTCCTGAAGCCGTTCCTCGAGATGCTCCCCGACGCTCAGTTCTACCCCACGTCCAACCCGGCGTGGAACGCAACGGACGGCGCCTTCAAGTCGCTCATGGGCCAGCTTGAGGACCAGGACGCCAAGACGGTACTGAACCAGATCCAGGCCAAGGCCGACGCAGCCGGCTGACCCGCGGGTCACCAGCAGCACCTTTTCGGCATAGGTATCTACCCAGCAGGGGAGCCGGCCCGGTCCGGGCGGCTCCCCTGCGTTCCCTAAGGAACGGTCCGCACTCCATGAGCACTTTGACACCCCCGGTCATCCGGGAACGGAAACGCGGCGGCGGTCCCCAAAACCGGGACAGCCTGTGGGCGGCCCTTCCCTGGGTCGGCCCGGTCCTGCTCCTGATCTTCGGAGTAGTCCTCTTCCCCGCCGCGTACATGATCTACTCCTCGACACGGCGGATCAGCCAGGCCGGGACAAACGTCGAAGGCGTCGGCTTCGAAAATTTCGCCACAGTCTTCGCCGACCCGAACCTGCCCCGGGTCCTGCTCAACACCTTCGTGTGGGTGATCGTCGTCGTCTCGGTGACGGTCGTCCTCTCCCTGTTGCTCGCCAACTTCCTCAACAAGCCTTTCCCCGGCCGGACCCTGGTGAGGATGGCGGTCATCGTCCCGTGGGCGGCAAGCGTCGTCATGACGACAACGGTCTTCTACTACGGTCTGGACCGCGACTACGGCATCATGAATTCCTTCCTCGTTGACATCGGGCTCCTCGATTCAACCTATGGGTTCACGAAGAACGTCGCGACGGCCCTGGGGGCCGCGATCGTCGTTGGAATTTTCGTCTCAATCCCCTTCACCACCTATACGCTGCTCGCCGGGCTGCAGGCCGTTCCGTCCGATGCCCTCGAGGCCGCGAAGATGGACGGTGCGGGCCCGGTCCGCACCTACTTCAGCGTCGTGCTGCCACAGCTGCGCGGTGCGCTCGCCGTCGCCGTGCTGATCAATGTGATCAACGTGTTCAACAACCTGCCGATCCTGCGCATCATGACCGGCTCGATCCCCGGCTACAGCGCGGACACACTCATGACCTACATCTTCAAGGTGCTTCAGTTCGATCGGCGGCTCGACATCGCCAGCGCCCTCAGCGTCGTGAATTTCGCCGTCGTCATTCTGATCGTTGCGGTGTACGTGAAGGTCGTTAAGCCCATGAAGGAGACCTGAGGTGTCAGTGAGCGCTCCGGCGAAAGCCGCCATCCAGCCGGTGCGGCAGAACCGCGTCCGCAAGTACGGGCCAGACGGAATCAGCGGACGCCGGCTCGGCCTGCGCATTGCAGTCGGCGTCATCATCGCGCTGGTTTTCCTGACGCCGTACCTGATCATGCTGGTCGGCTCCCTCAAGACCCGGCCGGAAATCCTGCGGGTGCCGCCGCGGTACTTCCCGCAGGACGGCCTCCAGTGGGGGAACTACGCGTCGATGTGGTCCACGCCCGAGACGCCCCTGCCGTTCAACCTCATCTCGACGCTGATCATCTCGATCTTTGCGACGCTGCTCGTGCTCCTGGTTGCCACGCCGGCGGCCTACTACACGGCGCGTTTCCGCTTCCCGGGAAAGATCGCGTTCCTGTTCCTCGTCATCGTGACGCAGATGCTGCAGCCGGCGGTCCTCACCGCGGGGCTGTTCCGCCAGATGCTCGTCCTCGACATCAACGACACGTGGCTGGCGATGATCCTGATCAACGCAGCCTTCAACCTTTCGTTCGCGCTGTGGATCATGCACAGCTTCTTCGCCGGCATCCCCAAGGAGATCGACGAGGCTGCCCAGCTGGACGGCGCCGGCCGGCTCAAGGTCCTCTTCACGGTGAATCTGCCCCTCGTCTGGCCCGGCATAGTCACGGCGATCATCTTCACCTTCGTCTCCTCCTGGAACGAGTTCGCTGCGTCCCTGGTGATCATGTCCACTGCCGAAAACCAGCCGTTGTCGGTGGCGCTGACCAAGTTCATCGGTCAGTACGCCACGAGTTGGCAGTACGTGTTCGGCATCTCGATCGTGGCGATCATCCCCGTGATCATCCTCTTCGCCCTCATCGAGAAGCGCCTGATCGGTGGGCTGACCGCGGGAGCCGTCAAGTAACCGGGCCGAAGCATCGAGGATGCTTCCAGTTTTTCGTTGTGGAGCGCCTCGTGCGGTGCTATCCCTAGAAGATGTCCGCAGCGGAGCGTTTCGAAGGAGAAGCGATGACAACGAGTCCCGACGCAGAGGAACGCGAGCTCAGCGACTGGAGCCGCACCCTGACCCAGGCGCTGCAGATCCTCGACCTCGAGGTGGACTCCGCCAAGATCCTCGAGGTGGCCGATCGGTCCTCGGCCGCGGTCTCGCCGAACGCGGGAGCCATCAGTGCCTTCCTCGTGGGTTATGCGGCGGGCACCGTCAACACCAAGGGCCGCAAGGGTGCGGACGAGGCGGTGCAGAAGGCCGCCTCCACCGTGCTCCGGGTGCTTGCCACGGGCGACGACCGCGAAGAAGAAGGCTGGACGGGGACCGCGCAGTAAGCACTGCTGCGAGTGTGCAGCTCACCACGCAAAGCCCGCCTAGAAGGGTGGTGAGCTGCAGTTTCGGCGGGAGATAGCTAGTCGGTGTCGGCTGCCGGAGGCCCCGGTGCCGTGAGACGCTGCAGGGCCCCCTCGAGGAAGCCGCGCAGTGCCGGATCGGTTGTCAACGCCAGGGCCCTGCCGTACGCCCCGGCCGCTTCCGTGGTCCGGCCCGCCTGAGTCAACAGGTGGGCGCGGGTCGCCCAGGCCGGCTGGAAATCTTCGAGGGCCGGAGCGTTGGCCGCGTCGAGGAAGGACAGGGCCGCGTCCGGCCCGGATGCCTCACCTAGGGTGGAGGCGAGTGAGACGATCCCTCCGAGGGTCGGAGTGAGGGCCACCAGAGCCTCATTGAGGCGGAGCAACGCCTGCCAGTCGGTCCTCCCCGTGCGGGCCCGGGCACAGTGGACCGACTGCATCGCGGCCTCGAGCTGGAACCTCCCGATCCGCCCCAAAGGGTGGGCACGCCGCAGGTGTTCTTCTCCGCGGGCGATCAGATCACGATGCCAAAGGCTGGTGTCCTGAAGGGCGAGGGGAACGAACCCTCCGGCCGAGGCAGTACGCGCGGTTCCCCGGGCCAGCGACAGGCAGATCAGCGCGGCAAGCCCGTGAACCTCCGGCTCGTCGGGAAGCAGCTCCGTGAGGACCGTCGCAAGGTACAGCGCCTCGGCGGCGAGGCTCTCGGGAGGGTCGGCGTCCGACCCGGCTTGGGAGCGGCCCCAGGCGTCCTCATCCGCCGGGGACTGGGCCCCGCAGTCCGGCCCGGCTTGGTTGCGGGTTCCGGTGTCCGCGTCTGCCCGGAAGCGGGCCCCGGAGTCCGCGTCTGTCTGGAGTTGAGACCCGGCGCCGGCAGGTTCACCGGTCCCGGCTCCCGCCCGGACCCTTCGGGCGCCGGGCAGGCGGCTCCGCCAGTCAAGGGCATACGCGCCGTACACCGCCTCGAGCACGGCGGGAAGGCGCTCCTTCAGGACGGTCATGTCGGGCAGCACGAAAGGAATGCGGGCCTCGCGGATGCGCCGCTTGGCGCGCACGAGGCGCTGCGCCATCGCCGGTGTCGGAACGGCGAAGGCCGCGGCGATCCGGTCCGACGGAACACCGAGGACCACCTGGAGCATCAGGGGCGTGCGGACACCCGGGTCGATTGCCGGGTGGGCGCAGACGAAGAGCAGGGAAAGCCGTCGGTCCGGAATCGCCTCGACGTCGACCTCGTCCCAATGCACGGCACCCGGCAGGGCGGAGCAGGACCCGCCGGGTGAAGGGATACCCCCCAGGGAACCTGCCCCCCGGGACGTGCCACCCGGGGGATCGGCTCCTGAGGAACCGGCGTCGGGTTCCAATGGCACCGAGGTGCGGTAGGCCGCGGACCGGTAGCGGTCCCGCTGCCGGTTGCGCGACACTGCAAACAGCCAGGCTTCGGGGTTCTCAGGGATGCCGGAGACCGGCCAGGTGGTCAGGGCCCGGAGGAAGGCGTCCGCGAGGGCGTCCTCGGCGGCCTGGAGGTCACCGGTGGGCGCGGCGAGCAGGGCGAGCAGGCGGCCGTAGGAGGCGCGGGCCACGGACTCGGCCCGAGCCCGCGCCTCGGCAGTGCTCAGCGCAGTTCCCGCCACTGTCCCTCGCGGAAGGAGATCGCTGACGGTCGGATTTCGATTACCCCGTACTGGGCGCCCGGGCACTTGGAGGCCCAGGCAAGCGCCTCGTCCAGGTCCGGGACATCGATGACGAAGGCGCCGGCGAGCTTTTCCTTGGTGTCGGCGAACGGGCCGTCCTGGATGGAGAGGGTGCCCGTCCGCAGTGTCACCGTCGTGGTCATGTCGGCGGGCTTGAGGATCTCCGCGGCGACGAGGATGCCCGCGGCGTCGAGCGACTTCGCGTAGGCATCGAAGGCCTCCCGGAAGGGGGCCATGTCCTCTTCGGTGATGCCGGCTTCGGCGGGCTCGGGGTTATTCAGGAGCAGGGAGTAACGCATGGTCTCGGCCTTTCACATTCGGCGGGCGCGGGGTGCGTCCCGTATCCCTATGACGGCCGGAGCAGCCCCGAATCGACATTTCCACGGGGAAATCCCGGAAAATTCTCAGGCCGGCGCCGCAGCGGATCCGGCCTTCGCGTCCGCCGCCTCACCTGCGGTCGGCTCGACGCGAATCAGGACCGCCTTCGACACCGGAGTGTTGCTTCCCTCGGCCACCGAGTCCAGCGGGACGAGGACGTTAGCCTCCGGGTAGTAGGCCGCGGCGCAGCCCCGGGCGGTGGGGTAGGACACCACCCGGAAGTCGCGCAGCACGCGCTGGATCCCGTCGTCGTACACGCCGTGCAGGTCGACCTGCTGGCCGTCGGACAGGCCGAGCTCGGCAATGTCCTCGGGGCTGATGAACACGACGTGGCGGCCCTTCCGGATGCCGCGGTAGCGGTCGTTGTGCCCGTAGATGGTGGTGTTCCACTGGTCGTGGGAGCGTACGGTCTGGAGGATCAGGGTGCCCGGCGGACGCTCGAGGGGTTCCAGATCGTTCACGGTCAACACGGCTCGCCCTGTGGGGGTGCGGAAGGTCCGCGAATCCCGCGGCCCGTTGGGCAGCACGAAGCCGCCCTCCTGGCGGATCCTCTCGTTGTAGTTCTCACAGCCCTCAACGACGTGGGAGATGTGTTCGCGGATGAGGTCGTAGTTCTTCTCGAAGCCCGCCCAGTCGGCCTTCACCCGGTCGCCGAGGGTCTCCCGGGCGAGGCGGCTGATGATCGCGGGCTCGGAGAGCAGGGTGTGCGACACCGGCTCGACGCTGCCCCAGGATGGGTGGACGGCGCACACCGTGTCCTCGACCGAGACGAACTGGCGGCCGCTCTCCTGGACGTCGATCTCGGTGCGGCCCATGGTCGGCAGGATGAGGGCCTCCTCACCGGTGATCAGGTGGGAGCGGTTGAGCTTGGTGGAGATCTGCACGGTCATCTCGGTGTTGGCGAACGCCGCCTCGGCGACCTGCGTGTCGGAGATGGCCGAGACGAGGTTCCCGCCGAGGGCAATGAGCACCTTGATCTTCCCGTCGCGCATCTGGTGGATGCTTTCGACGGCGTCGACGCCGTGATCCTGGGGCGCGTCGAACGAGAACTCCTTGCCGAGCGCGTCGAGGAAGGTCGACGGCATCTGCTCCCAGATGCCCATGGTGCGGTCTCCCTGCACGTTGCTGTGCCCGCGGATGGGGGAGGCACCGGCACCGGGCTTGCCGATATTGCCGCGCAGCAGCAGCAGGTTGATGATCTCCTTGATGGTGGGGACCGCCTTCTTCTGCTGGGTGATCCCCATCGCCCACGTGATGATGACCCGCTCCGCGCGAAGGTAGCGTGCGGCGAGCTCGTCGATTTCCTCGCTGCGCAGCCCGGTGGCCTCCAGCACGGCCTGCTCATCGAGCTGGGCAAGGTGCTCCTTAAGCGACTCCAGGCCTTCGCAGTGCTTCTCGAGGAAGTCGTGGTCGAGAACCTTGCCCGGATTCCGTTCCTCGGCCTCGAACACCCGCTTCGAAACGGCCTGGAGCAGCGCCATGTCGCCGCCGAGCCGGATCTGCAGGAACTGATCGGCGATCTCGGTGCCGCGCCCGACGATGCCGCTGACCCGCTGCGGGTTCTTGTACCTCCGCAGGCCCGCCTCGGGCAGGGGGTTCACGGCGACGATCTTCGCGCCGTACTCCTTAGCCTCTTCCAGCGCGGTGAGCATGCGCGGATGGTTGGTCCCCGGATTCTGGCCGAGGATGATGATCAGGTCCGACTTCGCGAAGTCGTCGTAGGTGATGGTGGCCTTGCCGATGCCGATCGTCTGGCCCATGCCCCAGCCCGAGGACTCATGGCACATGTTCGAGCAGTCGGGCAGGTTGTTCGTGCCGAAGCCCCGGACGAACAGCTGGTAGAGGAACGCCGCCTCGTTTGAGGTCCGCCCGCTGGTGTAGAAGGCCGCCTCATGCGGGGAGTCCAGGGAGTTGAGTTTCCGGGCAACGATCGAGAACGCCTCGTCCCAGCCAACTGGGCGGTAGTGGTCCTCGCCGGCGGCCTTGTAGACAGGCTCGGTGAGCCGGCCCTGCATCCCGAGCCAGTACTCGGTGCGTGAGCGCAGGTCGGTCAGCGAGTGTTCGGCCCAGAACTCCGTGCCGATGACGACGGGGGTGGCCTCCCAGGTGACCGCCTTGGCGCCGTTCTCGCAGAACTCGAAGGCCTTGCGGTGGTTCGGGTCGGGCCAGGCGCAACTGGGGCAGTCGAAGCCGTCCTTCTGGTTGAGCGCCAGCAGGGTCTTCCGGGTCCGGTCCACCCCCATGTGCTCGATCGCCGGCTTCATCGAGTAGTAGACCCCCGGCACGCCGGCGGCCCAGTCTTTTGGTCGGTCCTTGACCTCGACGTTCTTCTCGTCGGGTTCCTCGACCGGAGGGTTGCTGCGGACCACGGTGCACTTCCCTTCTTTCGGCACCGCTCGTCCCTGAGCGCGTGCCGGTTCCTCTGCGGAACACCTTGTCCCTCAGGACTAGCAGGCCCGCGGAGCCGCCGCAACCCTTTGTTGGCCCCTAGAGGGTATGGATCCTCCAGCGCGCCTCGTGGGAACCGCCGGGAGCCAGCACGACGAGGTCGGTGCCCGAATTGAAGGCATCCGGCGGGCATGTCATGGGCTCGACGGCCATGCCGACGCGGGAGACCGCAGGGTCCGGCTGGTCCGCAGTGTGGACCTGCACCCAGGGGCAGTCCCGGCCGAAGGTGATGCCCGCGCCGCGGCCGTCGGCGCCGGTGACGCCCACCGTGACCTGTCCGCCGCCGTCGTAGGCGAGATCCGTGAAGGCGTGGTCGATGAAGGTCGTGCCCACGGTGCGCGGAGCACGGAAATCGAACTCCGCGTCTACCGGGTCGAGGGTCGTGGGGATCAGCCGGTCCTCGGTGACGTTCAGGACGGAGTCCGCCGGCAGGGAGAGGGTCCATTCGTCGACGCGGCCGTTCCCGCCGACGAGGTACGGGTGCGGCGCGGTGCCGTAGGGGGCGGGGGAGGGCCCGGTGTTTGTCGCCGTCACCGTGGTGTGCAGGCCGTTGTCGTCGAGCACGTAGTCGACCTGGACTCGAAGGCGGAAGGGGTATCCGTCCTGGGGGACCACCTCGGCGCGAAGCCGGACGGAGGACCCGGTGTGCTCCTCAGGAAGCCAGTCCTGCCAGGCCATCAGCCCGTGCAGGGCGTGGCCGCGGTTGGGCTCGGTCATGGCCAGGAAGTTTTCCTTCCCGCCGAAGGTGTACCGGGCGTCGACGACCCGGTTGGGCCAGGGCGCCAGGAGCGCACCGCGGAAGAAGGGACGGATTTCGGATTCCTCGTAGGGCACGACGAGGTCCCGGCCCTCGAAGCGCAGCCGGCGGACTGAGGCTCCGACGCTGGCGATGTCGGCGGTGTAGCCGCCGGCGCGAAGCGTGTACTGGTGGCCCGAGACGGGCACTGCGGGGTCCATCGGTGTCATGAGTTCCTCTGGGGTGGGTTCTGCGTGCTGGGTACTGGGTGCTGGGTGCTTGCTTGTAAGGCGCCCTCGCGGGAGCTGCCTCCAAGAGTCTAGTGCGCAGGGATCGAGGTTCCGTCGTCCGCCGACGTGGCGCTTAACGGACGATTCCCCCGGCGCGTGCGCCGGGGGAATCGGGAACCGTTGTCAGCCCTTCAGGAGTCAGCCCTTCGGGGTTAGCCCTTCACGCCGGAGCGTGAGACTCCTTCGATGATGAACCGCTGGAGGAAGACGAACAGCGCCAGGACCGGAAGGCTTGCCATCACGGCACCGGCCATCAGCAGGTCGTACCGCACGGCGTTGGCCGACTGGAGGGTTGAAAGGCCCGCGGGCAGGGTCTGCACCTCGGGGCTGAAGAGCACGTAGATCGGCCAGAGGAAGTCGTTCCAGTTGGTGAGGAACGCCAGCAGCGCCAGCGTGGCCATTGCGGGCTTCGCGAGCGGCAGGATGATCTTCGTGAACATCTCGAACCGGTTCGCCCCGTCGAGCCTTGCGGCTTCCTCGAGGTCTTCAGGCAGCGCACCGAAGAACTGCCGCATGAAGAACACGCCGAAGGCCGACGCAGCGGTGGGGACGATGATTGCCACGAGGGCGTTGAGCCAGCCGAGGCCGCTCACGATCAGGTAGTTCGGAATGATCAGGATGACCGGGGGCACCAGCAGCGTGGCGACGATGACGCCGAACACGATCTTCTTGCCCCGGAACTCCATGCGCGCCAGCGGGTAGGCGGCGAGGGCGGAGATGACGACGACGAGGGCCGCGTGGAGCAGGGCGGCCACCATGCTGTTGAGGAACCAGCGCAGCACCGGGGTGCTGCTGCCGGGAGCCAGGATCGACTCGTACGCCTGCAGCGTCCACGGGTCGGGGATCCAGCTCGGCGGGATTCCGGTGGCATCCTCGCGCGTCTTGAAGGAGGTGACGAACATGAAGATGAGCGGGCTGATGAAGATCAGCGCCACGATGCTGAGGATGATCAGGCGCAGGACCATCCTGCGCCGTCCGGCTGGATCGGAGCGCTTCGTTGACGGGCGTCCGCTGTTCCCCGCCCCGGATGCGCCGGATGCTGTTGACGCACCAGTCTCGGTGAGCTGTGTCATTTCCCCTCCTTCTTTTCACGGAAGAGCCAGAACACGATGAGGCTCAGGAGCATGAGGAACAGGGTGAGCACGTAGCTCATTGCGGCGGCGTTCCCCATCTGGAAGTTGCGCAGGCCCGTTTCGGCGATCTGGTAGATCGCGGTGCGGGTCTCACGGCCCGGGCCGCCAAGGGTGATCAGGTAGGACTGGCCGAACATGTTCACCGAGGCGATGAGCGTGACGATGGTGACGAAGGACAACACGGGGCGCAGCCCCGGGATCGTGACGTTGAGGAACTGCTGCCACTTGTTGGCGCCGTCGACCCGTGCCGCTTCATAGAGCTCTGCGGGGATGTCCTGCAGGGCCGCCAGGTAGATGACGGCGTTGAACCCGAGGGTCCACCACACCGTCACGCCGATCAGGGCAACCCACGCCGCGGGGGTGGAAGTGGTCCAGGCGATGTTGTCCGGCAGGCCGATCACACCGAGGTAGTAGTTGACGAGGCCGATGTTGTTGTCGAGCAGGTAGCGCCAGAGCACCGAAATCACTGCGACGCCAAGGACGTACGGGGCAAAGTACACGGCGCGGAAGAAGTTCCGGCCCGGGAATTTCGAGGCCATCAGCAGCGCGACGGCCAGCGGGATGGTCAGCAGCAGCGGAACGCTGAAGACGGTGAAGATGCCCGTTGCCTGCATCGAGCTCCAGAAGCTCTCGAAGTAGGGCGAGTCGGGCTGGAACAGCGACACGTAGTTCGCCAGCCCGACGAAGGGCTGAAGCGGACGGGTGTAGTCCCAGGCGTGCAGGCTGATCCAGAGGCCGAAGACGATGGGGATGAGGACGAACCCGATGAAAAGGATCAGGTACGGAGCAAGGAACAGCCACGGAGTGCCTGCGGCCTGCTTGGCGACACCCTTATTCGTTTTCGGGGCCGCAATTCGGGTGGGCGTAGTGGTCGGCTGACGCCCGGGCGCCTCCTCCTTCGAGGAGGCGCCCACCTGGGATGAGGATTTCATTTTCGGCTATTTTCCAAACGAGGCTTGGTTTTCTTCCATCAGCTGGGATGCTTTCGCAGCAACTTTTGAAAGGGCTTCCTTGGGCTCCTGCTCCCCGAGGATCGCGTTGTCGACGCCGACCTCGAGAGTCTCGGCCTGGACGGTGCCCAGACCCGGGACGGGAGGCAGGAACTTCATGGAGTCGACCTTCGCAGCGATCGGTTCCTGCGGGGCTCCATCAAGTGCTCCGCCTTCGCGGACCGACGTGCGGGCCGGGATCATGCCCGAGCCGGCCCAGGTATCGGAGTTCTCGCTCATCCAGGCGATGAAGACCTTGGCGGCGTTCAGCTTGTTCTCGTCGGGAGTGGCCTGGCGGGGGAGGAAGAAGTTGTGCGAGCTGGCCCACACGGCGTCTTCCTCGCCGATCACGGGGATCGGAGCGGCGGCGTAAGGTACGCCGGCGGCTTCGAGGTCGTTGAACTGCCAGATGCCGTCCCAGGTGATGGAGTTTTCACCGTTCTTGAAGGCGACGTACTGGGAATCGATGGCGACGTTCTTGGGGCTGTACCCATCCTCGATGATTGAGGTCTGCCATTCGAGCCCCTCGACGCCGGCCTCGGAATCGAAGGTTGCCTTGGCGCCATCGGCGTCGTAGGGCTCGCCGCCGTTCTGCCACAGGAGGGAGAGGTTCATGAGGTGGCTGGGCCACTTCGCGGGCATCCAGAACGGGTTGTCGTAGCCGGCGGCCTTGAGCTTCTTCAGCGCGTCCTCGAAGGATGCGGCGTCGGTGGGGGCCTCGGTGATGCCGGCCTTCTCGAAGTGCTCGGTGTTGTAGTACATCGCCAGGGAGTGAACATCCAGCGGGATGCCGTAGCGCTTATCCTCGTACACGCCTGCGTCCCAGACCTCTTCGGTGAAGTCATCACCGGTCAGCTCGAGTTCCTCGGCGAGGTCATCGACGGGAACGATGACGTTGCGGGCGGCGTTGGTCGACAACTGCTCAAGGTGCATGACCCCGACGTCAGGGCCCTCGCCGGCCTGAACGGCGGCGGGAAGCTTCTGGTACATGTCGGCCCACTTGATGGTGTTGGGGACGACCTTGATGTTGTCATGCTCGGCGTTGAATTCTTCGACCATCTGTTCCATGAACGGGCCGTCACCGCCGGTAAACCCGTTCCAGTAGTCGAGTTCGACCTTCGGGCCGGTGTATTCACCGGTGAACTCCGTGGCCGTGCCCTGCTGGGCTCCGCCGCCTCCGCAGGCGGTGAGTGCCAGAAGGGTGGTGGCCCCAATGGCAGTGGCTGTGAATACACGGTTACGGATGAACCGCTTCGGATAGGTC
The DNA here is from genome assembly GCF_004357995.1 of Arthrobacter crusticola. Classification (GTDB taxonomy): domain Bacteria; phylum Actinomycetota; class Actinomycetes; order Actinomycetales; family Micrococcaceae; genus Arthrobacter_D; species Arthrobacter_D crusticola. The sequence goes on from NZ_SMTK01000002.1 coordinate 165,533, forward strand.
ATCATTGTCCTCCTCGGTGAAAGTGGTGCTCAGCGCCAGGGGCGTTTCGCATCGTTGTCAGGCGGCCCATCCGGCGAGGCGGCGTTCCGTAGACGTTGCCTCAAGATACAGCGCTGTAAACTTGTATGTCTAGTAAGCCCCAATGAGACCGAGCTGTCCACTAGTATTAATTCTCCAGGGAGGGGGTGGCAGTGAAGCGAGTAAGACTTGTCGACGTGGCCGAAGTCGCAGGCGTGTCGACGAAAACCGTGTCCAACGTTGTCCATGATTACCCGCATGTGGCGCCCGAACTGAGGCGCCGGGTGCAGGCCGCCATCGACAAGCTCGGCTACCGGCCGAACCTGACCGCCCGCCGCCTCGTCACGGGCAAAACCGGAATGATCGCCCTCGCCATCCCGGAGATCGACCACCCCTACTTCTCAGAGCTCTCCCGCCAGATCGCCGAAGAGGCGGCGCGGCGGAACTACCGGGTCATCATTGAACAGACCCTGGGCAAACTCGAGGCTGAACACGCGGTGCTCGAGGACCGGGAAGCCGGCCTGGTGGACGGCATCATCTTCCACCCGGTCAGTATTGGCGCGTTGTCCATCGCGAAGCTCCACCACGACACTCCCCTGGTGCTGCTGGGGGAGGGCGCGATGCCGGCGACCAGCGACCACGTGATGATCGACAACGTTGCCGCAGCGGCCGAAGCGGTGCAGTTCCTCCTCGGGCAGGGACGGCGCCGCATCGCCTTCCTCGGCGTCGTCGAGGATGACGTCACCTTCTCGACGGACAAGCGGCTGCTGGGGTACCAGCAGGGCCTGATCGAGGCGGGACTGGATCCGGACCCCGGGCTCGTCCTGTCGGTGCAGGACTTCTCGTCCGAAGCCAGCGGTGAGGCGGTTCGGGCTGCCCTGGAGCGGGGGGTCTCCATCGACGGCATCGTCTGCCGCGATGACAAGTTCGCCGCCGGGGCGCTGCGGGCCTGCGCCGCCGCCGGCATTTCGGTGCCGGACGGAATCGCGGTGCTCGGGTGGGACGACACGGCCATCGGAAAGTACACCACGCCGAGCCTGACCTCGGTGGCTCCGGACAAGTCGGCGCTGGCATCGACGGCGCTCGAACTGCTGACCGAACGCATCGACGGCTTCCGCGGTGTCGGTCGGCACCGGATCGTTCCCCATGGACTCACGATCCGGCAGAGCACGCCCTCCGTGCCCTCCGAGCTGCCCATGCCCCAGGGCGAGCCGGCCGTTCCGTCGGCCTGAGAGGTCTCTTCCGCCGAAGCCGCGTCATGGTGAAACGTTTAGCGGAATCGACTTTACAGCGTTGAAAAATTCGGACAGGATTGACGCCATGCCTAACTCTTCCTCCTTCAGCGCAAGCACCCAAGACGGCACCTACCCGCGGCCCCAGCTCGTCCGGCGCCACTGGCACGATCTGTCGGGGGAATGGGAGTTCGAGCATGACGACTCAAATACCGGGATTGCCAACGGGTGGGCAGCCGGGAAGAACAGCTTCAGCAAGCGGATCCTCGTCCCGTTCCCGCCCGAGTCAACCCGCTCCGGCATCGGTGACACGGGCTTCCATCCGGTGGTCTGGTACCGGCGCACCCTCACCCCGGCCGACATTGCCGCAAGCGGGTGGACCGGCGGCGACGACCGGGTGCTGATCCACTTCGGCGCGGTGGACTACCGGGCCTCGGTGTGGGCAGGCGACCGGCTGCTGGGCACCCACGAGGGCGGCCAGACACCGTTCTCCTTCGATATCACGGACCAGGCGAGGACCGGGGAGGACTTCGTCCTCGTCGTCCGGGCCGAGGACGACCCCCACGACGTCTCCCAGCCACGCGGCAAGCAGGACTGGCTCGAAGAGCCCCACGTCATCTGGTACCACCGCTCCACCGGGATCTGGCAGCGCGTCTGGCTCGAGGCCGTCCCCGCCACCTCCGTCCGCCGGATCGCCTGGCGATCGGATGTGCCCGGCGGGACGGTGAGCCTCGACGTCGAACTGTCCTCCCGTCCGGTCGACGAGGTAAGCGTCCGGGTCGAACTCAGCTACCGCGGCAAGCCCCTCGGCACCCACCAGGTGTTCTCCTCCCAGCCGCGGTTCACCATGACGAGCGCGCTGGCCCACCAGGCGAATGGCCAGGCCTATGAGAATCTCCTGTGGTCCCCTGCCCACCCGCGGCTTCTCGATGCGCGCGTCGTCCTGATGGACCGGGAGGGCAACGTCCTCGACGAGATCTGGTCCTACCTTGGCCTGCGCAGCGTGGGCGAAGCCGGCGGCCACTTCCTGCTCAACGACCGCCCGTTCTACGTCCGCTCGGTGCTCGAGCAGGGCTTCTGGCCAGACTCCCTGTACACCGCGCCGGACTCCCAGGCCATCCAGGACGAGATCCAGCTGATCAAGGACCTGGGGTTCAACTCGGCCCGGCTCCATGAGAAGGTCGAGGACCCCCGCTTCCTGTACTGGGCCGACCGCCTGGGCCTGCTGATCTGGGGCGAGATCGGAAGCACCTTCGAATTCTCTCCGACCGCCGTCCAGCGGGTCACCCGTGAGTGGATGAGTGTCGTCGAACGCGACATCTCCCACCCCTCGATCGTCACGTGGGTTCCAGTCAACGAGAGCTGGGGCGTCCAGCACATCTCGCACGATCCCGCCCAGCAGCACTTCGTGCAGGCCCTGTACCACCTCACCAAGGCCCTCGATCCGACCCGCTCCGTCGTCTCCAATGACGGCTGGGAGCACACCGAGTCCGATCTGCTGACCATCCACGACTACACGACGACGCACGACGGGCTGAAGGCGAACTATGCGAACGCTGAGGCGGTCGAGGGCCTCGTGGAGGGTGTGGGGCCGGCCGGCCGCAGGCTGACGACCCTTCCCACCGGTGGAAGCGGGAAGCCGGTGATGGTTTCGGAGTTCGGCGGCGTGACCTATGCGCCCAACAGCCCCATCGTCACCTGGGGCTACTCCACCGTCGATTCCCCCGAAGACTTCGCCGACCGCGTGGGCGGCCTGTTCTCCGCCCTGCAGACGAGCCCGGTGCTCGCGGGATTCTGCTACACCCAGCTCACCGACACGATGCAGGAGGCCAACGGGCTGACCGACGAAAACCGGAAGCCCAAGCTTCCGGTCGAGGTAATCCGTGCCATCGTCACCAACGGTGCGAAGGAAACCCACGACAACGTCGTGGATGAGGGCGAGATGATCCTCCCGCAGTGGCAGCCGGGGCCCGCAGCCTCAGCCGCCGTCGGCTCCTAGTCCGGCATTCAGCTCCCGCCCGCCCACCTGCATTGAGCCGGTGGGCGGGCGGTCTCCATTAAGCGGTCGGTCAGAGACTGGTGTCCAGCAGTTCGTTGAGGACCTCGGACGCGGTTTCCGGGTCTCCGGCGTCGGAGTAGTGCTTGGCCGCCCGGAGGTAGTGCCTGCGGGCCGGCACCGGTGCGTCCACGCTGGCGTGGTACTGGCCGAGGAGGCGCTGCATCAGGCCTGCGGATTCGAACTCAAGGTCCTCCGGGTCATTCACCTGTTTGATCAGCGCATAGGCGGCATCGAGGTCGCCGCGCAGCGAATTGAGATGAGCCCAAGCGAGCAGCAGTTCGGACCGTTCGGAATCCGTGCCGGCGATGCGGAACCCCAGATCGGCGTTGGCGAGACACTGTTCGACGGCGTCGTCGGAGACGCCGGCAAGGAGGCGCACCGAGGCGGAGGCCCGGTTAAAGTGTGCCCAGAGTCCCACGTCGGTGTGGGGGGTGAGGTGCTGTGCCGCGATGGCGTGCTGGGCCAGGCCGGTTTCCACATCGCCGCGGCGGAAGGCGATATTGCCGACAACCCAGCCGGCCCTTCCGATCGTGGGGGAGGACATGCCGGGAATTGTTGAGAGGTCGGTGAGTGGAAGTGCTTCCTCCCAGGCCTCCTCGTAGTCCCCCCGAACCGACAGGGCAGCCACGAGAATGAATCCGCATTTGAGGCGGGTCACCGAGTGGTCGGGAAGTGAGGATGCGGCGGCGACAGCGGAGCGGGCGAGGGTGATCGCCTCGTCGAGGGCTCCGGTGGCGCGTTTCGCAACGGAGAGCGCGCTCAGCACGGTCGCCTCGAGCTCGGGCCACTCATCGGTCAGGGGGTGCGCGAGGAGTTCGGTGAGCGTCTCCTCCGCGAGATCGGGGCGCCGCAGGGCTGAGTACGCTTCGGCCTGAAGATTGGTGAAGTGCCACCAGATCGCAGAATTCGACTGCTCGCGGGCCAGGCTGGCCACATATTCGGACTCGGAGGCCGCGAGGGCATAGTCCTTGAGATCCCAAGCGTTCTGGGCGTGCTGCAGGGCGGCGGCGAGCGCACCGCCGTCGTCAGTGGGGCCGGTTCGAATCCAGCCGAGGACGGTCTGCGGGTCCAGTTGGAGCAGGTCGGCGAAATGCCAGGCCATCTCCCTGCTGGGCTGGCGCTGGCCACTTTCGAGGAGGGAAACGTAACTCGCGGAGTACCGGCCGGCTCCGAGCTCGCTCTGGGTGAGTTTCTTCGCCGTGCGGGCGCTCCTCAGCTCGTCGCCGAATGCCATGCCAGTTCCTCCCCAGGGGAGCCCGGTGCGCCCCCGGGGACAGCCTATGCGCCTTTACCAGCCCGTCAAATCCTTGACACGCCCTGTCACGCCGGGCGGCTTTGGCGCCACCCGTTACTGCCGAACGGGATGGCGGCTGATGATCGAGATGCGGTTGAACGCCCCGATGGTGATGGCGATCCAGTTCACCGCGGAGAACTCGGCGTCGCTCAGGACCTTCCGGGCCTTCGAGTGTTCCTCGTCGAGGACCTCCGAGGGAGGAAGCAGCGTGGCGCTCTCGGCAAGAGCGAGGCCGGCCCGCTCCTGCTCGCTGAACAGGTCGGTGTCGCGCCAGGCAGGAAGCACCGACAGCCTGCGGGCGGCGACTCCCGCCGCGAGGGCCTCCTCCGTATGGACGTCAAGGCAATAGGCACAGCCGTTGAGCTGGGAGACCCTGACCTTGATCAGTTCCGAGAGTTCCGCGCCGATTCCCGCTGCTTCGGCCGCCTCCTTGACCTTCAGGGCCAGGCCGTTCAGGGCGCGGAAGAGTGCGGGGTCTTCCTTGTCAAGGAAGACGCGGCGGGCGGTGCGGGGCTGGGAGTCGGTGGTCACGAAGGGTCTGCTTCCGGTCGGGCGGAGGTTGCTGGCTTGTCGATGAGGTGGTCCCATTCATGGTGGGTGCGGAGGTAGGTCGCGATGTAAGGACACAGCGGAACGATCCGCAGGCCGCTTGCGCCGGCGTCGTCGAGGGCGAACCGGGCCAGCTGCGCCCCGAGTCCGCGGCCGGAGTAGGCCCGGTTGACCTCGGTGTGAAGGAGCAGGATCTGGTTGGAGGACGGGCGCAACCGGTAGTCGGTGAATCCAATCGTGCCTGCCCCTTCTTCCACAAGTTCGTAGCGGCGGCGTTCGGGGACATTCATCACCCGCAGCGGGGCCTCCGCGCCTGCGCCGCCGTTCTGCCCTGCGTCCATTGCCTGTCCTCCGTCGGAAGAAGAGCCGGGCGGCAGGGTCCGCTCGCGCGGCTGCCAGCGCCTGTCGGCGGGCCCGTTGTCCTTTCGCTTTCCCTTTCAATTCTTGCACCGATCGGCCCGGACCACCCGCGGAGAGGAAGGTGGCGCGTCCGGGTGGTCGGGCCCGGCGGCCCCGTGCCGAACGCAGTAGCATTCGAGGGGTGAAACCGTTTCTCCTGCTGGCCACACGTGCCGACGACGCTGCCGCCGAAGGCGAATACCAGGGGTTCCTGCGGTTCGGCGGGCTTGCACCCGACGAGCTTCACCGGGTGCGGGTGGAGCAGGGTCCGCTTCCGCCGATCGACCTGGAGCGGTACTCCGGGATCTTCGTTGGCGGCAGCCCCTACAACTCCTCGGATCCAGAGGAGGAGAAATCGGCCGAGCAGCGCCGGGTCGAGCGGGAAGTCGGTGCCCTCCTCGACGACGTCGTGGCGGCGGACTTTCCCTTCCTGGGCGCGTGCTACGGCGTCGGAACGCTCGGCCGGCACCAGGGGGCGGTGATCGATCGGACTTTTGGTGAACCGGTCGGTGCCGCGACGGTGACGCTCAGCGGAGCGGGCCTCGAGGATCCGCTGCTCGAGGGCATGCCGGAGGCCTTCACCGCCTTCGTCGGCCATAAGGAAGCCTGCGCCACCCCGCCGGCAGGGGCGGTGGTCCTCGCCTCATCACCGGCCTGCCCGATCCAGATGTTCCGGATCAAGGAGAACCTTTACGCCACCCAGTTCCACCCGGAGCTCGACGTCGAGGCCCTGGTCGAACGGATTTCCATCTACCGCAACGCCGGGTACTTCCCGCCGGAGGAGGCCGAGGACTACATGCGGCGCGCCCGCGGTCTGCGGGTGGATCACCCCGCCCGGATCCTGCGCAATTTCGTCCGCCGGTACGCAGTGAGCTGATCGGACCCGAGGCGCGCTGCGGGCACCGGAGGTGCTAGCTGAGCGCGTACTGCAGCAGGAACCCGTCGACGGCCTCGGGGGCGAAAACCTTCCGCATCACCAGAGTGGTGAGCCCCTCAAGGGCGGCATCGTCGCCCGCCGCCCCGCCTTCGACGGTGAGGCCCTCGGCGATCCGTCCGACGACATCGGAAAGCACCCGCTCCCGCACTTGGTCGACGAACGCAGGGAGCACCCCGATCGTGCCGCCGAGGACAAGCCGGTCGGGATTGATGGTGGTGACGGTGGTCGCCAGTGCCCGGCCCAGGACGTCGGCGGCCGCCGTCAGCGCGTCAACCACCACCGGTTCGCCCCTTTGGGCGGCGGCGCTGATCTCCGGGAGGGTGGCGTAGCCGGCCGGACCGAGCTTGAGACCCAGGGACCGCCCGGAACTGAACGTGGCAAGGCAGCCGTGCCGGCCGCAGCTGCACACCGGGCCGTTGGGGGTGACGCGGATATGGCCGATGTCGCCCGCCGCGCCGTGGGCACCGTGAAGGATCGAGCCGTCGACGACGATCCCGCAGCCGATGCCGGTGGCGACCTTGATGTAGACGAGGGTTTCGGCGTCGGTCCTGCGTTCACCCAGAGCCGCGGTGCGTGCGTCATTCTCGATGACGAGGGGCACCGACCAGCGCCCGGACACGGCGGCGACGACGGCGTCCGGCGGCCAGCCGGGGATCGTCGTCGAGTGGACCACGTGGCCGGTGGCCGCCTCGACCGGGGAGGGCAGGCTCACACCCACGCCGGTGAGGACCTCCGAAGGGTCCTGCTCCAGCAGCTCGACTCCGGCTGCAAGCAGCGGCCCCAGGACGGTGTTGGCCGGCTCGGAGATCCGGTGGGCCAGCGTGCGGGTGCGCAGCTGCCGGCCGTCGGTATCGGTGACACTGACCGTGGCGTGGGTCTGGCCGAGGGCGAAGGCGAGGATCACACGTCCCCGGTCATCGAACCGGATCTTCCGGGAGCGACGCCCGCCGGTGGCCTCGAGCGGTTCGGCCTCGTAGACCAGGCCGCGGCGCACCAAGGCATCGAGGCGTTCGTAGAGGGTGGCACGTGACATGCCGGTGGCGGCCAGCAGCTGCTGGCGGGACAGGCCGCCGGTGGAACGGATCAGGTGAAGGAGGCTGCCGTGGGAGGCGGCCCCACCCAGCCCTGCGGGCACACGCTCAACAGCCATTGAGTCCCCTCCTGTTCGGTCGTTCAGCCTACCGCAGGCCGGTCGGCCCTCCGGCACCGCACCGGGTCAGGCCGCCGGGAACCAGTCCTCGGCGATCCGGTGGCCGAGGGTGCCCAGCAGGGCGTCGGCGTTGCGGATGGACTTCTGCAGGTCCTGTTCCAGTTCGGTCAGTGCGTAGGCGCGGGTGATGCCAAGCCCTTCCAGTTCCCCTGCGGTGAGGGTCCGCCGGCCGCAGACCGCGGCGACGGGAAGGCCGCGGGCGAGGGCGGCGCGGGCCACGCCCGCCGGCGCCTTGCCGCTGAGGGTCTGGGCGTCGAGGGAGCCTTCACCGGTGATCACCAGGTCGCCCTCGCGCAGTCGGGCGAGGGCGTCGGCGAACCCGACGAGTTCGAGGACCACCTCCACCCCGGGCCGGGTGGTGGCCTCGAGGACCGCCAGCGCAGCAAAGCCCAGTCCTCCGGCGGCCCCGGCCCCGGGCGCTTCGCTGACGTCGGGGGAGGACCCGCAGGCGCGGTGGACGGCGTCGGCGTAGTGCCGGAGCCCATCCTCAAGCGCTGCAACGTCGGTGGGTGACGCGCCCTTCTGCGGCCCGTACACCGCCGCCGCGCCCCGAGGCCCGAGGAGGGGGTTGTCGACGTCGGTTGCGAGGATCACCTCGCAGGTGGCGAGCCGGGCATCGAGTGTCGTGAAGTCCAGCCGGCCCAGGTCGGCCAGGGCCCCGCCGCCGCGGCCGAGGGCGCGGCCGCGCCGGTTGACGGCGAGGGCTCCGAGCGCCTCAAGGAAACCAAGGCCCCCGTCGGTCGAGGCGCTGCCGCCGACGCCGAGGATGATCCGGCGGGCGCCGGCGTCAAGGGCGGCGCGCACCAGTTCACCGGTGCCGTAGGTGGTGGCGGCCAGCGGGGCGGGGATTCCGCCGGGCAGCTTTTCGAGGCCCGAGGCCTGGGCCATCTCGACGACGGCGGTGGCCGTTCCCGCATGCCAGGCGAAGGCAGCGGCCAGCCGTTCCCCGGTGGGACCGGTGACCACCACCTCCCGCCGGGCGTAGCCGGCGCCGACCGCCGCATCGAGGGTGCCGTCCCCGCCGTCGGCGATGGGCATGCGCACCACCCGCAGGTCCGGGCGGTGCGCCGTCAGGCCGCGGCCGACGGCGGCGCACACTCCCGGGGCGCCCAGGGAGCCCTTGAACTTGTCGCTGGCGACGAGGACGGTTCTCATGACGGGGTGTCCGGCGATGCTCCACCGGGCGCGCCGATCCATTCGAGGGCCGCCGCGGCAGTCCACGCCTGGGCGAAGCTGCCCAGCGGCGTCCCGCTCAACGGGTCGTAGTACTCGGCGAACTTCAGGTCCGAGAGCTGGTCCAGGGAGGCAGAGCGCAGGCTTCCATGGAGGTGTTCCTGCCCGTCGCGGGCGCTGGCCCAGCCCAGGAGCAGGTTGAGGAAGGGCCAGACCGGTCCGCGCCAGTAGGTGCGGGGGCGGAAGGCCGGGCTGGCGGGAGAAGTGGACGGCGGCAGCGGGAACCGCAGGTCCGGGTGTCCCATCCAGTGCGGCCCCTGGAGCAGGTCACGCTGGCGTTCGAGCAGGCCGGGGTCGCCGCCGGCTACCAGCGGGGCGAAGCCGGAGACCGTGTCGGTGGAGATCCACTCGCTGGCCAGCACATCGTAGTCGCGGGCCAGTCCGGTGGCAGGATCGACGGTTGACGCCACCCCGGCACGGAACCGTGCGGCCAGCTCCCGGAGCTCGGCGGCGTCTCCGGTGCGGCCGAGCTCATCCCCGAGCCCGGCAAGCACCTCGCTCGACGCGGCCATAATGCCGGAGAAGAACACGTCGCGGACCCGGAAGTCGATGGTGTCGCGGACGGCATCGTCGTCGAACCGGACCGAGGCCATCTGCTGGACGAGCCAGAGGTACTTGGTGTACTCGGCGTCGTCGGGGCGCTCGCTGGCGTCGGCGACGTGCAGGGTGTCCCGGCGGGTGAACGGCTCGACCTCCCCGGGGACGACTCGGGAGTATGGTCCGTCCCAGCGCGGGGAATTGTCGAAGCCCGATTCCCAGCCGTGGTGGATCTCAACGAGGCCCACGCCGTCGGGGTCCCTGACGGTGGCCAGCCAGCGGTGCCAAGCGAGCCAGCCGTCGAAGGACTCGGCGAGGAAGGACTCGGCGGCCTGCTGGTCGCTCCCACCGTTCTCCCGGGCCCGGTCGAGGATGTGGCGCAGGGCGATCGCGTGGACCGGGGGCTGGCAGATTCCGCTGCTCCGGGTCCCCGGCGGGAGCGCCGCGGCGTTGGCGGTTCCCCAGCGGTCGAACCCGGGGAAGTAGCCCGTGTCGTCGTCGGTAAAGACGATGTGGGGGATCATGCCGGTTGTCCACTGAGCGGCCAATAGGGTCCGGAGCTCGGTGATGGCGCGGGGAACGCTGACCCGGGCCAGGCCGATGGAGATGAAGGCCGCATCCCAGCTCCACATGTGCGGGTAGAGGTTGGGAGCCGCCGTGGTCATGGTGCCCAGGTCGTTCACGCGTAGGACTTCGATGGCGGCGGCGCGCAGCTGTGCGGTGCTAAGGGTCTCGATGCTCATCGTGCCACCAGCGCCATCGCGGTTTCGCTGTCGTAGAAGCGCATGCTGTTCGGGGAGAAGGTCAGCCAGATCGTCGACCCGGGGGAGGTGCGGAAGGTCGGCGGCGCCTGGACCTTGATGGTCTGGCCCTCCACCTCCACCGTGAGCAGGATCGAGGAACCCATTGGTTCGACCACTAGGACCGTTCCCGGGACATCTCCTGAGGAGCGCTGGGTGTCCACGGCGACGTTTTCGGCGCGGACCCCCAGCAGGACGTCGGTGCTCGAGTAGGACTGCAGCAGGGACGGGGCGCGCAGGCGCTGGTCGCCCACGATCAGTGCGCCGCCGTCACCGGAGACCGCCGCCTTGATGAAGTTCATCGGCGGCGAGCCGATGAAGCCGCCCACAAACCGGTCCGCCGGTGCGTCGTAGACATCGAGCGGATCACCCAGTTGGGCGATCTGTCCCTTCCGCATGACGGCTACGCGGTCACCCAGGGAAAGTGCCTCGCTCTGGTCATGGGTGACGTAAACGGTCGTCGTCTTGAGATCCTTGACGATTTTCTTCAGCTCCGATCGGAAGTTGAGACGCAGCAGGGCGTCGAGGTTGGAAAGGGGTTCGTCCATGAGGAGGACGTCGGCGTCCATCACGATGGCACGGGCGACGGCGACGCGCTGGCGCTGGCCGCCGGAGAGCTGGGCGGGCAGGCGGTCCAGGTAGGGGCCGAGCTGCAGCAGGTCGGCGGCCCAGGCGACCTTTCGATCGATCTCTTCCTTTGGCTTCTTCGCCATGGAGAGACCGAAGCCAATATTGTAGCGGACCTTGCGGTGCGGGAAGACGGCGTACGACTGGAACACCATCGACATGTTGCGCTTGTTCGGCGGGAGGTAGGTGACGTCCTTGCCGCCGACGGCGATGGATCCGCTGTCGGGCAGTTCGAGGCCGGCGAGCATGCGCAGGAGAGTGGTTTTGCCGCAGCCCGACGGGCCGAGCAGGACGGTGAAGTCGCCGTCGGCGATGTCGAGCGACACGTCGTCGGTGGCCCGCTCGGTGCCGCCGGGATAGGTCTTGACGAGGTGGGAAATGGTGATGTCCGCCATGATCGGCTCCTTCGAAGGTTGAGGAAAGCGTTGGGGTGCGCGGGTCAGCGGATGGTCGAGCCCCACATATTGGTCAGGTAGCGGCGCATGAAGGCGATGAAGATGATCGAGGGGATCACCAGGGCGAAACCTCCGGCGAACCGGTAGGCGAGGGGTGAATCGGCGAGCGAGGTGAGGACCTGCGCCGGGAGCGTCCGGTGGTCGAGGGTGAGGATCGAGGCACCGAGGACCTCGTTCCAGGACATCACGAAGGTGAAGATGGAGGCCGCGGCGAGTCCGGGCAGGGCCATCGGCATGACCACCTTGAGGAAGGCCCCGGCCGGGGTGCACCCGAACACCCGGGCTGCCTCTTCGACGTCGATGGGGACGCTGAGGAAGACGCTTGCGGAGATGAGGATGGTGGTGGGCAGGGCCAGCGCCGTGTGGAGCAGGATCACCGCGTACGTCGTGTCGTAGAGGTCGACGGTGAGGAAGAGCCGGGCCAGCGGCACGGAGAGCACCACGATGGGCAGGGCGCGGGTGAACAACAGGAACAGCTGGTAGGGCTCCTTGGCGGGGAACGCGAAGCGGGCGAGGGCGTAGCCGGCCGGGATGCCGATCAGTGCGGAGATGAGCAGCGTGCCGATGCCGACGATCAGCGAGTTGCCGAACGCACCGAGGATGCCGGTGGAGCCGAGGAACGCTCCGAGGGTCTCGAAGGAGAGGTTTGTGGGCAGCAGGCTCAAGGGGAAGTCGTTGAGGGATTCCCGGGTGGAGAGTGCGGCGAGGGAGATCAGGTAGATCGGCACCAGCATGAACAGCGAGATGACGATGCAGGCGGCTTGGAGCAGTGCCCGGTCGCGGCGCAGGCGCTTCAGGGGAGCGGTGTCGACGTCGGGCTGGGGTGCGAGGGGTTTGGTTTGCGTCGTCGTCATCGGGTGCCTTCCTGCCCTTTGTCGCGGAGTGCCCGCAGGTAGAAAACGGAGATCAGCATTGAGGCCACGAGGATGACCAGCGCGAGGGCTGCCGCTACGTTGGGGTTCTGCAGGGCGGTGTACCAGCGGTAGGTTTCGCCGACGACGAGCGGGAAGTTCTGGCCGGTGAGTGCCTGGGCGACGGCGAAGGTCTGGAACGCCAGGATGGTACGCAGGATCAGTGCCACTTGGAGGCTCGGTTTGAGCAGGGGAAGGGTAACGTGGCGCAGCCGCTGCCAGAAGGTTGCCCCGAAGACCTGAGCTGCTTCGTCGTAGTCCTTGGGGATGCCCTGCAGGCCGGAGACCACGATGACGAGCACCAGCGACGTCGAACGCCACACCTCGGCGACGAGGACGCAGAGGAACAGGGTGGTGGGGTTGTCGTAGGCGAGCCAGGGGACGGAGCCGAGGCCCAGGGAGGTCAGCACCGAGTTGAGGTAACCGCGGTCGTTGAAGATCGAGAGCCAGACGAGGCCCGCGGCGAGGTCGCTGAGGGCCAGCGGAATGGCCCAGACGAAGAAGTGGACCTTGTTCAGGCGCGGATTCGACCGCAGGAGCAGCGCCATGGTGATGGCGAAGGCGAACTGGAGCGGGATCATCACCACGATCAGCAGCAGGGTGTTGCGGACCGCGGGCCAGAAGTACGGGTCCTCGACCATGCGGGTGAGGAAGTCGAGGGTGAAGCCTTCATCGCTGCGGAAGGCCTGGAGCACGCCCTGGATGACGGGCCAGCCGAGGAGCAGGGCCATGAAGACGATCGACGGTGCGATCAGCAGGACCGCGGGGGGAATGCGGCGGGGACGGGCGGGCGTGTCCAGTTGGACCGGGGCCGGGGGTGAATCGACTGTCATTACGCTACCTCGCACTTCTGGCCGGGTGAGACAGGGTCGGGGGCCCAGCAGGAGACGTCCAGGTCCTTGAGGATGGTGTTGAGCTGTTTGGCCTGGTCATCCAGGGTTGACTGAACGGCCGAACCGTTGAGACAGATCTCCTGGAAGCAGTTCTTGAAGATCTGGGACACCTCGCCCTCCTTGGCGCCGAGACCCACCGGAGGAAGGGCAAGGCGTGCGTCGGCCGATTCCTGCTGGAGTTTCACCGCGGCGGCCTCGAGGGCGATCGCTCCGGCGAGGTCGGTGGGGAGTTCCGTCTGGACCACCGGGAAGAACGCGTTGCTGCGCAGGGTTTCGATCTGCGTTTTGGGTTTCGCGAGTCCGCGGATGGCCTGTTCGGCCCGGTCTCGCTCAAGCCCGTTCTTGGGAAGGGCGACGCCGGCGACGATCAGCATGTAGCCGCGGCCCTTCGGTCCCTTCGGGGAGGGAACCATGAGCCATTCATCCGGGTTGTCGGCCGGGGCATCGATGAGCCGGGCCACGTGGTCCCATGCGACGAGGACCTCGCCGCGGGCCAGTGGTTCCTGCATGGCGTCGAAGTTGGTTGAGGCGGGAGCGCTGGCATCCCAGAGGTCCCTCATGTACTCCCAGGCGGTCACTGCGTCCTCGTTGCGGAACGTGGTGATCTGCCCGCCGGTGAAGCTGGGCAGCAGGAAGCCCTGGTAGAAGCGGTGGTGGAGTCCTTTGGGACCGGCGGGCAGGCCGAATACGGGTCGGCCCTCGCCCTTCTTGGCTGCCTGTGCCCATTTCAGGAAGTCCTCGTAGGTGAGGTCGTTGACGTCGACGCCCTTGGGCAGCCACTTGAGCGCCTTCTTGTTCACTGCGACGACGTAGGTTGCCTGCATCCAGGGAACGTACTTGGAGGTGCTGCCGCCGATCTTGGTCAGTTCGAGGATTTCCCGGTTGTAACCGCTGCCGGAGAGATCGTTGAGGAGCTGATCGACGTCCTCGAGGGAGTCAGCGAGTGGGGCGAGGTCGCCGTGGAGTCCGCCCAGGAGTGCGGTGCGGACGCTGCCGGCCTGGGACTGGGTCTGCACGGTGGAGGTGAAGACACCGGGGTCGACGGAGTTGTAGGCGACGGGAACGTTGAGGGTTTTCTTGAGGACGTCTTCGTAGCGCTGCTTTTCCTCGACTGGAGTGAACTGGGTGGAAAGGAAGCCGACGGTTCCCTTGGCGGCTGAGGCGCCGCTGGTGTCGAAGCCTGCACAGGAGGCGAGGAAGGGAACCGAAAGGGCCGCGCCGAGTCCACCAAGGAGGGCGCTGCGTCGTGAGACGGAGCGCTGCAGGAGTTGGGGAGGGGTGTTTCTCACTGGTGCTCCGATCAAGAGTGCTCCATTGCAGCTTCCGTCCAAGACTCAGACAAAAGTTTGGAAGTGTCAAGTGCCACAGGGGAAAAGCTGGTCCACCGGACCTGGTGCCGGGCCGTCAGAGGGCAAGGGTTGGGCTCGCATCCTCGGCGGAGCAGGGGCCCATGGTGCGATCGGGGGTGGGGGACCGGCTGGGTGGCGGCGCGGTAGGAAAGTCTGCTGGTCGAGCCGCTGCTTGCGGCTTGGTTGCCGGAGCAGCCGGGCGAGATTCAACGCTGCGTGCGTCCCTGGTCAGCTGCTCAGTCCAGAAGGAGTTCAGTGGTTCCTTGTGGGGGTCCTGCTGTCCAGTAGCGGTTTCGGCGGGGTTTTTGCTCGGGGTCCAGGTGGTGGGGTGGGAGGAACCAGGGGATGCCGTGCCGGGAGTGCACGCTCCAGGGCCCGTCGTGGATGCGGTGGTGGTGGTGGGAGCACAGCAGCACCCCGTCGGCGAGTGTGGTGGTGCCGCCGGTTTCCCAGGGGGTGATGTGGTGGGCCTCGCACCAGGTGGCCGGGATGGTGCAGCCGGGGAAGGCGCAGCCCTTGTCCCGGGCGACCAGGGCCCGGCGCAGGTGCGCAGGGAACAGCCGCTGGGCGCGGCCGAGGTCCAGGACCTGGCCCTTCCCGCCCAGGACCAGGGGGATGAGGTCCGCGTCGCAGGCGAGCCGGCGGATGCTGCGGGCCGGGATCTGCCGGGCGAAGACCGCATCGCCGGCCCGGTGCAGGTCCCCCAGGAGGGTGCGGTAGTCGATGGTGACCATGACCTGGGGGCGGTGCCCGCCGGCGGCGGGCAGGCCGGTCCCGGCCAGGGCGATCCGGCAGGCGCCCACCAGGGCCTCGAGCAGCTGCTGGGCCCGGGTGGGCCGCTCGTCTC
Source organism: Arthrobacter crusticola (assembly GCF_004357995.1). Taxonomy (GTDB): domain Bacteria; phylum Actinomycetota; class Actinomycetes; order Actinomycetales; family Micrococcaceae; genus Arthrobacter_D; species Arthrobacter_D crusticola. Next base: position 180,883 of record NZ_SMTK01000002.1, read on the forward strand.
CGTCGAGCCGGGCACCGGGCGATCCACTACCTGGGTCCTCACCGGTTGTGCCGTCACCGGTTGTGCCGTCACCGGTTGTTCCGTCACCGGTTGTGCCGTCACCGGTTGTGCCGTCACCGGTTGTTCCGTCACCGGGTGTTCCACCGCCGGGCCCGTCGGCGGATCCGGTGCCCGAGGCCTCACCGGTGCCGGGCAGGCGGGGGTTGGTGGCGGTGGTCATCACCGTGGCCAGGTGTTCGAACTGCTCGTCCGTGGCCCCGATCTCCAGGAGGTGCAGCCCGTTGCGGCGCCCGCGCAGGAACACGCCCTGGCGGGCCCGCAGCAGCTTCTCCGTCGGCTCCTGCCCGTCCTGGTCCAGGGTGTTCTCCCACCGCCGGGCCACCGCGCGCAGGATGTCCTCATCGCCCTCCACGGCCTGGTGGGTGAGGTGGCGCTCCATCGCCTCCAGGGCCGGCCGTCCGGCCACCGGCCGCACCCTGTCGACCGCATCGCGGATCAGGGACGCGGCCCGCCCGCTGACCTGCCCGGCCCCGCAGGCCGCACCCAGGACCGCCAGCGCAGCCGGCGCCTCCAGCCCGCCGGCGGGCACCGCCGGCAGGGTGGCCGCGGCCAGGCGCAGCCGCCGGGCCGCCTCGGCCCGGCTGATCCGCAGCCGGCCCCGCAGGTACTCGGCGGTATCGCGGAACTCCGACCGGGCACCGCCGGCACGATCCGGCCCCGCCCCGGGAGCAGCCAACGGCCCGCCGCCGGGAACAGCCCACCGCCGCTCCACGGGTGAAGCCCGGTGCCCGTCAGCGGGTGAAGCCCACGGCCGGTCCCCGGGATCGGCGAGGCGGTGCTGGTCGGCGGCGTGGGCGCCCAGGACCTGCAGATGGTCCACGATCCGGGAGAGCTCCTCGATCCGGGCCACCGTGTCGGCGACCTCCCGGCGCCCCAGCAGCAGGAACCGTCCGGAGAAATCGGCGGCAAATCCCGTGAGTGCGGCATGCGCCCCGGCGAGCAACTCCCCCGTGCCCGAGAGCAACTCCCCGGTACCGGAGGGGAGATCCCCGGTGCCCGTGTGCTCCTCGACCGGTGCCGTTGCCATACCCCCATTCTATCGAACGCGTGTTCGATTCCAGCCGGAAAAGGGCCGTTGTGGAGGAAGAGTGGATGAGGGATATCCACAGGCTTAAGTCGATTCTGGAGCCCCTGCGGGTCTGCACTTGGAGCTCCGTCGGGAGGCGGTGGGTCAAAGAAAATAGCAGGGAAAATCCCTTGACCCTGCTAGGGGAGAGGACTAAATTTCTGTTATCAACCAATTGGTTGATCAACTGATAGGTAGATAATGAAGCAAGGATCCGAGGAGCAGCTCAACTCGGCATTCGCCGCCCTTGCAGACCCCGTCCGCCGGGCCCTCATCGCCCGGTTGTCCCGAGGGCCCGCGACGGTCAACGAACTGGCTGAACCGTTCCCCATCACCAAGCAGGCCGTCTCGAAGCACATCCAGGTGCTCGAGCAGTCAGGGTTGATCACCCGCACCAGGGAGGGACAACGACGTCCCTGCCACCTTGATCCGGCTGCGCTGGAGGCATTGACCAGTTGGATCGACATTCACCGGCTCACCGTCGAGCGACAGTTCCGCCGCCTCGACACAGTGCTCGACACACTCAAGGAGAAGGAATCATGAGCAACGCAACAGTGATCACAGCAGTTCCGAACCTGCCGTTCATCGACATCGTCCGCGAGTATGACGCCCCGCGCGACCTCGTGTACCGCGCCTACAGCGACCCCGAACTGGTGGTGCAGTGGCTCGGCCCGGACCGGCTCACCATGGAACTGGGGGAGTATGACGTGCGGGACGGCGGATCGTGGTCCTTCGTGCACCGCGACACCGACGGCACGGGGTATGGGTTCCGCGGCGTCTTCCATTCGGCAACCCCGCCGGAGCGGATCATCCAGACCTTCGAGTTCCTCGGCGCCCCCGGCTATGTCAGCATCGAGAGCGTGACCTTCGAAGAGCTCGAGGGAGGTCGGACCCGCGCCGTGGCCCATGCCGTCTACCCGACGATGGAGGCCCGCGACGCAATGATCGAAAACGGTATGGAGGGCGGCGTCGTCGAGGGCAACAACCGCCTCGACAAGATCCTTGCCCGCCTGCAGGAACACGCCGACAGCAAGTAGGCGTGCGCGGACCGGGGCCTGCTTTCGTCAGCTTCCGGACGGGAGGAGGCCCCGGTGCGGCGTCGTGCGGTACCAGGCAAGCGTCCGCCTGATTCCCGTTCGGTAGTCGGTGACACTGCCCGGCCCGACGACGGCTCGGAACCGTGACGCGTCGGCCACGTGTGGCTGCTGGAACTGATACAGCATCTCGGCCCCCTCCCGAGCCACCGGCGAAACCGTGCCCAGGGCGCGGACGAGGCCGGGTCCAAGCCGGCGGACCGGTAGGGGGCGCTGAATCTCCGTGGAAATCATCCGGATGAACTCCCGCGCGGTCACGGCCGGCGGAGTGGGAATGTGCCACGCCTGTCCGAGCGTGCCTTCGTGCTCGGCAAGGTCGGCCAGCCCGTAGGCAAAGTCATCGATGAACGTTGGCGCCAGGGGTTCGTCAAAGTTGCCGATCCAAAGCCCCGACCCGCGTCCCACGGCGGGCCCGAAGAGGTTGCGCCCCAGCAGCGACTCGACAGCAGGTCCATACAGCTCGGTCGCTCTGCCGATCACCGTCTCGACCCGTCCCTGGGCGTGCGCGGCCAGCACCCGCTCCGCCAGCCAGGCCCGCAGGAGCCCCTTGTTGCTGACCGGGCGTGGCGGCAGGTCCTCGGTCATGGGGCCGGTCACCCTGCCGTACATCCAGGTGTCATCGACGAAGACGAGACGCGCGCCGGCGGCCTCCGCGCCGGCCAGGGTGCCGTCGATGGCGGCAGGGAAGTCATCCCGCCACCGCGGCAGGGGCGGGTTAACCGCGTTGTACACGACGCCGGCATCCCTGCACGCGGCGACCATGCTTGCGGCATCCAGCGCATTCCCGGCCACGACTTCGACCCCGGCGGGCATGGTGGCCGTGCCGCTGCGGTTCACCGCACGAACCCGCCTGCCGCGGCGCAGGAGTTCACGTACCAGAGCGCGTCCGGTGCCGCCGGTTGCCCCGACAACGACGTGGAGCTTCTCTCCAGAATTCGGATCCATCACCTAACCCTGCCCGCTGGCCCTGTCGGGTGCGAGTACGCCTGCGGCCGCTGCGCTCCCGGAACGGCGGGTTCCGTGCCCAGCCGTCCCCGGGTCGCGGTGATCACGATCACACCGACGACGGCGGACACCAGGAGATGGACCGGTCCAAAGTTCTCGCCCGGAAAGAGCAAGGGAAGCATTCCGTCTCCCGGCCACTCCCGCACCGCCACGGCGTTCCCCGCAGCATGGAAAAGCCCCACAAGGAGCAGGCTCGAGGTGCGGTTGTAGAGCCAGCCCGTCACCGCCCGAAAGGGGATGGCGAGCAGGGTGAGCACCAGCAGCAGGACGATCGTGGCCGCGAACGACCCTCCCGCCACGAGTGCGGCATGCTGCAGTGCAAAGAGGGGTGCTGTCAGGAGAACAGCACGGAGTGCGCCGTGCCGCTGCTGCAGCCGCGCCTGCACAAAGCCGGTCCACGCCACCTCCTCCCAGAGGTTGCTGATGATCAGGCCGAGCACTGTCTGCAGCACCAGGCCCAGCAGCAGGGCCATGGGAAGGGCCGGCCCGGAGGCGTCGGGCGGGCCTGCAAGGATGAGCGCGAGAAGAACAGCTCCCAGTGGCACAGCGATGACGACGAAGACGTACCACCACGGGTTTCGCCGCCAGGTGAGGATGCGGTCCCGGAGCGCTCGAAGTCCTGCGCGCCCGTCGCACAGCCAGGTGAGGACAAGCGCGGGCAGCAGGAGTCCGATGAGGTTGCTCGCCGTGACAAAGAGAGGCACGGACAGCTCGACCCCCTGCGCTTCGACGATGCGCGGAAGGAAGGCAAGCAGCTGGCCCACGGTGAAGAACCATACGAGCAGTGCGGCGATGGGATGGCGTCGAATCTTCTCGGTCATAACGGCACTCCACTCAAGTGCGGTGCAGGCAGCGCCACTTTGCAGGAGGCCCCAGCCGTAGTGTGCCTGCCCACCGGCGAACCATGGCATCAAGAGTACTTTCGCGGCCTGGGCCCGGAAAATGGTTTGCCCACCTTCTTCCCGGGCTGCTCCACCCTTGACTTCGCCGCCGGGGCGCCTCCGCCGGGCCGCAGTGACTCTTGACCGGTCCGGGTATCGGGTTTATAGTTACTGTAAGCAACGAATTGAACCCCGGGCCCGACCGAGCACGCCGGCCGCCGGTGTTCTCGAAGCGCGCGGCGGAAAGCGCCATGACAGCGTCGCGCCGGATGGGCCGGACATCGAGGTGTGCAACCCTTCCGGTTCCGTTGGCTTCATCGGGCTGCCTCATCCATCCATGACCTCGGCTACGAATCACCCCAAGCCCCGGACCTTCAGCTTCAGGAACTGACGCTGCAGGTACCCGGAGCTGCACGATCCCTCGACGGGCAACGACGACCGCCAGCCATCACCGACCCCTGTCGGCAACACCGGAAGCACAATGGCACACTCAACGGCACGTTCAGCGACACCTTCACAGACACATCCAACAGCCAGCACGGGAGAAGAACCTCCAACGGTCGAGCCCGCACCCGCCCAGCCGCCCTCGATGTCGCACGCGCAGATCCTGCAGGCCCTCACCGGACTGCTCGCGGCACTGTTCACGGCGATCCTCAGCAGCACCATCGTTGCCAACGCCCTGCCCACGATCATGGCCGACCTCAACGGCTCCCAGACCGACTTCGCCTGGGTCATCACCGCAGCGCTCCTGGCCAATGCCGCCACCACCCCCATCTGGGGAAAGTTCGCCGACCTGTTCGACAAGAAGTTCATGGTGCAGCTCAGCATCGTCATCTTCGTCGCGGGCTCGGTGCTGGCGGGCCTCGCCTCCACCATTCCGGTGCTCCTGACGGCCCGCGTGATCCAGGGCATCGCCATGGGCGGCCTTACGGCACTGGCGATGGCCGTCATCGGCACCATCATCCCGCCGCGCGACCGCGGCCGGTACTCGGGCTACCTCGGCGGTGTCATGGCCGTCGCCACGGCCGGCGGACCGCTGCTCGGCGGCTTCATCGTCGACTCGCCGCTGGGTTGGCGCTGGACCTTCTTCGTCTGCGTCCCGCTTGCCGTCGTCGCCCTGATCCTGCTGCAGTTCACCCTCAAGCTTCCCCACATCCGCCGCAAGGTCAGCATCGACTGGATCGGCTCGATCCTCCTCACCGCGGGAGTGAGCCTCGCGCTGATCTGGGTGTCCTTCGCCGGCAAGGACGGATACTACGGTTGGTTCTCCTGGGAGAGCGCCGCGATGGTCGGCGGCAGCGTCGTCCTGCTCGGGCTCCTGCTGCTCGTCGAGACCCGGGTGGTCGAGCCCATCATCCCGCTGAAAATCATCTCCGAGCGCACGACGGCGCTTGCCATTCTCGCCTCCATCGCGGTCGGAATCGCGCTCTTCGCGTCCTCCACCTACCTCGGCCAGTACTACCAGGTGGCACGCGGCGCAACGCCCACCGAAGCCGGCCTGCTCACCCTGCCCATGATCGCCGGCAACCTCATCGGCTCTGTCGGTGCGGGACAGCTCGTGTCCCGGTTCGGCAAGTGGAAGCGGTTCCTGATCCTTGGCGCCGTCTTCCTCATCGCCGGGCTGGGCCTCTCCGGAACCATCGACCACCTCACCGACCTCCGGCTCGTTGGCGTCTACACCTTCCTTTTCGGCATGGGCCTTGGCCTGATGCTCCAGAACCTCGTCCTGGCCGTGCAGAACACCGTGGCACTGAAGAATGTCGGCTCGGCCAGCGCCTCCGTCGCTTTCTTCCGCTCCATCGGCGGCGCGGCCGGGGTCGCTGTGCTCGGCGCCATCCTGGGCACGCAGGTCACCAACCGGACCACCGAGGGCCTTGCGGCGGCGGGAGTGCCCGCCGACCCCTCCGGTGCGGCCGGCGGAAGCCTCGACCTCGTCAATCTGCCGGAGCCGGTCGCCGACATCATCCGCGCCGCCTACGGTGACAGCACCGCGCTGATCTTCCTGATCACGGCCGGCTTCGCAGTCCTCGCCCTCGTATGCGTGCTCTTCATTAAGGAACGGCCGCTGCGGCGCACCGTCGACATGGAGCCGGCCCGGGAATCGGTGGACCTGGAGGCATAGGACAAACCCGGGCGTCCGGGCCCGGTGTCTGGGTGCGGGTCAGGGGGAGAACCACAGGAGCCCCGCGTCGATTACCCGGCGCGTCAATCCGTCCGCCTCCGCCCGCTCCGCGGCCAGGCGCCCAGCCAGTTGGGCAAAGGCCGAAGCGGGACACGCGGCGGCGACGGCGGACCACAGCTCCGCGACGGTGTCGCATCGGGTGACGGCCCCGGTGGCGCCCCGGAGCTGCCAGGAGTCGCCGGCGACCTGCACTCGAGGAACCCCCGGCAGCCCGGCGCAGAGGGCGTTGACGGCCGAGGCGACCAGGAGGTGCTGACGCAGGGTCCGCCCCGGTCCTATCGTCTCGTCGGCGGCGACGGTCCGGCCGCACGCTCCACACATGAATCAGCCCTCTCCAGGAAGCGTCACGGCATGACGTCGCCCGAGTTAGGCCCGAGGGTCTGCCCCACGAAGAGGTTCCCGCCCGGGTCGCTCGCCAGCAGCAGCGCCGTGGGCGCCACCTCCTCCGGCGTCCCGAACCGGCCCAGCGGCAGCTCTTTCCGCTTGGCGGCCTTCCACTCCTCCGAAATGCCGTCGACCAGCGGCGTCTCGATGGGACCGGGCGCGATGCAGTTCACCAGCACGTTGTCCCCGGAGACCTCAAGGGCAAGGGACTTGGTCATGCCGATTACGCCGGCCTTCGCGGCACTGTAGTGGCTAAGCCCGGTCCCTCCTTTGATGCCCAGCTGCGAGGCGATATTGATGATGCGCCCCCACTTCCGCTCCCGCATCTCCGCCACCACTTCCCGGCAGCACAGAAAGACGCCCGTCAGGTCGACGGCGAGGGTCTCGTTCCACTGGTCGAGGCCCATGTCCTGCAGCGGCGATTCGGTGAGCAGCCCGGCGCTGTTCACCAGAACGTCCACCTGCCCCAGGTCCTCCCGGGCCGTGGCGAACGCCCGGGCGACGCTGTGCTCGTCGGCGACGTCGACGGCGATCGTGCCTTCCGCCGCCGCGTTCCGGTCGAGCACCGCCACCCGGGCGCCCCCGACCCGGAACGCCTCGGCGATGGCGGCCCCGATCCCGCTGCCACCGCCGGTGACGACGACCCCGCGCCCTTCGAAGAGGGCCATCAGGCCCTCATCTTGACGGTCAGCCCACCGTCGACGACGAGCGCCTGACCCGTGATGTACACGGCCGCCTCCGAGGTGAGGAAGCTGATGACGCTTGCCACCTCCTCCGGCCGGCCCACCCTGCCCCACGGGATGTCCTTGCCCGCCCGCTCCAGCCCCTCCGGGCCCAGCGAGTTGACCGGATCGAGCGACTGCGGGGTCTCGATCAGCCCCGGGATCACCGCGTTGGCGCGGATCCTCCGGGGTCCGAGTTCGACGGCGACGCTGCGCACCAGCCCCAGCACACCGGCCTTCGCGGCGGCATAGTGGGCGTGTTCCTCCCACCCGTAGACGCCGCCGGCGATCGAGGACACCGCCACCAGGGCGCCGCCGTCATTCATCCGCTGCGAACCGGCGCGCAGGGTGCGCAGCACCCCGGTGAGGTCGACGTTGAGCATGTCGTCCCACTTCTCGTCGGAGAGCTCATTCAGGGGTGCGTTGCGCAGGATTCCCGCGTTGGCGATGGCGTAGTCGAGCCTTCCGTACTCAGCGAGCGCGCGCTCGGCAAACGCATCGACCGACTCTGTCGAGCGGACGTCGACCTCATGGATGATTCCCATGCCGCCCGCGTGCTTCACCGCGTCGAGGGTTTGCTCGGGGTCGTGTGGATCACCGGGGAACGTACCGATGATCGACACCACCCCGCGCTGCGCGTAGCTCACCGCCAGGGCGCGGCCGATGCCGCTCGCCGCACCCGTGATGATCGCTACCTCAGGCTGGGATGTCATGGGGTGACTCCTCCCGCATGACCGCGTCGACGTGCTTGGCACCCATCATCATGAAGCCCGAGAGCAGGGTGCCCAGGGCGCCGACCCACAGTGCGGCGGCGCCGGTGCCGGCGGCCGTAGCCACGATGGTGAAGAGCGCGCCGCCGATGATGGTGCCGGGCTGGCTCATCGCTCCGATGAAGGAAAGCCCGGTGGCGCGGCAGCTGACGGGGTAGCACTCCGCCATGTAGTACTGGATGGCGGCGTAGGGGCCGACCAGGAAGAACAGGCCGGTGCCGTAGGTGAGGATGATCAGGAATGAGCTCTCCACCAGCGGGCTCAGCATGACGGCGAACGACAGCCCGGAGATGATCCAGCCGCCGATGATGGTGCGCTTCCGTCCGATCTTGTCACCGATCCAGCCGTGGAAGACGTAGCCGAAGTAGGCGAGCAGGTTGATGACAATCAGCAGCCAGAAGGCCGTGGAGAGCTCGACGCCCTTGGCGTTGGCCAGGACCGAGGTGCCCAGGACGCTGAAGATCGCGATGCCGAAGAAGTTCAGGATCCAGGCGAGCGAGAACACGATCGTGTTCCGGCGCAGCTCCGGCTCCCAGATGCGCTTCAGGGGAGCGGTCGAGGAGTGCTCGACGCCGAAGGATCGGGCCAGGGCATGCGCCTCCTCGCTCTTGCCCGACTTCTCAAGCTCGGTCAGGCGGTGGTGGAGCTCGAACTGCGGGGTTTCCTTGAGCTTCTTCGAAATGAGGAAAACGATGATGAAGGCCGGAAGGGTGGCCATCAGGTAGAGGGCGCGCCAGCCGAAAATTGGGAGAAAAACGAGGGCCAGGGCGCTCGCGAGGAGGAAGCCCAGCGGCCAGCCGCCCTGGATGAACGAGTAGTGGAAGCCGGGACGCTTGTGCTTCTTTTCATCCTCGGTGACCTGGTACACCTCGTTCATGTACGTGGCGTTGACAGCCTGTTCGGAGAAACCGAGGCCGCCGAAGGAGCGGACGAAAATGAGCAGGCCGTTGCTCAGGAAGCCGAGCCCCGTGGGGATCAGGGCGGTGAGGCCGGAGACGACGGCGGTGCCGCCGACCGTGACCATCATGCCCTTGCGCCGGCCGAGCCGGTCGATGACCGGACCGATGCCGAAGCAGACGATGGCCGTACCGACGGCGATCCAGGTGTTGATGGCGTAGGCCTCGGGTGCGGTCCAGCCGAACTCCTCCTGCATGGCGGGCAGGAGGGTGCCGAACAGGCCGTAGTCGAAGACCGCAACCGTCCAGGCGAGGAGGGCGAGGACGGTCGCCGTCGTCGTCTGCTTCTTGGTGAATGCCGGGAAACGGCGCTTTTCGTCTCCCCTTGGCGTCGAGAGGTCGACGCCTGCCTCTTGCATTGACATGTCTAGCTTTCCTTTCGGGGGCTCCGGGCGAGGAATGAATCGGCGATCTCGTCGAAGGTGTGCCAGCTGACACCCTCGTGGGAGTTGAAGTGCTGGATGAGGCGCTCGAGCATGAGCAGGACCTGCGGGCGGCCCGAGACGTCGGGGTGGATGGTCATGGTGAAGACCGCTTCGTCCATTTCGGCGTAGACCCAGTCGAACTGGTCGCGCCACATCTCCTCGAGGTGGCGGGGGTTCACAAACCCGTGGGAGTTGGGTGCGGCCTTGATGAACATCATCGGCGGGAGATCGTCGAGGTACCAGTTGGCCGGAATCTCGACGAGGTCCGTCTCCTTCCCCCGGACAAGGGGTTCCATCCAGGTGTCGGCGGGCTGGCCGTAGTCGATCTTCTTCCAGCTGTCGCCGACGCGGATGTAGTAGGGCTCAAAGTCGTTGTGCATCAGGGAGTGGTCGTACTTGATGCCCCGGTCCAGCAGGATCTCATTGGTGACCGGGGAAAACTCCCACCAGGGGGCGACGTAGCCGGTGGGCCGGCGCCCCGAGACCTTCTCGATCAATTCGATGGAGCGGTCGAGGATCGCCGTCTCCTGCTCACGGGTCATGGCGATCGGGTTTTCGTGGGAGTAGCCATGGACGCCGATCTCGGAGCCTGCGTCGACGACCATCTGGGTCAGTTCGGGAAAGGTCTCGATTGAATGGCCGGGCATGAACCAGGTGGAGGGAAGGCTGTGTTTCTCGAAGAGCCGCACAAGCCTCGGCCCGCCGACCTCGCCGCTGAAGAGCCCGCGGGAGATGTCACAGGGCGAGTCCTCGCCCCCGTAGGATCCGAGCATGCCAGCGACGGCGTCGACGTCCACGCCGAATGCGAGTTGGATGTTCTTGGTCATGGGTCAACCTTTCGACGGAGCGGATAACGGGGGACGGCCAGCTGCTGCATGCGGCACGAGGGTTCCGCGACGGGAGAACTGCTCGGCGATCCGGGATGGCGGCATTCCGAGCGTGAGGAGCAGTTGGAGCAGGATCCGGGCCTGCGACGGGCGCAGCAGCCCCGAGGGAATCGCCCCCGCGGAGTGGAGGTCCCTGCCGCCTCCGCCGCCATAGACCTGCATGATCGGCCCGGCATGGACGCGGGTGCTGACGACGACGACGACGCCGTCCGCCGTGGCGTCCGCCACGGCCGCACAGATGGCGGGATTCGCATTGCCGTTCCCGGTTCCCTGCAGCACGATCCCCCGCGCGCCGGCCGCGAGGGCCGCCCGCAGAAGGGCGGCGTCCGCGTCAGGGTGGGAGGTGACGACGTCGACCCGGGCGGGTTCCGTCCCCGACGGCGGCAGGGGGAGCGGCTCGTAGACCGGCGGGACGGGCCGCAGCTCGACCTGCCCGGCCTCGCTCACGGTGCCCGCAGGTTCGAGGTCCGGCGTGCTGAAGGCATGCGCATTAACAGTGTGCGTCTTCCGTACGCCGGCGGCCCGGAAGACGTTCCCCGCGAAGGCTACGAGCACGCCCTGCCCTGTTGCGGCGGGTGAGGCGGCGACGGCGAGGGCGCCGCGCAGGTTGCCCGGGCCGTCCGGGTGGTCGTGGTCCGCCGTGTGCTGTGCTCCGGTGAAGACCACGGGACGCGGATCGTCCTGGGTGAGGTGCGCGAGGTAGGCGGTCTCCTCGGTCGTGTCGGTCCCGTGGGTCACGACGATCCCGAGCACGGAGGGGTCGGCGAGGGTGTCTTCAATGGCGGTGCAGATGGTGAGCAGATCGGGGAAGGTCAGCCGGTAGGAGCCCTTCGTCATGACATCGACCACCCGCACGGGGACGGCCCCGTCTCCGGCGCTGGAGAGCAACGCGTCCCCGGTGTCCGCTGCCAGGGCGGCACCGCCGGCGGCATCCGAGCTGCGCGAGGCGATGGTGCCGCCGGTGGCCAGCAGCGCCACATGCGGGGCATTGGGGGTGTTCATTTCACCTCCGGGGTTCCGGTGATGGCGGGGGAGGAGGGTGCAGGAATTCGGGTGCCGGGGTTCAGGTGCTGGCATCCGTTGCGAGCTGTCCGCGGTGCACTGTGTGCAGTTCGCCGCTGACAGGGACGGGGAAACGGGGGCTCGGGAGCGTGGTGCTCGGGAGCGGCGATCGGCGGGTGCCGAATCGGTCGACCGGCGGCGGTCCTGGGACCGGGGCCGGTGGCCGTCACGAATGCTACGAAGCGGAAAGCGGAGGCGGAACGGCAATCGGGGCTGCGGAACGATCCGGCATCAGGATATGTGCCGGTCCCTCTCCGCAATTACCCAATCGTTTGGGTGGCGTGGAAATTACCCTAAAATGTGATCTGGGTCTCGTCAACCGAAATGTCTCCAACAGGTTCATGCTTGAAAGATCGAACTCAACGGGGGAGGAACAGGATGCGCGCAGAGGGAACAGGCCGACAACCGATCACCTTGAAGGACCTGGCCGCTGAACTTGGGATCCACCCCTCGACAGTGTCGCGGGTGCTTCACTCGACCTCTGAAATTGCCCGCGGAGCGGCGTCGTCGGCCACCGCCGAACGGGTCCGGAAACTCGCCCGGGAACGCGGCTACTCGCCCGACCCCGGTGCCGCAAGCCTGCGCACCCGCCGGACGAAGGCCTTCGGGGTGATCGTGCCCCGGCTCTCCGACCTGGTCCTGGCCACCATGTACGAGGGGGTGGAGGAGGCTGCTGCCGAAGCCCGCTACTCCACGTTCGTGATGAACTCCCACGACAACCCCGAGGAGCAGCGCCGCAAGGCCGAGACCATGCTGGCACGCAGGGTGGACGGACTGATCCTCGGTGACATCCACGCCGACAGCGAGCTGGTCCACGAACTCTCGGCACGGCATATCCCCTTTGTGCTGATGAACCGCAGATACCCGGGATTTCCGTCCTCGACCTGCGATGACAACCTCGGAGGGAAACTCGTTGCCGACCACCTTTGGGACACCGGCCACCGGTCGGTGGCCGTGATCGCCGGCGAGCCCTACGCCAGCACCGCGGTCGACCGCACGGCCGGCTTCCGGCAGCGCTGGCGCGAACTGGGCGGGGAGTTCTCCGACGCGGACGTCGTCTGGTCCCGCTTCGACACCGAGGGCGGCCGCGAAGCCGCCGAAACCCTCCTGGCCCGCCGCGGCAGGATTCCCACCGCCGTCTTTGCGGTGAACGACTTCGCAGCCATCGGCGCCATGGGCGCCATCCGCTCCCATGGGCTGACCGTGGGGCAGGACATAGCCGTCGTCGGATTCAATGACACCTCCTTGGCTGCCCAGCTTCCCATCCCGCTGTCCTCGGTGCGCTCGCCGATGCTCGAAATCGGACGGAGGGCCGTCGAACTGCTGCGCCGGGTGATTGCCGGTGAGCAGGTTGAGCCCCTCCGCCTGACGCCCGAACTTTTCGTGCGGGAGAGCAGCGCAGCCACGGCTGCGGTGGCCTCCCGCAACGCGCTCGCCGGGTAGGGCGGGGTGGACCGGCCCCCGGGGCTCACCCCCAGATGCGCGAACGCGCCTCCCGCAACGCGCTCGCCGGGTAGGGCGGGGCGGACGCGACCCGGGGGGGCTCACCCCCAGATGCGTGAACGCGCCTCCCTGCCCTCGGCCCGTGCCGTCAGCGCCTCCTCAAGGGTCACGGCCCGGAACGAGGTCTTCGTGCCGGGCGCGCTGCGCGCCAGCAGGTCCATATCGGCGCTGATCACCGTGGCAACCATGGCATAGCCGCCGCCGGAGACGGCGTCGCGGTGCAGCACGATCGGCTCCTTGCCGCCCGGGATCTGGATCGAGCCCACCGCGTACCCGGCGTCGACGATGTTCGACGGATCGGATCCCGCACCGAATGGCTGGGTGCGCGGCTTCCAGGCGATGTCGGGTCCGGAGTACCTCAGCCCGGTGCGGTCCGCGACCGGCGTCAGGGTCCAGGTGGCGCTCAGCAGGGTATCGAGTCCTTCCTCCGTGAGGCGGTGGTCGTAGAGTCCGGGCAGCACCCGGACGGTGACCTCCTTATCGAAGGAGGGCCGCAGCGCCTCCTCAAACTCGGTTCGTTCCGACCCGCCGGTCCCCACATCGATTGCCGTCCCGACGGGCAGCGTGTCTCCGGCCTTCAGTGCCCTGCCTTCGAAGCCCCCCACCGCCCCGAGGGTGTAGGTTGAGCGGCTGCCCAGGACCACCGGAACGTCGATCCCGCCGCTCACGGCCACGTAGTACCGGGTCCCGCCGCGCAGCATGCCGAAGGAGACCTCGTCGCCTGCGGCAAGTTCGAGCCGGGACCACTGCGGGCGCGGTTCTCCGTTGACCTTGACGTCGACGGGGGCGCCGGCGACGGCGATCACCGCGTCGGCGTCGGTGGTGAATTTCGGGCCCAGGTAGGTGCATTCGAGGACCGCCTCGGCGGCGGTGTTGCCTGCCAGCGCGTTGGCCATCTCGGCCGACAGCGAGTCCATCGCGCCGCCCTGCGGGATACCGACGTTGTAGTAACCGGGCCTTCCCTGGTCCTGCACCGTCGTCGCGAGTCCGGGTTCGAGGATGTTAATTGCCATGAAGGCGCTCCAGAAGGTCCTTGTTATAGGCGGCGGGGTCATCGAGTGCCCGCTGGAGGTCAAAGACCACCGGCGCCTGGCGGTAGGTGTAGGTGCCGGCGTCGACCTGCGCCTGGATCTCGCGGTACTCCGCCTCCTCCACGGGCCTGAACTTCACGATGTCGCCGGGGCGGAAGAAGATCATAAAGTCCCGGAAGTCCGCGAGGCGCTGGGCGGGGTCGAAGATCGGCGCCGCCGCGATGCCGAACATCTGGTACCCACCGGCGCCCCGCACTGAGTAGATGCAGGCGAAGCAGCCCCCGTGGCCCACCGTCAGCGCCGGGGTGTCGGTGCGCGGGCTCAGGTACTTGGGCACCTCCAGCTGATCCTTCTGCGGCACGATCTGGAACATGAAGGGCAGCCCCGCGACGAACCCGACCATCGAGACGAGCCAGGGCGATTCGTGGTGGCGGCGGATGAACTCGGCGGGGGAGGCCAACCCGTTCTCCTCGGCGGCGAAGTCGAGATCGGTTCCCTCGGGGCGCTGGTGCCCCTTGCGGAAACGCGCGCCGGTCTCCCGGGTGTACGGGTCGTCGTACCAGACCGGCACCTCGATAATGCGGGTGTCGAGGGTCTGGTGGCTCGAGTGCGCCACCTCGTCTTCGACGCCGCGGACCTCGGCCTCAAGCCGGTCCGGAGGGAGGATATCCGGGTTGAAGCGGAGAAGCAGCGACGCGTTCGCCGGACAGATGTCGGTCACCCCGGGCAGGGAGCGCGCCGTCAGGAGTGCCGCCATCGCGTTCGCCTTATAGTTCGCCGCAAGGCTCATGGCCTCGGCGATCTCAACGAACAGGAACTCGTCCCCGCCCCAGGTGTAGCGGGCGTCGGTCCGTTGGACCGCGGTGTCGGTCATGAGGTCACTCCCAGCAGGTCGGGCGTCGATTCGATGAACTTGGTCGAGTGGACGATGTCGCGCACTTCGCTGCGGGCAAGCACCGCCTGCAGCAGGGGCAGCGTGGTCTTCACTCCTTCGATGCGCACCTCGCCGAGGGCCCGGAGCGAACGAACGATGGTGTCCTCCCTGCGCGAGTCCCACACAATGAGCTTGGCCAGCAGCGAGTCGTAGAACGGGGCGACGACGGAGCCGGTGACGACCCCGGAGTCCACCCGGATGCCCGGGCCGCCGGGCCAGTCGAGGCGGGACAGCGTACCCGGGCTCGGCAGGAAGTTGCTCGCCGGGTCCTCGGCGTTCACCCGGAACTCGAAGGCGTGGCCGGTGAAGGTGACGTCCTGCTGGGACAGGCGGAGCACACCGTCGCGCGCCACGAGGATCTGCTCGCGGACAAGATCGAGGCCGGTGATCATCTCGGTGACGGGGTGCTCGACCTGCAGCCGGGTGTTCATCTCGATGAAGGCCGCCTCGTGCGACACCGGGTCGTAGAGGAATTCGACGGTGCCAAGACCCCGGTAGGAGCACAGTTTCCCGAGTTCGATGGAGGACGAAAGGATCTTGGTCCGCACCGGTTCGGGCAGACCCGGGGCGGGTGCCTCCTCGACGACCTTCTGCTGGCGCCGCTGCAGGGAGCAGTCGCGGTCGCCAAGGTGGATCACGTGTTCGCCGTCTCCAAGGATCTGCACCTCAACGTGCCGGGCGGCGGAAACGAACTGCTCGAGGTACACCGACGGATCACCAAAGGCGCCCTGGGCCTCCGCCCGGGCCATGGCCAGGGTTGACTCGAGTTCCTCCGGAGCTGTGACGAGGCGGATTCCGCGTCCGCCGCCGCCGGCCGAGGCTTTCACCACCAGCGGGTAGCCGACTTCGGCGGCGATGGCGGCGGCGTCATCGTCCGGGGAGAGGCTGCCGTGGCTGCCGCGGAAGGTGGGAACGCCGGCGTCCTCCGCTGCCTGGCGGGCGCGGGACTTGTCGCCCATGAGTTCGATGGCGCCGGCGTCGGGGCCGATCCAGGTCATTCCGGCGTCGGCGACGGCGCGGGCAAACGCAGCGTTTTCGGAGAGGAAGCCGTAGCCGGGGTGGACGGCGTCGCACCCGGTGGCCGTGGCGGCACCGAGCACCGCCTCGGTGTTGAGG
Source organism: Arthrobacter crusticola (assembly GCF_004357995.1). GTDB lineage: Bacteria > Actinomycetota > Actinomycetes > Actinomycetales > Micrococcaceae > Arthrobacter_D > Arthrobacter_D crusticola. The sequence goes on from NZ_SMTK01000002.1 coordinate 196,961, forward strand.
TAGCTCTTGCCGGCCGCGGCGGGGCCGATCACCTCGACCTCGTCGGCGAGTTCTGCGGCGTAGGAGGTGGCGTCGGGCTCACTCGCGGCGAGCACAGTGCGCAGGCCCAGCTCGCGGGCGGTGCGGATGATGCGCACGGCGATCTCGCCTCTATTGGCGATGAGGAGCTTGGAGAAGGTCATGACTCGGCCACCACGGCAATCACGTCCCCCGGGTTCACGGCGCCGGCGTCTTCGACGGCGAACCGTTCGAGGGTACCGCTGACCTCGCTGCGGACCTCGGAGAACTGCTTCATGATCTCGACCATGCCGATGGCCTGGCCGGCCTCGATGCGGTCCCCCTCGGAGGCGAAGGGCTCCTTGTCCGGGGCGGGTTTCCGGTAGAAGATGCCCGGGAGTGGGGAAAGAATGTCAGCCATGGTGCGCGTCCTTCCAAGGGGGGATGGGATATTCAGGCGGTGGCGGGCTCCTGCGGGCGGCCGGCGTCGGAGAGCACCTCGCGCACTGCGGCCGCGACCTCCGGTGAGTTGGGGGCGTCGGAGTGAACGCAGATGCTCGTAAAGTCGATGCGCAGCAGCGTCCCGTCCGAGGCCTCGACGAGGCCGTCGTCGAGCACCCTGCGGACGCGCTCGGCGGCCTTCACCGGGTCGGTGAGCTCGGGTCTGCGTTGGATGAGCAGCTGGCCCTCGGGGCCGTAGTTGAGGTCAACGTAGAGCTCGCCGACGAATTCGATGCCGAGGCTCTCGCACACCACCTGGTGCTGGGTGCCCGCCAGGCCATAGAAGGGCACCCCGTAGAGGGCGGCGACCTTGCCGGCGGCCTGCATGAGGTGGTGGTCGCGGGCGAGCATGCCGTAGAGGGAACCGTGGGGCTTGATGTGGTGAAGGTCGACGCCCTCCCGCCGGAGGAAGGCCGAGAGCGCGCCCACCTGGTAGAGCATCAGGTGTTCGACCTCGTTGGGGGTCAGCTTCATTTCGCGCCGGCCGAAGCCGGCGAGGTCGGGCAGGCCGGGGTGCGCCCCGATGCCGAGGTCCCGGCAGGCGGCGGCGGAGACGGTGTCGGCCATGGCGTCCGGATCGCCCGAGTGGAAGCCGCACGCGACGTTGATTGAGTCGACGAGTTCCATCAGGGCCAGGTCGTTGCCGAAGGAGTGAAGGCCGAGCGACTCACCCATGTCGGAGTTAATGGTGGGCGTCATTGCCTGAGTGACGCCGGATTGTGCATCAGTCATGCGCCCAACGCTAGACCCGTAGTCGACCCGGTGTCAGGGGGTGGAGGGGCTTTGAAAAATCGGTGAGGATGTGCTGTTTCAGCGCCGGGTCACCCTACGGTCTGGAAGCAGTCCCTTGACCGCCCCGGCGGTGAAGTGGACGCCGAACCGGCCCAGGGCTCCGAGTCGCAGGGGGACCGACGCCGCGGTGGCCCGAATCGAGGCAAGGCACCGAAGCGCCTGCGGCGTCGGGGTGCGGAGGAGCCCCCGTAGCGCGGTGCCATCGGGAGCGGTCAGCTCGAAGCGTGTCGTGGTGAAGTCGTACCAGAGAGCGCGCGGGGTGCCCGGCCGCTGGGCCTTGGCGCCCCGCAGCTGCAGGTCGACGTGATCGTCGCTGGAGAAGGAGAGTGAGTATTCGACGGCGGCGCCGGCGTCGTCGGGAAACAACGCAAGCGTCCCGGTGACCGGCCTGGCGGTGGCGAACCCGTCGACGTCGATTGTGCCCTCGACGTCCAGCCGGTGGTGCGGGTCGGTGCGGAACGCCTCCCATCCGGGCATCGAGGCGCGGAGCACCAGGCGCACCGCGGCCTGGCGGAAGGGCAGTTCGAGCCAGCCGGAGAGCTGCTCGGTGAAGCTGACACTGTCCGTTGGGCTTATCTCGCGCATGCCTGCTCTTTCAGCCATGGCTTCATCTTGGGGCATTTCGCCGGTTTTTACATCAGGTATTCCTAGCCGGAACCAGCGACCCGGCAGTGGCAGGTGCGGGGTCCGGCGGTGAAGTTCCAGCCCGAGCGGGTCCGCTGTCCGGATTGCCGACCCCGAACGGGACGACCTGCCCTGACAGGCTGATCGGAGGGTTCCCCTGACCCGTGGAAAGACTGACCCGCGGAATAACACCGGCCCTGCCTGCGCTATACGCGCCGCTGCAGGCGCACCAACCGCTGCAACACCCACGGGCTTCACCGCTGTATCCGCAGCAGCGCGGCCCGTAGGCCTCCCCCCACCACAGATCGGAACCAGACCTTGACGACCCTTTGGGGCCCCACCACCGTCGGCAACATCGAACTGAGCCACCGCCTGGCCCTGGCACCCATGACCCGCAGCCGGGCCAACGCCGACGGCACTCCAGGCGAACTCGCCGCCGAGTACTACGCCCAGCGCGCCTCGCTGGGATTGCTCATCACCGAGGCCACGCAGCCCTCGGATGACGGCCAGGGGTACATGTTCAGCCCCGGTATCTACACCGATGACCAGGTCGAGGGCTGGAAGGCGGTGACCTCGGCCGTCCACGAGGCCGGTGCCTCCCTGTTCATCCAGATCATGCACGTCGGCCGGATGTCGCATCCGGACAACACGCCGCATCACCGCACCCCGGTGGCGCCCTCGGCCATCGCCCCGGGAGAGAAGATGTACACCCCCACCGGCCCGCAGGACGTTCCCGTCCCGCGTGCCCTGACCACAGAGGAGATCAAGGCCACGGTCCAGGACTTCCGGAAGGCTGCCGCGGCCGCCATCCGGGCCGGAGCCGACGGCGTGGAACTCCACGGCGCCAACGGATACCTGCTGCAGCAGTTCTTTGCCCCGAATGCCAATGAGCGCACCGATGAGTACGGCGGCTCCATCGAAAACCGGGTTCGCTTCGCCCTGGAGGTCACCCGGGCCGTCGTCGAGGAGATCGGCGCCGAGCGCACCGGGATCCGCCTCTCGCCGGGCCTGACCCTTGGCGGCCTTGAGGAGGGCCCCGAGTCGGGGCAGCTTTACCGCCACCTCATCCGGGAACTGGCTCAGTTCGACCTCGCCTACGTGCACCTGGTTCACACCGGTGACGAGGAACTACTCCGCGACATCAGGGCGGCCTGGCCCAATACCCTGATGGTGCATCGCCCCGGACGGGCCCGGCAGGACGTGGCAGTGGACGTCGAGGCCGGCCTGGCCGATATTGCCCCCATCGGGACATGGGCCCTGGCCAACCCCGACGTCGTCGAGCGCCTGAAGACCGGCGCCGAGTTCAATGAGGGTGACCCGGCGACCTTCTACGGCGGCGGCGCCGAAGGTTACACCGACTACCCCGTGCTGGAACCGGCTGGCAAGTAAGGCCGGCGCTCCGGCGCAGTAGGACACTCAGAGGGGTGGAGGGGCTTCGGCCTTCTCCACCCCTCGGCGCGTCAGGAGTGGACTGCCTGCGATCCCCGGTCCTGGTCGGTCGCCCGTGCGGGGCTCGCGGAAACTTAGCCGTGCAGGGTGGGCCGGTAATGGAGTTCCTGGGTCCGCCCGTCGAGGGTCCGATGCTCCACCAGGTCCAAATCGAAGTCCTCCGCACCCTCGAAGATCGGCTCGAGACCGGTCCGACCGGTGATGACGGGGAAGATCGTCACCTGGAGGCGGTCCACAAGGCCGGCGGCCATCAGCGCTCGGTTCATCGAGAGGCTGCCATGTGCGCGGAGTGGCACCTCCGACTGCTCCTTGAGCCGGGCGATGACATCGACGGCGTCCCCGCCTGCCACCGTCGCATCCGGCCAGTCGAGGGGCCCCTGAAGCGTCGTCGAGACCACCGTTGCAGGCAGGTTCACCATCCGGGTGACCCAGGGATCCCGCACCTCGGATTCCTCACTGCTCGAGGCAAGCATCTCCACGAAAAGCCTGAACGTTGTACCCCCGAAGACCATCCGTTGCGGCTGGTCATACAACGCGAGGCGGTGTTCGAGCAGCTCCGGGCCCTGCTTGCCCCAGTATCCCGTCCAGTCGCCGCCGGCGGCGGCGTAGCCGTCGAGGCTGGAGAAGATGTCCCAGGTATAGGTCGCGGTCATGATGCTTCCTTCCGGTTGGTGATGCGTACCGGCCGGGCGGTCGCCGCCGGTCGACTCAGGTCATCAGCCAGCGCCACCACCGCGACGGTCCAGCTGTGGGCGCCGGGCCCGGCTCGGGTTCCGGTTCCTCGCCCAGCGCCCGCGCGGCCTCGGCGAGATCGTCCTCGGTGAGGGTCATGACGTCCTCCCGGTCCAGCGCGTCGAGGCTCCGGTCCTCATCGAGTGAGAGCCTTAGGGCCTGCCGGTTGAGCGCCTGCTCGAACAGGGTGCGGGCAAAGCGCGCATTGCCGGAGTCCTCGCCGGAGTGAAGGCCCGCGAGGATGCGGCGCAGCATCTGCTGGGCGCCCGGCTCGAGCAGGTACTCGTGCTGGGCCAGCATCTGGCCGAAGATCGCCACGAGTGCGTCGACCGAGTAATCGGGGAAGGTGATCTCGCGCGCGAACCGGGACCGCAGGCCGGGGTTCGAGAGCAGGAACATTTCCATCAGCCGCGGATAACCGGCCACGATCACCACCAGGCGGTGGCGGTGGTCCTCCATCCGCTTCAGCAGGACCTCAATCGCCTCGGGCCCGAAGTCCATCCGGTGATCCTCGGGGGCCAGGGCGTAGGCCTCATCGATGAACAGGACGCCATCCAGCGCCCGCCGAATCACCCGGTCGGTCTTGAGTGCGGTTTCGCCGACATACTGTCCGACCAGGCCGGAACGGTCGACCTCCACCAGGTGGCCCTTCTGCAGCAGGCCGACTGCCCGGTACATCTCGGCCAGGAGCCGCGCCACGGTGGTCTTGCCCGTGCCCGGGTTTCCCAGGAATACGAGGTGCTGCGAGGTGGCCACCTCCGGCAGGCCGTGCGCCTTGCGGCGGGCCTGTACCTGGAGCAGTGCGACAAGTGCCCGCACCTGTTCCTTCACTGTGTCCAGCCCGATCAGCGCGTCGAGCTCGGCCTGCAGTTCGGAGAGCGGGCGGGCCGGCCCGAGCTTGGGGCCGAACATCTCACCCATCCGGTCATCGACCCGGTCTCCGCCCGGCAGTTTGATCTGCTCGGCCAGGTGGCCGATCGTTTCGCGCAGTTCCTCAAGCGGATTGCGGCTGGCAGCCATGCTTCTCTCCTGGAGCGGTGGTGGCGCGATGAGCGTACGCAGGATCCCCGGCGGCGGTTACTGTCGGGTTCGTCTCACTGTAGTACCGGGATCCGGCGGGGTGCTGGCTATTTGTTGGCGTCGATCCGGTAAAGGATCTCGTCGACGACGCGCTCGACGGGTGCGGTGGCATCGATGACGACGCCGTTCTTCGGGACGTCGTCCTGCATCGCATGCCACCGCACGATGCGTTCGCGCTCGACGGGTTTCCCGCCGCCCCACTCCTGGTCCGGCCGCTCGTCGAGGCGCCGGTTCAGGGTGTCCAGGTCCACCTGAAGGACGAACACGCCGTCGAACCGATCGATGAACTTCGGGAAGTTCCGTGACCCACCGCAGAAGAAGGTCACCGGAGAATCCTGGTTGGCGGTCAGAGCCATCACCTTGTCCACCCGCCAGATGTGGTGCTCGTGTGCTGAGCCGCCGGTGGGTTCACCGGTCTCCGGATCGCCCTGGTACGCCAGCTCGCGGTCGCCGTGGATCGCCTGGTAGCCCCGCCGCTGCAGTTCGTCGCAGACCGACGTCTTGCCGGTGCCGGAAAGACCCTCGATCAGGTAGTTTCGGACGCCCATCGCTCGAGGATACCCGTCGTCTTCTCTCCGGTGTCTCCGCCCGCGTCGAGGGTTCCCGGAGGTCCTTCCAGGCTACGCAGGACTGTTGACACGCTTGGTGTGCCCGGGGTTACAGTGACGGGAAAGTACAGTTCCGCTTTGCAGAAACATCGAATCAAGTCGATTCCGTCGATGGTCAAGGGTGTTCAGCGCTGCAGCGGAGAAACCAGAAAGCTGACACCCATGCGCCTCGACGACTTCAACGCCGCTTCCGCCACCGACGCCGTGAAACTGCTGCGTCCCTGCCTCGACATTCCGCGCTGGATTGACGAGATCGTGCGGGCGCGTCCCTTTGGCTCGCTTTCCGCCCTGACTTCGTTCGCCGCGGCCGCGGCACCTGACCTGTCGGAGGACGAACTCGACGGCGCCCTGGCGCACCACCCGCGGATCGGGGAACGTCCCGCCGGCGAATCGACGGAGGCGGGGCTGTCGCGGCAGGAACAGTCAGGACTCGACGGGGCCGGGGACACCGCGGACCGGATCGCTGCCGGGAACCGCGCCTACGAGGAAAAATTCGGGCGCGTCTTCCTGATCCGGGCCGCCGGGCGGTCGGCCGAGGACATCCTCGCGAACCTTCAGGAACGCCTCGGCCACACCCGCGAGGAGGAGCTCCCCGTCGTCGCCGGCCAGCTGCGGGAGATTGCCCTCCTCCGGCTGAAGGGAACGGTCACCCCGTGAGCTCCGTCAGCACGCACGTCCTCGACACCGGAACGGGCCGGCCCGCCGCAGGCATGGCGGCCCGGCTCCTGCGACGCGCCGACGAGACCTGGGAGCAGGTGGGGCAGGGGACCACCGACGCCGACGGCCGCATCAAGGACTTCGGCCCCAAGGACCTCGGCCCCGCCGTCCTGCCCGGGGGCACCTACCGGATCGAGTTCGACACCGGAGCGTATTTCGCCGGTTTGGGAGTCGAGTCCTTCTTCCCCGAAGTAGCCCTAACCTTTACGCTGGCGAGTGCCTCCGAGCACTACCACGTCCCCCTGCTCCTGAGCCCTTTCGCTTATTCGACCTATCGAGGGAGCTGACCATGACGAACGAGGGCGACACCGACCAGCCGGGCACGCAGCCCGGCACACCCTCCGAGGGGACGGGCCGCATCGTGCTGGGCCGCAACCGGTACGGGAAGGCGGAGGTCCGGCTCGTCCGGATCACCCGGGACACCGCCCGCCACAACATCGAGGACCTCAACGTCACCTCGCAGCTCCACGGGGACTTCGAACGTGCCCATACGGAAGGCGACAACTCGCACGTCGTCGCCACCGACACCCAGAAAAACACCATCTACGCCTTCGCGCGGGACGGCATCGGAACCCCCGAGGCGTTCCTGATGCGCCTCGGTGAGCACTTCACCTCAAGCTTCAACTGGGTGACCGGCGGCCGCTGGACGGCCGAGCAGTATTTCTGGGAGCGGATCCACGACCACGACCACTCCTTCAGCCGGAACAAATCGGAAACACGCACCGCAGTGCTGGTGGTGGAGGGCGGACGGAAGGCTCTCGTCGCCGGAATCTCCGGCCTCACCGTGCTGAAGTCGACGGGATCGGAGTTCCACGGGTTCCCGCGCGACCGCTATACGACCCTGCCCGAGACGACCGACCGCATCCTCGCGACCGATGTGACGGCCCGCTGGCGGTACACCACCCTCGAGGTGGACTTCAACGCCCTGTATTCGGGCGTGCGCGGGATCCTCCTCGACGCGTTCGCCTCGACCCATTCCCTGGCCTTGCAGCAGACGATGTTCACCATGGGGAAGCAGGTCCTCGAAGCCCATCCCGAGATCGGCGAGATCCGGATGTCACTGCCCAACAACCACCATTTCCTGGTGGACCTCTCTCCCTTCGGCTTGGACAACCCCAATGAGGTGTTCTTCGCAGCGGACCGTCCCTACGGCCTCATCGAGGCGACGGTCCAGCGTGAAGGCGGCACCGGCGAACCGGAGGTATGGGCCTCCATTCCGGGCTTCTGTTGACCGGAATTTGGGTCGTGGAAGGCCCTTTCCGCCGGTTGTATAGTTTTGCTCACACCGCTGAGGAGTGGAAAGCATGGACGCTACGCAGATCACCGTCAACGGCAAGGTCCGCCCCTGCGAAGGGATCTCTCCGCACTTGAGGCTGCTCGACTGGCTGCGGGCCGAAGGGCTGACCGGGGCCAAGGAGGGCTGTGCCGAGGGCGAGTGCGGGGCCTGCGCGGTGCTGGTGGCACGGCCCGACGGCGACGGCCGCACGCGGTGGACTTCGGTGAACGCCTGCCTGCCTCCCGCCCTGGCCTTCGACGGCCAGGAAGTCGTGACGGCCGAAGGCCTCGGCTCAGCGGCCGGCCCCCGGACGGCCGAGGACCTGCACCCGGTGCAACGCGAAATGGCGGACCGCGGTGGCTCCCAATGCGGCTACTGCACCCCGGGCTTCGTCTGCTCCATGGCGGCCGAGTACTACCGCCCGGAGCGGGACGCCACCGGCTCCGGCGAGCGCGTCGAGACCGGCACCGCCGTCGTGGGGGAAGAACACGCGAGCGACCACGAGAGCGGGCCCAACGGCTTCGATCTCTCCTCCCTCAGCGGCAACCTCTGCCGCTGCACCGGGTACCGGCCCATCCGCGACGCCGCCTATGCCCTCGGCGCCCCGGCGGAGGACGACCCGGTGCTGCGCCGCCAGGACCGGCCCGCTCCGGCCGCCCGGCCCACGCGGGCGGCGGCGGGCGGCTCCCGGTTCATCCGCCCCGACAGCATGGAGGAGCTCCTCGGCCTGCTCGAGCAGAACCCGGACGCCCAGGTGCTCGCCGGCGCGACGGATGCCGGCGTCGAGGTCAACCTCCGGCACAGCAGGCCGCAGATGGTGCTCGCCGTCGACCGCCTCGACCCGCTTCGGGTCCTCACCCTCGGGACCGACCGGATGGAGATCGGCACCGCGCTCACTCTGTCGGAGGTCGAACGCGGCCTGGCCGGCCGGGTGCCGCTGCTGGACCAGCTCTTCCCCCAGTTCGCCTCCCGCCTGATCCGCAACTCCGCGACGCTCGGCGGCAACCTCGCCACCGGCTCACCCATCGGCGACACCGCGCCCGCCCTGCTGGCCCTCGACGCCTCGGTGGTCCTTGCCTCAGCGGGCGGCGAGCGCGAGGTACCACTCGCCGAGTACTTCACTGGGTACCGGCAGAGCGTCCGCAGGCCCGGGGAGCTCCTGCGCGCGGTGCACCTTCCGCTGCCGCTCGCTGAAACCACTGCGTTCTACAAAATCGCCAAGCGGCGCTTCGACGACATTTCCAGCGTCGCCGTAGCCTTCGCCCTGCGGCTCGAGGACGGCGTCATCGCCTCGGCGCGGATCGGCATGAACGGCGTGGCCGCCATGCCCCTGCGGGCCCTGCGTACGGAGGACGCCCTGACGGGACGGCCGTGGACCGAGGAGACCGCCGCCGACGCCGCGGCCGTGATGGAGACCGAGGGCACCCCAATCGATGACCTGCGGGCCACCGCCCGCTACCGCTCGGCGATGCTCGGCCAGTCGGTCCTCCGGTTCTACGCACAGACCACAGCCGCACCCGCCCTGGAGGTGACCCGGTGAAATCCCTCGCCGACCGCCCCGTGAACCCCGTCGTCGGCGTGCCCGTGGCCCACGAAAGCGCCGCGCTCCACGTCACCGGCACCGCCCTCTACACGGATGATCTCCCGATCCGGAACTCTGACGTCCTCCACGCCTGGCCGGTGCAGGCCCCGCACGCCCACGCCCGAGTCACGCAGTTGCGCACCGCACCAGCCCTGAGCGTGCCCGGCGTGGTCCGGGTCCTCACCGGAGCCGACGTGCCCGGGATCAACGATGCCGGGACCAAGCACGACGAACCGCTGTTCCCGAGCGAGGTGATGTACTACGGCCACGCCGTCTGCTGGGTGCTCGCCGAAAATCCCGAGGCCGCCCGCCTCGGCGCGGAGGCCGTCGAGGTGGACTACGAGCCGCTCCCGTCGATCGTCACCCTGGCCGAGGCGATCGAGAAGAAAAGCTTCCAAGGCGACCAGCCCACCGTGGCCCGGGGCGACGCCGGGTCCGCCCTGGCCTCGGCGGCCCACCGCTTCAGCGGGGAGGTGGAGATCGGCGGGCAGGAGCACTTCTACCTCGAGACCCACGCCTCCTTCGTCTACGTCGACGAGAGCGGGCAGGTGTTCGTCCACAGCAGCACCCAGCACCCCACGGAGACCCAGGAAATCGTCGCCCACGTGCTCGGGCTTACCAGTTCCCAGGTGACGGTACAGTGCCTGCGCATGGGTGGCGCCTTCGGCGGCAAGGAGATGCAACCCCACGGCTTCGCCGCCGTCGCCGCCCTGGGTGCCACCCTCACCGGCCGTCCAGTGCGCCTGCGCCTGAACCGGACCCAGGACATCACCCTGACCGGCAAGCGCCACCCCTTCGCCGCCACCTGGGAGGCCGGATTCGACGACTCCGGCAGGCTCGTGGCGCTCCGGGCGACGCTCACCAGCGACGGCGGGTGGAGCCTCGATCTCTCCCAGCCCGTCCTGGCCCGCGCGCTGTGTCATATCGACAACGCCTACTGGATCCCCAATATCGAGGTGCTCGGCCGAATCGCGAAGACGAACAAGACCTCGCAGACGGCCTTCCGCGGATTCGGCGGACCGCAGGGCATGTTCGTCATCGAGGAGGTGATGGGCCGCTGCGCGCCGCTGCTGGGCCTTGAGCCGTCCGAGCTGCGCCGGCGGAACTTCTACATCCCCGGCCAGAGCACCCCGTACGGGCAGCCGGTGAGGCACGCCGAGCGGCTGCACGCCGTCTGGGAACAGCTGCTGGGCAACGCCGACGTCGAGCGCCGCCGCACCGAGATCGCCGAGTTCAACGCCACGCACCGCCACACCCGCCGCGCCCTGGGCATCACACCCGTGAAGTTCGGCATCTCCTTCAACCTCACCGCCTTCAACCAGGCCGGGGCCCTGGTGCACGTGTACAAGGACGGGTCCGTCCTGATCAACCACGGTGGGACGGAGATGGGACAGGGCCTCCACACCAAGATGCGACAGGTCGCGGCCACGGCGCTCGGCGTTCCGCTAGCCTGCATCCGGCTGGCACCGACGCGCACCGACAAGGTCCCCAACACCTCGGCCACGGCCGCGAGCTCCGGGGCGGACCTCAATGGAGCGGCGATCCGCAACGCGTGCGACCAGATACGGGACCGCCTCGCCGAGGTGGCGGCCCGGAAGCTCAACATCCACCCCGACGACGTCCGGTTCGACGACGGCACCGTCACCGGGATCGGTTTCTCCGACGACGGCATTCCCTTCGCCGAGCTCGTGAACGACGCCTACTTCCAGCGGGTGTCCCTGTGGGCTGCGGGCTACTACCGCACCTCGGGGCTGCACTGGGATGCCTCCCGCATGCAGGGCGAGCCTTTCAAGTACTTCACCTACGCCGCGGCGGTGTCGGAGGTCGAGGTCGACGGTTTCACCGGCGCGTACCGCCTGGTGCGCACCGACATCGTGCACGACGTGGGGGACAGCCTCTCGCCGCTGATCGACGTCGGGCAGATCGAGGGCGGGTTCGTTCAGGGCGCGGGGTGGCTCACGCTCGAGGACCTGCGCTGGGACATCTCCGAGGGGCAGCGCCGCGGGCGCCTCGACACCCAGTCGGCGAGCACCTACAAGCTGCCGAGCTTCTCCGAGATGCCCGAGGATTTCCGGGTTCACCTCTTCGAGCGGGCCACCGAGAGCGGTGTCATTTACGGGTCGAAGGCGGTGGGGGAGCCGCCGCTCATGCTCGCGCTCAGCGTGCGGGAGGCGCTGCGCCAGGCAGCCGCGGCCTTCGGCCCCGAGGGGCGCAGCGTCGAACTGGCCAGCCCCGCCACCCCGGAGGCCGTGTACTGGGCCCTCGATCGGGCCCGCACCGCGGCGCGCGAGGCAGCGAAACCGGCCGGGATGCACGCGCCCGTTCCGTCTCCGGTGCGGGCGCAGTGACGTGGACTGGCTGAGCGCCCTTCAGGGCCTCCGTGCGGAGCGTTCACCCGGCGTCCTCGCCACGGTGACCGAGGTGCGCGGCCACGCGCCCCGGGACGCCGGAGCGAAGATGGTCGTGGGCACCGGGGCGACCTGGGACAGCATCGGCGGAGGCAACCTCGAGGCGAGTGTCATCGAGCGGGCGCGGGCGATGCTCGCCGCAGGCACTTCAGTCCCCGAAACCCTCGAGTTCTCCCTGAACGAGCACGCCGCCGCCCGGCACGGGCGGCAGTGCTGCGGTGGGGTGGTCCGGGTCCTCCTCGAACCCTTCCTTCCCCGGCCGACGGTTGCCGTGTTCGGGGTGGGCCATGTCGGGTACGAGCTGGGCCGGATTCTGTCGCGGCTGCCCCTCACCCTGCACCTCATCGACAGCAGGGCCGACCAGGTGGACCCCGGACGGCTCGCGGCCGTCACCGCCGGCACCGCCGACGTCCGGCTCGTGGCCAGCCCCGTGCCCGACACCGTGCTGGGCACCCTGCCGGACGGCTCGCACGTGCTGATTCTGACCCACGACCACGCCGAGGATTTTCTGCTGTGCGATGCGGCGCTGCGCCGCGGAGACCTCGGCAGCGTGGGGCTGATCGGGTCGCGGGCCAAGTGGTCCCGGTTCCGCCGGCGCCTGCGCGCCGAGGGGCACAGCGACGCCGCCATTGACTCGATCAACTGCCCGATCGGCCTGCCGGAGCTGGCGGGCAAGGCTCCCGCCGTCATCGCCATCAGTGTTGCCGCCGAGCTGCTGAAAACCCTCGAACTTGGGGAGGCAGGGGTTTTCGGAGCACCTGAACCGGCGTCCGCTCAGCGGCCCGCTCAACTGTTAGGCTCGGCGGTTCCCGGCCCGCACCCGAGGTAGGCGGTGAAATCCCCGGCAGGAAGAGCGTGATGCCCTGCCCAGTAGGGGATGTGGCCTAGTAGGGGATGCGGTCGGAATGGGCGGCCCAGGCGTCGAAGGGCGCACAGTGGTCGGGGCCTTCCGAGGCTGGAAGCCGGAGCTGGCTCGAGGGCATCGACCGCTCCTCCACGGGAGCCGAGAAGTAGTCGTAGAACACCGCGTCGTCGAAGCCGGCCCGGGCCGCATCGTTGCGGTCCGCGGCATACACCACGCGGTCAACGCGGGCCCACAGGGCGCTGGCGAGGCACATGGGGCAGGGCTCGCAGCTTGAGTAGAGCACGCTCCCGGAGAGATCGAAGGACGCGATGGAGGTGCACGCGGCACGGATGGCCACCACCTCCGCGTGCGCCGTCGGGTCGTTCGTCGCGGTGACCCGGTTGACGCCCGGGAAGACGCCGCCGTCCGGGGTGACGACGACGGCGCCGAAGGGACCGCCGCCGTTGGAGACATTGGCGACGGCGAGGGAGATCGCCTTGCGCAGGTGCTGTTCATCCGGAGTTGCGGTGCTCATGGGAGCCTCCCAAGCGATGGCAGCCTACCCTCCGTGCCACCGATACGGAACGGAACAGGCGGCTCGGACAGACGGCTGCGGGTTGGTATGCAGGTCCACCTGGTGGGTAGCGGTCCTGGAAAGGGCTGCCCGCCGTTGGCTTCGCCCTCGAACTGTAACACCGCGGCGGGGATGCAGCGCTTCCTGATGCTTGTGATTCACCATCGCAGACAATAACGTCCGTACTACGAATGTCAGGGCGTGCTCCGGTGCCGTTTCGGCGGTGGTCCGGCGTCAGCGGCCTTACCAGCGGGACTCGATCTTCCGAGGAGAGCACAGCATGGCCATTGAACTGACCGATCCCTCGCCCGTCGAAGGCGCCGACATCATCCTGACCCCCGAGGCCCTGCAGTTCATTGAGCAGCTTCACCATCACTTCCGGGGACGGCGCGACGAACGGCTCGCTGCCCGCGCCGCCCGCCGGGCGGAGGCCGCCGCCACGGGCCGGCTCGACTTCCTCCCCGAAACCCGGGGGGTGCGCGACGGCGAGTGGAAGGTGGCACCCGCGCCGCCGAACCTGCGGGACCGCCGCGTGGAAATGACCGGGCCGGCTTCGCCCGTGAAGATGGCAATCAACGCGCTCAACTCCGGCGCACAGGTCTGGTTGGCGGACCTCGAGGACGCCAGTGCACCGACCTGGCACAACGTCATCGACTCCCAGCTGAACCTTTACCGGGCGGCCCGCGGGCGGCTCGATTACACCTCACCGGAGGGCAAGGAATACTCGCTGCGGCAGGACGCGCCTCGGGCCGTGGTGGTCACCCGGCCGCGCGGCTGGCACCTGAGCGAGAAGAACGTCCGCATCGACGGCGAGCCGGCCATCGGAGCGCTTGTCGATTTCGGCCTTCACTTCTTCGCCAATGCGAAACAGCTCCTGGATTCGGGCAGCGGCCCCTACTACTACCTGCCGAAGCTTGAGAGCCACCTTGAGGCCCGGCTCTGGAATGACATCTTCGTCTTCGCCCAGGACTACGTCGGGGTGCCGGAGGGTTCGGTGCGGGCGACCGTGCTGATCGAAACGATTCCAGCGGCCTTCGAGATGGAGGAGATCCTCTTTGAGCTCCGCGAGCACGCCTCGGGGCTCAATGCCGGGCGGTGGGACTACCTCTTCAGCATCATCAAATACTTCCGTGACGCCGGGCCGGCCTACCTGCTGCCGGACCGCGCCAGCATCTCCATGACCGCACCCTTCATGCGTGCCTACACCGAACTGCTTGTGAAGACCTGCCACCGCCGCGGCGCCTTCGCCATGGGCGGGATGGCCGCGGTCATTCCGAACCGGCGGGAGCCCGCCGTCACCGAGGAGGCCTTCGCGAAGGTGCGCGCCGACAAGACCCGCGAGGCCGACGACGGGTTCGACGGGTCCTGGGTGGCCCACCCCGACCTGGTTCCGGTCTGCCGGGAGGTGTTCGACGCGGTGCTCGGGGACCGGCCGAACCAGCTCGATCGGCAGCGCGAGGAGGTGAGCGTCACCGCCTCGGACCTGCTCGACATCCCGTCGGCCGGCGGAGCCGTGACCGAGGCGGGGCTGCGGCTCAACCTGTACGTCGCCGTCGCCTACGTCGCCGTGTGGCTCTCGGGCAACGGCGCCGTGGCAATCCACAACCTGATGGAGGATGCCGCGACTGCGGAAATCTCCCGGTCCCAGGTCTGGCAGCAGCTCCGCAACTCGGTGGTCCTCTCCGACACGGGCAAGACCGTCACTCCAGACCTCGTGAAGGCACTGCTCGACGAGGAGGTCGATCGGCTCCGGACCGAGGTCGATACCGAAACCTTCGCCCGCTACTACGAACCGGCCCGGGCGTTGATCGCCGAGATCTGCCTGTCCGAGGAGTACACGGACTTCCTCACCCTGCCGGCCTACGAGCTGGTCCGCTGATGCCCGCCGAGGCTGTCCTCGGCGCCGCCGACTACGCCCTGGTCGACGCGAAGCTGGCCGACACCGATCGGCTGCTGCGGCGCAGCTACCCCGGCGACGACGGCAGCCGGCAGCCTGTCCACACCGTGTACGTGCCGGCGGACCGGATCGAACCGGCGCTGGCCGGCCGCTGGGGCGAAGAGGCGCTCGCCGCCGTAGAAGCCTCCGGCGGGGTGGAGTCGCTGTGCAGGACGGTGGGCCTCCCCGAGAACCTGGTGGCACCGATCGCCGCCAGGGTTAAGGCGAAACTGCTTCGGGAACCCATCGAGGACCTCCGCCTCGACTTCGAGGACGGCTACGGCAGCCGGGGCGACGACGAGGAGGACGCGGCCGCGCTCGATGCGGCGGAACTCCTCGCCCGTGCCGTCGGGGAGGGAACCGCTCCGCCGTTCGCCGGCATTCGGTTCAAGTCCTTCGAGGAACCCACCCGGGCCCGGGGTATCCGCACCCTCGACCTTTTCCTATCCCGGCTGCTGCGGCATGGGAACCTGCCCGACGGGCTCACCCTGACCCTCCCAAAGGTCAGCACCGTGGCCCAGGTTGAGGCGATGGCCTACGTGTGCGGGCGCCTTGAGAAGTCCCACGGCCTGGAGCCGGGCAGGCTGCGCTTCGAGGTGCAGGTGGAAACCCCCCAGCTGATCCTGGGCGCCGACGGCACGGTCCCGGTGGCGCGGCTGCTGCATGCGGGCTCGGGGAGGGTCTCAGGCCTGCATTACGGCACCTACGACTACAGCGCCTCACTGGAGATCGCCGCCGGGCAGCAGGCGATGGACCACCCGGCCGCCGACTACGCGAAGGCCGTGATGCAGGTCGCCGCCGCCGGAACCGGCGTGCGCCTCTCCGACGGTTCGACGAACATCCTGCCCGTGGGTTCCGCCGAAAACGCCGCCGCGGCCTGGACGCTTCACGCCCGCCTGGTCCGCCGCTCGCTGGAGCGGGGCTACTACCAAGGCTGGGACCTCCACCCCGCCCAGCTTCCCACCCGGTTCATCGCCACCTACTCCTTCTACCTTTCGGGTTTCGATGCGGCGGCGTCACGGCTGCGCAACTATGTGCACCGGAGCGAGAGCACCGTCCTTGACGAACCGGCCACCGCCCGGGCGCTGGCGCGGTTCCTCCAGCGCGGGCTCGATTGCGGAGCGCTCGACGGGCAGGACATCGAACAGCGGACCGGCGTCGACCCGGCCCAGCTGGCCCGGCTCGCCCACCCCCGGTCCGCGCACCCTCGACCCGCACCCACCACGGCACCCGGCGCCACACCCGGCGCGAGCCGCCGACCCGAAGGACCTTCATGACGAGTCCCGCCTACTACACGCCGCAGTCCGGCCTCCCACCGCAGACCGACCTCCTCTCCGGGCGTGCGGTGGTCACTGAGGCATACACGGTGATCCCCCGGGGCGTGTTGCGGGACATCGTCACCAGCGTCCTGCCCGAATGGCACGCCACCCGCGCCTGGATCCTCAACCGCCCAGTCGCCGGCGGCGCGACGACGTTCGCCCAGTACCTGATGGAGGTCGCCCCTGGCGGGGGGTCCGACGCGCCGGAACCCCAGCCGGAGGTCGAATCCTTCCTCTTCGTGCTGTCCGGAGCCCTCGAGGTCGCCATCGGCGGTGCGGCCTCTGCCCTCGGACCGGGGGGATTCGCGTACCTTCCACCAGGCGAGCCGTGGTCGGCGGGCAACACCGGGGCCGGCAACGCCACGTTCCAGTGGATCCGCAAGCGCCATCAGCCCCTGCCCGGGCATGTCCCCGCCGTCGTCGTCGGCAATGAACAGGACATCGAGCCGCACGCGATGCCCGGCACCGACAACCGGTGGCGGACCACCCGTATGCTGCCCGTTGATGACCCCGCCTACGACCTTCACGTCAACGTCGTCACCTTTGAGCCTGGCGCTTCAATACCCTTCGCCGAGACCCACGTGATGGAACACGGGCTCTACATCCTCGAAGGCAAGGGGGTGTACCGGCTCAATGACGACTGGGTGGAGGTCGAGGAGGGCGACTACCTGTCCCTGCGGGCCTTCTGCCCGCAGGCCTGCTACGCCGGAGGCCCCGGCAACTTCCGTTACCTGCTCTACAAGGACGTCAACCGCCAGATCGTTCTCTGAGCCCCGGCGGGACCGCAGACTCATACCGGACATGGCGGAATAGGAAGGGAGAGTAGTACATGGCCGATCCATCCGCCGCCGGTTCGCCTGCCGCCGATTCACCCGCCGCCGGGTCCACCACCGGTTCTCCCACCGCCGATCCAATCACCCGCGGCTTCGACCTGGTGATCCGCGGCCGCAGGGTCCTGACCTCGGAGGGCCTCCGGGAGCTTGAGGTCGGCGTCGTCGACGGAACGATCACAGCCCTCGCGCCGTGGGGGACCGGACTCACCGGGGCGCGCACCGTCGAACTCCGCGGGGACGAAACGCTGCTTCCCGGCCTCGTCGATTCCCATGTCCACGTCAATGAGCCGGGCCGCACCGAATGGGAGGGCTTCGCCTCCGCAACGCGCGCCGCGGCGGCCGGCGGCGTCACCACCATCATCGACATGCCGCTGAACAGCATCCCGCCCACCGTGAACGTGGAGGCCCTCGCGCAGAAGCGGGCGGCGGCAGCCTCCCAGGCCTTCGTCGACGTCGGCTTCTGGGGTGGTGCGGTTCCGGGGAACACCGCGGATCTGCGGGCACTCCACGAGGAGGGGGTCTTCGGCTTCAAGTGCTTTCTCCTCCACTCCGGCGTCGACGAGTTCCCGCCCCTGGACGCTGAGGAACTCGAGAAGGACCTTGCGGAACTTGCCACCTTCGACGCGCTGATGATCGTCCACGCCGAGGACGCCCGCACCATCGATGAGGCACCCCGGGCCGGAGGCAGCCGGTACGAGAGCTTCCTCGCCTCCCGCCCCCGGCGAGCGGAGAACATTGCCATCGCTACGGTCATCGAGCGGGCTCGCTCCACCGGCGCCCGGGCGCACATCCTCCACCTCTCGTCCTCGGATGCGCTGCCATTGATCGCCGCCGCCCGGCGTGACGGAGTCCGGCTAACGGTCGAGACCTGCCCTCACTACCTGACGCTGGTCGCCGAGGAGGTCCCGGACGGCGCTACGGCCTACAAGTGCTGCCCGCCGATCCGGGAGGACGCCAACCGGGAACTGCTGTGGAGGGGGCTGCAGGACGGCACGATCGACTGCATCGTCACCGACCACTCCCCGAGCACCCCGGACCTCAAGGACCCCGAGCACGGGGACTTCGACGTTGCCTGGGGCGGGGTGTCCTCCCTCCAGCTTGGCCTGCCCCTGGTCTGGACGGAGGCCCGGAAGCGGGGGATCCCGCTCGAGCGCGTGGTCGGGTGGATGGCGCAGGCGCCCGCGGCGCTCGCCGGCCTGCCCCGAAAGGGGTGCCTCGCCGTGGGCTGCGACGCCGACCTCGTCGTCTTCGCCGCCGAGGAAAGCTTCACCGTGGACGTGAACGCCCTGCACCACCGCAACGCCGTCAGCCCTTATGACGGGAAGCGGCTGACCGGCGTAGTGCGGCGGACCTACCTTCGGGGCACCGAGGTGGACGGCGTAACGCCCGCCGGCAGGATGCTCCGGCGCGGTAGTGCCTGAATTCTGCTGCCCGGACGATTCCGGCTGCTTCGCCGCGGTGGTGCCTGAACCCTCCTGCCCGGGCGATTCGGCGTCAGCGGCGAGATTCCATCGGCCGGGTGACCTCCTCAAGGAGTTCCAGCACGTGCTGGAACTGCTCGCCCGTGGCCCGGGTCATGCCGAGCTCGCACGTCCGGTTGCACGAGGCGTGGGCGCCGGCGTCGAACTCCGCGATCTCGGCCGCCTGCCGCGCCGTGGCCGACGCCGTCAGCTCGGGGTGAAGCATGCCGCGGTCGCCGGCAAAGGCACAGCACCCCCAGTTCTCGGGGATCGAGACCTCGGAGGCGACGGCCCCCGCCACTGCCTCCAGCGCCAGGTTCGCTCCGAGTCGCGTTGAGGAGCAGGTGGGGTGAAGGGCCAGGGAGTCCCGTTTCTCGTAGGGCCCGAGCACCGGCAGGATCCGCTCGGCGGTGAACTCGACCGCATCAATCACCCGCAGCGGGCGCTGACCCGGTGCGGGGACCTCGCCAGCGATCACCGCGAGCAGGCCCTCCGTGCAGGACGTCGCATCGCAGATCACCGGAAGCTCGCCGTCGCCGGTGGCCTCCCGCAGCGCCGCAAGGGTGCGGGCCGCCATGGCCTGCTGGCCGTCGGCCAGTCCCTTGGAGGACCAGGGGGTGCCGCAGCACAGCCCGTCGATGGCCGGCGGCACCAGCAGCGTCAGCCCGGCCCGCGCGCAGAGGTCCTCGAAGCTCACCTGCACCCCGGGCGAGGCGTTCCCGCCGGGTGACGCCGGCCCGAACATCGTTCCGACGCAGGCCGGGAAATACACGGCGTCCGCTGTGCCCTCCGGCGTCGGGCGGCGCCGCCGGGAACCGCCGGCGGGCAGTTCGGGGGAGTGGAGCGGCACGGTGTCGGCGCCTAAAACGGCCCGGGCGAGGGTGTTCGGCGCTCGAACTACGGGGGAGGGAAGCTTCGCGGTGAGGCTCAGGGCTGCGCCGGCGCCGCGGGTGACGCCGGCCCAGCGGCCGGCGGCAGCGGTTCCGATCCGCCCGGCGACGGGAGAGGCGTTCTCGCGCCGGAGCCGTTTCACCAGCGACCCGGTGTTGATGTCGACGGGGCATGCCGTCTGGCACATTCCGTCGACGGCGCAGGTCTGCACCGATTCGTAGTCGTAGTCCTTCTCGAGCTCGGCCGCCAGTGCCGGATCGCCGTCGAGCCGTGCCTGTTCGATGGCGCGCAGCGTGACGATGCGCTGCCGCGGGGTCAGGGTGAGGTCCTTGCTGGGGCAGGCGGGCTCGCAGTAGCCGCACGAGACGCACCGGTCCACCTCCTCTGCCACCGCGGGAACGGCCTTGAGGTGGCGCAGGTGGGCCTGCGGGTCCTCATTGAGGATTACGCCCGGGTTCAGCACCCCGGCTGGGTCGAACAGCGCCTTGATGTCGCGCATCACCTCGTACAGTTCGTCACCGTACTGGCGGCGCACGAAGGGCGCCATGACGCGCCCGGTGCCGTGCTCGGCCTTGAGCGAGCCGCCCTCTCCGAGCACCAGGTCGACGAGGTCTTCGGTGAACGCCGCATACCGCTCGAGCTCAGACGCCGAGGCGAACCCGTCGGTGAGCATGAAGTGGATGTTCCCGTCCTTGGCGTGCCCGAAGATCACGCTGTCGCGGTACCCGTAGGTTCCGAACAGTCGAGTGAGCTCGGTGCAGGTGCGCGCCAGTGCCTGCACGGGGACGACGACGTCCTCGAGCAGCGCCGTGGTTCCCGGCGGACGCGCTCCGGCCACCGAGGCGTAGAGGCCCTTGCGCAGCCGCCACAGCTCGGCCCGGGCGGCGGCATCGGTCCTGAAGACGGCGGGGGTGCTGAGGCCCAGCGGGGCCAGCGCCGCGGCACCGGCCGCCGAGGCCTGTGCCAGTTGCTCAGCGGTGTCCGCCGAGTATTCAACCAGCAGGGCGGCGTGGTCGCGGATGGTCAGGTCCTTCACGACGGCGGGGGTGCCGCGCAGGGTCTGGCCGACCTTCAGCGACATGGCGTCCATCAGTTCGGCGGTGGCGGCGCCGGAGTCGACGAGCGCCGGCAGGGCTGAATTGGCGGCCTGCAGGTCGTTAAAGACAAGCAGGCCGGTGGTGGTGTGGGGATGTACCGGCACCGTGCGGAAGACGGCCTCCGCGACGAAGCCCAGGGTTCCCTCGCTGCCCACGATCAGGTGCGCCAGCATCTCGGCCGGAGTCTCGAAGTCCAGCAGCGAGTTCAGGCCGTAGCCCATGGTGTTCTTGCGGGAGAACTGCTCTTCGATGGTCCGCACGGAGGCGGGGTTGGAGCGCACCCGTGCGGCGAGCCGCAGGAGGCCGTCGAAGAGCGCGGGTTCGAGGGCGCGCAGGCGCTCGTCGGCGTCGGCGGCGCCGGTGTCGATCACCGTGCCGCTGGGCAGGACCACCGTCACCGACTCGAGCGTGCGGTAGGCGTTGTCCGCGGTGCCGCAGTGCATGCCCGAGGAGTTGTTCGCCACCACGCCGCCGATGGTGCACGCCGACTCGCTGGCGGGGTCCGGCCCGAGCTTCCGGCCGTACCGGGCCAGCCGGGTGTTGAGCATGCGCACTGTAACTCCAGGCTTCACCCGAACCCGGGCGCCGTCATCGAGCACCTCCATGCCCCGGAAGTGCTTGCGCACGTCGACGAGCACGCCGTCCGTGACGGCCTGGCCGCTGAGGCTGGTGCCGCCCGAGCGCAGGGTGAGGGGGACCCCTTGGGCCGCCGAGGCGCGCAGCAGCGCTCCCACTTCGGCGGCGTCCACCGGGGTGGCCACCGCCTGGGGGATCAGCAGGAAGTGGGAGGCGTCGTGGGCACCCGCGTGGCGGTCGATGGCGCGTTCGCTGACCCGGGCGGCGTCGGCGACGGCGGCACGCAGGGCGGCGATCACGCGGAACGTCCCGGCTGCTGCGGGCGGCCCGTCCAGTGGTGCTGGGTGGAGAGGAATCCCTCCCGCTGCTCCGGCCCGGAGCCGAGCGCCGTGGCAGCGCCGAGCTGAAGGGCGCCCTCGAGCGAGGTTCCCTCGCCCGGTGCAAGGTCAAGGCTCACGTGCCCGCGGTGGAGTTCCTGACCGAACTCCTCGAGCAGGTCGGGGGAGGCCTCGAAGAGCCCACCCACCCAGCGGATGCGCGGTGGCAGGCCGTCGACCAAGGCGGCGGTGGCGGTGCGGGCCAGTTCGCGGCCGGCGGAGCGGAAGATGCCGAGGGCGACGGCGCATCCCTGCGCGGCGGCCTCGGCGACGTCGGGCACGAAGGAGGCGAGTACGGCCGCGCGGTCCTGCCGGGTGTAGACGCTGCGCACCAGGTCCTCCGGGGTGCCGAAGCGTTCGAGCAGGCGGTCGAGCAGGCCGGCCGACCCGCCGACCCGCCCGTCGTAGCTGCGGTAGGCGGCCTCAAGGCCGCGCGCGCCAATCCAGGCGCCGCTGCCGGCATCACCGAGCAAATGGCCCCACCCGTCGACCCGCTGCCACAGGTTGGCGTGGTCCGTGCCGAGGGCGACGGCCCCGGTTCCCGCGGCGACGACGACGCCGGGCTGTGCCGACAGTGCGCCGATGTGGGAGGTGAGGACGTCGGAGGCCAGGACCGTTGTGTGCGCGCCGAACCGGGCGTGAAGCTCGGCATGGACGCTCTCGGCATTGCGCAGCAGGGTGACGAGGCTTGCCGCGCCCAGGACAAGGGTGTCGAGGCTTCGCGCTCCGGAGGCGTCCCGCGCCGCCGCGACCAGCGGCTCGAGGGTCAGCATCAGGTCCTCGACATCGAGGCCCGCGCCGCCGATGCGCAGCCCGCTGCCGGTGAAGACGCGGGCGGTTGACGGCCCCGTGGTGGGGGTGGTCACCGCGACCCGACACCCGGTGCCGCCGATATCGATGCCGCAGATCCCCGCGGGACCCCGCTCAGCGGCCGGCATGGTGCGACCTCCGGGAGAGAGTTGGAGAGGCCGGAGTGGCGTGCGTCGTGCGTCTCCGGGTGTTTGGGCGTCTCATGGAGATCCTTCCGGAAGGTGCGGGTGGCAATAACGGTAACGCGGTTGGTTGCAGCAACAACATGAAACTCGCGATCGCATGAAACTAATTTTCATAACCCTACACAAGCATGAAAACCATTGACCATTACCGAGGGGCTGTGGTCTTCTTGGATCGTGAACAACTCCTACAGCGCCCAAAAGGCGGCGGACCGTCGGGAAGCACCCGCGGACCTCGACCGTCTGGAGACCGAACAGTCCCGCCCCGACCTGGCCGACCTGGACCTGCGGTCAACCCGCGAACTCGTCGCCCAGATCGCCGCCGAGGACGCCCTCGTCCCCGCGGCCACCGCCGCCGCCGGTGAGGCCATCACCGCCGCCGTCGACGCCGTCGTCGACCGGCTCGGCCGGGGAGGCCGGCTCATCTACGTGGGCGCAGGCACCCCGGGACGGCTCGCCGGCGTCGACGCCGCCGAATGCGTTCCGACCTTCGGGGTGGCCCCCGAACTCGTCGTCGCGCTGATGGCCGGCGGTCCTGCCGCCCTGGTCTCCGCCGTCGAGGGGATCGAGGACGATCCCGACGCCGGTGCCGCCGACCTGCAGGGCCTGTCGGTGGGGGAGCTCGACGCCGTCGTCGGGATCGCCGCCTCCGGCCGGACCCCCTACGTGCTCGGGGCGATTACCGCCGCGCGTGCCGCCGGTGCCGTGACCATCGGTCTCTCCAACAACCCCGGTACGCTCCTCAGCGCCGCCGTCGACTTCCCGATCGAGGTCCTCACCGGGCCCGAGGTGATCGCCGGCTCAACGCGCCTGAAGGCCGGCACCGCCCAGAAGCTTGTCCTCAACGCCATTTCCACCGCGGCAATGATCCGCCTGGGCAAGACCTACGGGAACCTGATGGTCGACGTTAAGGCCACCAACGGCAAGCTGCGCCAGCGGGCGCTGCGGATTGTCCTCGAGGCCACCGGAGCGTCCCCTGCCGAGGCGGCCGGTGCCTTGGAGGCCTCCGGCTGGCACGCCAAGACCGCCATCGTCATGCTCCTGAACGGGGTCGACGCCGCGGAGGCCCGCCGCCTCCTCGAAGAGCACTCGGGCAGTGTGCGGGCCATCCTCGGCACGGCACCCGCGCGTCCATGAGGGTCCTCGGGCTGTCCTCGGGCACCTCGGTTGACGCCATCGACGTCGCCGCCGCGGACTTCGACCTCGACGGCGCCGAGCTGCGCATGACACCGCTGGGCCACCGCGAAATCCCCTACAGCGGGGGGCTGCGGGACGAAATCCAGCGTGCCATGCCGCCGGCGGCCACCTCGATGGAGGCGGTTACCCGGCTGGACACCCTCATCGGGCAGGAGTTCGCGGCCGCCGCGCAGGCGCTGCTCGCCGACATCGGTGGCACCGCCGACCTTGTCGTCTCCCACGGGCAGACCCTGTTCCACTGGATCGAGGACGGCGCCGCCCGCGGGACCCTCCAGCTGGGCCAGCCCGCCTGGATCGCGCAGGCCACCGGGCTGCCGGTGCTCTCCGACGTGCGCAGCAATGACATTGCCGCCGGCGGGCAGGGCGCCCCGCTCGTGAGCCTCTTCGACTCCCTGCTGCTCGCCGGGCGTGGAGACGCTGCGGCGGCCCTGAATTCTGCTGCCTTAAATCTTGGCGGGATCGCCAACGCGACGGTGATCCGCCCCGGCCAGGACCCCGTCGCCTTCGACACCGGGCCGGCGAACGCGCTCCTCGACGCCGCGGTGCGCGCTGCCAGCCGCGGTGCCGAGTTTGTCGACCGGGACGGAGAGGGCGCCCGCGCCGGAACGGTCGACGACGACCTCCTGGCCGCCCTGCTCGCCCACCGCTACTACGCCCAGCCCGCGCCGAAGTCCACGGGCCGCGAAATCTTCCACTCCGGTTACCTCAGTGATGCGACGGCGGGCCGCCCGATCACCACCGCGGACCTGCTGGCCACCCTCACCGAACTGACCGCCCGCACCGTGGCCGATGCCCTCGCGGCCTTCGGAGTCGGTGAGGTGTTCATCTCCGGCGGCGGCGCCCGCAACCCGTTCCTCCTGGAGCGGCTTCGGATTCACCTTGCACCGGCGCAGCTGCGCGATGCGGCCGACCTCGGCATCGACGCCGACGCCAAAGAGGCCTACCTTTTCGCCCTCCTCGGCTTCTTCACCTGGCACGGGCTCCCCGGCACCCTGGCCAGTGCCACCGGAAGCAGGAAGCCGCCCGTCGCCGGCCGCATCACCCCGGGCGCGGGACCCATGCGCCTGCCCGAGCCGGTGGCCGTTCCACCCTCCCGCATCACCGTGTCATCCCCCGCGTCCGTCCGGCGCCCATAGTTCCTGGAGATCCTGTGCAACCCCTCTATGCGATAGTCCGTTCCACCCACGACCTCGACTCAGCGGGCTGGCCGGGCGCAGGCTCTGCCCTCCAGCCGCAGATCGGCGGCACCCGATGAGAATCGCCATCCACCCCGACGCCGCGGCCGTCGGCGAGCACGCCGCCCGCATCCTCGCCTCCACCGTCGAGCGGACGCCCGACGCCGTCCTCGGCTTCGCCACGGGGTCAAGCCCGATGGCCACCTACGAGGCGCTCGCCCGCCACCGCCGGGACGGGCTGGCCTTCGACCGGGTGCGCGGCTTCGCCCTCGACGAATACGTCGGCCTGCCCGCCGAGCACCCCGAAAGCTACCGCTCCGTGATCGACCGGGAGGTCGTGCAGCGGCTCGGCCTCACTCCGGGCAACATCCGGGTGCCCGACGGCGCGGCCCAAGATCTCGAGGCGGCCTGCCGGGCGTACGAGGACGCCATCCGGGCCAGCGGCGGGGTCGACGTGCAGCTGCTGGGCATCGGCGCCAACGGACACATCGGCTTCAACGAACCGACGTCGTCCTTCGCCAGCCGGACCCGCGTGAAGACTCTCTCACCGCGCACCCGGGAGGACAATTCCCGGTTCTTCGGTGGCGACGTCGCCCGGGTCCCGATGCACTGCCTCACCCAGGGCATCGGCACCATTCTCGATGCGCGGGCGCTGGTGCTCGTGGCCACCGGGACGGCGAAGGCCGCCGCCGTGGCCCAGATGATCGAAGGTCCGCTGGGCGCCTTCTGCCCGGCCACCGCCCTTCAGCTTCACGCCAATGCGACGGTGATCATCGACGAGGACGCCGCCTCGGAGCTACAACACTCCGCGTACTACCGGCACACTGAGGCGAACCGGCCCGCCTGGCAGCTACCCTGAGTCCGGTGACCTTCCATCCGGCAACGCAGCCCCTCGTTCTCCACTCCGCCCGGCGCTTCACCGGGACCACCCTCGTGCCCGATGCCTGGCTCCGGGTCGAGAGCGGCGTCGTCACCGACGTCGGGACCGGGGACTCCTGGCGCGGGCTCACTGTGGGTGCCGGGACCGAGGGAGCCGGTCCGGAGGCCGGCGTGCTCGACGCGGCCGGAGCGTACGTAGCGCCCGGGTTCGTCGACCTTCACTGCCACGGCGGGGGAGGGGCGTCCTTCGAGGATGGTGACATCAGCCCGGCGCTGCGCGTGCACAGGGCGGCGGGCACCACGAGCCTCCTGGCGTCGCTGGTGACCAACCCGCTGCCCGTCCTTGAGGCCTCCCTGCGGTCGCTCGGCGCCGTCCGGGATCCGATGCTGCGCGGCTTCCACCTCGAGGGGCCCTTCCTTGCGACGAGCCACTGCGGGGCCCACCGGCCCGACTACCTCGTGGCACCCACCGTTGAGGCCGTGGACCGGCTCGTTGAGGCCGGGGGAGGGTCGCTCGTGCAGGTCACGATGGCTCCCGAGCTCGACCCCGACCTCGCGGCCCTGCGGCGCTTCGTCCACCACGGCGTGCGGGTGGCCGTCGGGCACACCGCGGCGGATTACGAGACGGCGCTGCGCGCCTTCGACGCCGGGGCGAGCCTGCTGACGCACACGTTCAACGCCATGGAGCCGCTGCACCACCGGAAACCCGGGCCGATCGCGGCCGCACTTGATTCCCCGCATGTCACCCTCGAACTCATTGCCGACGGCCTCCACGTCCACGACCCGATGGTCCGGCTGGCGTTCGCCTCCGCGCCGGGACGGGTAGCCCTGATCACCGATGCGATGGCCGCGGCAGGCGCCGGCGACGGCCAGTACACGATCGGTTCCCTCGATGTCACCGTGGCGGACGGGGAGGCCCGCCTCGCGGGCAACGGGTCAATCGCCGGCAGCACCCTGACCCTCGACGCCGCCGTCCGCCGGGCTGTGGCCGCCGGGGTCGGGGCGGCCGAGGCGGTTGCGGCGGCGACCCTCGTTCCGGCACGCGCCCTCGGGCTCCCGGGCTACGGCACGACGGAGGTCGGGGCGCGCGGGGGCGTAGTCCTGCTGGACGAGGACCTTAAGGTGCTGCGGGTCCTGTCCTGACGAGGTCGGAGTACTCGGGGTTCTCCGCCAGGAAGTGTTCGACGAAGCTGCACCCGGCGACGACCCTGAGGTTCCGGGCGCGGGCATCGGCCATGGCGTGATGGATCATGTCCGTGGCGATGCCGCGGCCCTCGAATTCCTCGTCGACGATGGTGTGCGTGTACTCGATGACGCCGTCGTGAAGGCGGTAGGCGGCCAGGCCCACCGGGGTCCCGTCCAGGTAGGCGATGTAACGGCTCTTCTCCGGGGTGTCGGTGACAGTGAGCTGTCCCTTGGGATTTCCGGAACCGGTCGTCTGCTCGCCCGCTGAATTGCCTGCCGGGCTGCCTGGCTCTGTGCCGCTGGTCATGGTGTCCCCTTCGTGAGATACCGCAAGTTTTTCACTGTGCCGGGGGCTGGTCAACGCGGGCACCCCTCCGTCGAGGGCAGTGGTCAGAGCCGCCGGACGCACTCCCCGGTGCCCAACCGGGCCAGGCCGGCGCGGTCACCGTCGGCAAAGTCGGTCACGTTGCTGTTCCGCGCGTTCATCAGCTGGTTGGGGTCCTCGACGTGATCGAGGCCGACGACGTGCCCGAGCTCGTGCATGATCACTGCGCGGACGAGGTCCGGGCCGCCCGGATAGGTGAGGATGTTCGAAAGGGCCGGGGCGTCGAGCTGCACCTGGCCGGTGACGTAGACATAGGGATTGCCCGGCGTCGTGACCGCGCTGCTGCCGCCGAGCCCGGCGGTGTCTCCCGCAAGCTCGGGGCTTTCCTGCGGCGTCGACCAGGTGATGAGGACCGGCGCCCACCGCTTGCCGTAGGCCTCGGGCTGGAAGGACTCTCGGTCTTCCGAGGGACCCTCCGACGTGGTGCCGTCATCGATGAACTGCAGCCCGGTCGCGGCGGAGACCTGCGCGACCGCCTCATCGATGAGCGCCTCAGAGCCGGCAGGGGCGTTGTCGGGGCGGACGACGTAGTGGACCGGGCGGCAGGGGTCGTAGGCGACGAAGTCCTGCTCATCGGTGGGGGCGGCGTGAAAGCGATAGGCGTCCGAGGCGGCGACTTCGGGAGGCTGCCCGAGCGGTGCGTCCGCCGCCCCGACACCCCAGGGCGGCACGCTGGCGCCGGGGAAGTAGGGCAGTGCCGCCGGGAGGATGTGCCGCTCGAAGACGCCGGGCCCGAAGTAGAGCCCTGCCACCAGGGCGATGGCGAGACCGGTACGCAGTCCGCCGCCTAAACGCCGGCGGGGCCGCGGCCTGAGCGCCGTCGGAGGGAGGGTGTGGGAGAGCGGTGGAGCGGGCGGCCGGACGTTGGACCGGCGCTGCGAGGCATGGAACTCCCGCAGCTGCTGATTCAGGGATTCTTCAAGAGCCCAGGCGGGCGTGCGGCCACTCGGCGACTGCCGTTGGGGTGGTGCGCCGTCACGCGGCGCACTCCCCGGCCGTCCACTGCCCTCGGGCTCGCTGTCGTGGGGGTACGGCATACCGACACCGGTCCTCAGCCGACGAGCTTTGCGTAGACGACGTAGTTGTCGTCGAACTCACCGGTCTCCGGGTCGAACCCGTCGCAGGTGATCAGGCGCAGCTCGGCTCCCGCGGTGTTCCCGTAGACCTTCGAGGTGGGGAAGGCGTCCTTGGCGTACTGCTCGCCACGGTCGAAGGTGAAGACCGCCTTCGTGCCGTCCTCCCGCGTCACCTCGATGGTGTCCCCGGCCTTGAGCTTACGCAGCTCGGCGAAGATGCCCGGTCCGCCGTCGGTGGCGTTGACGTGGCCCAGGAGGACCGCCGGTCCGCGCTCGCCGGGCGTCGGGGAGCCGTTGTACCACCCGGCGGGTGCGCCGGGGCCGTCCGGGGGAACCTCGAGGGTGCCGTTATCGCGCAGGCCGAGGCTGAGCAGCTCCGAGGTCGCGCCTGTCGAGGGGATGAGGAAGGAGGCCGGCCGGGACTCGGGCAGCACCGGAAGCTCGGGAACCGTCGTCGGCGTCTGGACCTGCGGTGCCGTCGTCGCCGGTGCGGGACTGGGCATGGCCGAGGGCGACGTCGTCGGCGGGTTCTCGAGCATCTGGGCCGGAGCCTCAGAGGCGCAGCCGGAGAGCAGGAAGAAGGCAACCGCCGCAGCAGCCAGGCGGCTTCTGCGGCGGCTGCCGGGAGAACTGATCATGCGTAGGACGATATCCGATTCGGTTCGACGGTGGGCGGTCAGACGCTGCCGGTGCTGCGGCGGCGGACCAGGTAGGTACCGCCGGCTGCCACCGCAAGGACGAGGCCGCCCCCGAGGACGAGCGTGCCCGTGTTGTCGTTCGCGGGCTCCTGGACGACGCCGGTGCCGACGCCGCCGACGGGCATTGTCGGAACCTGGGGCGGTGTCACCGGTGCCGGCTGGTTGTTCTCCATGATGATGCGGTCCACGATGCTGGCGTCGTAGGCGGGAGTGCCGGCGGCGTCGCAGCCGAAGCCGTCGCTGTCGGCGTCGAGTTTTGGCTGGTAGCCGGGCGTGCCGGCCGGGATGTTGTAGACGCCGACGGCGGCCGCAGCATCACAGTTGGCGAAGGGTATTGTCACGGCGGCCGTGGCCGGTGACGCCGAAAGTGCAGTGAAGCCGGCCGCAGCGGCAACGGCAAGAATTGCTGAGCTCTTTTTCACTTTTATCCCCATAACTTTTGCAGTGACAGAAGTTATCCCTGTGACGGGACACAAGGGATTCTAAGCACCCTGCACATTCTTGGGGAAGAGTTTCCGACGTCCGATATGTCTCGTTGAACTAGTGATTCGACATGCGACGAGCCGCTGGTTTTCCCGACTGCGTGGGAGGGAAAGACGCCGGCTGCGGTGGGTTCTGTTCTTTCCGTATCGAGTCCGCACCAAGGGGGTGAGCCTTCGTGACTTACTGTGACGAACCGTTCTCGACTCCACGGCCTGATCGCCCGTAGGGTCGAACCCAGAATCAAGAGTTCCAACGCAAAACCCTGGTTTGTTGGACGGCAACCCTCTCGCTGTAGCGGGGTGCCCCAGGTGAGGATTCGGCCCGGCCGGCGCAGATGACCGGAGGGCAAGTACGGCACTTCCTCCCGGTCGTGCCCTGAACGAGGGTTTCTTTGCCATGTCCTTATCCCCGCACGCCTCCGGCTCACCCCGCCGAATCCGCTTCAACGCCTTCGACATGAACTGCGTCGGCCACCAGTCCCCGGGCCTGTGGCGCCACCCCGAGGACCAGTCCTGGCGGTACAAGGACCTCCGGTACTGGGCAGGCCTCGCCGAAACGCTGGAAAAGGGCCTGTTCGACGGCATCTTCATCGCCGACGTCCTCGGCACCTATGACGTCTACGGCGGCTCCAACGAAGCGACGCTGCGCCAGGGCACCCAGACCCCGGTCAACGACCCGTTCCTCCTGGTCTCCGCCATGGCCCTGGTGACCGAGCACCTCGGCTTCGGCGTCACCGCCGGCACCGCCTATGAGCACCCGTACCCCTTCGCCCGCCGCCTCTCCACACTCGACCACCTCACCAACGGGCGGTTCGGCTGGAACGTCGTCACCGGGTACCTTCCCTCGGCGGCCCGGAACCTCGGGCAGACCGACCAGCTTGAGCACGACGAGCGCTACAACCACGCCGACGAGTACCTCGAGGTGCTCTACAAGCTGCTCGAAGGCTCCTGGGAGGACGACGCCGTCGTCCGCGACGCCGAAAGCGGTGTCTTCACCGACCCCGCGAAGGTCCACGGCATCGGCCACGAGGGTAGGTACTTCACGACGCCGGGAATCCACCTCAGCGAACCGTCCCCGCAGCGCACCCCGGTGATCTACCAGGCCGGCGCCTCCCCGCGGGGGATCGCCTTCGCCGCGGGCAACGCGGAGGCCGTCTTCGTCGGCTCGCCAACCAAAGCGATCCTCAAGGAGACCGTCGCGAAGATCCGCGACGCCGTCGAGGCCGCCGGGCGCGACCGCTACTCCGTGCGCATCTACACGATGCTCACCGTCATCACCGACGAGACCGAGGAAAAGGCGCACGCCAAGCACGAGGAATACAAGAAGTACGTCAGCTACGAAGGGGCGCTCGTGCTGCTCTCGGGCTGGCTCGGCATCGACCTGTCGGTGTACGACCCGGATGAGCCGCTCGGCAATGTGAAGTCGAACGCCATCCAGTCGGCCGTGGCGAACTTCTCCAAGGTCGAGGACGACGGCAAGCCGTGGACGGTGCGCGACATCGCCGAGTGGGCCGGCATCGGCGGGCTCGGCCCGCGCGTCGTCGGTTCCGGCGCGCAGGTCGCCGGAGAACTCCAGGCGTGGGTCGAGGAGACCGACGTCGACGGGTTCAACCTCGCCTACGCCATCACGCCGGGCTCGTTCGAGGACGTGGTGAAGTACGTGGTGCCCGAACTGCAGAAGCGCGGCGCGTACCCCACCGAGTACGTCGAGGGGACGCTGCGCCACAAGCTCTTCGGCCGCGGCGACCGGCTGCCCGCCGAGCACCACGGCAGCAGCTACCGCCTCCAGCCTGCCGCCCGCTGACTTTCCAAGGACGAACCCATGATCTCCCTGAATGAACTGACGAAAACCTACGGACGCGGTGCGGATTCGGTCACCGTGCTCGACCGGCTCAACTTCGAGGTCGGCGCCGGCGAGATCTTCGCCGTCACCGGGCCGAGTGGCGCCGGCAAGAGCACGCTGGCCCAATGCATCAACCTGCTGGAGCGGCCCACCTCAGGATCGGTGGTCGTGAACGGCGAGGACCTTTCGAGCCTTCCGGAGAAGCGGCTGCGGGCGGCGAGGCGGCGGATCGGCACGGTGTTCCAGTCGGCGAGCCTGTTGAGCCGGCGCACGGCGTCGGAAAACATCGCCCTGCCGCTTGAATATCTCGGCGTGACGCCGGGGGAGATCCGGGCGAGGGTCGGGGAGCTGATCGACCGGGTCGGCCTTGGGCCCAAGGCCCACTCGTATCCGTTCCAGCTCTCCGGCGGGCAGGCGCAGCGCGTCGGCATTGCCCGGGCGCTGGCCCTGCGTCCCGCCATCCTGTTAGCGGATGAGGCGACGTCGGGCCTGGACCCGGACAC
Organism: Arthrobacter crusticola; assembly: GCF_004357995.1. Lineage (GTDB taxonomy): Bacteria > Actinomycetota > Actinomycetes > Actinomycetales > Micrococcaceae > Arthrobacter_D > Arthrobacter_D crusticola. The sequence goes on from NZ_SMTK01000002.1 coordinate 229,049, forward strand.
CACGAGCTCCGTGGTTGAACTGCTCAAACAGCTGCGGACCGACCTCGATCTCACGGTCGTCTTCATTACCCACGAGATGGACACGGTGCGGCAGATCGCCGATTCGGTGGCCCGGCTGGAGCGCGGGCGGATTGTTGAGACCGGTGCGCTGGTCGACCTGCTGACCGACCACGGCTCCCCGCTGGGCCGGGCGCTGCAGCCGCGACTTAGGTTTGCAGCGGCCGACGACGACGCCGCCACCTGGTACGTCACCTACGATTCGGCGGACGTGCCGGGGGACTGGATCCAGCGGGTCTCCGTGGACCTTGCCGTTCCGGTACATCTTCTCGGTGCGTCGGTCGAAACGGTTCACGGGATCAATACCGGCAGTGCAACCCTCGGGATAGCCGCTGCGTCCGACGACGCAGTCCGGGCGGTCCTGGCCAAGTATGGGTTGAGCGGAACCCCCGATGCCAGTCGGGAGACCGGCGTCGGGGGAGCACCGGTTTCACCGGTTCGATCCGGGGCGGTTCCGGCGCTGGAGGGCGCAGCGTGAGCGCCGTCGTCGGTGGGTCGATCTATGTCCCGCGGGCCGATGTGCCGGTCGCCGAGCTTCCCGCACTGCTGCTGCCCGCCTACGGCGAGACCGTGGTGATGGTCGGCATCGTGATGGCGATTGTTCTGGTGGTTGGGACCCCGCTGGGCGTCCTGCTCCACAATGCCGCACCAGGCGGGCTCTTCGAGCGGCCGGCGCTGCATGCGGTGCTGGGATGGATCATCAGCGTGGGGCGGTCGCTGCCGTTCCTGATCCTGATGGCGTCGATCGTGCCGTTCACCCGCTTTCTCACCGGAACAAATATCGGCATTGCCGCCGCCGTGGTGCCGATGTCCCTGGCCGGGATCGCCTTCTTCACCCGGATCGTCGAGAACGCTCTGCGGTCCGTGCCGCCGTCGATCGTGAGGGTGGCCCGCGCGTCGGGCGGATCGAACCTGCAGATCATGAGGTCGGCACAGTTCGGGGAGGCGGTGCCGGCCGTGCTCGGCGGGCTGACCATCCAGGTCATCGCCATGATCGAGTACTCGGCGATCGCCGGGACGATCGGGGCCGGCGGCATCGGCTACGTCGCGGTGACCTACGGCTACCAGCGGTTCGACAACACCGTCATGCTCGCGACCATCCTCATCCTCGTGGCGACCGTCGCCTTCGTGCAGGTCGCCGGCGACCGGCTGGTCCGCTGGGTGACGCCGCAGAAGCGGCTGCAGCGGGCCTGACCTACTCCTCTCCTTCCTTTTCTTTCCATTCCCGCGCTGTATTTCAGCGCGCCCCTCGAAAGGCTTTGCCATGTCTGAAAATCCATCTCCTTCCGCGTCCACCACCCCTGCCGCCTCCCCGGAGCATGGCTTCACCCTGCGGAAGCGGCGCAAGGCGCCGTGGATCGCCGGGGGTGCCGCCGCCGTCGTCGCCGCGGGCGCCTTCATCGCGGTGCCGCTGCTGAACCCCGAGCGGTCGGCCGCCGAGACCGAGGGCGCCACCCTGCTGGTGGCCACCGCCGAGGGCAACTCTGCCGAGCAGGCCCTGGTGGAGTTCATCGATGAGGAGGTGGCCCCGAAGTACGGGATCGATATCGAGTTCAAGGGGCTCAGTGACAGCAACACCATCAACCGGGCGGTGAGCGAGGGTGAGGTCGCGGCCACGATCTACCAGCACAAGCTGTGGCTGGGGCAGGTGCTCGAGGCCAACCCTGACTTCCGGGAGACGGCGGTGGGCCCGGTGTTCCGGTGGGGCTTTGGCATCTGGTCGGATAAGTACAAGACCGTGGAGGAGATCCCCGAGGGCGGGACGGTGTCGCTGTATTCGGATCCGGCGAACGAGGCCCAGGGGCTGTGGCTGCTGGAGCGGGCCGGGCTGATCACCCTGAAGGAGGGGGTGAACAAGTGGGAGGCGACGCAGAAGGACATTGCCGAGAATCCCAAGAACCTTCGGTTCCGGCTGCTGGATTTCGCGGCGCAGTCGCGGGCCCTGCCGGACCTCGATGCCGCCGTGGGGTATACGGAGTACTACACGGCGGCGAAGATCCCGCTGGAGCAGCAGATCTTCGCTCCGCCGGCCCCGGATGAGTTCGCGTCCCAGCTGACTGTGGGGACGGACTACCTGGAGACGGAGAACATCAAGAAGCTCACCCAGGCCTTCCAGGATCCTGCCGTGCAGGAGTTCCTGGCCACCGATCCGGAGGTGAAGGAGCTGCTGCTGCCAATCGAGGGGAACTGACCGGCACCGGGAGCAGGCGCTTACCGACGGGCGCGGACCAGCCTGCCGGCCTCCTGCATGGCGTGCAGGATCTGCTCGCGATGATGCGGCCGGGTATTCAGGTTTGTGGCACTGGGGTGGGGCACCGCGGTCCAGTTGAGGGCTGCGGTGCCCGGAGACCGACGGCGCAGCACCTCCCAGCCCTCCCGGGCGAAGGTACCCATGGTGACCACCCGGTCGAGGTCGGTAAAGAGCTCGACGAAGGATTCCAGATGCGGGCCCGCCTCGAGGGTGTCGGCGCGCTTGGTTGCCTTGGTGCGGGTGCCCTCGGGCAGGTACCACGGCACAATGTTCCAGAGGGCGAACGTTGCCCGGTCCAGTCCAGCCTTTTGCGTGAGGGCGTACAGGTTCGCCGCCGTTGCGTCGTTGTTGTCGATAGAGATGAATCCGGATCCCCGTGACGCCGAGGACCGGCTGCCGGGCGCTTCGAGGAGGAAGAGCACCCTGGCGTTGACGCCGCCCCCGCTGGGGTCGAACCACGGAGCCGTGGACTCCGGATCCGCCGTCGAGCCCGTGCGGGCGTGGTTCAGCGACCGCACCCAATCGTTCAGCGGCCGAACGTGCGGCTCATCGACCAGCTTGAGCTTCCGCTTCACTTCAGCAGGATCGCGATGTGCGCGCGGCCTTTTCGGCCAAGCCACGGCGGCCTCAACCGACAACGGCACAGCGCCCCGGCGTCCAGCGATGCCAAACGTGCCGTCTCCTGAATTCATGAAGTCAACCTACATTCCTCAGCGGGGGAAGGTGCACCAGGCCAGTGACATCAGGCGGAGGCAGATAGCCGCACCCCGCCCTTTCATTCTCATAAGCGAGACGTCACCTATCCAGACCTGTTGACACAAAATGTGATCCCTGTCATATTTTCCGAACAGCGCATTATGCATTGAGTTGTGCAATGCGCAATTCGGCGGTTCCCAAGGTCACACGACGTATGAGGAGACTTTCGTATCATGGCAGAATCCGGTTACGACTACGTCATTGTCGGCGGTGGAAGCGCAGGTTCAGCGCTTGCTAATCGATTGAGTGCCGACGGTAACCGGACAGTGCTTGTGCTTGAGGCAGGACGCAGCGATTATCCGTGGGATTTATTCATCCAAATGCCGGCCGCCCTCACATTTCCCAGCGGCAACCCCTTTTATGACTGGCGTTACCAGTCGGACCCGGAACCCCACATGGGGGGCCGCCGCATTGCGCACGCCCGCGGCAAGGTGCTGGGGGGATCGAGTTCGATTAACGGAATGATTTTCCAGCGGGGCAATCCGTTGGACTACGAACGCTGGGGCGCGGACCCCGGAATGGATTCCTGGGATTTCGCCCACTGCCTTCCCTATTTCAACCGCATGGAGACCGCGCTGGCCGCAGACGCCGATGATGAACTGCGCGGCCATTCCGGGCCGCTCAAGCTCGAACGGGGACCGGCGACCAACCCCTTGTTCAAGGCGTTCTTCGAGGCGGCCCAGGAGGCGGGCTACCCGCTCACCGACGACGTCAACGGCTATCGGCAGGAGGGGTTTGCCGCTTTCGACCGGAACGTCCACAAGGGGCAGCGACTCTCCGCCTCACGGGCGTATCTCCGCCCCGAACTCCGCCGCCGCAACCTCACCGTGCGCACGCGGGCACTGGTCACCAAGGTGAACTTCAGCGGCAATGTCGCAACCGGCGTCACCTACCGCAGGAACGGCCGGCTCCACACCGTGGCTGCCGGTGAGGTCATCCTTTCCGGTGGAGCCATCAACACCCCGCAGCTGCTGCAGCTCTCGGGGGTGGGCGACAGCGCACACCTTTCGTCGCTCGGCATTGAAACTGTTGCCGATCTGCCCGGCGTTGGGGAGAACCTCCAGGACCATCTCGAGGTGTACATCCAGCACGCGTGCACCGAACCGGTGTCGATGCAGCCCAATCTCAGCCCCTGGCGGTATCCGTTCATCGGGCTCCAGTGGCTGCTCGGCCGCACCGGCCCGGCGGCCACCAACCACTTCGAAGGAGGCGGCTTCGTCCGCTCGAACGATGAGGTCGCCTACCCGAACCTCATGTTCCATTTCCTCCCGGTCGCGGTGCGCTACGACGGCCAGAAGGCCGAAGCCAAACACGGCTACCAGGTGCATATCGGCCCCATGTATTCCGACGCCCGCGGCACCCTGAAAATCAAATCCACGGACCCGACGGTCCACCCCTCGCTGCTGTTCAACTACCTCTCCACCGACCAGGACCGCCGGGAATGGGTGGAGGCTGTGCAGGTAGCCCGTGACATCCTCGGCCGGCCGGCGATGTCCCGGTTCAACGGAGGCGAGATGTCGCCGGGGCCGGGCATCCGCACCGATGCGGAAATCCTTGAGTGGGTGGCCCGCGACGCCGAGACTGCCCTCCACCCGTCCTGCACGGCGAAGATGGGCCCCGAATCGGACCCTCGGGCGGTGGTGGACCCCTTGAGCATCAAGGTCCACGGCACGGAAGGACTCCGGGTCGTCGATGCATCGGCGATGCCCTATGTCACCAACGGCAATATCTACGCGCCCGTGATGATGCTCGCGGAAAAGGCGGCGGACCTGATTCTTGGCAACGCACCCCTGGCCCCGCAGCACACGGACTTCTACCGGCACGGCAGCAGCCCGCTGGCCCGCAGCTGACCCGCCCGTTGCCCCAAGGAGAACCATGACCGATATCTCGACCCAACTCCTTCGCGGACTCTATGTCGGCGGAGAATGGCAGCTGCCCCGGGACGGCCGAACGCGCCACATCAGCAACCCCGCCGACGGCAGCCCCGTGGCCGTCGTCGCCGAGGGCAGCGCCCCCGACGCCGAGGCGGCGGTCGCCAGCGCGCGGAAGGCGTTCGACGACGGCGGCTGGCCGGGGACTCCGGAAAGGGAGCGCGGGCGCATCCTCGGGCGCGTCGCTGACCTGCTGGAGAGGGACAAGGCCGGTTACGCGCGCGCCGAGGCCCTCGACACCGGCAAGCGCTACGTCGAGGCGGAATACGACCTCGACGACATCATTTCCTGCTTCCGCTACTACGCCGGCATCGCCGGAACGGACAGCGGGCGGGTCATCGACACGGGCAATCCCGCGGCCCTCAGCAGGATCGTCCACATGCCGGTGGGTGTCTGCGCCCTGATCACCCCGTGGAACTACCCGCTCCTCCAAGTCTCCTGGAAGGTCGCACCGGCCCTCCTCGCCGGCAACACCTTCGTGCTGAAACCCAGCGAGCTGACGCCGTCCACGGCGATCCTGCTGATGGAGACGCTGTCCGAGGCGGGGGTCCCCGCGGGTGTGGCGAACCTGGTCACCGGTACCGGCCCGGACGTGGGGGCCACCCTCACCATCGATCCCCGGGTGGACCTCGTGTCCTTCACCGGCGGGCTCGCCACCGGCAAACGGATCATGGAGGCCGGGGCCGGCACGGTGAAACGGGTGGCGCTGGAGCTGGGCGGAAAGAACCCGAACATTGTCTTCGCCGATGCCGACCGGGAAGCCGCGCTCGACAACGCCCTGACCGCGGTGTTCCTCCACTCCGGCCAGGTCTGCTCCGCCGGAGCGCGGCTGATCGTCGAGGAGTCGATCCACGCTGACTTCGTGGCCGAACTGGCACTGCGTGCTCGCACCATCCGTCTGGGTGGTCCGTTCGACGAGCACGCGGAGGCCGGACCGCTGATCTCCTTCGCCCACCGCGACAAGGTGCACGCCTACGTGCAGGCGGGCATTGCTGAAGGGGCGCGGCTCGTATGCGGAGGATCCGTGCCGGACGATCCAGACCTCGCCGGCGGCAGCTACTACCCGCCGACCATCCTCGACGGCTGCACCACCTCCATGAAAGTGGTCCAGGAAGAGTCATTCGGACCCGTGCTCACCGTCGAAACCTTCCGATCCGAGGAGGAGGCCGTCCGCCTCGCCAACGACACCGTCTATGGGCTCGCAGGAGCAGTGTGGACCGGCGACGGATCCCGCGCCCAGCGCGTCGCCGAGGCGCTGCGCCACGGCACGGTCTGGATCAACGACTACCACCCCTATGTTCCCCAGGCCGAGTGGGGCGGTTTCGGTCAGTCCGGAAACGGCCGCGAACTGGGGCTCCTGGGGCTGGCTGAATACCGCGAAACCAAGCACATCTGGCAGAACATCGAGCCCGGCCCCAGCGGCTGGTTCGGTTCAGCGGAAGCGGGCTGACAAGGACGTCTGCCCGATGGAGGGCCGGCTCCGGCCGGCGGGTTCATCCGCACCCCAAAGCGGAAGAGGCGAGCGCCGATCCACGGCGCAGGCTGGCATCATCGCGCGCTATTTACCTTAGGAGCTCGGATGTTAGATCGGAACAGAACGGCCGATTCCAGTGGCATGGAGGAATTCGGCTACACCCAAACGCTTGACCGGAGCATTGGAAAATTCTCGAGTTTCGCCGCCGGGGTCAGCTATATTTCAATTCTCACAGGCGTCTTCCAATTGTTCTATTTCGGCTTCGGGACGGCCGGTCCGGCCTATGCCTGGTCCTGGCCCATTGTTTTCGCCGGTCAATTGATGGTGGCGCTGTGTTTCGCGGAATTGGCCGGCCGGTACCCCGTCGCGGGATCCGTCTACAACTGGGCGAAACGGCTCAGCACCGGGACCTGGTCCTGGCTCTCCGGCTGGCTGCTGCTCGTCTCCTCCATCGTGACCCTCGGGGCTGTTGCCCTGGCCCTGCAGCTCACGATGCCGCAGATCTGGTCGGGGTTCCAGATGGTGGGCGACGGGACGGGACCCTACGACTACGCCGCCAACGGCGTCATCCTGGCCACCGTTCTGATCGCCATCTCCACCCTGATCAACGCCTTTGGTGTAAAGCTCATGACCCGGATCAACAGCGTGGGGGTCTTCATCGAACTCTTCGCCGCCGTGCTGCTGATCCTCGCTCTCGGCTGGCACATCCTCCGCGGCCCCGGCGTGATGTTCGAACCCAAGGGGTTCGGCGCGGATCACCCGATGGGCTTCCTCGGCGTCTTCCTGATCGCCGCCATGGCGTCGGCCTATGTCATGTACGGCTTCGACACCGCGAGCTCCCTCGGCGAGGAGACCAAGGACCCGAAGCGGACGGCGCCCCGTGCCATCCTGCGTGCCATCACCGCTTCCTTCATACTGGGCGGCCTCATCATCCTGTTCGGCATCCTCGCCGCGCCCGACCTCGACGACCCCAAGCTCGGAGCCGTTGACGGCGGCCTGCAGCACATCGTGCTCTCGGTGCTCGGCGGGCCCTTCGGCAAGGCCTTCCTGGTCTGCATCGTCATCGCCATCACCGTGTGCACCCTCGCCGTCCACGCCGCCGCCATCCGGATGATGTTCGCCATGGCCCGGGACAACAACCTGCCGTTCAGCAGGCAGCTGGGCAGGATCCACCCCGTCCGGAAGACGCCGACGGTCGCGGCGATCGTCATCGGCCTGCTGTCAATCGTGCCACTCCTGGTCAACATCGGCCGGCCGGCGATCTTCACCATCCTCTCAAGCATCGGCATCGTCCTGATCTACCTCTCCTACCTGCTGGTCACCGTGCCGATGCTGCGCCGGCGGCTGCAGAAGAAATGGCCGGTGGCCGACGACGGCGCCGGATCCGGCTTCAGCCTCGGCCGATGGGGGCTGCCGGTGAACATCCTCGCCGTCCTCTGGGGCGGAGCGATGATGGTGAACCTCGTCTGGCCCCGGCAGGAGATCTACAACTCCGTGCCTCCGTTCGAGTGGTACCTCCAGTGGGGCGGTGTGCTGTTCGTCGGTGCCGCGATCCTGGGCGGCCTTGCCCTGTACCACTTCCGGATCCGCCACCGCACCGGGGTGCTGCCCGAGCACCTCGCCCCGCAGCATCCCGCGCCGGTCCCCCCACCGGAGGATGACGGCCTGGATGCCGACCTCCAGACCGCCCGCTAGTTTCTGCACCTCCTCCGACCGGCACGGTGAAGGACCCGCCCCTCGGGAGGCGGGGCCTTCACCGTGCCGGGGTGCCCAGCCGCCGGGTTCCATGACCTGGCGGAACCACCGCGTCACGACAAGGCCCCGCCTCCGTACAGAGGCGGGGCCGTTGCGGTGACGGCGCCGGGACGGCGCGTTGGCAGAAATCGGGACTCAGCCGCGCAGGCGCTCCATCGCCGGATCGAACAGGGGCTCGGCCGCCACGGTGGCCCGGACCCGCTCACCGAAGTACTCGATCTCCACGGAGTCCCCCTCGGCCACCGCGGCCGGCAGCCAGGCGTAGGCGATCGGCCGGCCGATCGAGTAGCCGTAGGCGGCGCTCGTCACATAGCCGGCGGCCTCGCCGTTCACGTACACCGGCTCCTTGCCCATCACCACCGAAACGCCGTCGTCGACCGTGAGGCAGCGCAGGGCCCGAACCGCTGGCTCCTCCCGGCGGGAAGCGAGGGCACCGGCACCCCGGTAGCCCTCCTTGTCCTTGCTGACCGAGAAACCGAGCCCGGCCTCGTAGGGGGAGTGTTCGGAGGTCATGTCGGCACCCCACAGCCGGTACCCCTTCTCGAGGCGCATGGCGTTGAACGCACCGCGGCCGGCGGCGATGATGCCGTGTTCCTGGCCCGCCTCGAACAGGAGGTCCCACAGCCGAAGCCCGTGCTCCGCCGTGGTGTAGAGCTCCCAGCCGAGCTCGCCGACGTAGGAGAGGCGCATGGCGGTGACGGGGATGCCGCCGATGCTGACCTCCTTGGCGCGGAAGTAGCGCAGCGCCTCGTTGCTGACGTCGTCGTCGCTGACCTTGGCCATGACGGTCCGCGCCAGCGGCCCCCACAGGCCGATGCAGCAGGTGGCCCCGGTGATATCGGCGATGTGAACCCACGCACCGGGTTCGGCGGCTGCCTGCTGCCGTGCCTCGCGGCGCAGGTATTCGAGGTCGACATTGCTGTTGACGCCCAGCTGAAAGCTCTCCTCTCCGAGCCGCGCCACCGTGACGTCGCTGCGGATGCCGCCGTCGTCGTTGAGGAGGAGGGTATAGGTGACGGCGCCGGGCTTCTTCGCGATGTTTCCCGTGCTGAGCCGCTGCAGCAGCGCCAGGGCGCCCGGCCCGCTCACCTCGAGGCGCTTCAACGGCGTCATGTCAAAGAGCCCGACGGCGGTGCGGGTCCGCCACGCCTCGGCCGCCGAGATCTCCGAGTGGAACATTCCGGCCCACGCGCTGCGCGGCGGCGCCTGCCATTCCTCCGGGAGCTCGGCGAGCAGCGGGCGGTTGGCCTCGAACCAGTGAGGGCGCTCCCAGGCCGCCGACTCCAGGAAGTACGCCCCGAGTTCCCTCTGGCGGGAGATGAACGGGCTGACGCGCAGTCCGCGCGGGGATTCCCGCGGCTGCAGCGGGTGCAGCACGTCGTAGATCTCCACGAAGTTCTGTTGCGAGGTTTCACTGACGTAGGCATCGCTGGTCTGCACCTTCTCGAAGCGGGTCACCTCGCACCCGTGGAGGTCGGTGCGGGACTGCCCCTCGACGAGCAGCTCCGCCATAGCCTTGGCCACGCCGGCAGAGTGGGTGACCCAGACCGCCTCCGCTACATAGAAGCCGTCGACCTCGGCGGATTCGCCAAGGAGCGGACCGCCGTCGGGGGTGAAGGAGAAGATCCCGTTGAAGCCCTCGTCGATCTGCGCCCCCTGCAGCGCGGGGAGCAGCTCCTGGCTGTCCTTCCACGAGGGCAGGAAGTCGGCTTCGGTGAAGTCGAGGCGCGACGGCATGCGGTGTTCGGACATCTCCTCGGCGCCGACGCGGGGGAGGGTGTCGAGGTCCACGGGCATCGGGCGGTGGGCGTAGCTGCCGATCCCGATCCGGTCCCCGTGTTCCCGGTAGTAGAGGTCCTTGTCCTGGTGGCGGAGGATCGGCAGCCGCGCGCCACCGGGCTCGTTCTGTGCGCCGTGCCCGGGCAGCGGCGTCGTCCGAACGTACTGGTGGGCCAGGGGAAGCAGCGGCAGCTTCATGCCGACCATCTTCCCGACCTCCCGGCCCCAAAAACCCGCGCACGTGACGACGATGTCCGCGGGGACCACGCCGTCTGCGGTCTCGACGCCGGTCACCCTGCCGTTGGACTGGGCGACGCCGGTGACGGGAGTGGAGCCGATGAACGTCACTCCTGCCTCTGAGGCGCGGCTGATGAGCAGCTGGACGGCCCGGGCGGCGGAGGCCAGGCCATCTGTCGGTACATACAGCCCGCCGAGCACCGCGTCCGGCTTCAGCAGCGGGTAGTGCTTCTCGCACTCGTCGGGGTCGATCAGCCGGGCTTCGATGCCCCAGGAGGTCGCAAATCCCAGCCTGCGCTTCAGCTCGCCCAGCCTCGCCCCGGTCGTGGCGAGCTCGAGCCCGCCGACCTGATTGAAGCAGGAGGCCCCGCCTTCCCGCAGCGAGAGCAGTTTGTCCACCGTGTAGCGGGCGAAGTCCGTCATGGTCTTCGAGGGGTTGGTCTGGAAGACGAGGCCGGGCGCGTGCGAGGTCGACCCGCCGGCAAGGTGCAGCGGCCCCTGCTCGAGGACGGTGATGTTGCTCCAGCCTCGGGTCGCGAGTTCGTCGGCGAGGTTCGCTCCAACGATGCCGGCGCCGATGATGACTACGCGGGGTGATGCGTTCATTCAGGTTCTCCTGGGTGGGCGTCAGCGGAATACGACAGTGCGGGTGTTGCTCAGCAGGACCCGGTGCTGGCAGTGCCACCGCACGGCCCGGGCGAGCGCTTGCGATTCGGCATCGCGGCCCACCGTCACCAGGGCGTCGGCGTCCTGGGTGTGGTCAACCCGGAACACTTCCTGCTCGATGATTGGCCCCTCATCGAGGTCAGGGGTCACGTAGTGGGCGGTGGCACCGACCAGCTTCACGCCCCGGTCGTACGCCTGGTGGTAGGGCTTGGCGCCCTTGAAGCCGGGCAGGAAGGAGTGGTGGATGTTGATGGCGCGCCCGCGCAGTGCGGTGCACATACCGTCGGAGAGCACCTGCATGTAGCGGGCGAGCACCACCAGGTCCGCGTCGTATTCCTCGACCAGGTCGAGCAACCTGCGCTCGGCCGCCGGTTTGGTGTCGGCGGTGACGGGCACGTGGATGAAGGGCAGGCCGGCCGCCTCCGCCATGCCCCTGAGGTCCTCATGGTTGGAGACGACGACGGCGAGCTCCGCGCCGAGGCTGCCCGCCTTCCAGCGGGAGATCAGGTCGTTGAGGCAGTGGCTGAACCTCGAGACCATCACCAGCACCCGCTGCGGGCGGCCGTCGTGGATGGTGAAGTCCATCCCGAACTCGGCGGCGACCGCCGCAAACTCTTCGGTGAGGCCGGCGGCGGTCACCTCGGCCGACTCGCCGGTGAAGGCGGTGCGCAGGTACAGGTTTCCGCTGACGTGATCGTCGAACTGCTGGTGCTCGACAATGTCAAACTCCCGGTCGGCAAGGAAGCAGCTAATTGCCCGGACGATGCCAGGGCGTTCCGGGCAGACGAGGGTCAGCACGAACTGGGCGGTGCGGGTCGGGGGTGCTGTCACGGAGCCGCCGGAGGGGCGGCGTCCAAGAGCAGTTGTCACAAATTCTCCTACTGGGTGGTTTCGGCGGCGAGAGGACAGCGCTGCTTGCCGGTGGCACAGCGCTCGTCGCATTGATGCTTGGTGACCAGGTCGAACTGCGCGCCCCGGTGCTGGCTGACTCCGGAGCGGACGGCCCGTTCGACGACGGAGCTGGCAAGGCGCCGGCGCAGCGACAGCGGATCCCTGCGGAGATCCCGGGTGAGGGCGAAGCAGAGCAGCAGCATCACCAGGACGAAGGGAAGGGCGGCGATGATCGTGATCCGCTGGAGCCCGGAGAGGGCCTCCGCCGGTTCGTCACCACCGGCCATCAGCATCACCGCCGCGACCGCCCCGGTGAGGACGCCCCAGAAGATGACCAGGCCGCGGGTCGGGTGCTCGGTGCCGTTGGAGCTGAGCGAGGACATCACCAGGGAGGCCGAGTCGGCGCCGGTGATGAAGAAGATGGCCACCAGGACCATGGCCAGGATCGCTGTTGCGGCGGCGATACCGCCGGAGATGGGAAGGTTCCTCAGCAGGTCGAACAGGGCGCCGTCGAAGGAGATCGAGGGTGCGCCGTCGACAATGGTGACGAGCCCGTCGTCCGGGTCATCGGTTGCGTCGGCCGCCTGCTGGACGCCGAAGGCGGCTCCGCCGAAGATGCCGAACCAGATGACGCTGACCATGCTCGGCACGAGGAGGACGCCGGTGACGAACTGGCGGATGGTCCGGCCGCGGCTGATCCGGGCGATGAACATGCCCACGAAGGGCGTCCAAGAGACCCACCAGGCCCAGTAGAAGATGGTCCAGCCGGACATCCACTCGCGCAGCGCCTCATCACCGACGGCCTCGGTGCGCGACGCCATTTCGGCGACGTCGCGGGCGTAATCGCCGATGGCTGCGGGGATCAGGTTCAGGATGAACAGGGTGGGACCGGCGACGAACACGATCAGGGCGAGGAGGACGGCCAGCACCATATTGATGTTGGCGAGCCATTGGATGCCGCGCCGGATGCCGGAGACGGCAGAGGCAACGAAGCAGACAGTCAGGACGGCGATGATCGCTACGAGCACCGGGGTGCCGAGTTCGCCGACCCAGCCGTTGGAGGCGAGGCCGCTTCCGATCTGGAGCGACCCGAGGCCCAGCGACGCGGCGGTGCCGAAGAGTGTCGCGAAGATCGCGAGGATATCGATGAACTTGCCTGCCGGGCCTTCAACCGTCCGGCGGCCGAACAGGGAGGTGAAGGCGGCGGAGATCAGCTGGCGGCGGCCGAGGCGGTAGGTGCCGTAGGCGATGGCGATGCCGACGACGGCGTACATCGCCCAGGGATGGAGCGTCCAGTGGAAGATCGAGGTCGCCATGGCGGTCTGGATGGCGGCCGGCGTCTGCCCGTCCACGGTTCCGGGCGGCGGCGACACATAGTGGTAGAGCGGTTCGGCCACCCCGTAGAACATCAGGCCGATTCCCATGCCCGCCGCGAACATCATGGCGATCCAAGAGATGGTGCGGAACTCCGGCTTCTCCCCGTCCTTGCCGAGGGGAATGTCCCCGAAGCGGCCCAAAGCCAGCCAGAGCACGTACACCACGAAGAGGGATGCCAGGGTGATGAAGAGCCAACCCGTGTTCCGCATGACCCAGTTAAGTGCCGTCTGGGAGGTGGAGGACATGCTTTCGGTGCCGAGGAAACCCCACAGCACAAAGGCAAGGGCCAGCGCACCGGTGATCCCGAAGATCACCTTGTCGAGCCCCGCCGGGCGGGCGGGCCGGGCAGCCGTGGACTCCGAACGCCCGGTGCTCTGCTGCAGTTCGTCGAGAATCCGCTCATTGTCTTCGCTGGGCGGGAGGGGTTCATAGCCGGCAGGGTGCAAGGATCCACCCCGAAGGCCATTCTCCGTGCCTGGTGCGACAGGGATTTCGTTGCTGGTTGCCATGGCTCTTCCTTTGGATGGATGCTCGGGCGGGTCAGAGCTGGCCGTTGATGCTCAGTCCGGGCGGGAGGTTGGGGGCATCGCCTGACTCGCTGACCATAATGTCGCCGTCGACCACTGTTACTTCATGGACGCGCACGGGAAGCTTGGCCGGCGGGGCGTCCACCCTGCCCGTCCGCAGGTCAAACTTTGAGGCGTGGAGTGGGCATTCGACCTCGCAGCCCTCGACCCACCCATCGGCGAGTGAGGCGTCCTGGTGGGTGCAGGTGTCATCGATCGCGAAAAGCTCGCCGTCCTCCGTGTGGAAGACGGCGATGGGTGGCGAGGTGTCGAGACGCAGGGCATCGCCCGGCGCCAGTTCGGTGAGGGGGCATGCCTTATGCATGAAGGTGGCCTCTCTGTGGTGAGGAGCGGTCCCGGCAAGCGGTTGTTCCATATGAATCAACAAAGTCCGCGATAAGCAACAGAGTGAGCTATATCACAGGGGATGTCAAGGGTTGCTTGAGGATAGACGACCTCTTGACATGATATAGGAGCTCCCTGCAGAGTGTTCCGTATGACGAAGCACGTTGCGCATTACGCACAGCCTTCCGAGGAGTTGATTTGCAGACGCTGGTGATCGTGGGGGCGTCCCTCGCGGGGCTTTCGGCAGCACGGGCAGCGCGCGCCCAGGGGTTCACCGGGCAGCTGGTTATCATCGGGGACGAACTGCACCGCCCCTACGACCGGCCCCCGCTCTCAAAGGATTTCCTGCTCGGCAGGATTCAGGCCGAGGAGCTCGGCCTCGAAGCGGACCTCGACGAACTGCAGGCCGAATGGGTGCTCGGTGCGCCGGCAGTCTCCCTTGACGCCGCAACGCGCACCGTCCACCTCAAGGGTGGACGATCCATCGAGGCCGACGCGGTGGTCATCGCGACCGGAGCCCGGGCGCGGACGCTTCCATGCCTGGCGGGGCTGCACAATGTCTTCACCCTGCGGACGATGGCCGACGCGCAAAACCTCGCCCCGGAGCTTGTGGCCGGCAGCAGGTTAACCATCATCGGCGGTGGATTCGTTGGCGCCGAAGTCGCGGCGGTAGGGGTCGCCCGCGGCATGGAGGTCACCATCATCGACACCAAGCCCGTGCCCTTCGCCGCCCAGCTGGGTGAAGAGATGGGGGCGCATGTCGCGGCACTCCACCGGGCCAACGGCGTGAACCTCCTGTCGGATGCGGCAGTCGAGGACTACTACTGCACCGAAGGCAACGTCACCGGAATGCGGCTCGCGGACGGGCGGTACGTCCCTGCCGACGTCGTCGTTGTCGGGATCGGCGCGGAACCGAACACCGAGTGGTTGAAGGGTTCGGGCGTCCTGCTGCACGAAGGCGTCGTCTGCGACGGCATGGGACGCACCAATGTGCCCGGCATCGTCGCGGTGGGAGACTGCGCCGCCTGGTTCGACAATTCCCGTGGAAGCCACCGGCGGCTGGAGCACTGGACCGGAGCGCTCGAACGTCCGGCTCTCGCCGTCGCCGCCCTGCTGGATGCGGATGCCCCTCAGCAGCCGATGCGGCCCGGCTATTTCTGGTCCGATCAGCACGGGGTGAAGCTGCAGTTTGCGGGCGACCGTGCCGGCTCCGACCGGCTGCGGATCGAGGCGGGTGACCCTTCGGTCCACAGCTTCCTCGCCGTGTACTACAGCGGCGACCGCCCGGTGGCCGTTCTCGGGATGAACCAGCCACGCCTCTTCACGAAGTGGCGCCGCTCCCTGAGCACCACCCCGGTTCTGGCCGGGGCCGTCTTGTCGTCCTGATCGTTGCTTTCTAGTCCGATTCCTGGGAGGAGTTGTTGTGTCTGTTGAGGTAAATACGCCGAGTCTGCTCCCGACGTTGCCGGGGTACACCTATGTGGATGAAGGGGTGTTCCGGGCAGAGCAGGAACGGATCTTCGAACAGATGTGGTTCTGCGCCGTGCGGTCGGCGGACCTGGATAAGCCCGGCGCGTACAAGACGGTGCAGATCGGACGGGAGAGTGTGCTGATCTCACGGACCCGCAAGGGCGGGATCCGCGCCTTCTACAACATCTGCCGCCATCGTGGCGTGAAGCTGTGCATGGAGGAATCGGGGCAGGCCGCGCGGTCGTTCCAGTGCCCGTATCACGCGTGGACCTACGACTTCGAGGGCAAGCTGATTGCCGCGCCGAACCTGACGAAGATGCCCGACATCGACCGGGATGAGTACGGCCTGGTGAAGGTGCACCTGCGCGAGTACCTGGGGTACGTCTGGGTGTGCCTGGCCGCCGAACCGCCCTCCTTCGAGGAGGAGGTCATGGGTGCCATCGAGGAGCGCCTCGGGGATCTGCGGGCCATCGAGGGCTACGACGTGGAACACCTGAGCGTGGGCAGGCGGATCCGCTACGACGTGAAGGCCAACTGGAAGCTCATCATCGAGAACTTCATGGAGTGCTACCACTGCGCCACGATCCACCCCGAGCTGACCGAGGTCCTGCCGGAGTTCGCTGACGGGCTCGCGGCGCAGTTCTTTGTGGGCCACGGGGCGGAGTTCGGCGGAGACGTCAAGGGCTTCACCGTCGACGGCTCCGAGGGCCTTGACCGGATTCCGGGCATCGAGGAGGACCAGGACCGCCGGTACTACGCGATCACGATCAAGCCCACGGTGTTCGTGAACCTGGTTCCGGACCATGTGATCATCCACCGGATGTTCCCGATGGCGGCCGACCGCACCATCGTGGAGTGCGACTGGCTGTACCTGCCGAGCGTCGTGGAGTCCGGGAAGGACCTCACCGCCTCGGTGGAGCTGTTCCACCGGGTGAACCAGCAGGACTTCGACGCCTGCGAGCGCTGCCAGCCGGCGATGAACTCGAAGGTCTACGCGAAGGGCGGGGTGCTGGTTCCCAGCGAACACCACATCCGTGCCTTCCACGACTGGGTCGAATCGAAGGTCGGCGATGTTGCGCCGAACCGGTAGCCCTCAGCGTCCCGTGTAACCCATCTTCGAACTGATCAGCTGCCCGGCCTGTGCGAGTGATTCGACCAGGCCGGGTTTGTTGGTGGGATCGAACCGGAAGGCCGGCCCGGAGATGCTGACGGCTCCGATGACGACGCCGAGATGGTTCCGGATGCCCACGGCAATCGCACACAATCCGATCTCGAATTCCTCTATCGCCGTGGCGTAGCCGTTGTGGGCGACGTCGAGGAGTTCGGTTTCGAGCTCCTTGCGGCTCGTGATGGTGCGCAGGGTGCGCGCGGGGAGCCCCGTCTCCCGAAGGATCCGGTCCCGTTCGTCGGCCGTCAGGGAGGCCAGCAGCACCTTGCCGCTCGAGGTGGCATGCAGGGGGGTGAGGCTGCCGATCCAGTCGTAGGTCGCCAGCGTCGACGGGCCCATCGCCTGGTCGACATTCACCGCGAAGTTTGAGCGGAGCACCGCGAGGTTGACGGTTTCCTTGAATTCGCTCGCCAGCGCTTCAAGGACCGGCCGGGCCTCCTGCACCAGGCTGAGCCGGCCCGGGATGGAGCTGGCCAGGCGCAGGATGCCGAAGCCCAGCTGGTACTTGCCGCGCTCGCTGTTCTGCTGGACCATTTCGCGGGAGACGAGGGAGCCCAGCAGGCGCGATGCGGTCGACTTATGGATGCCCATTTCCTCGGCGATTTCGCTGACTCCGGCGTTGCCGTCGCGGGCCAGGATTTCGAGGATGGCCATGGCCCGGTCCACCGACTGGACGCCCCCCGCCTGGGCGATGTCGACGTCGGGATCCGGGTCGGAGCCGGGAAAATTATCTGAGGCCATGGCTCATGCTCTCACCTAATGTCCGGTGCCCGCTTCAGCCCCCGGCGGCGGGTCCGCGCTTGCCATCCCGGCGCGCAGCCGCCGCCAGGGGGCGGTTTCGGTTCGGACCGCGGGTCCGGGCCCGGCACCGTGCCTCAGCACTCGATGACGTTGACGGCGAGGCCTCCCCGGGAGGTCTCCTTGTATTTGGTCATCATGTCCGCACCGGTCTCGCGCATTGTCTTGATGGCCTTGTCGAGGGAGACCACGTGGCTGCCGTCTCCGTGCAGGGCCAGGCGCGCGGCGTTGATGGCCTTGACGCTGGCGATCGCGTTGCGCTCGATGCAGGGAATCTGGACCAGCCCGCCGACCGGGTCGCAGGTGAGGCCGAGGTTGTGTTCGATACCGACCTCGGCGGCGTTTTCGACCTGCGCGGGGGTGCCGCCGAGGACCTCGCACAGCCCGGCGGCGGCCATGGAGCAGGCGGAGCCAACCTCGCCCTGGCAGCCGACCTCGGCCCCGGAGATCGAGGCGTTGGTCTTGAAGAGGATGCCGACGGCGGCCGCGGTGAGCAGGAAGCGGACGACGCCGTCGTCGTTGGCTCCGGGGACGAACTTCACGTAGTAGTGGAGCACCGCGGGCACGATGCCGGCCGCCCCGTTGGTGGGCGCGGTGACGATGCGGCCGCCGGCGGCGTTTTCCTCGTTGACGGCCAGGGCGAACAGGTTCACCCATTCCATGGCCAGCAGCGGGTCGGCGGGTGCCTGGACCAGGTTGGCGGGCCCGGCGTCCGGGGAGGTGCCGTGTCCGGGGGTTGTTGAGGCGAAGCTGCTTGAGGCTGTGCCGGCGGACGCCGCCGCAGCGAGGGTACGGAACAGGGCCGGGGCGCGGCGCTTGACCTTCAACCCGCCGGGCAGGATTCCCTCGGCGGCGCACCCGTTCTCGACGCACTCGCGCATCACCGCCCAGAGGGCAAGCAGTTTGTCGCGCAGTTCGGCCTCGGAGTGCCAGGTGAGCTCGTTGGCGAGCATGATCTCCGGGATCGACTTGTCCTTCCGCCGGCAGATCTCCAGCAGCTCGTCGGCGCTGGTGAAGGGGTAGGGCAGCGCCGTGGCGTCGGGGACGACCTTGGCGGCTCCCTCCTTTCCGACATCGCCGGCGTCCCCGCCCACGACGAAGCCCCCGCCGACCGAGTAGTAGCTGCGCTCCCGCAGCACCGCGCCGGAGTGGTCAAGGGCCCAGAAGGTCATGCCATTGGGGTGAGCCGGCAGGGACTTGCGGCGGTGCAGCACCAGGTCTTCCTCCCAGTTGAAGTCGACCCGGTGGTGTCCGGCGAGGTGAAGTTCGGCGTTCAGGGCGGCGGCGGCCGCCTGGTCGTCGGCGGTCGACGTGTCGACGGTCTCGGGGTCCTTGCCCTGAAGGCCGAGGACGACCGCCTTGTCCGAGCCGTGCCCGCGTCCGGTGGCGCCAAGGGACCCGTACAGTTCGGCGCGCACCCGGGCCGTGGCAGGGAGGAGCCCGTCCTCGGCGAGTCCGTCGGAGAACCGCTTGGCCGCCCGCATGGGTCCGACCGTGTGGGACGAGGAGGGACCGATGCCGACCGAGAACAGGTCGAGCACGCTCAGGGCCATCAGGGGACCTCGGGGGAGGCGTATTCGCGCATCGCGTCGAGGAGCCAGTGGCCGAGGAACGTGGCGAAGGAGGCCCGGGGGAGGATGCGGTAGGTGGACTCGGCGGTTTTCCAGAGGATCACGGGGATGCCGCCGACCTCGGTGGACAAGGCGGTGCCGGCGGGGTGGATGCGAGGGTGGAGGTCCAGGGAACATCCCTTTTCGAGCACGGCGCGGGCGCGGGGTCCGGTGAGTTCGAAGGTGGTGCGGTTTGCGGAGAGGTCGACCACCTGCCCCTGCCCGTCCGCCAGCGCTTCAACCAGGGAGGGGACGAGGGTTTCGTGCGCCTCCGGCGGGGCCACGACGAGGAACTCAGTGGGGCCGAGCCACAGCGCCGAAGTGTTTGCAAGGCCGCTGGAGGTCGCCGTGCTGTCGATGCTTCCGGTGCCAGTGCCAGTGCCAGTGCCGTTGCTGCCGGTGCCGGCACCGTTCCGGGGTTCGGCCTCCAGGACGCCGTCGCCGGCCACGTCCCCGCAGCGGGACGGCAGGCCGCCGGTCACCGCCGCGATCCGCTGGCCTTCCGCGGAGCCGGGATCCACCCGGACGCCGGCCATGGTGAGGAACTCGACCTCGGACAGCTCCACGACACCGGCGGTGGAGCCGGCAACAAACGCCTCGTGCAGCAGCGACGCCGGGCTCCGCCGGAGGCCGTGGAGGTCCCGGGGGATGTCCTGCGGGGTGTCGAGTTGCTGGGTGTCAGCCATCTTTGCGGGTCCCTTCGGGGTCAAAAAGCACTGTCTCGCCGACGACGACGTCCACCAGTCGGTCCCCGGCGGCGGCCACTAGGGTTTCGCCGATTCGGTTGCGGCCGTTGGTGATCAGGGCCAGGGCGAAGGTGCGTCCGAGCGCGGCGCTGGTGTAGCTGGAGGTGACGAACCCCTGCATCGGTACTGGCTCCGGCGCGGGACCCCGGGTCAGGTCGACGGACAGGCCCTTGTCGATAAGCTGGGAGCCCTCCGGGAGGCGGAAGGTCCGGTCCACGGGCAGCACGCTGACCAGGTGCCTGCGGTCCGGTCGGGAGGCGTCCGCCCTGGCGTAGGAGCGCTTGCCGATGAAGTCCTTGACCTTGGAGACCACCCATTCCATGCCGGCGTCCTGCGGGGTGACGGTGCCGTCGGTGTCCTGCCCGACGATGGGGTAGCCCTTCTCGGCCCGCAGCACGTGCATAGTCTCGGTGCCGTACGGGGTGATGTTGTACTCGGCCCCGGCCGCCGCGACGGCCTCCCAGGTGGCGAGCCCGTACCAGGCGGCCACATTGATCTCGTAGGCGAGCTCTCCGGAGAACGAGATCCGGCAGACCCGCGCCGGAATCCCGTTGGCCAGGGTCGTTTCCCGGAAGGTCATGAACGGGAACGCCTCGGCCTCCAGCCCGCCGTCCGCCGCCAGATCCGGGGCCAGCGTGGCCAGCACCGCCCGGGACTGCGGGCCGACGACGGCGATGGTGGTCCACTGTTCGGTCACCGAGGTGCAGTGCACGTCGAGGTCCGGCCATTCGGTCTGCAGCCATTCCTCGAGCCAGTCCAGGACCTTCGCGGCGCCGCCGGTGGTGGTGGTCATGAAATAGCGGTCGTCGTCGAGGCGCAGGGTCACGCCGTCGTCGAAGATCATGCCGTCGGCCATGCACATCACCCCGTAGCGGGCCGAGCCCGGGGCGAGTTTCTTGAACGCGTTCGTGTAGATCCGGTTCAGGAACTCCCCGGCGTCCCTGCCCCGGATTTCGATCTTGCCGAGGGTGGTGGCGTCCAGGAAGCCCACGGAGTCCCGGACCGCGGCGCATTCGCGCAGCACGGCGGCGTCCATGTCCTCCCCGGGCTGCGGGTAGTACCAGGGGCGCTTCCACTGCCCGACGTCCTCGAACTCCGCGCCGTGGGCCTCGTGCCAGGGGTGGATGGAGGTGATCCGGGCGGGGTCGAACAGTTCCCCGCGCTGGCGGCCGGCGAGGGCGGCGAACGCCACCGGGGTGAACGGGGCCCGGTAGGAGGTGGTGCCAAGGTCGCCGATGCCTCGGGACGCCTCCCCGGCGTATCGAAGGGCCGCGGCGATGACGCCGATGGCGTTCACCCCGGAGGTCTTGCCCTGGTCGTTGGCGGTGCTGATCGAGGTGTAGCGCTTGATGTGCTCAACCGAGCGCATGCCGGCGCCGGTGGAACGCAGCACGTCGGCCACTGACTGGTCGCGCTGGAGATCGACGAAGTGGCGGTTCCAGTCGTCGGGCGTCCCGGACTGGCCGGGCACCAGCCAGAGCTGCCGGATGGGGGCGGATGGCTTCGGTTCGCCGACTGGTACCGATGCCGGTGCAGGCTCCGGCCCGGAACCGGCGGTGCCGAAGCCCGCGGCGGCGGCGGCCGCTGTCCCGGCGGCGGCGCCCTCGGCGAGGCAGTCGGCGAGCTCGAAGCTGCCGCGGCCGGAACCGGCGAGGTGCTGGTTGGGCACGGCCCGGGCGGGGACGAAGGCGGCGAGGTCGTCATCCCAGCGCAGTTTGCCCTGCCGCTGGGAGTGCAGGTGGACCACCGGCGACCAGCCGCCGGAGACGGCCAGCAGGTCACACTCCAGCCGCTCGGACGCGGCGGTGAGGGTGCCGTCGTCGAGGCCGCGGACGGTGACGGAGGTCAGGCGGCCGTCACCGGACGCTGCACCATTCACCACGTCGGTGTCGGCCACCGCGCTGCCGGTGAGCACCCGGATGCCGGCGTCGGCGGCGGCCTGCGCCGTCGGGCTCAGGACGGAACGGGCGTCGACGACGGCGGCGAGTGGAATGCCGGCGGCGCGCAGGTCGTCGGCCAGGGCGTAGGCGCTGTCATTGGTGGTGGCGATGACCACCCGGGAGCCGGGGGCGACGGCGTAGCGGTTAAGGTAGGTCCGGACCGCCGCGGCGAGCATGATGCCGGGGCGGTCGTTGTTCTCGAACACCAGGGGGCGTTCGAGGGCGCCCGGGGCCAGGACCACCTGCGCGGCACGGATGTGCCAGATCCGCTGCCGGGAGACGCCCGGGGTGGCGGGGGCGCTGAAGTGGTCGGTGCGGTGTTGGGCCGCGACGATGTAGTTCGAGTCGTAGGAGCCGAAGGCCGTGGTGCGGTTCAGGACCGTGCATTCGGGGGCGGCGATGAGTTCGGCCTCCACGTCGGACACCCACTCGAGGGCCGGTTTGCCCTCGATAATCGGCGCGGTGCTTGCGGGTTCGGAGAGGAGGGAGCCGCCGAGTTCTGGCTGGTCGTCGAGGAGCATCACGCGGGCCCCGCTGCGCACGGCCTCGCGGGCCGCGGCAAGACCGGCCGGGCCGCCGCCGACGATGAGGACGTCGGTGTGGACGTACTTCTTGTCGTACTCCGCGCGGTCCTCCTCGGGGTCGAGCCGGCCCCGGCCGTTGAGCAGTTCGGCGTCGAGCCCGTCCACGAGGGAGACGGTGGTGGCCGGGAGCATCGACTCGGCGACGTGGCCCGGGAAGCGGGGGGCGACCCGAACCAGGGCGTTGGGCTCCTCCACGCCGGCGGCGAGGATCCCGCGCGGCCGGTCCTCGTAAATCGAGTTGCCCACGGCGATGCGGCCGTTGGCGAGCAGGGCCGAGGCGAGGGTGTCGCCGGGGTGGCCGGTGTACTCGGTGCCGTCCACGGTGAACCGCCACAGCGTGCTGCGGTCGATCCGCCCGCCGGTGGCGAGGCGGGCAGGCTGCTGGGCGGTCATGGACGTGCTCCTTCGGGTGAAGCGGGAATGCCGGCGGGGGCGTCGGAGGGGGCACCGGGGCTGCCGGTCACGGGAGTGCCGCCGCCCGGTGGCGCCGTCGTCGGGCGGGGCTCGCCCATGCGGTAGACGGCCTGGATGTCGTAGGTGGCGGTGTCGCGGACCATGTTGAACCATTGCCGGCAGCCGGTGCTGTGCAGCCAGCGTTCGGCGAAGGCGCCCTTGGGGTTCTCGCGGTAGAAGAGGAACTCCGCCCACTGGCGGTCATCGAGCTCGTTCGGGTTCTCGGGGTAGGGCACGTGGGCCTGGCCGCCGTAGTGGAACTCGGTTTCGTCGCGGGGCCCGCAGTGGGGGCAGGGGATCAGGAGCATGTCGGCTGCTTTCTCGGTGGCAACGTCTAGTGGGCGGCGTCTAGTGGGCGACAGCGGCGGCGCCGTGTTCGTCGATCAGGGCGCCGGTCTCGAAGCGCTCTAGGGCGAAGGGCCGGTTCAGGGCGTGGGGGGTGCCGGTGGCGATGGTGTGCGCGAAGGTGAGCCCCGCGCCCGGGGTGCCCTTGAACCCGCCGGTGCCCCAGCCGCAGTTGACGAACATGTTGTCCACCGGGGTGGTGCCCACAATGGGGGAGGCGTCCAGGGTGGTGTCGACGATCCCGCCCCAGGTGCGCAGCACGTGGGCCCGGGCGAAGATGGGGAACAGCTCGACGGCGGCGGCCATCTGGTGTTCGATCACGTGGAAGGACCCGCGCTGGCCGTACCCGTTGTAGGAGTCGACGCCGGCGCCCATGACCAGTTCACCCTTGTGGGCCTGGGAGACGTAGACGTGGACGTGGTTGGACATCACCACGGTGGGGTGGACCGGCTCGTGGAGTTCCGACACCAGGGCCTGCAGCGGGTGGGACTGGATGGGCAGCCGGAAGCCGGCCATCTCGGCCAGCACGCTGCTGTGTCCGGCGGCGCACAGGCCCACCTTTTCGGTGTGGATGGTGCCCTGGTTCGTCTGAACTCCGACGACGCGGTTGCCGTCCTTGAGGAAGCCGGTGACTTCGCAGTTCTGGATGATGTCGACGCCGAGCTGGTCGCACTTGCGGGCGAAGGCCCAGGCCACGTGGTCGTGCTTGGCGATGCCCGCGCGGGGCTGGTAGGTGGCGCCCAGGACCGGGTAGCGGATGTTGTCGCTGATGTTCAGGATGGGGCACAGTTCCTTGACCTGTGCCGGGTCGAGCCATTCGGCGTCGACGCCGTTGAGCCGGTTCGCGCCGACCCGGCGGACGCTTTCGCGCACGTCGCCGAGGGTGTGGGCGAGGTTCATGACGCCGCGCTGGCTGAACAGGAAGTCGTAGTCGAGTTCCCCGGGCAGGATCTCCCACAGTTTCAGGGACGCCTCGTAGATGGCGGCGCTCTCGTCCCAGAGGTAGTTGGAGCGGATGATGGTGGTGTTGCGGGCCATGTTGCCGCCGGCGAGCCAGCCCTTTTCAAGCACGGCGATGTTGGTCATGCCGTGGTTCGTGGCCAGGTAGTAGGCCGTGGCGAGGCCGTGTCCGCCGCCGCCGACGATGACGGCGTCGTAGGAGGACTTGGGCTCCGGATTCCGCCAGAGGAAGTCGGGGTGCTCGGGAAGCTTGTCCGCGCTCACTGGGCGGCTCCAATCATTGCTGCATCGAGGTCCGCCTGCCGGGCGGGGTCATTCAGGTGGGGGTAGAGCGGGAACCGCTCCGCCAGCGCGGTGACCCGGCGGCGGAGGTCGTCCGCGTCGGTACCGCCGTCGTGCGTGTCGCCGTCGTGCGCGGCGCTGGTGAGGGCGCGGGCGATGATATCGGCCACCTCGGTGAACTCCTCGGCGCCGAAGCCGCGGGTGGCCAGGGCGGGGGTGCCGATCCGCAGCCCAGAGGAGACCATCGGGGGGCGGGGGTCGAAGGGGACCGCGTTGCGGTTCACTGTGATGCCGATGCGGTGCAGGCGGTCCTCGGCCTGCTGGCCGTCCAGGTCGGAGTTGCGCAGGTCCACCAGGACCAGGTGGACGTCGGTGCCGCCGGTGACGACGGAGATGCCGGCGTCGGCCACGTCGGAGCGCAGTAGGCGTTCGGCGAGGATCCGGGCGCCCTCGAGGGTGCGCTCCTGGCGTTCGCGGAACTCCACCGAGGCGGCGAGCTTGAAGGCCACGGCCTTGGCGGCGATGACGTGTTCCAGTGGGCCGCCCTGCTGGCCGGGGAACACCGCGCTGTTGATCTTGTGGGCGTGCTCGGCCCGGCTGAGGATCACGCCGCCGCGGGGGCCGCCGAGGGTCTTGTGCGTGGTGGTGGTGACGACGTCGGCGTACGGCACCGGGCTCGGGTGCAGCCCGGCGGCGACGAGCCCGGCGAAGTGGGCCATGTCCACCATCAGGTACGCGCCGACGAGGTCGGCGATGCGGCGGAACTCGGCGAAGTCGAGCTGCCGGGAGTACGCGGACCAGCCGGCCACGATCAGCCGGGGCCGATGTTCGAGGGCGAGGGCCTCCACCTCGGCCATGTCCACGCGGTGGTTGTCCTCGCCCACGTGGTAGGGGACGACGTTGTAGAGCTTGCCGGAGAAGTTGAGGCGCATCCCGTGGGTCAGGTGGCCGCCGTGGGCGAGGTCGAGGCCGAGGATGGTGTCGCCCGGGTCGAGGAGGGCGAACATGGCGGCGGCGTTGGCCTGCGCGCCGGAATGCGGCTGGACGTTGGCTGCCTCGGCGCCGAAGAGGGCCTTCACCCGGTCGATGGCGAGCTGTTCGATCACGTCGACGTGCTCGCAGCCGCCGTAGTAGCGCCGGCCCGGGTAGCCCTCGGCGTACTTGTTGGTCAGCACCGAGCCCTGGGCCTCCATGACGGCCGCCGGGGCGAAGTTCTCGGAGGCGATCATCTCCAGCGTGGACTGCTGGCGGTCCAGCTCCCGGGCAAGGGCACCGGCGACCTCGGAATCCGTCTCGGCGAGGGAACCTGTGAGCGCGTCCGGCATGATCTCTCCTTTGGCTTCAAGCGGCACTGCTTGTAGTATGCGACTGATATATTAGTCGTGGTGCAATAGTATGTTTGACATTCCGGGGGAGTCAAGGGTCCTGTGGTCACCCCCCCGTTCGTTGCCGCCGAAACCGAGGAGTTCGAATGACGTCGACGTTGGAGGGCCGGCTGCCGGACGGCACCGAGCGGTCGATGGCCGAGCTGGCCTACCACCAGCTGCGGGACAAGCTGATCATGCTGGAGATCCGGCCGGGCGAGGCCATCAACGACGGGCAGCTCGCCGCCGAGCTGGGCATCGGCCGCACCCCCGTCCGGGAGGCGCTGAAGCGGCTGGAGCTCGACCACCTGGTGGTCTCCTATCCACGCAGGGGCACGTTCGCCACGGTCGTGGATATCACCGAGCTTGCCGACGTGTCCGAGATCCGCGCCTCGCTGGAACCGCTCGCGGCGCGGAGGGCCGCCCAGGTGGCGACGGCCGGGATGCGCGGCGAGCTGCGCGAGACGGCCGCTGCAATTTCGGGGAACGCCGTGGCGGAGGGAAGCCCGTACGAGCTGATGCGCTTCGACATGAAGGTCCACCGCCTCATCTATCGGGCAGCGGCGAATCCGCACCTTGAGGACGTGCTGATCCGCTACGACAACCTGGCCACACGGATCTGGTGTCTGGTGGTGGAGAAGGTGCCGGCGGTGGCGGAGCACATTGCCGAGCATGCGGAGCTGCTTGAGATGATCGCTGGGGGAGATGCGGACCGTGCCGGGGAGCTGGCGCTGGAGCATGTGACGAGCTTTGAGCGGGCCGTTCGGCGGGTGCTTTGACTTCCTGAGGTTCGGGCACCGCGGTGAGGTCGCAGGCGGTCCATCGGAAAATGCCCTGGCTTGAGGGGGCTCTCGGAGCGGACCCGGGTTTTCCGGGAGACCGCGGTGGGCCCGGTGTTCCGGTGGGGCTTCGGCATCTGGTCGGATAAGTACAAGACCGTGGAGGAGATTCCCGACGGCGGAACGGTGTCGCTGTATTCGGATCCGGCGAACGAGGCCCAGGGGCTGTGGCTGCTGGAGCGCGCCGGGCTGATCACCCTGAAGGAGGGTGTGAACAAGTGGGAGGCGACGCAGAAGGACATCGCCGAGAATCCGAAGAACCTCCAGTTCCGGCCGCAGGACTTTGCGGCGCAGTCGCGGGCGCTGCCCGATCTTGATGCCGCCGTGGGGTACACGGAGTACTACACGGCGGCGAAGATCCCGCTGGAGCAGCAGATCTTCGCCCCGCCGGCCCCGGATGAGTTCGCGTCGCAGCTGACTGTGGGCACGGAGTACCTGGAGATGGAGAACATCAAGAAGCTGACAAAGGCGTTCCAGGACCCGGCCGTGCAGGAGTTCCTGGCGACGGGTCCGGAGGTGAAGGGGCTGCTGCTGCCGATTGAAGTGGAATAAGGACAGCTCCGGTTCGGTATTGAGTGTCATAGGGCAATGACTGCTATCGAGTTCAAATATCCCGCATCACTAAGCCTCTTCCTTGTTGAGCTTGCTTCGAAGCTCCTCCTTGCTCTGCGATGGTAGGCGCAAATACGCGGTCCAGAGCCGGTCAATCGGCGTGGGTCCCCGTCTTCCCCGTGCCATCCACCTCTTCAGTGTCCTTCGCTCTACTTCTCCTAAGCCGTCCGAATCGGTCAACCATCGGGAAAGGTCGTATTCCTCGGTGTCAGCGCTTCCTGCCCTGCAGCGCCTGCACTCCGTCACGAGCTGAGTCCTAACATCCCCCGAAAGCTCGCGTACGGGTCTGCGACTGACCGATAATTGTGCGCTCTCAGTTGTCGAGTCGGAGTAGGATTCACCACCGGCGATACCGCAAAACACACATTGATAGCCGTCGGCAGCAAAAGTTAGTTGTCGCTCTTTCGCGGTTATGGTCAGAATCTCGACCTTTCGTCGTTCCTCCGGTTCCCAAACCCGAACACCGGCCGACACGAATCGCTGTTCTTCGGTGTGGAGGCTAGCATCCTCGGTGCTCGCGAGGATGACCCACTCGTACTTCCGTAGGTCACGGATCCTTCGATCGACCTGAGACACTCCTGGGAACGCGTTTCTAAGCTGCTCCTTGGTGAAGGTATTTCCCTCACCTATCTCTCCCAACAGCCACAAGGCCCCGCGGATCATGGTTCCGAAGTTGAGGTGAGGGTCGTTCCATTTTGGGTGAGTCATGGTCGTTGGCCCTTCTAAGCGAACTAAGATCGATTTTGTCAGTAGCCTAGGTAACTCTAGACACACCACTACTAGTTAAAGCAGAAGGCTGGGGGATATGAGCAGGCTCACCGCACCGCCGCAGGGCGATGAAATTCGATCGATGCTTCGTGAACGACTCGAAGAAGCTGAACAAGGCGGCGGAGAGAAAATCACGATCGAGTGGCGCAATGAAGCTAAACATCTTCCAGTCATTGCGATGCCCGCGGACCTCCTGTATTACAACCCGGAGACCCACCGCATCCGAGCACAAAGATCGATGGACCCGCTCCGAGACCGGGACCTCCAGCAGAACCCTTGGGGCCCTGCTGCCCAGGAATACCTCGATCTGCTGCTAAAGTGCCAGCCTTCGAATCCCGACAAGGTCGACCCGGATTTTGATGCGCTGCGCGATGATCTCGAACAGTTCGGTCAAAAAGATCCGGGAATTGTAACGATCAACGGCGTCTTGGTGAACGGGAACACCAGGTGTGCTGCTCTCCGCGAGCTTGGCGATAAGTACATCCGAGTAGCAGTGCTTCCGGAATCATCGACTTGGGACGATGTAAATGCGGTCGAGCTGTCGCTGCAGCTCCGAAAAGAGCATAAGCGGGACTACTCCTATATCAACAGACTGATAGCAATCGACGAGCAGCTGAAAGCGAACCGGCGCCCTGACGACATCGCTAAGTATTTTCGAATCAAACCCGCCACTCTGGAGCAGGATCGGTGGGTTTATGGTGTGGTGCAGGATGCCATAGCGCGCAGTGTCACAGAAGATGGATCCTCTTTGCGGCTGATTGACTTCGAGGACCACCAGGAGAAACTTCGAGAGCTCCACCGTGCGTATGTAAAAACCGCGGCGTCGGATCGAGATGCAGCCGAGGCCCTCAAGGAGTCCAGGCTTGCAATGATCATTCTTGGTTACGCGAAAACGGACGTTCGCCTGGCGCAACCGGATTTCCACCAAAAGTATCTGGACCCTAAACTTCCGGCACATATTCGTCCTGTAGAAGCCACTTCGAATCCGGTGTCGATTCCTGGACTGCCTGAGCTCACCGTTCCCGATGATCAACCGCTGGTCAAGAGCACGCGTGAATTTACAAACACGCTCCTCCGGGCGAGGGCTTCGGCTCAATCGCCGAGCGCCCCGGCTGAGGCCGCAGCTACATCGACGGACACTCTCAACGCGGCTAAAGACGCCGTGGGCCGTGCGCTGAAACCAGCTGGTCAAGATATCCGGCTACAGCAGAGGAAACTTGCCGCTCCCGAGAGGCTGACCGACGCATGTGACGATATCGATCTGTGCGCCGGCGAACTAGCTCAGGCCAGGGCCAGCCGGGCACTCGACGACGCTGCTTTCGATGACGCCGTGATTCGGCTCCGTCAGACCCTGGTGTCGCTTGCGAAGCAGGCGGCCCGTACCTTCCCTGAGCCAGGAGACGGTGTCAGCTGGCTGCTGGAGGCCGTGAAGGAACGGTTGTGACTCGCGTGACTTCGAGCCTTGCGATAAGTCTTTCTCCGAGCGCAGCGCTAGTTCAGCTCAGTGCGACAACCGGGTACGAAGAAAGCCTTCGCAGGTTATCCCTGCGATTCAACTCGTCCCGCTACAAAAACGCGCATACTGCGGAAATTCATCTCGACGAATTCCTCTCCAACTTGGTCGAGTTAAGGTCTTGGCCCGACCCCGGAGGTGTGACTTGGGACACCGCGATGAGCACTCTTGCTCGAGACACCACAACAGACGCTCAATCCGTGAATGTTCGCATCGAGTCTGGCGTCGTTCCATCGGAGGTATCGGGTGGTGCTGTAGCGGCCTTGCTGGGGCCCGGGTGGGTGGGAGACCTTACTGCCTTCCAATCCCGCGATGTTGCCCATCTGTTGTCGCTACGGCACGGAGCGAATTTCTCAGTTCCAGGGGCAGGCAAAACACGAGTGGGGCTTGCAGTTTACGACGCTTTGCGGACTCAACGAGAGGTCAGCCGACTGTTAATCGTGGGTCCCAAGTCTTGCTATGAGGCGTGGCAGTCCGAGGCTGACGTTTGTTTCGCTCAACCACCTCGTGTACATGTTTTGGACCAGCATGTCGATGCGGGGGCTGAAGTGTTGATCGTGAACTACGAGAGACTTCAAGCACACCTTCCTGCACTCTCGCGATGGTTGAGTTCTGCTCCCAGTCTGCTGATTCTTGATGAAGCTCACAGAATGAAGCTAGGAACGGATGGAGCTTATGGTTCGGCATGCCTCGCTCTCGGTCCGCGCGCCAAGCGACGGATGATACTCACGGGTACGCCCGCACCCAACGGCGCGCGCGATCTTGAAACTCTGATGAGCTTCGTGTGGCCGGGCTACGGCAGGAGAGTTGTGACTCAGGCTCTGGGGGGAGGCGACCTGAAGCAGGCGAGCGTGGCCCTTCGCCCACTCTTCACACGAACATCCAAGTCTGAATTGAACCTGCCGCCTGTGTCGGTTGTAAGGCGGGAGTTGCCCCTGCCCCCCGTCCATAGGGAGATTTACGACGCGCTGCTGGGACAGTACTCGGCGCGTAGCGCCGTCTCTCAGGATGACTTTCGGTCGCTTGGGAAGATAATCGTCTACCTTCTCATGGCTGCGATAAGCCCCGCTCTCCTGGCCGTTGGAACAACTCGCTATGAGCCTCTTGCCTATCAGGTCCCGCCACTGCCGGTACCGAAGAATTCATCTCTGATGGGCCTTATGAAGGATCTCCCCAGCTACGAGATGTCGCCTAAGTACATGGAAACGCTCGCGATTGTGGCAGAAAATGCTGCTTTGGGACGGAAGACCCTGGTTTGGTCTACCTTCATCCGAAGTGCGAGGACTTTAGAGCAGATGCTGAAAGAGTATCGTCCTGCACTGGTCCATGGAGGGAGCGATGATCGGGCGGAGCAAATTGATCGCTTCCGTAATGATCCAGATTGTATGGTTCTGATATCCAACCCGGCGACCCTAGGTGAAGGAATCAGTTTGCATCATCAGTGTCATGACGCGGTCTATGTTGATCGTGACTTCGCGGCCGGCAGATTTCTTCAGAGCCTTGATCGAATACACCGCCTTGGTCTGTCGGCGGATACCGAAACCAGAATCACGGTGTTGACTAGTAAAGAAACCATTGACGACGTTGTTAACCAACGTTTGGAAGCGAAACTGACCTTCATGGGCCAAATACTGGACGACAGGAACGTTCAGCAGCTTGCGGATCTTGAGGAGGAGCCGTCAGTTGGCGGTGG
The DNA here is from genome assembly GCF_004357995.1 of Arthrobacter crusticola. GTDB lineage: Bacteria > Actinomycetota > Actinomycetes > Actinomycetales > Micrococcaceae > Arthrobacter_D > Arthrobacter_D crusticola. The sequence continues at coordinate 260,279 of NZ_SMTK01000002.1, forward strand.
GCTCGAGCCAGCCGATTTTCAAGCGCTGATGGGGCACCTGCGTGCCAGTCCCCTCTGACTCGGTCCTGCTTGCAGCGCAGCGCTGGATTCAGAACCTCGCTAATACCAGCGAGGTTCGTGTGAGAACTCTTTTCCATTCGCATACGTCCTATCAAGATCTCACCCCGACGCAGTATAGCGCCGGCCTAGCGTGGCTGGATGAAGTAGGGCTGACCGGCGTTTCAAGTCACTCCGGCTCGAAATCGACGATGAATCTGCGCCTCTTCTCCGCCGCAATTGGAGCTGCTCTGTGGCTGGAGAATGCCGACGTTCTCGTTTCACATCCTTCTGAGCTGCCGTCCGACGCGCTCAGGGCAGCGAGAATATTCAGCCTCACAGACGAGGAAGCCTTTGCAGTAGTGCAAAGCACCTGGGGGAAGGTTGATGCCGAGGAGCGGCTCCGGATAGGGTCAGCCGGGGAATCCGCATTATGCGCTCTACTGGCAGAAGCTACAGAATCGGAAATTCATCATGTCGCCTTGGAGTCAGACGGGTACGGATACGACGTCGCAGTGCGTCACGCGATGCAGTCAATTCACATCGAAGTTAAGACAACGACCCGTCGCGGTCGTTTAACTGTTTACCTCTCCAGGAATGAATACGAGACTATGCTGAGAGACCCATCTTGGATTATGGTCGCCGTCCGCATCGACTCCGAGTCCCGAGTAGTGGCAGTTGCCACCGTGGACAATGGATGGATCTGTGAGAATGTTCCTGCGAACATAAGTTCCTTTGGAACTTGGCAATCCACTCGGCTGGAGGTGCCACAGACGGCGATGAAGCCTGGCGTTACGCCGATTATTCCACTTGTGACGGCCGGGGTCACGTCCCTCGTTGCCTGCGAGCATAGCTGGGCTTAGCATGAGGATTGAAGCTAAGCCGTTATGCAATCAGCTGGCGATTCGATCGATTTTCTCCAAGGACTCGTCGATCGCCTTGATGTCATACTTCTCGATCGGACGACCCGCTCCTAATGCGAATGCAATCGAGTTTCCGATTGCGGACGCAACCGGGGGAGGGAAGGCGTTGCCGATCTGTCGATACACTGAAGTCTTGCGGCCCGAGAACTTCCATTCGGCTGGAAAACCTTGCACTCGGGCGACCATTTGATTAGTCAGCCGGGGAGTGTAATCCAGGGGCGTCTCAGGGCTAGGGGGTTCGTTGGCAATTCCTTTTCCATCGACCCCAAGCTGTAGCCACGCCGCCTTGGCTCGTGTAGGCCCAAGATCCGCACCTCCATGCTTTTTGGATCCGCCAACTACTGTCGGTGCTATTGAATTGGCGCGGAGCGCCCAAGCGTTCGCTCCAGCCCAGCCGCCTGATTCCATCAGAGGCTGCAAAAGTTCGCCCACGGTAGGCGTATTCTGCTGAGGCAATGGCCACTCGAATTTCTTGAAGCTGCGCCGTTTCATGGCGACCAAAATGAACCGCGGCCGTAGCTGAGGTACACCGTATTCGCTCGAGTTGAGCAACTTCCAGTCCGAGTCATATCCAAGCTTGTCTAGCTCGGTCAAAATTGACTGTCGATATGGCGCGAAGCGAACTGATGCCAAGCCCTTCACGTTCTCGAGGAGAACAGCGGTCGGTCGTGCTTCACGAACCAACCGGAGGGCTTCAGGAAATAGGTCACGCTCGTCGTCAGCGCCAAGCTGCTTGCCAGCGATGCTGAAGGGCGGGCATGGAACACCACCGGCCAACAGGTCGACCCCTCGGTGCTCGGTACCACTGATTTCCCTGACATCACCGGTATGAACGTCCCACTCGGGTCGATTTAGTCGAAGGGTTGACGCTGCGTCAACATCAATCTCGACTGCGAGCGAGTGTGTGAAACCGGCTTTCTCGAGCCCAACCGACTGCCCACCGGCTCCCGCGCAGATCTCAAGGACACTTAACTGGGGGGAGTTGTTCATGTGTTCAATCCTCTCACTTCCACCGACCCACTCGCCGTCATGATGGCTTCGTGTGTTTCAGCCTCGCATGCAGGACTGACGTTTTTGGAGCCGTAACGGTCCCTCGAACTGCCAACGGCGAACTTAGAGGCGGCCCCGCCATCGTCCAGGGCGAGGTCAAAAGTAGGGCGCGCCTGCAGTCGCGCGCTATAGCCCTGTCCCTGTCAACTACGTGGGAACTGTGCCTTGCTCGCCACTTCCGCGCTACCTCTCGCCACTACCACGCTTCCCAATTTTTCGAACTCGACCGACGACGCGTGTTTGCCGCATTGTTGACCAAGGAACGCCGCCCGGTTCTGAGACTGAGATAGTCATTGCAGAGCTAAGTCAGGCCGAATAAAGCAGGACGGTGTGCATCCCGTGGGGGATGCACACCGTGCTGCTTCATGTAGAAGATAGGCTTTCAAATGGCCAGTTCTGGCCACCGGTCCGCGGTCGGCCAGCGTCTGGGCCCGAGGGTGCCCCGCAGACGCAGCAGGTCAGCTGCTTTGCCTTCGATGCTGTTGATGCATTCTGGTGGGGTGAAGTCGTCCAGCGCGAGAATCCTTACGGTGCGAAAGGACTGCAATCGGGACGGATGACGCAGGTGTTCCCGCATCCTCCCGGCGGTGCCCTGGCTGCGGAGGGCCTGCCCGAGCCAGAGAATGCGGTCCTGGGCATCGGTAACCAGATAGATGCCCACCTGGACCCGGAGCAGGGCCCGGGAAGTCAGAACGGATTCCCCGTCGAGGTGGGCGCATTCCAACCACTTACCCGCTGCCATGGGGAACAGCGCCAGATCCCGGGAGGACAGGCGGCGCCCGGGGACTAGACCGCTCACGATGCAGCCCAACCGGTGGCATCGTCGTCCTCGTCCGGCTCATCGGCGTACTCATAATCGAGATCCTCGTCCTCGCCGATGTCCTGGACGATGAGCAGGGCAGAAGCAGATTCCTCTGTAAGTATTGCCTGCGGCGCCTTCAAATCATTGAGAACCACCTGAAGGTGCCCGGCATCCTGACGAACTGCGATGAATGCTCGGTTGAGACGTTCACTGGTGCCGGTCGCATCATCGTCGAGTGCAGGCTGTCCTGCGGCCGCTGCAGCAAGAGCAAGGTCCCCCGCGGCATCAAAAGTGCCTTTTACGGCCGGCAGCAGCTCATCGAAGGTATATGCGACAAACTTCTCGCGGGCCGTGTGCAGTAGCTCAATTTTGGTGGGCTGGCGGCGGCGGGTTTGGCCGGGATCAGGATCTGAGGCATTCCGGGCGTTTTTGGGGAAATGCTCGAGGAACCAGTGTGCGTCGGCGACTGTGCCAGCGATCGGCGCACCTGCCTCGTCCACCTGGCGCACGGGACTTGAACGGGAGCCGATTTTGCCGCTGGCGCGCCGCATCTCGCGGAAGAGCCCCAACGCCTGGGCAGGGTTGCTCAGGAGTGCTTTTCGGACATTTCCGGAGCTCCGGCGGACCAGGCCCTGTGTTTTCTGTCCCATGCCGATTGATCCCCGATCGGCCACGTACAAACCGTGGAAGGCCAACCAGTTCAGCCCGCGGGTGATGAGGAACTCCTCGAGTGCCTCAGGCCCTCCGGAGGCCGGCCTGGCTGCTGCCCGGAGCAACTGTGCTGCCGACCGGTCCGAGGGTGTCCACCCGTCAGCGATCGCCTTCGAGCTGAGCTGGCCGTCATTCACCCGCTCGCTCCATGGTTCTGGGCCGTATCCCACGCTGATTGCGGCGGTGACGAGCCGGAGACGCTGCCGGACATGCTCGAGTCGGGTCTGGCGAACGGGTGGTTCACCCAGAGTTCGGTGCACCAGGTCCGCGCTTCCACTCCTGTTGCCCGGGAAAAGCACCTTCCACAACCGCAGATCGCGCAGATCGCGCAGATCAGCATTGGTCGCAGCCCCCATGGAAATGATCTCATCCGGGGCGGGGGCATCTCCGGCCAGCCATTCAGCCTCCGCCGCGGCCAGGATGCCCTGATCGACATAGGCAGCCAGTACGGCCCGAACCTCAGCGGTGGCCCGCTCATGCGGATCATATTGCAGCGGCTGGCGCCGGTGGGAGGTGCGGTTGGGTTCCCAGACGACTCGTTCGAAGTGCTGAACGGGGTTGCCGTCAGGGTCGGTGACTTTCAGGATGAACTGGGCGGGCACCACAGCAAGCTGACCTGCCGCCCGGGCGCGCCTGTGAGCTTTCCGGCGGGGGTGGTCCGGTGGCAGGTCCGAGGGTACCTCCTCCCAGGCCTGCTTCAGCAATCGGGCCATTTTGGGCACCCAGATGGCCGATCGTGAGTACTCGGTGTCGGTCTCCTCTCCGGACGGCATCCAGTGCTCGATACCGGGTATGAAACCGAAATGTGTTCCTTCAAGGATGCCAAGGCATTCCTGGCGTGCTTGGCTCCGGTTATTGCCGATGATGGCCATTGGGTCGGTGACAACGTATTCGGTTCCATCCTTGGCGCGGAACCGGCGCTGCATGACCGCATGCATGGACGGCTCTTCCTGTCCATGCAGCAGAAGCTCCCCGTGAAGGTCCCAGGGCCGGTGCTTGTTGGCTGCCCCCATGGCTGTGGCCGACTGCGCTATCAGCGTCCGGGCGTCGTCCTCGTCGATGATTTCAGCGGTCTGAAGCAGGGCCAGCGGTTCGCCGGCCTCGCCGTATTGTGTGACCAGCTTGGGCAGCTGCATGCCTTCGGCGCCGGGTGCGGCGGGCGCAGTAAAAGCCGACCGAACCCGCTCGTTGTACTCCGTCGGGCTTCCCATAAAGCCGTGCACGCGGGCCGTGAGGATGTGGTGGGTGACCGTGGACCCGAAAGACTTCTTGCTCACTGCAGCTGTATTGAGCTGATACCGGTCCCCGGACCGTGAAAGAAAGTTCTTCGGCCGCACAAAATAGGCCGCAATGTCCTCAGCGGTTTCGATCGTCCAGCCGGAATAATCCGCAATGGCCAAAGCGAGACGTCGGGTCCAAACTGCGTCATCCGCGCCGGGATAGGGATTTTGTTCAGTGGCCAAAGTGACCATGGGGATACCTCCAGGTGAAGAGTGGGGCGGCGTGCAGTAAGCACACCGGGCTCGGACCACTCCCAAGGAGGGCAGCACGCTTATCAGCCTGTCCGCGTTGCGGCATAGACATCTCAGACAGCCGATTTCACCTGCCCGCTCCGACGCGGTGCTGAAGCCGTGTGCTGCAGTGTGCTCCAGACCATTGCGTACAACCCCTCCGATAAAACGGCACGGGGCGTAGCGGGCGAGTTCCATATTGGCCTCGCCGAGAAAAGCATAAGCCATCCAACTCAAAAGGCGCTCTTCCATGCCCCTCGGCGCGCCGCCCCTGCTGCACAGTCGGTGAGGATGCTGCATGCCCTTCAATCTATAAACATTGCACCACTGCGGAACTGTCACCTCAGGGCCGTGAATAAGTGACGCACCTGAAACCTCTCACAGGGCCCAGGGCCCAGGGCCCAGAGCCCAGAGCCCCTGCGGCCGCACCTTTGGTCAGGCCAAGTCAGCGGCCCTGGTGTCGTGCCATGTTTCGGCTGGGATTCGGGCGAAGTGCATTGATTGCTGCTTGTGGCGGTGAGGCGATTCATTCCTAGCCGCAAATCGCCGAACGTTGCCGCAGTTTTGCCGAACGCCGCCGGACGTGCATAATTGGTTGGTCGGCACTCGTTCGGCGTTTCCGAAGTTTGCCGGACGATCATTATGGAAATGCCATCGCATCAATTGCTACAACCCTAGGAGCACCAACATGACCCAAACCCCCCAGCTGCGCCCCTCATCGGGAATCCGCGTAGCCGAGTTCATCGCCAATGTCGGAGAAGGCAATAAATTCAGCAAAATCGAATTGTTCGATGCCGTCCCAGGTGTTTCGCAAGCCGACCGCCGGATGCGGGACCTGCGTGAGATGGGGTGGGTGATCGACAACTACAAGATGAACCCCACCCTGAAGCCCGATGAGTACCTGCTGAAAAAGATCGGCACCCGGATCCATGAGGGCCAGCCCCGGCCCAAGAGCGTGCGTAGGTCCGTCACTGGCCCGAAGCGCCGTCGGATTCTGGAACGGGACGGTCACACCTGCCAGGTCTGCGGAGTTCGGGCGGGGATGGACTATCCCGGGGAGCCAGGCAGGAAGGCCGTCCTGACTATCGGGCACATCATTCCAAACAGCCGCGGCGGAAGCGATGATGAGAGCAACCTCCGCGCAGAGTGCACCCGGTGTGGGGACCAGGCCCGTGACATCACCATGGACCCGCCGAGCGCAGCTTCAATATTCACCCGGGCCCAGCACGTCGGCGGGCTGAAGGAAAAGAAGCGGCTGTACGGGTGGATGGCGGCCGGTCACCGCACCCTGGATGACACCGAGGCCGTATTCAACGACTGGGCTCGCCTGCCCCGCGCCCAGCGCCTCGAAGTGATGAACCAGCTCGGCCAGCAGGTTATTACCGAAATGGAGTAGGGATACCGCTGCGCGGGCACCACCGCCCGCGCAGCGAAGTCCGGTCTCTCGGGACAGCCTCCGGGGGCAACCGAGGGAGTAGCATCTTCCTTCGACCCTCGATGGCGCAGGAGGGGTCCCCGCCTGGTTATCCTCGGAGGAGGCCATCCCACGCCTATCAAGATCAAAATCGGGAACTTACACAAATTGGCGGAAGGGTTCGTTTTGGTATTCAACACCTGGTGGACTTCCGATCCTGCTCAGCGCTTTTGGATGGAGATCACGACCCGGAAGGACCTCGGTGGAGATTTGATGGCCCCCCAGGCAGGTGGAAAAAATACCACCCAGTGGTCCTACAGCCTCACCGCGCTGGTCCAGCCGGGAGACGTAATTTTTCACTACCCCACCGAAGGGACAGATGCCGGCAGTGTCGTGGGGTGGTCGATTGTGGCCGGACCAGCACAGACGATTCCTAATGTAACCTGGCAGGCTCGCGGAACCTCGGGGCGCAGGAGGAATCAGCCGACCACCGGGCCCGGGTGGACCGTTCCCCTGAAAGACTTCACCCCCCTGCAGCCCAGGCTGAGCAAAGACACTTTGCAGAAGGCTCTCAATGAACTCATGGAGCTGCGTGGCGGGCTCGAAGCCATCCATGGAAAACCCGTCTATTTCCCGTGGACGCGGTACCGCAGCGCAGAAATGCGAGCCCAGCAGGGCTACCTCGCCAAATTTCCTGCCGAGCTCGTCGATTTCTTCGACGAGCTCCGGCCAGTCGTGCGCTCGGCGCCAGACACCGATGCGGCCGTTGACGAGCCCGAGGACTTCCGCGCGCCCGGCCGGACCGCTCCCGTCGGCCGGGTGACACGGGCACAGGACCCGATCCTCAGGGCCGCCATCGAACGACGCGCCCTTGATGTCGCGGCCGGTTATTATGCAGGAATCGGCGGAACGGACCTTATCGAACTCGGCAAGCCCTACGACATCCGAGTCACCGTCGACGGAACCGACCGCCATGCCGAAGTCAAAGGAAGCTCTATGATGATCGACACCGTCGAGCTGACTTTCAATGAAGTCCACCACGCACACGGTTACGGCGCAACCGACCTCATCGTGGTAGACAGCATCGAATGGGCCCGCAGGCCGAACGGGACAGTGATCACGCGCGGGGGCCGCATGCGTGTATGGAGCAACTGGGAGCCCGCAGCCGAATGTCTCAAAGCACGAACGTTCGCATACACGCTTCCCCCAACATATACCCCGTAACCGCATGGGCAGTCAGGTTCTGACCGCGATCAATTGGCACTCATAGGCCATACGCCGTTCAAGAAAAAGCCGCGCCTCCCGCGTGGGTGGCTGGCGGGAGGCGCGGCTTCGTCGCTTGAACTAGTGGTCAGCCGCCGTACACCAACCCGTACCTCACGAGCATGCCGTTCGGCGGAGCGTCCGGCGCCGGCAGCACGTTCGTTGTTGCAAGGAGGCCCTTCGAGTCGACCTCGACGTCGGCAGGCAGCACGGCCTGGGTGAACAGCACGGCCTTGGTCGTCCCGGCGGGCACCACCGAGATGCGGTTGGCCATGAGCTCGGCGATGAAGAGGTTGCCCTTGTCATCGAACGCGAGACCGGTCGGCGTGTGGAGGCCAACGATCACCGATGCCCCATTACCGGTCGCAGGGTCGATCTTGAGGACCGACCCTGCCATCTCACCCTCGGGCACGCCCGGAAGCGACGAAACGTACAGGTAGCCGTCCTTCCCGACCTCGATGTCAGTCGGCACCGGCTCGGAGTTGTAGGTCCTCCCGATGGTGCAGGCCGGCAGCCCGAACTCGGCGGCATCCGCCGCCGTGAGCACCGTCGGAACGGGCCCGATGAGCGAAATGAACCGAACCGCGCCGGTCGCCAGGTCGATGGCGAAGATCGAGTTGGCGCCGGCGTCGGCCACGAACAGTGTGTGACCCGTGGGGTCAAGCGCCGTCGCGTACGGATGCGAATACACCTCACCACCGTGCGGGCCCGCATAAGGAGCGATCGGCGGCGGCAGCTGGTCCAGACACGACTGGGGGGTGTTCTGCAGCCCGTACTCGGATTTCGCGTCGAAGTTATTGGCAGTCTCGAAGGCGGCGAGATCGGCGAGCACGGTCACGGCACCATTCCGGAGCACGCTGACGTTGGCGACCAGCGGCCGTGTCTCACCCGGGCCGCCCACACTTTCGGTGAAGTAGGTGTCCGGCCCGTGCGTGGTGACGCCGCCCACTTCGATATTGGGGCGTTCCACCAGGTTCATGACGACGCCATTGCCGTCGACGCTGCTCAGTAGTCCGGCGAAGTTCTGGGTGACGAAAGTCGACTCGCCCGGTCCGGCGGCAATACGCAGGGGGCCGACAAGGGCATTCGCAAGCTCCGTCTTGTCGCCGGGCGAAACGGTGCCTACGCCGTGATGCTGGACCTCGGCCGCGCCGGCAGCAACGCCGCTCCCGGCGAGGGCGACGGTTAGAAGTGTGGTGCTGAAAAAACGCGCAGTATTACCCTTCATGGGATCAGTCCTCAGGCTTTGCGGGTGATCAAGACGCGGTAAAGCGGTCCCAGCAACCGAGCAGCGGATTCCCCACTGGCGCACTGCTACCCCGGTCATCAGCCGGAAGGGCGGCGTCGCTTCATGCTATGACCGCTCTCGTCGACTGTCCACGGTATTACTCCAGTGTGATTCACGCTGCTTGGCCTTGTGTCCGCTTGCTTAGTCCGGCTGTAATTTCGGTTACAAAAATCTTTAGCGGCGGCGACAGGAACAAGAGTGGGTGCGCCGACCTACAGTGAGCGCATGGAAACGGCCAATGAAACAACCAGCGCCCCGCGGGCCCGACGACGACGCCTGTGCCCGGTCTGCCGGTCCGAGGCGTGGCGCATCGCGTACGGGATGATCATGCCTGACCAGCGGGCAACCATGCCCAACACCGTGTTCGCCGGCTGTTGCATCGAGATGCGTGAACGCCGGAACCCGAAGACGGGGGAGCGCGAACTGGGAACGCCCGCCTGGCAGTGCCAGAACCCTTCTTGCGGGCACGAGTGGTGGTGACACGGGCCGCCCAGCGTGGAGCAGTTACACGCTGGGCCAGGCGCTCCGCCTGAGCGGGGTCAGCTGTCGCAGCCCCAGCCGTCGCCGTCCCGGTCGAGATGGGGACCATAGCCGGGAGTGCTGATATTGATTGGGGCCATCCCCGCGGCACGCACTGCAGCGCAGTTCGGGTAGTACGGCGCCGGCGCCGGAACAGGAGCGACCGGTGCAGGGACGACGGGCGCTGGTGCGGGCGCGACGGGTGCCGGAGCCGGTGCTGGGGCAGGGGCCGCCGGGACCGGTGCAGGCTGTGCCGGTGCGGGGTCGGGCTCCGCGACCGGTGGCTGTACGTTGGTCGGAGCGTCGATGTCACCGCAGGACCCAAGGACGGACGCCATGGCGTCGTGCTCCGCCTGGGTGACCCACAGCCCATAGGTGGCCTTCACTGAGATCTGGGTGGCGACGTAGGTGCAGCGGAACGCCTTATTGGGCGGCAGCCAGGTGGCGGCGTCGCCGTCGCCCTTCTGCTGGTTGGTCGGGCCGTCCGTCGCCTGAAGGTTCAGTGGATCGTTTGCGAAGGCCATGCGCTGCTCGGCGCTCAGCTGCTGCGCACCCTTCTGCCACGCGTCCGAGAGTGCGACGACGTGGTCGATCTGCACCGCCGAGCTGGTGGCCTGCCCGCGGATGAAGCGGATGGTGGTCGCGGTGTACGGGTCGTCGAGCACACCCGCGGCCACCTTGCAGGGCACGCTGTTGGCGAAGACGATGTCGTAGAGCTGCAGCTTCAGGATGTCGTTCCGGGTGTCGCAGCCGTTGCGGTCGACGTCGGCCCAGGCGGTCCCGAACTGATCCCGGTCATAGCCGGTCTTCGGTGCCCGTCCCTTGATGGCAAGGGTCTCCAGCAGTGCGAGGGCCTTGGTGCCGGCAGCGGGCTGGCTCTGCGGGGCGACGGCCCCCTGCACGGTGACGGCCGGTACCTCGTCGGTGTCGAGAGGGGCGACGTCGGGTGTCGGGCTCGGCGTGGGCGCGGGCGCCTTGGTGGTGCTGGGCCGGGGCGTGGGCGTGGGGGACGGCGACGACGTCTCCGCCGGTTCGCTGACTGCGGTCTTGCCGGCCGCTGCGCTTGTATCGGGAGCGCCGGCCGGTGGGTTAAGAAGGAATCCAGCGATGAGGGTCACCACGCTGATGCCAATGGTTATGCCGGCGGCCCGGCGGTCCGGAAGGCGCAGCCACGACGGCCTTCCCGAGATTAGGGCGTAGAGGCCCGTCGCCAGGAGAACCAGCGCCAAGGAACCGAGGCCTCCGCCGGCGAGGTTCGCCGTGTCGGCGACGACGATGGTGAGGAGTGCGACCGCCACGGCGATCCAAGTGGATCGATCGATTCCGCGGCGTTTCGGCCCTTCGGGCGAAAAATTTGTGGCAGGGCTGTGCCCGAAAGGATTGCGCATGAAATTGTCCCCCAGCGAAAAAACGAATGTGTGCGCTGGTCATCCTACAGCCGCCATGGCAAGTGCTTTCGCCGGCGCGGCCGGAGGAATAGTCGCTACAGGCGGCCGGCCTTAATGACTCGGCTGAGGAATTGCTGCGTGCGCTCCTCGGAAGGGTCCTCGAAGATTCTCTCCGGCGTGCCCCGCTCAAGAATTCTGCCCTGGTGGAGGAAGCACACCTGGGAGGCGACTTCACGGGCGAAGCCCATTTCGTGGGTCGCCAGGAGCATCGTCAGTCCGCCACGCGCAAGCTCACGGATGATTTCGAGGACATCGCCGACGAGTTCCGGATCGAGGGCCGCAGTGATTTCGTCAAGGAGCAGCACCTGCGGATCCATGGCCATGGCGCGGGCGATGGCGACGCGTTGTTGCTGCCCGCCCGACAGCGCGTCGGGAAAGGCACCCACTTTGTCCTTCAACCCGATCTTTTCGAGCAGTTCCACGGCGCGCTCTTCGGCCGCGGCCTTGGGCACTCCGCCGATCATCGTCGGGGCGAGGGTGATGTTCTTCAGGACGGACATATGGGGAAACAGGTTGTAGGACTGGAAGACCATTCCCACGTTCCGACGCAGCACATTCAGGTCGACACCCCGGCCCGTCACCTCGTCTCCGTTGACGAGGATCTCACCCGAGTTGATCGTTTCGAGCGCATTGATGCAGCGCAGCAGCGTGGACTTTCCGGAGCCGGACGCCCCGATCAGGCACACCACCTCGTGCTTGGCCACTTCGAGCGAGACGCCGTTGAGGACGGGGGTGGTTCCGTAGGACTTGTGGACGTCGCGGATCTGCAGAAAGGTCATAGCGTTCCTAACTCGATCCGGCGCGCTGCCGGGCCTGGTCCCTTTCGACCAACCGGTCGACGAAGCGGGACTGCGGGATGGTGGCCAGCACGAAGATGATGGCGACGACGGTCACGGGTGAAAGGTTGAAGACCGACGACGCCACCAGCCGGGATTGGGTGAACGCATCGATGACCCCCATGACCCCGATCAGGGCGGTGTCCTTCTGGAGGCCAATGAAATCGTTCAACAGGGGCGGCATGACCCGTCGGATGGCCTGCGGGATGATGACGGTGCGCAGTGTCATGGGATAGGAGAGGCCGAGCGAGCGGGCGGCCGCCCACTGGCTCGGGTGGATCGATTCGAGGCCGGCCCGGTAAACCTCAGCGACATACGCCGAATAGGTGAGCGTCAGGGCGAAAATCGCAAGCCAGATGGGCGGCAGGTCCCGAAAGACCGGAACCTCGGCCAGTGACAGACCGAATCCGACGAGGTACAGGACGATGATGCCCGGGATGGCCCGAAAGATATCGGCATATAAGGTTGCGAGGATGCGTAGCGGACGTCCCGCCGGGCCCGGAATCATCCGCATGACGGCAATCGCAAGTCCCAGGATGAGGACAAGAATTTCGGCACCAATCGCGACACGAACGTTCACCCAGAACGCCTTGAGGACGTCCTCCCAGGCCTCGGCGATGAAGGAGCCGCGCAGAAAGGTCTGGGCGATGGCGCCGTCGTTCGTCACGGCGAAGGCGAGGAGGGCTGCCAGCACAAAGACGGCGGCGGCATAGCCAAGGCTCGTCGAGGCTGACTCACGGCCGAGTGCGGCGGTATGGCGAGCCTCGACAATGCGGTCCTGCCGCATCAGGGAGGTGCGTTCCTTTGCCCGGGTCACCGCGCGAAGCGCGGGGAGAAGCGGAATCCATCCGGCGAGGGCCGCCACGACGCACACGGCCAGAACGACCAGGTTGGATGCGCCGGTCAGCACATACAGGTTTCGCAACGCGATGCCGAAGCACACGGCCGCCACGACCGAGATCAGGACTGCCGCCACCGCCAGGCGCACAACGGGGGGCGGGGCTGATCGAACCGGCTTGAGAGGATTCGCTGCCGTATCCCGGAACGGCATCACTCTGCTCATGGGGCCTCGAACACCGGAACCTTCGCCGGATCTCCTCCGAGGGTGGGACCAAGCCAACTCGCCGAAAGCTTCTCAAGCGTTCCATCGTCGGACATCGCAGCGATCGCTTCATCCATCGCCTCGGCGTTCGGGGAGCCCTTGGGATAGATTGCCCCGTACTTTTCACCGGTCTTGTACTGTCCCACTACCTCGAGGCTGCCCGACGACGCTTTAGTGAAGCCGAGCATGATCGCCGTGTCCTGGATGGCAGCGTCGACCTGCCCGGAACTTACCGCAGTGACCATCGTGTCGGTGTCCTGGAACACGCGGGCCTCAGTTTCGGGGCGGATTGTTTCATTGACGAAGTCCACCGCCGTGGTTCCCAATGCCACGCCCGTCTTCTTCGACGTGATGTTGGAGGCCGTGATGTCGGCGCCCTTCTTGGCGAGGATGGCAACGTTCGAGTCGAAATAGGGCTGCGAAAATTCGACGACCTCCTCACGCTCGGGCGTGATGGAAATCTGCGCCATGGCGATATCGAAGTCCTTCGTCTGCCCGGCGACCAAAGCATCGAATGAGGCATTGACGACCTCGACCTTGGAGAGTCCGGCGCGGTGGGCGATATTCGCTGCGAGGCAGTATTCATACCCGCCGTCGATCTTCTCGGGCGAAATGCCCTTCCACCATCCCGGAGAGGGCAGGTTCGTCTGCACCGTGAGCGTGTCTTCGGTGACCGGCTCGATGGACACCGATCCCTTCTCTCCATAGACCTCGCAGGAGCCAAAACTTGGAGATTCGGAGGCGGCTTCACCACCGCAGCCGGTCAGGGTCAGACCCGCGGTAGCCGCGACTGCTGCGATCGTTCCAAGCCGGTATCTCGCCATGTTCCGCTTCCGTTCTGTTGCTGACCGGACTGCCTAGTCCTGAATGGCCGTACAGTAGATAGAGGAACTGTGTCGTGCATCACTGAAGTTGTCAACGCTTCGAGGAATGTTTTTCGGCCGGGAAGGTGATTCGAGGGTGGGGCTAACGTGCGACTGGTGAACCGAAAGAGCGCACAGGCGCGCCGGGTGGAAGTGCTCGACGAGACCCTCAAGCAAATCCACGAGCGGGGCATGTCGGCGCTCCGGATTGCCGACGTCGCCAGCTCCATGCAGGTGAGTCCGGCGCTGATCATCTACCACTTCGAAACCCGTGAAAACCTTCTGGTCGAAGCACTGACGCACGCCGCTGAGCGTGACCTGCTGAAGCTTCACCGCATAGTCCGGGAGCCCGCCCCACCGGCCCGCCGCCTGATGAAGGTGCTCGAGTGGTACGCCCCGTCGGGTGCGGCCCGGGGCTGGCAGATCTGGGTGGATGGCTGGGCGGCGGCGATGCGCGACAAGGCCCTCCAAAAGGTCCTGGCCGATCTCCAGGACCGCTGGGCGGCCGAGATTGTCGGCATCATCGAGGAGGGAGTGGCCGGCGGAGTCTTCACCGTGGATGACTCCCACGACGTGGTGACACGCATCACCTCGCTGCTCGACGGGCTTGCTGTGCGCATGGTTGTCCATAAAGACGCCCTCAAACGGGACGTTCTCCAGGAGTGGCTGGTGCGGCAGGTCGCCTGGGAGTTGGGCGTCGACCAGGAGGAGCTGAGGTCTCCCGCGTAATCAGGCTCTCTTGACAAGTGGGCAGGGTGCCTCCCAGACTGAATCACCATTCAGTAAGTTGGGTATCTAACCTCGGGAGCGAAGCATGCTGGGTGCAGTCGAAGCGAAGTCCACGCGGACTGCAGCGCCGCCCTTCCTCGAGGTGATTTGGACCGACCCGATCAGCGGACGGCGGGGATTCCTGGTCATCGACCGGCTGGTTCGTGGCGTCTGCAGCGGGGGACTGCGGATGCGGAAGGGCTGCACCCTTGAAGAGGTGCGGGGTCTTGCGGCCGGCATGACCCTCAAGGAAAGCCTTTACTACCGGCCGGAGAACAACTACGTACCGCTCGGGGGTGCCAAGGGAGGGATCGATTGTGACCCGCACGATCCGGAGATGCGGGAGGTCCTCAAGCGCTACCTCCAGGCGGTGAGCGCACTGCTGCAGGCGCATTGGGCCACGGGGGAGGACCTGGGTCTGCAGCAGAAACTGATCGACGATGTCGTCTCGGAGCTTGGCCTGCAGAGCTCGATCCAGGCCGTGTATCCGTTACTTCCCGACCGGGACGGCGCGATCGAACGGATGGATCGGGCGTTCCGGGTCGACGTCGAGGGCGTGGCGCTCAGTGAACTGGTCGGAGGCCTTGGCGTCGCCGAGTCGGTCCTCACGGCGCTCGACGAACTGGGCCAGCCCCACGCCGGATCCCGGGTCTTCATCCAAGGGTTCGGTTCGATGGGCGGCGGGACTGCCCGTTACCTGGCGAAGGCAGGACTGATCGTCGTCGGGATCTCCGATTCGATCGGTGTGATCGCCAATCCCGAAGGCCTCGACGTCGAAACGCTGCTCGCCACCCGGAACACCTTCGGCGAGGTCGATCGATCATCCCTGCGGCCCGGTGACCAGGAACTGCCACGCGGGAGCTGGTTGGCGGTCGACGCAGATGTCCTGGTTCCGGCCGCTGTTTCTTACTGCATCACCCCCGACAATCAGCACGAGATCACTGCGCCGCTGATCGTCGAGGCAGCGAACATGCCCGTGCTGCCCGAAGCCGAGAGAATTCTCGCCGACCGCGGCATCCGGGTGGTGCCCGATTTCGTGTCGAACTCGGCGACCAACGCATGGTGGTGGTGGATGCTGTTCGGCGATATCGACGCCAGTGTCGAACAGTCCGAGCTCAAGATCCGCTCCGAGATGCGGCGCATCGTTTCCGACATGTTCGCCCGGGCAGGGCGGGAGGGAACCACCCTCCGTGAAGCCGCGCTTGCTTTCACAACGGATCAGCTACAGGCCATCGACGCCCGGTTCGGGCTGGAATGACCACGGGAGGGGCCGCCCCGCTGCGGTTCGCGGCCGACCCAGCAACCCGGGCAGAGGCGGCCTCCCTGGGTGCGTTCCGCGATCCCGCGTCGGTCGCGGTCATCGGAGCATCGAATAACCAGCTGAAGTGGGGCTACTGGCTGGCGCGCGGCGCCCTGGCAGGAGCGGACCGCCGCGCTGTCTACCTCGTGAACCGCTCGGCCGAGACGGTGGGCGGCGCGCCGGCCTTCGCACGACTCTCGGACCTGCCCGAAGTCCCCGAACTGCTCGTGCTTTGCGTGCCACCCCGGTCGATCGAGGGAGTCGTCGTCGAGGCACTCCAGCTGGGCGTCAAGGCGTTCCTCGGCATCACGGCAGGCACTCCCGACGAAGCCCGCATCGCTGCGCTGATCCGGGCCGCCGGCGCCCGCCTTCTCGGCCCCAACAGCCTCGGACTCTATGACGGGTCAACGAAGCTCCAGCTTGCCTGGGGCCACTTCATACCCGGCCCCCTCGCCATCATTTCGCAGAGCGGCCAACTCGGTTCTGAGATCGCCAATCTCGGCGCCCGCTGCGGACTCGGAGTGTCCCGCTTCATCTCGGTGGGCAACCAACTCGACGTCACGGCGGGGGAGCTGCTTGAGGACCTGATCGACCATGACGCGACCCGCATTGTCGCCCTCTACCTCGAGAGCTTCGCCAACGGCCGGCAGCTGGTCAATATCCTCCGTGCCCTCGCGGAGACCGGCAAGCAAACGCTCCTCCTCACCACGGGCGCCAGTGAGGGGAGTCAGCGGCTGGCCCGGTCCCACACCGGGTCAATCACCTCCGCCCTGGATACTGTCGATGCGGCATGCCGGGCCGCAGGTGCCATCCGGGTCGCAACGCCAACAGAACTCGTCCATCTGGCCCACTACCTCAGTACCGCACCCAGGCCCATGGGTCGACGAATCGCCGTCATCAGTGACAGCGGCGGCCAGGGCGGCATCGCTGCTGATGAAGCGTCCGCCCGTGGCCTGACGACGCCCGTGCTCTCGGCGCAGCTGCAGTCGACACTGGCCGCGGTCCTGCCCACCGGCGCCTCCGTCTCCAACCCGGTCGACCTCGCAGGTGCCGGCGAAGCCAATCTCTCCGTATACGCGGAGCTGAGCCAGCGGATCCTCGAATCCGGCGAAGTCGACGCCGTCGTGCTCTCGGGGTACCTGGGCCGCTACGGTGAGGACACACCAACAGCGGAGCCCGCCGAACTGAGAGTCATCGACCGGCTCGGCGCGATCGCCCGGGGCTCGCGCGTGCCGGTGGTCGTACACAGCATGAGCGAGGGGTCGCGGGCCGTCGGCCGCATGCGTGAGCATGGAATTCCGGCCTTCACCGGCATTGAGTTCGCGATGACGGCGTTCGCCCAGGCGTCCCGGCTGGCCGAGTGGCCGGGCCGGACGATCGAGGACATCGACGCCGAATCGACGGTTCCGGAGCCCGGTTATTGGGCGGCCCGACGCTTCCTGACCGGCATCGGCGTCCCATTGCCGGCCGGAGTGCTCATTCGGTCCCGGGCGGAGCTCGACCAGGCCTCTGCCGCACTTGCCTTCCCTGTCGTGCTCAAGGCCGGTTGGTTGGAACACAAGAGTGAGCACGACGCGGTGCGGCTGCACCTCGGCTCATCCCGTGAACTCGCGGCCGTCTACGACGACATGCTGGCGCGGCTGGGCGCAGGGGAGTACGTGGTCGAGGAACAGGACAAGCGGCCCAACACGGTCGAGATGCTCGTCGGCGGCCGGCTCGACCCGGATTTCGGGCCGGTGATCGCCGTCGGTGCCGGGGGTACCGAAGCCGAGCTCCATCGCGATGTCTGCGTCGAGCTCGCACCTGTCGACCGCCCAACAGCGGTCGACATGATCCGCAGGCTCGCCTGCTTCCCCCTCCTCAACGGCTGGCGCGGCAGACCGGCGACGGACATCGACGCCCTCGCAGCGATCGTCGTGGCGGTGTCCGAAGCGATCGCGGCCCACACCGGCCTGAGCGAGATCGAAGTGAACCCCGTCCGCGTGGCTTCCGATGGAGCCCTGGCCGTTGATGCACTCATTCTTCCTGCCGCGGCAGACCCAGACTCAAGGAGAAAGCCATGACCATCCCGGACATCCACAGCGAGTTCAAGGGCCGCGTCGCGGTCGTCACGGGAGGTGGGTCCGGCATCGGCCGGGCCGTCGCACACCGGTATGCGGCGGCCGGCGGCAAGGTCATCGTCCTTGGGCGACGCGAGGAACCGCTCAAGGAAACCGTCGAACAGATCGTGGCCGCGGGCGGGGCAGCAGATTTCGTGTCCTGTGATGTGCGGGACGCGGCCTTCATGGCCGGGGTGATCGACGGCGTCGTGGACCGCGAAGGCCGCATCGACGCGCTGGTCAACAATGCTGCTGGCAACTTCGTCTCCCCGGCCGAGGACCTCAGCCCCAACGGCTGGAAAGCCGTGATCGACATTGTCCTCAACGGCTCCTTCTACGCCACCCACGCCGCGGCCCAACACATGCTCGCCGCGGGTTCGGGCGCCATCCTCAACGTCATCGCGACCTATGCCTGGCACGGCCATCCGGGCACCGTGCACAGCGCCGCCGCCAAGGGCGGAATTGTCGCGATGACCCGCACTCTCGCTGTGGAATGGGCCGCACGGGGCGTGCGGGTGAACTGCATCGCGCCCGGCCCCACCGAGACCGAAGGAGCAAGCCGCGCGCTGTGGGGGACAGACGCCGCCCGGACCCGGGTCCAGGCAGGGGTGCCGGCGGGCCGTTTCGCGGGCCCCGAGGAGATCGCCGAATCGGCGTCGTTCCTCCTGAGCGACCGTGCCGACTACATCACCGGCGAGGTCCTCGTCATCGACGGCGGCCAGTGGCTCGGCAAATCCATCTACACCCATGAGAAGGGCAGCGCGTGAGCCTCATGACGGGAGGGGAAGCCCTCGTCGCGGAACTGGCTGAACACGGCGTCGACACCGTGTTCGGCATTCCCGGCACACACAATCTCGCCGCGTACGCGGCCTTGTCCCGGTACGGCATGAGACATGTCCTGGTCCGCCATGAACAGGGAGCCGGGTACGCGGCGGACGGGTACGCCCGTTCCACCGGACACCCCGGCGTCGTCCTCACGACCACCGGGCCGGCAATCCTCAATGCCGCTGCCGCCGCGGCGCAGGCCTATTCGGACTCCATTCCGGTGCTCTTCATCTCGCCGGGCATGCCACTGCGCCATCCCGGCCGCGGCAACGGGCTGCTTCACGAGATCAAGGATCAGGGCGCCGCCATGGCCTCCGTTGTGGCCTACAGCCACCGCGTAACGAGCGTCGAAGAGATCCCCCTGGCCGTCGCCCAGGCCTTCGCGGCCATGTCGACCGGCCGCCCGCGGCCGGTGTACCTCGAAATACCGCTGGACCTGCTCGAGGAATCTGCCGAGGTCGGCCTGATCCCGCCTGTGTCCGCCGGAGTCCTCTCCGCGCCCGCGGAACTGGTCCGCCAGGCCGGCACAGCCCTGGCCTCCGCGGAAAGGCCCCTCCTTCTTGTGGGTGGGGGCGCAAAGGGTGCATCCGCCCAGGTCAAGGCCATCGCCGAAGCGCTCGGAGCTCCGGTTTTCGCCACGTCCAACGGCAAGGGCACCTTCCCGGAGGACCACGTCCTGTCGGTCGGAGCCGGACTGCAGCACCGGGCCGTCCACGACGCCGTGGACGACAGCGACTGCGTGCTCGCCGTCGGCACTGAACTGGCCCCCTCGGACTGGTGGTCCGGCCTGCCGGACTTCACCGGCAAACTGATCCGCATCGACGTCGACGCGACCTCGATTATCACCAACGCCGTGCCAGCCCTGGCCTTGGTGGGCGACAGTGCGGAGGTACTCGACGAACTGGTCCAGACCCTGCACGGCAGGAAGACCGATGGCGCCGCCCGCGCACGGCAGTGGCGGACGAGGGTGCAGGAGGAAGCCCGGATCGAGGGAGAGCCGTGGCTTGAAATCCTCGCGGCACTCGCCGAGGTGCTGCCGCGCGATGCGATCGTTGCCGCTGACAGCTCCATGTCCTGCTACTACGGTGCGCTGTCGAACCTGCAGCTGTTCCGCCCCGGCGCCTTCCTCTACCCCACGGGCGTCGGCACCCTCGGCTTCGGGCTCCCGGCAGGCATCGGGGCCAAAGTGGCCAACCCGGGCGCTCCCGTCGTCGTGCTGCAGGGAGACGGCGGAATCATGTTCACGGTCGCCGAACTCGCCACGGCTGCCGAGCTTGGCATCGCCCTGCCGGTCGTCATCGTCGACAACGGCGGCTTCGGAGAAATCCGCAACGAAATGGCCGACCGCAACGACCCCGTTCACGCCGTCCGCCTGGGCCACCCGGACTTCCCTGCGCTCGCCGAATCCCTGGGCTGCCACGGCGTGCGGGTGAATTCCGCCGACGACCTTGCCGCTGCCCTCAAGACGGCCCTCAGCAGTGACCGCCCAACGGTCCTGCATATCCGTGAACAGAGCCGAGCGGCGACAGCCATGGCATGACGCCCGTTTCCATCCGCCTGCCGCACCCGCACACGGCGGACTATCAAATTCACCTCTTCCGCTTCGACGACGCGCACTGACACCAGGAGAACACCATGGCAACAAAACCGACCGAGTACTGGCCGCTCACCGACGAGCAGCGGGCCATCGTCGATCTCTGCAGGCAGTTCGCCACCGAAGAGATCCGGCCTCGCGGCCGCGAAGTCGACGAGGCCGATATCATCTCGCCCGTCGACATCTTTCACAGCGCAGCGAAAGTGGGCATCACCGATTTCATGCTTCCCGAAGAATTCGGCGGCGGGGGATTCAGCGATGTCTTCACCCAGTGCCTCGTCCAGGAGCAGCTGTGCTGGGGAGACCCGGGCATCGGCAATTTCGTCTGCTCGAACGGCTTCTTCGCCGACCCCGTGCTCGCCCTTGGCACCGATGAGCAAAAGGAAAGGTGGCTGCGCCCGTTGACCGGTCCCCATGCCCCGTTCACGGCACTCGCGACGACCGAACCCGGCTCCGGCTCCGACTCCGCCTCGATCACCACGAGGGCGAAAAGGGTCGACGGCGGATACTCGATCAACGGCCAGAAAACCTGGATCTCCAACGCGGGCCTCGCCGACCAGTACGTTGTGTTCGCCAAGACCGATCCCACGGAGCGGTCCAAAGGTGTTTCGGCCTTTCTTGTGAAAAAGGGCGTCGAGGGAATGACGTTCGGTGAGCCGATGAGGAAGATGGGCCAGCGGGCCATCGTGTGCCGCGAGACCTACTTCGAAGACGTCTTCGTCCCTGAATCGGACCGACTCGGTGCTGAGGGCCAGGGATTTTATGGGCTCATGGAGACGTTCGACATTTCCCGGGTAGTCCTTGCGGCGGCATCCTGCGGTGCGGCGCGGGCCGCCTACGAGTATGCACTCGAGTACGCGCGCACCCGGACCCAGTTCGGCAAACCAATCATCGAGCATCAGGCGGTGGCCTTCCGCCTGGCCGATATGGCGACCCGCATCCAATCGGCGTGGCTGCTGACCCTTCATGCCGCCCGTCAGCTGGATGCAGGCGGAGACGTCACGGGGCTTGCCGCCATGGCCAAGCTTCAGGCGTCCGAGACGTCGATGTTCTGCACGTGGGCCGCTGTCCAGACCCTGGGTGGCTGGGGCTACTCCCGGGAGTACCCGGTGGAGCAGTGGATGCGTGACGCCAAGCTCGAGGAGATCGAAGAGGGCACCTCCGACATCATGCGCTTGGTGATCTCGCGCAATCTCTGAGAGCCGTCGATCGCAGACTCTGGGATCGCCTCCGTGTGCTTTGGGCGGACGAGCCCTTGCACCACTATTCCGCCGCATCTCCAGCCGCAACCAACCATCGAGCCTTTCGTGGGCCGACGAATATGAGGACTCATGACCTTCACTCAGATCTCCGTCGAACGGGACGGCCCGCTCCTGTGGCTGACTCTCAACCGACCCCAGTCGGCCAACTCGATCACCATTGCGATGGCTGAGGAGTTCTGCACTGCGGTGCGCCAGGCTGAGGCCGACCCCGACTGCCATGTCCTGATTCTTTGCGGGGCCGGAAGTTTCTTCTGCTCGGGCGGTGACGTACTGGGCATGGCCGGTTCAGAGGACCCGGCGGGATTCCTCGCCACTCTTGCCGGCACCATGCATGAAGGCCTGCTCGCCTTGGCGGAGTCCCGGCTGGTGACCGTCGCAGCCGTCGACGGCCCCGCCGCGGGGGCCGGCCTCGGCCTGGTGCTCAACGCCGACTTCGTCCTCGCCTCCCCGGCAGCATCCTTCCGGAGCGCCTACGGGGCGGTGGGCCTGACCCCCGACTGCGGTGTTTCCTACCTCCTGCCGCAGATGGTGGGACCCCGACGGGCTGCCGAGATCGGGCTCGGCGGAAGGGTGGCCACGGCGGAGGAAGCGCTGGACTGGGGCCTCATCAGTGAACTCGTCGAAAGCCCCGACCTGACGGGACGGGCACGGCAGCTGGGCCTGCAGTTGGCTGAAGGGGCAACCCAGGCCCTGGGGCCGACCAAGCGCCTGCTCAACGCCGGGAGACTCGCCGGATATGCCGGGCATCTCGCGGATGAACTCGAGACCATCGCCTTCATGACCTCGCATCCCGACACCCGGAACCGGATCGCGGCCTTCGCCCGCGGCGGCAAGCGCAGTGTCGGCGCGGCGCACAGCGAGGAAGGAACGCGACCTGCGGAAGTGCGGTAGCCCCAAGGTGGATGAATCGCTCCTTGAAGCGGCCTCAAAGTGATCTTCCCCGATTACGATCGCACGTCGGCTGGGCCGCCTGCTCCATCCGCAATAGCACCTAACTGCGTGTCTGCACAGGCCTGTGGACCTTCTCCAGCGCCTCGAACCGGCCCGCTATTCTGGAGGCCCGTGCGCAGCGTCGCGCCCGGATCGTCGCAGACAGGTGCACGCATGCAGCTCTCCACGCCGGAACGCCCCAAGCAGCCACTTGCCACCGCACGGTCCGAACTCGACCGCATCACCGAACTGGCCGGGGACCTCGCCGGCCAGTTCGAGCTGGTCCCGCTCCTCGAACGCGTCCTCGGCCACGCCGTCGCCCTCCTCGGCTGCGAAAGCGGCTCCATCTCGATCGTCCACGAATCCGAGGGCTATTACCGCAAGGAAGTGGATCAGGGCGTCGGCTGCCTCGAGGGCCAGACCTTCCCGCTGACCGAAGGCCTCACCGGGCAAATCGTGAAGCGCCGCGGCACCGTGATCCTCGACCGCTACGCCTCCGTCCCGACCGGCCACATCTCACCGGACGATCCCCGCTGGGGCAGTGCCGTCATCGGTGTACCCATCTCCTGGGACGGCGGGATCATCGGCACGTTCGCCATCTTCAGCGACGGCCCCGGCCGGACCTTCACCGCCGCCGATGCGTCGCTTGTGGAACTCTTCGCCAACCACGCTGCCATCGCCATCATGAATTCCCGGCTCCACAACGCCGCCGCCGGTAGGGAACGCGAAGCGGCTGTTGCCGGGGAACGAGAGCGGGCGGTGCGCGATGTCCACGAGACGATCGGCCGCTCCCTCGGTTCCCTGCTGCTCCATCTCGACCGTGCGGACAAGGCCACCCCCGCCGGTTCGCCGGCAACCCAGCACATCGATTCCGCCCGAGTCCTGGCCCACGAAGCCCTCTTCGACACCCGGCGCACGGTGCTCGGGCTTGGTCCGTCCAGCCTCGCCGGCAAAACCCTGGAGGAAGCCGTCCGCAGTGAACTGAAACGGGTGGAGGCCACCTCCTCCCTCGACGCCACGCTCTCGGTGGTCGGGCAACCCCACGACCTCGCGGCCGAGGTGGCCCACCAGGTGTTCATGATCGTGCAGGAAGCCGTGGGCAACGTCGTCGCGCACGCCCACGCCGGCATCTGCCGGGTGGGCCTGTTCTACAACGCCGCCGGAATCACCGCCGTCATCGAGGACAACGGCCGCGGGTTCGACGCCGCCGCGAAGCGCGGAACGGAAGGGTCGCCGTCGTCATCGGCCTCCCTCGGACTCCATGGGATGGCGGCCCGCGCGCACTACCTGCGCGGCGAGCTCTCCATCGACTCGACGCCGGGTTGGGGCACGAGCGTGCGCGCGGAAGTGCCGTACTCCGCGAGCGGTGAAGTGTCCCGTGAGCGGTGGCAGGTCTTGGTCGCCTGCGTCCAGCCGATGGTGCGGGCGGGCCTGGTGCGCCTGCTCGAGACCTCCGAACCGTCGGTGCAGGTGATGGGGGAGCCAGGCAGCCTCGAGGATCTCGTGGAGTCAATCTCGCTGCTGCAGCCGGATATGATCGTGCTCGACTGGGACCTCCTGGAGCAGTACACCGCCGCCCGGCAAACGGGGTCAGCGGAGGACCCCGTCGACCGGCCCGTGGTGGCAGTCGTGGATTCTCCGACACTCGATCAGCTGCGGCTGGCCGCGGCGTCGGGGGTGCGGGGATTCCTCTCAAGTAAGTCGACGCCGGCCGAAGTGGCCCGCGTGGTGGTCGCCGCCGCCCGCGGTGATGCCCTCCTCGACGGCGCCGTGTTCACCCGCTTCACCGAAGCACACGGGAACGCCGCGGCGCAGGAGGAGCGGAGCGTCCGCCTGACAGCCCGCGAACTCGAAGTCCGCGACCTGCTGGGGCAGGGCCTGGCCGACAAACAGATCGCCTCCCGGCTTGCCATTTCGGTGAAGACCGTCGAGAAGCATGTGGGCGCGATGCTGCGGAAGACCGGTGCCCGCAACCGCACCATGCTCGTCGGCCTGCAGCACCAGAGCCAGTAGGCGGGGTCAGCGGCTCAGAAGGCGGCAGCTCCCGCCGAGGCGACCTCCTGGTCCTGCTCGATGGTGCCGGTGGACACCCCGATGGCACCCATGATGCTGCCGTCGCGGACCAGCGGAATGCCTCCGGGGAACACCGCGAGGCGGCCGCCGTGCGCATCACTCAGCCCGAAGATCGGCCCGTCGTGACGGGTGGCCTCCTGCAGGTCACCGGTCTCGCTCTGGAAGGCGATGGACGTGTAGGCCTTGTTGATCGCGATGGTGATGCTGCCGATGTTTGCGCCGTCCATCCGGAGATGCGCCTTGAGGTTCCCACCGGCGTCGACGACGGCAATGTCCATCGGCTGGCCGATCTCGGAGGCTTTCGCCGCGGCGGCGTCGATGACGCGGCGGGCTTCCTCGGCGGTGACGGTTTCGAGTACTGATCCTTTAGCCATGGTTTCCTTCAATGTCGAAGTGGGGGTTGGTGGCGGGACAGCCGCGCCCAACTCAACCATCGATGCCTGCCGCTGGCGAGGTGGTGATTACCCCCAGCGACAGGGGAGGGGAACCCCCCATACCGGCCCGCCCGGAGCGGTCCTACCGTGGGAGGCAGCCTAGCCAGGAGGATTCGTTGTGGCCGTTGTACCCCTGAAAGACATCGTTGGTCCGGCATTCGAGCAGCGGTACGGCGTGCCCGCGATCAACATCTTCAATGACCTCACAATGGAGGGAGTGCTGGCCGGCGCGGTCGAAGCGAACTCGCCGGTGATCCTGCAGACCTCGGTGAAAACCGTGCGCAGCATCGGGTCCCGCGTGCTCTTCGACATGTGGCAGTCCCTGACCCGCGGCATTGAAGTACCCGTGACGCTGCACCTTGACCACTGCCCAGACCGCGCCGTCGTCACCGAATGCCTGAAGGCCGGCTGGAACTCGGTGCTCTTCGACGCGTCCGAGCTCCCGGTCGAGGAGAACCAGCGGCAGACCATCGAGGTCGTCGCCGAGGCCCGCAGCTACGGCGCCCAGGTGGAGGGGGAGATTGAGGCCATCACCGGCGTCGAGGACGACCACGGCTCCGACGAGGTCTCCAAGCAGCAGAGCCTCGATACGGCGCTCGCCTTCATCGACGCAACGGGAATCGACGTCTTCGCCCCGTCGATCGGCAACGCCCACGGCAGCTACAAGGCCGCACCCGTGCTCGACGTCGAACGCGTCACCCAGATCGTTGAGGCCCGCAATGTCCCGATCGCGCTGCACGGCGGCAGCGGCCTGAGCAGCGAGCAGTTCGCCGACCTCATCGCCCGTGGGTGCGCGAAGGTCAACATCTCCACCGCGCTCAAGGAAACCTACATGCAGTCAAGCCTTGCCTTCCTAAAGCAGGCGGAGCAGAACAACAAGTGGGATCCGCCGTCGCTGTTCAAAGCCACGCGTGCGGACGTGCTCGCCCTGGTCACGGGCCTCTGCACGCAGTTCGGCAGCGCCGGCAAGGGAGGGCGCTGAGCATGCCCACGCTCATCTTCGACTGCGACGGCGTGCTCGCCGACACCGAACAGTACGGCCATCTGCCCGCCTTCAACCAGACCTTCGGCGACTTCAACGTTCCCGTGCAGTGGAGCGTTGAGGACTACGCCGAGAAGGTGAAGATCGGCGGCGGCAAGGAACGTATGCGCAGCATCCTCACCCCGGAGCTGGCGCGGGACCTGGGCCTGAAGGACGAGGCCGCCATCGACGCCGCGATCCTCGCCTGGCATAAGCGGAAGACCGAGGTCTACAAGGAACTGGTTGCGAGCGGCGTCATGCCCGGCCGGCCGGGGATCGCGCGGATCGTGAAGGAAGCCTCCGACGCAGGCTGGACCCTCGCCGTCGCCTCGACCTCCGCGGAACCCGCCGTCCGTGCGGTCCTCACGCACGCTGTCGGGGACGACCTCGCAGCGCACTTCTCGGTGTTCGCCGGGGACATCGTGCCCGCCAAGAAGCCCGCGCCGGACATCTACCTGCTGGCCCTGAAGGAACTTGGGGTATCCGTTGCCGACACCATCGTTGTGGAGGACAGCGGCAACGGGCTGCGCGCATCCCTGGCCGCCGGGCTCCGCACCGTCGTTACGGTGAGCGGCTTCACCCGCGAGGAGGACTTCACCGGTGCCTCCCTCGTGGTCAGCTCCCTCGGCGAGTCCGAGGGCGAGCAGGCCGAGGTACTCGCGAACCCCTTCGGCGCGGACGTTCCCGGCGTCGTCACCCTCGCCACGCTGCAGGTGCTGCTGGCGCATCCCGGACCCGGCGGAACGGACTCCGCCCCAACCACCGATACGGAGACACCATGACAGCGACCGATCTCGCCGACGTCGAATACGTTGTGCGCACCCTTGCGGCCACCGCGGTGGAGAAGGAAAAAGAATTCGGGGACCTCGACGCCGTGGTCGGCGACGGCGACCTCGGCTACTCCCTGGCCCGCGGCTTTGAGAAGGTGCTGACCGACTGGGACTCGCTGAAGCGCGACGACGTCGCCACCTTCCTCCAGCAGATCGCCCTGGTCATTTCGAGCCGGATCGGCGGGACCTCGGGTCCGCTGTGGGGAACGGCGTTCCTCCGGGCCTCGGCGGCCGCGAAGGCCGTGGACACCATCGACGGCACCGCCGTCGTCGCCATGCTGCGCGGGGCCACGGACGGCATTAAGACGCGCGGCAATGCCGACCTCGGTGACAAGACGCTGCTCGATGCCCTGGTCCCGGCCACCGACGAGCTCGAACGGCAGATTGCGGCCGGTGCGTCGCCCGAGGAGTGCCGCAAGGCCTTCGCGGCGAAGACCCGCGAATGCGCCGATGCCACGTCGAAGCTCGAGGCGAAGCGGGGCCGCGCCAGCTACAGCGGGGAACGCAGCATCGGTTCGCCCGACGCCGGCGCCGTCGCGGTCGCGATCCTGATCGAGCGCATCGTGGCCGACTGGCCCTGAGTTTCCCGAACAGCCCGATCCAACCCAACGATGTGGAGGACTCATGAAGAAATTCGTCAATGACCCGCAGCAGTTTGTCCCGGAGATGCTCGAGGGCCTGGCGCTCGCGAACCCGGACACCCTGAAGTATGTGCCCGAGTACAACCTCATCATGCGCGCCGACGGGCCCGACCAGGGCAAGGTGTCGATCGTGCAGGGCTCGGGGTCGGGGCATGAGCCGGCACACGTGATGATCGTGGGCAAGGGCATGCTCGACGCCGCGTGCCCCGGCGATGTGTTCGCCGCGCCGCCGTTCGACTACGTGTATGAGACCACCAAGCTGATGGCATCACCCAAGGGTGTGCTGCTGCTGGTCAACAACTACACCGGCGACAAGATGGTGTTCGAGATGGCACAGGAGATGTCCTCGGCCGACGGCATCGAGGTTCGGACCCTGTTCATCAACGACGATGTCTCCGTCGAGGATTCCACCTACACCATCGGCCGCCGCGGGGTGGCGGGCAATTTCTTCGTCATCAAGGCCGTGGCCGCCGCCGCGGAGCGCGGGGCGGACCTTGACGAGGTCATCCGGATCGGCGAGAAGGTGAACTCGGTGACCCGCACCATGGGCGTTGCCCTCACCGCGTGCACCCCGCCGGCGAAGGGCAGCCCGCTGTTCGACCTGGGCGAGGATGAAATCGAGATGGGCGTCGGCATCCATGGCGAGCCGGGCCGGCGCCGGGCAAAGATGATGCCGGCGAACGAGATCGTCGAGGAGATCCTGGGCCCCGTGGTCAAGGATCTGCCCTTCGGCGACGGTGACCGGGTCGCGCTCATGGTCAACGGCCTCGGCGGCACCCCGATCAGCGAGCTGTATCTGCTGTACGGGCAGGCGCACAAGCGCCTGGCGGAGCAGGGCATCAGTGTGGGCCGCAGCTATGTGGGGGAGTACTGCACCTCGCTGGACATGGCAGGTGCCTCGATCACCCTGGTGAAGCTCGACGAGGAGATTGAGTCGCTGCTGATGGATCCGGCGGAGATTCCGATCCGGGTGTTCTAGAGGTTTGATGCGCGACGGCGGGGCCCGGCACCTTTGGATGCCTGCCCCGCCGTCACGCGTGCATGGCATTGGCTCAGGTCAGGATGTCCTTGGTGCTGAATCGCCCGTAGGCCAAGGCCCCGAACACCGCCATATAGCCAAGCTGCAGCAGCGCGTTGTCGCCGAAGGACTGCCACGCGATCGGATCCCGCAGGAGGTCCCCGAAATCGAACCAGTAATGGGTGAACAGCCACGGGTGCATCCACTCAAGCTGCGGCAGCGCGCCAAGGATCTGCGAGACGGCGGCCAGGGCCGCGGTCGCCGCCATGGCACCCACGGGAACCGAGGTGAGGGTGGAGATGAACAACCCGATCGCGCTCAAGCCGAGCAGGGACATTGTCACGTAAAGCGCCAGCAGCAGCAGGCGCACCGCGTAGCCGCCAAAGCTTACGGTTGTCCCGGAGAGCAGTGCCACCGGGCCGATGGGAAACAGTGCGGCCCCGATCAGCGCCCCCGTCGTCACCACCGTCAGCGTCGCAACGAGGCAGAACACCGCCGCCCCCGCGTACTTCACCAGCAGCAGCCGCACCCGCCCGGCCGGCGCGACCAGCAGGTACCGCAGCGTGCCCAGGTTGGCCTCGCCCGCGATGGTATCCCCGGCCACCACGCCGATGGTCAGCGGCAGGAACAGTGGAATCGACACGGTCAGTGCGGTCAGCGACACGAAGAGCCCGTTCTGGGTGATGCTCGCCAGGAAGGCCGGTCCGCGCCCGGGCTCGGGCCCCTCGGAGAGCCGCACCACCACCGCGATGAGGATCGGGATCGCCGCAAGGGCGGCCAGCATGGCCCAGGTGCGACGGCGGCGGAACAGCACCGAGATCTCGGAGCCCAGCAGCGCACGGCCAGCGAAGGGGCGGGCCCGCAAGACGCCGTCGTGCGCGGACGGGGGAGGAGAGAGGGATTCAGCCGGCAACGTCGAACCCCTCTCCGGTCAATGCCACGAAGCGTTCCTCGAGAGAGGCTCCGCTCACGGTGAAGCCGCGGACGCGCACGTCCGCCCGGACCAGTGCCGCGTTCACAGTCTCCGGCTGGAGGCCATTGAGGGTGAGTTCGGCCGTCACGACGTCATCCCGGCCGCCGGTCTCCGGGCTCAGCCCGAGGGACTCGAGCACCCGGCGGGCCGCGCCCGGATCGGGGGTGAGGACCCGCACGTGGGCCGTGCCCTGCGCCCGTAGTTCGTCGAGGGTGCCTTGGGCGACCAGTCGTCCGGCGCTCATGACGGCGATCTGGTCGCACATCTGCTCCACCTCGGCCAGCAGGTGGCTTGAGACGAAGACGGTGGTGCCGCCGTCGGCCAGCGAGCGGATGAGGCTGCGGACCTCACGGGTGCCCTGCGGGTCGAGGCCGTTGCTGGGTTCGTCGAGGATGAGCAGGTCCCGCGGGGTGAGCAGGGCGTTGGCGATGCCGAGGCGCTGCTTCATGCCGAGCGAATAGGCATGGGCACGCTTCCGGGCAGCATGCCCGAGGCCCACGCGCTCCAGGGCGGCGTCGACGCGCTTGTTCCGGGTGGCGCGGGAGGTGAGCAGGTCGGCGTCGTCGTACCGCTGAAGGTTCGCCCGGCCCGAGAGGAACGGGTAGATGGCCGGGCCCTCGACGAGGGCGCCGACGCGGGGCAGGACGTCCCGGGAGGACTCGGGCATGGCGCCGCCGAGCAGCCGGATCTCCCCGCTCGAGGCCGCGGCGAGGCCGAGCAGCATGCGGATGGTGGTCGTCTTGCCCGACCCGTTCGGCCCAAGGAAGCCAAAGACCGATCCCCGTGGCACCCGAAGGTCGATCTCGTCCACTGCGCGCTGGTGGCCGAAGGTCTTGGTCAGCCCCCGGGTCTCGATGGCCAGCTCGGTGGCGGCCGCACTCACGGGCGCACCCCAGGCCAGGCCCGACACCGGTCGGTTGCCTGCCCCCGCGGCGCCCCCGGCGTCACTGCTGGGAGGCAGCGATCAGCTGGTCGGCACTAACAGCCCCGGCGAAGACGCGTCCGTCGTCGGCGATGAACACCGTGACCAGCGAGGTCTGCAGGACGCGCCCGCCGTCCACCTGGATGAAGGCCTGCTGCAGCAGGGCCTGCGCCTCGGCGGCGTCCTCGCTGCTCGGGCTGGCCGTGAAGACATCCGACGCTGAGCCCGCCGGCAGGGCGACAATCGAGCTCCAGCCCTCACCGAGGACCCGCGGCTCGGTGCCGGGGTCCCGGTCGGGTGCGTCGTGATCCCGGTGTTCCTTGACCGGCACCTCGGTGACGGTGGTGCCTGCCGGGGGAGCGAACTCGAAGAGGCTCGCTTGCGGAGCACCGAAATCGATGGTGGAGAAGGCGACTGAGAACGCGGGCTCGGACTGGCCCTGAGCGGCAATGGTGAAGCTCAGGGGAACGCCGGTCTCGGAATCCACGGCGAGGGATACGGCGCCGACGAGGGTGTCGTCGGTGCTGGGGGTGAGCACAAGTTCGTAGGCGGTGCGGCCGGCCACCCGGGCGTTGTCGCCCACGGTGATCTCGGTCGACGGGTCGATGGTGGAGAGGAACTTCTCGGCGATCTGACCCGGTGTGTATGCCGCGCCCATCGGGGCCTCGGCGACTTCCGCCGGACGGACCGCGTGGGCCGCTTCCTGCTCGCGGAAGTCGTAGTACCAGACCTCGTCGTCGTTCAGAGTGACGTTGCGCTCGCCGAGCCGGTCCTGCACCTGGACCCGTGCCTTGTCGGGCCCGTCGATGGAGACCTGGGCGGTGTGGTCGGCGGTGAGCAACTCGAGGGCCGCGGCCGGACCGTCGGTGCTTCCGCCGCCTGGGCCCATGGACTGCAGCTCCGGCAGGCCAAGCTCCGAGGACTGCTCAAGGGTGCCGGAGAAGGCGCTGTCTTTGCTGTCGGCGACCAGCTCCAGGAGTTCCTGGGCGGTCTTCGCCGGCAGCTTGGGACTCGCCTGCGCGAGGTTGGGCCCGACGACGGACGCCGCCACAATGACCGCCGGGACGATGCCGGCGGGAAGCCAACGCTGCCAGTTCTTTGCCATGATCGTGCCTTCCGGGTGATTCCCTTACCCCCACGCTCTGTTAACGGTACTCCTGATAGCTGGGAGGACGCCGTGCATTTCGGGACGGGATTGATCTGGCCTGTAACGGGCACCCATTGGCTCCGGGGCCCTGACCGGAGTACTACAGGTCCAGCATATCGACTCAGACTGGCGTGCCACCGAGGCGGATGAGGCAATCAACGAGATCCCAGACGGTTGGTTGCCGTGACTGCTCCCAGCCGGGGGCCGATTTATTCGGGTGATCGGTCATGGCGCCTGAATAGAGCCAGTTCGATCTCGTCTGCTCGCACTGCTCGTTGTACGCGGGAATTTTCGGACGCCTGTGCAGCCCAGTTGGCCAGAAGTGTGCAGTATCGCTGATAGGTCTCGGGCCACCATGCAGCGGTTGGCCCCTTGGGCCACACGTCTGCGTGGAGATTCCGAGAGACCACCTGATCAAGAATCAGGGTTCTGGGTTGGGTAACACTTCCTTGGGCGAAGTATAGGAATTTGGTCGAGAAAGCCGGTCCGAACCACGGTATCCGTCCAGCGCCCCGGTCGGTGGTCAGTAGGCCGTAGGAGTCTTCTGTCGGAGCACCGTTCTTCACTGACGTCCACGCTGATATGAGGAGTTCGCCGGCCCTGTCCTGATGGGCTGCGAGCCCGTCCAGCCGCTGATTCAAACGGGATGCCCGCGGCCCTAGCCCCCAGGCGAGCGAGTAGTAGAGCAGTTGGAAGGCTCCCTCCAAACTCGGGGTTTGGTCTCCAAGGTCGAACACCTCCTGTCGCGTCACAGTGGTCCGGCCGTCATGGGCAAGCTTGCCTGCGACGGTGGGAAGCCTCCGAGCAGCAAGGGCCTTTCGCCAGCGCTCACCATCGACAGTGACGACATGACCCAGCACGGCATCCTGACCAGGCAGGTTGCTTAGAATGTCGTCGGGCAATGGAGCCTTCTCGTTGATCATGTCGTGACTCTAGGGTGTGAAGCCGACAATCCAGCTCAACGACGCCCCTTACTTGTTCACTGATCGAGACCGCGGGCCCCAAGTCGTCTCTCGGCCCCATCGATCGCGTTGCAAGCCTTTGAGCGACTTCCAAAAGGCGGAAGATTAAGATCGGGAAGGTGGTACGGTCCAATTTCGCCCAACCTATTGACCTATGGCGTCCCGTTAGGCGAGGATCAAGTAACTGGTACGAACCACTTACTTTCATCACCTTTTCAGGTGGCCATTCTGTCAATGGGAGCACAGTCAATGAAGAAGTTCTCCACCACCGCCCTCGCGCTCTCCAGCGTCTTCGTCCTCGGCCTCACCGGCTGCGGGCTCAACTCGGGGTCGGACAGTGCCGAAGCCAACGCAGCCGAGGGCGAAGTCACCGGCGAAATCACGTTCTCCACGCTTCAGCTCAAGCCCACGTTCACCGACTATATCGAAGGCGTCATCGACGACTTCGAGGCCGAACACCCCGGCACCACGGTGAAGTGGATCGACATCCCCTTCGAAGGCGCCCAGGAGAAAATCTCGACCGACGCCCAGGCCGACTCCCTCCCCGACGTCGTCAACCTGAACCCCAACTTCGCCCAGCCCCTCGAGGAACAGGGCGCCTTCGTGAACCTCGAGAAGGCGGTGCCCGACCTGAAGGACACCTACGTCGAGGGCGCCTGGGACGCGTTCAAGGTTCCCGGCGAGGAGGGCTCCTACGGCTTCCCCTGGTACCTCAGCTCCGAAGTGACCATGTACAACAAGGCGATGTTCGAAAAGGCAGGGCTCGACCCCGAGCAGCCACCGGCCACCTACGAGGAACTGTTCAACGCCGCCCGCACCATCAAGGAAAAGGGCGGCGACATCCACGGGATGCACCCGGCCCTCGAAAACCGCTTCATCCCCGACCTCGCCCGACTCGGCGTCCCCCTGATGAACGAGGACGGCACCGAATGGACCTTCAACACCCCCGAGGCCGAGGCCTACGTGCAGGAACTCGCCGACCTCTACAAGGAGGGCGTCTTCCCCTCGGATTCGCTGACGCAGGACCACTCCAAGGAGACCGAGGCCTACCAGGCCGGCCAGATTGCCCTGTTCCCCTCCGGCGCCAACTTCCTGTCCATCATTGAGGAGAACGCCCCAGACATCGCCAAGGCAACCGACGTCGGCCCCCAGATCACCGGAGACAGCGGCCCCACCAACGTCTCCGTCATGGGCCTGCTCGTTCCCGAGAGCAGCGACAACAGGGCCACCGCCCTTGAGTTCGCCGAATTCATAACCAACGCCGAGAATCAGCTCGAGTTCTCCAAGATCGTCACCATCTTCCCCTCCGTGACCGAGGCCCTTGAGGACCCGTACTTCACCGACGACTCCGACGGAACCGTCGAGTCCAAGGCCCGCCGCATCGCCGCCGAACAGCTCGAGAACGCCCGCAACCTGGTGCCCGTGCAGTTCGACGACCGCGTGAAGTCGGCCGTCATCGGCAAGATCCAACTCGCCCTCAATGGTGAATTGACCGCCTCCGAGGCGCTCGACCAGGCCGTGGCCGAAGCCAACGCCATCACCGGCAAGTGATCACCCCGGCCGGGCGGTGTCCCGACAAATCCCGGGACGCAGCCCGGCCGACCGCACCAACCGCAGCACCCGAGGGAGAGAGCAGGAAATGAAAGCCCAGTACCGCTGGCTGCCGTGGGTGTTCCTGGCCCCGGCGCTCGCCATCGCCCTCATCTTCCACATCGGCCCGTTCCTCAACACCCTGGTCCTGTCCTTCACCGACGCCACCACCCTCGGCGGAGGCAAGTTCACGGGGGTCGAGAACTACGCCGCGCTCCTCGGCGATCCGCAGTTCTGGACGTCGGTGCGCAACACGCTGCTCTACGCCGTCGTCGTCGTGCCGCTGCTCATGCTCCTGCCGCTGTTGCTCGCCGTGCTCGTCGAGAAGAACCTGCCCGGCATCGGGTTCTTCCGCTCCGTGTTCTACTCGCCCGTCGTCGCCTCAATGGTCGTCGTCGGGCTGATCTGGACCTGGTTGCTGTCCTCCGACGGCGCCGTGAACCGGGTGCTCCAGGCACTGCGCATCGTGCAGGAGCCCCTGCCGTTCCTCACCGATACCTCGCTGCTGCTGCTCAGCTGCATGCTCGTCACCGTGTGGAAGGGCCTCGGCTACTACATGGTCATTTACCTCGCCGCCCTAGGGAACGTGCCGCAGCACCTCCACGAGGCAGCCCAGGTCGACGGCGCCGGCGGCGCCCGCCGCTTCTGGTCCATCACCCTCCCGGGTGTGCGCTCCACCATGTTCCTCGTCGGACTCCTCGGCGCCATCGCCTCAATGAAGGTCTTCGCCGAGATCTTTGTCATCAGCAGCGGAACCGCCGGCCCCGGCGGACAGGCCCGCACTCTCGTGTACACCATCCGCGAGGTCGGCCTCGGGCTCAGCGGCGAGATCGGCTACGCCTCCGCCATGAGCCTGGCCCTGTTCGTCCTCACCATCGGATTCTCGATCCTTTATCTGCGCTCGCAGAGAATGGAGCAGACGCGATGAGCGCTGTCGCCACCCGGACACCCCCGGCCCGGACGACGCCGTCCCGCCCGGACCGCCCCCGCCGCAGGAGCCGGGCGAGCATCCGCCGGAAGGCCGTCAACTACGCCGTCCGCTACCTGCTGCTCGCCTTCGTGTTCGTGCTGCTCGCAGGCCCGTTCATCTGGCAGTTTGGCACCTCCCTGAAGGGCCCGGCCGAATCGATCTTCACGGCCAACCCCTTCCCGGTCTCGCCCACCGCCGAGAACTACGCCGCAGTCGCGGAGACCATCCCGGTCTTCCGCTACATCGGCAACTCGCTGATCGTGTCGACGTCGTCGGCCGTCCTTAACTGCATCTTCGCCTCGCTCGCCGGGTACGTGCTGGCACGGATCCGCTTCCGTGGCCGCACCCTCGTCGACATCCTGTTCCTGGCCACCATCATCATCCCGTTCGAGGTGATCATGGTCTCGGTGTTCCTGACCTCGCGCTCCCTCGGCCTCGTCGACAGCCTGATGGGCGTGATCCTGCCCGCGGCCGCCACCGGCCTGTCGATCCTGATCATGCGCACCGCCTTCAGCTCCCTTCCCCGGGAGATCGAGGAGGCCGCCATGATCGACGGCGCCTCCGACTGGCAGCGGTTCCTGCGGGTTGCGCTGCCCTCGGTGAAGGGCTCCCTGATGGTTGTCGCCATCTTTGCCTTCGTTTTCGCCTGGGACGACTTCCTCTGGCCCCTCGTTATTTTGAAGGACCCGTCCAACTACACCCTTACTGTGGGTATTCAGTATCTTTCCGGCACCTTCACCAGCAACCAGCGCGTGGTGGCCGCCGGAACCATGATCGCCGTCCTTCCGCTGCTGCTCCTGTTCTTCGCGCTGCAGCGGTGGTTCTTCCGCGGCGTCGGAGAAGGGGGAATCAAGGGATGAGCGCACCAAAGTACGAGATCCTGCGCACCGAACTCGAGCAGCTGATCACCAGTGGACTCGACGCCCACGCCCCGCTGCCCAGCGAGCGCGAACTGATGGCCCAGTACGGGCTCTCCCGCATGACCGTGCGCGAGGCCCTGACCCGGCTCGCCGAGGACGGCCTCGTCTACCGGGTGCAGGGGGCGGGCACCTTCGTGTCCGACCTGACCAAGATCACCAAGTCCCTCACGCTCACCTCCTTCAGCGAGGACATCCGTGCCCGCGGCATGGTGCCCGGGTCGCGGGCCAGCACGGTGACGTGGACCGAGGCCGACGCCGAGACCGCCAGCGTCCTCAATATTTCCCCGGGCGCCCGCATCGTCCACATGGAGCGGGTCCGTACCGCCGACGGGCTGCCGATGTGCCTCGAAAACGTGTGGATTTCGGCCGAACTGGTGCCCGAGGACTTCGAACTCGACGAGAACTCCTCCCTCTACGACTACCTCGAGGGCATCGGCCGCGGCCCGGTCACCGCCTCCCAGACGATCCAGGCCACCGTGCTCACCACCGACCAGGCGCACCTGCTCGAGGTCCCGCCCTACTCGCCGGCGCTCGCCGTCTCCCGGGTGGCCGCCGACGCGCAGGGCCGCGTCGTCGAGCAGGCCAAGAGCCTGTACCGCGCCGACCGCTACGACTTCCATGTCACCGTGGAGAAGGCGCGCGGACGGTGACGGCCGGCACCGCGCTCGGCATCGACATCGGGGGCACCAAGACCCTCGCCGCACTTGTCGGAAGCGACGGCGGCGCCGGGCCCGTCGATGAGATCCCGACGCGCGCCTCCTTTGGAGCGTCCCGCGTGCTCGCCGACGCGCTCGGCCTCGCCCTCACCACGGCCGGCAACCGCCGGATCGACACCGTGGGCATCGGCGCCGCCGGGGTCATCGACCACCGCACCGGCCGTGTCCTCTCCGCGACGGATGCACTGCCCGGATGGCAGGGGACCGACCTGTGGTCGGCCTTCCGGGAAGCGTTCCCGGAGGCGTCGGTCCGGGTGGTCAACGACGTCCAGGCCTTCACGCTCGCAGAAGTCCGGCACGGTGCGGCACGCAGCGCCGGCACCGTGCTTGGCGTGACCGTCGGAACCGGGATCGGCGGCGCCCTCGTAGTGCACGAGCAGCTCCACTGGGGAGCGCACGACGCCGCGGGGCACTTTGGCCATGTGCTGGTCCCCGGCGCCGAGGGGCGGCCGTGCCCCTGCGGGAAGGCAGGGCATCTCGAGGCGGTCGCCTCGGGAACCGCCATGACCGAGATCTTCCGGGAGGCCGGTGGAACTGCCGGGACCCTGCGTGACGTCGACCGCGCAGCAGCGGCCGGCGACTCAGCGGCCCGCGCGGTGCTCCACCGCGGTGCGGAGGCGCTCGGTGTGGCTTTGGGCTCGTTTGCCAACGTCTTCGATCCCGACCTCGTGGTCATCGGTGGAGGAGTCGCCGGACTGGGGCAGTGGTGGCTCGACCGCGTGCGCACCGCCGCCCGCGCCACCACCATCCCG
Organism: Arthrobacter crusticola; assembly: GCF_004357995.1. Taxonomy (GTDB): domain Bacteria; phylum Actinomycetota; class Actinomycetes; order Actinomycetales; family Micrococcaceae; genus Arthrobacter_D; species Arthrobacter_D crusticola. The sequence goes on from NZ_SMTK01000002.1 coordinate 297,792, forward strand.
GCCGTCGGCGACCTGCGCATCGAGGCGTCAACGGTGGGGGCCGCGGCCGTCGCGGTCGGGGCGGTCAGCGCCGCCCGCAGCCTGCCGCATCCGGCGTCGGCAGTCGGCGGCACAATGACGGCTGCCGGCGGCGTGACGGCGGCACCGGCAGGTTCGGCGCCGGCCGTCCCGGCGCCCGCCGTGTCGGCGACAGGAACCGGAGTGACCTCATGAGCATTGCGCTGATCCCCCTCGATGAGCGGCCCGTCTGCATGCAACTCCCGGCATCCGTTGCCCGCATCGCCGGTCTCGACTGCGCCCTGCCCCCGGCGAAGGCACTGCCCTCCATCCGGCAGCCCGGTGATCCCGGCGTCCTCGCCGGCTGGCTTTCCGACCGGATGGGAACCTCTGGACACGTCGTCGTCTCCCTCGAGGGCCTCGGGTTCGGCGGCCTGATCCCCTCGCGCATCGGAAGCGAATCGGTATCGGACGTCCTGAGACGGTGGTCGGCACTCGACCACCCGGGCGCGACGGTCTACGGCTTCTCCCTCGTCCCGCGCACCCCGGACTCCCTCGACGCCATGGAGGAACCCTCCTACTGGAACCCGCACGGCCCGGCGCTGCACCGGCTCTCGGGTGCCCTCGCGACGGGTGAGGGCGTCGACCAGGCGCGCGACGCGCTGCCTGAGGAGGTCCGCCGGGACTGGCTCGGACGCAGGATGCGCCAGCACACCCTGGCGCTCGCTGCCCTGGAACTCACCGGCCGCAGCGTCATCGACCACCTCGTCGTCGGCATCGACGACGCCTCGCAGCGCTCCCTCTCGGCCACCGACCAGGAAGCCCTCGAGGGCTGGGTGGAGCGGCTCGAACTCGGCGGCCGCGCACTCGTCCAGCCCGGCGCCGACGAGATCGGCGCCGTCCTCGTGGCCCGCGCCTGCCTCGACGTCCTCCGGGTCCGCGCCCCGCGCATCGGCGTGCTGTGCGCCGCCCGGAGACGCTTGAGCGGGTGGCGCCCTACGAATCGACAACGGTGCGCGAAACCATCCGTCGACAGATTGAATCCGCGGGCGCGGTGCCCGACTTCGGCGGCGGTGATGGCGGCCATAATCCCGGGGGATGGGACGCCGTGCTGGTGGTGCATGCCCCCGAGGCTCCCCGCACCCCGCACGCCGACTGGGCCGTCTCCCCGCAGGAGAGCAACGACACCGAGGCAGCCGCCGCCACCGCGCAGTTGGTGCTCGACGCCGCCGCCACCGGCGCGCCCGTCGTCGGGCTCGCGGACGTGCACCGCCCCAACGGCGCGGACCCGGCCCTCATCGCCGCCCTTGACGAGCGCGGGGCGTGGGGGAAGCTGAGCAGCTTCGCCGCCTGGAACACCGCGGGCAACACCGTGGGCACCGTCGCGGCGCAGCTCGTGGCGACCTGCGCCGGACGCGCGGCCGGCACGTACAACCCCGACGAAGCCCGCCTCGCCCTCGCCCGGAGGGTGGTGGAGGACTACGGCTGGATGTCGGTCGAGCGGGCCCGGGTGCGGGCCGAGCTCGGCTCGAATCCCGAGCTCCACGACACCGTCGAGCCCGCCGACACCCGCAATCCCGTCCTGCGCGTAGCGGAGGACCGCCTTAACGCCGTGCTGAAGCGGCCCGGGTTCGAGGGCATTTACCTGTCCGGCCTGACCCTGCCCTGGCACCGGACATTCGAGATTGACTTCACGCTGGGCTTCGGCCGATGACGCGCACCCGCCTCGCCGACGACGTCGCGGTCATCGGCGGGGGACTCGGCGGGATCGCCGCCGCCCTCGCCGCGGCCGACGCCGGCAGCTCAGTGGTGCTCACCGCCGCCGAGCCGATGATCGGCGGGCAGGTCACCTCGCAGCTCACCGCACCGCTCGATGAACACCCGCTCGTCGAATCCGCCGGCGTCACCGCAACCTACCGCCGCTTCCGGGACCTCGTCCGGGCGGCCTGCGGCGGCGCCGTCAACCCCGGTCAAGGCTGGGTCAGCAGGCTCTGCTTCGAACCGCTCGTCGGCCTGGACGTACTTGAGGAAATGCTCGAGGAGCACCTCGCTTCCGGGCGGATCCGGCTCTTCTCCGGGCATACGCCGGTGCGGGCAGTGCTGGGCGCCGGGTCCGATCCTCGAATCGAGGCGGTGGAGTTGGAGGGCCCCAACGGGTCGCACCTCGAGGTGTCCGCGGGGGTCTTTATCGACGCCACCGAAACCGGGGACCTGCTGCCCCTCACCCGCACCGCCTGGGTGATCGGCTCGGAAGGCACCGACGCCTACGGCGAACCCGACGCCGTCCCCGGGCCGGCCGACCCGCGCGCGGAGCAGTCCTTCACCTGGGTCGCCGCGCTGGTCCGCGAACCTGTTCCCCTCCCCGTAGGCCCGGCCCCCGAGGACTACGCCCGCCTACGCGATTCCCAGCCGTTCTCCCTCGACCTCGACGGCTGGGACGGTGTGACACACCGTTACCGGTTCTTCCGCGACGGCCCGGACGGAAAACCGCCCTTCTGGGAGTACCGCAGGATCCGTACCGCCGCCTCCGGCAAGCCCGAGGCGGCCGTGATCAACTGGGCCGGCAACGACTACAGCGCCCGCGGCCTGGTCGCGGATCCCGGACGCGCCACGCGGGAGGCACGGAACCTCACCCTGGCCTTCATCCACTGGCTGCGCACCGAGGTGCCCCGCGACCCCGAGGACGGGCCCGGCCCGCTCGGCACCGGCCGCGGCTACCCGGAACTGCGCCTCGCCCCCGAGCTGAGCGGCACCCCGGACGGGCTCGCGGCCGCCCCCTACGTCCGCGAGTCGCGGCGGCTGGCCAACCCCGATCCGGTCACCGAGCATGACCTGATGGCGGGCCCGGACGGGCTGGCCCGATCGTTCCCCGACTCCGTCGGGATCGCCTGGTACCACGCCGACCTGCACCCCCGGGTGGGTCACCCCAGCTCGGTGTTCAGCGAGACGGCGCCGTTCTTCATCCCCGCCCGCTCCCTGGTTCCCGCCGAGGGGGTCGGGCCCGCCAACCTCGTGATGGGCGCCAAGAACCTCGCCGCGACGCAGGTGGCCGCCGCGGCCTACCGGCTGCAGCCCGGCGAATGGGCGATCGGGGAGGCGGCCGGGGTGATCGCGGCGGTCAGTGCCGCAACGGCAGCCAGCGTGCGCGGGATCGTTCGAGACCCCGGCCGGCTCCGCGCGGTGCAGGACGCCCTCACCACCCGGGGCGCGCCGATCGCGTGGCCCGAGAACGCCGTCGCCCACCCAACCGACCTCCCAACGGCCCGCATACCTGCCGTCCCACCCCTCGTTCCCACCAGTACGGAGATCCCCAGTGCCTGAGCAGTTCCCCGCGGCAGCACCCCAGCCGGCAGGAATCCTCGACCGCCTCCGCGGCCACCTCATCGTGTCCTGCCAGGCCTACCCGGGCGAACCGCTGCGCGGCCCTGTCCACATGTCCGCCATGGCCCTGAGCGTGCTCGCCGGCGGAGCCGCCGCCGTCCGCCTCGAGGGGCCTGACGACGTCCGCGCCGTGCGTGCCGCAACGGACGCCCCGATCATCGGGCTCTGGAAGATCGGTGACACCGGCGTCTACATCACACCCACCCTCTCCGCGGCGGTCGAGGTGGCGCGGGCCGGCGCCGACATCGTGGCCCTCGACGGCACGGCCCGGCCCCGCCCGGACGGGCTCACTCTCGCCGAGACCATCCGCCGGCTCAAGGAGGCCTCCCCGGTGCTCGTCCTGGCCGATGTCTCCACCGTCGAGGAAGGCCTCGCCGCCGAGGCCGCCGGTGCCGACCTGGTCTCCACCACCCTCGCCGGCTACACCCCGTACAGCCGCCCCGGCCCCGGGCCGGACCTCGCCCTGGTCGCCGACCTCGCCGCCGTCCTCACCGTGCCCCTCCTCGCCGAAGGCCGCATCGCCACCCCCGACGACGCCGCCACCGCCCTCGAACTCGGCGCCGCCGCCGTCGTCGTCGGCTCCGCCATCACCCACCCGCAGTCGATTACCGCCCGTTTCGCCCGGCGCACCTCCGCCGTCGCCGCCACCACCGAGGAAGGCACCCGTGTCTGAACCCCAAGAGACCTGCCATGTGATCTCCCACGTCCACTGGGACCGCGAGTGGTACCGCACCTTCGACGGGTACCGGGGACGTCTCGTTGAACTGGTCGAGCGGGTGTGCGGTGCGCTCGATAAGGGCGAATACGCCTCCTTCCACCTCGACGGACAGACCGTCATCCTCGCCGACGTCCTGGAGATCCGCCCCGACCTCGAGGCGCGCCTCGCCGCGCACATCAGCTCCGGGCGGCTGACAGTCGGGCCTTGGCACGTGCTCGCCGACAACCAGCTCGTCTCCGCCGAGAACCTCGTCCGGAACCTCCTGCGCGCCCGCCGGTGGGGCACCCGGATGGGAAGGCTCTCTCCGGTGGGCTACTCACCCGACGCCTTCGGGCACCCGGCGGACCTGCCGCGGCTGCTCAACGGCTTCGGCATCGACACCGCCCTCGTCTGGCGCGGGGCGCCGCCGGAACACGCCCGGTTCCGCTGGATCTCCCCGGACGGGAGCGAGGTCTTCACGGTCAACCAGGGCTACCACCAGACCGAGACCCTCTGGGACGCTGGCACCAGCGACACCCAGCTGAAGCAGTTTGTCGACACCGAACGCAACCGGATGCCGGAGGGGCCGCTTCTGCTCCTTAACGGCGGAGACCACCTCGTGCCCCGTCCGCCGGCCGACCGGCAGGAGGCCGCCGCCGGGGCCGGCGTCGCCCTGGTCGAGACAACCCTTGAGGACTTCTTCGCCGGGGCCCGTGCCGCGGCGATCGACCTGCCCGAGGTCTCCGGCGAACTCCGCACCCTGGGCAATCGGCTCACCTTCCTGCTGCCCGGAACCCTCTCTGCGCGCACCTACGTCAAGTTGGCGAACCACCGGGTGCAGACGCTGCTCGAGCGCTTCGTCGAGCCGCAGCTGGCCCGGCACCGGCTGGCCGCATCCCTCGCCGTGGCCGGCACCCCCGCAGCGCCGGACTCCCACGCCGAACTGCTCGATGACGCGTGGGACCTCGTGATCAAGAACGCGCCCCACGACTCGATCTGCGGCTGCAGCACCGACGAGGTGCACCGCCAGACCACCGTGCGCGCCCAGCGCGCCACCGACACCGCGGACCTGCTGCTGCGCAGGCTCCTGCTGGCCGAAGGCGTCGACACCCGCCAGCACGGCGACCCGGCGCGCGAGAGCGCCGACGTCGTCGTACTCTCGGGCCACGGCACACCGGTGAGCGGTCCCGCCACCGTCGAGCTGGTGACCGAGGCCGGACGCGTGGTGACGGGCCTGCGGGACGCGGCGGGCCGGAGTATCCCGTTCGAGGTTTCCGCCACCCGGCGCGGGAAGGTCTTCGAGGCCGACCTCGACCTGCTCCCCGACAGCCGGGACACCGACACCCATACCCTCGCCTTCACGGCAGGGAACCTCCCCGCGTTCGGCTGGATGACGTTCACCGCCGAACTCGGCGAAGCCACCGCCGGGCCGGAGGTGCAGAAGAGCCGCGTCGTCGAGAGCGGACGCTTCCGCCTCGAGGTGCTCGACGACGCTTCCCTGCGCGTGCAGGACACGACCACCGGCGTCGTCCACGAGGGCGTCGGCCGCCTCGTCTCCTCCGGCGACCGCGGGGACACCTACAACTTCGACCCGGTCCCCGGCGATCTGCCCACCCTGCCCCGGGTCGTTGACGTCGAGGTCTCCCGCACCGAACTGCGCACGCGTCTGCGGATCAACGCCGTCCTGACCCTCCCCGAGGCTATTGGGGAGGACCGGGACAGCCGCAGCGCCTCTCCCATCGACTCGCCGCTGGACGTGACCGTCACCCACTGGGCCGACACTGATCGCCTCGAGTGGGCCATCACGCTGGACAACCGGGCACGCGATCACCGGCTGCGCTTTGAGACGCCGGTCGACGCCGACGCTGACGTGTGGACGGCGGACCAGCACTGGTCGACGATCGACCGGCCGATCGGCCCCGAACTCGGGCCGCTGCCGACCGAGGCCGCCCTCGAGGCCGCCCACCCGGTGGCCCCCGTGACCTCCTGGGCCTGCGTGGGCCGCGGCCCGGACGCGGTCGCCCTCCTGACCCGCGGGCTGCCCGAGGTCCAGGCCTTCCGGAACGGCGGCTCGGCGGTCCTCGCGGTGACCCTGCTGCGCGCCGTCGGCTGGCTCTCCCGCTTTGACCTGCGCACCCGCACCACCGGCGCCGGGCCGATGCTGCCGGTGCCCGAGGCGCAGTGCCTCGGGCCGATCACCGTGAACGTCGCCGTCGTGCTGGGGAAGGGCGTCCAACCGGAGAACCCCGCCTTCCTGGCCGCGGCGGCGCTCCACGCCGCTCCGCTGGCCGCCTTCGCCCTCCGCCCCGGGGTTCCGGCACCGTCGGGCCGTTCGGCACCCCGCACGGCGCCGGAGGTGACCGGCGCCCTCGTCTCGGCCTGGAAGCCCGCCGAGGAGGCCGGCGGCTCCGTGCTCCGGATCTCGAACCCCAGCGCGCTCCCGGCCTCCGCCACCGTCGCCGTCCCGGAGGGCGTCACCACCGTGCGCCAGGCCCGGATCGATGAAACTCCCGTGGAGGATCTGCCCCTGGGCGACCAGCTGCACCTTGAGCTTCCGCCCTATGGGCTGGTGACGCTTCTCCTGGGCTGACCGTCCCCATACGAAAAGCCGCGGCGAGCAGCCGCGGCTTTTCGGCGTGCCCGTAGGCGTTCCTGATAGGTACGGACCACTTAATCCGAAAAACACAAGACCCCTGTAATTAAAGGCTTCAATACGCTCAAACTGTCTTGACTTGTACGAACCACCACAACAAGATGGGATCGACCAAGGAGGTCCAATGCGAAGAAGCATCACCCACCAACGCCGGTGGCCGCTCGTTACAACCCTCAGCGCAGCCCTGCTCATCCCACTGGCTTCGGCCCCCGGCAGTGCCCTGGCCGCCCCGGCCGACGCACCGGCCGGGCCGCGTGCCGTCGCCGCCGACGGCACCGTGCAGGCCCTCGACGCCATCAACCCCTCAAGCCGCACCGCCGGCATGTTCGCCCTCTACACGCCGGAGTTCGGGCCCTCGACCAAGACCAACCAGTTCGGGGGAGAGGCGGTCCTGCAGGAGACTGCCACCGCAGGCACCTACAAGGTGCTCGATGTCTGCACCGTCTTCACCAGCTGCGCGAACAAGGGCAACAATGCGATCCCGCGTGACGGCGCCGTCCTCTCCGCCTCACCCGGCGGCACGCCGGACGTACGCACCTTCCTCCGGGACCACATCCACGTCGGAGAGCTCGTCAGCCTCGACGGCCTCACCGTGCGCTCCGTGAGCACCACCATCGACGCGACCGACCCCACCGCGGCGAGCTACCCCGGCGGCGTGGACCCCGCCTCCGGAAACTGCTACCCCGGCTGCCGCGGCGCCGAACAGCTCATCGTCTACACCGCGGCCTCCGGACGCCCCACCACGAAGACCAACGACTACGGTTACGAAGTGACTGTGGTGGACGGCCGCGTCGTCTCCCGCGGCGGCAACAACCGCGAGATCCCCGCCGACGGAATGGTCATCTCCGGCCACGGCGGACGCGGTGCCTGGCTCTCGAGCAATGCCATTCCCGGCGCGAAGGTCGCCATCGAAGGATCGACCCTGACGGTCACCATCGACGAGAGCACCTACATCTACGGCGCCGAACAGGCCCTGGTGCGTGCGGGCGACTCCCTCACGGCCGCCGGACAGAGCTGCCTCACCATCGACAACGAGGGGTCGGCCGCCGCTGCCGCTGAGGCCCGCTCGCTGCTCGACCAGGCGGCCAAGGCCTCGGAGGCGGGCGACGTCGACGGCTCGGTGGCGCTGGCCGAACGGGCCCGCGAAGCGGCCGAGCTGGCCTGGTACCGCACCGCGGAATCCCGCCCGGTCGAAGGCCGCGGCATGTGGGTCCGCCCGACGGAGACCACGCCCGCCCAGATCGCGAAGACGCTCGACGAGATCGACGCCGCAGGCGTCAACATGGTCTTCCTTGAGACGGTTTTCCAGGGCTACACCATCTACCCCAGTGCCGTCGCCAAGGACAACGGCATCGCGGCGCAGCGCCCGGAGATGGTCGGATTCGATCCGCTCCAGGTCTGGATCGACGAGGCACACGCCCGGGACATCGAACTGCACCCGTGGGTGCACACCTTCTTCGTCGGTGCGCAGTCAGTGAACGAGAACGGCGGCGCCGGTCCGATCCTCGAGGCGCACCCGGAGTGGGCCGCCGTCGAGCGCGAGGACGTCGGCAAGACCGGCCCACAGCCCTCCTCGCAGGAGGAAGGCTACTTCTTCGTGGATCCCGCCATGCCGGAGCCCCGGGCCTACATGAAGTCGATTTACGAGGAGATCCTGACGAAGTACGACGTCGAGGGCCTCCACCTCGACTACATCCGCTACCCGGTCTCGCAGCCCTGGCAGACGGCCTCCTTCTCCTACAGCGACTTCTCCCGTGAAGCCTTCGCTGCGGAGTTCGCCAAGGACCCGTACACGCTGACCCCCGCCGATCCGCTGTGGAAGTCGTGGGACGCCTGGCGCGAGGAGAACGTCACGTCATTCGTCTCCGAGGTCCGCGAGCTGCAGCAGAAGCTGGCACCCGAGACGCAGCTGTCCGCGGCGGTCTTCCCGGACCCGGCCGACGGCCTGGCCAAGAAGTTCCAGAACTGGGCCGACTGGGTGGATAAGGGCTATGTCGACGTCCTCACCGGAATGTCCTTCGGTACCTCCGCCTCATCCGTGGCACGGGATACCGAGCTGATGCGGAAGTCCGTCGGCGACGAGAATCTCCTCTACACCGCCACCTATGGTCCGTTCCGCGGATCGTCACCGGATGTGCTGGTGGACCAGACCCAGGCCGTCCGCGACGCGCACTCCGACGGCGCTGCGCTGTTCGCCTACAACCAGCTCTCCGCCCCGCAGGCGACGGCTCTGGAAGAGGGTGTGTTCCGCGTCGAGGCGACCACTCCGCACAGCGACCTGGTTGCGGCTTCCCGCGAGGCCGGCCGGTGGACCGCGGAGAACGTTTCGAAGGCGGCCGGCGCCTGCCTCCCGGAGAAGACGGCGACCAAGGTGCAGCGCGAACTTGACCGGGCCGACAGCTTCCTGGAGAAGGGAAAGCCGGCGGAGGCCGTCGAGGTCTACGCCAAGGCCGCGTCGCTGATCAGCGGATCCGCCGAGGTGCAGCCGGACTTCGCGGCCCGCATGCTGCGCGACCTCACCATGTACCAGCGGTGGAGCGGACAGGCCGCCGCCAAGTAAGCGGTAACTCCCTCAACAGCACGACGCCGGTCTGAAACCGACGGCGGAAACCGTAGGAGCGTCCCAGCCAGGGGCGCTCCTACGGTGGTTCCAGGGCTTGAATCAGGCTGCGCTCCGATCAAGCTCCGCTCGGAGCCGGCGCTTCACGCCGGCGAACGGGCGGTCGGGTGTGGCAGCCGCCCCGTTTCTTCCGCTGTGCGGGCACTACCGGAAGACCGCTTTTGAGATCCGGGCGCGGAAGAACTCGCCGTCACCATTTCCCCTTGAGGCTCCCCGCAACCAGCCGGCCCGAAGGATGGAGGGGAGGGTGATCCCATCGAACTCCGCCTCCGCTTCGATCGACACACCGAAGGGATACCGCCCCGGGGGAGAGCCTCCCGGGGTGCCCCACCGCAGCATCGACACCTCCGTCAGCGCCCCTGCCGGATCGACCTGGATCGTGACGTGCTCGGTTTCGCCGTTGATCACCCGCGTCATCACCGCAGTGTCGGGCGATGGGCCAGCGCTCCAGATTGCACTGTGGAATGCCGTGGGAACGAGGACCCCTTCGCTCGCCAGGCGGCCTCCTGCGCTACGGGTGACATCGACGCCGCGTGCGGTCACCACCGGAAGGATTCCGAGCAGCCGCCACCGCATCTGGCCGACGCCTTCGCTGAAGCGGTCATAGCCTCGAACCGGGAGACCTCCGACGCGTGCTTCGGCGGCCCAGATGAAGCCCTTCTGCGGAGCGACGATCTGGCGTGCCTGGAAGGGCCGCCACGAGGAGCCGAGTTTGATCTGCCCCGACATGGTGAGCTCCACCGAGGACCATAGCGGAGTGCCAGGCCGGAGCGAGTGCGCGAGCCACCGCTGCACCGCGTCCGGCAGTTCCGCCGTCAGGTGCGGCTCGTACAGGGGAGGATCAGGCTCTCCGGTGCGGAGGTAGGCCCATTCGTCCCGGAGCGCCGCCGGCCTCAATGCTGTCGTCATCGTTTCCCCCTCGCGCAGCTGGTTGTCCCCAGCCCGGCTACTACGCTTCCACCGGCCCGACACCCCGCACAGGGTCGAAGGACCTCCGTCGGGACTTCGCGGGATAGGCTCTTGTGGGCTTCGTGCGAGGTCCCGTATGCCATCAGCTCAAGGGGACGAGTGCACAACCTGAACTTCACGGCCATCGATTTTGAGACGGCCAACAGCAAGCGCGGATCGGTATGCGCCGTCGGGCTCACCAAGGTGCGGGCCGGGGCCGTCGCCGAGTCGCAGAGCTGGCTCATTCGGCCGCCCGCGGGAATCGACCACTTCGATGCGCGGAACATCTCCGTGCATGGGGTCCGTCCGAGGGATGTCATCGGCGCGGACTCCTGGGCGACCTCCCTGCAGCGGATCCTGGACTTCGCGGCGGGAGATGCCCTCGTTGCGCACAACGCGTCGTTCGACCGCTCCGTGTTTCGGAATGCCTGCCTGGAATCCAACCTTGAGGTGCCCGAGGTGGAGTTCCGCTGCTCGCTTGAGCTGGCGCGGCGCCGGCTGGACCTCGAGGTGAACCGGCTGCCGCAGGTCGCCGAGGCCCTCGGCTTGAGCAGCTTCCAACACCACGACGCCGGCAGCGACGCCGAGACCTGCGCGAACGCCGTGCTGGCCATCGCCCGCAGGGACGGACTCTCCACCCTTGAGCTGCTGTGGCCCGCCAAGCCCCCGAAGTCCTCCGGTTCGCACCGATACCGCAGCGAGCCCGCGCCGGCGGATCTTCCACAGCCCAATCCGCTGGCGGACCCCTCCCACCCGCTGTTTGGCCAAGTCATCGTCTTCACCGGGGAGCTCCTGACCCTCGGGCGGCCGGAGGCCATGGCGCAGAGCGCGCACTGCGGGGCGGTCAACGCCAAGAACATCACCAAGAAGACAACGATGCTCGTCATCGGGCGGCAGGATCCGAACAGCGCCCGCGTGGAAATCAGCACGGACAGCGGCAAGGAACGCAAGGCCCTGCAGTACATCGAGGCAGGCCAGGCGATCCAGGCCGTCAGCGAGAAGCAGCTGCTCGAATGGCTCGCACCTGCAGCCGGCGGTGTCGAGGATCTACTGGAGAGGGTGGCCCTTGCAGCGACCCCTGCCCTCGCGGCGCCCCCTGCCCTCGCGGCGCCCCGGGCAGGTGCCGCCGGTTCACCGCTGGAGTTTGTCGCAGCGGGCGTCCTGAGGCTTCTGGGAAGCATCCGCCGCTCGCGGTAGGTGGCCATAGGGGTTCCGGAGACGTCGGCACCCGCGGGTCTGCCTACCCCGTTGGGGGCGCCGGCGGGCGGCTTTCAATGCCGCCGGTCGTAGCGCCGCACGGCATTCTCGCGGGCATGGAGCAGCAGGGATCGTGTCTTCTCCGCCGTGGCCGTACCCGGGTTGAGGATGGACACCCAGGCCTGTGAACCGTAGACGGGATGGGGCAGGATGCGGTCCACCTCGGTAAAGTCGAATTCCGCAAGATGCTCGGCGTGCTGATCGGCCGGGTGGCCCACCAGGGCCTCGTACATCGACGATCCCACGAAAATATTGAGCCGAAAGATCCCTGGCCGGTCCAGGTCGGAGGCGGTGTCGAAGCCCGGGTAGTCGCTGACGACGATCGTCGCGAAGGGGTAGCGCCGGTACGTCGGAGCGTTGTCGTCGGGGTCATAGAAGATGAAGGTGTCGCCCCACGCGGCCTCCGGAGCGCCGGAGTCCTCCGTTGCGGTGTCCACCACGACGCCCGGCAGGTCCGAGACGAACGCGATGATCTCCTGCTCGTTCACCTGCCCAGTTTTTCAGGCAGTCAGCCAGGGGTAAAGGGCGTGGCCGTCGTGTCCCGCGCTGCCTATATTCCCGAGTCGTTGCGCGGATTGACCGTGATGATCGGCACCGGAAAGTGGGAGGCGCGGATGGGGTCGAGCATCGTGTCGGTGATGCCGGCAGTGAACTGATCAAGGTCGAAGACCTTGAAGAGTGCTTCCCTCCCAAACTTGGAACTGTCGGCCACGAAGAACGCTTCCTTCGCGATCGACCGCATGGTCCTCTTGAGCTCAATCTCGTAGCTGCTTGTGTTGAAGATTCCCTGTTCGTCAACCGTGTCGGCCCCGAAGATCGCGACGTCGACGCGCAGGTGCTCGATCTGCTGCACCGATGAGGGGCCCCACAGCGTGTAGACGTTGGGGAGCAGTTCACCCCCGATGAAGACAAGGTGGGCACTTTGCCGCTCCGCAATCTCAACGCCGATGCGCAGGTCGTTGGTGACGACGGTGAGCCGTGAGTGTTTGAGGTGCTTCGCCACTTCGAGGGTCGTCGATCCGCTGTCGAGCAGGATTGTCTGCCCATCGAGGACCTTGTCCGCCATGGCCTTTCCGATGGCCCGTTTCTCGCGCTTGTGAAGGGATTCCTTGATCGCCGACGGAGTGTCCAGATGCTTCATCGGATACGCCCCGCCGTGCGTGCGCTGCAGGAGCTCCATGCGTTCGAGCTTCTCGAACTCCCGGCGGATGGTCGATGGATTGACGTCCAGCCGCTGCGCGAGGCCTACGACCGATTGGAAGCCCTCCTCCTGCAGGATCTCAAGAATCATCGCTTGTCTGGTCATATGTCGGCTTTGGTCATCTGTCGTCCTCCTTGGCGGCAATGCAAGTATAGTACCGCGCGGAATGCGCGATATCGTGCAAATATCGCGCAGAGGCCTCCCTGAATCGTGCAAGGATTGAGCAAAATTCATTGACACCCGCGCAGACGCGACTTTAGAGTTCACCGCAGTTTCACTATCGGTGTCCCGCACGAGTGCAGCACGAGGCAGCACTGGCACCGTCACAAAGGAGTGGCAATGAAGCACGGAAATGCCGTCAAATTTCTTTCAGTGGGAGCTGCCGCCATGCTCCTTGCCTCCTGTGGCACCACCGGGGGCGGAGGCTCCGAAGGCGGAGGTTCGGGCGGAGGCGACGCTGGAGCCGCGGAGGATATGTCTATGGTGACCGTCGTCAAGATCACCGGCGTCGGCTGGTTCGACCGGATGGAGGAAGGCGTCACCAGCTTCGCCGACTCGACCGGCATCGACGCCCGGCAGGTCGGCGGCGATGACGCAAGTCCTGAGAAGCAGATCCAGATCATCCAGGACCTCATTCCGCAGAACCCGACCGCCATTACCGTGGTTCCCAACTCACCCGAGGGCCTTGAGAACGTCCTCGCGCAGGCACGGGAGCAGGGCATCGTGGTGGTCACCCACGAGGCCAGCGGCATCAAGAACGCGGACATCGACATCGAAGCGTTCGACAACAAGGCCTACGGCGCCCAGATCATGGACAACCTCGCGGAGTGCATGGGCGGTGAGGGTGAGTATGTCTCCTTCGTCGGCGGCCTCACGGCCAAGACCCACATGGACTGGGTCCAGGGCGCACTGGACCAGCAGGAGGCCGAATATCCGGACCTCACCCGTGTTGAAGACCCGATCGAAAGCAAGGAGGACGAGGGCGTCGCGTACTCGCGGGCCAAGGAGGTCCTGGCGAAGTACCCCGACATCAAGGGCTTCCAGGGTTCGGCCGGCACAGATGTCGCCGGTATCGCCCGCGCGGTGCAGGAGGCGGGCCGCGAAGATGACGTCTGCGTCATGGGAACCAGCATCCCGTCGGTGTCGCAGAAGTATCTTGAGGACGGCTCGATCGACAAAATCTTCTTCTGGGACCCCGCGCTGGCCGGCGAAGCCCAGCTGAAAATCGCGCAGCTGCTCGCTGAAGGCGAGACGGTCGGGGATGGCACGGACCTGGGAATCGAAGGCTACACCTCGCTTAAGAAGCTCGAGGGTTTCGACAACGTTGTCGTCGGCGATGCGGCGGTTGAGGTCGACGCCGAGAACGTCGGCGACTACGACTTCTAGACCGGTTCATCCCCGCACATCGGGGTCCGTGCGCTGCAGACGGGGCGCACGGACCCCGAACCGCCAAAGGACATCTTCATGACAAGCAGCAACCCGCCGACGGGGCAGCCCGGTGTGCCCGTCCTGGAAGTGCGCAATATATCCAAGAGCTACGGGGGAGCGAAGGCCCTTGAGGGGGTATCCCTCGCCCTTCAAGCCGGCCACGTCCACTGCCTCGCGGGTGAGAACGGATGCGGCAAGTCGACGTTGATCAAGATCATCAGCGGGGCCGAGCGTCCCGACGGCGGCGAAATTTTCATCGACGGCAAGCCCCACCCCTTCATGACGCCGTCACAGGCCATAAAGGAAGGAATCCAGGTCATCTACCAGGATTTCTCCCTGTTCCCGAACCTCACTGTGGCCGAGAATATCGTCCTCACCTCGGTCGTCGCGAAGCGGTCAAAGGTCTTTTCGGCCGGCAAGAACCGTCCGGCCGCCGAACGCATCGTCAAGGAGCTCGGGCTGACGCTCGACCTCGACAAGGACGTCGAACGGCTGTCCGTCGCGGACAAGCAGCTCACCGCCATCTGCCGGGCATTGGTCAGTGAGGCACGCGTCATCATCATGGATGAGCCCACGACGGCCCTCACCCACAGCGAGGTGGCCCGGCTTTTCGGCATTGTCCGCAAACTCCAGGACCGCGGGGTCGCCCTGGTCTTTGTGAGCCACAAGCTCGAAGAAGCGCTTCAGGTCTCGCAGGACCTGACAATCCTGAGGAACGGCATCCACGTTGTCTCAGGGCCCACCACCGGTTTCGACCGGCGGTCCCTCATCAAGCACATGACCGGGCGGGCCGTGAACGAGACCCGGCTCATCACGAGTCCCCAACTCGAAGAGCGACCCGTCCTCAGCGTTCGTTCGCTCTCGGTCTCGGGCGCCTTCCACGACGTGTCCTTCGACCTCCACCGGGGAGAGATCCTGGGGATCACCGGACTGCTCGGCTCCGGACGAAGCGAAATCGCTGAATCCCTGTTTGGAGTGCTTCCCGCCGATTCGGGAACCGTCGAGGTGGAGGGCAAGACTGTCCGCGTCCGCTCGATCGACGACGCCATCCGCGCCGGCATCGGCTACGTGCCCGAGGACCGGCTGACCCAGGGGCTCTTTCTGGAGAAGTCGATCGCGGACAACATCATCGCGGGGTCGGTCGATAAGCACCGCAGGGGACCGGTCCTCCTCGATTCGAAGAAGGTCTCGTCCTCCATCCGCCGGCTGTTCGATCAGCTGCGCATCAAAGCACCGAATGTGCTGGCCCCGGTCCGCAGCCTCTCGGGCGGCAACGCACAACGCGTCGTGCTGGCCAAGTGGCTCGCCAACCAGCCCAAGGTCCTGATGCTCAACGGTCCGACGGTCGGTGTCGATGTTGGATCGAAGGAAGAGATCCTCGCGGTGCTCAGGGAGCAGGCGGGAAACGGTATGGGCGTTCTGGTCATTTCGGACGACGTGCCCGAGCTCGTCACGGTGTGCAACCGGGTCCTCATCGTCCGGCAGGGCTCGGTGATTGACATCCTTGAAGGCGACGGCGTGAACGGTACAGCCATTGAGGAGCTGATGGCGGCATGAGCGAGACCCGCACGCTGCCCCGTGCCAGCGGCCTTGCCCGGTTCAAGGGCGCCAACAACGAGGGCGTCCTCGCCTTGGTGCTGGTCGTCCTCATTATCGGCATGACGATCATCAGCCCGTCGTTTTTCTCCGTCGGAACCTTCTTCGCCATCCTGCGCAGCTCGATCGTCCCTCTCGTGTTTGCGCTCGCGGTCCTCATCGTCATCATCAGCGGCGGTATCGATGTCTCCTTCGCGGCGATCGCGATCTTTGCCGCCTACACGGCGGTCAAACTTACCGGCAGCGGGAACTTCGACCCCGGGTTGATCGCCATCGTCCTCTTCGCATGCCTGATCGGGGCCCTGCTTGGACTGGTCAACGGCGCGGTGATTGCGAGATTCCGGCTTTCAACCCTCATCGTCACCCTCGGCACCCAAGGCATCTTCCGGGGCCTCCTGGTGGCTTACATCGGTTCCCGGTACATCGCGGACCTCCCCGGAAGCATGTCCGCGGTTTCGACGTCGAATCTCATCTCCCTGGAGGGCGGAGGGGCAAACGCCTACCTGCATGTCCTCGTGGTCCCGGTTGTCCTCCTGTGTGTCCTCATCGCCCTGATGCTGCGAAGGACAATGTTCGGCCGGGGAATCTACGCCCTGGGCGGTGACATGGAGGCAGCGCGCCGCGCCGGGTTCTCCGTGGTGCGGATCCAGATCGCCCTGTACGTCCTGGCTGGAGTGCTCGCCGCGCTGGCCGGCGTCTTCCACGTGATCCTCGGCCGCAACGCCAACCCGCAGGACCTCGTCGGGACCGAGCTGGACATCATCGCTGCCGTCGTTCTCGGCGGAGCCTCCATCTTCGGAGGACGCGGCTCGGTCCTCGGCACCGTGCTTGGTGTGCTGCTGGTGCAGCTGATCAACAACAGCCTCATCCTGGTCGGGGTTCCCACCGCCTGGCAGCGCACGGCGGTCGGCGTGCTGCTCGTGATCGGTGTGGGCATCCAGGCGATCTCCGCCAAGCGTGAGTCGAAACGGGTTCTCGTGAACGACGAGGTGAAGGAGTAGCCATGGCGCAGACAAGCAACAAACCCGACCTGCGGACCCCCGGCGGATTCAACGCCCAGATCGACAATGGCATGGGTGCAATGCTCGGCAGGCTGACGCGGGACCGGAGCGTCGTGCGTATGCTCGTGCTACTGGTGGCGGCGTTTGCCTTCTTCACCCTCCTGCGGCCGTCAATCTTCCTCAACCCGCTGAACCTCGAAAACATCGCTGTGTCGGCCCCCGAGATCGGGATCCTTGCCATCGCCATGATGCTGGCCATGCTCACCGGGGGAATCGACCTCTCGGTCGTCGCGATCGCCAACTTCACGGCGATCACCATCACCACGCTGTACGCGGGCCTGGCCGCTGGCAATCCCGGGCAGGCGAACTCGCTCCTTCCCCTCATCCTGCTGCTGGGGCTGGCCCTGGCCGCCGTCGCCGGCTGGTTCAACGGCTTCCTCATCGGCGTCATCGGGATCACCCCGATTCTGGCGACACTTGCCACCATGCAGATCCTCAACGGCATCGCCGTCGTCTGGACCGGTGGCCAAACCCTCTACGGCGCCCCCGAGTCGCTCAGCGTCATCGCCAAAACCACAATCGCCGGCGTCCCGGTGCTCTTCCTGTTCTTCCTGCTGATTGCCGTCGTCGTCGCGGTGCTGGTCAACGTGACACCGCTGGGTTTGAAACTCCAGCTGCAAGGCGCCAACCCCGTGGCCGCCCGGTACTCCGGCATTGGAAGCAGAGGGGTGCTCACCTCGACATATGTCACCTCCGGACTGCTGGGCGGACTCGCAGGGATCGTCTTCATCGCCCGGAACCCGACGGCAAGTGCCGACTACGGATCCTCCTACGTGCTGCTGGTGATCGTTATCGCCGTGCTCGGCGGAACCAACCCCGCCGGCGGGTTCGCCACTGTCGCCGGCGTGGTGCTCGCAACGCTCACCCTCCAGGTGGTGTCGAGCGGTTTCAACGCCCTGCGGCTCTCCGCCTATGAATATTCAATCGCCCAGGGCGTGATCCTGATCGCTGTCATGGTCGCGGATCAGATGCGCTTCCGCGCCCGACGACGTAAACGGGACCTCCAGCCCCCGGTACCAGCAGCCCCCGAAACCCAAGGAAAATCATGAAGAAACTGATTAATAAGCCCGAAAACTTCGTCGACGAGATGATCGAGGGCATCATCCTCGCCCACCCCGACATGGTGCGCACCCCGGGGGAGGACAAGCGGATTATGGTGCGCGCGGACGCCCCCCGGAAGGACAGGGTAGGCATCGTGACCGGCGGCGGCTCGGGTCACCTGCCCTTGTTCAAGGGGTACGTCGGCGCAGGGCTGTGCTCCGCCGTCGCCATCGGGAACGTGTTTTCCTCGCCCTCCTCCGACCAGATCTTCCAGGCAACCAAGGCGGTGGACGGAGGTGCCGGGGTGCTGTACCTGTACGGCAACTACGGCGGGGACGTCTTCAACTTCGACCTCGCCGCCGACCTCGCCGAACTCGAGGACATCGAGACGCTGACGGTCCTCGGGCGCGACGACGTCGCCAGCCAGCCCAAGGAGCGGTCGGCGGACCGCCGGGGCGTTGCCGGCATCATCTTTGCCTACAAGGCCGCCGGTGCCGCAGCAGAACGGGGGGACTCGCTGAAGGAGGTGGCAGCGGCGGCCGAAGACATTATCGAGAACACGGCGACGATGGGAATCGGCCTGTCCCCGACGATCCTGCCCACCACCGGGAAGGCGAGCTTCGACCTGCCTGACGGCGAGATGGAGATTGGCATCGGCATCCACGGCGAGCCCGGAATCCACCGCGGAGCGCTTGAGACAGCGGACGAGGTAGCCGAACGCCTGATGCGGCCCCTCGTCGAGGATCTCGGCCTCAGCTCCGGGGACCGTATCGCAGTCCTCGTCAACGGGATGGGCGCAACCCCTCTGGAGGAGCTGTACGTCCTGTACCGGAAGGTGCACCGCATCGCCGAGGAGCTCGGCCTCACCGTCGAGAAGCGCTACGTCGGTGAGTATGCGACAAGCCTGGAGATGGCGGGCGCCTCGCTCTCACTGCTGAAGCTCGATGACGAACGGCTTGCCCTCCTCAACGCCCCGGCGTCCTCTCCGTTCTTCCGGGAAGGGTGAGTGCCATGGACGGAGCAGCACTGAACCTTGCCATCCGCAACAGCCTTGCCGAAGTGACGCAGTACGCCGATGAACTGCGCGACCTTGACGCCGCGCTCGGCGACGGGGACCTGGGTGTCACCGTCTCACTCGGAGCCAAGGCCGTGATTCAGGCCCTTGAAGAACTTCCTGACGACGCACTGCCGGCCGAGATCGCGAAAACCTGCGCCAAGGCCTTCGCCAACGCCAACCCATCGACGATGGCGGCTCTCGTTGCAGGCGCGCTGCTGGCCGGATCACGCGTCTGGGGCGAATCGACGACCGTGTCGATCGACAGTGGAGCTGATTTCATCGCCGCTGCGGCGGACAGCATCGGCAAACGCGGAAAGTCTCAGGTGGGTGACAAAACCATCCTCGACGCACTCGCTCCGACCGCCGACGCACTTCGGGGCGCGGATACCGCGAACGAAGCCCTGGACCGTGCCATCCTGGCCGCTGGGCGCGGAGTGCGGGAAACCATCGGAATGCAGTCGATGCGCGGCAGGGCGTCCTGGCTTCAGGAGCGGAGCATCGGTCTTCAGGATCCCGGTGCAACGGCCCTGCTTCGATTCCTTGAGGCTTGGCGCGACGCCAACTGACCCGTTCCATTACATGATTGCCGGAGGTCTCTCCGGCAAACGCCGGAAAGAGAAAGCAGGAAAACATGGCACGAATCGCCTATCTGGGTCTGGGGACGATGGGCCGCGGCATGGCCGCGAACCTCGCCGCGGCCGGACACGAGGTCACCACCTGGAACCGGACCCCGCGGGACACCCCGGAACTCGACGCGGCGGGGGTCCGACGCGCGGAATCGCTTCAGGACGCGGTGAGCGGTGCCGACTATGTCCTGTACTGCCTCGCCGACGACAAGGCCGTGCGCGAGGTCGTGCTCGCGCCGGGCGGAGTTGCCGAGCTTGTCGATGAGCATTCAGTGGTCATCGACCTCTCGACAATCAGCCCCGAAACCAGCCTGGCGGAAGCGGAGGCCTTTTCGGCGCGGGGAATCTCCTTCCTCGACGCACCGGTGTTCGGATCGAAGGGGGAGGCGGCAGCGGGAGGCCTGTGGATCGTTGCAGGCGGGGCGAGGGACGTCTTTGAAGACGCCAAGGAAGTACTCGATCCCATCAGTGAGACCACCCACTACATGGGCGGCCCCGGCAACGGTGCGCGCATGAAGCTCGTGGGAAACCTGACCGTTGCTGCCCAGCTCGAGGCGCTGGGGGAATCGCTCACCCTTGCCCGCAAGGCCGGACTTGACCTGCAGGACGTCCTCGGGGTTTTCGCAGTGACTGATTTCCGCTCGCCAATCTTCGACGGAGTCGGCAGTGCGGTGCTGGCCGGGGACTACTCGCCAAGTTTCGCCCTCAAGCTCATGCTGAAGGACGCCCTCCTGGTCAAGGACTTCGCCGACGGCCTCGGAGCCCCCATCCCGGCGACCGAGGCGACCCTCGGCACCATCCGAACGGCAGTCGATTCGGGCTGGGGTGAGGAAAACGCCTCCGCCCTCATCAAGGCACTGGCAGCGGCGGCCGACGTCGAGCTGTCCGGTTCCTCATCAGCAACAGCACACCAGGAGGTCCAATGAACTGGCTGGACAAGGTTTTCGGTACGCCCAAACCCGTCATCGCGATGTGCCACCTGCAGGCACTTCCCGGTGATCCGGCCTACCGCGCGGCCGACGGACTGCAGGGAGTCCTGCGCTCCGCGCGGGCCGAACTGGCTTCCCTTCAGGAGGGCGGAGTGGACGGCATCCTGATCTCCAACGAGTTCAGCCTTCCCTACCTGACCAAGACCGAACCGATCACGGCCATCACCATGGCCCGCATCATCGGGGAGCTGCGAAGCGAGATCCAGGTTCCCTTCGGCGTCAACGTTCTGTGGGACGCCGAAGCCTCGATCGACCTCGCTGCGGCCACAGGAGCGGAGTTCGTCCGTGAGATCTTCACAGGGGTATACGCCTCCGACTTCGGGACCTGGGATACGAATGTCGGAAGGACAGTGCGCCACCGGAATGCTGTCGGCGCGCAGGACGTCCGGCTGCTCTTCAATATCGTGCCCGAGGCCGCGTCCTATCTGGGCTCACGCACCGTGGCCGACATCGCCCGTTCAACCGTTTTCAACTGCAAGCCCGACGGTCTCTGCGTTTCGGGGCTCACCGCCGGGGCGTCGACGGATTCCAGCGTGCTGCAGACGGTTAAAGACAACGCCGGTGACACCCCGGTGATCGTCAACACAGGAGTCAAGGCCGCCAACGCGCAGGAACAGCTGCGGATTGCCGATGCGGCGATCGTGGGAACCTACTTTAAGAGGGACGGTGTTTTCGAGAATGAAGCGGACCCCCGCCGGGTGGCTGAGCTGATGTCAGAAGTCGCCGCGCTCCGCAAGTCCCTGTAACGCGGCCATGAACCTCTTTCTGGGAATAGACATTGGAACCTTCGAGACGAAAGGGGTCCTTGTCGACGAGCGGGGGGTGGTGTGGGCGCAGGCCCGGCGCCGCCACGGCATCTCCACTCCGGCCCCGGGGTGCGTCGAGCAGGACGGCGACGTCGTGTGGTGGTCGGATTTTGCTGCGGTTTCCCAGGAGCTCATGGCCTCGGATGCCGCAGCCTCGGGAACCGTCGAAGCCGTGGGATGCAGTGCCATCGGCCCCTGCGTCCTTCCCCTCGACGAGGACCTGCGCCCGCTCCGCCCCGGAATCCTGTACGGCGTGGACACCCGGGCGACCGCGGAGATCAAAGCTCTGACCACAAGGTTTGGTGAGGAGGCGCTCCTCGCGCGCAGCGGGAACCTCCTCACCAGCCAGTCGGGCGGCCCCAAAATCGTCTGGATCGGAGCCAACGAGCCCGACGTCGCCGCGAAAACCCGCTGGTATGTCAGCGCCCACGGCTACATCGTCGCCCGGCTGACGGGCAGGGTCACCATGGACCATGGGACCGCCGGGTACTTCCATCCGTTCTACCGGATGGCCGACCAGAAGTGGGACGTCACCGGCTGTGAGGACCTGATCTCCCCGGCGCAGCTGCCCGAGCTCGGGTGGTCCACCGATATTGCCGGAACAGTTACTGAAAGAGCGGCAGGCGAGACCGGGCTGCCTCCGGGCGTCCCCGTCATCTTCGGAGCCGTTGACGCACCGGCTGAAGCAGTGAGCGCCTCCGTGGTCAACGAGGGCGACCTGATGCTGATGTACGGGTCGTCCACCTACATGATCAAGGTGACGAATGCGCCGATCGCCGGGAAGGTCCTCTGGTCGGCGCCCTACGTCTTCCCGGGAACCTTTGTGCTCGCGGCCGGCACCTCGACCGCCGGCACGCTCACCCGGTGGGTGGTTGACCTCCTGGGCCTCGATAACGGCGCCGGTGACAACGAACTTTTCGGGAGACTGCTCACCCTCGCCGGAAAGTCCCCGCCGGGATCCCGCGGCCTGCTGCTGTTGCCCCACTTCAGCGGGGAGCGTACCCCCGTCCATGACGCGCACAGCCGCGGTGCGCTCATCGGTCTCTCCCTCGACCACGACCGAGCCGACATTGCGCGGGCCGTCCTTGAAGGGGTGGCGCACTCGGTTGCCCACGCCCTCTCCGCCTATGCCGCCGTGGGGGAGCTGCCCCGGCGGGTGATAGCGGTCGGTGGGGGCACGAAAAACCCGATCTTCACCCAAAGCGTCACCGACATCACTGGGTTGTCGCAGAGCATCGCGGAGACTGACGGCGCGGCGGTCGGGGACGCAGCTCTTGCGGCCTTCGCCGTGGGTGCGCTCAAGGACCGCGAAAGCATCGGGCAGTGGGTGAAGCTGGGCCGGCCCATTGAACCGGACGAGGCCTCTGCCGATACGCTGAGGAACGACCACGAGGACTATGTGGAACTCTATGAAACACTTTCCGCACTCAACACAGCGCGGGCTGTGAGGCTCCATGGCCGCTGAGATGCGCTGGAAGCTGCTGGCCGCCCAGCTCGCCAAGGGAACAGGAGTGCAGCGCGGCAGCAAGGTTGCGGTGTTCGTCACCGATGCCGCGGCAGCACCGGCGGTCGAAGCGTTTGTCGAAGAGTGTTACCGGCGCGGTGCCCAGCCCCAGGTGCTGGCAACCGACGAAAAGTTCGACAGGCTCGCCGTGGACTTCGCGTCGGATGAGGTCCTCGCGGAACCGGCGCCCCTTGAGGTCGCTTCAATGGAATGGGCGGACGTGCACGTGTCCTTCCGTGCAATGCTTCCGCCCCTGGACTCCGAGGTGGACTCCCGCCGGCTGGCAGCCCAGCGCCGGGCCAAGGGAGTGGTCTCCACCCTGCGCTGGGAACAGACCCGGTGGGCTCTCGTGCGCATCCCCACACCGGAGTGGGCATCGGCTATCGGGGTCCCGTTCCAGACGCTCCTTGCCGAGTTCTTCGACGGCTGCCTTTCGGACTGGGACCAGCTCAGGCCCCGCTGGGAGACCCTATGCGGAACGCTTGAGAAAGAGGATTCGGTTCAGATCCGCACACCGGACTCCCATCTCTCCCTCAGCACGCGGGGCCGCCAGTGGGTTACCTTCGCCGGTGAGGCGAACCTTCCCGACGGCGAGATCGCGACCGCGCCCGTGGACGACGGCGTGGACGGCCATATCCGCTTCCCCGGCACCTTCTGGTTCGCCGGGACGGCAGTGACGGACCTTGAACTTGAATTTGAACGGGGCCTCGTCGTCACCGCTTCCGCCCGGCGGGGGCAGGACTTCGTGGGCGCCCTTCTCAATACCGACTCCGGGTCACGGCGGGTCGGCGAGCTCGGGATCGGGACCAACGCGGGAGTGAGAACCGCAACGGGGGACCTGCTCATCGACGAGAAGATCCTTGGAACCGTCCATATTGCCCTGGGCCGGGCGTACCCCGCCTGCGGAGGCATCAATCAGTCATCGCTGCATTGGGACATCGTGAAGGACCTCCGCTCACCCGGCTCCCACCTGACCGCGGGGAACGTCCCGCTCATCACCGACGGCCGAGTGGTCAACCCTCTCCTCCGCGCCTCCCTGGGGGCGGCCGGCTGATCGCGCCGCTGGCCCCGGGAGCGTCCGAGTGCAGCGGCACATAGCCGGAGTTCCCCGGAAGGAAGCGCCACTGGGCTAAGCTTTTCCCCATGCAACAGGGTCTCATCTACCTCATTGGTCCTTCTGGTAACCCAAATTTTGGGGATGAGTTCATCGCCGCATCATGGCTCCGGCACCTTGCCACCGCGCGGCCCGAGGCCGAGGTATGGCTGGACTGCCCGAACCCGGGCCTTGCACAGGTGCTCTTCAACGGCCTGCATCCCAATCTTCGCGTGACGAATACGCTCTGGCGGCTCGTCCAGGAAAACGCCGGACGCCCGGTCGGGGAGGCCGCGGAGATCATCACCTCGCGCATCACCGGTTTTGGTTCGCCCTATTACGACCTGGGCCTGCTGAAACTGCGCGACGCCGAGTCGTTCCACCTGCTCGGTGGAGGGTACATCAACGACAACTGGGCGAGCCACGCCGGTCTGGTTCACGCTCTGCGCGCTGTCCGCTCCCTGACCGGGGCGCGGCTGTTCGCCACCGGCCAGGGTTTGATGCCGGTGATCAGCCAAGGAGTGCCCGCCCCCGAACTGTTCGAGGACTTCGACCACGTCAGCGCCCGCGACGACGCGGGAGCCGAAGCGTACGGCGTAACGCGCGGGCTCGACGACGCGTTCCTCGGCGTCACCGAGGAGATGTCGCGCAATCGATTCTCTGACGGACTGTACGTATGCATCCAGAGCGATACGATCGACGCCGAACGCTTCGATGGCGCCGTCGATTTCGCCCGCAAGGCTGTCGAGGAGGCGCGGGAGCAGGGCCGCAAGGTCTACTATGTTGAGGCCATCCCGGGCGGGGACTACGCCGCCTACCAGCGCCTGGCCGACCTGATTCCGGAGGAGAACTTCCTTTCGTTCATGCACGTCTGGATTCACGGGCTGCCGCTCTCTCCGCACCAGACCTGGGTGACGAGCCGCTTCCACCTCCATCTCCTGGGTGCCGCAGCAGGAGGCAGAGGTATCGCCGTCGGCATGAAGAAGGGCTACTACGACGTTGCACACCGGTCAGTCGAGACCCTTGGGAGCGGCTGGGTCCTGGCCCTGGAAGACGAGACCCCCTCGATGCCCCGGGAGCGCGGACAGCTTGCGAACGATTTGTCGGTATTGGTAGCCGACAAACGGGCAGAGGCCGAACGGCTGTACCCGGCACCCACCCCCGCAGCCTCAGTGCCTCCCGCCGCTGCGCGGTTCCTCGGAGGCTCAATCGGCGGCGCCCTGAGGAACAAGCTGGCCCGCTGAGCCCTGTTACGCGTAAAGGTGTGGGACCTGCCACTGAGCGTCACACCGGTCCCTGCACACCGCGGATTTATCCTGCGGTTGCCGCGCCCCCACCGGTCCCGGAATACTTAAAGGACCGACGCGACCGAGACGCCTTCAGGGTGCGTGAAAGGCGGCGACGAAATGAACAGCAGGGCAGCGCGCGAGTACGAACGCCGCATGCAGCGTGCCGCGGAGTACCGGGCCGCACGGGAATCCGGCGATCCGCAGGGGTACCTCGCCCAACTGCGCAAGGAAGAGGCCGAGGCGTCACAATCCCGCCAGGTTTCCGACGACGAGGCACTCGCCGCGCGGGCCCGCCTCAAGGACAACGCTGCCCGGGCCGACTTCCTGGTGCGCGAGGCAATGGCGCGTGGGGACTGGGACAACCTCAAGTACGCCGGCAAGCCGATCCCCGGGCTGGGTGAGGCTCACGACCCGGACTGGTGGGTCACCGGCCTGATCGAACGCGAGAACCTTACCGGACTCGGGCCGAAGGCCATCCTGCTGCGCACCGAGGATGCCGGGCTGGATAACCGCCTCGACCATGTCTATACCGAGAAGCAGGTCCGGGACATCGTCGAGGACTTCAACCAGCGGGTCATCGAAGCGCGGCGCCAGCTCCTGGGCGGTCCGCCCGTCATCACCAAGGTGCGCGACGTCGACGGCGAGGTGGAGCGGTGGCACCAGCGGCGTACCGCAAAGGCGGCGCAGACCGCCCGGGACGAGGACGCCACCGCAGAGGAGGCCGAGCGACGCTCCTGGTGGAAGCGGGTCTGGAAGGGCACGGGCTGAGCGCGGGGTGCCTCGACCGATGCTTACTAGACGGTGCTCAGGAAGTCCTGAAGGATCCGCTGGCCCGTCCTCACGCCGTGCACCGAAACCCGCTCGTTGATCCCGTGCACGCCGTCCGAGGTCCGGCCCTCCGGATCCGCGCCCTGCGGTGAGAAGCCGTAGCAGGCGATGCCCAGCGGGGTGAACGCCTTCGCATCGGTTCCACCGCCCATGCACCGCGGCACCACCACGGCGGCCGGGTCGTGCCGCTCCAGGGCCGCCCGCATGGCCCCGAACCAGGGCGAATCAATCGGTGCCTGCACCGGCGGCTGGTGCGAGATGAAGACCCTCGAAACCCGCGGGCCCAGCAGGCCGTCAAGCACCGCCAGGGTTTCCTCCTCGGTGCCCGGCAGGCACCGCACGTCCAGTTCGGCGTGGGCGATGCCCGGAATGACATTCACCTTGTAGCCGGCATTGAGCACCGTGGGCGTCGACGAGCACCGGATGGTGGTCCGCGCCACGCCGCCGAGGTCGCCCATCCGCTCCACCGCTTCCTCAACGCCTTCCTCGGTGGTCAGGTCCACCGAATGCCCGAGCGCCGCGTTCGTCTGCTCGAGGTACGCCCTCACTGTGGGGGTCAGCACGATCGGCCAGGAGTGCTCGGTGACCCGGTGCAGCGCCTCAAGCAGGTGGATGACGGCATTGTCGGCGTTCGGCCGCGAGCCGTGGCCGGAGGTGCCCGTCGTGGTGATTCGCATGTGCATGGTGCCGCGCTCGGCGGCCGCCACCGGGTACAGCCGCACCTCCTCCCCGGTGTCCGAGGTGAGGAAGGTCGGTGCCCCGCCGGATTCCCCGATGGCTGCCTCGACGCCCGCGAACAGCTCCGGGTGTTCCGCAACGAGCCACAGGGCCCCGTAGTCGCCCTTGTCCTCCTCATCGGCGACGAAGGCGACGACGACGTCGCGCTGCGGGCCGGTGCCCTCCTCGGCCCAGGTCAGGAGCGTGGCCAGGGTCATGGCCACCATGTCCTTCATGTCGCTGGCACCCCGGCCCCAGATGTACCCGTCGCGGATCTCGCCGGCGAACGGATCGACGCTCCACTGCTCCGGCTCGGCCGGAACGACATCGAGATGGCCGTGGACAAGCAGTCCAGGCAGGGAGCGGTCGGCGCCGGGCACCCGCACGACCACCGAGGCACGCTCCGGGGTGGGGCCGAGGATCTGCGGCGCGTAACCGGCGTCGGTGAGGAGCCGGGCGATGAACTCGGCGGCGCCGCGCTCACCCTCGCTCTTGCCCTCGCCGTAGTTGCTCGTGTCGAAGCGGATGAGTGCTGCGCACAACTCGGCCGTATCGATGCTGCCCATCTGTTCCTCCGGTGCTGGGGTGCCGAGGCGTAGAAATCCGCCTCGCCTTTCGACTGTACCGTGTGATCGAACACACCTTGGTAAGTGGTTTGCATCACAACAGGCTCCTGTGTAGCTTACTTACATCGGCCGCACAGCGTGGTGACGGCCGATACTCCAGGCGGGTTCTTCTCTCACCGGAATCGGGTCCGCGGCGCTCTGCCTCGGCCACCCTGACCTGCTGGCAGGCTCAAGCGAAAGAGAAACGATGGCATCCAGGTCTCCCATCCCCACCGACGGGCCGCTGCGCCCCTTCCCCCGAGGCGCTGGGCTCCGCCGCACCGCAGGAGCAGGCCTCCTCGCCGCGGCACTCACCCTCACGCCCGGCGCACTGGCCCTTCCCGCGGCCACCGCCAGTGAAAAGGCGGAAGACACAACGCTGAAGCTCGCCCTCACCGGCGACATCGACTCCCTCAACCCCTTCACCGCCATCCTTGCGGCCAGCACCAACATCCTGCTGCTGCAGTATGAAGGCCTCGTCACCTACGGCCCGGAAAACAACGAGATCGTGCCGGCCCTGGCCGAGTCCTGGGAGACCTCCGAGGACGGCACCACCTGGACCTACACCATCGGCGAGGACCGCAAGTGGTCCGACGGCGAGCCGGTGACCGCCCAGGATGCCGAGTTCACCTTCAACGCGATCGCCGAGGACGACACCCTCAAGGCGGCCAACGGCACGCTCCTTGAGAACATCGACTCCGTCGAGGCAACCGACGACCAGACCCTCGTCATCACGCTGAACGAGGCGCAGGCACCGAACCCCGGTGCCGACCTCGCGATCGTGCCCGAGCACATCTGGTCCAAGGTCGAGGACCCCTCCACCTTCGAGAACTCCGAGAACGCGGTCGGCAGCGGCCCGTTCACCGTCGAAAGCTACAGCCCGAGCTCGGGCGTGCGCATGAAGGCCAACCCCAACTACTGGCGGGGCAAGGCCAAGGTCGACGCCGTCACCTACGTGCCCTACCGCAACAGCGACGCCGCCGTGCAGGCACTGCTCAACGGCGAACTCGACGTCGTCGGCGACCTCACCCCGGCGCAGTACAAGGCCCTCGAGTCCGAGGAGAACATCACCGTCAACTCCGGCGCAGGACGTCGCTACCAGGCGCTGAACATCAACTCGGGCACGATCAACTCCGAGGGCAAGCTCATGGGCGACGGCAACCCCGCCCTGCAGGACATCGAACTGCGCAAGGCGATCGCCCGCGCCATCGACAGCAAGACCCTGCTGGAGAAGGTCCTCGAAGGCCTCGGCGAACAGGCCACCGGCGAGATCCCCGCCGTGTACCCGCTGTACCACTGGGACACCGACGAGGAACTGCCCTACAGCTATGACCCCGAGGAAGCCAACCGGATCCTCGACGAGGCCGGCTACAAGATGGGCCCGGACGGCATCCGTCTGGACAAGGAGGGCAAGCCGCTGAAGCTCCGCCTCGCCGGCAGCAACAGCAAGCCAACCCACGCCCAGATGGCCGACTATGTGGTGCCGTGGCTCAAGGAGATCGGCATCGAGGCCACCACCGAGATCAAGGCCTCCGGCCAGCTTAACGACGACTCGATCCTCGGCAACTACGACATGTACTTCACCGGGTGGGGCATCGGGCCCGACCCCGACTTCCAGCTCTCCATCAACCAGTGCTCCTCGCGCCCGAACGCCGACGGCACCGGCGCCACCAACGAATCCAATTGGTGCTCCCCGGAGTTCGACGCCCTCTACAAGGAACAGCACACCGAACTCGACCAGGAACGCCGCAGTGAACTCGTCGTCGAGGCCCAGAAGCTGATTTACGACGCCGCCGTGAACCACGTCCTGTTCTACGCCGACTCCCTCGAGGCCTACCGGTCCGACAAGTTCGAACCGTTCACCACCCAGCCCAAGGAGGGCGGGGTCATCCTGGCCCAGAACGGCCCCTGGGGCGTCTACAGCGCGACGCCGGCCGGTGAGCTCGAAGCGGCCGGGGCAACCAGCGAAGCCAACCCCGAAGCGGTGATCATCCCCGTCGTCGGAGTGCTCGTCGTCGGTGGACTCGCAGCGTTCTTCCTGGCCAAGCGCCGCCGCGCCACCGCGGACGACCGGCAGTAACCGATGTCCAACGCGCTGAGTGCCGCCGACCTCGTCCCGGGGGAGCCGGCACTGGATGAACCACCCCGGGCGTCGTCATGGCTGCGCTACGCCGCCCTGAAGGCCGGCGGCGCCGTGGTCTCCCTGATCATGGTCGTGCTGCTCGGGTTCTTCGCCTTCCGCATCCTGCCCGGCGACCCCGTCCGCTCCCTGGCGGAGGGGCGCCGGGTCAGCGCCGAACAGATGGAACTGCTGCGTGAGCAGCTGGGGTTCAACGACCCGCTGCTCACGCAGTTCCTGCGCTACCTCACCGACCTCGCGCAGGGCCGGCTCGGCTACTCCTACACCTACAGCGAGCCGGTCCTGAACCTGATCCTTGACCGGCTCGGCCCGACCCTCCTGCTCACCGGCACCGCCGCGCTCATCTCGGTGGTCCTGGGACTGTGGCTGGGGCAGCGGGCGGCCTGGCGCCGCGGCAGCCTCTTCGACAAGACCCAGACCGGCCTGGCCCTGGTGTTCTGGTCGGTGCCCACCTTCTGGCTCGGTCTGATCCTCCTGCTGGTCTTCGGCGGCGGCCTCCACTGGTTCCCCACCGGCGGGCTGGTCACGGCCGGCACCACCGCCACCGGGTTCCCGCTGCTCTGGGACGTCGCCCGGCACATGGTCCTGCCGGTGGTCACCATGGTCGCCGTGGTCTACGCCCAGTACCTGATGGTCATGCGCGCCTCCCTGTTCGAGGAGATGACCTCGGACTACCTCCAGACGGCCCGCGCCAAGGGCCTGCGGGAGGACCTGGTGCGCCGCCGCCACGCGGTGCCCAACGCGCTGCTGCCCACCGTGACGCTGATCTTCCTCACCCTCGGCGGGCTCGTCGGGGGAGCGGTGACCGTCGAAACGGTGTTCTCCTGGCCGGGCCTCGGGCTGCTGACCTTCCAGGCTCTGTCCGCGCCGGACTTCCCGCTGCTGCAGGGCACCTTCGTCGTCTTCTCCTCGATTGTGATCGTGATGAACTTCCTCGCCGACCTGCTCTACCGCTTCCTCGACCCCCGGCTGCGTGCCGCATGAGCACGACAACCGGCTCCGCGGGCACCCGCCGCGTCAACGTCGCGGCGGCCCGGCGCCGCCAGGCCCTGGCCGACGGCTGGAAGGAGTTCGCCCGCAACCGGGCCGGCCTGGCCGGGCTGATCATCCTGCTGGCCGTCATCGCGCTGGCCGCCGTCATCCCGCTGTTCGCCCCGGCCAGCGTCCTCGACGTCACCCAGGTGACCGCCGGACGCAACGAACCGCCAAGCCTCGCCAACCCGCTGGGCACCGACCCCGCCGGGCGGTCGGTGCTGGCCCTGCTGATCTGGGGCGCCCGGATTTCCCTGGTGGTCGGCTTCGCCGCCACCCTGGTCTCCATGGTCATCGGCACGGTGATGGGTATGGCCGCCGGCCACTTCACCGGCGCCACCCAGGCCGTGCTCATGCGCCTGATCGACTTCTTCCTCGTGGTGCCCGGACTGGTGCTGGCCATCGTGCTCTCAAGCATCATCGGGCCCGGCATCGCCACCATCGTCGTCGCCATCGGCGTGACCTCCTGGGCCGGCACCGCGCGCCTGGTCCGCTCCCAGACCCTCACCGTCGAGGCCCGCCCCTACATCGAACGGGCCTGGGCACTGGGCGCTTCGGACGCGCACGTCATCGGCCGGCACGTGCTGCCCGCCGTCATGCCGCTCGTGCTGGCCAACACCACGCTCACCGTCGGCTCTGCCATCATCGCCGAATCCACGCTGGCCTTCCTCGGCCTCGGCGACCCCAGCAGCGTCTCCTGGGGCGGCATGCTCAAGTCCGCCCTCGACACCGGTGCCGCCACCGGCGGCTACTGGTGGTACGTGCTGCCGCCGGGCCTCGCCATCGTTCTCGTGGTGCTGTCCTTCACCCTCGTCGGACGCGCCCTCGAATCCGTCATCAACCCCACACTGCGAGGACGCTAATGGCCCGCCTGCAACTGAAGGACCTGCGCATCAGCTACCGGACGCAGACCGAGGGCGGCCGCGGCACCGTGGCCGCCGTCGACGGCGTCAACCTCACCGTCGAGCCCGGCGCCACCGTCGGCATCGCCGGGGAATCCGGCTCCGGCAAGTCGACCCTCGCCGTGTCGGTGCTGCGCCTGCTGCCCGCCAACGCCACCATCGAGGGCTCGATCCTGCTCGGCGAGGACGACATCTCCACGCTCAGCTGGGGCCGGCTGCGCTCGGTCCGCTGGACCGAGGCCGCCATCGTCTTCCAGGGCGCCATGCACTCCCTCAACCCGGTGCGGAAGGTCCGCGACCAGATCGCCGAGGCCCTGCAGATCCACGCCACCGGCGACGGCGCCAAGTATCGAAACGAAGCGGCCCGGACCGCCCGCGTCAACGAACTCCTCGAACAGGTCGGGCTGCCGGTGGCCAAGGGGCTGTCCTACCCGCACGAACTCTCGGGCGGTCAGAAGCAGCGCATCATGATGGCCATGGCCCTGGCGTGCGAACCGGAGGTGCTGATCGCCGACGAGCCCACGACGGCGCTCGACGTCGTGGTGCAGGCCCAGGTCCTCGACCTGCTCACCTCCCTGGTCCGCGACCGCGGCCTGTCGCTGATTCTGATCAGCCATGACCTCTCCGTGCTCGCCGCCACGTGTGAACGCATCGTGGTGATGCAGGCCGGGCGGATCGTCGAGGACGGCCCGTCCGCGGAGGTGATGCGCAACCCGCAACACGCCCACACCGCGGCCCTGGCCTCGGCGTTCCCCACCATCGGCGACCCTGCCTCGCGGCTCCGGCTGCCCACCTACACCGCGCCCTACGCTCCGACGGCGCACGACGCCGACCGGCCCGCCGACGGCATCCGGTCCGGGGGCGTCCCGGCCCGCACGGGATCCGGCCGCCGTTCCGCCGCGCCGAGGACGGATTCCCCGGCGCCGATGGCGGTTTTCCCGGTGCCCGCGCCGGTTCCCTCAGTGCCGGCGGCCGAAGCGGCGGCAGCGCCGTCTGCCGGGCCGACCCCGGTGCTTGAGGCCCGCAATCTCTCGGTGCGGTTCGGCCGCAGCGCCACCAGCGCCGTCGACGGGGTGAACCTCACCTGCAACGCCGGGGAGATCGTGGCCCTGGTGGGCCAGTCCGGCTCCGGCAAGACCACCCTGGCCCGGACCCTGCTGGGACTTCAGAAGCCGACATCCGGCGAGGTGCTCTTCCGCGGCGAACCGCTGGTGCACCGGCGCAGGGCGCTCAAGGCCTACCGCCGCGCGGTCCAGTTCGTGCTGCAGGATCCCACCGCCGCCCTGAACCCGAAGCATTCGGTGTACGAGGCGGTGGCGGAGGGCCCACGCCTTCACCACCTCGACGGCGACGAACGCGAACTGGTGGCCGCAGCGCTGGCCAAGGCCGAACTGAACCCGCCGCAGAAGTACTTCACCGCCATCCCGCAGGAACTCTCCGGCGGCCAGCGGCAGCGCGTCGTCATCGCCGGGGCCCTCGCCCTCGACCCGGAGTTCCTCGTCGCCGACGAGCCCGTCGCGAGCCTGGACGCATCGGTGCGCGCCGGGGTCCTGGCCCTGTTCCTGCGGCTTCGATGCGAGCTCGGCCTCGGCGCCCTGGTGATCACCCACGACCTCGGGCTGGCGTGGAACATCGCCGACCGGGTGGTGGTGATGTACGAAGGGCGGATCGTCGAGGAAGGGCGCGTCGAGGACGTACTGCTCAACCCGCAGCACGAATACACCCGCAAACTCCTGAGCGTCGTCCCGACCAGCACGGGCACCCCCGAGCTGTCGGTGCAGCCCGAGGCCGCCCGGTGACCGGCGGACCGGCCGCACCGCAGGGGCCGCGTCCCGAACTGCGTCCGCTGAAGGCGGGGGACCGGGTGGGACTGGTCTCGCCGTCGGGCCCGGCGGACGCCGAAAAGATCGACAGGGCCCTCCGGCTGCTCGAGGGATGGGGGCTCGAACCGGTGCTCGGTCGGCACGCCCGCGACGTGCACCCGCGTGCGCCTTACCTCGCCGGGTCCGACGCCGACCGCGCCGCCGACCTCCAGGACCTGGTCTGCGACGACGGCATCGCCGCGGTGATCTGCCTGCGCGGCGGCTACGGCGCCGTCCGGCTCCTGGACCTGCTCGACGCCGGGAAGCTCCGCTCCGCCCGACCCAAACCGCTGATCGGCTCCTCCGATGTCACCGCCCTTCACGAGTACTGGGCCCAACACCTCGGCCTGGCCACCTGGTTCACTCCGATGCCGGCCA
Organism: Arthrobacter crusticola; assembly: GCF_004357995.1. Classification (GTDB taxonomy): domain Bacteria; phylum Actinomycetota; class Actinomycetes; order Actinomycetales; family Micrococcaceae; genus Arthrobacter_D; species Arthrobacter_D crusticola. Next base: position 331,500 of record NZ_SMTK01000002.1, read on the forward strand.
CGGACGCCGTGCTGGAGGACCCCGCCGCCCGCGACGGGATGCGCGAGGCCCTGTTCACCCCGTACCCGGGCCGGACCCTGACAGGCCCCGCGGCCGAAACCCTCGTGCCGGGCACCGCGACCGGTATCCTCACCGGCGGCAACCTCAGCCTGCTCGCCATGACCCTGGGCGCGCGCGGCCGGTCCGCACCCTCGAACGAGGGCCGGATCGGGCTGCTCGAAGACGTCACCGAGGACATCTACAAGCTGGACGGGCTCCTGACCTCCCTCCTGCGCGCGGGATGGTTCGACGGACTGGCCGGACTCGCGCTGGGCTCGTGGAGCCAGTGCGGCGAACCGCACGAGGTGAGGGCGCTCGTCGAGGAACTCCTGATGCCCCTCGGCATTCCGCTCGTCGAGGAGCTCGGCTTCGGGCACGGCCCGGCCGCCCTCAGCGTTCCCCTCGGCGTCTCCGCCACCCTCACCGCCGACGAAAGCCCACGCCTTGTCCTCTCCTGAGACCCCCTTCCCCGCCCAGCCACCCGCCGAAGGCTCCCTCGAGGAGGAGCTCCGATGGATCCTCACCGAGGAGGTCGGCGCCGGTGCGGCGCCGTCGGCGGTTGCCGCCGTCGACGTCGGTGGCCGGACCACCGGCCCGGTTGCCGTCGGCACCGCCGTCGCATTCGGTGACGGCGGCGCCGACCTCGCACCCGGGGACCGCGTGCCGGCGCGGCCGGAGACCGTCTACGACCTCGCCTCCGTGACCAAGATCGTCAGCACCGTGGCCGCACTGGCGCTGGTGGCCGACGGGGTGCTCGACCTCGACGAGCCGGTCGGCCGCCACCTGCCGACCTTCCGGCACGGCGACCGCGCATCGATCACCCTGCGCCACCTGCTCACCCATACCTCCGGGCTGCCCGGCACCTGGGAGGGATGGCGCACGCTCCCGGCCGGAACCGACCGGGCCGGCCGGCTCGAGGACCTGCTCTCGATCCCCCTGGCCACCGCGCCGGGCACGGAGTTCACCTACTCCTGCGTCGGTTTCAACACCGCGATGGCCCTCGCAGAGACCGCCGCCGGGCGGGAATGGGCAGAACTCGTGGAGGAGAAGGTGCTCGCTCCGCTGCGGCACCTCGATCCCCGGACGGCCGCGCTGACCTACCGGCCCCGGCGCGAAGACTCCGCGGCGACCGAGTACCAGCCGGAGACCGGCAGGGGTGTGGTGCGGGGAGAGGTGCACGACGAAAGCGCCTGGTTCCTGGGCGGGGCCGTGGCCAACGCGGGCCTCTTCGGGACCGCCGAGGCGGTGCTGGGGCTCGGGAACGTGCTCCGCGACCGGCCCGACGCGTTGCTTCCACCGGAGCTGGCCGACGGGTTGTGGAACGACCAGATGCCCCGCATGCTGGGTGCGCAGCGTGCGGCCGATCCGGAGATCGGCTGGCACGCCCTCGGCCTGCGCATCGGGCAGCCCGACTGGATGGGCACCGCCGGCGCCCAGGCCCGTGGGCACAACGGCTTCACCGGCACGTCGCTGATCATGGACCGGACCCGCTCGGTGACGGTGGTGCTGCTGACCAACCGCGTGCATCCGCACCGGCTTCACAACGCAATGGGCCCGTTCCGTGTCCGCGTCGCCGACGCGGCCTACTCCCGGGCCGCCCGGGAGGTGACGGCATGAGCATCGTTTCGGACTACAGCGACGGCGTCCCCTCCATCTCCTACTGTTTGACCACCTTCGAAGGGGAGGTCATTGCCGAAAGCGGTGCCGACACCCCCGTCTACGCGGCGAGTACGATCAAGCTGGCGGTGCTCATCGCCGCCCTGCGTGCCGTGGACGGGGGAAAGCTGAGGCTCAGCCAGCAGCTGACCTCCCGGCTGACATTCAATTCCTCCGCACCAGGCGGGGGCACCTTCAGCTTCGAGACCGATCCCGACGAAACCGACGACGGCATGCCTCCCGAAGGCCGGCCCGTGTCGCTGCGCGAGGTGCTGCGCCGGATGATCGTCGTCTCCTCCAACGAAGCAACCAATATGGCCGTTGAACTGGTCGGCCTCGACGCCGTCCGCGGGGCACTCGCGGTGTGCGGGGCGGCGTCGTCGAAAATGGAGCGGTTGTTCGGCGACCTTGAGGGGCTGGCCGCCGGGCTGACCCAACAGACGACCGCGCGGGACCTGACGGCCATCATGAGTGCCATCGTCACGGGCCGGGCGGCGGGCAGGTCGAGCACGCGGTTCATGGTCGAGTTGCTGCGGGCACAGGAGTACAGCCTGATCGGGCCGGCGCTTCCCGCGGAGGCGCGGTGGGGGTCGAAGTCCGGGTGGGTCACCGGAATCCGCCACGATGTCGCCTTCGTGCAGCCCTGCGGCGGGACGGACCCGCTGGGCGGCTTCATCCTCGCCGTCTGCACCCGTGCGTACGGCGAGGCGGAGGCGACGACAGCGATCGGCGCGTTGTCCCGGCTGGCCTGGGACCTGTCCCGGACGCGTCCCGGAGGTCTCCACTACGTGCTTGAGGGCCCGGCCGAGGAGTGGGCGACGGGCTGAGGCGGATACAAACGCACAACGATCCCGCCGTCGGCTTTGTACGCGCCCCGCCCCGGTGTTTCACTCGGACGGACGATGTATCGCGAGTGTCCAGGGGGACCGAATGACCGATGGAAAGATGCACAAGACGGTGCTGCGGTGGGGGATACTCCTCGGCGTTGCCGGTGTCCTGATGTTGGTTTTCAGCCCAGTGATCATCGGCAATTTCGGGACGTTCTACCCCGCCGCAGGAGCGCCAGTGGCCATGGCCGTGACGACTCTCTATTCGGCGGCATCGATCGCGTTCCTGCCCTTTTCCGCTTCCCTCGTGGCGGCATCCCTGGTTATGCGCCATGCGGAATCGCTTGCGGCGCGGAAGGAAGTGCGGCGGGACGAAGCCGCGACCGGCTAGCTCCGGAGGCGGCGCGGCAAGCACCGGGTGGGGGAGTGTGTGCCCGCCCGGTGCTTGCCGGTCAGGTGAAGTTGGCGCCGCCGTCGACGAGGATTGACTGTCCGTTGATGTAGACGCCGTCATCGGACATCAGGAATGCGATGACCGACCCGATGTCCTCCGGGGTGCCAAGGCGGGGAGAGCGGACGGTGTCCAGTACTTCCTGACGCCATTCCTCCGTGGTCGTCGCCAGTGCGGCGCCGGTGAGGACGACGCCGGGGGAGACGACGTTGGTGCGCACCCCGTGCTTGCCGCCCACGGTCGAGGCGTGCCGGGTGAGGCCGACGAGCCCGCTCTTGGCCGCCTGGTAGGCGGCGCGGACCGGCTCGCCCTGCCAGACCGCGCTGGACATGGTGTTCACAATCGATCCGCCGCCGCCTTCCATCATCACGGGCAGGGCATGACGGATGCCGTACATGTACCCGGTGAGGGTGACGTCGATGGTGTGCTTCCAGACGTCGATCGGAACAGTGGTGACGTCGGAGTCCCGACCTATGTTTCCGGCGGAGAGATCCGCTGCCACGTTGAACAGGCCGTGGAGTCCGCCGTATTCGGCGACGGTGAAGTCGATGAGGGCCTTGAAGGAGTCCTCATCCGTGACGTCGAGACGCCGTCCGGATGCGCGGCTGCCGACGGCGGTGATCGCGTCGGCCACCTCCCGGGCGGCTGCCTCGTTGAGGTCCGCCGCCACAACGATGGCGCCCTCCTCCCCGAGGCGCACTGCCGCGGCGGCGCCGATGTTCCCGGGTGCCGCTCCGGCGATGATGATCACTTTGTCCCTGAGGCCGCGCATTCTGTTTCTACTCCCGACTGGTTTCTGCACGCTGCTGCGTGTTCTTGCGTTGGATGGTCCCGAGGCTGGTTTCTCAGCGGATTGCCGCTGCGGGCACGGGGGTGGATTCCCGAAGCAGGGGAAGGACGTGTTCGCCGAGCACGTCGAGGTGCTCGTGCAGGAGCTGTTCGCTCTGCCCGCCGAAGTCGAAGGCGAACAGCTGGCGCTGGTAGTCCCCGAAGGCCTCGCGCTGCAGCTCGATCTTCTCGACGACCTGGGCGGGGCTGCCGACAATCAATCCCGTGGTGGCGGCTGCGGCTTCGAGACTGTCGCCCTGATTGAGCAGCGAGGCACGGTAGTAGGGCTCCGCCAGCCGGAACGCGTCCTGGGACTTCGGACGGACGAAGATCCCGCCGCCTGCCCCCACCGTGGCCGAGGCTCCCGGGCCGTGGCCGTGGGCTTCATACCGTTCGCGGTAGAAGTCGACGTACTGGGCGAAGTAGCTGGTGGGCATGAACAGGTTGTTCACGAAGAAACCATCACCGTACCGGGCTGCCTGCTCGGCGATCTCGGGGCTGCGGATAGAGCCGTGCCAGACGAACGGCGGGGTGCCGTTCAGTGGTCGGGGAGTAGCGGTGAAGTGGCGCAGCGGCGTCCTGTACTTCCCACTCCAATTCACCTCGTCCTCGCGCCAGAGCCGGTGCAGCAGACCGTAATTCTCGACGGCGAGGGGGATGCCCTCCTGCACGTCCTGGCCGAACCACTCGTAGACGGGCACGGTGTTGCCGCGACCGAGCATGAGGTCCATCCGACCGTTGGTGAGGTGCTGGAGGGTGGCGTAGTCCTCGGCGATCTTCACCGGATCGTTGGTGGTGATGAGCGTGGTCGCCGTGGAGAGTGTGATGGTGCTCGTTTGGCCGGCGATGTAGCCCAAGACCGTTGTCGGCGAGCTGACGGTGAACGGCTTGTTGTGGTGCTCACCGAGGGCGAAGACGTCGAGGCCGGCCTCTTCGGCGTGCTTTGCGAGCCTGGTGAGTCCCAGAAGACGTTCGTGTTCGTTGGGCTGTTGACCGGAGTTCGGATCGAACCCAATTTGCCCGACCGTGAATACTCCAAATTCCATGAGGCTGTCCTCTGTGCCGGGGCCTGCCCACCGCCGTGCGGTGGGCAGGCCGTACCTGTGCTGGTTGGCGTAGTGGGCCGGACACTACAACTCCAGAGCCCGGCCCGAGGCCATTCCGGGTTGATTCAGGCTCCGCCGGTCATCGGCCGAAACTGCTGAAGCACTTAGGCGACGGCGACCTCGGCGCGCAGCGGCTCGAGAGCCTTCGACCAGGCTTCGAGCTGGTTGAACATGCTCTCCAGCGCCGCAACCTGGTGGTCGCCCGGCTTCAGGACCGAGAAGTTTTCGAAGTCGGTGTACAGCGACAGGGCTGCCTGGTCGCGGACCGTTGCCATCTGCAGTTCAGCGGCGACGAGGCGGAGGTGCTCAACCGCGCGGACGCCACCGGTGGCGCCGTAGCTGACGAACCCGGCGGCCTTGTTGTTCCACTCAGCGGACAGGAAGTCGATGGCGTTCTTCAGGACACCGGAGGTCGAGTGGTTGTACTCGGGGGTGACAAAGACGTAGCCGTCGAATTCGGCGATCTTCGCGGCCCAGTCCTTGGTGTGGTCCTGCGAGTACTGGCCCATCAGCGGCGGCATCGGCTCGTCGAAGTGAGGCAGCGGGTAGTCCCGGAGGTCGATGATCTCGTAGCTGGCAGCGTCGCGGGTTGCAGCCTTCTCGAAGACCCAGTTGGCGACAGCTTCGCCGTTGCGCCCGGGGCGCGTGCTTCCAAGGATGATTGCGATCTTAGTCATAGTGTTCCCTTCCAGGACCAGTTGTTCGTGTGCTTGTTCAGCAAGATCTACAACCCGCCCTGAATCGGCAATATTTCCGTTTTCAACACGCACTTTAAAGTGCGTTGCAATACGCACTTTAACGTGCGTTACGCACCTGAAAATGAGAATGATTCACATGGGCTGCGTTTAGGCGTCGACGCAAGAGTCTCGGGCGGCCGGGATCGGACGTCCAAGCCCGGGCCTTCAGGCCCCTTCGGCGACGCCTGCAGGCTGCCGGGCGTACAACGGACCGATCGGCTGGCCGCTGGAAGAATTCCCAACCGCATATCCGGAGCATTTGCCCGCTCAAGCGCTTCCGCCTTTCTCGGCTTCGGAACTCCGGAGAGTCCCTAATTGTTCCGGCCGATGTTCGGGAAAACCCCGGCGCGAATTCGTAATTCGAATTTGCGCCGATGGCACCGTGCCGTTGATTCTCTCTGCCTGAATTCTGGTGGCGTCGGGACTGCAAGGGGGACCCGGCTTGCATACAGGATGGTCCGGCATAATTGGAGGGCGCGTTCCCGCGGGCGGAGTCCTCATCCCGGGCTGCGGGGCGAGCACCCGCATGCTGCCGTGGCAGGAGGCCCGCTCGGGCCGCCCGCCTCGGAATCCAGCATGGGGCGAATGAAGGCCAACAGGATCCGGAGAATCGGCAATCATGAAATTAGCTGCGGTCGAGCAGGCACAGGTCATCTGCGACAAGGAAGCAGAGACGATCGCCTTCGTGCGGGAGGTCGTCAGTCGATTGGGCGACAAGTGGACAATGGCCGCACTCGATCAGCTCGCCGGCGGGCCGCTGAGATTCACTGCGCTGCAGGCGGCCCTGCCCCCCATTTCCCACCGGGTGCTGACCGCGACCCTGCGGACCCTCGAGAAAGACGGAATGGTGACCCGCACCTCGTATCCGGAGATGCCCCCTCGAGTCGAATACGCGCTGACCCCACTGGGTGCGGGCTTCCTCCGGCAGGCCATGCCGCTCGTGGGGTGGGCCCAGGAGCATCGGGCGGAAATAGAGGAGAACCGGTCGGCGTCGGCTGCGGTCAGCGCTGCGGCTGTGGCTTCCGCAACCGCGTGATTCCGGTGCCCGGCGCATCGTCCAGGATGATGGTGCTGCCCGAGTAGCGGGACCCGCCGTCGACGGGTGGCTCCCGAAGCCACAGGCCGCCGTCGAGGTCCTGCGGAACTTCCGCCCCGGACTCACCGGCCAGGGCCGAGGCGAAGGCGGCGGCCGCGCCGATGCCGACGCCGCTTTCCATCATGCAACCCACAAGCACCCCGATGCCGGCGGCCCGCGCCGTCGAGGCCAGCTCCATTGCTGGGGTAAGCCCGCCGGTCTTGGCGAGCTTGATGTTGACCATTGCCGCCGCGCCGGCGTCGATCAGCCGATGAAGGTCCTTCACGGTCCAGACGGATTCGTCGGCGAGGATTGGGGTCCGCACGGCGGAGGTGACGCGGGCAAGTCCGTCCCAGTCACCGGCTGGAACCGGCTGCTCCACGAGTTCAAGGTCGACTCCGTCATCCTCGATGGCCGTGATGAAGCGGATGGCCTCGTCGGCGGTAAAGGCCTGATTGGCGTCGATGCGCACCCGGGCGTCGGCGCCCACGGCGTTCCGCACCGCCCGCAGCTTCGCCACCGGATCGCCGTGCGCATCGAGCTTGACCTTCACGCAGTCGAACCCGGCGGCCCGGTGGGAGGCGGCGGCCCGGGCAAGGGCCGCGGGTCCGTCGACGGAGAGGGTCATGTCGGTGAGGATGCGGTTGTGCCGGCCGCCCAGGTAGCGGTACAGCGGCAGCCCTGCACGGCGTGCCGCGAGGTCGTGCAGCGCGCAGTCCACGGCCATGCGGGCGGCGCTGCGTTCGTCCGAGCCCGCAATCCGGGAAAGCGCAGCGGAAAGATCCCCTGATCCGCCGCCGGACTCCACGAGGGTTTGCAGCGGACCGTGCACCGAGGCGATGACGCCGGCCGTCGTCGCGCCCGTTACCGCACTGATCGGGGCTTCACCCCAGCCCGAGCGCCCTTCGGCGTCCCGCACCTCGACGAGCACCGATTCGAGGACCGTCGTGCGGCGTACCGCGGTGACGAAGGGCCTCACGAGGGGGATCGTGACGGCGTGCGCGGTGAGGAGGAGCGCCGGGTTGGAGCCACCTCTGCCCGAGGGGAGGACTGGTACGCCATCCTTCATGTGTCCACCCATCGCAGCAGCCTCCCCTATGTAGGTCACTTACGATACCTTTTACATGGTTGTAACTGACTGACTATTCCCTTCGACCGGCTTCCGAAAGCGGCAGATGAGCATCCAATCGGCAATTCAGGCGCAGCTGCCCACGCTTCCTCCTTCCGCGCGGCGGGTGGCTGAGGAAATCCTCGCCGATCCGGAGACGGTGCTGCGCCACACCATTTCGGAGCTGGCGCACATCTGCAGTACGTCCGAACCTTCAGTGGTGCGCTTCTGCCGTGCTGTTGGCTACGCGGGCTACGCCCAGTTGCGCCTTTCGATGGCCACCGAGATTGGCCGCGAGACCGCGCAGTTCGGGGACACGAAACGGTTCGGTGCCGACATCAGCCCCGACGACTCCCTGGCCGACACTGTCGCCAAGATCGCCTTCGCGGAAACTTTGGGCATTGAAGAGACCCTTTCCCACCTGGACATCGACCAGCTGCGCAGCGCGGTCGAGAGCATCAGCACTGCGCGCCAGATCCTGGTCTACGGAGTCGGCGCCGGAGCCGTGGTGGCCGACGACCTCCAGCACAAGCTGTTCCGGATCCGCCGGATGGTCCACTCCTTCGATGACCCCCACGACGCCCTGATGGGCGCGTCCCTGATGGCCGCCGGCGACGTTGCCGTAGCTTTCTCCCACAGCGGCAGGACCGCGGAGACCCTCGAGTTTGTTGAGCGGGCGCGGGAGGCAGGGGCAACGACCATCGGGATCACCAACGGCGCAGGGTCACCGCTCGCCGAGGCCACGGACCTGTGCCTGCTCACGATGGTCCGTGAGACCGCTTTCCGCTCCGGCGCCATGGCGTCGCGGATTGCCCAGCTCGCGGTGGTCGACTGCATTTTCGTGGGCGTGGCGCAGAGCAGCTACGACGCGACGGTCGAGGCGCTGGAGACAACCCGGGCGGCGATCACGAACCGGAAGCAGCGCTGACCCGACCCAAGCCCCCGACTCACCGGAGGACGCGGAGCAGGAAGTCCACGGTCCGCTCTGGCTGGTCCCAGTGCGGAAAGTGCCCACAGTTCTCGAACCATTCCAGGGTGGCCCCGGGGTAGAGGGTCATGGCCAGGGCGGCTTCACTGGGCAGGGTTACCCGGTCCTGGCGTCCCCAGCCGAAGGCGAGCCTGCCCTTGAGCGTCCCTCCGGGGGCGCCGGACTGATTGGGCCCGTAGGAGAGCGCCCTGCGGGCGTCGTCGAGGCTGGGGGAGGTGGCAAACCCGCGCAGCTCCCTGAGGACGAGTTGCGGGTCGAGCCGCCATGGCCGGGCCGAAAACTGGGCCAATAGCGCCGTGCGTCCGGCGGCGTGCCGTGTCAGGAAGGGGAGCGCCGGCTGGATGCGCCGCACGAGGGCGATGGAGGCTGTGATGCTTGCCGTGAAGATTGCGCGTTGTCGATGGTTCCAGAATCCGCCCGGGCTAAGCGCGACGGCGGAGCCGCGATGTCCCCGTCGAACCAGTTCGACCACCATCCGGGCGCCCATGGAGCTGCCGACGACGTCGGCGTCGGCCAGGCCCTGCTCCACGAGGTAGTCCTGCAGTGCATCCGTGAGGGTCGCAATGGTCACCTCGCCGGTGAGCGGAGCGCTGGTGCCGAAGCCGGGCAGGTCGACGGCCACGACCTCACGCTGGCGGGCCAGGGCGGGCACCACGGGATCCCAGTTGCGCAGGCTCGAGCCCAGGCCGTGCACCAGGACCAGCGGCTCGCCGGAGCCTGAGCGCTCGGTGTTAAGGGTTGGGGCTCCCACCTAGGAGGCTTCCGGCGGCAGGGCCTCATGGTGCTCGCGGCCCTGCGTGCGGCGGTCTTCCTTCATCTCGGCCTCGAAGAGGTGACGTTTGCCGTCGGCCAGCTTGTCCCGGGCCAGCTTCTCGAGCGCCTTAAACTCCGCATAGTAGTGATCGTCGTAGTCCTCGACGATCTGGAATGTCCAGCGTCCTTCGATCACATTGCGGCCCACGAGGTCCTTGTTGAGGGTTTCGGCGAGGTCCGCGTGACCGGCCGTGCGGAGCAGTTCGACCGCCTCACCCAAGGCCAGGTCGGCCTTGCCCGTCAGACGGTGGAAGCCGTACAGGTAGCCCCGGGCATGTTCAACCACCTCGAGTGCCTCGGAGAGCTTGCCCAGGGCCTCGACGGTGGCGTCGTCGACGCCTTCAGGGCGCTGGTGGTTGGCATCGGGTCCAATATCAGCAGAGTTGGTCATGCTGCTTACCCTAAACGGATCACCGGCTGGGAATGGAGCACTTTCTGCTGCGGGCCGGGCTCGGGCCGAAGGCCGGGGGACCTAGCGGGCGCCCAGGATCGTCCGCAGCGTGTCGGCATTGCGGACCGCGTTGCCGCCGCCGTCGTTGTTGAAGTACACGAACACGTCCTTCCCGGCACCCTGCCACTCACGGATCCGGTCCGCCCACCAATGCAGATCCGCATCGCTGTAGGACCCGCCGTACAGGTGATGGGTGTCCGGGCCGTGCATCCGCAGATAGACGAACGGCGCGGTGGCACGCAGGACGCACGGCAGGTTGGCGCCGCTCATCACGCAGTACGCCGCACCGTGCCGTTCGAGCAGCGAATAGACCTCCTCCGTCTCCCAGCTCGGATGCCGGAACTCAACGGCGACCCGGATCCAGTCCGGCAGCAGGGCCAGGAAGTAGTCGAGCCGGGCATCGTCGCGCTGCATCGCGGGCGGGAGCTGCACCAGGAGAACGGCCCGCTTGTCGCCCAGCTCGTGCCAGCACCGGATGATGCGCTCGACCCACACCTCCGGCGCGTACAGCTTCTTGGCGTGGGTGAGTCCCCGCGGGGCCTTGACCGAGAAGAGGAATTCGGCCGGAAGGCGCTCCCGCCAGCCGGCGAAGGTCGACTCCCGGGGCCACCGGTAAAAACTGGCGTTCAGCTCGACGGTGCTGAACCGCTGGTAGTAGTACTGCAGCCGCCGGGCGGTCGGCGTACCCGCGGGATAGAGCACATCGTTCCAGTGGTCGTAGCTCCACCCGGAGGTGCCGATGAATACGCTCAAGACCAGGCTCCGCCCGTTGGATGACACTTCGGTCCGATCCTAGTGGACGGCTACGGCCGGCCGAGGGATACGGTTCCGCAGGCCGTCGAAGGGGCGGTGAAGCATTTTACGCCGGTCCCGGCGCTTCTCCAAGCAGGACCAGAGCCGAATCGCTGCTGTTCCCAGCGATTTGCCCCTAGCTACCGTTGAAGGGCAAGGGGACGGACCAAGGGGAAGATGCGGACATGAATTTCAAGACATTGAAGAGCCTTCCGGTCGTCGTAGTCCTGAGTGCCCTGGCGCTTATGGGCTGCGACAATCCCGCCGAGGAGCCAGTGGTGCCGCCCACGGGCAACATCACACCCGTTCCTACGGACTCCGCGTCGCCGATGGAGTCGACGATCCCCACCGGGACACTCCCAACCTCCGACGGGGAGACCGACGGGCCCACACCGGACGAGTCGACCATTCCGACAGGAACCCTGCCGACCGAGGACTAGCGCAGCGCCGGCGGTTCGAGGTTCGGTCGCAGCCCGGCTCAACTGCGGGCGCGGAGCAGCCAGGCCGCGTTGTCGGGTTCAAGCCAGCCCTCGGCAGCCTGCGGAACGGCGGTGATCAGCACCGTCCCGGCGGGAAGCCGCACGGGACCTTCGCCCATGGCCACGGCCAGCAAGAAGCCGTGCCCGCGCTCGCACAGCAACAGGCCGCCGTCGTCGACGTGCCAGGACGCGCCGTCGCCGGCGTCGAGTACGCCCTCCGCCAGCAGCCGTCGGCGGAGCTCGAGGGCGCGGACCACCAGCTGCTGCGGAGACGCCGGGTCGTTCCGTTGGGCCTCGATGGCCCCTTGCCCCCATCCGGGTGGTTGCGGCAGCCACGGTTCGGCCGCGGGATCGGTCATCGAAAAGCCATGTGCCGATGCCGCGTCCACGGTCCAGGGCAGCGGGACCCGGGCGCCGTCGCGGGAGATCCCGCCGCGGGCCACCATGGGGTCGCGCCGGGCCGCGGGCGGCACCTCGGCTTCGGGGAGCCCGAGTTCCTGGCCCTGGTAAATGTAGGCTCCGCCGGGCAGCCCCAGGACGATCAGCAGGGCCGCCCGGGCCCGTGCGGCGCCGCGCCCGCCGCCGCCGAACCGGGTGGCGGTACGGACGACGTCGTGGTTTTCCAGCGCCCAGGTCGGGGCCGCGCCGTGGGCCTTCCGTGCCGCTTCCAGTTCGGCGCCTACGACGGCCCAGGCCACCGGGTCCCAGCCGAGCCGCACGAACGCGAAGGCGAAGGCCTGATGCAGTTCGTCCGGCCGGGTGTACCGGGCGGCACGGTGGGGATCGAGATTGACCTCGCCGACCAGCACGCGCGGCGGGGAGTAGGAGTCGGCGAGCGTGCGCCACCTTCGGTAGACGGCGTGCACCTCCTCCTGGTCGGAGACCTGCCGGTTGGAGCGCAGCCCGTCCACCACGGGGGTGCCGGTGGAGGAGTCGGGAAGCCCCTCGGCCTTGAACAGGGCGTGCGCCACATCGATGCGCAGCCCGTCCACGCCCTTGTCCAGCCAGAACCGCAGCACCTCGAAGAAGTAGTCGCCCACGGCGGGGTTGCGCCAGTTCCAATCGGGCTGAGCCGGGGAGAACAGGTGCAGGTACCACTGCGTGTCGGTCGTCGACTCCGGGTCCGCGCGGGTCCACGCCGGTCCGCCGAAGACGCTCTGCCAGTTGTTCGGGGGAGAGCCGTCCGTGTGCCCCTCGGCGAAGTGGAACAGCTCCCGCTCGTTCGAGCCGGGACCCGCCGCGAGGGCCTGCCGGAAGAGTGGGTGTTCCACCGAGCAGTGGTTGGGGACGACGTCGACCAGGACGCGCAGGCCCAGGCCGTGGGCCCGGTCGAGCACCGCGTCGAAATCGGCCGGAGTGCCGAACAGCGGATCTACCCCGCGGTAGTCGCTCACGTCGTAGCCCTGGTCGACCTGGGGGGAGGTCTGGAACGGTGTCAGCCAGAAGCCGTCCACCCCGAGGGAGGCGAGGTAGGGCAGTCTCGCCAGGAGGCCCGGCAGGTCGCCCACGCCGTCGCCGTTGCCGTCCGCGAAGGAGCGCGGGTACACCTCGTAGATGACGGCGGTCTTCCACCAGGGCTCACCGGCCGTGGCCGCAGCCAGCTCCGGCACGGCTACACCTCCAGGGAGGCGACGAAGTCCTCCCCGTGGACGCAGCGGCCGCCGACGAAGGTGGCGAGCACCTGGATCTGCCCGATCGTGTCGGCGGGCACGGCCGCCGGATGGTCCGACAGCAGCACGAGGTCGGCGAGTTTTCCCGGCTCGAGGGTGCCCCGGATGTCCTCGTCTCCGGCGATCCACGCTGCGTCCACGGTATAGGCGTGCAGGGCCGTGGCGGCGTCGACCCGTTCGGCGGGGCTCATCACCCGGCCGGCGGCGGTGCTGCGCTCGACCATCGACTGCATCCCCAGCAGCGGGGCACCCGCCGCCACCGGGCGGTCGGAGCTGCCGGGCACCCGGACTCCGGCCTCGAGGAAGGACCGGTGCCGGTACACCAGGGCCTCGCGCTCCCCGCCGACCGTCTCGAGCATGACCTGTCCCATTTCATAGAGGAAGCGCAGCTGCGGAACCGGGGTGACGCCGAGCGCGCGGAAGCGCGGCAGCTGGTCCTCCCGGACGAGGCCGGCGTGTTCGATCCGGTGGCGCACTCCCGGGCGAGGACGGGCGGCCTGCGCGGCCTCGAACGCGTCGAGGGCGACGTCGACGGCACGGTCGCCGATGGCGTGGGCGGCGACGGTCCAGCCGGAGCAGTGGGCGTCGACGATGCGGGCGGTGAGCTCCCCGAGGGAGAGCTGAAGGCTTCCGGTGATGTGCTCCTGCCCGCAGAAGGGTTCGGTGACGGCGGCGGTGCGCCCGAGGAGGGATCCGTCGATGAAGATCTTCATCGGCCCCAGCCGCAGCGTGTCATCGCCGAAGCCGGTGCGCAGTCCGAGGTCGAGCCCGAAGGTGACCCGGTCCTGCCGGTGGGAGGTGAGCGGGTGGAGGGCGTCGCTGCTGGCCATCAGCTGCACCCGGGTCCTCAGCCCGCCGCGCTCGCGGGCGAGGGTGTAGGCGGAGAGTTCCACCGGGCTGCGCCCGATCCAGCCCGCGCCGATGCCGGCCTCGGTGACGTGGGTCAGCCCTTCGGCGGCGTAGCGTTCGCTGGCGGCGGTGATGGCGTCGGCCAGGGCCTCCACCGGGTAGGGGATGACGAGCCGGGTCACCAGTTTCTGGGCCTGTTCCTGCAGCACCCCGGTGGGCCCTTCGGCGTCCCGGACCACCTCCCCGCCGACCGGTGTCGGGGCCGATCCGTCCATCACCCCGGCCCGGGCCAGCACCTCGGTGTTCACCGTGGCCGCGTGGCCGGAGCGGTGCTTGAGCCAGACCGGGCGGCCCGGTGCCGCGGCGTCGAGCCGTTTCCGGTGCGGGTGGGCGCCGAGGATCGTGTTGTCGTAGCCGGACCCGATGACCCACTCTCCGGCGTCGAGGCCCGAGGCGAAGGCCGCGACGGCGTCGTACACCTCCTCGACGGTGGCGCAGCCGCTGAGGTCGAGTTCGGAGAGGGACTGCCCGAACCACGCCATGTGGTTGTGCGCGTCCCCGAACCCCGGGAGGACCACCGCGCCGCGGCAGTCCAGGGTGCGGCGGGAGGCGAGGCCCTTGACCTGCCCGTCGAGTCCGACGATGCGTCCGTGCAGGATCCCCAGGGTGGCGGCGGTGGGGGAGGCCCCGGCCAGTGGGGAGATGGCCGCGTTGGTGAGCAGCAGGTCGAGGATGGGGTCACCTCTGGGTCAGGGGGCGGATGGAACCTTGGCTTTCTTTATCTTCCCCCGCCCGATGCCCGGCGCGCCGGTTCCGGCCACCGAGTCGCTGGAGAGCCGCTGTGCCAGCCAGATGGGAACGATGGAGACGACGATGAGGATGACGGCGACGACATTCACCACGGGCGCCTGGTTGGGGCGGAACAGGTTCGAGAGGATCCAGACCGGGAGGGTCTGCTGGCCGGCACCGATGGTGAAGGTGGTGACGATGATCTCGTCGAAGCTCAGGGCGAATGCCAGCAGTCCACCGGCGAGCAGGGCCGAGCGCAGTTGGGGCAGGGTGACCAGAACGAAGGTGGTGAAGACCCCGGCCCCGAGGTCCGCCGAAGCCTCCTCGAGGCTGCCGTTGACGCGGCGCAGCCGGGCGATGGCGTTGTTGAACACGGTCACCATGCAGAAGGTAGCGTGCGCGACGATGACCGTCCACAGGCTCAGCGGAACTCCCAGCACCGTGGTGAACAGATTGTTCAGGGCGATGCCGGTGACGATGCCGGGCAGCGCGATGGGCAGGATGACCAGCAGGTTGATCACGTCCCGCCCGAAGAAGCTGTACCGCTGCAGGGCCAGGGCCAGCAGCGTGCCCAGGATGAGCGAGATGATTGTGGAGATCACGGCGACCTGCACCGACGTCGCCAGGGCGTCCCGGACCCCCTCGGAGGCGACGGCCCGGCCCCACCACTCAAGGGTGAAGCTGCGCGGGGGCCAGCCGAAGGTGCGGTCGGCGTTGAAGGAGTTCACCACCACCAGCAGCAGCGGCAGGTAGATGAACAGCAGGATCAGCCCGGTGATGACCCCGAGGATGGTCTTGGCGCTGCGGGATAGCTTCACGGCCGGCTCCTACAGGTTGTTCAGGGCGCCGGTGCGGCGGACCACGAAGAGATAGATCATGATGATGGCGATCGGGATGAGCGCCACCGCGGCCGCCAGCGGCAGGTTGTTCGCCGCCCCGACGTTCGCGTAGACGACGGTGCCGAGCATCTGGGTGGTGCCCCCGACGATCTGCGCGGTGATGTAGTCACCGAGGGAGAGGGAGAACGTGAAGATGGTCCCGGCGATGATCGAGGGCACCAGAATGGGCAGGACCACCAGGCGCAGCGTCGCCAGCGGCTTCGCGCCCAGGTCGCCCGAGGCCTCGATCAGCGAGTCGGGCACCCGCTCGAAGCCGGCGTGGAGGGGAAGGATCATGTAGGGGAGCCAGATGTAGGCGAGGGTCAGGACGACCGCGGTTTCGCTGTAGCCGGGGCTGTTCAGGCCCACCGGGGCGCCGAGCCACTCGAGCAGCCCGCCCTCGGCGAGGACGTTCCGCCACGCGTACGCCTTGACGAGGTAGCTGGCCCACAGGGGCATCAGGACCGCCACGATGAGCAGTTTCTCCCACCGCTTGTCGGCCACCTTGGCGATGAAGAAGGCGATGGGCAGGGCGATCACCATGTCGATCAGGGTCACGACGACGGCGATGCGCAGGGTCCGCAGCGTGATCGCCTGGTACACGGGGTCGGTGGTGACGGTGAGGATATTGTCGAGGGTCCAGGTGGTGGACACCTTCCCGGTGAAGGTGTCCACCGTCCAGAGGGCCGTGATCAGCAGGGCGGCCAGGGCCGCGATGTACACCAGGACCAGCCAGGCCGCCGGAGCGGTGAGCAGACCCGCCAGGCGCAGGCGGGGGCTGCGGTGCAGCGCCGCCGATACCCGCCGGTGTCCCGTCCGGGGCGGCGCCGGGGCGGGCCGCGGTTCGGTCTCAAGTGTCATCTGTGGTTACCTTTTTCATCCGTCCTGCTGATGCGGGTGTGCTCCGGCCTGTGGGCCCGGTTCAGCCCTTGATCTCGGTCCAGGCCTTGGTCCATTCGGAGTAGTCGGTGCATTCGACGTCGGTGCGTCCGTCGATGCAGTCGGCCACCGGGGTGGTCCAGTACCAGATCTGGTTGGCGTATTCCTCGTCGCCGGAGTGGAACGTCTCGCAGTGGTTGGCGTCCTTTGTCAGCTCGCACGCGGCGGGGTTGGCGGGGGACTCACCGAAGTACTCGGCGACCTGGGCGTTGGCCTCGGGGCTGGCGATGTAGTCGAGCCACATGTAGGCGCAGTTCTTGTTCTTCGATTCCGAGCCGATCATCCAGGTGTCGGACCAGCCGGTGGCTCCTTCTTCGGGAAGGATCGTTTCGACCTTAGTGCCGTCGGCCGTGGCGATGTTCGCTCCGACCTGCCAGGTGGTGCCGACGACGCTGCCGCCGCTGGCGAAGGACTGGACCTCCTTGACGACGTCGGACCAGTATTCGCCGACATGCTCCCGCTGGGACTTCAGCAGGTCGACGGCGGCCGCCAGCTGGTCCTTGTCGAGGGCGTAGGGGTTTTCGATCCCGAGCTCCGGCTTGTGCTTCATCAGGTACAGGGCGGCGTCGGCGATGTAGATGGGGGAGTCGTAGGCGGTGACCTTGCCCGAGTACTTCTCGGCGTCCTCGAACACCGCCTTCCAGGAGGTGGGGGCCGGGTCGACCAGGTCCGCGCGGTACATCAGCACGTTGGCGCCCCAGCCGTGCGGCATCCCGTAGTTCTTGTCGTCGACGGTGTTCCACGGCTGGTCCTTGAGGAACGGGTAGACGTCGTCGTAGTTCTCCAGCAGATCGGTGTTCACCGGTTCGACGTCGCCGCCGGCGATCAGACGGAGCGACGCGTCCCCGGAGGCGGAGACGACGTCGTACTGCCCGGTGCGCATGAGGGTGACGGCCTCATCGGAGGTGCCGAAGGGCTTGAAGTCGACCATGCACCCGGTCTCCTCCTCGAAGGCGGAGACCCAGTCGACTTCGGGGTCGTTGCTGCCGTCCTCGACGTAGCCGGGCCACGCCAGGATCGACAGCTTGCCTTCACCTTCGCCGATTTCCGTTTGGGCGGTCTTCGCGGGCGCCTCGGCGTCGGGTTCGCCACCGCCGGAGGTGGTGCCGCAGGAGGTCGCCGCGAGGACGGCGACCGCGGCCAGGGAAAGCGGCCAGTACCGCTTGGTGGACGTGCTCATGGTTCTGCCTTTCGGTCGATGATGCGGGAAGTCGGTTACAGTCCGGGATGCCGCCCGGTCAGCCGGTGGGCGGGAGCCAGACGACGTCGGAGGTGCGCCACTCGACCGCGACCTCCCGGCCCGGCGTGACGTCCTCCTCGGCCAGGGCGGTCGGGTGGACAAGGACCACCACGGTGGTGCCGTCGCTGATGGACACCCGGACCTGCGTGGCGTGCCCGAGGTACACCAGCGCCGAGACGGTTCCCCGGATCGCGGTGGTGCCGTGCCGGCCGGCGTCGCCGGGGTGGGCAAGACGAAGGCGTTCGGGCCGCACTGAGAACGCCTCAGGCCTCCCGTACAGGCTCGATCCCACGGCGGCGGGGAAGATGTTCGAGGTTCCGACGAAGTTGGCGACGAATTCGCCGTTCGGGCGGTCGTAGATCTCCTTCGCCGAGCCGACCTGCACCAGGCGGCCGGCGTTGAAGACGCCAATCCGGTCGCTCATCGTGAGCGCCTCCTCCTGGTCATGGGTGACGAAGATGAAGGTGATCCCGAGCGAGCGCTGCAGCTCCTTGAGCTCGACCTGCATCTGCTGGCGCAGCTTGAGGTCGAGGGCTCCAAGGGGCTCGTCGAGCAGGAGCACCCGAGGCTCGACGACGAGCGCCCGGGCGAGGGCGACCCGCTGCCGCTGGCCGCCGGAGAGCTGCGAGGGCCTGCGGCCGAGGAAGCTGCCGAGCTGGACGCGGTCGAGTGCCGCCGCGGCACGCTCGCGGCGCTCCCGCTTGGGGACCCCGCGCACCCTCAGGCCGTACGCCACGTTGTCGATGAGGCTCATGTGGGGAAAGAGCGCATAGTCCTGGAAGACCGTGTTCACGTCCCGGTCGAAGGGCGCGCGCGCCGTGACGTCGGTTCCCTCGAGTTCGACCGTTCCCCGGGTGGGGGACTCGAAGCCGGCGATGAGGCGCAGCACCGTCGTTTTGCCCGATCCCGACGGACCGAGCATCGAGAAGAACTCGCCCTGGCGGATCTCGAGGTCGATCCCGTCGACCGCCGTCGTCTCGCCGAACTCCTTGGTGAGCCCGCGCAGGGAGATCGCCGGAACGTTGGAGGACACTGTCTTCACTCCTGGGTTGAGGGCCGTCTGGGTCATCGGGGCCGGTGCCTTTCCGCTGCCGGGGCAGCTGTGGAGGCACTGTGACCTGCCTCACTCGTCGAACTGCGCTAAAGCCTATGACCTTATATGTTTTATGTATAGACGTGGGCAGAAATTTCTCGTTACAGTGAGTCCGTGACCCAGCAAGCCGCCTCCGCCTCGCGGGGACTTGCCGCCGTTTTCTCGCCGCTGCGTTCGGCAGGGCTGGCCGATCAGGTGGTTGAGCGCATCGAGCAGGCCGTGGAGACCGGGCTGCTGGTGAGCGGCCAGCGGCTGCCGAGCGAGGTTGAGCTCGCCGCGGCCCTTGGTGTTTCCCCTGTCACCGCACGGGAGGCGCTCTCGAGCCTCCGGGCGCGGGGCCTGATCACCACGACCCGCGGCCGCAACGGAGGCAGTTTCGTCGCCGAGGACTTCCTTCCCTCAACCAGGGGAGCGCTTCAACAGCTCCAGGCACTCACCCGCCTGCAGATCAACGACCTCGGACTGCACTACTCGATCATCACGGTTGCCTGCGCCGGGATCGCCGCGCGCCGGGCCGACGCGACGGAGCTGGCCATCCTGCGGACCTACCTCCGCCCGTCGCAGGAGACGCTGCTGTCCTGGCGCCTCGTCGACTCTGAGTTCCTGCTCGAACTCGCCGCCATCGCCCGCTCGGCCCGCCTGGGCCGGGAACTGGTGCGACTGCAGGCCGACCTCGGAACCCTGACCCTGCTGCCCTACACCGACAAAGCCTTCCGCGAGGCCTCCGTCGGCATGCGTGCCGCCGTCGCCGACGCCATTGAGGCCCGGAACAGTGCGCTCGCCGAAACCACAACCAAGGAACTCGTCCACGCCCTGATCCACTGGCTGCTGGACGAGCATTCGCGATGACACTCCGCGCCCCCAAGGAGCCTTTCATGGCTGCAGAAAAGATCGATGTACCGGCACCCGTCCGCCAGGTGCAGTCCCTGATCGCCGGCATCGAGGTCACCCTCGAGAAGTGGGCACAGGATCTCGGCAAGGACCTCTCGGACCTGAAGGGTATGGTTGCCGGCGCGGCCATTGACGGCCTCGTGCAGCCCGCGGTGAAGGGACTGCTTGCCAGGGACAGCCCCGAACTCGCCGGAGCGGGCTTCATCGCCAACTCCGGGCTTGTCGGCCCCGACCGCAGCTACATCGCCTGGTGGCAGGGGCCCCAGCTGGAGCGCGTTGATGCGCTGGCGAACTTCAGCCCCAGCTCCATGGAGCGCTACCTCAAGGCCGAGTGGTTCCGGATTCCGGTGGAATCCGGCATTCCGCACGCGACGGGGCCCTACATCGACTTCCTGTGCACGGACGACTACGTCGTCACCTTCACCCACCCGGTCCGCAGGGAGGGCAGCGCGGAACTCGCCGGGATCGTCGGCACCGACGTCGCCGTGCGCACCCTCGAACAAAACCTCATCCGGGGCCTGCGCCAACTGGGGCCCGCAGCGTCACTCGTCAGCGCCGAAGGGCGGGTCGTTGTCTCCTCGTCGCTGTCCCTGGAGCCCGGGGACCTGATCTCCCTTGACGACGCTGGACTTTCCTACCCGGTGGGCCGGCGGTTCGCCATTGTGAGCGCGACGGAGGACGACGCGCCCCGGGGATGAACCGCTAGATGCCGAAGGGGTTCGCGTAGTGGACCGTTCCCGCCGGGAGCGCCCGCTGCGGGTCGAGCGACAGGGCCATGAGGGCTTCGTCGGGAACGTCGATGCTGAGCCGGATCCCGGAGGCGGAGGCGCGCTCGAAGCCGAACCGGGGGTAGTAGTCCGGGTGCCCCAGGACGACCACGAAGGCTTCTCCCATGGCGC
This sequence comes from Arthrobacter crusticola, assembly GCF_004357995.1. Classification (GTDB taxonomy): domain Bacteria; phylum Actinomycetota; class Actinomycetes; order Actinomycetales; family Micrococcaceae; genus Arthrobacter_D; species Arthrobacter_D crusticola. The sequence continues at coordinate 352,098 of NZ_SMTK01000002.1, forward strand.
GGGCGGCGTTAAGGGCAGCCTGGACGGCAGCCGTACCGGCTCCGGTGCGTTGGCGGGAGGGGATGACCGCGCACGGTGCAAGACAGAGCGCGGGGGCGTCGCCGATGGAGCAGCGGGTGAGCAGGGCATGCCCAACCGGCTCGTCGTCGGCTGTGGTCACGACGATGGACAGGCCGTCGATCCAAGCCGGGTCGCCGCGCAGGGCTTCGACGAGATTGGCCTCATCCTCGGTATCAAAGGCTGCCGCGTTGATTGCGTGAATCGCTTCGATGTCGCGCGGCTCTTCGCGGCGGGTCCGCCATGCTTGGTGTCGCACGTTCAGATCCTCTCGTTGATGCCAGGCGCTCCACCAGCTCCGGATGGACCCTGCGGCACGCAAATCCAACAGGCTTCTTGTTTCGGCCGGGAAAAGTCCCGCGATCGAACCCAGGCGGGTAGTCACACGGCGTTGTCGGGGGTACGTTCAGGCCAAGACGCGCTCCGGTGCAGCGGTTGCTTCGCCGGGGGCGCGTCCTCCCAACCAGTCCCGGGATCAGCATGAGCGAACGGAATGGAAGTCGCAAGCCGCGTCGGCATTGGAGCGTGCGCCGGATGCTGTGGTCGGTCTGGCCTGCCATGCCGGCGTCGTTGGGTGAGGTGCCGAAGCGTCTTACGCCGGCCGCCACGCAGATTCTCCGGCTCACTGTGGCAGCAGTGGTCGCCTACGTCGTCGCCGACATTCTCTTTCCCGGCATTCTCGACCTGACCGCACCGCTCACGGCTCTGCTGGTGGTTCAGGCCTCGACGGTCGGAACGCTCCTGATGGGAATGGTCCGGGTCGGGGCGGTGCTCACCGGCGTTCTCATCGCCATCGGCGTCACAGCGATGATCGGACTGTCCTGGTGGAGCCTGGGCCTCGTGATCGCCGCCTCCCTGACCGCCGCCATGGTGCTGCGGCTGGGGGACCAGACGCTCGAGGCGCCCATCAGCGGGATGCTGATCCTTGCGGTCTCGACACCCGGCATTGCGGCGGAGGTGCGCGTGGCGAACACCCTGATCGGCACGGTGGTGGGAATCGCGTTCAGCCTCGTGGTTCCGGTCGCGATCCCGAATTCGCGTGCCAGCGATGCGGTGCGGCGGGTCACCCGATCGCAGGCGGCGCTGATGGACGAGGTCGCACGGGCACTTGGTGATCGACCGCCGCATCCAGAGGAGGTGAAGGAATGGTACGAGTGGTCAGACGACATCGCCAAGGAACTCCGCACCGCGTCGGCCGAGGTGGAAACGGTGAGGGAGAGCCGCCGGTTCAACCCGCGCGCGCTCGCAATGGCGGTTGTGTACCCGGGGCTTCGCGCTGCCCTGAACCGCTTGGAGAAGTGCCTCGCCGCCGAACGGGCTTTGCTCGTCGTCATCGGTAAAGCGGCGCCGGCGGAGCGGAGCGGATTGCCCGACCCGACCGAGAGGGAGCTTCGTCGGGCGTTTGCGTTCGTGCTTGACGATCTGGCGAACGGGCTGCGCGCCTTCGGCGACCTCGTCGAAGCCGAGTATGGCAGCGGCATGGGGGAGCGTGCCGACGAGGCGCTTGAACATATGCTCGAAAGTGTCCGCGAGACCCGGGCCGTACTCACCGAGCTGATGCTCCTTGACGTTGATCCGCGGGAACAGAAGGAGTTGTGGATGCTCCAGGGCTCCGTGCTGGCCGCCATCGACCATGCGGTCTCGCAGCTCGACCTGGAGCACACCGAGCGCAGCACCAAGCCATGGCTGCAACGGATTGAAATCCCGAACCCCGGCATCGGCTGGCTGCCCAAGGTCGCACGGCGATCACCGCGGCGAGGGGGTTCGAGCCGCGCCTCCCGGAGCGGGGGCTGAGTTTCAGGGACTTGGCGTCATCGGCAGGCGGCGGACTCGGGGTGAAGGACGCCACCGCCCAGCTGGGTTGCCTAGCCCCGCCCTCTCCGCAGCGAATACCAGGAGCCGCCCGCAACCAGTGCGAGTCCCGCACCGGTGACGCCGAAGACTCCTGCCACCCCGGCGGACGCCGCGACAAGGCCCACCGCCGCGGGGATCGCCGACTGGCCCAGCCGGTTCGCGCTCAGCCGCAGGGCCAGCCAGGTGCCCTGCGTGCCCCGGGGTGCCTCAAGGGAAATCACGGTCATGGTCAGCGGCTGCCCGATGCCCAGCGCCACCCCCGCCACCACCAGGACGGCGGCCAGCGCCACCAGGTTCAGCGGCGCGGCGAGTGCGCCCACGGCAAGCGCCGACACCGCCGTGGAGAGGGCGATCAGTTCGGCCCGGCCGAACCGGGCCACGAGCGGCCCGAGGTAGAGCCGCGAGGCCATCGTTGCCCCGGCCCGCACGCTGAGCAGGATGCCGACAACGGCGGCCGGGATCCCGCGCTCCACGCCCAGCGCCGGAAGGTACACCGCGATCAGGTCGATGGCACCCAGCACCATGGCACTGACCACCATCGCCCCGAACAGCTTCCCCCGGGACCGGCGGGTGGTCCGGGTGAACGTGCTGCCCAGGCTGCCCCGGGGTATCTCCGGCCGCACCCCGGCCCTGCCCGTCCGCCGCGGGTGGCGCACCAGGGGGAAGGTGAGTACCAGCAGGACGATGGCGGAGGCGGTGTAGGCCAGGAACAGCGCCCGGGTGTCGGGCAGCACCCGGCCGCCCCCGAACACCGGAATCAACAACGGCCCCACGGCCTGCCCGGCCGACCCGGCGAAGGTGTAGAGGCCGAACGCCGCATCAAGCCGACCGGACTCTCCCTCGGCGATCCGGCTCTGCTGGCCCACTACGCACATGAGGTGCCCGAGCCCGAGCACTCCGTTCCATAGCAGCAGCAGCTCAAGGGATGACGACGCGAACACCAGCCCGGCCCCGGCCCCGGCCATGAGCATTGCGCCGCCGAGCAGCACCGCGCGTTGGTGCCCGGCGTCGGTGGCCCGGCCCACCAGGACGGCGATGAACAGCGGCAGGAGCGCGAAGCTCGCCGCGATCAGTCCGAGCAGCGCCGGCTCGACGCCGAGCTCCAGGGCGCGGTAGGCAGCGGCGGGACGCACGATATAGGCAGCCAGCTGGAGGAACATGGCGTGGAGGAGCAGCACCCAAGGCCACCGGCGCACTACCGGCCCCGCACCGGTGGCAGGGGCCGGGCGTTCAGCGCCCGGTCCAGAGGTAGAACTTCTCCGGCCGTCCGGCGCTGCCGTAGCGCGGAACGATGCGCACCTGGCCCTTCGTGACAAGGAATTCGAGGTAGCGGCGGGCGCTCACCCGGGCCATCCCGAGGCGCTCGGCGACCTCCGAGGCCGAGGCGCCGTCCGGCCGGGTCCGCAGGTCGGCGACGACGGCGTCGAGGGTGGGCGCCGACAGTCCCTTGGGCGTCGGGCCCTGCGCCGCGCGGACCGCCCCGGCCGGGGCCCCGGGGCCTGTGGGCCGCAGGAGCTGGTCGATGCGGTGCTGATCCAGCGCCGCCGCGCCCACCGAGGCGTGGGTAGCCACGGCCCGGTGGTATTCCACGTAGGCGTCGAGCCGCTGGTTGAGGACCCGGGAGTTGAACGGCTTCACCAGATAGTGGAGCACGCCGCCGGCCACCGCTGCCCGCACCGTCTCCAGTTCCCGGGCAGCGGTGATGGCGATGATGTCCACGGGATCCCCCGGCAGGTTCCGGGCGGCGCGCAGCACCTCGATCCCGGACATGTCCGGCAGGTGGATATCGAGCAGGACGAGCTGGGGCTTCAACAGGTCAACGAGTTCGAGCGCGCGGGCGCCGGTGTGCGCCACGCCGACGACGTCGAAGCCGCCGTGGGCCAGCAGGAACCCGGTGTGGACCCCGGCGACCTCGGAGTCGTCGTCGACCACCACGGTGCGGATCGGGCTCATGATGCCTGCAGGGGTCGGCCCGCGGGCTGGCGGGCGAGGAAGACGGTGAACTCGGCGCCACCCAGCAGCGACTCCTCGACGACGACCTGCCCGTGCCGGCGTTCGGCGATCCGCGTCACGAGGGCCAGGCCGAAGCCGCGGGTGCCTGCACTCCCGCCGTCCTTCGTCGAGAAGCCGGAGGAGAAGATCCGGCCAAGCACCTCGTCCGGCACGCCGGGGCCGTCGTCGGCCACGGTGATGCGGAGAATCTCCGGTCCGGATTCAAGGTCCACGCTGATCGTGCCGTCGGCGCCGACGGCCTCCATCGCATTGTCGATGAGGTTGCCGAGGATGGTGACGGCGTCGGTGGTGCCGTCGGGCTCGAGGGTGGAGGTTTCCGTTACCGCGAGGGTGATGTCCTTCTCGGCGCAGATGGTGCTCTTGGCCATCAGCAGGCTCGCGGCGTCGGGATCGGTGATGCCCGGGGCGATGCTGCCCGAGATCAGGGCGCCGCCGTGGCCGGAGCGGGAGATGAAGTCGACCGCCTGCTCCGTGCGGCCCAATTCGAGCAGCCCGGACACTGTGTGCATGCGGTTGGCGAACTCGTGGGCCTGCGCGCGCAGGGCGGCGGTGACGTCCCGGGCGCCGTCGAGGTCCGTGAGGAGCTGGTGGAGTTCGGTGCGGTCGCGCAGGATCATCACGTTGCCGACCCGCTTGGAGTCGACGACGGCGTCGGTGGTCCGTGCCAGCAGGACCCGCTCGCCCACGAGGACCGTCTCGTCGACGTCGCCGGGGGAGGTGAGGAGCCGGGCCAGGGCGGGATCGAGCACCGCGGAGGCGTGCCGGCCGGTGGCAGCGTCGTCGAGCTCGAGCAGCCGCTTGGCCTCGTCGTTCATCAGGGCGATCCGGCCGGTTTCGTCGACGGCCACCATTCCCTCGCTGATGCCGTGAAGCATGGCATCGCGGGTCTCCAGCAGGGAGGCGATTTCCTCGGGTTCGAGCTTGTAGATGCGGCGCCAGACCAGGCGGGAGATATAGATCGATCCGGCCGAGCCGACCAGCGCCGCAGCCACCAGCCAGATCAGCAGGCGGGGGAGGTCCTCGAAGAGGTCCTCCCGGAGCTCGGACTCAAGGGTGCCCACCGAGGCCGTGCCGATAATCTCGCCAGCCGCGGAGTAAATCGGAACCTTCACGCGCCACGACTCCCCGAGGGTGCCGGTCTGCGTACCGACGTAGATTTCGCCGGAGAGCGGGACCGACGGGTCGGTGGACACGACCTTGCCGATCAGCTCCGGGTTCGGGTGGGAATACCTCACCCCGCGCTCGTCGGTCACCACCACGTACGTCACCCCGGTGGACTGGGCGATCAGATCGGCGATCGGCTGGATGGTGGCGCTGGGCTCCGGGTCGTCGAACGCCTCGATGATCGAGGGCAGCTGCGCCACCGACTGCGCCACCCCCACCATGCGGTCCTCATACTGGTCGCGGATCTGCTGCATCTGGCTCGCGACGGCCGTTGATCCGGCCACCAGGACGACGGCGAGCACGATGAACAACTGCAGCAGGAACAGCTGGAACCGCAGCGACATCGTCCGGACCATGCGCCCATTGTGGCACGGCAGCGGGCCGCAGCGGCGCGGAATTCCGCCTGATCGCCGGGACCATAAAGACCAATACGAGCGTTACGACCGTATTCTTCCGATGCCTTTGACACGTTCCTACGCTGAAACGAGCGTGGTGATCCACATCACATCTCAAGGAAGAGACACCCCCATGAAGATCAACCCAGCCGGCCCGCGCCGAACCACCCTGACAGCACTCGCCCTGGCATCCGCGCTTGCTCTTTCGGCCTGCGGCTCGATGACCGAGAGCACCACCGGGAGCGGCGGCGGCGACGCCATCGACAAGCTCAACATTGTGGTCCCGGCCGACCCGGGAGGCGGCTGGGACCAGACCGGCCGCGCCATGCAGAAGGACCTGCAGGACAACGACCTCGTCGAGACGGCCTCCGTGGTCAACGTCGGCGGCGCCGGTGGAACCAACGGGCTGGCCCAGCTCGCCACCGAGACCGATCCGAACACCCTGATGGTCATGGGTTATGTGATGGTGGGGGCGGTGGAGACGAACAACGCGGCGAACCGGATCGAGGACACGACGCCGATCGCCCGCATGACGGACGAGCCGCTCGTCGTCGTCGTCCCGGCCGACTCGCCGTACCAGAACATGCAGGACCTCCTCGATGACATCGAGGCCAAGGGCCAAGGCGTCTCCATCACCGGCGGCTCCGCCGGCGGCGCCGACCACATCCTCGCCGGCATGGTCCTCAAGGAGGCCGGTATCGCCCCCGACAAGCTGAATTACATCCCATACTCCGGGGGCGGGGAATCCCTCGCCGCGCTGCTGGGCAACAAGGTCAACGCCGGCATCTCCGGCGTCGGCGAATACGCCGAGCAGGTCGAGGCCGGCAAGCTGCGTGCCCTCGCCGTCTCCGGCGACGAGGCCGCCCCGCAGCTTCCCGAGGTCCAGACCCTCACCGATCAGGGCATCGACGTGGTGCTCACCAACTGGCGCGGCGTCGTCGCACCGGGGTCGATCGACGAGGCGCAGGCCGACAAGCTCACCGAACTCGTCACCGACCTCCACGAGACCGAGTCCTGGAAGACGACCCTCAAGGAGAACAACTGGTCCGATGCGTTCCTGACGGGTGAGGAGTTCGACACCTTCCTCACCGAGGACATCGCCACGGTGAAGACCACCCTGACCGAGATCGGCCTGCTGTAGCCATGAGCATGTCAACCTCCAGCCCCGCCGGGAGCGGCACCGCCGCCGCTCCCGGCCGGCCGATCGGAGAGCTCATCTTCGCGCTCATCGTGATCAGCGTCGGCGTGGTGGGATTCGTGGCCGGGGCCTCCATCCAGACCCCGCCCTCCGCCAGCGATATCGGCCCCAAGGCCTTTCCCTACCTGGTCTCGGGCATGCTCGTCCTCGTCGGGGCAGGTCTGGTCATCCAGCTGCTGCGCGGCGGAACCGGCGTGCCGGAGGAGGGGGAGGACGTCGACCCGAACATCGCCACCGACTGGGCGACCGTCGGGAAGCTCGCAGGCTTCGTCCTGCTCCACTCCTTCCTGATCGTGCCCCTGGGCTGGCCCGTTGCGGCCGCGGTGCTGTTCTTCGGGGCCGCGTGGTCCCTCGGCGCCCGGCCCTGGTTCCGCAACCTGATCACCGCCATCGTCCTGGCACTCGTCCTGCAGTTCGTCTTCGCCGGGCTGCTCGGTGTCTCCCTGCCCGCGGGCTTCCTTGAAGGGTTTGGTGTCTTCAGTGGATAACTTCATGAGCCTGCTCGAAGGCTTCGCCGTCGCGGCGCAGCCGATGTACCTGCTCTTCGCACTGGGCGGGGTGCTCGTGGGCACCGCCGTCGGGGTGCTTCCCGGCATCGGGCCCGCCATGACCGTGGCGCTGCTGATGCCGCTGACCTACAGCCTTGAGCCGACGGCGGCCATCATCGTCTTCGCCGGCATCTACTACGGCGGCATGTACGGCGGCTCGACCACCTCCATCCTGCTCAACACTCCCGGGGAGTCCTCCTCGATCGTCACGGCCCTCGAAGGCAACCGGATGGCCAAGGCCGGCCGCGGCGCCGCGGCGCTGGCCACCGCGGCGGTCGGCTCGTTCATCGCCGGCACCATTGCCACCGTCCTGCTGAGCTTCGTGGCCCCCTACGTGGCGGCATTCGCCGTGCAGATCGGTCCGGTCGAGTACGTCGCCCTCATGGTCGTCGCCTTCCTGACGGTCGGGGCCCTGCTGGGGTCTTCGGTGCTGCGCGGCCTCGCCTCCCTGGCCCTTGGCCTGTTCATCGCCACCATGGGCTTCGATTCGCTGACAGCCCAGCAGCGGTACACCTTCGGCAGCCCGTTCCTTGCCGACGGGATCGACGTCGTCCTGGTCGCCGTCGCGCTGTTCGCCGTCGGCGAGGCGCTCTACGTCGCCTCCCGGCTGCGCCACGGGCCCATCAAGGTCATCCCGGTGACCGGTGGCTGGACCAAGTGGATGCGCAAGGAGGACTGGAGGCGCTCCTGGCGGCCGTGGCTCCGCGGCACCGCCATCGGCTTCCCCGTTGGCACCATCCCGGCCGGCGGCGCCGACGTCGCCACCTTCCTCTCCTACGCCTCCGAGCGCAAGCTCGCCAAGGGCGCCCGGAAGAAGCAGTTCGGCAAGGGCGCGATCGAGGGCGTCGCCGGACCGGAGGCCGCGAACAACGCCGCCGCCGCCGGTGTGCTGGTGCCGCTGCTCACCCTCGGCATTCCCACGACCGCCACCGCCGCGATGCTCCTGGTGGCGTTCCAGCGCTACCAGATCCCGGTCGGGCCGCAGCTGTTCGAAAACGACAGCGCGCTGGTGTGGGCCCTGATCGCCAGCCTCTATGTCGGCAACCTCATGCTGCTGGTGCTCAACCTTCCCCTGGTTGGCATCTGGGTCAAGATCCTCCAGATCCCGCGGCCCTACCTCTATGCCGGCATCCTCGTGTTCGCCGCCCTGGGCGCGTTCTCGGTGAACTTCACGCCCATTGACGTGATCATCCTCCTGATCCTCGGCATCCTCGGGTTCTTCATGCGGCGCTACGGCTACCCGGTGGCACCCATGGTGGTCGGGCTGATCCTCGGCCCGATCTTCGAAAACCAGCTGCGGCGCTCCCTGGCCATTTCCCAGGGTGATCCGGTGGCGCTGGTCTCCTCGCCGATCGCCGCGGCTATCTACGTGGTGCTGATCATCATCTTCGTCCTGTCCTTCTGGATGAGGAAGCGGCAGAGTGCGATGGAGGCGGAGACCACCGCTGACCTCGAGGGAGGCGTCGATGACGGCGCGGATACTCCCCGCGCGACGGTCGCACAGGGCGGCCCGGACGCCGATGGGACTTCGGGTGCGGCACCCGCGGGGCCCGGTGATCCGGCGGAATCCGCCCATCCGGGTGCGGCGGCCGGTGTCCCCGGCGCCGAGAGCGCTCCCGGGCCGGACACGGTGTCCGGTGGGGCCCACTCCGGAGCCTCAAGCACCAAGAACCGAAAGGAAAGCCCATGAGCACCATCGTTGTCGGTTACGTGCCTAACGCCCTTGGAGACGCAGCGGTTGACGAGGCGATCCGCGAAGCACGGCGGCGGGAAGCCAAGCTGGTCGTGGTGAACACCACCCGCGCGGACCGGCTCGTCGACCCCGGCTACGCCGATGACACCGATGTGTCCCGGCTGGAGGGAAAACTGGCGGCCTCGAACGTTGACTACGAGATCCGGCACGGCACCTCCGACGCCACCGCGGCCGAGGAGGTCCTCGAGGCCGCCGAAAGCCTGGACGCCGAGCTCCTGGTGATCGGGCTGCGGCACCGTACGCCGGTCGGCAAGCTCATTATGGGCTCCACCGCGCAGACGATCCTGCTTTCGGCCCGGTGCAACGTGCTGGCGGTGAAGCTGCCCTAGGGCCGGCCCCCGGCGCTGCTCCGGCCGGACCCCTCGGCGGTGCCGGGAGGTCCGGCCGGACCCAGATCGACCCTCACCGTTGTGCCACCGCCCGGGGTGTCGGTGATCGAGATGCTCCCGCCATGGGCCGAGGCGATACGGGCGCAGGTCGCAAGGCCGATCCCGGTGCCTGGCGGGTCTCCCTCGCGGGACAGCCGCACCAGCGGCTCGAGGACCCGGGTGCGGTCCTCGGCGGCGATGCCCTTGCCGTTGTCCACGACCGTGAGGACCTGAGTGTCACCGGTCTCGGTGAGCACCGCAATGCGTGGGGCGGTGCCGGGGCGGGAGTACTTGATGGCGTTGGCGATAAGGTTCTGCAGCAGGGCACGGAGCAGCGTCGGGTCGGCGACCAGTTCGGCGTCGACGGCGGTGATGCCCGCCCTGGAATCCTGCACCAGCGGCAGAATGTCCTGCCGGACGGCATCGACGGCGGCGGCCAGCGGAACCCGCTCCCGCGTGACGCTGCCGCCGACCCGGGAAAAGTCGAGCACCTCCTGGACCGTCTCGAGCATCCGGCCGGCGCTTCCCCGGATGATCCGGAGGTAGCCGGCAGCGGGCCCCGACACCGAATCGTCCTGCTCGCCGAGTTCCGCGTAGCCGAGGATGGCCGTGAGCGGGTTCTTGAGGTCGTGGCTGACCCGAGCCGCGAAGCCGGCGAGGTCCTCGTTGCTGCGGCGGACGGTGGCCAGTGCGTCGGCGAGCTGCCGGGTCCTCAGCTGCAGTTCGAGCACCTCGATGACCTGCGCTGCCAGAATTTCGAGACCCTCCCGGCGCTCCGGATCAAGCTCCTGGCGATTGGTGGTGAAGACGCAGAGTGACCCCAGGGCTGCACCTGCGGGGGAAACCAGCGGGACCGAGGCGTAGGAGCGGATGCTGGACTTCACTCCGTTGACGAAGGGATTGTTGACGAAGCGGTGGTCCCGGGCGGCGTCGGGTACCACTGTGATCTGATTCGACTGGAACACCTTGGAGCACATCGAGTCCTCCCGGGAGCACACCTCCGGCTCGACGCCGTGCGCGGCGATCGTGTGCTGCTCATCGGCGGTGATGATGTTGATGGCACCCGAGGCCATTCCGGTGATTTGCACCGCGAGACGGACCAGGTTCATCAGCTCCGGCGGAGGAGAGACCTTGTCGGAGGTGCCTTCTGCTGCGCTGGAGGGAAGCCCGTAATCGCGCAGCACTGCCTGGCGGGAAAGCTCCTCGAGGTGGGGCTGATCGACAAGCGCATCCTGCATTGCTCCCCTTGGGTAAATCGAGACCGGGTCAGGAATACCCCAAGTTACCGCATCGGGCCGATTCCGGCGCTGTCGGCGAGGAGAGGCGGCGGGTGCGTTCGACAGGCGTGGGCCTACCGGGAGTAGGCGTCGTACCCCTCGACCTCGAGTGTGCGGCGGAGTTTCGTCAGGCCGCTCTGGATGCGGGACTTCGCCGTGGGGACCTTGAGGTTGAGGGCCTCGGCGACCTCGACATAGGTCAGGCCGCCGTAGTAGGCGAGCCGGATGGCCTCGGCCTGGTGGTCGGTCAGGGAGGAGAGGCACCGGCGGACCGTCTCGGCCATGAGGGAGCGGTGGACCGTTTCGTCGATTGAATCGTGTTTGAGCGCACCCATTTCCTGGGCGTGGCGCGCACCGCGTTCGGTGGCACTTTGTTCGCTGCGGACCCGGTCCACCGCCCGCCGGTGGGCGAGGGTGAGGATCCAGGTCTGGGGCGAGCCGAGGGAGGAATCGTACTTTCCGGCCGACGTCCAGACGAGCAGGTAGACCTCCTGGACGATCTCGGCCGCCATCGCCGGGTTCTTGATCACATTGAGCGCCACCCGGTAGACCCGGCGGACCGTCTGCTCATAGAGGGACTCAAACGCCGGCTCGCTGCCGCCCGCCACGTCCTCAAGGAGCCGCAGCAGGGTGGGGGTCGTTGAGCCTTTGTCGGTCATGGCTGCCGGGTTCCTGAGTCAGCGCATGCGCTGGCAAACGGATGCGCACCCGTCGCTTGAGTGTTGCCCGGCATGGAAACCTGCTCTGTTCGTGGACTCGACCTTCACGGAAGGGTGGAGGTCCCGACCGCGGCCTGCCGCACGGACAGCCCGCCCATCCACTCCCCAGCGAAGGATTCGAGTATGACATTTATCTAGACAATCTAGCAATACACCGGCTTAGTTTTTCTCTGAGTGCGATCCAGACGCGGACACAAGCGGTTTCACTGGCTCTTCGGCATGGATAACCGTCGCCGCGCCTTGCTGTACGCTGTGCTGAAAACCGCGGATGCGGGGGATCCAATGGGGGAGAACATGGGGAGAGCTGGCGCGCGCGTGAGCGCGCTGTTGACTGTCGGAGTACTGCTCTCGGGCTGTAGCGTGTTCGGCCCCGGGCCCGGCCCGGAGGCGGAGGATTCCCCAGCGCGGCCCGTCGCCTCGCCGGAACCCGCCCGGCCCGTCCCCGCGGCCGCAGAGCCGACAGTCCCGGCGTCGACGGCTCCGGCCGAGCCGCCCGCCGCGCCGGAAATGTTGCCGCCGGCGGAACTCGAGGCCCGGGTATCCCGTCTGCTTGACGCACAGGGCCAACCGTTCACCCTGATGCCGCGGGACCAGCTCGCAGCGGGGACGGATGCCGCCAAGATCATCTTCGACAATGCCGTGGTGGACCCCGCGGAGTGCGGGGAGACGGCGAGGAAGAACCTGGGGCAGATCCCCAGGGACATACCGTCAGCGTCCGGGGTCAGCGCCCCGGATTCCTTCGGCTCGGTGACCGTTGTCGCGATGGCATCGGTCGATGATCCCGCAGTGCTCGCTCACGGGCTGAGCCTTGACACCAGCCAGTGCGCCCGGTTCACCGTCAAAGTTCAGGGCCAGGGGGTGGCGGTCACGATGGATGAACTGCCCATCGATCCGGTGGGTGGGGAGACCGTGTCCTACCTGCTCACTCAGGACCTGCCGACAGGCCACACAATGTTCATCATGGCGGTGACGGCAATCGACGGCACGTCCACCGTGTCGGCCCAGCAGATCGGATTTACCGAGCCCGACCTGATCGCCCAGGATGAGCTCCGGCGCCTTGCCGGGGAACTGCTCACCGGCGCAGCCTTCACCGGGTAGTTCAGCCCATATCGGCGTACCGTTTCGCCCGCCCGAGCGCCTCCCGCATCCCCTCGGCGTCCGCCGGGATGACGTAGGCGGGTGTGTCGCGCTGGAACCGCCAGCCCTCGGCCAGCGGCCCGGCGTCGATAACGTCGAAGCCGAATTCATCGATCATCGCCGCGACCGTGGCCTTCGCCGCCTCGTCGTTCCCGGCGATCGGCAGGGCCCGCCGGTTCGGCGTCCCGGCGGGCGATCCCTCCGGAAGGTCCGCAAAGTAGATGTTGTTGAAGGCCTTCACGACGCGTGCCCCGGGCAGCTGCGCCTGGATCAGTTCGCTGGTGGTGGTGCCCTCGTCGTCGAGTTCGGGGATCCGGCCGTCCCGCTGGGGGTAGTAGTTGCAGGTGTCGACGACGACCTTCCCCGCCAGGGCCTCCGCGGGGAGATCCCGGTAGCCCTTGAGGGGGACCGTGACGACGACGATGTCACCGGCTCCCGCCGCTTCGGCGCTGGTGGCAGCCCGGGCCCGCGGGCCGAGCTCTGCCACAAGGTCAGCCAGCGTCTCCGGGCCGCGGGAGTTGCTGAGGATCACGTCGTAACCGCGCGAGACAGCCAGGCTTGCCAGCTGGGACCCGATGTGGCCGCTGCCGATCAGGCCGAGTGTCGTGGTGTGTTTGCTCATGCCTCATCCAACCCGGTTTCCCGACGCGCCGTCCACCCTCGACGCAGTCAGTCCGGCGCCCGGCGCCCGGCCGCGAGCTGGTCGGTGAGTTCGGCGAGCTGGGCGCGCACCGCAGCGAGTTCCTGCCGGACGGCGGCCGCGGAGTCGTCGGCCGATCCGGCCGAAACGCTCTCCACCAGCCAGGAGGCCACGGTGGCGGTGACGACGCCCAGGACCGCGATGCCGAGCACCATGAGCCCCGAGGCAACCAGCCGGCCGGGCACCGTGACGGGGAAGTGATCCCCATAGCCCACGGAGGTCACGGTCGTCAGGGACCACCAGAGGGCATCGCCGATGGTGAGGATATTGCCCTCCTGGGTATCCTGCTCCACATCGAGCACCGCCAGGGCGCCGGCATACGAAAGGATCGCGGAGGAGGTAAGGACATACAGCGCCAGCCGGCCGCGGAGCGCGTCTCCGCCGGCCCGGTTCAGCACCCGCAGCAGGGTCAGCAACCGCAGCAGGCGCAGCGGCCGGAGCATGGGCAGGACCAGGATGAGCAGTTCGTGGAGGTTCCGGAGCAGCCAGCGCCACTGCCGCTCCGCCAGCCCGAAGTTCACCAGGAAGTCCAGGAGGAAAACCGCCCAGATGGCCCAGTTCACGGCGGCAAGCAGGGAGGACTCGGCCGGACTCAGCGGAAGGATCACCTGGACCGAATAAATCAGGAGGAAGAGGACCGCGGCCCCTGCCAGGGGCCACTCGGTGCGTGCCCGCCACATCTCAGAAGTCATAGCTGAATCCTAGGGTGGTCCCTCCGCCACCCGTATCTGTGGCGATTCGGATACCGCTTTGTAGAATGCTCAGACGTCCATCTCCCCGCCGCGCCACCACGCGGTCCGACGAAGGGTCAACCGTGCCGCATCCCCAGCTTCCTCCGGTCGTCGTCATGGGGGTGCAGGGCTCCGGCAAGACCACGGTCGGAACCCTGCTGGCCGCCCGCCTCGGCGCCGACTTCGTCGACGGTGACGACCTGCATTCCGAGCACAACCGGAAACTTATGGCAGCAGGCACGCCCCTCACTGACGCCGAACGCCTGCCCTGGCTGCGGGCCGTGGGCGAGAGGCTCGCGCAGGGCGGGGACTCCGGCATCGTCGTGGCCTGCTCGGCGTTGAAGCGCTCCTACCGGGACCTGCTGCGCAGCTTCGCACCGGCCGTGGTGATGGTCCACCCGCACGGGCCGATGGAGGTGGTGGCCGAACGGGTCGCCAATCGCCGGCATCAGTTCATGCCGCCGTCGCTGCTGGTGTCCCAGTACGAGGTTCTGCAGACCCTGCAGGAGGACGAGCGCGGTGTCACCGTCGACCTGAGCCTGCCCCTTGAGCAGATCGTGGACCAGGCCGCGGACTATGTGAGGGGCCTGGCCGCCGAGGAGGAGCCCCCGGGCAGTGACCGGGGAAGAGTACTCGGGGAATAAGGTGCGGGCCCGGGACGCTACCCGGGGATGAAGAAAATAGGTTTCCTGTCCTTTGGGCACTACCAGGATGTCCAGGGCTCCTTCGTGCCGACGGCACGGGATGCCCTGCAGCAGATGGTGGAGCTCGCGGTCGCTGCAGAGGAGGTCGGCGTCGACGGCGCGTTCCTGCGGGTCCACCACTTCGCCCCCCAGTTCGCCTCGCCCTTCCCGCTGCTGGCGGCGATGGCGGCCCGCACCAGCCGCATTGAGCTGGGAACGGGCATCATCGACATGCGTTACGAGAACCCCCTGTACATGGCGGAGGAAGCGGCCGTCACCGACCTGATCAGCAACGGCCGGCTGCAGCTCGGAGTCAGCCGGGGATCACCCGAGCCGGCCCTGCGCGGCTATGAGAGGTTCGGGTACGTGCCGGCCGAGGGGCTCTCGGACGCCGACGAGGCGCGCCGGAAGACGGCCATCTTCCGCGCCGCCATCGCCGGGGCGGGGATCGCCGACGCCGACCCCCGGATGACCGGGTCGGCGGGGCAGCTGGCCATCGATCCCCAATCCCCGGGACTCAGCGGGCGCATCTGGTGGGGGTCCGGCACCCGCGCCACCGCACGCTGGGCGGGGGAGCAGGGCATGAACCTCATGAGTTCCACCCTGCTGACCGAGGATACCGGGGTTCCCTTCGATCAGCTCCAGGCTGAACAGATCGAGGTGTTCCGCGCAGCGTGGGCCACGGCCGGGCACGCGGGAAGCCCGCGCGTGTCGGTGAGCCGCAGCGTGTTCCCTCTAGTCACTGACGAGGACCGCTACTACTTCGGCGTGAGGGCGCAGCTCGAGGCCACCGACCAGGTCGGCAACCTCGGCGGCGTTCAGGCCCGCTTCGGCAAGAGCTATATCGGGGAACCGGATGCCATCGCGGCGCAGCTCGCCGCCGATGCGGCGGTGCAGGCCGCGGACACCGTCCTGCTGACCATCCCGAACCAGCTCGGCGTCGAATATAACGCGACGCTCCTTGAGAGCATCGTCCGGCACGTCGCGCCCGCGGCGGGCTGGCGCTGAGCCGGCGGCAGGGCCGCGCTTGAGGACAGCCAGCGGCGGGCGGCCAGTAGGGGGGCCGCCCGCCGCTGACCCAGTCCGGGCACTAGCGCAGGGTGCCGAGGATTGAACGCTGGATGACGACGGCGGCGGCGCCCCGGGCCCACTCGCCGAAGTCGGTCGGCTGGCGCTTCAGCCGGATCGGCGTGGCTTCCGGATCCCGGTGCTTGGCAATCGCCGCGTCAATCCTCTCGGGGGCAACTCCGGCAAGTTCCATCCCCTCACCGGAGAGCACGACGAGGTCAACCATCGTCAGGTTTCCGACGGCGGCGATCAGCGTTCCCAGGGCGGTGCCGGCGGCGTCCATCACCGCCCGCGCAACGGGATGGCCGGCGCGGGCCAGATCGAGGATGTCCTCATACCGGCACTGCTGGCCCGTGGTGGCGGCGACCTGGGCGCAGATCGCCGGGATGGTGAGGACGGCTGAGGAACATCCGCGGTGTCCCTCAAAGCACAGGGGGCCCGATGGGTCGAGTGGGTAGTGGCCGAGAAGGCCGAGGCCGGCATCCGGCGGCGCGATGACGGCGTCGTTGAGCACCAGCCCGTACCCCACGCCGGCGCCGACGGTGAGGACGGCGAAGTCGGTTTCCCCGCGTCCGCCGCCGAACCAGTGTTCGGCCATGGTGAGGGCGACGACGTCGTTCTCAACCGCGACCGGAACCGCGACTTCGGCCTCGATCAGCTGCGCCAGGGGCACATCGCGCCAGCCGAGGAACGGTGCGCGGACCACGACGCCGTCGGCGCTGAGCTTCCCGCCGATGCTGATGCCGACGCCGCTGAACTGCGCGGCGCCGCCGAGGTCCTCGATCACCGCCAGGATGGTTGCCACAACGTCACGCACCTCGTGGCTGGGCAGGAGCCGCTCGGCCGTAGCCAGCGCATCCGAGCGCAGGTTCGTCGCAACGCCCGCCGCGCTTGTGCCGCTGAGCTTGATGCCGACGAACCGGTGGGCTTCGGGGACGATCTCCAGCGGGCGGGTCGGGCGGCCGACGCCGCCGGAGACCAGTTCGTTCCTCTCGCGCACCACTCCGGCGTCGAGCAGTGGTTTGCTGAGCCGGGTGAGACTCGCGCCCGAGAGGCCGAGGCGGGAGGCCAGATTGGACCTCGAGATCGGGCCGTGAATCAGCACCTCGCGCGCAATGCTGCGGACGGGACTGTCCGGGGAGAGAGCGAGGACTGATTCCATGGCCGCCTCCGGAGACTCCGTCATTATTTTCACCGTAACTGTAACACCGCCCAGGAACTACGCAGGAAGGCCCTGGATGGGTGTCCTGGAGCCTTTTGACACTCTACTTTATTTCAAGGTAAAAATAATCTCATGTTTATACAGCGCCGGGTTCGAGCGAAGATCTTCGTCACCGCGGCCGCGACAGCGCTGATGCTGTCCGCCTGCGCGCCCACTGACACCGACGTCGTGACCCTCGATTTCTTCCAGTTCAAACCGGAAGCCGTCGGCAGTTTCGACAAAATCATCAGCGAGTTCGAAGCCCAGAATCCAGGCATCAACGTGGTGCAGAACCATGTGCCGAATGCCGACACCGCCATCCGAACGCTGCTGGTGAAGAACAAGACACCCGATGTCCTGACCCTCAACACCAACGGCAACTACGGCAAACTCGCCGAGGCGGGCGTCTTCGCCGACCTCAGCGACCATCCCGCCGCCGACACAGTACTTCCGGCGGTCAAGGACATCGTCCAGGAACTCGGCTCCCGCACGCCCTCGGAGGTCAACGCGCTGCCGTTCTCCAGCAACGCCAGCGGCGTCCTGTACAACAAGGACCTCTTCGCCAAGTACGACGTGGACCCGCCCCGGACCTGGGATGAGCTGATCGAAGCGGCCGAAACCTTCAAGGCCAACGGCGTGACGCCCTTCTACACAACGCTCAAGGACGCCTGGACCGTTGGGCCGGCCTTCGTGAACCTCGGCGGCGCCCTCCAGCCCGAGGGCTTCTTTGAGGATCTGAAGTCCAGGGACGGCAAGGTGTCCTTCTCCAAGGACTACCCGGAAGCGGCGGAGAAGCTGAAGACGCTGTTTTCCTACGGCCAACCCGATGCGGCGAGCAGGGACTACAACGCGGGCAATGCGGCCTTTGGCGCCGGCGAGGCGGCGATGTACCTCCAGGGCAGCTACGCGATCCCGGCTATCCGGGCCGCCAACCCTGACGCCAATATCGGCTCATTCCCCTACCCGGCCAGCAACGACCCCGCCGAGACAGTCGTCGTCTCCGGCGTCGACGTCGGGATCTCCATCGGACGCGACACCGAGCACCCCGAGGAGGCCCGCAAGTTCACCGAGTTCCTCCTCTCCCAGGAGGTCGTCGAGGCGTATGCGAAGGAGCAGAGCGCCTTCTCACCCCTGAAGGCGAGCCCGCCCAACGAGGACCCGGCGCTCGAGGGGCTCGCCCCCTACTTCACCGAGGGACGCCTGATCGGCTTCATCGACCACCAGATCCCCTCGAGCCTGCCGCTGGCGCCGCTGCTCCAGGAGTTCGCCCTCGGAGGAAGCACCGACAACCTCCTCGCATCACTGGACAACGAGTGGAACAAGATCGCCGCCCGCACCATCAGCAATGAGAAGGACAAACCATGAGCACGCTGACCAGGCCGAACGTCGGCCGCAAGACCCCCCGGGTCTTCTACTTCATGGTCCTTCCGGCGCTGGTGATCTTCGCGGTGTTCCACACGGTGCCGCTGCTGAGCGGAATCTACTTCAGCTTCACCAACTACGCCGGCTACGGTGAGTGGTCCTTCGTCGGGCTGAGCAACTACATCAACCTCTTCCGCGACGACCGGATCCTCAACGCCTACGGGTTCACCTTCCTGTTCGCCATCGTCTCCACCATCGCGGTCAACGTCATTTCCCTGGCCGTGGCCATCGCGCTTAACGGGCGGATCAAGTTCAAGACGGGCTTCCGCGGGATCTTCTTCATCCCGAACATCCTGTCGATCCTCATCGTCGGATACGTCTTCAACTACCTGTTCTCCAACTCGGTGCCCGCGATTGCCGAGGCGCTGGGAATCAACGCCCTGACCACGAGCATCCTCGCCGGCGCCGATACAGCCTGGATCGGCGTGGTGATCCTTTCCGTCTGGCAGGCGGCCGCCTTCAACATCATCATCTACCTGGCCGGGCTGCAGACCATCGGCGGTGAGCTGTACGAAGCGGCCTCGCTCGACGGCGCCTCCTCATGGCGGCAGTTCCGGTCCATCACCTTCCCCCTCATCGGGGCGTTCTTCACCATCAACATGGTTCTGTCCCTGAAGAACTTCCTGCAGGTGTTCGACCAGATCGTCTCCCTGACAGCCGGCGGACCGGGCACATCCACGGAATCGATCTCCCTGCTCATCTACCGGGGCGGGTTCGAGGGGGGCGAATACGGCTACCAGACCGCCAACGCCGTGATCTACCTCATCGTCATCATCGCCATCTCATTCGTCCAGCTGCGCATCCTGCAGCGCAGGGAGGCTTCCTTCTAATGACAGCTACAGCAGAATCGGCAGCGCCACGTACCGCTGCCCCGTCCGGGCCCAGCCCCACGGCGATGCGGCGCGACCGCCCCAAGATCAACTGGTGGCTTACCGCACTCGTCGCGGTCTGTTCCCTGACGGTGCTCATCCCGTTGTACCTCGCCGTCGTCACCGCGCTGAAGACACCAGACCAGCTCGGCGGCACCGGATTCGAACTGCCCATCGGTGCCCGCTGGGAAAACTTCGCCGAGGCGTGGACCACGGTCAAGTTCCCCCGGGCCCTGCTCAACACTGCGTTGGTGACGGTCGGGGCGGTGCTGCTGACGCTCCTGACGAACTCGATGGTCGCCTACGCCATCGCCCGGAACCTTCACCGGAAGTTCTTCAAGGGCCTCTACCTCTACTTCATTGCTGCCCTCTTCGTACCGTTCCCGATCATCCTGCTCTCGGTGGTCAAGGAAACCGCGATCCTGGGCCTCGATAACCAGCTCGGCCTGATACTGCTCTACACGGTGTACGGACTCTCGTTCAACATCTTCGTCTACGTGGCCTACATCCGCTCGATCCCGCTCGAACTGGAGGAGGCCGCCCTCACCGACGGCGCCAGCACCTGGACGATCTTCTGGCGCATCATCTTCCCGCTGCTTGGGCCGATGAACGCCACCGTGGGCATCCTCACCTGCCTGTGGGCGTGGAACGACTTCCTGCTGCCCCTGGTGATCCTCTCGGACCCGGCCGCCCAGACCCTCCCGCTGGCCCAGTTCATCTTCCAGGGCCAGTTCAACACCAACTACCCGGTGGCCTTCGCCTCCTACCTGCTGGCCCTGGCGCCGCTGCTGCTCGTCTACCTGTTCGCCCAGCGCTGGGTTGTCTCCGGCGTCATGCGCGGCTCGACCAAATAAACTCTCACAGACACCGAAAGGAAACCCCGCCGTGGCTACAAGCACCGCCGAAATTTCCGCACAGACCGGCTCCATGTCGGATCCCAACTGGTGGCGCCAGGCCGCCGTCTACCAGATCTACCCCCGCAGCTTCGCCGACTCCAACGGCGACGGCCTGGGCGACATCCGGGGCATCACCTCGCGGGTTCCCTACCTGATGTCCCTGGGCGTGGACGCCGTCTGGCTCAGCCCGTTCTACCCCTCGGCCCTGGCCGACGGCGGCTATGACGTCGATGACTACCGAAACGTCGATCCGAAGCTCGGAACACTCGAGGACTTCGATGAGCTGGTCGCCGCCCTGCACGGTGCCGGGATCAAGCTCATCGCCGACATCGTGCCCAACCACACCTCCAACCGGCACGAGTGGTTCCGTGAGGCCCTGGCTTCGCCGAAGGGATCTCCGGCCCGGGAGCGGTACATCTTCCGCGACGGCAAGGGCCCGGACGGCTCCGAGCCGCCCTCGGACTGGGAGTCAGTCTTCGGCGGGCCGGCCTGGGACCGCACCGAGGACGGCCAGTGGTACCTTCACCTCTTCGCCCCGGAGCAGCCGGACCTCAACTGGGACAACCGGGAGGTGCGCGATGACTTCCTGAAGACGCTGCGCTTCTGGTCCGACCGCGGTGTCGACGGCTTCCGGGTGGACGTGGCCCATGCGCTGACCAAGAACCTCACCGACCCGCTTCCCTCGAAGGCAGAGCTGGGCGCCGAGGACGAGAACCTCAACGGCGAGCACCCCTTCTGGGACCGCGACGAGGTCCACGAGATCTACACCGAATGGCGCCAGGTGTTCAACGAGTACGACCCGCCGCGCACCGCCGTCGCCGAGGCCTGGGTCCACGCGACCCGGCGGGCCCGCTACGCCAGCCCGGACGGGCTCGGCCAGGCGTTCAACTTCGACCTGCTGCGCGCCGACTGGAACCCCGGCCAGTTCCGCAGCATCATCACCACCAACCTCACCGAGGCCGAGAACTCCGGCGCCTCCTCGACGTGGGTCTTCTCCAACCACGATGTGGTCCGCCACGCCACGCGCTACGGCCTGCCCCCGGCCGGTGACGGCAAGCCCACCGGCATCGACTGGCTGCTCAGCGGCGGAACTGCCCCGGAGCTGGACGCCGAACGCGGCCTCCTGCGTGCCCGCGCCGCCTCCCTGCTGATGTTCGCGCTGCCCGGCTCGGCCTACCTGTACCAGGGTGAGGAGCTGGGCCTGCACGAGGTGGCCGACATCGCCGACGAAGCGCGTCAGGATCCGACGTTCTTCCGCAACCCGGGCGTCGAGGTCGGCCGTGACGGGTGCCGGGTGCCGCTGCCGTGGACCGCCGACGGGCCCTCCTTCGGCTTCGGAGGACACACGGCCCACCTGCCCCAGCCGGACTGGTTCTCCGACTCCGCCGTCGAGGTGCAGGAGGAGGCCCAGGACTCGACCCTGAACCTCTACCGCAGTGCCCTGGCGCTGCGCCGGGAACTCCAGACCACCGAGCAGCTCGACTGGGTTCCCACGGCACCGGAGGTCCTTCACTTCACCCGCTCCGGCGGGTGGCACTCGGTGACGAACTTCGGCACCGACCCGGTGGACCTGCCGGCGGGCCGGGTTGTGGTGAGCAGCGCACCCCTGGTCGACGGGAAACTTCCCGCCGACACCACCGCGTGGGTCATCGCGGAGGCCTGAACACTCCACGGCGGGAACATCCCGCGATGGCGCTTTCGACGCTGAACCATCAACGACGGCGGGCGGTCACCTACTGGTGGCCGCCCGCTGGCGTCCGGGCAGGAGCGTCTCCAGGTGGGCGATGATCGCCCTCACTCCCACCTCGAATCCGAGGTCGGAGCGCCGTCCATCAAGGGAGGCCTGTGTGAAGGCATCGTGCAGGGCGGGCTGCGCAGCGGGATCGGCCACCCACGCCGACTCCGGGGACGCCCAGTCCAGGGCGGAGCCCAGCATGAAGCTGTCGAGCGCCGTGACGGCGACGACCACGTCATTGTGCCCGAAGCCCGCCCCGGCAAACAGGGCTGCGAGCTGTTCATAGATATCGAGGGTGGCCTTGTCCGTCACTGCCTCACCGACCAGCAGCGGGATGGCCTTGGCGTGCTGGCCCAGCGCGCTGCGGTAGCTGCGCGCCCACGCCGCCGCCCGGTCCTGCCACTCGGGGCCGGCGGTAAAGAAATCACCCGACGCCAGCGCGTCCGATCCAATGACTGAACGGATCCCGTTGATGATTTCCGGACGTCCCTGGACGTGGTGGTAAATCGAGGAGGGGCTGACGTTCAGCCGTTGCGCCAGGCTGGGCAGGGTGAAGTCCCCAAACTGGTCGACCAGCTCAAGGGCTGCCCGGTAGATCTTTTCGGGCGACAGGATCGCCTGGCGTGGACGCCCCATGGTCCCTCCCGTCCTGGGGTGCGCTGCCGCACCTCCGCCGTCGTCCGTGCCGGCGGAAGGCCCGCCGGCAGTCCTAGAACACGATCACGCTCCGGGCCCGCTCGCCCCGGCGCATCGCCTCGAAGGCCTCATTGACCTCGTTCAGCGTAATCCGATGCGAGATGAGCTGATCAACGGGCAGGCGCCCTGCGAGGAACAGCTGTGCGAGGCGGGGGAAATCCCGGCCGGGCACCGTGGAGCCATAGTTGGATCCGATCAGGGACTTTCCGCCCTCGGCAAGCGCCAGCGCGTCGATGGAGATGGGGGAGTCCTCGGGCGGAAGACCAACGATCACGGCCTTGCCCCCGGCCGCGATCAGCGACGGAAGGGACTCAATGGTCGAGACCCGTCCGATAGCCTCGAAGGCGTACGCGGCCCCGCCGCCCGTCAGCCGGTGGACCTCGTCAGCGAGCCCGTCCGAAGGTGTAAGGGTATGGGTGGCACCGAAGGCCTTCGCCGCCACGAGCTTCTCCTCGTTCAAATCCACGGCGATGATCGGATTCGCGCCGACGAGCTGCAGCGCCATGATGATCGAGAGGCCAACCCCTCCGGTCCCCACCACGACGGCCGAGGTTCCGGCCTCTACCCCGGCGTCGTTCACCACAGCACCGAAACCGGTCGCGACCGAGCAGCCGATGAGGCTCGCGACGTCGAAGGGCACCTCGCGCGGGATGCGGATGGCGCCTGCCTCGGGGACCACTGCGTACTCGCTCATCGAACCGACGCTCAGGTACGGGAACGCTTTCTCGCCGTCGAGTGAGAGCGGGGTGCTGCCGTCGGGCAGCAGGCACTCCTCCGACCGGCTGCCCGTGCACACGTAGGACCGCCCCGACACGCAGGCCGTGCAGCGCCGGCAGGGGTAGAACCAGGAGAGGATGACGGAGTCGCCGACGGCGACGTCGGTGACACCCTCGCCGACCGCCTCCACGGTGCCGGCACCTTCGTGCCCCATCACAGTGGGGGAGGGCAGGGTCCAGTCGCCGTCGAGCACATGGCGGTCCGACCCGCAGACCCCCGAGGCTCCCATGCGGACCAGGACCGTCCCCGGGGCGGGGTCGGCCACCTCGACACTGGTCAGGTCGAGATCCCGCGTACCTGGCCGATGCACCGCGGCGCGTGAGAGGCGGCTCATGCGCTTTCCCCAACCTTCGCCGCGGCGGGTGCATAGCCGCCGATGCCCCGGCGGACATAGAGGACCCGCGCCAGCACGTAGTAGACGACAGCCCCCACGATGGCCGAGGGCAGGGATGCGGTGATGTAGCTGAAGACCGGCAGGGTGGTGAGCGTGACCGGGTTGTAGATCACCAGGTAGAAAACGGCTCCGGCGGCGACGGCACCGAGCCCGGCCCAGTTGATGCCGGTGGAGAAGTGATAGGCGCTGTCGCTGCGGTGGCGGTAGAGGTGCTCGAGTTCGACCCGCTGACGGCGCAGCACGAAGTAGTCGGCGATGATCGCCCCGCACATCGGGGCCAGGAAGGCGCCGCTGAGCGTCACGAAGGTCATGAACCGCAGGTACATAAAGCCCGGGAAGAAGGCAAGGATGGCCGGCAGGACGAAGAATGCCGCACACAGCCAGGCCCACCGGACCCGGGTGAGCAGGTTGCCGCTGGCCTGCCGGATGGCAAGCACCGTCGAGTAGACGATGGACGAGGTGCTGGTGATGTTGGCGAAGGCGATGAACAGCAGGATGAACGCGCCGAGCAGCGGGCCGCCGAAGGGAAGCATCCAGACCGTCGGGTCGGAGTCACCGAGGGTGAGGGCCGCGGCCATGCCGACGATCTGCGCGATCAGAGTGGCGCCGAGCAGCCCGCCGTAGGAGGGCCACAGGGCCGCCCGCGGCGTCTTGGTCAGACGGGCGAGGGAGCCCATCACGGGGTACCAGGACACCCCGACGCCGGCGTTGAACTCCACGGCCAGGGCGAAGTTGAGCCGGTCGTCCTCGAAAGGCGCCAGCGGTGCTGCCGTGAGCAGCGCGTCCCACGAGGTGTTGAGGACGAGGAAGATCATCAGGAACACCGTGACGACGATCAGGCCCGGTGCGATGAACTTGTTGAACCGGCCGATGGTCACCGGCCCCCGGGAGAGGATCCACCAGGAGACGGCGATGGCGACAAGCGCGAAGAACGTCACCATGAGGCTCTCCGGGCCGAAGTCGGTGCCGAAGGTCGAATTCGACACCTGGGTGACCGCCCGGCCCACCATGATCGCGAGCAGCGACGACCAGCCCATCTCGGTGATCAGGATGACGGTGAAGACGAGGATACCCACTCCGACCAGTCCGAACACCGGCCGGAGGATGGTGTACTGCTCGACGCCGTAGCGCTGGCTCGCCACGACGCTCGCGAGGATCATGAAGCCGAGGCCGATCGCATTGCCGATGACCATGGCGGCGATGCCCTGCTGGAAACCAACCAGAAGGGCCGTCGACCCGCCGACGAGGAACGCCCAGGTCGCGATGGCGAGGCTGATGTTGACGCCGGTGAAGTCGGATCCATTCCAGATCCGCTCCCGAAGGAGCAGGGGGAGTGAACCCAGGGATCCGCCGTTTTCACCGTCCGTTCCAGGCCTGCCGCGCTCGCCGCGTGCGGTGCTCACAGGACCAGCACCAGGAAGCCGAGCAGGGTGATGCCGAGGGTCACGGCCGTGAACAGGCCGAGGTCCCGCCCCGAGAGGGCGTTCCGCGAAGGATCGCCCTGTTCGTGGGCCGAGATTTCGGCGAGCCGTCGGCGAAGCTCGGCCGCCGTCGTGGTGTCAGCTGAATCCATTGGTTCGGGTCTCCAATAATCGAATGTCATTCGGTTTTCGACCAATGGTTGTGCCTATCATGAGTGCTGTCAATGGATTTGATCGATTTTTTCAGGTGGTGCGCCGGGACCGGCCGACGCCCGGGGAGGAGGAGCCATGCCTGCAATGGCAGTGCTGCAGGCCGCGGGGGTGGTCGACGCCGTCGAGGAGAACCTGCGCCGGATCGACGGCTATGCCGTGCGCGCAGCCGAGCAGGGGGCTGAACTCCTGGTGACCCCCGAACTCTTCGCCACCGGGTACGCCCCGGCACTCGTTGTCGATTCGGACGGTCAGGGTATCCGGGGCGAACTGGCTGGTATCGCCCGCCGGCGCGGCATCGCGCTCGTCGGATCGACGGTCGAGGCCGCGGGGGATCGGCACCACATCAGCGCCTCGCTGTTCGACGGGCAAGGGGCCGAGCGCACCCGGTACCGGAAATCGCACCTGTTCGGCCCCGAGGAAAAGTCGGTCTTCACCCCGGGAGACGACCTCCCGGACCTGGTGCCCCTGCTGGGCCTCTCCGTGGCGCTGGGCATCTGTTACGACATTGAATTCCCGGAATTTTCACGCAGCGCGGCACGCCGCGGTGCCGACCTGCTGTGCATCCCCACTGCCGTTCCGACGACAGGGGACGTGGGCGGACGTCCGGCGGAACTGACATACAACGCGGAACGGATCTCCACCCTGCTGGTGCCGGCCCGTGCGCTCGAGAACGGCGTCTACATCGCCTACGCCAACCACACGGGCCCCGATTTCACGGGCCTCAGCAGCATCGCGAGTCCGTATGGCACCTTCCTCGGGCTCGCCGGCGGTGGGGAGGAACTGCTTGTCGCCGAGGTCGATCACTCGGAAGTGGACCGGGCACGCGGCCTGAACACCTACCTCACCTGCATGCGCCCGGCGCTGTACGGCTGATCCGGCACAGCACCGCCCTGTCGATTCGGCACGGACATCGGAACGTCGGAATTGTGCGAACGGGAGCGGGCGGTCACCCATCGGTGACCGCCCGCTCCCGTTGGTCCTGCTGCGGACGTTTTGGAGGTTACTCGGCGAGGGCCTTGATGACTTCCTTGGCGACGTCTTCGCTCGACTGCGGGTTCTGGCCCGTGATCAGGTTGCCGTCCCGCACCACGACGCTGCTCCAGGCGGCCGAGGTCTCAAGGACCGCGCCCCTCTCGCGCAGCACGTCCTCGACGAACCAGGGGGTGTTCTCGCCGGTGCCGCCGGCGAGCTCCTCCTCGTTGGTGAACACGGTCATGCGCCGTCCGGCGAAGGCAAAGCCGCCGTCCTCGTCCACGGCGCTGAGCAGGCCGGCCGGGCCGTGGCAGAACGGCGCGATGACCTTGCCCGCGTTGTTGGTCTCCACGAGGATCCGGCCGAAGTCCTTGTTCTCCGCGAGGTCGGCCATGGGACCGTGGCCGCCGGGCATCACGACGCCGTCGAAGTCGGACGCGCTGACGTGTGCCAGGACCAGGGGAGATGAAAGCTCATTGTCGATGTCCGCGAGGTAGGAGCGGAAGTCCTCGGCCTTGGCGGCGCCGCCGATCTGCTCCGGGTCGAGACTCGCCGCATCGATCGTCGGCTTGACCCCGCCGGGGGAGGCGAGCTGCACCGAATGCCCGGCCTCACGGAGGGTGCGGTGCGCGACGACGAGCTCTTCGGCCCAGACGCCGGTTGGGTGCGAGCTGCCGTCTTTCATGGTGAGGGCGTCGGCGGACGATACGACCATCAGGATTCGGGCCATGGGTTGTACTCCTTCACGGGCGCGCCCGGCGGGCACGCCGATCGGTTGATTGGTGTCCTTGGAGTCAGCCTACCCGGGCCGGTTTCTTGTGCCCGGTTCAGCTTCGAGCGTTACCGGGCGGATTCGAGTTGCGCGTAGGTTGCGTCATCGAGCGCGATGCCGAGGGCGCCCATATTGTCCTCGAGGTGCTCCAGCGAGCCGGTGCCGGGGATCGGCATCATCACCGGCGAGCGGCGCAGCAGCCAGGCCAGGGCGACCTGGGAGGCACTGGCGTTCAGCCGCCGGGCTGCCTCGTCCACGGGTCCGCCGGAGAGGGCCAGCTCGCCGGCGGAAATCGGAGCCCAGGGGATGAAGCCGATCCCGTTTTCCGTGGCGTAATCCAGGACGTCTTCCGAGGCGCGGTCGGTGAGGTTGTACCGGTTCTGCACGGTGGAGACGGTGAAGTACTTCGAGGCCTCCTTCAGCTGGTCCACCGTGACCTCGGACAGGCCGAGGGCCTTCACCTTCCCCTCCTGCTGGAGGTCACGGAGGGTGGCAAACTGCTCCCCGGCGTCGACCTTCGAATCGATCCGGTGCAGCTGGAGAAGGTCGAGGGAGTCGACGCGGAGTTTGCGGAGGCTGAGTTCGGTCTGCTGGCGCAGGTATTCGGGACGGCCGACGGCGACCCACCGGTTGGGCCCGGGCCGGGTGAAGCCGACCTTCGTGGCGATGCGCACGCCCTCCGGGTAGGGGTAAAGGGCCTCGGCCAGAATCTCCTCGCTGACATCGGGCCCGTAGGAGTCCGCGGTGTCGATGAAGTCGACCCCGAGCTCGACGGCACGGCGCACGACGTCGATGGCGGTGCCGCGGTGTGCCGGCTCACCCCAGATGCCCGGACCGGTGATGCGCATGGCGCCGAACCCCAGCCGGTGGACCGTACCGAGGTCCTTGAGGTCGATGGTCGGGGACAGAGTCGTTGCCGTGTGTGGAGTATCAGTCATACTGCCGCAACGGCCGGGCCGGGCTGGTTGTTCCACCGGGGGTGACCGGCGTCACTGGGGACCCTAGGGCCTCAGGTCCAGCACCGGCATGCCCTCACGGAGCTCCTTGAGCCTTTGCGCATGGAGCTGCAGCGCCTGATCCTCCTCGGTGGCGGGCGTATACGCCGGCACAGGGACGGCACGTCCGTCGTCGTCCAAGGCCACGAAGACGCTCAGGCACTGCGCGGCAAGGTGCATCACCTGGTCCTTCGGGTCGGCGGCACGGACGCGGAGCCCGATGTGCATGCTCGACGTTCCGGTCATCAGCAGCCTCGCCTCGATCTCCAGGAGGTGGCCTACCGGGATGGGGCGGTGGAAGTGGATGCCGCCGGCGTAGACCGCGGCGGTGTTCTGCCGGCACCACCCGGTGGCGCAGGCGAAGGCCGTCTCGTCGATCCAGGCCATCACCGTGCCGCCGTGGGTCTTTCCGCTCCAGTTCGCGTCGGTGGGCGCCGTGAGGAACCGGAAGGTCATCTGCGGCCCGGACCCGGCCGCGGTGTAGGTGGTGCGGGCCACCTCCTCCTTGATCTCCGACCGGATCGGGATGCGCTCCGCGGCCGCGGCATGGAAGGCGCGTTCCTCATCGGTCGAGGGGGTCCATTCGGAAACGCGCCGGGGGGCGCCGTCGTCGTCGACGGCAACGAATACCAGGAGGCACTCGGTGGCCTCCTCGTACCGGCCGGAGCGGGGGTTCGCGGAGAGGACGCTGACCAGGATGTGCATGCTGGTGCTGCCGGTGTAGATCAGCTTGGCATGGGCCTCGATCAGGCTGCCGGCGGGGATCGGCCGGGTGAACCGGACGTCCCCGACATAGGCGGTGACGCAGTAGCCGCCGCTCCACCCGACGGCGCAGGCGAACCCTGCCTTGTCGATCCACTCGAGCACCCGGCCGGCCTGTACGGTGCTGCCGCCGACGGCGACGTCGGTCGGCGCGGCGAGGAAGCGCAGGACCATGGTGCCGCGGGAGCTCATCGGGTCATCCACTGCGCCCGCTCACCCGTCCCCAACCGCCGCGAGGGCGCGGGCGACAGCGGCGATCGACTGCTCGACGTCGTCCTCGTCGGTGGACCAGTTGCTCACGGAGATCCGGAGCACCGCCCGGTCGTGCCACCGGGATCCGGACATCCACGCCGTTCCACCGGCCAGCAGGTTCTCGGTGACCCGCCGGGTGCGTTCGTCGTCCCCAAAGCTCACACAGACCTGGGTGAAGGCGACCTCGTTGAGAATCTCCGCTCCGGGCAGCCGGGCGATGCCGTCGGCCAGGGCGCGCGCGTGCCGGGCGAGCCTCTCCACGAGGTCGACGGTGCCGGAGCGGCCGAGGGAACGCAGGGCGGCCCAGACCGGGACACCCCGCGCCCGGCGGGACAGCTCGGGAACCTTCTCGAGCGGGTCTCCCGGGCCCGAGACGTCGGCGATGAGGTAGCTCGTGTGTACCCCGAACACCCCGCGCATCACCTCGGGCCGGGCGACGAAGGCCACCCCGCAGTCGTAGGGGACGTTGAGCGTCTTGTGGGCATCGGTGGCCCATGAGTCGGCACCCTCGATGCCGGCAAGCTGCCCCCGGTAGTGCGGGCTTGCCGCGGCCCACAGGCCGAAAGCGCCATCGACGTGAACCCAGGCGTCCCTCGCATGAGCGACGGCGACCGCCTCGGTCATGGGGTCGGACGCCCCGGAATGGAGGTTGCCTGCCTGAAGGCAGACAAGGGCGGGGCCCTGGCCGGCGTCCAGGGCCGCTGCAAGGGCATCGGGCCGAAGGCGGCCCTGGGCATCCGCCTCGACGACGGTCGGGGCGCCGAGCCCGAGGTAGCGCAGGGCAAGGTCGATGACGTCGTGCCGTTCGGCGCCAACGAAGACCCGGACGCGGGGGCCTCCGGAGAGGCCGTCCCGGTCGAGGTCCCAGCCGGCCCTGTCGAGGACGACCTGGCGTCCGGCGGCGAGGCCCACGAAGTTCGCCATAGTGGCCCCGGTGGTGAACCCGACGCCGCTTCCTGCCGGGAGGCCGAGCAGCTCAAGCAGCCATCCCCCGGCGGCCTCCTCGGCGGCCACCACGGCCGGTGTGGCGAAGCGCAGCCCGGCGTTCTGGTCCCATGCGCTCACCAGCCAGTCAGCACCGAGCGCCGCCGGCAGGGTGCCGCCGATGACCCAGCCGAAGAACCGGCCGGACGGCATGGACATCAGCCCCGGCTCGGCGAGAAGGGCAAGCTCATCGATGACCCGTGCGGGATCGGTCGGTTGATCGGGCAGGGGAGCGGCGAACTGCGCGGCGAGTTCGTCTGCCGTACGTCCGGGCGGCACTGCACGCGAGGGGATGGACGCGAGCCACTTCTCAGCGTGAACCCTCGCCCTCTCCAACGCGTCGCCATAGGCGTCCGGCCGGGCCGACATGCGGCCACCTTAGCAGGGACGGCCGCCCGTGCCGAGGCCTTCCCCGGGCCGGATTTCTGACGTGCCCGCCGTCAGGTAAGTTCCTCAACCCGCCGCAGCGCCTGCTCCACCTCGTCCCGTGCATCCTCGGCATTCCGTTCGGCCGACTCCTTCGCGCGCCCGGCCTCGGCGGCTTCGGCGTCCAGCCCGTCCAGTTCGCGCTGCAGCGCCTCGAGCCGCTCGTGGAGGTCCTCGATGGAGGCCGCCAGACCCTCCCGCTTCACCGCGATCCGGTGTGCGCGCTTCTGCAGCGACCCGGCCTCGTCTGCGGCCTGCCGGGCGGCGGCTTCGGCCACCGACAGCTCTTCGCGCGCCCGCGCCAGTCGTGCCGCGCGGTGCGGGTCATCGGCCGGCGTGCCGCTCTCCCTGGCATCCCCACCGGCCCCTGGCAGGTCCTCAAAGGGCCCGGCGACAGCGCCGGTCAGGTCCACCGGTTCCCACCCCGAGACCTGGAGCGGGCGGACGAGCCGGCCGGTGAGGACAGCCGCCGCCGCGCCGGGGTCGGTCATCGCCGCCCGAAGGGTTCCCTCCACCTCCGGCAGCGCGGAGACGCCGACCGGGTGGCCGAGCCCGGCGGCGAGGTTGAGGCTCTGCCGTGCGATGCCGGCCAGGAGCCGCTGCCGCTGCTGCCCCAGCGCGTGAAGGCGGGCCCGGTCGGTGGTTTCCTGGGCCTCGCGCAGGGATTCGCCCAGGGCCAGCACCTGCTCGATCTCCTCCCGCTGCCGGTCCACCAGGAGGTTCACCAGCCACGCCGCTGTCGAGGCCTTCCGAAGCTTCCGGAGTGCACCGCCCAGGTCCTTGTCCCCGGCCGCAGCGGCCTCCTTCGCCCGGTCGTCCCGGGCACGGGTGAATTCGTCGAGGGGCAGCGCGTACAGTTCAGCTGCCGCTGAGGCCAGATCCATCTGTCCTGCCTCTCGTAGGGGATCGGAGATGCCAACACTGGCAAAGACGACACCGTGGGGCAAGACCGCCGCCGTGCCGGACGGCTCAGTGGAGGCGCAGGATGCGAACAGGTAGTTGCCGTCCGCACCCGCCGCTATCGGAAACAGGGAAGTACTCCTATGATGAGCGTGTTCCGCTGATTTCGAGCAGGACAGATGGGGGGCGGAATGGTCTTCCCGGTGTATTTCAGGTCCAGGAAAGAAGGGCTGAACCCATGAACGAGGAAGACCTCCGACGCATCCGCATTGCCGCAGCCGACAAGGAGGCGGCGGCCTTCGAACTCGACCACGCCTCACTTACCCTTGAGGAGGCTGTCGTGGAGGCGCTGCGCCACGGCGAGCATCCGGCCCTCATCGCGGAGGCGGCCGACCTGCCCGAGCCCGAGGTGGTCGGCCTGTCGGGTGCGCCGGCGGGGGTAAAGGAAATCCAGCCCGAGTGAAGCCGCTGTTCTCCTCCGGGCGTCTGGAGGGGAACGAAGGCGGCGTTGGCATTTGTTAGAAAAGCTACCTATATGCTTTCCTAATGGTTTCGATGAACGCTGTTGAGCCGAATCCCTTCCCCGTCATCCCCTCACACAGACAGAGCAGAACACATGCCCAACAAGAGCAGACTCACCCCGGAGGAGCCGTTCCCCGAGGACCTTACAGAGCTAAGGGACGAGTCGGTCGAGGTCCTGCACAGCAAGATTCACCGCGAGATCGATGCTGAGTACGACGAGCTGGGGGAGCTTGTTCCGGAGACCGAGTTCCGCCTCGAGGAGCTGACGGAGGAACTGGACCGCAGGGACGAGGACGCGGAGCTTGACTCCCGGCCCGTCGCCGAGGTGACCGTCCTCAAGACCGCAGACGAGGACGAGGAAGAGGCCAACGCCTGATTCCCAGGACCCACCCGGGCCACGGGCGGCAGCTCAGGCAGAACCGCGCAGTATCAGGGACGTGCCCAGGCGGGTGACCCGTTCGACCGGGCGGCCCTCGATCAGCGCAACGAGCGTTTCCGCCATCCGCGCGCCCAGGCGGGTCACCGGATGGTGGACTGTCGTCAGGGCCGGGGTGAGTGCCGCCGCGAACTCATCGTCATCGAACCCGACGACCGCCACATCCCCAGGAATCCGCAGCGAGTGCGATTCGAGTACCGAGTACGCGCCGGCGGCCATCTGGGCGCTCGCCACGAACAAGCCATCGATCGGGGCGCCGCGGGCGAGGAGCCGGCGCATCGCCGCCGCCCCCGAGGCGGGGCTGAAGTCCCCGAACTCGACCCTCGAGGAATCCAGGCCTGCACGGGCCAGTGCCCTGCGCCAGCCGGCGAGCCGGTCAATTCCGGCGGACATATCCTGCGGCCCGGCGATGGTGGCGATGTTCCGCCGCCCCCGCGACAGAAGGAGGTCCGTGGCGGTGGCCGCACCCGACTCGTTCTCCACCTCGACGTAGTGGCTCCCGGCCTCTCCGACCAGTGGGCGGCCGGCAAAGACAACCGGCAGGGACCCACTCACCCGTGCCCAGGAGTCGTCCCCGCTGTGATGGGACACCACGAGGGCCCCGTCCACATTCCCGCCCAGCAGGTAGCGCCGGGTCTTGTCGGGTGTGGACTCCGAGGACAGGATCATGGTGAGGGTGTACTCGGTTTCCGCCAGGTAGCCGGCGATGCCCTCGATGACCGAGGCGAAAAAGGGGTCGGTGAAAACCTTCGAGGTCGATTCCGGGAGCACCAGCGTCACCGCCTGCGTCCGCCTGCTGGCCAGCGAGCGTGCGGCACGGTTCGGGACATAATTCAGTTCCGCGATGGCATCCCGGACAGCCCGTGCGCGCTGCGGGTCCACCGACGGGGAATCGTTCACCACCCGGGAGACGGTGGCGCGCGAGACCCCGGCCAGTGCCGCCACCATTTCGAGGGTCGGTGCCGGCCGGGCCCGGCCCGGATCGCGGTGTGTCACAGGGCGGGAGCCTACCCGGCCGACCGGTCCTGCGCGTCGGCTGCCGGATCGGAGCCTGAGTGCGCGGCGGCGATCACCCGGCCGTAGGTGTGGCCGCTGTCCTTGATGGTGCGTGCAAGGGTGCCGTAGTCAACGCGCACGATGCCGAACCGTTTGCCGTAGCCCCACGACCATTCGAAGTTGTCGAGCAACGACCACACGAAGTACCCGCGCACGTCTGCGCCCTCATCGATGGCCCGCCCCACGGCGTCGATATGGTTCAGGATGAACCGGGTGCGCTCCGCGTCGTGGACGGCGCCGTCGGCGTCGACCTCGTCGTCGTACGCCGCCCCGTTCTCCGTGATGTACAGCGGGGGGAGGTTTTCGTACTCCCGGCCCAGGCGGACCAGCAGGTGCCGCAGCCCGTCGGGGTTGACCTCCCAGTCCATGGCCGTGCGCGGCAGGCCGCGGCTGGGGAAGGTGATCCACTCGGCGCCGATCCAAGGCGACGCCGCGGGCCGTTCCGCGCCGCCCGAATGTCCGTCGCTGCCCGAAAGGTCGGGGTGCCCGCTGATGAGGTCGTCGTGATAGTGGTTCACCCCGAGGAAGTCCAGCGGTGCCCCGATCGCCTCAAGGTCGCCGGGCTGGATGAGCTCGGCCAGACCGAACGGTTCGAGGTCCCGCAGGGAGTCCTCGGGGTAGGCGCCCCGGAGGATCGGGTCGATGAAGATCCGGTTCTGCAGTGAATCGAAGAGGCGTGCCGCTTCGAGATCGACCGGGTCGGACGGGTCCTTCGGGATCGAATTGCTGAGGTTGAGGGTGATGCCAAGGTGCGCGGCGCCGCGGTGGCGCAGCTCCGCCACGGCCAGGCCGTGTGCCAGGTGCTGGTGGTGCACGGCGGCGACGGCGGCGCGCGGCTCCTGGCGGCCCGGGGCGTGCACCCCGGAGCCGTAGCCGAGCAGCGAGGAGCAGAACGGCTCGTTGAAGGTCGTCCAGTGCTCCACGCGGTCGCCGAGGGCCTCGTAGACGTCGGTGGCGTACTCAACGAAACGATAGGCGGTGTCGCGGTTGGCCCACCCGCCCTTTTCCTCAAGCGCCTGCGGCAGATCCCAGTGGTAGAGGGTGAGCCAGGGCAGGATGCCGGCGTCGAGCAGTTCATCGACGAGCCGGGAGTAGAAGTCGAGCCCCTCGCGGTTCACGGCGCGGTCCCCGGGGCGCACGCGGGCCCAGCTGGTGGAGAACCGGTAGGAGTCGAGTCCGAGTTCCTTCATCAGGCGGACATCCTCGGGCATGCGGTGGTAGTGGTCCACAGCGGTCTCGAGGTTCTCCCCCTTCGCAACAGCGCCGGGGATACGGGCAAAGGCGTCCCAGACCGAGTCCTCCTTGCCGCCTTCATGGCCGGCCCCCTCCACCTGGGCGGCGGCGGTAGCCGAACCCCAGAGGAAGCCCTGCGGCCAGTTGGTGCGGAAGTGTTCCTGCTGAGACATGGGCCCTTACCTGCTTCTTGAATGGGTTGCGGAGAACGCTGTGCTGGCGGCGGCCGGGAGAGCAACGCTATGGCGGCACTGCCGCTCCCTGAGTCCGGGTCGGCCACCTCCAGGGGCAAGGGGTGGGTCGAACAGGCCGCAGAGAGCGCTCTCACGGGGTGGGTCGAGTCTAGGAAGGCCGGGGCGGTGGTGTCAAAGGAGGTGAGGGTAGATCGTGCTATTTGTCCAGCGCCGGCATAAAGCCGATCCCGTAGGCCGGGGCGCTGGGAGCGGGTTTAATGACAGGACCTGCCCGCGGTACCCAGGAGGAGAAGATGAGCGCTGTGTGTCCATCGTGCGGATCGAGTCTGCAGGAGCTCCCTGAGAGCCAGTGGCCGGCGTCCGGCCCCGTCCCGGAGGGGGCGATCGCCGTGTATCAGTGCGAGGGCAACCACCGGGTCATCGTCGCCGATCCCGCGGTCCAGGCCTAACGTCCCTGGGAGTGGGACTGGCGGTCGCGGATGATCCTGTCGATCTCATCGCGCAGGGCAACCGCCTCCTCCATGGTGAGTTCGAGTTCGGCGGACTGCTCCACCCAGCCGATCTTCAGCACCTCGTCGCCCGCGGTGCCGGAAAGCCCCACCGCAAGGGCCCGTCCGCCCACCCGGCTGACATCTCCGATCACCATTTCCCCGCCGTCGTCCTCCGCGATTGCCATGATGTCCGCTCCTTGTGCGAGTGCCCGCCGCCGCCCCCGGGGCCTCGGATGGGGGCTGAGGCCATCATCCTACCCAGAGGGAATCCGCAGAATGAAGGGTCCTGAAAGTTATGGCCGGGAAAACAACGCAGGCTTAGCATTGAGGCGTGACCGGTGGGTATTCCACCTGCGGGCACAGCCAACCAGGGAGTGCGCCATGGGCTTGAGCAACCGACTTATCAATGCTGCGGGACGATTGGCGGGCCGCGGCACCACGGGGACGACGGGCACCGGCAGGACACGCGGCACGGGCGGAGTAGGGCGCGGCATGGGCCGCACCACCGGCCGGGGCGGTATGAGCAGCGGTTCGCGCGGCGGGCTCGGCGGAATGATCCGGGGGATCCTGAACCGGCGGTAGGCACCGGCCCGCGGCCCGGTCCGGGTCCATGGCGCAGAGGGCCCGCCAGGCGTTCCGGGCCCGTCCCGAAACAGCGGCAGGCACGAAGGGCCGCCGCGGAGTAGGTTGGTGCGATGCAGACACCTGAACTCCCACACGCCCCGGAATTCGACCCCGATTCATCCGAACCCCAGTCGGAGGAGCTGCTCGCCGCTGCGATCGGTAGAATCGAAGGCGAGATCGCCGAGCTCCAGTTTGACCGGTTCACCGCTGCCGATGCGCTCGCACTCGGACTCCAGCTTGTCGAACTGGGAACGGAAAGGGATCTCCCAATCGCCATCGACATCCGCCGCGGCGACCACACGGTCTTCCACGTCGCGCTGGCCGGCGCCACCTATGACAATGACCTGTGGGCCGCAGCCAAGAGCCGCACGGCGCTGCGGTACGCGGAGCCGTCCCTGCTGGTCGGGCTGCGGGCGCGCCGGGGCGGTGGCAGGCCCGAGGACAATCCGATGCTCGATCCGGCGCTCCATGCCGCCCATGGCGGAGCGTTTCCGCTGTACGTGCGTGGTGTGGGGCCGGTGGCCGTCGTGACGGTGTCCGG
This sequence comes from Arthrobacter crusticola, assembly GCF_004357995.1. Classification (GTDB taxonomy): domain Bacteria; phylum Actinomycetota; class Actinomycetes; order Actinomycetales; family Micrococcaceae; genus Arthrobacter_D; species Arthrobacter_D crusticola. Next base: position 388,547 of record NZ_SMTK01000002.1, read on the forward strand.
GCTGCCGCAGGTCGCCGACCATGACCTGGTAGTGGAGGCGCTCCGGACCTGGCGGAATGAGGCGGATTGAGCGGGCGGGTTGACCGGGACGGGCTGAGCGCCCGGGAAGATTGCGGCCAGCGGTCGCCCCCGCGGCAGCGCTGGTGAAGGGTGTCGGAGTCCGTTCGGCCGGTTCCCCGGCGGCCTGGGTGCCGCGGTCCTGTGGCCGTGCCCGGGCATGGAGAGTTCCACGCGCCGGGCACGGTCAGTGGCGGAGAACGGATGCGTTCCGGCGTCTCATCGCTTCCCCCACGGAGCGGTGAGTCGTGCGCCACCTGAAGCTTAGGCACAGCCGGCGTCAAAAACAAACCATCCGACCGGTTTCATTCATCCGGGGTTTCGCGGATCAGTCGAACAAGCCGGGGGCCCTCGTGCAGATGCTCCTTGGCGAGGATGCCCGGTAGGAGGGCGGCCCACATTTCCTCGATGCGCTCCATCAGGTCCCGGCGCCCGGTAAGGACGTTAGAGACCATCTGAACGCCGGTGACCGAGGCCACCAGGACGTGCGCGAAGGACCCCGAGTCAACTCCCGCGTGCAGCCAGCCTTCCTCCCGAGCGGCGCGGGTCAGCGCCTCCAAACCCTCCACCCAGTGCTGGTAGGGCCCTGCCACATCCTGGCCGAAAGCGGATGCTTCAAAGGTCAGGCGGATCCCGGCGCGCACCATCGGTTCATTGAGGGTGTCCTGCCCGAAGCCCCTGGACATCAGGATCATCGTCTCAAGTGCCGGGCGGCCCTCAGCAAGGATGGCGGCGGAGCGCTCCACCCCCAGGGCATGCTGGGCCGCGATGACCGCCCGCGCCAGTTCTTCCTTCGAGCGGAAGTGGAAGTACAGCGCGCCCTTGGTCACCGAGGCCGCCTCAGCGACACGCGCGAGGGAGGCCGTCTCGTAGCCCTGTTTTTCAAAGACCGCCGCGGCGCCGGCGAGGATCGACTCCCGGGTCGCCCGCGCCCGCTGCTGGATCAGGGCGGATCCCCGGGGCCGCCCGGGGGGCCCGGCAGGAGCGGGCTCGCCCGCCGCGCCGGGTATCCCTCCGGACATTTCGACGTTGGGTCCCACGTTGCGCCCTTCCTTGGTGCCGGCCGGGTGGTGCGCTCCCATGACGCTTCTTGGATGCTTTTGTCGCCCGTTCCGGCAAAAGCAGGAGATATACGCCAGGTTAGATAGGGGTTAGCATGCCATTAACATCTGGCACATGGCGCAGCGTAGCACTGTGCGGACCGCACGGGCCCGACGGCCGGCGGCCGGTGCTTCCGGGTGTGACAGGTAGAGGGGGACTACGTCATGCATCTGCGCCATGCGCCGCGTTTCGGCGGCGGCGAGCTGCCGGAGGAGCTGTTCATCAAGGCGATGGCTGCGACATCGGAAATTTCTTTGATCACCGATGCTTCGGAGAATATCCAGCACGTTTCGGAGTCCTTCACGGCCATCACCGGTTACACGGCGGATGAGGTGCTGGGGCGGAACTGCCGGATGCTCCAGGGGCCGGGGACCGACGTCGACACCCGGGCCGCCATCCGGCTTGCGCTGGACGCCGGTGAGCCCTTCCGGGGTGAAATCCTCAACTACCGAAAGGACGGGTCTGCGTTCTGGAACATGCTCAGCATTACGCCGCTGGCCTCCGAGTCGGGGGAGCTCACCCACTTCGTGAGTGTCCAGCGCGACATCAACACCAGGATGGCGCTCCATGAACAGCTCCGCTTTCAGGCGCTTCACGATCCCGTCACCGGATTGCCGAACCGCCTGGCGATGAACAACCACCTTGTGGACATCCTGGCGGGCGGGCCCCGATCCGAGGTCACGGCGGCCGTGGGGATGATCGACCTCGACGACTTCCGCGTAGTGAACAACACCTTCGGGCATGAGGCGGGGGACATGCTGCTCAAGGAGTGGGCGGCGCGGATTCAGGCGCAGCTGCGCGATGAGGATTTCCTCGGCCGGATGGGCGGGGATGAGTTCGTCCTGATCCTCAGCGGTATCAGCCGCGGTGCTCCGGAGGCCGGACTCACCCGGGTCCTTGAGCGGCTGTCCTCCGCCGTCGAGGTGCCCTTCAGTATCGACGGGCGCAGGGTGACCATCGGCATGAGCATGGGACTGGCCCTGTTCCCGGAGGACGGCTTCGACACCGCGTCCCTGCTCAAGAGCGCCGATGAGGCGCTCTACGAAGTGAAGACCCGCAAACACGGACGGCGCCGATGGTGGGAGCTTGCCGCCGAGGTCCCATCGGCGTCCGACGGCGTCGCCGCCGCCTCCGGCGCCTCCGTCTCCGACGGCGTCGCCTCCGCCTCCGCCTCGGCCGCCTCTGCCGCCGAGACAGGGGATCCCGCCGACCCGGCCGAGCAGGAGGCCGAGTGGACCCGCGAACGCCGGCGCGATGCCCTCTACGGCGGAGGGCTGTCCATCTGCCTTCAGCCCGTCATTGACCTGCGGGACGGCTCGGTGCATCTGTTCGAGGCGCTGGCCCGCCTGACGCTTCCCAACGGGACGGTGCTGCAGCCCGCTGGATTCGTTAAGGACCTGAGCGCTTTCGACCTGGACCACCTCTTCTCGACGGTCCTGGAGCAGTCCCTGGCCCAACTGGCCGAGTGGGACCGGCAGGGGCTGAACTACAGCGTGTCGGTGAACCTGCCGCCCACCACCCTTCTCGATCCGGCCTCACCCGACCTGATCAGCAGCGCCCTGGCCCGCCACGGGATCGCGCCCCACCGGCTCGGCCTCGAACTGCTCGAATCGCAGACCCTCGAATGGGACATCCAGCGGGAGGCGCTCAGCCAGCTGGTCCGCCTGGGGGTCGGCCTCGCCATGGATGATCTCGGGGCGGGATACAGCAGCCTGAAGCGGCTGTCGTCGCTGCCGTTCAATGCCATCAAGCTCGACCGCGATCTGCTCGCGGACATCCGCACCAAGCCGTCCGAGACGCTCAGCCTGATCGCGACCCTGATCCAGATGGGCAGGGATTTCGGTATGAACGTCGTGATTGAAGGGATCGAGGATGAGGGGATTGCCGAGGCGGTGGCGGTCCTCGGGGCGCCGCTGGGCCAGGGCTTCCACTTCAGCCGCCCGCTGGCACCCCAGGACGCCGCGGCGTGGGTCGAGCACTTCCGCCTGCCGGCGCCGAACGGTTCGCTCCGCACGTGCCTTGGGGCGCTGGCCTACCACTGGCAGTTCGCCCGACTGGGTTCACCCCATCCCCGCGCCCTGGCCGAATGCCCGCTGAGTCGGTTCCTCGCCTCCTACGGCAGCAGCGCCGATGTGGGCCGGTGGCATATTCAGCAGCACGACCCACGGGCGGCGCATGCCGGTGCCGGGCGGCTTCTTGTGGACTGGCTGGTGCGTCAGATCCGCACGCCCGCCGAGCCGGCCGGGCCACGGATGGAGCTGCTGGCCTGAGGTCCCCGGCGCTCGAAGGCCTGGGCGCTCGAAGGCCTGGGCGCTCCATGGGCTCAGCGACTGGATGCCCGAGCGCCGGAATGGCCGAGCGCCTGAACGCCAGAGCCCCCAAAGCCCGGTCCGATGCGCCCCGGCACCCCGCCGCCCGGCGGGCGGCGGGGTGCCGGAAGGTCAGGGCCGCTCGCCGTCCGCGGACCCACCCGAGGCCCGCGGAGCTGCGGTGCTGCCATTCGCTGAGATCCGCTGGCCCGACCCCGCTCCCTTCAGGATGTCGCCCAGCAGCGTGATGACATCGAGGCCGGTGGTGTCCTTGATCAGCTGGGTGGTCTGCTGCACCCCGGTCGAAACGTCCCGGCTGAGCTGCCCGGCGCCGTCGTTGGACACAACGGTCATTGTCTTGATCGCCGCGAGCGGAGCGGCGACCTCCCGCGCCATGGCGGGCAGGACCTCCAGGACCTTGCTCAGCACAGCCGCCTCGTTGAACTTCTCGTAGGCCTCGGCCTGCGCCGCGATGCCGGCGGCCTCCGCCTTGCCCCGGGCCTCGGTGGATTCCGCCTCCGCCTCGCCGCGCGAGCGGATGACCGCCGCCTCGGCGCGCCCCCGCGCCTCCTGTACAGCCGCTTCGGCGGTTCCGCGCGCCGTGTTCGCCGCGGCATCCGCCTCCGCGGCGACCCGGTCGCCCTCGGCGACGAGCTTGCGCTTGGCCAGTTCCACCCGGGCCTCGATCTCGGTCGCCTCCGACGCCCGACGCCGCTCCTCAAGCCGGGCATCGGCCTGCTGGATCAACCTGTACTTCTCGGCGTCCGCGGGCTTGCGGACTTCGGTGTCGAGCTCGCGCTCGCGCAGTTCGGCGCGCCGCTGAGCCACCTGCTGCTCGCGGATGATCACCTGCTCGTTCTGTTCCGCAGCCGCGAGGGGCCCCGCCGCGTCGGCCCGGGCCTGCCGGGCATCGGCGACCTCCTTCAGTTCCGCACGCTTGATGATGAGCTGCTGGTGCGCCAGGGCGACCTGCTCATCGGAGAGCGCGCGGGCCTGCTCGGATTCCTGGACCGACCGGGCTTCGGCAATTTTGGCGTTTTTCTCGGCCAGTGCGGCCTCCGGCCGGCCAAGGTTTTTCAAATAGCCGGAATCGTCGTCCACCGACTGAATCTGGAAAGTGTCAATTTCGAGACCCTGATTATGCATTGAGTGCTCGGCTTCTTCCTTCACGCTCTTTGCGAAGGTGGCCCGGTCCTTAATAATCGATTCCACTGTCAGTGTTCCCACAATAGAGCGGAGCGAGCCGGAAAGAGTTTCCTGGGTGTAGTGGTCAATGGCCTCCTGCTGGTTGAGGAACCGTTGGGCCGCCTTGCGGACGGCGTCGGCGTCCCCGCCCACCTTGACCTGCGCCACCCCGGTGAGGTGCAGTTTGATGCCGTTCTGCGAGATTCCCTCTATTTTGAGCGAGACCTGGCGGGACGCCAAGGAGATGGGGTAGGCACGCTGCGAGAACGGATTGATGAAGATCCGCCCGAAGACCACCCGCTGGCTGTCGGGGTCGGGCTGGCCCTTGCTGTCTTTTGAGGAGATGATCAGGGCCTGGTCCGGGCTCGCAATATGGAGCGCCATGCGGGCAAGAACGACGCCGATGACGGCGAGGACAAGCAAAACCACGACGATGAGGATAAGTGGAATAAGGGTGGGATCCATGGTGGCCCTTTCCGCGGGCGCTGAGGGTCGAGCCGCGGAAAAAGGTCCCGCGTTCCACTCCTGATCTTAGGGAGGAAATACCTTTTTGCATCCCCGGTCCGCCGAATTCTTTGGCCGGCCCTGCTAATGCAGAGGCGACCGTGCATATTCCTCGATACTGCGGTCCGCGAGCCAGTCCACAAGCCGGGCCCCGGGCTCCGAAGCGTCCTTGGCGGGACCGTGCTGAAGGCCGTGCCAGTCCAGGGCGGGCGAGCCGGGCCCGGCGTGCGCGTTCAGGAACGCCGTGAGCGGGCACCGGGCCTGCGGGCCGGGATGGGGCGAGCGCAGCCTGGTGAACTGCCAGGTGTACGCGAGGGCGCCAAGGAAGGTCTCCAGCCCACCGTCGGCGCCGGGCGGGGCGAAGACCTCAATCCAGGCGGGAACGTCTTCCGGTTCCAGGGGCGGGGCGAGGAAATATCCCTGTCCGTAGGGCGGTGCCAGGATGCGTGCAGCCTCGGTCAGGGCGGCATCCTCGAGCCCTTCGATAATGACCTCCCAGTCGAGGTCGCGCCCCAGCTGGATGAGCGTCGCGAGGATCGTCAGCGTCCGCACGGGCCGTGTCCTCAGCTGGGCCGTCAGCGCGCCGTCGATCTTGACCGCATTGAAGGGCAGCACTGACAACCGCTGAAGACTGCTGTAGCCCGACCCGAGGTCGTCCATGGCGAGACAGACGCCCAGCGCCCGCAGGTTCGACAACGCCGCAGCCTGAACAGGAGAGGTGATCGCGCCGGTTTCGAGAAGTTCAAGGACCAGCCGGTCCGGAGTGATGCCGTGCCGCTCGAGGGCCGAGGCGACCCACCCGGTGCACGCTGGGTCGAGCAGGGTGGTGGGGCTGAGGTTCACGCTGATGCGGAACGACCGCCCCGCGCGGTCCCAGCGGGAGAGGTGGGACAGCGCCTGCTCGAGCCCGTCCCGGAAGAGCTGGTCAACCTCGTGCCCTGCCAGCGCCGGCAGGAAGTCAGCCGGCCCGACCGGGGGGTGGCCGTCGATGTTGACCCGTGCGAGAGCCTCCAGGAGGTCCACCCGTCCGGTCCGGAGATCCACAACGGGCTGCAGGACCAGCGACAGTGTCCCCACCGGCGCGTGCGGTCCGGCGAGTGGATTCCCGGCGCGCCGCGCTGCGGCTTCCGGTGCCGGCGCCGTTGCGGGAGGACCCGTGTCGGGGACCGGGGACGGATCGTCTGGTCCGGCGAGGTTCCACCACTGCCGGCGCTCGGCCCCGTGGCTTATCAGGTCGGAGAGGGCGGCCGCCGCCCGCCGCCGGGAGGCGTCGAACCCTTCGGGACCGCCGCGGTGCAGCGCCAGTCCCATGATCATTTCGACGTCGATCGAGTTACCCCCGCCGAGCGGCACCGGCGTTTCCACCGCGCGGTGGAGTCTTGCGGCGACGGATTCAAGCTGCCGGTGTGACCCGGCGTCGTGCATGCCCGTGATCAGGAGGATGAACTCGTCTCCGCCGATCCTGGCGAGGAAGTCGGTGCTGCGCAGATTGGACTTCAACCGGCGTGCCATCTCGCATAGCAGGGCGTCGCCCGCTTCACGGCCGAACGTGTCGTTGACCTGACGGAAATTGTCGAATCGAATTACTCCAAGGGCAACCTCCGGGGCGGAAGGTGCGGCGTCCAACCGCTGTTCGAGGCCGCTGCGGTTGGGCAGTCCGGTCAGCGGGTCGTGGAGGGCGAGGAAGCGCAGTTCCTCCTGCAGTGCCACCTGCGCGGTGATGTCACGCTGGACGCTGACGAAGTGGGTGATCCTGCCGTCGTCATCGCGCAGCGGCGAAACGGTCAGGGCGTTCCAGAACGGTGACCCGTTCTTGCGGTAGTTGAGGATAGTGCCCCTGAAGGTTTCTCCCCGCTCCAGGCGGCTGCTCAGGGCGGCAAGCGTTTCGCGGTCCGACCCGGGGCCCTGCAGGATCCGGCAGTTCTTCCCGAGCAGTTCCTCGAAGGTGTAGCCCGTGATGGTCGTGAAGGCGGCATTGGCGTACACGATGCGCTGGGCGGCGTCCGTAATCAGGGAACCCTCGGACACGGCGTGCAGGGCGTGGCCGAGCAGCGAATCCGGCAGCTCCGGCCAGCCCGGGCCGCCGGCCCCGTCCTCCGGTCCTCCGGGGCGCGGCGGCTCTTCCGGTACGGGGTTGGCCGGGGGAGTTGTGCCCCGTGCCTCCGCGGTGCGGCCGGCGCGCAGCCGCACCTCGAGGTCGGTCAACGCCTGGTGGTGGGAATCGAGGATCCAGCGCCAGGAATCGGTTGGCGCGCCGGCGGCGAGGCCCGCCAGTCCTGTCGCGGGCCCAAGCCCCCACTCCCGGGCGACGGCGGCCATCTCGACGTCCCGTGCCAGGCGGATCAACCCGAGTTCCTTGCGCAGGTCGGACTCGGCCCGTGGTGCTTCCGCCGGGCCCCCGGCGGAATTGCGGGGCGGCGCCAACGCCTGACCGGTCGCCGCAAGCAGTTCCTCAAGGACCCGCCGCTCCTGCCACAGGGTGACGGTCAGTTCAGTGATGCCCATGGCGCACCGACCCCCGCCTCCGGCGCCGCACGCCGGCGGGCCCGGACATCAGGAGGGGAACCTTCGCGGCGGCGTGGAGCATGGTTGCATGGTGAACCTTCGCTGATCGCTGTGCATCGGTGCAGTGCGAGCCGGGCCCACGACCGCCCCCCAGGTGAGCCGGACGGCAGCCACCTGCGCCGACTATAGCAGGGCGGGCGCGCGGGATACGGAAGGTGCGGCGCATGCGCTGAGGGTCTGCAGGCGAGCGGCGGTTCGGGCTTCGAGCCCGGGCTCCGGCACCGGCCTCGAGCACGTGCGGTGCCGGATTGCCGGGGCCGCGATTTCCAGGCCCGTGCGCGTGGATGAAAGACTTGCCCCACCACCCAACCCACCAGGAGCGCCCGTGCGACCACTTCGGCCCGGTCCGGATTTCCTTTCCCGCACCTCGTCCGTCTGGATCTTCTTCGCGCTGATCCACTCGGGGTTCCTCGCCCGGCTGATGCCCTTCATCCTGTCCGGGGGAGTGCTCAGCGACATCAATATCTACCGCGGCTGGGCCTACCAGGCCCTGAACGACGGGATCTGGCAGGGCATCGACACCGCCTGGGTCTATCCCACCGGAGCCATTGTGCCCCTGGTCGCCGCAACAGCCCTCGGCCCGGAGCTTTACCAGCTGACCTGGTTCGGCATCTTCACCGCTCTGAACGCGGCCGGCACCGTCGCCCTGCTCCGCCGCGGCGCGCCGCACGGCCCGCGGGCGGCGTACTGGTGGCTCGCTGCGACGGCACTGCTCGGTCCGGTCGCGGTGGGACGCCTCGACGGGCTGACCGCCCCACTGGTGATCGTCGGAATCCTGCTGCTAGCGGCGCGGCCGGTCCTTGCCTCCCTGCTGCTCAGCGCCGCGACCTGGGTGAAGGTCTGGCCCGCCGCGGTCGTGCTGGCCGCGGTGATCACCTGCCGGGACCGCCTCAAGATCGTGCTGGCAGGGGCCGGACTGTCAGCGGGCATCGCCGTCGTCGTCGCCGTCTTCGGGGACCTCCGCAACGTCACGGGGTTCCTCGGCGCCCAGGGTGCGCGCGGGATGCAGCTCGAGGCGCCCCTGTCGACGCCCGGCGTCTGGCAGGCGATCACCGGGACCTCGGGGGCGTACTTCTACGAGGACAAAATCATCAACACCATGGAGGTGAGGGGGGCGCTGAGCGGGGAGGTCTCCGCTTTGATGGGCCCCCTGCTGGCCCTGGCGGTGCTCGGGACTGCTGCGCTGGTCGCCGTCGGGCTCCGCCGGGGAGCACGCCCCGGCCCGTTGCTGGCCACCGCCTCGCTCGCCCTGGTGGCCACGCTCGTCGTGTTCAATAAGGTCGGCTCGCCCCAGTTCATGCTCTGGATCGCTGCGGCGATCGCCGCAGGACTGGCGCTCGACGCCGCGGGGGACTGGCGGCTGCCGGCGGCGGCGATGCTCCTGACCGCGGCGCTCACCACGCTCGTCTACCCGATCTTCTACGACGAACTGCGGTACGGGCTGAACCCGGCGGTCGCGCTCCTGTTGACGCTGCGCAACCTGCTCGTGGTGGGCATCTTCGGGTGGTCGGTGCGCAGGCTCTGGGGGATGAGCCGGAGGACGGCCGGGTCGCCCGCCCGGGCGGGCCTGCCGGGCTCCGCCTAACCCCCTGCGCAGGACCGGGCGCCGAACCTCAGTCGTGCCCGGGTTCGCCCGTGACGCGGTGATCGGCGTGGTTCAGGCCCTCCCGGACCAGCCGCGCCAGATGCCCGTCGGTGATGCTGTAGATGATGCGGCGGCTCTCGCGGTGGGTGCTGACCAGCCCGGCAAGACGCAGCTTCGCCAGGTGCTGGCTGACCGACGTGCGGCTCACGGCCGTGCGCGTCACGAGGGTGCCGACGTCGGACGGGCCGTGGGTGAGCAGCCACAGGAGGTGGAGCCGGGTCGGATCGGCGAGCATCCTGAAGGTTGCCGCCCCGGATCCCAGACGCGCCTGGTCCGGCGGCCCGGGATGATGAAGGCTCGGTCCCTTACCGCCCATCCCGGTTCCCTTCGGCCGCTGAGCTCGGAGCAGGAGGCGCCGGCCGGGCAACGCGCGGCCACAACCGGCCCGCCGCCACGGTGCCCGCCGCAGCCAGCGCCGCGAGGACAAGCGCCGCGGCCGGCTGACCCGCGGCGGCGCCGATCCAGCCCGCGGCCGGATAGGTGAAGATGAAGCACGCGTGGGACAGCGAGAACTGGGCCGTGAACAGCTGGTTCCGGGTGCCGTCCGTGGCGGCGCGGCGCAGCAGCCGCCCGGAGGGGGTGCTGATCATCGAGGTCCCGGCGCCGAGCAGTCCCCACAGGCCCAGGTAGAGCAGCCAGGAATGATCTGTGAGGGGGACCGGGAGCTGCTCCGTCCAGGTCAGCAGTGCCGCGGCGGCAAGCCCGGGCGGCAGGATAATGCCGCCGGTGAGCATGAGGGAACGGTCGGAAACCCGGTCAAGAAGCCGCGGGGCGGCAAGGGCCACAATCATCGACCCCCCGCCGTAGCAGGCGAGGGCGAGCGCGACGTCGGTATTGGAGCGGTCGAACACCTCCCGGACGTGCACCACGGTATTCACCAGCACGAAGGCCGTCCCCGCGGCCACAGCAAGGTCGAGTGCCAGCAGCCCGCGCAGCGGGGCCAGACGCAGGAAGATCCGCGTCCCGAGGGTGGTGCGGTGCAGCAGAGACCCGGCCGGGTCTGCCGGTGGAATCGGCGGCAGCCGGGTGGCTGCGACCAGGGCGGCCGAGAGCAGGAAACCGACGGCCGTCCCGATGAACAGGTTCGAGTAGGAAACGACGAGCAGCAGGGCGGCTGCCAGCAGCGGACTGAGCAGTGACTCGAGGTCGTAGGCGAGGCGGGAGAGCGACAGCGCCCGGGTGTAGTCCCGCTCGCGCGGCAGGACGACGGGGATGAGGGCCTGGAACGCCGGGGTGAAGGTGGCCGAGGCCGACTGCAGGACAAAGACCAGCAGGTAGATCTGCCAGATCGAGTCGACCCAGGGCAGGGCCAGGGCGATGGCGGCGCGCACGAGGTCCGCACCGATCAGCACCGCCCGGCGGGGCAGGTGCCCCACCAGGGCGGACATGAAGGGCGCGGCGAAGACGTAGGCGACCATCTTGAGGGTGAAGGCCGTGCCGAGGACGGCGCCGGCCTGCCCGCCGGCAAGGTCGAAGGCAAGCAGGCCGAGGGCCACCGTCAGGAGGCCGGTGCCCGCCAGGGCCACAACTTGGGCGGTGAGCAGCTTCCGGTAAGCCGGAACCCGCAGAACGGTGAGCATGGGTTCCTTCGGGGGCGGCGGAACGGGAACCTTCAGCATAGGTGCACGTCCGCGCACATATCAACCGTCCGCCCGGCGGGTCAGGGGTGGCGGACGCCCTCGCCGGCCAGCACGGCCCGGTACCCCTCCCGGTAGGTCGGGTAGGTGAAGCCGAACCCGGTCGACCGCAGCAGGGCGCTCGAGCATCGCTTGTCGCCGCCCCGGGTGGTACTGGTCGGGCCGGCCGGGGGAGCCGGCAGGCGCAGTTCGGCCGCGAGGAAACGCAGGACGTCGGCGAGGTCGGAGGGTTCCTCGTCGGTGCCCAGGTATACCGGGGCCGGGGCCTCCACCGCCGTGGTGAGGTGCACGATGGCGGCGGCGGCGTCGTCGCGGTGGATCCGGTTGGTCCACTGGGGCTCGGCCGGCAGGACGGCCCGGCCGGAGGAGACCGAATCGATCAGCCGGGTGCGGCCCGGCCCGTAGATGCCCGAGAGCCGCAGGACCAGGGCGGCGGGGGAGCGCTCCAGCAGGAGCCTTTCGGCCTCCCTCAGGATTCTCCCCGTGGGTGTTCCGGGCTCGGCCGGGGAATGCTCGTCCACGGGTCCGCCGCCGAAGTCCCCGTAGACGGCGGTTGAGGAGACGAAAAGGATCCGCCGGGGGCTCACGCCGTCCCGCTCCAGGGCGTCGAGGAGGTTAGCCGTCGCGCTCACGTAGGCCGCCCGGTAGGCCGCCTCGGTGCGCTCGCCGGCGGCGGTTGCGATCACCACGGTGTCCGTGTCGGCGGGGACCTCCGGTAGCGTGCCGGTGAGGTCGACGGCTCGGCCCTCAAGCTGCTCCGGGAGCCGTCCGGGGGAGCGCCGCCAGCCCACCACCCGGTGCCCGGCCGCGGCGTAGCGCAGCCCGGCTTCCGTTCCAAGGTCTCCGCACCCGGCGATCAGCACTGTCATTCGTCGAGCCTATCGCCGATTCTCAGTCCCGGATCCGCACGGCGGTCTCGCGCAGGTACAGGTCGACGCGGGTGTACGCGTCGCGGGTCAGGGCCTTCCACAGCTCGACGCCGAGCCGGGGGTCCTCCTCCTCGATGTTGGCGATGGCCTCCGCCGTCAGGACCTTCAGCCGGACCTTGCCCACCGCCTTCACTGTGGTTTCCTGGCGGTCTGAGCTGCCCAGCGCCAGCTCGCCGAACGTCATCCCGGCGCTGAGGGTGGTCAGCTTCACCCGCCTGCCGGTCGGGCCCGGCACAGAGGTCTCGATCCTGCCCGAGAGGATGAAAAAGACGCCGCCGAAGCGCTGGCCGACCCGCCGGACCACGTCGCGGTCGGCGTAGGCGCGGTCCTCCATGCGCCCGGCGAGGGCGTCCATGTCCCCGGCGCTCAGCGGGCTGAGCGCCGGGCAGTCGGCGACCTCGACCTCGGCCGGCAGGCACAGTTCGTCGCCGTAGCGGCCGATCAGTTCGTTCTCGCACCACTCGACGGCGGCGGTGCGGGTGTCGAAGGTCGGCACCTCCCGGTCCACGTCCTTGAAGGTTTCGGCGAGGCTGCCGTCGGCGTCGATCAGGACGAGTTCGCGGCCGGCCGCCACCAGGTTCTCGCGCACCTCGGCCAGCAGGCGCAGGGACACCCCGGCCACCTCGTCGACGCGGCGCAGGTCCAGGATGACGAGGGCGACGTCCTCGCCCAGGCTGCTCAGTTCGCGCACCATGGACTCGGTGCCGGCGAACAGCAGGTCACCGTTGAGCTCGATGACCCTGGCGCGGTGCCCGTGTTCGCGGAGGATATCCATCGCCTCGTCGTTGCGGCGGATCCCCGAGGGGGCCCCGGTGATGTCGTAGGTCGACCGGATGGCCGAGCGGCCCGTGCGGGCGGCCCGGACGAAGTGGAGTTCCATGTCGTTGGAGAGCCGCTCGGCCGTGGCGACGCCGCGGACGCTGCTGCCGTGGGCGTCGAGCGGCGGGGAGTACACGGCGAGGCCAACCTGGCCGGGCAGGACGGCGATCGTTCCGCCGCCGACCCCGCTCTTGGCCGGCATGCCGACGTTGCTGAGCCAGGAGCCGGCGTCGTCGTACATGCCCGAGGTGGCCATCACCGATAGGACGCGCTCCACCTCGCCGATGCCCAGAACCTCCTTGCCCGTCAGCGGGTTGCGGCCGGCGTTGGCGAGCGAGGCGGCCATGACCGACAGGTCGAGGCAGGTTACCTGGACCGAGCACTGGCGGAAGTAGTCTCTGATGACCGGCGCCGGATCGGATTCGAGGATGTTGAAGGACCGCAGCAGGTAGGCCAGGGCCCGGTTGCGGTGACCGTGTTCGAGCTCGGATTCGAAGATCTCCTCGTCGACGTTCAGCTGCCGGCCGGCGAAGGCCGAGTAGGTGTTGAGGATGCGCTTGAACCGGGTGTTGCCGCCGGCAGAGCGGACCAGCGAGGTCGCCGTCAGGGCGCCGGCGTTGATCATGGCGTTGGCGGGACGGCCGGTGCCGGGGGCCAACGAGATCTCGTTGAACGAATCTCCCGACGGTTCGACGTCGACCTTCGCGTCCACGGCCTCCACGCCGAGGTCGGCCAGCGCCAGCCCGTAGGTGAAGGGCTTGGAGATCGACTGGATGGTGAATTCCTGCCGGGTGTCGCCAATCTCGTAGGTGTATCCGTCGACGGTGGTGAGGCAGATGCCGAAGTTGTCCGGGTCGACGTTCGCCATGGCCGGGATGGTGCTGTACGGCTTGCCGTCCTTGAGCTCCGCAATCTCCTGATGGATCCTTTTGAGGTAGCTTTCGATCGGCGATTCCATGGCTTCAACCCTAGGGCACCCCGTAGGGAGGGCCGTCCAGCGGCCGGTGACTTCTGCGAACGCCGGACCGGAAAGCGACGGCGGTACCCGAAAGCGACATCGGCGCCGTATATTTCCGGTGCGCTCGTCGCAATCGGTGCGTCCGTGGCGGCGGTCCCGGAAAGCGACGGTGGTGTCCGAAAGCGACGGTGGTGTCCGAAAGCGACGACCGGACCGGATAATTCGGGTGCGCTCGTCGCAATCGGGAGTGCTTGTCGCAACCGGGAGCGTTCGCGGCCGAATGGTCGATGCGCTTCGCTAGACTTCCGAAGACCCGGCCCGGGGCAGCGCTCCGGACTCCGCACCCACCGACCCCAGGACAGCTCATGCCGAAAAGCCCAACCCGTTCGCCCCGGATCGAAGATCTGGTGCTGCGGGACCTTGCAGTGCCGGAGGACGGTCCCGAGGCGGGGGATCACCGCGAAGGTGAACGGTACTCCTCCACCAGCTTCGACGGGCTGGACCTGGGCGGCATCTCCTTCAGCGAGTGCCTGTTCGAAGGAACGTCCTTCAATGAGACGCAGCTGCGCGGGGCCCGGTTCCGCGAGTGCCGTTTCACCGAACTGTTCGCCCCGGTCTTCACAGCGGCCCGGAGCACCTGGCGTAACGTCCGGCTCGAGGGCACCCGCTGGGGATCGGCCGAACTCTACGACAGCACGCTCGAATCGGTGCGGATCAGCGGCGGGAAACTCGATTTCCTCAATCTCCGCAGCTCAACCCTCACCGATGTCGACATCTCGGACTGCATCATCGGCGACCTCGATCTTACCGGTGTGAAGGGGGCCCGCGTCGCACTGCGCAACTGCCGGGTCAACACCCTGACGCTCTCGGGAGGCAGGCTGCGGGACGTCGACCTGCGCACCACGGAGTTTCGGGCGCTCAACGGTCCGGACGGGCTGGGTGGGGTCACCATCGATTCGTACCAGTTGGCTCTCCTCGCGCCGATCCTCGCCGAAAATCTGGGCCTCCGCGTCGAAGGCTGAGCCGCCCAGGCGCGCCGTCTTCCAGCTCGGGTGGCTCGGCGCGCCCGGCTACCGATCGCGCCGGGCCTGATCCCGCGGTCGGGTGTCCGGGCCGGAAGGGGTGGCACCGGAAGGGCCACCCGCCGACTGCGGTTCGGTACTGGAGTTTTCCGGCGCGCGCTGCTCCGCCGGCGCTGGCCGGAGGTAGGGCTCCTGGTGCTGGTCCGAGGGGTAGGGTGCGGGAGGGGTGAATCCGGAGGCGTCCGGTGCGGGCGGGTAGGGCGGCGGGTACTGCCCGGCGGGAGCCTGTCCGTGCGGGTTCGGTGCCGCGTAAGGCGGCGGGTACTGCCCCGCGTACGGCGGGTACTGCCCGGCGGGAGCCTGCCCCTGCGGGTAAGGCGGGTACTGCCCGGCGGGAGCCTGTCCCTGGGTGTACTGCCCGGCACTGGGCGCAAAGGGGTATTGCCCATAGGGGTACTGGGCATAAGGCTGAATGGCCGGGACCGGCGCAGGCACGACTATCCGGTCCCGCCGAAGGCTGCCGGACCGGTCGAACATCCGCAGCACGATGACCGCGAAAGCCGCCGTCGTCAGGACTGAGATGCCGAGCCCGATGGCGGAGCCCTCCTTCGCGTTGACGTCCACGAGGCCCACCGCGCCGAGCAGGAAGATCGTCGAGTTGTTGACGACGTGCGCGGCGATGGCCGCCTCGAGGCCGCCCGTGCGCCAGGTGATCCACCCCGCGAAGACGGCGAACAGGGCGACGTCGAGCTGGCCCAGCAGGTCATAACCGTGACCCAGCACGAACAGCGGGACCGGCAGGAGGATCGCGAAGGCGGGATGGCGGAGCCAGCTGCCGACCGCCTGCATAAGGTAACCGCGGAACACGTATTCCTCGGCGGTGGCCTGGAAAGGCACGAGCAGGAGGGTCATCGCGATCAGGATGCCCACCCGCGGACCCGCAAGGTCGAGGGTTGAGGGAACGTAGCCGGGAAACAGCGGCTCAAGGAGGAAGGACAGCGCGATGCTGAGCGAGTAGATGACGGCGGCAGCAGCCAGGCACCGGCCGAGCCATCCCCAGCGGATCCGCCCGTGGACCGAGGAAAGCAACCCGATGGGCCGGGGTCCGGTGATCAGCGCCGCAAGGGCGAGCGCGGGAATCAGCAGGATGAGGGACACCATCGCGAAGCCGAACACAAGCGGGTCCGAGAGGTCGAAGGCTTCAAGCCGTTCGAGGTACGAGGTGCCCAGCGCCGGATCGAGGCCTCCCCGGATCCCGCCGATGACGAGCACGATAAGCATGAACACCAGATAGAAGATGGTGCCGAGCAACCCGGTCAGCAGGGGCTTCCACCACCGGTGCCCGGCCCAGGAGCGGGTCAGGCGATGGAAGGGGAAGGCCTCGCCCGCCGGGGCGCCGGCCGGGCCCGCCGGTGGCTCCGCCTCTCGGTTCGATGCCGCCGCGGCCGACGGGCCTTCTGCAATTCGGTCCACTGTGTGCCCATCCCTCGTCGAGACCGTGCCCGCGGTTCGGGTCGGTGCCTTCTTCTCCTTAACGGTAAACGTCAGCCAAAGTAGCCCGGGCATCGCGCCGCGACCGCGTCTGACCGATGACGGTCACGGTGCAGGTCAGGACGGCCGAGAGTGCGATCCCCGCCCACAGGTCGATCTTCAGGGCCGCGGCCCCCGCGACGGCGCCGGCCAGGATGAGGGTGATGGCGGCGGCTCGGCGCACCCAGAAGGGGCTCTTCCCGCCCGCGATCCTCGAGTCGGAGGCGAGCCCGGTGATGGTGGAGGTCACCACGACCGTGGTGATCTCGGCGACCTTCAGGCGTTTCGCTGTGGCGGCCTGGATCCCCATCACCAGACCCAGGGCCGACGTCGTGATGCTTCCCAGCGTCTCGTCTTCGGCGACGTCGACAAGGGCCGTGAAGACGGCCAGCGCGACCATCACCCCTGCCACCGCAGCCAGGGCAGTGGTCGTCCGGCCCGACCAGCCCTCGGGCGCCCGGCGCAGCAGCCGCCCCGCAATGGCTGCCCCCACCATGAAGAAGACGAGCGCCAGGGCCGGCCGGAGCACCGGAAGGTCACTGCCGCCGGCGAACGCCATCCCCAGGAGCACGACGTTGCCGGTCATATTGCCGGTGAACACCCGGTCCAGGCCCAGGTAGCCGACGGCATCGATCACACCGGTGGAGAAGGTCAGCACGAGCATCAACACCAGGTGCAGCCGGTCGGTGGACAGGGACGTCTTCTTCATGCGGTCCTCCAGGGACGTAGCCGGCAGGAATCGGGGGCAGGGGAGCGGGCCCGTCCAGGGTTCGCAGGGGCGGGCTGCGGCGGGTGGAAGGGCCCCGGTACCGGCCCGGCGGTCCCGCCGGAGCCGATCCGCCTGGCCGGGCACCGGTGCTGCTGATGATCTTGTGAGGAATGTATACAAAGCATACTGTCGGAGCAGAGAAGATATCCGGTATCAACGGGCCCCGCCGACGGGAGGCCCGTCCACGCCCCGCCCGGGCCGAAAGGCGCATCGATGACGTACACACCGGCGGGGGCCTTCACCACCCGTCCCACCCTGCAGGGCACCTTTGGCATGACCGCCTCCACCCACTGGCTGGCGACGGCCTCCGCGCAGGCTGTCCTGGAGCGCGGCGGAAACGCCTTCGACGCCGCTGTGGCGGGGGCCTTCGTGCTGCACGTCGTTGAACCGCACCTCAACGGCCCCGGCGGCGACATGACGGGCGTCTTCACCACCGCCGCGGACTCCACGCCGACCGTGCTCATGGGGCAGGGCCCTGCCCCGGCCGGTGCCACCAGGGAGCACTACCTGGCCGAGGGCCTGGAGCTGGTGCCTGGGGCGGGGGCGCTGGCCGCGGCGGTGCCCGGGGCCGTCGACGCGTGGCTGCTGCTGCTGCGCGACCACGGCTCGTGGGAACTCGGTGAGGTGCTGGCCTACGCGATCGGCTACGCGAGGAACGGCCACCCCGTCCTCGCGCGGGTCGGTACCACCATCGCCACCGTCGCCGGGCTGTTCGCCGAGCACTGGCCCAGCTCGGCCGCGTTGTGGATGCCGGACGGACGGCCGCCCGCCGCGGGGGAAATTATCACCAACGAGGCCTACGCGGGAGTCCTCGACGGGCTCATCGGCGCCGGCTCAGGCGCCGCGACCCGCGAGGAGCGGATCGACGCCGCCCGCCGCGAGTGGCGGACCGGGGCCGTGGCGTCGGCGGCGGTGGACTTCCTTTCCACCCCGCACCGCCACTCGTCCGGGACCGACCACGCCGGAGTGATCACCCGCCGGGACTTCGCCGGCTTCGCGGCCGGATACGAGCCGGCGGTCACCTACGCGTTCCGCGGGCACACCATCGCCAAGACCGGACCCTGGGGGCAGGGGCCGGCGCTGCTGCAGACCCTCGCGATCCTGGACGGGCTCCCCGATGACCATCTCGACCCCTCAACGGCACTCGGCGCACACACCATTCTCGAGGCCCAGAAGCTCGCAATCGCGGATCGTGAGGCCTACTACGGCGACGCCGCGGTGCCCCTTGAGTACCTGCTGTCGGAGGAGTATGCGGCGCAGCGCCGGGCCCTGATTGGAGAGAGGGCCTCAACCGAATTCCGTCCCGGCAGCGTGCCCGGACACGAACCGTTCCTCCCACCGCTGAGAACCGAGTACACCCCGCCGGCGGCCGCCGGAAGGCCCTTCGCCGGGGCGGGGGAACCCACCGTCTCCCGCACCGGGGAGACCCGCGGAGACACCTGCCACATCGACGTCGTCGACCGCTGGGGGAACATGATTTCGGCGACCCCCAGCGGCGGCTGGCTCCAGTCCTCGCCAGCCATCCCCGGACTCGGCTTCTGCCTCGGTACCCGCCTGCAGATGACATGGCTCGAGGATGGCGCCCCCTCAACGCTGCGCCCCGGCCGGCGCCCGCGCACCACCCTGACGCCCACCCTCGTCCTGCGGGACGGTGACCCGGTGGTGGCCCTCGGCTCACCGGGAGGAGACCAGCAGGACCAGTGGCAGCTGCTGTACCTGCTGCGCACCATCGTCGGGGGCTACACCCCCCAGGAGGCCATTGACGCGCCCTCGCTCCACACCACGTCGATTCCCGGCTCCTTCTGGCCGCGCATCTGGGAACCCGGTGGAGCGGTCGTCGAGGACCGGCTGGGGGACGGTGTCATTTCAGAACTCGAACGCCGCGGACACACCGTGACCCGGGCGGGGGACTGGGCGCTGGGACGGCTCTCCTGCGTCACAGCCGATCCGGCCACCGGGGTCCTCCAGGCGGCGGCCAATCCGCGCGGCGCGCAGGGCTATGCCGCCGGCCGCTGACCGGCCACACCCACGCGCCGTTCCGTGGACCACTCCGGGCAGGGCCCGCCGCCGGCTGACCGCCCTAGAGGAAGGGACGGAGCGGCGCGAGCACCGTTTCGCTGAACCGCGCCACGACGTGCCGGCTCTCCCACTCCTCAAGCGTGAGCAGGCGGGTGTTCGAGCTGTCGATCTCGAAGATCTGTTCCATGGTGCGGGCCAGGTCCTTGTCGAAGATTTCGAGGTTGGTCTCGTAGTTTCCGGTCAGGCTCAGCCTGTCGATGTTCGCAGTGCCCACCGTTGACCATTCGCCGTCCACCGTCGCGGTCTTGGCGTGGATCATGGCGTTCTGGTACAGCAGGACCTGCACCCCGCAGCGCAGCATCGAGGAGTAGAACCCGCGTGAGAGGCAGTCGGCAACCACGTGGTTCGAGTCCTCGGGCAGGATCACGCGCACGTCGACGCCGCGCTGGCTCGCCCGCAGCAGCGCGTCCATAATCTGCTGGTCGGGGATGAAGTAGGCGGTGGTGATGTAGATGGAGCGCGTGGCGCGGTTGATCGCATCGAGGTAGACCCCGCGGATGGGGAACACGAGGTTCGCCGGGATGTTGTTGACGGCCCGGATCCTCGGCTCCCAGAAACCGGCGCTGGTGTCGGCCATTTTCGCCTGCCGCTTGGCGCTCAGGTTCCATACGCTCACGAAGGCCTGGCGCAGTTCCCACACCGACGGCCCGGTGATTTCCAGGTGCGTATCGCGCCACTTGGTGGCGTACAGGGACCCGATGTTGTATCCGCCGACGAAGCCGATGGTGTCATCGACCACCATCAGTTTCCGGTGGTCAAGGCCGGTGCCCCGGATGTTGGTGAACAGCACCGAGGGGCGCAGGACCGGAAACCGGAACACGTGGACGTCCGGGTGGAACCGGTAGAACGAGGGGCGCACCACGAGGTTGGCGAAGCCGTCGTAGATCACATGGACCTTGACGCCGCGGGCCGCCGCGGCGTTGACGGCATCACGGAAACGCCGCCCCACCGCGTCGCCCTTCCAGATGTAGGTCTCAAGCAGGATCTCGTGCTCGGCCTTCTCAATAGCCTCGATCATCGCGTTGAAGAGATCTTCACCATAGGTGTAGACGGTCGTCGTCGACTCGCTGATCGTCGTGGTGAAGGTACCGGGCCGGGGGAAGCCCTCCCGGGTCCGGCGGATGCGTTTCTGCACGGCGTCGATCAGGACGGCGGTGGCGATGACGGCTGCCTGGACGCCGAAGAAAAGAAGGGCCGCGCGGCGGAGGGCGGTTGTGGCAAACTCCATCACAACCCTGTGGTTCAGCGAGTCCATGACTAGAGCCTATCGTCCGCGCGGCCCTGTTCATGCGCGCGCACCGGAGCGCCCCGGCGCAGGCGTTAGTGTGCCCCGACCAGGCGGGCCTCCGCTGTGGCCTTCGCCACTCCATTGGTCCACGCGTAGCCATGCCCGGGCAGGACGACCTCGGCTCCGGTGCCCTCGAGCGCGTCGAGGGAGGCGAGGGCAGCGGCGGTGTTTGCGGTCGCGGCCCGGGCGACGATCTGCGGGCCCCTCCTGCCGGTGTACGGGTCAAGGGTCACCAGCGCGTCGCCGCTGATCAGCACTCCCCGCTCGGGAAAGGACAGCGCACAGTGGCCCAGGGTGTGCCCGGGGGAGGGGACGAGGACGGGGTTTCCCGGCAGGGCCGCGGCACTGGCGGAGGTCAACGGCTCAAGTTTTTTCACCCCGCGCACCTTGAAGGCACCGGCGGCCGTCATGCGGGCCAGCACCGGGACCGCACGGGGATACCGCACCGGGTACACCAGCGGCGTCCTCTCCCGCTGGTACCGGTAGGGGTGGGCTGCGATGTACGCGTCGTCCACGTGGCCGTAGACGGGGATCCCGTGCTGGCTCCGCAGGTATTCGGCGAACCCTACGTGGTCGAAATGGCCATGGGTGAGCACCACGGCCTGCACGTCGACGAGGCTCCTGCCCAGGCTGCTCAGCGCGCCAATGAACTTCCGCCGCGTGCCCGGCAGCCCGGCGTCGACAAGGAGCAGCCCCCCGCCGTCCTCGACCAGATAGCAGTTGGTGTGCGCGTGGGTAATGCGGTGGATCCCGTCGGCGACATTCGGCGTGAACATGGCGGATCCTCCCTGGGGCAAGCCGGAAAATTCTAGCCAAGCAGTGCAAGGGGGAGTTCCGCAAGGAGCTTTCTTTCCAAACCCGGGCTTGCCCGATACGTTGGAGGTGTAGTCGATTTCACGCCGATGTGCCGGTGCGGGGCGCCGGCTGCCCGGTCCTTCCGAAGGCGGATGCCCCATGACGGCGCGAGTCCAGAAGCGGTAGGGTCCGGTGATCAGCGAAAGGGACCAGCAGCGCCGCACCTGTGCGGCTTTCCGGCAGACGAGCCTGAGCCTGTACGAGCTGTGGCTCCGCTATGTCGGGCTTGGGGGAAACGCCGGCGAGGAGGAAGTGGACGCCTACCTCTACAGCTCGCTGCTGCTTCCGGCCTTCGAGCGGGACATGCTCGCCCACGCGGTGAACGAATTCATCGCCGAACAACCTGCTCCGCCGCGCGCGCCCTACAGCGGGGAGGGTCGCGGAGGGTCCTGATCGGCTGATAAGTTCGAGGACCAACCCCTGTTACGTGAAAGGGCGGCCATGTCCGAATCCAGCCCCAGCCCCATCAAGCAGATCATGATCGCTGCAGCAGACCTCGAACAAGCCGAGTTCGAGCGCGACCGGGTGGCCCTGCTGTACCGGGATCTGGTGCTTCAGGCCTTCGGGGCGGGGGAGGAGCCCGCGGCGCTGGCCGAGGCCACCGGGATCCCCGAAGCCGAACTTCTGCGGATCTCCGCCCTCGTGACCCCCGCCGGACGCGGCCGGGAGACCCTTCCCCGCTAGCCCCGGCCGCCTGGACCCGGCTGAGTCGGTCCTTCCACGGGCGGCGGCCCGCCGGAGCACCGCCCCACGGGCGGAAGCCCCGGCTGCCTATCCCTTGTTGCCCGTGGTGGCGATGCCCTCGACGAAGTGCCGCTGGCCGATGAAGAAGAGGATGATCATCGGCACGGTGGTGATCACACTCGCCGTCACGACCAGTTCCCAGTGCCAGTCCCCGCCGAACCCGAACTGATCGAGCAGGGCCTTCAGCCCGCGGGGAACCGTGAAGGTCGAACTGTCCCGCAGATAGATCAGGGGGCGCATCAGGTCGGTCCAGGCCGCCTGGAACTCGAAGAGCAGGGTGACGACGAGGGCGGGCTTGCACAGCGGCAGCGCAATGCGCGAGAACATGTGCCAGTTGTTCGCCCCGTCCACGCGGGCGGCCTCGAACAGCTCGCGGGGCAGTCCCAGGAAGAACTGGCGCAGCAGGAAGATGTAGAACGCGCTGCCGAAGAGGTTGCCTGCCCACAGCGGGGTGAGCGTGCCGACCTGACCCAGGCTGTTCCAGATCAGGAAGGTCGGGATCATGGTGACCGCGCCGGGGAGCATCATGGTGGCCAGGACCAGGCCGAACAGCACGTTGCGGCCCCGGAACCGGAAGAAGGCGAAGCCCCACGCCACCAGCGCACTGGAGATGGTGACGGTGGTGGCGGCGAGCACCGTGACGAGCACGGTGTTGCCAAGCCACAGCGCGAGCGGAGCCTCCTGCCAGACGGTCAGGTAGTTCTCGAACGTGAACGTCTTCGGGATCAGCCGGTTGTCGAAGACCTCGGAGCGCGGCTTGAAGGAGGCACTGATCAGCCACAGCAGCGGATAGGTGAAGACGACCGTCGCGGCGCCCAGCGCCAGCCAGGTGAGCACCCGGGCCACGGGGCTGCGGCGGGTCCGCCCTGGACCGGTGCGCCGCGGCGCCGGCGTCACCGCCGCGGGAGCACCGTCGGCGGGGCGAACCGGCGCGACCGGCGGCAGCTGGGACGGACCGGCCTGGAGATCAGCCATCGTTGTTCCCGCTTTCGTAGTAGACGAACCTCCGGCTGACGACCATCTGGATCACCGTGACGATCAGGACGATGACGAACAGCACCCAGGCCATGGCCGACGCGTAGCCCATGTGAAGGAATTCGAAGGCCTGCTGGAACAGGTAGATCGAATAGAACAGGGCGGCGTCGTTGCTGTAGGTGGTGTTGCCCGAGCCGAAGAACGCCGTATACGCCTCGGTGAAGGTCTGGAACCCGGCGATCGTGTTGATGATGACGAGGAAGAACAGGCTTCCGCTGATCATCGGCAGGGTGATGCTGCGGGTGACCTGGAAGCTGTTGGCGCCGTCGACCTTTGCCGAGTCGTAGAGTTCCTGCGGCACATCGCGCAGCGCCGCCAGCAGGATGATCACCGAGGACCCCAGGGTCCACAGGCTCATCAGGATGAGCCCGGGCTTGATCCAGGACGGGTCGGTGGTCCACGCCGGACCATCGATGCCAAACCAGCCGAGGAACCCGTTGACCAGGCCGTTCTGCCCGTTGAACAGGAGCAGCACCAGGATGCCGATGGCCACCGGAGGTGTCATCTTCGGCAGGTAGAAGACGGTCCGGAAGAACCCGGAGGAGCGCCCTGCCCGGTTCAGCAGCAGCGCCAGCAGCAGCGACACCACCACGTGCGCCGGCACCGAGATGGCGGTGTAGATGAAGGTGTTGCGCAGCGACAGGGCGGTCTTGGGGTCCTCGAACAGTTCGGCATAGTTGGAGGTGCCCACGAAGTTCGGGCTGTTGATCACGTCGTAGTCGGTCAGCGACAGGTAGGCGCTGTAAATCACCGGCCAGAGCGTGAAGATGAGGAAGCCGGCGATCCACGGGCTGATGAACAGCAGGGCGGCGCGCCGGGCGCGGCGGCGGTTCCGCCGCTGGCCCGGCCGGAGCACCGGCTTAGCGGCCCGAGGACCCCGCAGCGGGGCGGCCTGCGAGCTCATCTGCTATTCCTCGTCCCAGGAGCTCCAGGCTTCGTCAAGAGCCTGCTGGGCCTCCTCCTGCGCCTGGTCGAGGGCGGCCTGAGGTTCCTGCTGACCGTTGAGCACCCGGTTCACCGCGTCCTGCCACGCCGTCTCGAATTCGGCGTCGGCGGGGCTGGCCGGCAGGGCGAAGGACGCCTCGTTGGCCTCGTAAGAAGCCTCGATGGCCGCGTCCCACTTGGGGTCGGAGCCCACCTTGACGAACTCTTCCCTGATCCGCTCGTCGGCGGCCTGGTTGCCGGTGAACAGTCCCGTGAACGGCTTGCCTTCCTCGGCGCGGATATCGGCGCGTGCGGAGGCGGCCTCCATCCAGGTGTCGACCTTGGTCATGTGCTCGATGAACCGGCAGGCGGCCTCGGGGTTCGAGCTTCCCTTGGGGATGGCCCAGGCCGACCCGCTGGAGTAGCTCATGGTCTTGCCCGAGGTGTCCTTCAGGGTGGTGAACGCCATGGGGGCATCCGGCGAGACGTCGTTGAGGATGTTGACGTACCACTGCTCCATGGGCATCGCCCCGAGCGTGTTCGAGGCGAACTGGTTGCCCTCCCCGAAGAAGTCGGCCGAGTCGCGGAACGCCTTGACGGCGCTGAAGCCGCCCTGCTTCTCATAGATCTCGGCAGCGAACTCGAGGGCCTCAACGACGGCGGGGTCGTTGAGCTGGGCCTTGCGTCCGTCCGCGGAGATGATGTCGGCACCGTTGGCTTTGGCCCAGATGGGAAGGAATTCCGGCAGCTTGGTGTCGTAGCCAATGACGCTCAGCTTGCCCTCGTTGCGCACCAGTTTGTCGGTGGCCGTGCGGATTCCGTCCCAGTCGGAGCCGTCGATGTCCTCGACGCTGAGGCCCTGTTCCTCGAGCAGGGCCGAATTGCCCATGACGATCTGCACCTGGTTGAACTCGGGCACTCCGTAGACTTCGTCCTCGAAGGTCACCTGGCTCATCGCCGCCGCCCGGAAATGGTCGACCTGAATGCCGTGGGAGTTGATGCATTCGTTCAGGGGCATGATCGCCCCGCGGGAGGCGAAGGTCCCAAGCTGGTTCCGGTTGGCGTAGATCAGGGCGGGCGGTTCCCCGGAGGCGACGGCGGAGAGAAACTGCTGGATGTCCAGGTCGCCTTCGACCAGGCTCACCTTCACGCCGTCGAGGTTCTCCTCGGCCGACTTCACGCGCGTCTCGCCGATCTCGTCGGTCGCGCCGAAGCCCATGATGTTCAGCTCCCCGGAGACCTCGGCCTCCGGATCGAACTGGCTGTCTTCGGCCGTCTGGGAGCCGCCCGTACCGGTGGCGCACGCCGAGAGTGTCAGCCCCAAGGCTGCCGCAATGGCCAGTGACTTTCGAGTCTTCATACCCGCCCCTTCGCTTCGAACGTCCCGGATCGCTCGAGGAGTGGGTTTTCAACCTCCGGTCGACGCGGGACTACCGTGTGGAGTCAGCATAAGCACTTCTCCCCGAAATACCTAAGGCAGCTTACTGTCAGCAGGCTTGGCGTGTGCACCGGTCCGGCGGGTGGGCGGCTACTTCCGCTTTTTCGGCGAGTCGAGGATCAGGCCCAGGGCGATGCCGAGCATCCAGACGTCCTTGGCGACAGGGGTTCCGGCCTGGGTCGGGCGCACCCCGTCCTTCTCGGTCATCCCTTCGGTCTTGAGGTACATCGCCAGAAGCCCTGCGGAAAAGCCCGCCAGGGCCAGCCCGGCGAGACGGCTGGGAACGAACGGCACGAGCAGGAGGCTGCCCAGGCTGATCTCCACCGCGGAGAGGATCTTGCCGAACTTCTCCGGGTCGAGCTGGCCGGCCTGGGGAAAGACTCCGGCGGCCATCTGCTGCATGTACGCGGCGCTCTCCTGGTCGATGCCGACCTTGCCGATTCCGGAGTTGAGGATGAAGGCGCCGGTCGCCACCCGCGGGGGGATGTGGCTGAGTTTGATAACCATGAAATGGCCCTACTTTCGGTAAATACTTCCGCGGATTTCCGCCACGGATTCGGTGCTGAGACCCGCGGCGGAACCACGGGCTGGATCGAGCCTACGGGGGTCCCGAGGGCGAATCCAGCATACTGCCGAAGGTGACGCAGGACGCCGCCGCGGGCCGCCGCGGACGGACGCTCGGCGTTGCCCGAGTGACCCATGAGGCGGCTGGTGAAATGGAATCTCCGCCGAAACCTGCCTAAGGTGGAGGCCGCCGTTCACCGATAAAGCGGCCTGGTCTCCTCCCGCCGCGACCCCGCGCGGGCAGTTCCCCCAAGGTGAAAAGGGTACGAATGTGACCGATTTCCTCGTCGACAGGATCGACTCGATCCTCTTCTCGAGCTGGCAGCACTTTTCCCTCGTGGTCCAGTGCCTGCTGCTCGCGGCGGTGGGCGCCGTCGTCCTGGCCACGCTGGTCTACCGCAGCCCCACCCTCTCGGCCCTCGTGAATGGTATTTCCGCGATCGGCCTCACGATTCCCGCCTTCGCGCTGATCGGCCTGCTGATCGCCCCCCTCGGGTTCGGGGTGGGCCCGGCGGTAATCGTAGTGGCGTTCTTCGCGGCACTGCCGATCCTGCGCAATGCCGTCGTCGGCCTGACCGGCATCGACCCGTCGCTGGTCGAGGCAGCGCGCGGCATCGGCATGGGCCGGATCCGCACGCTGGTCCGGATCGAACTTCCCCTGGCCTGGCCGGTCATCCTCACTGGAATCCGCGTTTCGGCGCAGATGGTGATGGGAATCGCCGCGATCACCGCCTACGCCCTCGGCCCAGGCCTGGGCGGCCTCATCTTCTCCGGGCTCTCCCGGCTGGGCGGGGCGAACTCGTTCGAGTCGGTCGCCACCGGTGTCGTCTGCGTCATCCTCCTTGCCCTTGTCCTTGACCTGCTTCTCGTCGGCCTGGGCCGGCTCACAACCCCACGAGGTATCCGTGTCTGAAACAACCCTCCCCTCGCCGTCGACTGCGGCGGCTCCGGCGATCACCGGCGCAAGCATCCTGCTCGACACCGTCACCAAGCGGTATCCCGGCCAGGGCAAGCCCGCCGTGAACGGGCTCACCCTTGAGATCCCAGCCGGGAAGATCGTGATGTTCGTCGGGCCCTCCGGCTGCGGCAAGACCACCACGCTGAAGATGATCAACCGGCTGATCGAGCCCACCGAGGGCCGGATCGTGCTCGACGGCGACGACGTCACTCGAATCGACGGGGACGCCCTGCGCCGGCGGATCGGGTACGTCATCCAGGCCGGCGGTCTGTTCCCGCACATGAGCGTCGCCGCCAACATCGCCCTCGTGCCCAAGATGCTCGGCTGGAGCAAGGAGCGCATCGCGGCCCGCGTCGACGAACTGCTCGAACTGGTCTCCCTCGACCCCGAGCGCTACCGTGACCGGTTCCCGCGTGAACTCTCCGGCGGACAGCAGCAGCGCGTCGGGGTGGCCCGCGCCCTCGCGGCCGACCCGCCGGTGCTCCTTATGGACGAACCGTTCGGCGCGGTCGACCCCATCACGCGCCAGCGCCTGCAGGATGAACTGCTCAACATCCAGAGCGAACTGCAGAAGACGATCGTCTGCGTCACCCACGACTTCGACGAGGCGGTGAAGCTGGGCGACTGGATCGCGATCTTCAACGAAGGCGCCCAGCTGGTTCAGTACGACACCCCCGAACGGATCCTCGCCGAGCCCGCCAACGAATTCGTCGAAAACTTCATTGGCTCCGGCGCCGGCCTCAAGCAACTGACGCTGACCCGCGTGGACGAGGTGGAGGTGGCTGACGCCGTCGTGGCCCGCCCCGGCGACCTCGCCACCGAGGTGCTCTCACGCATGGACGCGGTGGGACACAACCACTCCGTCATCGTCGATGCGCGGAACCGCCCCCTGCAGTGGCTCTCGCGCCGGCAGTTGAGCCGGCTCGAGCGGGTCGGCGCTGCACGGGATCCACGGCTGCCCGTCGTGGGGAACCGGGCCACCCTCAACGACGCCCTCGACACCATGCTCGTCTCGAGCGTCGGGGCGGCGCTGGTGACCGGCCCCCGCGACACGTTCCGCGGCGTGATCGACGTCGACACCGTCATGGACGCAATCGGACGGGCGCACCGGCACGCACGTACCGCCCACGCCCAGGGCCGCCCGGTCGGAGTGAACACCGGCACGCTCGAGGCCGTGCAGGCCAGCGGCGCGCCCGGCGTGCCGGCGGCCGGCCTGGCCGGACCGGAGCGCACCCGTGAGTGAGCCGACACAGACCGCCGTCCCGGCCGGGCAGGAGGCGGCCATCCGGGCCGACGCCGCGCCGCTGTCGTGGCGTCCGCTGCTGCTGCAGCTCGCCGGAATCCTGCTGGCCGGCGCCGTGCTGGCCCTCTGGCTGACCGTGGCCGACCTCAGCGACACCGAACGCACCACCCTGAGCCCCGCCTCCCTCGCCGGGTACACGCGGGAACACCTGGCCCTGACCGGGCTGTCGGCGCTGATCGTGCTGCTGACCGCCATTCCGCTGGGTATCCTCCTCACCCGCAGGGGCCTGCGGCGGTTCAACGGACCGGTCCTGGCCCTGGCCAACTTCGGCCAGGCCGCTCCGGCCGTCGGCCTCGTGGTGCTCCTGGCGTTTTGGCTCGGCTTTGGCTTTTGGGCTGCCGTCACCGCGCTGGTGCTCTACGCCGTCCTGCCGGTCCTGCGCAACACCATGGTCGGCCTGAACCAGGTCGACCCGCGGCTCGTGGAGGCCGGCCGGGGGATGGGCATGAGCGCCCTCGCCGTGCTGGTGCGGGTCGAGCTTCCCCTGGCCGTCCCCATCATGCTCGCGGGCATCCGCACGGCCCTGGTCCTGCTCGTGGGCACCGCGGCCCTCGCCACCTTCATCAACGGCGGCGGCCTCGGGATCCTCATCACCACCGGCGTCAACCTGAACCTGCCGCGCGTGCTCGTGGCGGGTTCCGTGATCGTGGCGCTCCTGGCCCTGCTCGTCGATTGGGTCGGCCGCGTCGTGGAGCACGTGGCACGCCCGAAAGGACTCTGACATGACCCCGCAGAACCTTCCCGCCCCCGCCGGTCCGCGGGGAACGCTGCCAGCGGTCCTCGCCGCATCGGCGGCGCTGCTGGCCGGCTGCGGCCTGCAGCCGGCGACCTCCTACGTGCCCGAGGCCGGCCCGGGATCGATCGAGGTGATCGAGGGCGCAGAGGGCACCGAGTTGACCGTCACCTCGAAGAACTTCACCGAGCAGCTGATCCTTGGGAAAATTTCGGTGCTGGCCGCCGCGGCGGCCGGATTCGACGTCACCGACCTCACCAACGTGCCCGGCAGCCAGCCGGTCCGCGAGCTGCTCGTCTCCGGCGACGCCGACCTGACCATCGAATACACCGGCACGGCCTGGCTGACCTTCCTGAACCAGTCCAAAGGCATTCCCGACAAGGAAAAGCAGTGGCAGGCCGTCCACGATGCCGACCTGGCCAACTCCCTCACGTGGGGCCGGCCGGCACCGCTGAACAACACCTACGCCATCGCGGTACGCACCGAGGCCGTCGAGGAACTCGGTGGAATCACCAAGCTCTCGCAGATCGCTGCGCTGCCCGTGGAGGAGCGCACCTTCTGCGTGGAATCGGAGTTCAACTCGCGCAGCGACGGCCTGAACCCCATGCTCAAGCACTACGGCCTCACCCGCGGCACTCCCGACGGGGTGCCCGACGGCAACATCGGGGTCTACGACACCGGCGCTGTGTACTCGGCCACCGACAAGGGGAACTGCAACTTCGGGGAGGTGTTCTCGACCGACGGCCGGATCGACGCGCTGGAACTGACCCTGCTCGAGGACGACCTGAACTTCTTCCCCGCCTACAACGCCGCCCCCGTCTTCGGCACCGCGGTCCTGGAGGAGCACCCGGGCCTTGAGGAGGTGTTCGCGCAGGTCGCGGCCGAACTCACGGACGAGGAGCTGCGGCGGATGAACCTGCTGGTGGACGTCGAGGGTCAGGAGCCCGCCGACGTCGCCTTCGACTTCATGGTCGACAAGGGCTTCATCTCCGAAGCCGGGGAGGGCTGAGCCGAGAGAGGGGGGGTGCGCCTTAAGTTTTCCGACTTGCCGTGCCTCATTCACCTTAAGGGTGCCTGCGCTCTGCTTTGATGGAAGGCAATTGGGTTGTACGACGCAGTCAACTACCAAGAAGGTTGCCATGGAGTACCGGACGGCCGAACATCCGAGGCCGCAGCATTTCATCCTGCATCTGAGCGACACCCACCTGGTGGGAGGTCCCGGTCCCCTCTACGGGGCGGTGGACAGCGAGGAGCGGCTGCGCCGGATCTTCGCCGACCTGACCGCCTCCGGGGCCCGGCCCGACGCCATCGTGTTCACCGGAGACCTCGCCGACAAGGGCGAGCCCGGCGCCTACGCGAAGCTGCGGGCCATCGTCGATCCCGCCGCTGAGCGCCTCGGGGCGCAGGTGGTGTGGGCGATGGGCAACCACGACGACCGCGCCAGCTTCCGCGAGGGCCTCCTCGACGAAGCCCCGTCCTCCGGGCCGGTCGACCGCTCCTACGACGTCGACGGACTGCGGATCATCACCCTCGACTCCAGCGTCCCGGACCGCCACCACGGCGCGCTCAGCCGCAGCCAGCTGCTGTGGCTGGCCAATGAACTGCTCAACCCCGCCCCGCACGGCACCATCCTCGCCCTGCACCACCCGCCGGTGCCAAGCGTCCAAGACCTCGCGGTCCTCGTGGAACTGCGCGGGCAGCGGGAACTGGCCGAGGTGGTGCGCGGCTCGGACATCCGGGCCGTTATCGCCGGACACCTCCACTACTCGACGACGGCAACCTTCGCCGGAATCCCCGTCTCGGTGGCCTCGGCCACCTGCTACACCCAGGACCTGCTCTACGACGCCGGGGGGACCCGGGGCCGCGACGGTGCCCAGTCCTACAACATGGTCCACGTCTACGAGGACACGATCGTGCATTCGGTGGTGCCCGCCGGCCAGTACACCGCGGTGGGGGAGACAGTTCCCCGCGCCGAGACCCGGCGGCGCCTCGAGGCGGCGGGGGTGCGGATCGCCGAGGCGGCCCCGGCCCGCCAGTTCACCGGGGTCTGACCGGCTCACCTGAATCTGAGCGGTTCACCGGGGTCTGAACGGCTCACCGGAGTCGTACCGGCCGCCTGCTCAGGTCAGTGCCGGGGGCTGCGGCACGCAGAACAGGGTGCGCGGATCCTGGAGCAGGGCCGGGCGGTCGAAGTCGCCGCGGCGCACCCAGCCGTCGAGGGCCACCCCGCGCAGCAAAACATCCTCAGCCAGGAGCACCGGCCCGGCGGTGCCGATGCGGAACCGTTCCGGATCGGCGCCGGCGAGCACCACCGTGTCGCCGTCGGCGATGCCGTGCTCGAAGACCGCGAGCTGGCGGTCCCACTTCGGGGCCGCCCGGCCGCCGGGAGCCTCCAGCGGCATCCGCAGAGCCGCCCCGGGCTCCCCGGGCTCCCCGGTGGGGACGGCGTCGGCCCGCCAGACCCAGACCCGGCCGCCGGCAGGTTCGGCTGGAAGAATCTCCTGTTCGGGCTCCGGCCAGAGGTAGGGCAGGTCCTCCGGAACGCCGGGGAAGCGGTCCCGGTAGGTCTCCGGGGCCTTCTGGATCAGGTTCGACTGGTGGCTCAGATGGACGCCGGCGTCACCGAGCCACGGAGGCAGGGCGACGTCCTCCGGGTCGGCGTCGGGGGCGAATTCCCGGATCAGCGGGCCGGTCGTATCGGCGTGCCCGCGCGCCACCCACTCCCGCACCATCGCCAGGCCGTACAGGCTCAGGGCCGGCACATACCCCATCCACATCCGGATGGCCGGGTGCCGCTGCCACCCGTAGTCGGGAATGACGAGCGCCCGAAGTGCCTGCAGGGTCTCGACGCGCTGCTTGCCCAGCCGCGCCTGGTCGAGCACGGCGGCGCTGGCAGCGAAGTCCGGGTACGGCAGGAACGTCTGCATGCAGCCAGTCTGGCACGCACCCGTGGCCGGGCGGGCTACTTCTCCCAGGGCGCCTTGACCGGGAAGTACTTCTCGAGGAACTCCGTGACCAGCCGCGCCCGCTCGTCGGCGGGCACCTCGGGAAAGCTCCCGTCATTGAGGCAGAAGAAGTCGAAGCTGCGCTTGTCGAGCATCTTGTTAAGACTCTTCAGGCCAGACCGCGCGGTGGTGTCGACGTACTTCACCCGCGCCATCTCCTGGGTGACCGCCCGCCCGGTCAGCAGCGAATAGTAGTGGTAGAGCGAGTTGGTGACGGAGATGTTGTCCTTGGCCCGGAAGGTGGAGGCCGCGGTGGCCTTGAACTCCGCGGCGAACTCCTCCTCCATCTCCAGCAGCACGCTCTTGCGCAGCGGAGCCGCAGTGTGCTCAAGGTGCCGGGTCGTGATCCGGCCGAACCGCTCGTGCAGCAGCCGCCGGTTCACGCGCGCCGCGTTCTCGAAGCCGCTGCGCTCGGCGTCGTTCTCGCCCAGGCCGATCCGCGTGTCGGCCTCGATGAACTTCGTGATGCCCCCGGGGGAGAAAAACATGTCCGGGGCCACGGGGCGGCCGAAGAACATGTCGTCGTTGGAGTAGAGGAAGTGCTCCGCCAGCCCGGGAATGTGCTGCAGCTGGGCCTCGACGGCCTGCGAATTGTGGGTCGGGAGCACCGAGGGGTCCGAGAAGTGCTCCTCGGCCCGTACCAGGGTCACCGAGGGGTGGTCCGCCAGCCACTCCGGGCGCTGGGAATCGGTGGCAATGAAGATCCGGCGCACCCAGGGGGCGAACATGTAGACCGAGCGCAGCGCGTACTTCAGCTCGTCGATCTGGCGGAAGCGGGCCTCGTGGTCGTCACCTTCACCGACGACGGCGCCCTCCATCCGGGCGGCGCGCGCCGCCTGGTATTCCGGGCTGCTGCCATCGACCCAGGAGAAGACAAGGTCGATGTCGAAGCTGATGTCCGAGGCGTGGTCGGCGAACATATTGTCGATGGTGGGCCACTTCAGGCCATGGCGCTCAACCGATCCGCGCACCGCCTCGGCCGCCGGCACCGTGCGGCGGGTCAGCGAGTTTTCCACCGGAAGTTCGATGTTGTCGGCGTGCAGGGTCCACAGTTCGATCTGCACGCCGGCGGAGGGCCCGTAGGCCAGTCCGCCGATCGGTTCGATGCGGGGACGGAACAGCCGGTAGATGCGGGCCTTGCGGCTGTGCGACAGGGAGCCGTCCGCGACCAGCAGGGTGGTGCGGCGCTTGGTGTCAACGGTGCGTGAATAGAACGGTTCGTTCCGGCATGCCTCCACGAGGGCCGCGCGCAGCCGCTCCTGGTCCTTGACGTCGATGGCGATGACGGGACGTTCGTCGTTGCCTCGCACCAGCAGGAACTCGATGCGGGCGGCATCGAGCGCAGCACGGATGAACAGCAGGTCCTCGACCATGGCCTCGTGCGGGGTGCGGTCGGAGTTGATCAGGGTGAAGCGCCGCTTGACGGTCGTGATGTCGGAGCGGTCGGTGAATCGGGCGACTGCCGCACGGGAGGCGGATTCGAGAATCTCGGCTTCGTTTTCCGGTTCGGGAGCGCCGAAATAAATGTCGTGTTGTGCAGCCGTGTCTGTAATCTTTGCCTCCGCGCAGATGGGTGTGGATCTCCCATGATAGAGCCTGCGGGCGGCTGCTCCTCAAGGCGCCGGTCCGGCCCAGGGTGCGGTACGCGGGCGCGTGGCGCCCGGGCGCATCGGCCCCGGATCCGGGGGCCTAGTAGGTGCGGTAGAGCTCCCCGACCGGGACGTCGGCGTCGAGCCTGTTCTCGGGCCCCGGGAGCGGGCACGCCCACGCCTCGTCGTAAGCGCACGAGGCGTTGTAGCAGAAGTTCAGGTCGATCACGATGCTGCCGGGCTGACGGCCTTCGCCCAGGTGGGCACCCTTGATGGTGTCGAGCAGGTACCGCCCGCCCCCGTAGGTTCCGCCGTCGCGCCCCGCCGTGGTGTCGCGCAGGGGAAGGAAGATCCCGCCGCCGTAGGACTGGAGGCGCCACAGCGCGAGCTGTCCGAGTCCCGGCAGCACGACGCTGCCCAGCCGCTGGAAGGGCACGGTGCCGTCGGTGCCCGTCTCGACGTCCCGGACCTCACCGGCCCCCTCGTCGCTGACCGCGGCCTCGAACCGGTAGGACGGGTCGTAGTCGGCCATGGCAACCCCCGCGAAACGCTCCTTCGCGGCATCGTCAAGGGGCGAGGCCGGGTGGGTGCCCAGCAGGTGGTCCCGGCCTGCCCGCCACAGGGCGTGGGCAGCCTCCGGGGAGTCCTCGGCGGCGCTCCGGCGCACCTGCCCGTAGAGCTTGAACACTGATTTCCGCCAGTCCGCCGTGTCGAGGGCGGTGGTGAGCAAGGTCATGGGTTCAGGGTACTCCCGCCGCGCGCGGGCGCATCCACTTATGACACCGCCCTGCGTACTGTGGGGACGGTGACCCTTGGGATTTTTCTGGTCGTGCTCGGCGCCATCTTCGCCGGAGCCGTGGCCCAGCGCATCGCCGGCCTCGGCTTCGCCCTGCTCATCGCCCCGTTCCTGGTGCTGATCCTCGACCCCCACGAGGGGGTGCTTCTGGTGAACATCTGCGGAGTGGTGTCCTCGGCGATCATCGTCGGACGGGTCTGGCGCGACATCGACTGGAGCATGTTCCGCTGGTTGACTCTTCCCTCACTCTTCGGCTCAGTTCCGGGCTCGCTCATTGCCGTCGCCGCACCCGCGGCGCCGCTGGCGGTGACCGTCGGCGCCGTGGTGCTCGCCGCCCTGTCCATCTCCCTGGTGCTCCAGCGCTCCGACGTCGTCGTGAAGGGCAATGTGCCCAAGGTCCTGGCCGGATTCGGTGCCGGGCTCACCAACTCGATGGCCGGGGTCGGCGGGCCGGCGGTGAGCGCCTACGCCGTCCTGGCGCGGTGGCCGCAGCGGCCCTTCGCGGCGACCCTGCAGCCCTTCTTCGTCATCATCGGACTGGTGACCCTCGCGATCAAGCTCCTGCTGGACCCGGCCCAGGCCCCGGCCCTCGCCCTCTGGATGTGGGGGGCCATCGGCGTAGTCATCCTCGCCGGTATCTTCACCGGAGAAAAGCTCGGGCGCTTCGTGCGGGACGACACCGCCCGCCTCGCCGTCGTCGTCATCGCCTTTATCGGGGCCGGGCTGGCCACCGTCAGGGGCATCGCCGACCTGCTCGGCTAGCCGGACGGCGCCCGCGGGCCGCGTCGGTGGGCGGAGCCGGCCGGAGCCGGTGGCACCATTGAAGGGATGAAACTTCCACGCCGGAGACCGACAGCCGTTCCCATGCCCCTCTGGCTGCAGGGGGTGTTCGAGCTCGGCCAGGCCGCAGTGATCTCCGCGGCCCTGGTCCTGATCCCGGTCGCCGCGGTGTGGCTGACCGGCGGATTCGCCGACCGGGACGCCGTCTCCGCGGCCCAGTCGGCGGGCCACGCCTGGCTGGTGATGCACGGGGTGCCGCTGGTGCTCACCTTCCCGCCGGGGACGGTGATCGCCGGGACGACCTCCGGCCTGCTGCACGCCGTTCCGCTCGGCCTCGTGCTCGTGCCGTTCCTCCTCGCCTGGCGGGCCGGGCGGCGCCTTGCCCGCGCCTCCTACACCGACCAGCTGTGGCAGGCCGTGCTCGGGGCACTTGGCATCTACGCGGCCGTGGGCGCCGCCGTGGCCCACTTCTCGACGAACGCCGACGTCACCGTGTCCCTGACGGCCGGTGCGCTGATCCCGCCGGTATCGGCGGGCCTCGGGATCGTCACCGGCGCGTACCGCGAGGCCGGCGCCTGGAGCCGGCTGATCGGCGTCGACCTGGCCGCCTGGATCTCCCGGACAAGCCAGCACTCACGCTGGGCCGGATCGTACGCCTGGTCGGTGGTGCGCTCGGCCTTCCTGGGCGTGCTGGCGGCCACCGGCCTGGCGGCGGTCCTGCTCGCCGCCGCCGTGGCCCTTCACTGGACCGAAATCATCACCGTATACGAACGCCTCGAGGCCGGGGTCGCCGGGTCGACGGCCCTGACCCTCGGGCAGCTCGGCCTGCTGCCGAACCTCGTGGTGTGGACCCTGGCCTGGGCCTCAGGGGCAGGGTTCGCCCTCGGCACCGGCAGCTCCCTCACGCCAATGGCCAGCACCGTCGGTCCACTCCCCGCCGTCCCGGTGCTCGGGGCGCTGCCGGCCGGGACCCTCGAATTCGGCGTCGTTGCCCTGGCCCTGCCCGTGGTGGCGGGCCTGCTGGCCGGGTGGTGGTTCTTCCGGGAGGGCGAAAACCACTTCGACGAGTGGCTGAGCCTCAAGACCTCGGCCCGCTGGCTCACCTCCATCGTCTCCACGGTGTGCCTCGGACTCTTCGTGGGCCTCCTCGCGGGCCTCGGCGGGGCGGCGCTCGCCCTGCTGTCCCGGGCATCGCTGGGCATCGGCCGCCTGACCGACCTCGGCCCTGACCCGCTCGCGGTCGCCCTGTGGCTGGGCGCCGAGGTCGGGATCGGCGCGGTACTCGGCTACGCCATGGCGCCGCTGCTGGAGCGCGAACCGCAGCGCCGGGACGCCTGACCCGGCCCGAAGCGGGATGCCCGGCTCAGTCCGAAAGGAACCCGTCGAGGGTCAGCAGCCGGTCCTGGCACGCCCGTTCGGCCTCGAGCGTCAGGGCGGTGTCGATGCAGTCCTCGTAGTCCGCGGTGACCGGCCACAGGGCGATGAGCACGGCGGTGGAGAGGGCGAGGAAACCGGCAAGGCCCACCCCCATGGCGGCGGAGGCGCGCGCCAGCCCGCCCAGCCGGCGCCGCACCGCGCGCACCAGGGTCGCGATTCCCAGCCCGAGGGCCAGAATGCTGAACCCCAGGCCCAGGACCTTGAACGGCAGGTCGAGGGAACTGGTCGCCACCGCCGCCACGAGGCTGGACAGGAACCACAGCGGGAGCGCCCGGGCACCCTCCTCCGGCGCGGGCTCCCGGCCGGGGGAGGGCCGGCCGGAGCCGGCGCTGTGCGGGCGGTCGGACGGACGGTCGGAGGGGCCATGTGACGGTGGTGCGGGCCGCTGATTCATCCTCCAACCCTAGCCGTTGCGGTTTACGCCGAGCCGACGGCGCCGCCTACAGTGGAGCAATGCGCATCGTTCTCCTGGTCTCCGGCACGGGGTCCAACCTCCAGGCCGTCATCGACGCGGTTGCCTCCGGCGGCCTCGACGCCGAAATCGCCGCTGTCGGCGCCGACCGCCGCGGAACCCTCGGCGTCGAGCGGGCAGCACGGGCCGGGATCCCCACCTTCGTCGTCGACTTCGCGGACTACCCGGAACGTTCCGCCTGGAATGACGCGCTGGGGGAGGCGGTCGCCGCTTACGCCCCCGACTACGTCGTCTCCTCGGGATTCATGAGGATCGTCGACCAGGGCTTCCTCGACCGGTTCCCCAACCGCTACCTCAACACCCACCCGGCGTTGCTGCCGAGCTTCCCCGGCGCCCACGGGGTCCGTGATGCGCTCGCCTACGGCGTCAAGGTCACCGGGTGCACCGTGATGATCGCCGACGCCGGCGTGGACACCGGCCCCATCCTCGCCCAGGCGCCCGTCGCCGTGCTCCCGGACGACACCGAGGAGAGCCTCCACGAACGCATCAAGGTCGAGGAACGCAGGCTCCTGATCGAGACCCTGCGGATGCTGGGGAGCGCCCGGTGAACGCGCTGGTCGCGAACGCCGTCTACGTCAACGGCCGGCGGAGGATCGAACCGGACAACCTCGACTCGACCTTCGAGGCGATGCGAGAGACTGCGGGCATGGGCTGGATCGGCCTGTACCGCCCGGACCGCGCCGAGATCCAGGCCGTGGCCGGGGAATTCGGGCTGCACGAACTGGCCGTCGAGGACGCCGCCAACGGCCACCAGCGGGCAAAGCTCGAACGCTACGGCGAAACCCTCTTCGTGGTGCTGCGCCCGGCCCGCTACCTGGACCGCGAGGAGAAGGTCGAGTTCGGCGAGCTCCACGTCTTCACGGGCGCCGACTTCGTCGTCACCATCCGGCACGCGGAGTCCCCGGACCTCGGTACGGTGCGCGAGCGCATGGAGGCGAGCCCGGACCTGCTGGCAATGGGCCCCCAGGCGGTGCTGTACGCGATCCTCGACGAGGTGGTCGACGAGTACCTGCCGGTGGTGAACGGGCTCGAGAACGACATCGACGAGATCGAAAACGAACTCTTTGGCGGCGACCCCGATGTGTCCCGGCGGATCTACGAGCTCCACCGTGAGGTCATCGAGTTCCAGCGGGCCACCCAGCCGCTCCAGGCCATCATCGAGTCGCTGCAGCGCGGTTCCACCGCCTTTCGGGGTGAGGGGGAACTCGCCCGCCGCCTGCGCGATGTGCTCGACCACGTGCTGCGCATCGTGGAGCGGGTCAACACCTTCAGGAGCCTGCTGCAGAGCCTCCTGACGGTCCACTCCACGCTGGTGGCGCAGCGGCAGAACGAGGAGATGACCCGGCTGACCGAGACGTCGCTGGCCCAGAACGAGGAGGTCAAGCGGATCTCCTCCTGGGCGGCGATCCTCTTCGCCCCGACCCTCGTCGCCTCGATCTACGGGATGAACTTCGACGTCATGCCCGAGCTGCACTGGGCCCTGGGCTACCCCTTCGCGCTGCTGCTGATGATCGCCATGGGCGTCGGCCTCTACTGGGCCTTCCGCCGCCGGAAGTGGCTCTGACTTCCCAAACCCCGGATCCGGGTGCGATGTCCGTCACAGCGGATCGGTTTTCCTGACTTGTTGCTCGAAGCCATCGATAGTGTGGACCGGGCGGAACCGACGCCCCGGGCGCCCGGCGGCCCGCACTTCCACCTTGGGACACTTCATGAGCCTTCTTCGCACCGCGGTCCTCGCCGCCGCCCTTGCCACCTCCCTCGTCACCGCCGCCTGCGGCACCCCTGCACGGCCGGCCGCCGCACCGGAACCCGCGGCGCCGTCGCCGGCCAGCTCGACCGCGCCGGCGTCAAACATCCGCCAGCCGGAGTCCAACGACCTCGTGACCGAGAATTCGCACGAGGGGGCACGGGCATTCCTTTTCCATTACTTCGACCTCACCGCGTACGCCCTGCAGACCGGCGACACCGAAGTGCTCCTGGGCCACCTCGATGGCGCGGCCGCCGAGGCCGAACGGGCCGGACGCATCTCCGCGGTGTACGAGGAGGGCGGGTGGATCCTCGGCGGGCAGCCCAAGGTGAAGAACGTCCTTATCACCTCGCCCGAGGGCGCCGGCGGCGCGGTGAGCGCACTGATCCCCGTCAACCCCGGGGAGTACTCGGCCTTCGGCGCCGACGGGAACGTCCGCGAGCACCGGCCGTTCAGCCCGGACGGGACGATCTACACGGCGTCCGTGAAGTACGCCGACGGGGCGTGGAAGATCACCTCGCTGGAGGAGACTCCCGGGGCCGAACTGCCGGAGTAGGCCGGGCCCCTTCCGGCGCCCGTGCCGCACCCTAGGGCAGCTCGGCGCCGCGGGTCTCGGGCGCGTTCCGGGCCATCCACAGCACGGCGGCGAGCACCAGGGCACCGGTGAGCGCAAAGGTCAGCGGCAGTCCGAGGTAGGGCCAGAGCAGGGACCCGAAGATCAGCGGAACCAGTCCGGCGCCGACCCGGGAAACCGTCGAGGCCCAGCCGAATCCCGATCCGCGCAGGTGCGTGGGGTAAAGCTCCGACACGTAGGTGTAGAGCACTGGGATGGCGACCTGGATCAGGAAGCCGAAG
Source organism: Arthrobacter crusticola (assembly GCF_004357995.1). GTDB lineage: Bacteria > Actinomycetota > Actinomycetes > Actinomycetales > Micrococcaceae > Arthrobacter_D > Arthrobacter_D crusticola. Next base: position 428,179 of record NZ_SMTK01000002.1, read on the forward strand.
GCCAGGAGCCACAGGGTCGCTACCAGGGGCAGTTCGACGGTGAGGGCGAACACGACGAGGACGGCGGCGGAGAGCGGCCCGGTGATTCCGAGGATCCACTTGCGGCCCACCCGCTCCACGAGCAGTGCCGCCGCAATCACGCCGAACAGCCCGATGCCGGTCATGCCGGCCGTGGTGATGAATGCGACCGACTGCTTGTACCCGGCCTCGATGAGGATCTTCGGCATCCAGGTGAGCGCCCCGTAGTACACCAGCAGGATGGTCAGGAAGAGCGACCAGGCCGTCAGGGTCAGCCGCCAGTTGTAGCGCCAGATGCCGGAGAACTGGCCGGTGAGCCCGCCCAGGGTCAGCTTCTCCGCCGTGCCCGGCTCGGGCAGCCGCCATGCGACCGGCTCACCGCCGGTGCGCTCGACCAGGGAGTCGATGACCTTCCGGGCCTCCTCCTGCCGGCCCTTCTGCACCAGGTACAGCGGGGACTCGGGGACCGAGCGGCGCACCCAGAACACCAGCAGCGCCGGCAGGACCATCACCAGCATGGCGTACCGCCAGTCCCCGAAGGTCGCCACGAGCAGCGTGGTGACGACGCCGCAGAGGAAGGCTCCGATCGGCCACCAGGCGTCCATGGCCGTGAGCACCCGGCCCCGGTGCTTGCGGGGGGTGAACTCGCCCACCAGGGCGTAGTCCACAGGGATACAGCCGCCCAGGCCGAACCCGGCGGCGAAGCGGAAGATGGAAAACCACACGATGTCGGGGGAGAAGGCGCCGAGCACGGTGAAGACGGAGAAGATCAGCAGGGTCGCGGTGAACGCCGTCCGGCGGCCGATGAGGTCGGCGATGGAGCCCCACGCAAACGCCCCGAGGGCCATGCCGATCAGGTTCGAGGTGCCCACCCAGGCGGCCTGGCCGGGGGTCAGGCCCCAGTCCGCGGAGAGCAGGGGGATGAGGTAGCCGTTGAGGGTGACGTCCCAGGCGTCGAACATGAAGCCGAGGCCGCCGATCAGGAAGATCCTTCCCTGCACGCGCCACCGCCAGGGAAGCTCCTGGACCACCTGGTCGCCGGTGGGTAATGAAATTGAGGTGCTCACGGTGCCTTCCTGGACGGGCGGGGTGCTCGCGAAACTCTACGGCCGCGCGAAGGGGGCACGGAACATGTGCCCTGGTGATCTGCAACGCAGAAATTACGAGTTAAAGTCCTGATGACCCTAATCTGTGCAGCTCCAATTCTACGCCGTCAGTCCGGTGCCCGCCGACGCTCGTGGCCGGGGCGTCCCGCTGCCGGTTCCGCGGTGGCTCACGCGGCCGGAGCCGTCCGGGGACCGACCACCGGGGATGGACTTCCCGCCCCGGCCCCCGGTCCTGGGCCCTCCCCGGTGCGCCTATAGAATTGGAGCGTCCCCCGCATAGCCACAGTACGGAGATCTGCGTGAGCCCCACCCATCTTGACCGTGTTCCCATCCGCCGGGCCCTGATCTCGGTGTACGACAAGACCGGTCTGGAGGATCTGGCCCGCGGGCTCTCCGCGGCGGGGGTGGCACTCGTCTCCACCGGCTCCACGGCATCCCGCATCGCCGCCGCCGGAGTCCCAGTGACCGAGGTGTCCGAGGTCACCGGCTTCCCGGAGTGCCTCGACGGCCGGGTCAAGACCCTCCACCCCAAGATCCACGCCGGCATCCTCGCCGACCGCCGCCGCGATGAGCACGTCGCCCAGCTCGCCGAACTCGACGTCGAGGCGTTCGACCTCGTCGTGGTGAACCTCTACCCCTTCGTCGAGACGGTCCGCTCCGGTGCCGCCCCGGACGACGTCGTCGAGCAGATCGACATCGGCGGGCCCGCCATGGTGCGCTCCGCCGCGAAGAACCACCCCTCGGTCGCCGTCGTCGTCGACCCGGCCCGGTACGCCGACGTCGTCGCCGCCGCCGGGGAGGGCGGATTCGACCTCGCCGCCCGCCGCCGGCTGGCCGCCGCCGCGTTCGCGCACACCGCCGCCTATGACACCGCGGTGGCGACCTGGACCGCGGCCCAGTTCGGTGACGGCACCGACGACGGCGACGCCTGGCCCGCCTACGCAGGGCAGGCCCTCGAACGCTCCGAGGTGCTGCGCTACGGGGAGAACCCCCACCAGCCGGCGGCCCTCTACGCCGATAAGGCCGCGGCCCCGGGCATCGCCCAGGCCACCCAGCTGCACGGCAAGGCCATGAGCTACAACAACTTCGTCGACGCCGACGCCGCCCTGCGCGCTGCCTTCGACTTCGATGAACCCGCGGTGGCGATCATCAAGCACGCCAACCCGTGCGGCGTCGCCGTCGGTGCGGCCGGCGCTGAGGACCCGATCGCCGACGCCCACGCCAAGGCACACGCCTGCGACCCGGTGTCGGCCTTCGGCGGCGTGATCGCCGCCAACCGCGAGGTGAGCGCCCGCATGGCCGAGGCCGTGAAGGATATCTTCACCGAGGTCGTGATCGCCCCGGCCTTCGCGCCCGAGGCCGTGGAGATCCTCTCGCAGAAGAAGAACATCCGCCTCCTCGTGCTGCCTGAGGGCTACCGGCGCGAGCCGGTGGAGCTGCGCCAGGTCTCCGGCGGCGTGCTCGTCCAGCATGCCGATGCGCTGCAGGCCGACGGCGACGATCCCGCCAACTGGACCCTCGCCGCCGGCGAGGCAGTTGACGAGGCGACCCTCGCCGACCTCGCCTTCGCCTGGCGCGCCTGCCGGGCCGCGAAGTCGAACGCCATCCTGCTGGCCGCCGACGGCGCCTCGGTGGGTGTGGGCATGGGCCAGGTGAACCGCCTCGACTCCTGCCGGCTCGCCGTGGAACGGGCCAACACGCTCGCCGGCGGCGTCGAACGCGCCCGCGGGGCGGTCGCCGCCTCCGACGCCTTCTTCCCCTTCGCCGACGGCCTGCAGATCCTGCTCGACGCCGGGGTGCGCGCCGTCGTGCAGCCCGGGGGATCGGTGCGTGACCCCGAAGTCATCGACGCCGCGAACGCAGCGGGCGTTCCCCTGTACTTCACCGGCGCACGGCACTTCTTCCACTAGCTCCGGCGGGGCCCTCGGGTAGGTTGGAACCGAGGGATACCCAGAATCCGCATCCGAAGACTCCGCATCCGAAGACTCCCAGGGAGACGCCAATGGCCAAGATCATTTATACCCACACCGATGAAGCGCCGATGCTGGCAACCTATTCGTTCCTGCCGATCGTCGAGGCGTTCGCCTCGACGGCCGGAGTGGACGTCGAAACCCGCGACATCTCGCTCTCGGGCCGCATCCTCGCCCTCTTCGCTGACCGCCTCACCGAAGAGCAGCAGGTCCCCGACGCGCTGGCCGAACTCGGCGCCCTCGCAAAGACGCCCGAGGCGAACATCATCAAGCTCCCCAACATCAGTGCCTCGATCCCGCAGCTGAAGGCCGCGATCGCCGAGCTGCAGGGGCAGGGCTACGCGCTGCCGGATTATCCGGACGCCCCCTCCACCGAGGAGGAGAAGGAAGCGCGCGCACGCTACGACAAGGTCAAGGGCAGCGCCGTCAACCCCGTCCTGCGCGAGGGCAACTCGGACCGGCGGGCTCCCGCCTCGGTGAAGAACTTCGCCCGCCAGAACCCCCACAGCATGGGCGCCTGGACGCCGGAGTCGAAGACCCGCGTGGCCTCCATGGGCGCCGACGACTTCCGGTCGAATGAGAAGTCGGTCGTTCTCGAGGCCGAGGACACCCTCCGCATCCAGTTCGTCGACGCAGACGGCGCCACCACCGTCCTGAAGGAGTCCGTCCCCGTCCTCGCCGGTGAGGTCGTGGACGGCACCGTGATGCGCGCGGCCGCCCTCGACGGGTTCCTGGAGGCGCAGGTCGCCCTCGCGAAGCAGGAGGACCTGCTGTTCTCGGTCCACCTGAAGGCCACCATGATGAAGGTCTCCGACCCGATCATCTTCGGGCACGTGGTGAAGGCATTCCTGCCCGAGCTGTTCGCCACCTACGGCGACCAGCTGGCCGCCGCAGGCCTCAGCCCGAGCAACGGCCTTGCCTCGATCCTGGGCGGGCTCGACAAGCTGCCAGCGGACGTGCGCGACGGCGTCAAGGCCGCCATCGAGAAGGGCATGGCGGAGGGCCCGAAACTGGCCATGGTCGATTCCGACCGGGGCATCACCAACCTCCACGTACCCAGCGATGTGATCGTCGACGCCTCCATGCCGGCCATGATCCGCAGCTCCGGACACATGTGGGGGCCCGACGGGTCGGAAGCCGACACGCTCGCGGTCATCCCCGACAGCAGCTACGCCGGCATCTACACGGCGGTCCTCGATGACTGCCGGGCCAACGGCGCCTTCGACCCGACCACCATGGGCACCGTTCCGAACGTCGGACTGATGGCGCAGGCCGCCGAGGAATACGGCAGCCACGACAAGACCTTCGAGATACAGGACGCGGGCACCGTGCAGGTCGTGAACAGCGAGGGAGCCGTCCTCATTGAGCACGAGGTCCAGCCGGGCGACATCTGGCGTGCCTGCCAGACCAAGGATGCGCCCATCCGCGACTGGGTCAAGCTCGCCGTGACGCGCGCCCGTGCGTCGGGAATGCCTGCCGTGTTCTGGCTCGACGAGAGCCGCGCCCACGACGCCAACCTGATCGCCAAGGTCCGGGAGTACCTCGGGGAGCACGACACCGAGGGCCTGCAGCTCGAGATTCTGACCCCGGAGAAGGCCACCGCCTTCACCCTGGAGCGGATCCGCAGGGGAGAAGACACCATCTCGGTGTCCGGCAACGTCCTGCGCGATTACCTCACCGACCTGTTCCCCATCCTCGAACTTGGGACCAGCGCCAAGATGCTGTCGGTGGTTCCCCTCATGAACGGCGGCGGACTCTTCGAGACCGGCGCCGGCGGGTCGGCTCCGAAGCACGTCCAGCAGTTCCTGAAGGAGAACCACCTCCGCTGGGACAGCCTCGGTGAGTTCCTCGCACTGGCCGTGAGCTTCGAGCATCTCGCGGTGTCGACCGGAAATGCGCGGGCGCAGATCCTCGCCGACACCCTTGACCGGGCCACCGGGACGTTCCTGCTCGAGAACAAGTCGCCGAGCCGCCGGGTGGGCGAGATCGACAACCGCGGCAGCCACTTCTACCTGGCGCGGTACTGGGCGCAGGAACTCGCGCAGCAGACCGAGGACACCGAACTGGCGCAGGCCTTCTCGGTGGTGGCCGAGGCGCTGGCATCCAATGAGGACACGATCGTCGCCGAGCTCCTCGCCGTGCAGGGCTCACCCGTTGACATCGCCGGCTACTACCACCCCGACGTGACGAAGGTGGCCTCGGCGATGCGTCCGTCGCAGAAGCTCCAGGAAGTCCTGGCGGTCCTCGCCGCCTGACGGGCCGCCCGGCTCGAACGACCGGCAACCATTCACCGAAAAGGCCGCTCCCGCTTCCGCGGGGGCGGCCTTTCGGTTGACCCGGACGGCGCTCGTTCGGTGGACGGCGCTACACCGAATCGTTGGCGTAGCGCAGCCCCAGCTGGGCCCGGATCCCGTCAAGCAGGTGCATGGTGGCGAGCGTTTCCGCCAGCGGCATGGTGGGGCTCTCGGTCAGCCCGGCCTGGATGCAGCGGGTGGTCTCCCGCAGCTCGTAGGTGTATCCGGCGCCCACGGAGTCGAAGGTCTCGGTCCGCAGCTCGCCGCCCTGTGGCTGGACCGTGAGCTCGCGCGGGTTGTGGAGCGGCCCGCCGCCGGTGCGCAGCCAGCCGCCGCTGCCGGCCACGGTGGCGGAGGCCGGGCCCAGGGCGCCGAGGGAGGAGGTCAGCTGGGCCTGGGCGCCCCCTTCGTAGCTGAGCGTCACGGCGTTCTGGACGTCCACCCCGTCCGCGTTGAGTTCACCGGCGGCGGAGACCGACGCGGGGAAGCCGAGGGCGCCGAGGGCCCACGTGAGGGGGTACACGGTGAGGTCGAGCAGCGCCCCGCCGCCGGCGGCCGGGTCCCAGATCCGGCTGGACGGGTCGTAGCCGGCAGGGAAGCCGAGGTCGGCCTGCACCCAGCGGATTCCGCCCAGCTCGCCGGAGGCGAGAATGTCCCAGGCGCGGTTGACGCTGGGCAGGAAGCGCGTCCATACGGCCTCCATCAGGAAGCGGCCCTGGTCGGCGGCGAGGTCGATCAGGGCCGCGGCCTCGGCCGCGTTGACGGTGAAGGGCTTCTCGCACAGGACGTGCTTGCCGGCCGCCAGAGCCGCACGGGCCACCTCGAAGTGCTGTGCGTGCGGGGTGGTGACGTAGACGACGTCGACCTCCGGGTCGTCGAAGAGCTGCTGGTAGCCGGGCACCCCGCCGGCGTCCCCGTAGCTGGCGGCGAAACCGAACCGCCCGGCGAACTCACGGGCCCGATCGGCGCTGCGGGAGCTCACCGCGTGCAGGACGGCGTCCTCGAGCAGGGCGATGTCGGCGGTGACCTTCGAGGCGATGCCGCCGGTGGCCACGACCCCCCACCGCAGGGGGCGGCCGGTGGCCGTCAGGGGGCTGGGCGCCCCGGGCGCGGCGCACGGAGGCTGAACAACGAATCGCTGGTGGAGTGTCATGACCTCATCCTTTCGGCGAAAGCCCCCGCGGTCCAGCGCCGATGCTGTGTCCGGCCCGCGCCGCCCCCGTGTTGGGGCCCAGACGAGCGCCGGTTTCGCTGCCCGGTCCGGTATCCGGCGGGCAATAAGAAATCCCGGTACCGCCGAGGCGGTACCGGGATTCCCCGTTCGGCCCGTTGCCGGGCTGGGTCCTGAGAGGTTACTTGACGATCTCGGAGAGCGTGGGATCGTCGGCGTAGGCCTCTGCTGCGTTTTCCTTGGTGACGATCTGCGGCTCGAGCAGGTAGGCCGGAACGACCTTCACACCGTTGTCGTAGGACTTGTCGTCGTTGACTTCCAGCTCCTCGCCGGCAGCAAGGCCTTCGACCATGGTGATGGAGTGCTCCACCAGGTCGCGGGTGTCCTTGTTGATGGTCGAGTACTGCTCGCCCGCGATGATCGACTTGACCGATTCAACCTCGGAGTCCTGGCCGGTGACGATGGGGATCTCCTTGCCAGCGGCCTTCACCGAGGTGAGGATGGCGCGGGCTAGGGTGTCGTTGGGGGACAGGACGCCGTGGAGTTCCTCGGAGTCGTAGTTGCCGGAGAGCAGGGTGTCCATGCGGCGCTGGGCGTTCTCAGCCTTCCAGCCCTGGGTGACTGCCTGGTTGAACTCGGTCTGGCCCGAGACGACGTTCAGCGTGCCGTCGTCGATCTTCGGCTTGAGGACGCTCATCGCACCGTCGAAGAAGACCTGGGCGTTGGCATCGTCGGGGGACCCGGCGAACAGCTCGATGTTGTACGGGCCTTCGCCCTTCTCGGCCATTCCGTCGAGCAGGGCCTGGCCCTGGAGCTCGCCGACCTGGAAGTTGTCGTAGGCCACGTAGTAGTCGACGTTCTCCGTGTTGGTCAGGAGGCGGTCGTACGCGATGACGGTGATGCCGGCATCGGCGGCCTGCTGCAGCTGGCTGCCCAGCTGGGCGCCGTCGATGGCACCCACGATCAGGACCTCGACGCCGTTGGTGATCATGGAGTTGATCTGGTTCTGCTGCTCCGACACACCGCCGTTGGCGAACTGCACGTCAGGCTCGTAACCCGCCTCGGTCAGGCCGTCGTTGAACAGCTGCTCGGCCAGGACCCAGTTCTCCGAGGTCTTCTGGGGCAGGGCGACGCCGATCGCGGCACCCTCCTCGAAGCCTCCGGAGGCTGCCTCGTTGCCGGTGCCGCCGCCCTCGTTGCCTGTGCCCGGATCTTCACGGCCGCAGGAGGTCAGCGCGAGCGCCGAGATTGCAGCGACTGCCGCAAAGGATTTTGCGAAATTACGCATTCCATTCTCTTTCTTTAGCTTGCTTTTTTCGGACGGTTGAAACTTGTCGGGCGCCACTGGAAAGGTGCCGGCCGTCAGGACTTGGAGATGACTTCCTTCGTGGAAATCGACTGCTCGCTGTCGGGGCTGCGCACCTCGCTCGGCAGGTCCGGCTTGGACTTGTTGCCGAAGTTGCGGGTCAGGAGGCCGGTGATCGAGGGCTTGCCCTGGGTCTTGTTGTAGACGTCGAAGGCGACGGCGACGAGCAGCACGAGGCCCTTGATGATCTGGGTCATGTCCGCGCCGATGCCCAGCAGCTGCAGGCCGTTGTTCAGGACGGCCATGACCAGGCCGCCGATGATCGAGCCGATGACCGTGCCCACGCCGCCGGTCACGGCGGCGCCGCCGATGAAGACCGCGGCGATCGCGTCAAGCTCCCAGCCGACGCCGTCGAACGGGCCGGAGGCGGTGGAGCGCCCGACGAAGATCATGCCGGCCAGGGCCGCCAGGATGGACATGTTCATCATGACCATGAAGTTGACCTTCTTGCTCTGGACTCCGGAGAGTTCAGCGGCGTGCCGGTTGCCGCCGACGGCGTACACGTGGCGGCCGGCGATCGTCTTGTTGGAGATGAAGCCGAAGATGACCACCAGGGCCCCGAGGATCAGGCCCGGGATGGGGAAGGAGGTGCCGGGGCGGCCGGTGGCGAACAGGTAGGTCGCGTACAGGATGGCTGCGGAGATCAGGCCCACCTTGACGAGGGAGACCCACATCTCGGGGACCTCGGCGCCGACCCTGGCGAGGCGCTTGCGGGTACGGAGTTCGTTGTAGATCACGAAGGCGACAAGGAGCAGGCCCAGCAGGACGGTGAGGTTGTTGTACCCGGTGACCGGGCCGACCTCGGGGAGGTAGCCGGAGCCGATGTACTGGAAACCCTCGGGGACGGGGACCGTGTTGGACTTGCCGACGAACTGGTTGGCGCCGCGGAAGAGCAGCATGCCGGCGAGGGTCACGATGAACGCCGGTATCCCGACGTAGGCGACCCAGAAGCCCTGCCAGGCCCCGATCAGCGCGCCCAGGAGCAGGCCGACGAGGATTCCGCCGAACCACGGCAGGCCCCAGTCACGCATGGCGATGGCCACGACGATGCCGGCGAATGCGGCCACGGACCCGACGGAGAGGTCGATGTGCCCGGCGATGATGACCAGCACCATCCCGATCGCGAGGATCAGGATGTAGGAGTTGCCGTTGAAGAGGTTCATCATGTTGCCGGAGGTCAGCGTCTTGCCTCCGGTCTGCCATTGGAAGAAGATGACCAGCGCGATCAACGCGAAGATCATCCCGAACTGGCGGGTGTCTCCGCCGAAGATTTTCTTGAGGGAATTCATGATTGGCGTCCTAGGGGCTTCGGTCAGGCAGCTTTTTTGCTGGCGGTCATCAGTTTCATGAGGGATTCCTGGCTTGCGTCCTCCCGGGCGATCTCACCGGTAATGGCACCCTCAAAGATTGTGTAGATACGGTCGGACAGCCCGAGCAGTTCGGGAAGCTCGGACGAGATGACGATGACTCCCTTGCCCTGCGAGGCGAGGCGCTGGATAATCCCGTAGATCTCGAACTTGGCGCCGACGTCGATCCCGCGGGTGGGCTCATCGAGGATCAGCAGCTCGGGGTCGGTGAACATCCACTTCGACAGGACCACCTTCTGCTGGTTCCCGCCCGAAAGCTTCGCGACACCCTCGTTGACGCTGGGCGTCTTGGTGCGCAGCGATTTTCGGTACTCCTCCGCGATCCTGTACTCCTCGTCCTTGTCGACGACGAGGTTGCGGGTGATCTTCTTCAGGTTCGCCGAGACGGTGGTCGACTTGATGTCGTCGAGCAGGTTCAGGCCGAGGGACTTGCGGTCCTCGGTGACGTACGCCAGGCCGGCCTCGATGGCCTGGGGCACGGACTTCAGCGTCACCTCCTTGCCGTTGATGAAGATCTGGCCGGACTTGAAGTTGCCGTAGGAGCGGCCGAAGACGGAGCGCGCCAGTTCGGTGCGTCCGGCGCCCATGAGGCCGGCGAATCCGACGATCTCACCGCGGCGCACGTAGAAGTTTGAGCCCTTGGCGACGAGCCGGTCCGGGACCGAGGGGTGGCCGACGGTCCAGTCGCGCACCTCGAAGAACACCTCGCCCAGCTTCGGGGTGTGGTCTGGGAAGCGGGATTCGAGGGAACGGCCGACCATGCCGCGGATGATCCGGTCCTCATCGACGCCGTCCTCCTTCACGTGGAGGGTTTCGATCGATTTGCCGTCGCGGATGATCGTGATCGAGTCGGCGATCTGCTCGATCTCGTTGAGCTTGTGGGAGATCATGATGCACGAGATGCCCTTGGAGCGGAGCCCGGACATGAGGTCCAGAAGGTGCTGGGAGTCGGTCTCGTTCAGGGCGGCGGTGGGCTCGTCGAGGATGAGCAGCTTGACCGACTTGCTGAGCGCCTTGGCGATCTCGACGAGCTGCTGCTTGCCGACGCCGATGTCCTTGATCTTGGTGGTGGGGTCCTCGGAGAGCCCCACCCGGGCCATCAGTTCGAGGGTTTCACGGTTGACCTTGTCCCAGTCGATGACCCCGAAGCGGGTCGGCTCGTTGCCCAGGAAGATGTTCTCGGCGATGGAGAGCTCGGGAATGAGGGCCAGTTCCTGGTGGATGATGACGATGCCGGCGGCCTCGCTGGAGCGGATGTCCTTGAACTGGACCTCCTCGCCCTGGAAGATGATCGATCCCGAGTAATCGCCGTAGGGGTAGAGGCCGGAGAGGACCTTCATCAGGGTGGACTTACCGGCGCCGTTCTCACCGCAGATCGCGTGGATCTCCCCGGCCCGGACAGTGATCGATACATCGGAGAGGGCCTTGACGCCAGGGAATTCCTTGGTGATCGATCGCATCTCAAGGATTGTGTGGTTCTCCATTGAAGCCTCCCGGCAATGACGGCGTTGTCTCGGTGCAGGCCCCCGAAGCGACCCAAAAGAATTGAACCCTGCCCCCCCGCTTGCCGTCAAGTCTTGAACGCAAGACGCGGAGTTTTAACTCCGAACAGTTACGAAGGGACCAGCGGGAGGGCCGCGCGGGCCGGCTGGGACAGGACGACGGCAGCGCCCCCGAGTGCCTCCGCCCGGTCACCGAGTGCGGACATATGAACACTCGTCGTCTCACCCACGATGGGGACCGAATGACGCAGGAGGCCGCGGCGGATGGGATTCAGCAGGATGTCTCCGAGCCCCGTCAGGGGCCCGCCCATCACCACCACCTCGGGATTGATCAGGTTCGCCACGTGGGCCACGGCCCGCCCGATGGCCAGTCCGGCGTCGTCAATCACCCGCAGTGCCGCGGTGTCGCCGCCCAGGGCCAGTTCGACGATGCCCTGGGTGTCCACCGGCTGGCCGGATCCGCGGTTGAGAAGCTCGATCATTGTGGAGGTCGAGGCGACGGTTTCGAGGCAGCCGCGGTTGCCGCACCGGCACACCAGCCCGTGCTCGCTGATCGTCGTGTGCCCGAGCTCCCCGGTGATCCCCACATTGCCGTAGAAGAGCGCGCCGTTGAGGATCAGGCCCGCCCCGATGCCGGAGCCGACCTTCATGAACATGAGGTTCTCCACCCGGCTGTGCTGGCCCCAGGTGATCTGGGCCAGGGCGCCGAGATTGGCGTCATTCTCGATGTAGACAGGCATGCCGAGCCGGGCCCCGAAGGTCTCCCGGATGTTGATCCCGACCCACTCGGGCAGGATCGCACCCTGGACCACCGTGCCGGTGCGCCGGTCGATCGGGCCGGGGATGCCGATGCCGGCGCCGAGCACCGCCGACCGGGAGATGCCGGCCTGACTCAGCACCGTGTCGAGCAGGTCAGCAGCGACCCGAAGGCCCTCCGCCGCGCTGTGCCCGAGGGGCAGGGCCGCGGCCTCCTCACGCAGGATGCGGTAGTCGAGGCCCGCGAGCACCACCCGCACGTGGCGGCGGCCGATGTCGATTCCGGCGGCGACCGATCCGTTGTCGTTGAGGATGACGGACAGGGCCCGCCGCCCCGAACTCGTGGTGGGGACGGTGGTGACGATCCCGCTCCCGGCCATCACCTTGACGATGTTCGAAACCGTGGCGGTCGAGAGCCCGGTCTGGCGGGCGAGTTCTGCCTGCGTCTGGGGCCCGCCGTTGACCAGGGCCCGGATGATGCGCTGCTGGTTCTGCTCCCGGAGTGCGGACTGGGATCCCGGCCGTGGAAGCAGTGCGCCGGGATGGATCCTCGTCGTCGAGGCGGGTTCTGCGCGCATGTATCCAAGGGTGCCTCAGCGCCCGTTTGTAGTCAAGAAGTTAACGCAGCTTGGTGTTGCCGCGCCAGCCCGCGGTAGCTTCGGGCGTTGTCTCGGATTCCGGCCACCTCCTCCTCGGAGAGCGGCCGGCGGACCTTCCCGGGAACGCCGGCCACGAGTGAGCGGGGTGGAACGACCGTTCCCTCGAGGACGACGGCGCCGGCGGCCACCAGGGACTCCGCGCCGATGACCGCCCCGTTGAGCACCGTGGCGTTCATGCCGATCAGGCAGTCGTTTTCGATCGTGCAGCCGTGGACCACCGCGCCGTGTCCGACGCTGACCCCGCTGCCGATGGTCGTGGGGAAGCCCGGATCGGCATGGACCACCACGTTGTCCTGGAGGTTGCTCCCCTCGCCCACCCGGATGGGTGCCGTATCGGCGCGCACGCTGACCCCGTAGAAGGCGCTGGCCGACTCACCGAGCACCACATCGCCGATGATTGATGCGGTGGGGGCCGTGAAGGCCGTGCCGGCGATGCTCGGGCTGGTTCCGTTGATGCTGATGAGGTGGGCCATACGGCCAGCATAGGGGCAGGATGCGGGGCGTGGGCCCGGGCGCGGGCGGCCTAGTTGAACACGATGGTCCGGTGCCCGTCGAGCAGGACCCGGTGTTCGGCGTGCCACTGCACGGCCTGCACCAGGGCGCGGCCCTCGAGTTCCCGGCCGATGGCTACGAACTGTTCGACGCTGCGGGCGTGGTCGACCCGGATCACTTCCTGTTCGATGATCGGGCCCTCGTCGAGCGCCCCGGTGACGTAGTGCGCCGTGGCGCCGATGAGCTTCACGCCGCGGGCGTGCGCCTGGTGGTAGGGACGCGCCCCCTTGAAGGAGGGCAGGAAGGAGTGGTGGATGTTGATGGCGCGCCCGCGCAGGTCCGTGCAGAGGCCGTCGCTGAGGATCTGCATGTACCTCGCGAGCACCACGAGGTCGATTCGGTGTTCGGTGATGAGCGCGCGCAGCTGCTCCTCGGCATCCTCCTTCGTGTCCGGGGTCACCGGGATGTGGTGGAAGGGGATCCCGTAAAACGCTGCGAGGTCCGCAAGGTCGGGATGGTTCGAGACGATCACCGGAACCTCGATGGGCAGCGTGCCGGAGCGGTGCTGGAACAGCAGGTCGTTGAGGCAGTGGGCGGCCTTCGAGACCAGGATCAGCGTCCGGGTGGGCGTGCCGTCGACGTTGAGTTCCCAGTCCATGCCGAAGGAGCGGGCGACCGGCTCCAGCTGCCGGCGCAGTTCGGCCTCACCGGCCTCCGTGGCCAGGGCCACGCGCATGAAGAAGGTTCCCGTGTCCGGGCTCCCGTACTGCTGGGACTCGGTGATGTTCGCGCCGGCGGCGACGAGGGCCCCGGAGACTCCGTGGACGATGCCCGGCCGGTCCGGGCAGGAGAGCGTGAGGGAATAGGAACTCGATGCTGGTGCGGTCACGGTCCAAGGCTACCGGGGTCCAAGGCTACCGGGTTCCCGGGCTACCGGGCAGGCACCGGTTTCCGGGAGCCCAGCACCCTGAGCGCGGCCAGGGCGGCGGCGCGGCCTGCGCGGGTGGCCCCCACCGTGGAGGCGGAAGCGCCGTAGCCGACCATCAGGAGGCGCTCCTCGCGCATCACCCGGACGCCGTCCATGCGGATCCCCCCGCCCGGCTCGCGCAGGTGCAGCGGGGCCAGATGGTCGATCGAGGCCCGGAAGCCGGTGGCCCAGAGCACGACGTCGACGGGTTCGTAGGTGCCGTCCTCAAGTTCGACGCCGTGTTCGGTGAGCCGCCGCATCGGCCCGCGCGAGATGAGGGTTCCCGCCTCGATGCCGGCCGCGTACTGCGCCGTGAGGGAGATGCCCGTGGTGCCCACGACACTCTTCGGGGGAAGCCCGGCGCGGGTGCGGGCGTTCACCGCGGCCTCGATCTCACGTCCCCACTCCGGGGTGAAGTCGCGGTCGAGCCATTCCACGGGCCGGCGGGTGCTCCAGATCGTGCCCGCCCCGGCGTCAGCGAGCTGGAGCAGGAACTGGGCGGCAGAGGTTCCGCCGCCGACCACGAGGACCCGCTTGCCGGTGAAGTCGGAGGCGGCCCGGAACCCGTGGGTGTGAAGCTGCTGACCGCGAAAGGTGTCCCGCCCCGGATAGTAGGGCAGGTAGGGGCTATCCCAGGTGCCCGTGGCGTTGATGACGGCACGCGCCCGCCAGGAGATGTCCCCGCGGCCGGTGACCTCAAGGCGCTCTCCGCCGTCGACCCGGTCGACGCGGGTCACGTGCGCCGGGCGCAGCACCGGCAGTCCGAACTCGGCCTCATAGGCGCGGTAGTAGCGGGTCACGACGGCCGAGGACGGCTCCTTCGGATCGGGGGTTTCGAAGGGGAGGCCCGGCAGCGGATGGAGTCCGTGGGCGGCGTCGAACGTCAGCGACGGCCAGCGGTGGCGCCAGGCGCCTCCGGGGCCCTCGTTCGCATCGAGCATCACGAAGCCGCTGCCCGGCTCGATCCCGCGCCTGCGCAGGTAATAACCACTGCTCAGGCCGGCCTGGCCGGCCCCGATGACGACGATATCCGTCTCGCGCACTTCGTTGTCCACTATCCCGCCCTGTTCCACCGGCGTCGCCGCCGGCATCCATCGGCCCGGCGGAGACCGGGCATATGAACGGTGCAACCGGCCCGTTTCAACCGGTATTCCGGTGCCGGCCCCAAATGGAGCCCTCCATGAGAAGCATCACAGTGCCGGGCAGGCCTCCCCGGCGCGGGGTCGGAAACGGTGCCACGAATGGCGGCGGCGCCGACGCCGGGACCGCGGCCGGCACCGCGGCCGGGACCGTAAAGGTGCGGCGGGACCACCGGCCGGGGTGGCACCGGCCGGAGCGCTGCGGCTAGGATGGGTGGCGCCGCGACTGGCGTAGGGTGGGCAACCACCGGGAAGCGGCACGCACTGCGGGGAGCCGGGCGAGGGCCCGAAAGACCCCGCGGGGCACTGTGCCAACCACGGATCGCACGCCTGGGCCGGGGGTTACCTCCGCCGCTGCGCGCCGCCCCGAGTGGGCTGCACCACAGTGCTGCGGGTAGCCTGAGCTGTAAAGCACCCCACCACCGAAGGACCTTCCGTGACCACTTCGCCCCTGACCGATTCCGTCACCAACGCCCCGCTGGCTGAGATCGACCCTGAGATCGCTGCGGTCCTGCGCGATGAGCTGGGCCGCCAGCGGGACACCCTCGAGATGATCGCCTCCGAGAACTTCGCCCCCCGCGCGGTGCTTGAGGCCCAGGGCTCGGTCCTGACCAACAAGTACGCCGAGGGATACCCGGGGCGCCGCTACTACGGCGGCTGCGAGCACGTCGACGTCGCCGAAAACCTCGCCATCTCCCGCGTCAAGGAGCTGTTCGGCGCCGAGTACGCCAACGTGCAGCCCCACTCGGGCGCACAGGCCAACGCCGCCGCCCTCGCCGCCATGATCAAGCCGGGCGACAAGATCATGGGCCTCTCACTGGCCCACGGCGGGCACCTCACCCACGGCATGAAGCTGAACTTTTCCGGCAAGCTCTACGAGGTCGCCGCCTACGGTGTCGAGGAAGACACCCACCGGCTCGACATGGACCGGGTCCGCGCCCAGGCGCTCGCCGAGAAGCCCGACGTCCTCATCGCCGGCTGGTCCGCGTACCCGCGCCACCTCGACTTCGAGGCGTTCCGCTCCATCGCCGACGAGACCGGTGCGCTGCTGTGGACCGATATGGCCCACTTCGCCGGACTCGTGGCCGCGGGCCTGCACCCCAGCCCGGTGCAGGCCTCCGACGTGGTGACCTCGACCGTCCACAAGACCCTCGCCGGCCCGCGCTCCGGGGTCATCCTGGCCAAGCAGGACTGGGCCAAGAAGCTCAACTCGAGCGTCTTCCCCGGCCAGCAGGGCGGGCCGCTGATGCACGTCATCGCCGCCAAGGCCACAGCCTTCAAGATCGCAGGATCCGCCGAGTTCAAGGAACGCCAGGAGCGGGTCCTTGAGGGCGCCCGGATCATCGCCGAGCGCCTCACCGGCGCCGACGTCACCGAGCACGGCGTCTCCGTCCTGACCGGCGGCACCGACGTGCACCTGGTGCTGGTCGACCTGCGCAACTCGAGCCTCGACGGACAGCAGGCGGAGGACCTCCTCCATTCGGTCGGCATCACCGTCAACCGCAACGCCGTCCCCTTCGACCCCCGGCCTCCCATGGTCACCTCCGGGCTGCGCATCGGCACCCCGGCGCTGGCCACGCGCGGGTTCGGTGCCGCCGAGTTCACCGAGGTCGCCGAAATCATCGCCGCCGCACTTAAGCCGTCCCCCGACGTCGCCGCCCTGCGGGCTCGGGTGTCGGCGCTCGCCGCCAACTTCCCGCTGTACCCGGGCCACGAGGAGTGGTAGGAGAACTCCCCGCGGGCGCCGCCTCCTCCCGCGCGGCGGCGTCCGGGGAGTTCGACATTCCCAGCGCGGAATGCTGCTTTACCGGGTGCTGCGACCGCGGGAAGGCGTTCCTTCTTGAACTGATCGAGACCCCTGACACGACCGGAGAACGTTCATGAGCACCACCACCGCCCGCGTCCTCGACGGCAAGGCCACGGCCGCCGCGATCAAGGACGAACTCGCCGTGCGGGTCCGCGAGCTCGCCGCCCGCGGCGTGCAGCCCGGGCTCGGCACCATCCTCGTGGGGGACGACCCGGCCAGCAAATCCTATGTCGCAGGGAAGCACCGGGACTGTGCCCAGGTCGGCATCCGTTCGATCCGCCGGGACCTGCCCGAGTCCATCACGCAGGAGGAGCTCGAGGCGGTCATCGACGGGCTCAACGCCGACGACGAAACCACCGGGTACATCGTGCAGCTTCCCCTGCCGAAGCACATCGACACCAACCGGATCCTCGAGCGGATCGACCCCGACAAGGACGCCGACGGCCTGCACCCGACCAACCTGGGCCGGCTGGTGCTCAACGTGGGCGCGCCCATGGCCTCGCCCCTGCCGTGCACGCCCAACGGCATCATCGAGCTGCTGCGGCGCCACGGCATCGAGCTCGCGGGGCGCAACGTGCTGGTGGTCGGCCGCGGTGTCACGGTCGGCCGGCCCCTGGGGCTCCTCCTGACCCGCAAGGCGGTCAACGCCACGGTCACCCTCGCCCACACGGGCACTACTGACCTCGAGGACCACCTCGCGCGGGCCGACGTGGTCGTGGCCGCCGCAGGCTTCCCCGGCATGATCAAGGCGGCGCAGCTGAAACCCGGAGCCATCGTGCTCGACGTCGGGGTCACCCGGATCGAGGACCCGGAGACCGGCAAGGCGGTGCTTTCCGGCGATGTCGAGCCGGCCGCGGCCGCGGTCGCCGGGTGGCTGTCGCCCAATCCCGGCGGCGTCGGGCCCATGACCCGGGCGATGCTGCTGGCCAACGTCGTCGACGCCGCCGAGCGCCGGCTCTAAACGCAAAACGCACCCGAAAACGACAACCGCGCCGGAAAAATCCGGCGCGGTTGTCGTTTTCGGGCGTGTTCGTCGTTCACAGGTGCGCCGGCCGTCCAATCACCGCAGCGCAGCCCGGATTGGCTAGTCCCAATGACTTTTCTGGCCTAGGCTGGGCTGGTGCCTCCCAACCTCACCGCTGAGCCTGTTATTGCCGCGCGCGCCCTGAGCAAGCACTACGGCGATTTCGCCGCCGTCGACGGGATCTCCTTCGAGGTGCCGGCCGGGGAGGCCTTCGGACTGCTGGGCCCCAACGGAGCCGGCAAGTCGACGACGATGAAGATGATCGGCGGGGTCTCCCAGCGCACCTCCGGCGAGCTCTCCATTCTGGGCCTCGACCCCGAACAGCACGGCCCCGAGGTCCGTGCCCACCTTGGCGTCGTGCCGCAGCAGGACAACCTCGACGAGGAACTGCGGGTCCGCGACAACCTCCTGGTGTACGGGCGTTACTTCGGGCTGCCGATGAGCTACCTGAAGCCCAAGGCCGACGAACTCCTCGAGTTCGCGCAGCTGACCGAGAAGGCCGGCGCGAAGGTCGACTCGCTCTCAGGCGGGATGAAGCGCCGGCTGACCATCGCCCGCTCGCTGATCAACGAGCCGAAGATCCTGCTCCTGGACGAGCCGACGACGGGCCTTGATCCGCAGGCCCGCCACATCCTCTGGGACCGGCTCTTCCGCCTCAAGGAATCCGGGGTCACCCTGATCCTCACGACCCACTACATGGACGAGGCCGAGCAGCTGTGCGACCGCCTGGTGGTCGTGGATAAGGGACGGATCATGGCCGAGGGGTCGCCGGCCACCCTCATCCGGGAGCATTCGACCCGGGAGGTGCTCGAACTGCGGTTCGGCTCCGAACGCAACACCACCGTGGCGGCCGACCTCGAGGGCATCGGGGAGCGGCTTGAGACCCTGCCCGACCGGGTCCTGATCTATGCGGCCGACGGCGAGGCGGCCCTCGAGCAGGTCTCCGCCCGCGGCCTCCACCCCATCACCTCCCTGGTGCGCCGGTCTTCCCTGGAGGACGTGTTCCTGCGCCTGACCGGAAGGAGCCTCGTTGACTGAGCCGCGCACCGGTGCCCGCCCCGCGGTCCCCGCCGGCACGCCGGGGCCGGGGCTGCGCGCCCATCCACCCGCGGTCTCGGCCGCCCGGGCCCGGGCCTTCGGCTCCTGGTACTACGCCGAACATGTCCTGCGGGTAATGAACAGCTACCGGTGGACGATCCTCGCTTCGAGCGTAGGGACCCCGGTGATGTACCTCTTCGCAATGGGCGTGGGCCTGGCCAGCCTGGTGGACAGCTCCGGGGCCGGGACCTTCGGCGGCGTGAGCTACCTCGCCTTCCTCGCCCCGGCCCTCCTGGCCTCGGCCGCCCTGATGGCGGCGACGAACGAATTCACCTACCCGGTGATGGACGGCTTCAAGTGGCGCCGGGTCTACTACGGCCCGCACGCTTCGCCGCTTGGCACCCACCAGATCGTCAACGGCCACATTCTCGCCGTCACCCTGAGGCTGGCGGTGATGTCTGTCATCTACTTCGCCATCGTCGCCCTCTTCGGGGCTTCGCCGTCGCCCTGGGGCTGGGCCGCCGTGCCCGTCGCGGTGCTCAGCGGCCTGGCCTTCGGCGTGCCCCTGATGGCCTACGCGGCAAGCCTCACCGAGGACAAGGGCCAGTTCGCCCTGGTGATGCGGTTCATCGCCACCCCGCTGTTCCTGTTCTCCGGAACCTTCTTCCCGCTCGACACCCTGCCGCTGCTGCTGCGCTGGATCGGCTGGATCTCCCCGCTGTGGCACGGCACGGAGCTGGGGCGGGCCCTGACCTACGGGCACGCCATCCCGCCGGGCCTCGCCGCGGTCCACCTGATCTTCCTGATAGCCCTGACGGTGCTCGGCTGGCGCCTGGCCCAGCGGACCTTCGCCCGGAGGCTGGGCGGATGACGAACTCGCTCTCCGTCGAGGACTACCGGCTCACCGGCCGCACGCGGGCCCTGGGCGCCCTGTATTCACGCAACGCCCGCGCCGTCATCGCCCGCGGCCTGCGCGCCACGAAGAGCAGCAACTGGATGGTGATGGTCTCCGGTTTCTTCGAACCGGTGCTGTACCTGCTGTCGATGGGCGTGGGCCTCGGCGCGCTCGTGGGCACGGTGACCGGCCCCGGCGGCTCCGAGATCAGCTACGCCGCGTACATCGCCCCGGCCCTGTTGGCCGTCTCGGCGATGAACGGCGCCGTCTACGACAGCACCTGGAACGTCTTCTTCAAGATGAACTTCGCGAAGCTGTACCAGGGGATGCTCTCGACCTCGCTCGGGCCGCTGGACGTCGCCATCGGGGAAATCTTCCTGGCCCTGCTGCGCGGAGCCCTCTATGCGACGGGGTTCACGGCGGTGATGGGGGTGATGGGCCTGATCACCACGCCGTGGGCGCTGCTGATGATTCCGGCCTCGGTCCTGATCGCCTTCGGGTTCGCGGCGTTCGGCATGGCGATCACCAGCTATATGAAGACCTTCCAGCAGATGGAGTGGGTCAACTTCGTGATGCTGCCGATGTTCCTGTTCTCGGCGACCTTCTATCCGCTGAGCGTCTACCCGCAGCCCATCCAGGTGTTCATCCAGGCCCTGCCGCTCTGGCACGGAGTCGAACTCCTCCGGCAGATCAGCGCCGGGGTGTTCACGGCAGCCACCGGGGTACACGTGCTGTACTACGCCGCCATGATCGTCATCGGCGTGGTGCTCACCACCGGGCGGCTGCGGGCGCTGTTCCTGAAATAGCCGGCGCCGGCCCGCAGCAGCCGGTGCCGGCCCGCGGGTGCCCCTGGTTACGGGGCGGACCCCGCACGGTGGCGCATACTGTGCACATGAATTCCGTTCGGCGCGACCGCACCCTCCCCATCCTGCTCGCGGTGCTCGGCCTCCTCGTGGTGGTTGCCCTGGCCGTCGTGTTCTCCCGCGGGGACGTAAAACTGCTCGATGCCTCCACCCCGGGCGGCGTGGTCCAGCGCTACTCCGCGGCGGTGATCGAAGGGGATGAGGAGGCCGCGGCCGCCTACCTCGCGGAGCAGTCCGAGCCCTGCGACGAGTTCCACACCCCCACCGGCGACAACCTTCGAATCAGCCTCGTGGCGACCCGGGAGCGGGAGAACACCGCGGACGTCGAGGTGTCGATCGTGACCTTCGACGCGGGCGGCCCGTTCGGCTCCTCGGAATACGAATCCCGGGATGAGTTCGGCCTCGTCCGTGTCAACGGCGGCTGGCTCATCGAGCGGGCCCCGTGGCAGCTGCGCGTGTGCGAGGCCGGTTCGGGGGTCCGGTGAGCACCGGCACACGGGCCGCCCCCGGCCGGAGCCCCGCCCAGCCGGTCCTGCGCCGGCTGATTGCTTTCACACTGCTCTTCACCCTGGTGCTTATCGCCGCCGGCGGTCTCACCGGACTGCTCGGGCGGCTCCTTAATTCCGGTGACGTGCTGGTTGCCGACGATGTCACCGGCCTGGCCCGCTCGCTGGCCTTCACCCTCGTCGGCGGGCCGCTGGCCGCCCTCCTGTGGTGGGCCGTCTGGCGGCGGGTGGAGGGCGAACGCCCCTCGACCGCCTGGGGCCTTTACGTGGCCGGGATCTACGCGGTGTCGCTGATCACCGCGGCCACTGCGCTGCTTGGCACGGCGGCGGCGCTCCTCGGCGGTGATGCGGAGCGGTGGTCGGAGGGCCTGGCGCGCGGCCTCGTCTGGACCGGGGTACTCCTGTGGCACCACTGGATGTGGCGCCACCGGACCAGGGGTCCCCTCGCTCTGAAGGATCTTCCGCTCGTTGGAGGCTATATCTTTGGACTCGTCCTGGCGGTCGGCGGGGCCTACTCGGCGCTTGCGGGCCTCCTCGACGCGGCCGTCGAGGGCTCCACCTCGCCGGGAGCCATCGGGGTGCCCTGGTGGCGCGCGTCCCTTTCGGCCCTCGTGTGGACGGCCGGGGGAGCCGGTCTGTGGCTGGCGTACTGGGTGCGCGGCGGCGGACGGCACCTGCGCACGGCGCTCTCCAACGTCGCCCTGGTGTTGTTCGGGGTGCTCGGTGCGGGCCTGCTGACCCTCGGTGGGCTGGGCACGGTGCTCTTCGTGCTGCTTCGGCTGGCCTTCGACCGGACGGATCCGCTGCCCGCGCTGCTGGATCCCCTGGCGCCGGCGCTCGCCGCGGCGGCAATCGGCGCCCCGGTATGGGTCTACCATCTGCGCGCCGCCGCCACCCGGGCCGAGGGCACCCGCCTCGCCGGCAGGCTTGTCACCTCGGGTGTTTCCCTCGCGGCTGCGGCGGCCGGCGTCGGGGTGATCGTCAATGCCCTCCTCGCAGCGCTCGCCTCGCCCGTGGTGGGCGCCGACCCCCGGACCCTGCTGCTGGGGGGAATCAGTTCGCTGGCGGTGGGCGGCCCGGTCTGGTGGTCTGCGTGGCGCCCGACGGCGGCACCCGGCGGCGGGGAACGGTCCCGGCGCAGGGTCTACCTCGTGGCGGTCTTCGGCATCAGCGCCCTGGTCGCCCTCATCACGCTGCTGGTGCTCGGATACCTGATCTTCGAGTTCCTGCTCGCCGACGTCGGCGGGGCGGCCCTGATCGAGCGCGTGCGGGCACCCCTGGGGCTGCTCCTGACGACGGGCGGCACGGCCGCCTACCACTTCAGCGTCTGGCGCCAGGACCGGGCGGCCGGAGCAACCGCGTCCGCGGACCGCGGGGCGATCGGCTCGGTGGTCCTCGTGGCCGGAGCCGGCGCTGAACCGCTTGCGGAGCTGATCGGCGGGATCACCGGCGCCGGGGTGACATTCTGGCGCCGGGCCGATCCCGCCGCGGACGCGGCGGTGCCCTCCGGCGAGGAACTCGCCCGGGCCCTCGACGGCGTGGTGGGGGAGAAGGTGCTGGTGATCGTGGGCGCGGGCCCGGGCATCGAGGTCATCCCGCTCGCCGGGTAGGGCACCGCCGGAGGTTGCCTCCAGCATCTACCGGAGGGGCGGGCCCCGACGCATACTGGGACGATGATTGGATCCTGGCAAGCAACTGTCCTTGACTGTCCCGACCCCGGGCAGCTCGCCACCTTCTACCAGAACCTGTTCGGCATGGTCCGGGTCGATGAGTCAGACGACTGGATCACCATCGGCGACGCCGCCGACCGGCCCGCGCTGGCCTTCCAGCTGGTGGAGGACTACACCCCGCCCCAGTGGCCAGGGCAGGAGGTCCCGCAGCAGATGCACCTCGATGTGCTCGTTGCGGACCTCGACGAAGCCGAGGCGCAGGTCCTCGCCGGCGGCGCCGTGAGCCTCAACGCGGGCACGGACACCTTCCGGGTCTACCTCGATCCGGCCGGCCACCCGTTCTGCCTGGTCGCCGGCTGAGGCCGGATCCGCCGGGCGGAGTCACACCACGAGTGCCGCGTACACCACGTAGTTGTCGTCGAACTCCCCGGTGGCGGGGTCGTAGCCGTCACAGGTGATGAGCCGCAGCTCCGCGCCGGGGGTGTTCCCATAGACCTTTGCGGTCGGGAAGGCCGCCTTGGCGTACGCTTCCCCGCGCAGCACCTGAAATTCGACGGTGCTTCCGTCCTCGCGCGCCACGCTGATGCGGTCGCCGGGCTTCATCGCCCGGAGGTCGGCGAAGACGCCCTTGCCGCCGTCGGTGGCGTTCACGTGGCCCAGCAGGACGGCCGGCCCCCGCTCGCCCGGGGTGGGGGACTCTGTGTACCAGCTGGCGGGGGCGCCGGGGCCGTCCGGCGGCACCTCGAGGGTCTTATCCGCGCGCAGCCCCAGCCGGAGCAGCTCCGAGGTGGCGCCGATCGAGGGGATGGAGAGGGATACCGGTGGAGAGGGGGCCAGGACCGCCGGCGCCTGCGGTGCAGGGGCCTTGGGGGAAGGTGCCCGTGCCGCAGGCGCCGGGGCCTTGGTGGGCGCCGTGGTCTCGGCCGGCGCCGGGGAGTCCGCGGTCGGCGCCGGGGAGCCGGGGGCCGCAGACGGATTGGGGGAGGATGTGCTCGTCGAGGGTGAGGACGTCCCGGGGCCGGAGGCGGCGGGGGCTCCGGCGCAGCCGCCAAGGAAGAGGAGGACGGCCGCCGCCGGGGCTGCGAAGCCCCAGCGGCGGCCGCATGTTCTGCTCATTGCGGGTCGAGGCGTTACGCGTTGTCCGCTGAGCGGCGGCGGACGGCGTAGGTGCCGCCGGCCGCTGCCGCGAGAAGCAGGCCGCCACCGAGGGCGATCATGGCGGTGTTATCGCCGGTAGCCCCCTGTTCGACGCCGGTGTCCGCACCGCCGTTAGGCATTGCCCCCATCTGGGAAGCGACGAGCGTGCCGCACAGTGCGGGCGAGGTGGCACCCAGCGGGAGGTCGGGGTTCAGGTCGCTGGGCGAGTTGAACGCCTCCTCCGAGCCGGTCGAGGTGGCGGGGTCGAGGCCATGGACCACCACGACGGCGGTTCCGGCTTCGAGAGCGGCCTTGGTGGCGTCGTCGAGCTCGATCGAACGCTGGATGGAGTAGGTTCCGCCCTGTCCGCCCAGTGCCAGGTTCAGGCCCTCGGCGGGGGTCGTGGCGCCGCTGGTGCTCAGCGTGGTCACGATGCCGCCGTAGCCCGGGGCACCTTCACTGACGCTGATGATGCCGTCGCCGTTGGCGTCGGCCTCGGGGGTGGGGCAGACGCCCTGGGCACCACCGTGGATGTGCTGGACGTGCGGGTAGGGCCCGTCCATGAAGGTCTCTGCGAGGCCGGAAACCTGAAGGTTGACCATGGCGGTGTTGCCGGTGACATCGACGGTGATGCTGCCGGTTCCCGTGGTCCCATTCAGCTGGCCAAGGGTCGATGAGTAGGAGCCGTCCGCGGCCAGGGCGGGGGATCCCGCCAGGGCGACCGCGCCGAGGGCAAGGGCTGGGGCTGCAAGGAGACGCATTTTCTGCTTCATAAGAATTTCCTCCATAAGTGCGGATGATGCAGGCCGGTAGTGGGCGCGCACACAGGAGGTTCGGGGTGAGATGGATCACGGATGGGTGGATCGGCGAAAACTTTTCCGGCCCCGGTGCGGTGAGGGCTCGCGCGCAGGCGTGCGTGGGCGTTCGCCGGTGGTGGAAGCCGTCGGGAGGGGGTTCGTTGTTTGGAAGAATGGGCCCATGCAGTCATTGGGAAGCACAGGAAAGCCCGCCCGCCGGGGTATCAGCGTCCGCATGGGGACGGTGGGCATGGCCATCATGATCGTCGTTTTCCTCGTCGCCGTGGTGTTCGCGGCCAACGAGAACGACGTCGTCGGCTGGCTCGTCGTGCTCATCTCCCTCGGCTGGCTGCTCATCTTCTCCTACGTGGTCTTCACCCTCCGCGGGGCCGCACGGAAGGCCGCTGACCGTTTCAGCGAGGCGCAGCAGGGCTTCGCCCCCGCACGGCGTACGGCCGGCCCCTCCGACGAGGCGGCCCGCGCCCGTGACCTGAAGCTCGATCACAGCTTCAAGATCGTCCAGGTCCAGGTGGGCGTCGTCCGGGAGTACCTCGGCCGCGACGAGGGCATGGTCGAGCGCGCCTTAGAGACCATCGAAATCACCTCGCACAACGCCCGGTCGATGATGAAGAACGCCGGTGAGGGGCCCGTCGAGGGCACCATCGTCGACTGAATCGGCCGCCGTTCCGATCGGGTTCTGCCAACATGATTCGCCCGGTGCTCCGGGGTAAGGTGGGTCGAGTGAGTGCCGCTTCCGATATCCCGATGAAACCCCTCCGGATTGCAACAGTAAACGTCAACGGAATCCGTGCCGCCTACAAGCGCGGCATGGACCAGTGGCTGGCCGGGCGCGATGTCGACATTCTCTGCCTGCAGGAGGTGCGCGCCCCCGACGCCGTGGTGCGCGAACTGCTCGGTGATTCCTGGCACCTGCTCCACGCCGAGGCGGAGGCCAAGGGCCGGGCAGGGGTGGCCATCGCCTCCCGCATTGAGCCCTCCGCCACCCGGTCCTCGATCGGGGAGCCCTACTTCGACACCTCTGGGCGCTGGGTCGAGGCCGACTTCAAGGTCAACGGCTCCTCCCTGACGGTGGTGAGCGCCTATGTCCACTCCGGCGACGTCGGCACTCCCAAGCAGGACGACAAGTACCGCTTCCTCGACGTCATGGAGGCCCGGCTGCCGGCGCTCGCCGCCGAGTCGGACCATGTGCTCGTTGTGGGGGACCTCAACGTGGGCCACACCGAGCGGGATATCCGCAACTGGAAGGGCAACCTGAAGAAGGCCGGCTTCCTGCCCGAGGAGCGCGCCTACTTCGACCGGTTCTTCGGAGACGGCGTCGGCTATGTCGACGTCCACCGGGCCCTCTCCGGCGACGTCGACGGCCCCTACACCTGGTGGTCCTGGCGCGGGAAGGCCTTCGACAATGACACCGGTTGGCGGATCGACTACCACCTCGCGACCCCCGGGCTCGCCGCGGCGGCGCTCGAGGCCACCGTCGACCGCGCACCGTCGTGGGACACCCGCTTTTCCGACCACGCCCCCGTGGTCGTTGACTACTCTCTCTAGACGACAGGAAGCGCGCCATGACACTCACCGCACCCACCGGCCGCCAGCGCATCCTTTCGGGGATGCAGCCCTCCGCGGGATCGCTCCACCTCGGCAACTACCTCGGTGCGCTGGTGCACTGGGTGAAGATGCAGGAGGACTACGACGCTGTGTTCTTCATCCCGGACCTGCATGCGATCACCGTGCCGCAGGACCCCGCCGAGCTCGCCGCACGGACCCGCATCACGGCAGCCCAGTACATCGCCGGCGGGGTGGACGTGGACAAGGCCACGCTCTTCGTCCAGTCCCACGTGCCCGAGCACGCCCAGCTGGCCTGGGTGCTCAACTGCATCACCGGGTTCGGTGAGGCCTCGCGGATGACCCAGTTCAAGGACAAGGCCTCCAAGCAGGGCTCCGAGCAGGCCAGCGTCGGCCTGTTCACCTACCCCATCCTGCAGGCGGCGGACATCCTGCTGTACCAGCCGGAGGGCGTCCCGGTGGGGGAGGACCAGCGCCAGCACGTCGAGCTCAGCCGTGACCTCGCGCAGCGGTTCAACGCCCGCTTCGGTGAAACGTTCGTGGTGCCCAAGCCCTTCATCCAGAAGGAATCGGCCAAGATCTATGACCTGCAGAATCCGACGGCCAAGATGTCGAAGTCGGCCTCGTCGCCGATGGGGCTGGTGAACCTGCTCGACGATCCGAAGGTCACGGCGAAGCGCATTCGATCCGCGGTCACCGACACGGGCACGTCGATCACGTTCGACCGCGAGGAAAAACCCGGGGTTTCGAACCTGCTGACCATTTACTCCGCCCTGACGGGGCGTTCCATCGCCTCGCTCGAGGCGGAGTACGAAGGCAAGATGTACGGGCACCTGAAGGTGGACCTGGCCGAGGTGGTCGCCGGGTCCCTCGGGCCCATCCAGGCGCGTGCCGCCGAGCTTCTCGACGATCCGGCCGAACTCGACCGCCTGCTCGCCAAGGGTGCGGCCAAGGCGCGGGAAACCGCCTCGGCGACGCTGGCCGACGTGTACGCGAAGGTGGGGTTTCTCCCCACTCCGGTCCCGGCCGGAGCCCGTTAAGCCATGCGGCAGCGGATGAGTGAGCTGCGCCGCGACCCGGCCGACGCCGGGCCTGGACTGCCGGAAACCACCTGCGTGGGGGTCACGCTGCCGGTACCCGAACCACTGGCAGGGGAGCTCGAACGCTGGCGGGCATCCTTCGGGGACCCGATGGCCTTCCTCGTACCCCCGCACATCACCCTCATCACCACGACGCCGGCCACCGACTGGGAGTGGACACTCGAGCATGTCCGCGCCGTGGCCGCGAAACAGGGACCCTTTACCGTGACGCTCAGCGGAACCGGCTCCTTCCGGCCGCTGTCACCGGTGGTGTTCCTCAACGTGCGGTCCGGATTCCGGGAGTGCGTCGAGCTTCACTCCCGGCTGCAGGCCGGACCCCTCGAACGCACCCTCGAGTTCCCCTTCCACCCGCACGTCACCGTCGCACACGACGTGAGCGAGGCGAGCATGGACGAGGCCGCGCAGCAACTGCGGTCCTTCGAGGCCTCCTTCGAGGTCCGTACCATGGGACTGTATGAGCATGAGCATTCTGGGCTGTGGAAACTGCGGGAAGAGCTGAGCTTTGGCGAAAACACCGAGGACCGCGAGGAGCGCTGATCCCGCCTCTCCGGCCGACCACGCCCGGCTGGTCCTGAGGATCCTCGAAGCACGCCAGAACCTCACCCGCGCCGAGCGGGACCACGCGGGCCCCGCGGCCGTCGCCACCGCCCGGCTGCGGGTGGCACTTGCCCGGCTGAGCGCCCTGCGCCCGCTGCGGGCGCTCCAGCTTTACGCGCTGCGCCGCGGAGCGCTGCTGGCCGCAGGCATCGCCTACCGCATGTTCTTCGCGATCGCTGCGATGCTCGTGGCCGGGTTCTCCATTCTCGGCCTGGTCATCGCGGGGGACACCCGGCTGCAGGAGCTGATCGTCCGCACGGTCGCGGCCACCACGCCCGGCCTCATCGACACCGGCGACGGCGGGCTCGCCACCCGGGAGGAACTGTTCTCGGGTGCGGGGTTCGGCGCCGCGCTCGTCATCTCGACGGCCGTCATGCTCCTCTCCTCGCTCGTCTGGATGGCCGGCATCCGGGCGGGCATGCGGAGCATCTTCGCCCTGGGCCCGGTGACCGAGAGTGCCCTGAAGATCATCCTCAAGGATCTCGCGGTGCTGCTCGTCCTGGCCGTCGCGCTGCTGGTGACAACGGGTGTCGGGTTTATCGCCAATACGATGCTCGACCTCGCCCTCGACCTGGTGGGACTGACCGAGGCGTCGCGTCCGCTGACCCAGCTCGCAGGCTTCGCCATCATGCTCGTCCTCGATACGGCGGTCGCCTCTCTCCTGCTCCACACCACCTCTGCGATCGACATGCCGCGGAAGGTCCTGCTGCAGGCCGCGGTCTTCGCCGGGGTGGGCAGCACGGTGCTGCGCACCGTGAGCGCGTCGCTCCTGGCAGGTCTTGCCTCGACGCCGCTGCTCGCCCCGTTCGCCGTGATCCTCGGCCTCTTCGTTTGGTTCTACGTGCTGAGCCAGGTGTACCTCCTGGCGGCGGCGTGGGGCGCCGTGGGAACGGCCGACGCCGCGGCGCTGGCCGCGCACGAACACCGGGAGAAGGCGGGGACGCTGCGGCAGCAGAGCCGGAAGGCCCGCCGCAGGCCCTGACCCGGTGGCGCCCGAAGCGGGGACGCAGCCCGGAGCGGGGACGCCCGGCCGGCAGGCGAAGGCGGGGCGCGGAAACGGCGGGGACGCGAAAAGGGCGGCCCCTGAGGGGCCGCCCTTGATCGGACGCACGGGTGGCCGGGGCCACCGGTACCGCGTCGGGTCAGATCTTGCGGGTAAGGATTGCCTGCTTGACCTCGGAGATGGCCTTGGTGACCTGAATGCCGCGCGGGCAGGCTTCCGAACAGTTGAAGGTGGTGCGGCAGCGCCACACGCCTTCCTTGTCGTTGAGGATTTCGAGGCGCATGTCACCGGCGTCGTCGCGGGAGTCGAAGATGAAGCGGTGCGCATTGACGATCGCGGCGGGGCCGAAGTACTGGCCGTCGGTCCAGAACACGGGGCAGGACGAGGTGCACGCGGCGCACAGGATGCACTTGGTGGTGTCGTCGTAACGCTCGCGGTCCTCGGCGGACTGCAGGCGCTCCCGGGTGGGCTCATGGCCCTTCGTGATGAGGAACGGCATGATCTCGCGGTAGGACTGGAAGAACGGCTCCATGTCCACGATCAGGTCCTTCTCCACCGGCAGGCCCTTGATCGGCTCGACCAGAATGGGCTTGGAGGTGTCGAGGTCCTTCAGCAGGGTCTTGCAGGCGAGCCGGTTGCGGCCGTTGATCCGCATCGCATCCGATCCGCAGACACCGTGGGCGCAGGAGCGGCGGAAGGACACCGATCCGTCGTGCTCCCACTTGACCTTGTGCAGGGCATCGAGCACGCGGTCGGTGCCGTACATGGTCAGCTGCCATTCGTCCCAGTGGGCCTCGTCGGAGACCTCGGGGTTGTAGCGGCGGACCTTGAGCGTGATGTCGAAGGAGGGGATTTCCCCGCCCCCGACGCCGGCGGGAAGCTCTACCTTTGAGGCCGGCTCTTTTTCGATGGTTGGGGTGCTCATCAGTACTTACGCTCCATCGGCTGGTAACGGGTGAAAATGACCGGCTTGGTTTCAAGGCGGACGCCGCTGGTCTCGACGGCGCTGGGATCCTTGTAGGCCATCGAGTGGGTCATGAAGTTCTCGTCGTCGCGGGTCGGGTAGTCCTCGCGGAAGTGGCCCCCGCGGGACTCCTTGCGGTGCAGGGCCGCGGCGGTCATGACCTTGGCCATGTCCAGCAGGAACCCGAGCTCAACGGCCTCGAGGAGGTCGAGGTTGAAGCGCTTGCCCTTGTCCTGGACGGAGATGCGCTTGTAGCGCTCCTCGAGCCCGTCGATGACGCGCAGCGCCTCAAGGAGGGTCTCCTCGGTGCGGAACACCTGGACGTTGGCGTCCATGATGTCCTGGAGTTCCTTGCGGATCTGGGCGACGCGCTCCCCGCCCTCGGAACTGCGGGCTGTATCGAGCAGGGCGACGGTATCGGCCAGCGGGTCCGCGGGGATGTCGACGAAGTCGGCGCTGAGGGCGTACTCCGCGGCGTAGATGCCGGCACGCTTGCCGAAGACGTTGATGTCGAGCAGCGAGTTCGTGCCCAGCCGGTTCGAGCCGTGCACCGAAACGCAGGCCACCTCGCCGGCGGCGTAGAGCCCGGGCACGATGGTGTCGTTGTCCTGGAGGACCTCGGCCTTGATGTTCGTGGGAATCCCGCCCATGGCGTAGTGGGCCGTCGGGAAGACCGGCACCGGCTCCGTGTAGGGCTCAACGCCGAGGTAGGTGCGGGCGAACTCGGTGATGTCCGGGAGCTTCGCGTCGATGTGAGCCGGCTCAAGGTGCGTCAGGTCGAGCAGGACGTAGTCCTTGTTCGGCCCGGCGCCGCGGCCCTCGCGAACCTCGTTGGCCATCGACCGGGCGACGATGTCGCGCGGTGCCAGGTCCTTGATGGTGGGGGCGTAGCGCTCCATGAAGCGTTCGCCCTCGGAGTTGCGCAGGATCGCGCCCTCGCCGCGGGCGGCCTCCGACAGGAGGATGCCCAGGCCGGCCAGGCCCGTCGGGTGGAACTGGAAGAACTCCATGTCCTCGAGGGGGATGCCCCGGCGGAAGGCGATGCCCATGCCGTCGCCGGTGAGGGTGTGGGCGTTCGAGGTGGTCTTGTAGACCTTGCCGACGCCGCCGGAGGCGAAGATGACGGACTTGGCCTGGAAGACGTGCAGCTCACCGGAGGCGAGGTCGTACGAGACGACGCCGGCGACGCGCTTCTGCAGCCGGGTCGCGCCGTTCTCGGTGACTTCCTGGTCGACCATCAGCAGGTCGAGGACGTAGTACTCGTTGTAGAACTCGACGTTGTGCTTGACGCAGTTTTGGTACAGCGTCTGCAGGATCATGTGGCCGGTGCGGTCCGCGGCGTAGCAGGACCGGCGGACCGGGGCCTTGCCGTGGTCGCGGGTGTGGCCGCCGAAGCGGCGCTGGTCGATCCGGCCCTCGGGGGTGCGGTTGAACGGCAGCCCCATCTTCTCGAGGTCGAGGACGGCGTCGATGGCTTCCTTGGCCATCACCTCGGCGGCGTCCTGGTCGACGAGGTAGTCACCGCCCTTGACGGTGTCGAACGTGTGCCACTCCCAGTTGTCTTCCTCGACATTGGCGAGAGCGGCGCACATGCCGCCCTGGGCGGCGCCCGTGTGGGAGCGC
Source organism: Arthrobacter crusticola (assembly GCF_004357995.1). GTDB lineage: Bacteria > Actinomycetota > Actinomycetes > Actinomycetales > Micrococcaceae > Arthrobacter_D > Arthrobacter_D crusticola. The sequence continues at coordinate 459,594 of NZ_SMTK01000002.1, forward strand.
GTGGGGTAGAGCTTCGTCAGTACAGCCGTGCGCGCCCGCTGACCGGACTCGATGGCCGCGCGCATCCCTGCGCCGCCTGCTCCGACGATGACGACGTCGTACTTGTGGACCTGCATGCTTGTCGCTCTTTCTGTTGAAACAATGAGGCAGGCCGCCGGGCGGCCCGCGCCCCTACGCCGTGGGGCAGTACGAGGCGACGTGGGCCACGCCGTCGATGACCGGGCAGGGATCGAAGGTGAAGATGACCAGCGTGCCCAGGAGGATGATGACGACGGTGGCCGTGTAGAGCACGCCCTTGAGCCACATGCGCGTCGAGTTCTTCTCCGCGTAGTCGTTGATGATGGTGCGCACGCCGTTGGTGCCGTGCAGCATGGCCAGCCAGAGCAGCACCAGGTCCCAGACCTGCCAGACCGGGCTGGCCCACTTGCCGGCCACGAAACCGAAGTCGACCTGGCTGATGCCGTCGCCGGCCACCAGGGACGTCCACAGGTGGACGAAGATCATCACCACGAGGACCACCCCGGACAGGCGCATGAACAGCCAGGCGCCCATCTCGAAGTTGCCGCGGGAGGAGCGGGTGCGGGAGTAGGCGGGGGAGACGCGCCCCGAGCGGGGGCTTTCTACAGTGGGGACAGCCATGGCTTAGTGACCTCCGAAGACAACCGAAAGATGGCGGATGGAGAAGGCGAGCATTGTCAGCGCCCAGAGGCCGACGACGCCCCACAGCATCTGGCGGTGGTAGCGCGGGCCCTTCTTCCAGAAGTCCACGGCGATGACGCGGAGTCCGTTGAAGGCGTGGAACACGATGGCGCCGACGAGCCCGAGCTCGCCCAGGCCCATGATGGGGTTCTTATAGGCGGCGATGACCGCGTCGTACGCTTCCGGTGAGACCCGGACCAGCGATGTGTCCAGGACGTGGACGAGGAGGAAGAAGAAAATCACTACCCCGGTGATGCGGTGTGCTACCCACGACCACTGGCCCTCGCGGCCACGGTAGAGGGTGCCAGCTGGTGTCTTCGGCATTGAATTTACCTCCCTGCATCGCACGGGCGTTAGCGTGTCTTCCACGCAGGAATGTCGCCGGTGCGAGAGCACTCTAAGTCAAGGATAATCTAGGCCGGGGACGGCCCGCCTTCAATTTAGGCTCCCCTATACTGTGAGGCTGTTCACATTGACGGCCCGGCCGGTGGGGTGGATGTTTGCCAAATCGTTTCCCGCGCGCGCGGGTGGTGTCAGCTAACGTGGGAGGGGATGACTACCGAGAGGGCAGCCGCCCAACCCCAGAACGTGTTCGACCGCTTCCACGGCGTGATCCCCGCGGGCGGTGTCGGCACCCGGCTGTGGCCGCTCTCCCGCGCCGCCGCGCCCAAGTTCCTCCACGATCTCACCGGCTCCGGCAGCACCCTGATCCGGGCGACCTACGACCGGCTCGGCCCGCTCTGCCCGGGACGCACCATGGTCGTCACCGGCGTAGTGCACCGCGGGGCGGTCCTGGCCCAGCTGCCCGAACTCGAGGACACCAACCTCGTCCTCGAGAGCGAGCCCAAGGATTCGGCGGCGGCCATCGGGCTCGCCGCGGCCATCCTGTACCGCCGGGACCCGAACATCATCATGGGCTCCTTCGCCGCGGACCAGGTGATCACCCCCGTCGACGTCTTCCAGGCTGCGGTGCGCGAGGCGATCCACACGGCGGCCGAGGGCTATATCGTCACCATCGGGATCGAGCCGACGCACCCCTCCACCGGGTTCGGCTACATCCGGGCGGGCGAACCGCTTGCCATCGAGGGGGCGCCCAGCGCGCACGCCGTCATCGAGTTCGTGGAGAAACCCTCGGAGCCGGTCGCGCGCGGCTACCTCGAGTCGGGCAAATACAGCTGGAACGCCGGCATGTTCGTGGCGCCGGTGGCTCTGATGCTCAAGCACCTCGAGGCGAACGAGCCCGAGCTCTACGCAGGCCTGAGCGAAATCGCCGACGACTGGGACACCCCGCGCCGCGTGAAGACCGCGCGGCGGGTCTGGCCGTCCCTGCCGAAGATCGCCATCGACTACGCCGTGGCCGAGCCCGCAGCGGCGGCCGGCGACGTCGCCATGATCCCGGGCAGGTTCACCTGGGACGACGTCGGAGACTTCGCAGCGATCGGCAGGCTGCGCCCGGCCACCGAGAACAGCAAGATCATGGTGATGGGGGAGGGGGCGCGGGTCTTCGCCGAAAACGCCTCGGGCATCGTCGTGTCCGACACCAAGCGGGTGATCGCGCTGATCGGCATCGACGACGTCGTCATCGTCGACACCCCCGATGCGCTGCTGGTGACGACCAAGGAACACGCCCAGGAGGTCAAGAAGGCCGTGGAGCACCTGCGGGCCAGCGGCGACACCGACGTCCTCTGATCCGGTCACGCCGACGGGACCAGGCCCGGCCGGGGACGGCGTTGAGACCTTCGGTGACGCCTGCCGGCGCCCTCTTTACGGTTCCGGGGGCGAGGGTCGGTAGGCTTGGAGCGTGGAACTCAAACGCCCCGACGCAGCAGTACCGCACATCGGCGTGTGGCTCGCCCCCCTGCTCGAAGAACTGACCCGCTTCCGGCGCGACCTCCACTCCCATCCGGAACTTTCGTACAAGGAATACCGGACCACCGACCGCATCGTCGAACGCCTCGAGCAGGCCGGCCTGCAGCCCAAGCGGCTCGAAAACACGGGCGTGTGCGTCGATATCGGGCAGGGGCCCATCAAGGTGGGCCTGCGCGCGGACATAGACGCGCTGCCGATCGTCGAGGAGACCGGCCTGGCGTACGCCTCGGTCAACCCGGGCGTGGCCCACGCGTGCGGCCACGACATCCACACCACCGTCATGGTGGGGGTGGCGCTGGTGCTCGCCTCGATCGACGCCCAGACCCCCCTCGACGGCACGGTACGCATTATTTTCCAGCCCGCCGAGGAGACGATGCCCGGTGGTGCGATCGAGGTGATCGCCCAGGGCATCCTCGCCGACGTTCCGCGCATCCTCGCCCTGCACTGCGACCCCCGCATCGACGTCGGCCAGGTGGGCACCCGCATCGGGGCGATCACCTCGGCCTCCGACACCCTCCGCGTCGAACTCACCGGACGCGGCGGCCACACCTCGCGCCCGCACCTGACCGAGGACCTGACCTTCGCGCTGGCCTCGATCGCCGTCAATGTGCCCGCCGTGCTCTCCCGGCGCATCGACGTCCGCAGTTCGGTGTCGGTGGTGTGGGGCCAGATCCACGCCGGCTCGGCGCCCAACGCCATCCCGGCCCACGGTTTCCTCTCGGGCACGCTGCGCTGCCTCGACGGCGAGGCCTGGCAGTCGGCCGGCGACCTGTTCGACCATGCGGTGCGCCAGGCCGCCGCGCCGTTCGGGGTGGAGGTGCAGCTCGAACATATCCGGGGCGTGCCCCCGGTGATCAACTCCGAGGCGGAGACGGGACTGCTCGAGGCCGCAGCCCGCGCCGAACTGGGCCCCGACGCCGTCGTCCTCACCCCGCAGTCGATGGGCGGGGAGGACTTCGCGTGGATGACCCAGGAGGTCCCCGGCGCCATGATGCGCCTCGGCACGCGCACTCCGCGCGGCGAGACCTTCGACCTGCACCGCGGCGACTACGTTCCGGACGAGCACGCCATCGGCTGCGGCGTACGCGTCATGGCCGCCGCGGCGCTGCGCGCGGTGCTCGGACTGCGGCACTGAGGAGGGGTAGGACGGCCTTGGTGGGATAAGCTACGTGTAACAAATCCCAAACGATTATCAGGGGCCTGACGGCGGTGGTAGTGTCGCGCGTCGCCCGCCCATTAGAGTGTTTCCATACTGTGCCGCACACTCAAGGTGCGGCCAGCGCCGCGAACACCAGTGAACACCCAGGCTTCGAGCGCGACTCGTAACAGATTCTCACTGGCGATCTGCCGCGGGGCTAATTTTCTTATCGGAGGAATATTGAAGAACTCACTGCGCACACCCGGGCGCGGCGCCGCCCTTTCGGCTGCCGTCCTTGGTGCGTCGGCCCTCATTCTCAGCGCCTGCGGCGCACCGCCCGCCGAGGAGGCCGGTGGATCCGGCGAGAACTCGGACTACCTCGGCTGCATCGTCTCCGACTCGGGTGGATTCGACGACCGCTCCTTCAACCAGTCGAGCTACGAAGGATTGAAGAAGGCCGAGAAGGAACTCGGTATCGAGATCAACCAGGCCGAGTCCCAGGCTGAGACGGACTTCGGGCCCAACGTCGACCAGATGGTCCAGCAGGGCTGCGACCTCACGGTCACCGTCGGCTTCCTGCTCGCGGACACCACCAAGGAAGCGGCCGAGGCCAACCCCGATTCGCACTTTGCGATCGTCGACGACAACTCGATCGAAGCCGACAACGTCAAGCCGATCATCTACGACACGGCCCAGGCCGCGTTCCTGGCCGGCTACGCCGCGGCGGCGACCTCCGAAACCGGCAAGGTGGCCACCTACGGCGGTATCAACATCCCGACCGTGACCATCTTCATGGACGGCTTCGCCGACGGTGTCTCCTACTACAACGAGCAGAAGGACGCCGACGTCCAGCTGCTCGGCTGGGACAAGGAAGCCCAGAACGGCACCTTCATCGGCAACTTCAACGACCAGGGTGCGGGCAAGACCAACACCCAGAACTTCATCAATGAAGGGGCCGACGTCATCATGCCCGTCGCCGGCCCGGTCGGCCTCGGCACCCTCGACGCCGTGATCGAAGCCAATGAAGGCGGCAAGAAGGCCACCGTCGTGTGGGTCGACTCCGACGGCTACGAGACCGCAGGCAAGGGCGAGGAGTTCATCCTCACCTCCGTCATGAAGCTCATGGGCGACGCCGTCAACGAGGTCATCAGCTCCGACGTCGAGGGCGACTTCGACAACACCCCGTACATCGGCACCCTGGAGAACGGGGGCGTGGCCCTGGCCCCGTTCCACGACCAGGAAGCCAACGTTCCCGAAGAGCTGCAGGGCGAGCTCGACGAGATCAAGGAACAGATCGTCTCGGGCGACATCGCGGTTGAGTCCGCAGCGAGCCCCAAGTAGCACCGAGCAGTCCTTGAACCGCTTCCCTCCTGCGGGTCCAATCCCCGGGAGGGAAGCGGTTCGTTTTTGTGGACCGGGACGGGGGCACCCGGTGCCGGCACTTACAACGAAAGTCTCCGCACAGAACAGATTGGGTGGGTTGTGAAACTCGAACTCAAAGGAATCACCAAACGGTTTGGTTCCCTGGTCGCCAACGACCACATCGACCTCGTGGTCGAACCCGGACAGGTCCACAGCCTCCTGGGCGAAAACGGTGCCGGCAAGTCGACGCTGATGAACGTCCTCTACGGGCTGTACCAGCCGACCGAGGGCACCATCCTCGTCAACGACAAGCCCGTGACCTTCTCCGGCCCCGGAGAGGCCATGGCCTCCGGCATCGGCATGGTGCACCAGCACTTCATGCTGGTGCCCGTCTTCACCGTCGCGGAGAACGTGGCGCTGGGCAACGAATCGGTCGGCGCGGGCGGGATCCTCAACCTCGCCGAGACCCGCACCCGGATCCGGCAGATCTCCGACCAGTACGGGTTCGACGTCGACCCCGACGCCATCGTCGAGGACCTCCCGGTGGGCGTCCAGCAGCGCGTCGAAATCATCAAGGCCCTGGTCCGTGACGCCGAGGTCCTCATCCTCGACGAACCGACGGCCGTCCTGACGCCCAAGGAAACCGACGAGCTGCTCGGCATCATGGGCCAGCTCAAGGCCGACGGGAAGTCGATCGTCTTCATCTCCCACAAGCTGCGCGAGGTCAAGGCCGTCTCCGACGTCATCACCGTCATCCGGCGCGGCAAGGTGGTCGGCACCGCCGAACCGGGCGCGTCGACCACCGAGCTCGCCTCCCTGATGGTGGGCCGCTCGGTCAGCCTGACCCTCCAGAAGGCACCGGCGGCCCCCGGCGAGGTGACCTTTAAGGTGCGCGACCTCACGGTGCGCGCCGCCAACGGGCAGCACGTCGTCGACGGGCTCAGCTTCGACATCGCCCAGGGCGAGATCCTGGCCATCGCCGGCGTCCAGGGCAACGGCCAGACCGAGCTCACGGAGGCCATCATGGGCCTCCAGGAGCACGTGAGCGGCTCGATCACCCTCGATGGTGAGGAGCTGCTGGGGCGCAGCGTCCGCGACGTCATCAAGGAGGGCGTCGGGTTCGTCCCCGAGGACCGCAGCGTCGAGGGCCTTGTGGGCACCTTCTCGGTCGCCGAGAACCTCATCCTCAACCGCTACGACGAGGCGCCCTTCGCCCGCGGCCTGAGCATGCGTCCCGCCGTGATCGAGAAGAACGCGCAGGAGAAGATCGCCGAATACGACGTGCGCACCCAGTCCGCCGCGGCGGCGGCCGGAACGCTCTCGGGCGGCAACCAGCAGAAGGTCGTCATGGCGCGGGAGTTCTCCCGGCCGCTTAAACTGTTCATCGCGTCCCAGCCCACCCGCGGCGTCGACGTCGGCTCCATCGAATTCCTCCACAAACGCATCGTCGCCGAACGCGACGGCGGCACCCCCGTGATGATCGTCTCCACCGAGCTCGACGAGGTCCTCGAGCTCGCCGACCGCATCGCCGTGCTGTACCGGGGGCGCCTGATGGGCATAGTCCCGGCCGACACTTCCCGGGATGTGCTGGGCCTGATGATGGCCGGCATGCACGCCGATGAGGCCCTGGCGCAGGCCACAGAACTTCAAGGAGGGGACCAGTGAGTCCGCAGGAAAACCCGCCGGTGACACCGGATACCGCCGGCGGCCAGCCGCCCACCCGCCGCGCCGCCCAGGAGGCCGCCCGCGAGGAGGAACGGCGCCTCGAGGCCGCCGCCGAAACCGGCGGCGGGCAGGTGCCGCCGCCGGCCGTGCCCGCCTCCCCGGCCGCCCTCACCGCGGCCGGACCGGGGGATGAGCAGCCGCTGATGCAGCGGATCATGACCGGCAACGCCCTGGTGGCCGTCCTGGCCGTGGTCCTCTCGCTCATCCTGGGCGGGCTGCTGATCGCCGTCACCGACGAAGACGTGGCCCGCTCCGCCTCCTACTTCTTCTCCCGGCCGATGGACACCATCGGCGCCGCCTGGTCTGCCGCTTCCGGCGCGTACGCCGCCCTGTTCCAGGGCTCGGTCTTCAATGCGGGCGGCGACAGCTTCGCCCGCATGATCTACCCGCTGACCCAGACCCTCACCGTCGCCACGCCCCTGATCTGCGCCGGCCTCGGCGTCGCCCTGGCCTTCCGCGCCGGGCTGTTCAATATCGGCGCCCAGGGCCAGATCCTGATCGGCGCCACCCTCGCCGGCTGGGTCGGGTTCACCGCCAACCTGCCCTTCGGCCTGCACCTGCTGCTCGTGATCCTCGCCGGCATGCTCGGCGGTGCGATCTGGGGCGGGCTCGTCGGCGTGCTCAAGGCGCGCACCGGCGCCCACGAGGTCATCCTCACCATCATGCTCAACTACATCGCCATCAACCTGGTGCTGTACCTGCTGAGCACCCCCGGCTTCCAGCGCCCGGGCTCGACGAACCCGATCAGCCCGCAGCTCGAGGCGACGGCGCTGTACCCGCCGCTGCTGGGCAGCGGCTTCCGGCTCCACTGGGGCTTCATCGTCGCCGTGCTGGCCACGGTCTTCGTCTGGTGGCTGCTGAACCGCTCCACCGTCGGCTTCGAACTGCGGGCCGTGGGCGCCAACGCCACCGCCGCCCGCACCGCCGGAGTGAGCGTCAGCAGGGGCTACATCCTCGCGATGGCCATCGCCGGAGCCCTCGCCGGGCTCGCCGGTGTGGCGCAGGTCGCCGGCACCGAGAAGGTCCTCACCTCCGGGGTGGCCGCGAGCTTCGGCTTCGACGCCATCACCGTGGCGCTGCTGGGCCGCTCCAGCCCGTGGGGCACCTTCGCCGCGGGGCTCCTGTTCGGCGCCTTCCGCGCCGGCGGCGTCACCATGCAGGCCTCGACCGGAACGAGCATCGACATCGTCCTGGTCGTGCAGTCCCTGATCGTCCTGTTCATCGCGGCCCCACCGCTGGTGCGGTCGCTCTTCCGCCTGCCCACCCCGGGAGCCATCCCATCAGCCGGGGCCCGCAGGAACCGCAAGACCGCAGCCACCGGAGGCGCAGCATGAGTACAGTCACCACCGCAGCCCCGGACCGCTCCGCAGCACCCGCAGGAGCCGTCCGCAGCTGGAAGACCCCGATCCTGCTGGCGGTCCTGGCCCTCGTCGCCCTGCTGGTCTTCGGTGCGGGAGCACCCCGCAACAATGTGACGTTCCGGCTCTCGGACCCCAACGACGCCATCGTGCTGCCCGACCTCGTGCTGCCCGCCGTGGCGACCGGCTGGCTCACCGCCGTGGTGCTGGCCGCCCTCGCGGTCCTGGCGGTCCTCGCGGTCCGGCGCGGGGCGGCGGTGCCCGTGTGGCTCGTGGCCGTCTTCGCGGTGCTCTTCCTCATCGGCTTCCTCACCTGGGTGGTCGGCAGCGCCAACAACCCCAACGTCGCCCTGTACGGGCTGCTCGCCGGGTCGGTGACCCTGGCCGTGCCGCTGATCTTCGGCTCGCTCTCCGGGGTGCTCAGCGAACGCTCCGGCGTCGTGAACATCGCCATCGAAGGCCAGCTGCTCTTCGGGGCGTTCGCGGCGGCCGTCGCCGCGTCGGTCTCCGGAAGCGCCATTGTCGGCCTGTTCGCGGCCGCCCTCGCCGGCGTCATCGTCTCCTTCCTCCTGGCGGTGTTCAGCATCCGCTACATCGTCAACCAGGTGATCGTCGGCGTCGTGCTCAACGTGCTCGTCTCGGGCCTGACCGGCTTCCTGTTCTCCTCCGTGCTGAGCAAGGACGCAGAGATGTGGAACTCGCCCCCGCGGCTTCCCGTGCTGAGCATCCCGGTGCTGTCCGAGATCCCCATCCTGGGCCCGATCCTGTTCGAGCAGACCATCGTGGGCTACCTCATGTACATCGCCGTTGCCGTCGTCTACGTGGCACTCTTCCGCTCGCGCTGGGGACTGCGGACCCGCGCGGTCGGCGAGCACCCCAAGGCCGCGGACACCCTGGGCGTCAACGTCAACCGGATGCGGTTCATGAACGTGCTGCTCGCCGGTGTCGTCGCCGGCGTCGGGGGGTCCTTCTTCACCCTGGTCTCGGTCTCCGGATTCGGCCGGGACATGACGGCCGGACAGGGCTACATCGCGCTGGCCGCACTGATCTTCGGCCGGTGGAACCCGATCGGTGCGTTCTTCGCCGCACTGCTCTTCGGCTTCGCGACGAACCTCTCGAACGTGCTCAGCCTGCTCGGGACCCCGGTCCCTGACCAGTTCCTCCGCATGCTGCCCTACGTGGTGACGGTGTTCGCCGTCGCCGGCCTCGTCGGGCGCTCCCGCGCACCGGGAGCCAGCGGCATCCCCTACGTCAAGGGCTGAGCACCGGGGCCGCCCGCGCCATCCGCCGGGCAGCCCCGGGCTCCCACTGCAGCCACGCAACGCCCCCCGAATCCCCACGACCGACCCGATCCCGACAAGGGACCCCAACCAGATACAGGAGCGATACCGGTGACCGACCCGGCCCTCGAATCCCGCGACCTCCCCTGGGAGGAGCTGAAGCAGGCGGCTACCGCCGCAATGCAGCGCGCGTACGTCCCCTACTCGAAGTTCCCCGTCGGGGCTGCTGCCCTGATCGACGACGGCCGCATCATCTCCGGGTGCAATGTCGAGAACGCCTCCTACGGGCTGACCCTCTGCGCCGAGTGCGCGCTGGTGAGCAGCCTGGCCATGACCGGCGGCGGCCGCATCGTGGCCTTCAGCTGCGTCGACGGCTCCGGGAACACCCTGATGCCGTGCGGGCGCTGCCGACAGCTGCTCTACGAATTCCGCGCCCCCGGCATGGTGCTTCAGACAGTCAGCGGCATCCGCACCATGGACGAGGTCCTCCCCGACGCCTTCGGGCCCGAGAACCTCTCCTGAATCCCAGCGCGACCCACCCCCACGAACCCCAGAGGTAAAACCATGAGCGAAGCCTTCGACGCCGTCGACATCATCCGGACCAAGCGGGACCGGGGCACTCTCACCCCCGAACAGATCGACTGGACGATCGACGCCTACACGCGCGGCGCCGTCGCCGACGAGCAGATGGCGGCACTGAACATGGCCATCCTGCTCAACGGCATGGACCGGGCGGAGATCTCGCGCTGGACCGCCGCGATGATCGCCTCGGGGGAGCGCCTCGACTTCTCGTCCCTGGGCCGGCCCACCAGCGACAAGCACTCCACCGGCGGCGTGGGCGACAAGATCACCCTGCCGCTGGCACCGCTCGTGGCCGTCTTCGGGGTCGCCGTGCCCCAGCTCTCGGGCCGCGGCCTCGGGCACACCGGCGGCACCCTCGACAAGCTCGAGTCGATCCCCGGCTGGCGGGCACACCTGAGCAACGACGAGATGATGCGACAGCTCGCCGACGTCGGCGCCGTCATCTGCGCGGCGGGGACCGGCCTGGCCCCCGCCGACAAGAAGCTCTACGCGCTGCGCGACGTCACCGGCACCGTCGAGGCCATTCCGCTCATCGCCTCCTCGATCATGAGCAAGAAGATCGCCGAGGGCACCGGGTCGCTGATCCTCGACGTCAAGGTCGGCACCGGCGCCTTCATGAAGACCCGCGAGGACGCGCTCGAACTGGCACGCACCATGGTCGACCTCGGCACGGACGCCGGGGTGCGCACCGTGGCGCTGCTGACCAACATGAGCACCCCGCTCGGACTCACCGCAGGCAACGCCATCGAGGTCGAGGAATCCGTCGAGGTCCTCGCGGGCGGAGGGCCCGAAGACGTCGTCGAACTCACCGTGCGCCTGGCCGAGGAGATGCTCGCCGCGGCGGGCGTGCCCGACGCGGACCCCGCCGCGGCGCTGCGCGACGGCCGAGCCATGGACGTCTGGAACCGCATGATCGAGGCCCAGGGCGGCGATCCCCGTGCCACCCTGCCCGTGGCCCGGGAATCCGAAACCATCTACGCCCCCGCCGACGGCGTGCTGGTCGAACTCGACGCCCTCTCCGTCGGCGTGGCCGCGTGGCGGCTCGGCGCCGGCAGGGCCCGCAAGGAGGACGCCGTGCAGGCGGGCGCCGGGGTGCGGATGCACGCCAAGCCCGGTGCGCTGGTGCGTGCGGGAGAGCCCCTGATGACCCTGCTGACCGACACCCCGGAGCGGTTCGAGCGGGCCCGCGAGGCCCTCGCCGACGCCGTCGTGATCGCCCCGGAGGGCTCCCGCCCGGCCCAGGAACTCATCCTCGACCGGGTCTCCTAGCCCCGGGTGTCCTGGTGCGGCGCTCCTCGCCGGCCCGCACCCGGGCCGGCGGGGGCGCCAGTGCCTGAAGGGGCGCGGCAATGGGAGAGGTGGTCCGTTCCAGGGGTGCGAAGCAGGGGTGAGAGGGGGGGCAATTAGGGGGTCTCCCTGATGTGGGCCCTCCCGGCGCCGGAGCAGAATGATCCAATGCTTGATAACGAGGATCCCGCCCGGCGGGGACCCGCGGCGGCCGGCGGCTCCCCGTGGACCTGATGTTCTCCCTGCTCGCCGGGATCAACGGGTGGGTCATCGACGCCGCGGCACAGCCCTGGGTGTACCTGGTGGTGTTCCTCTGCTGCACCGTCGACGGGTTCTTCCCGCCCTTCCCCAGCGAATCGGTGGTCGTGGGCCTGGCGTCCCTGATCCTCACCCAGGGCCACCCCGACCCCTGGCTGCTGATGCTGGCGGCCTCGCTCGGGGCCTTCCTCGGCGACAACACCGCCTACGCCATCGGCCGGGGGATCGGACTGACCCGTTTCCGGTGGATGCGCCGGCCCCGCATGCGCCGCTCCTTCGCCTGGGCGAAGTACGAGCTCGACAAGCGGGCCGCCTCACTGCTCCTGGTGGGCCGCTTCCTGCCGATCGGCAGGGTGGCGGTGAACCTTGCCGCCGGCACCACCGGCTACCCGCGCCGGCGCTTCGTCGCCCTGTCCGCCCTCGCCGGGGGCGTCTGGGGTGCGTACTCCGTAGGCATCGGCGCGCTGGCAGGTGCCTGGTTCGCCGGCAACCAGCTGCTGGGGGTCGCTGTGGCCATCGCGGTGGCCGTGGCAATCGGCGTGGCCGTCGACCGGGTGCTCAGCGCAGCCTCCGGCAGGGCGGCGCCCCGGGTGCTTCCGGCGGCGGCCGGTCCCGAGGTTCCCGACCTCGACCAGGCCGCCTGAGGGTGCGGCCCGTCCGGGCCCACCTGTAGGGTTGACCGCGTGACGAACTCCTCCCAGACTCCCGCCCCTGGCACCTCCTTCGACATCCGCAGCCTCCCCAAGGTCTCCCTTCACGACCACCTCGACGGGGGCCTGCGCCCGGCGACCATTCTCGAGCTGGCGGCCGAGGTGGGGCATACCCTGCCGGCCTCCGACGCGGAAGCGCTCGGCCGGTGGTTCCGCGACTCCGCCGATTCCGGGTCGCTGGTGCGCTACCTCGAAACCTTCGACCACACCATCGCCGTCATGCAGACCCGCGGCGCCCTGGCGCGGGTGGCCCGCGAATTCGTCGAGGACCTCGCGGCCGACGGCGTCGTCTACGGCGAGGTGCGCTGGGCCCCCGAGCAGCACACCGCCCAGGGCCTGAGCCTGGATGAGGCCGTCGAGGCCGTCCAGGAAGGGCTCTCCGCCGGCGTCGCATCCGCCCGGGCCGCCGGTCGGGTCATCCAGGTCGGCCAGCTGATCACCGCCATGCGCCACGGCGACCGCGGCCAGGAAATCGCCGAGCTCGCCGTCCGGCACCGCGACCGCGGCGCCGTGGGCTTCGACATCGCCGGAGCCGAGAAGGGCTTCCCGCCCTCACGGCTTGCCGACGCGTTCACCTACCTCGCCGCCCACCAGTTCCCCGCCACCGTCCACGCCGGCGAGGCCGACGGGCTGGAGAGCATCGTCGACGCGCTGGTTTCCGGGCGCGCACTGCGCCTAGGGCATGGGGTGCGGATCGCCGAGGACATCTCCCTCGAGGACGCCGATGCCGCCGGAAACGGGGACGAGGGCGTCGAGACCGCCGTCCTGGGCCGGGTCGCCGCCTGGGTGCGCGACCGCGGAATCGCCCTGGAGCTGTGCCCGTCGTCGAACCTGCAGACCGGGGCGGTTGAGGCCTTCGGGAACGACATCGGCAGCCACCCGATCGACATGCTGTACCAGCTGGGCTTCAAGGTCACCGTGAACACCGACAACCGGCTGATGAGCGGGGTGAGCCTGACCGGGGAGTTCGAACTCCTCGCCGACACCTTCGGGTACGACCTCAGCGACCTGCTGGAGCTGACCCTCAACGCCGTCGACGCCGCCTTCCTCCCCCTTGAGGACCGGGAGGCCCTGACGGAGTTCGTGGTGTCCGAGTTCGAGACCGCAGCCTCCTAGGCCGTCATGCCCGACGCACCAGGATCCGCCGACCTGGCGGGCGGCGCCGGCGCCGCGGTTGACCGCCTCGTGGAGGTCATCGCCGTCCTGCGGGCCCGGTGCCCGTGGATGGGCGCCCTCACCCACGCCTCGCTCGTGCAGTACCTGATCGAGGAGAGCTACGAACTCGTCGAGGCCCTCGAAGCGCTCGGAGGGCCCGCTGGAGCGGAGGCCGGGAACCCCGGGGCGCGGACCGAGCTGCTGGGGGAGCGGGGCGACGTGCTGCTGCAGGTGGTGCTCCACGCCCAGCTCCAGCACGAGCAGGGCGGCTTCGGCCTGCGGGAGGTCGCCGAGGGGCTGACGGCCAAGATGATCCGCAGGAACCCCCACGTCTTCGCGGCCGACGGCTCGCTGCTGGACCCCGACGGCGGTGCGGGCGCCAGCAGCGAGCAGATCGCCAGGACCTGGCAGACGGTGAAGGAGCGGGAACGCCCGGACCGCGCCTCCGCCTTCGACGGCATCCCGCGGCACCTCCCCGCCCTCGCCCGCGCCGCCTCGAGCCTGCACCGGGCCGGGACGCTCGGCGCGGAGCCCGCCCCCGACGGAGCGGCCGGCCCCGAGAGAGCCGCCGCGGCCGGCCCGCGCACCGAGGAGGAGCTCGGCGACGCCCTCTTCGCGCTGGTGCGCGGAGCCGCCTCCCGGGGGCTTGACCCGGAGCGGGCCCTGCGCGCCGCCGTCCGGCGGTTCCAGGACTCGGTGGCCGGTTCACCACCGGCCGGGGCCGGGTGACGGGCGTCCGCCGCCCGCGGCGGTGAACTACGCTTAAGGCGGCACTGCCAACGCTTTGACCACCGTCCCCGCGGTGGAATCTCGACCCCTCCAACCCAAAGGAGCATTTCCATGGCAATCATCGACGCCATCCACGCGAGGGAAATCCTCGACTCCCGCGGCAACCCCACCGTTGAGGTGGAGGTCCTGCTCGACGACGACACCTTCGGCCGCGCCGCCGTCCCCTCCGGCGCCTCAACCGGTGCCTTCGAAGCCAACGAACGCCGCGACGGCGACAAGGCCCGCTACCTGGGCAAGGGCGTCCTGCAGGCCGTCGAGGCGGTCATCGACCAGATCCAGCCCGCCCTCCTCGGCTTCGACGCCGCCGACCAGCGTGCCATCGACCAGGCGATGCTCGACCTCGACGGCACCGAGAACAAGTCAAGCCTCGGCGCCAACGCCATGCTGGGCGTCTCCCTCGCCGTGGCCCGCGCCGCCGCCGAATCCTCGGCCCTGCCGCTCTACCGCTACCTGGGCGGCCCCAACGCGCACGTCCTTCCCGTGCCCCTGATGAACATCCTCAACGGCGGCTCCCACGCGGACTCCGACGTCGACATCCAGGAATTCATGATCGTCCCCCTCGGTGCCGCCTCCTTCTCCGAGGGCCTGCGCTGGGGCGTCGAGGTCTACCACGAGCTCAAGGCCGTCCTCAAGGAAAAGGGCCTCGCCACGGGCCTCGGCGACGAGGGCGGCTTCGCCCCGAACCTTCCGTCGAACCGGGACGCGCTCGACCTGATCACCACCGCGGTGGAACGGGCCGGCTACAAGCCCGGAACCGACATCGCCTTCGCCCTTGACGTCGCGGCCTCCGAGTTCTACAGCGACGGGGTCTACACCTTCGAGGGCAGGTCCCTCAGCACCGCCGAGATGAGCGCCTACTACGAAGAGCTGGTGCGCGACTACCCGCTGGTTTCCATCGAGGATCCCCTGGACGAGGAGGACTGGGAGGGCTGGAAGGCCCTCACCGCGTCCCTCGGCGACAAGGTGCAGATCGTCGGCGACGACCTGTTCGTCACCAACCCCACCCGCCTCGAGCGCGGCATCACCGCCGACACGGCCAACTCACTGCTGGTCAAGGTCAACCAGATCGGCACGCTGACCGAAACCCTCGACGCGATCTCGCTGGCCCAGCGCTCCGGCTACACCACGATCACCTCGCACCGCTCCGGCGAGACCGAGGACACCACGATCGCCGACATCTGTGTTGCCACGAACGCCGGCCAGATCAAGACCGGCGCCCCCGCCCGGTCAGAGCGCGTCGCGAAGTACAACCAGCTGCTGCGCATCGAAGAGGAACTCGACGACGCCGCCCGTTATGCCGGGCGCAGCGCCTTCCCGCGTTTCACTGCATAGTTGAACCGGAGGGCAGTTACCCTCGTTAGACGGGGTCCGTAGGGATCCCGTCGCAGAAACCAGCCGAGGAGTGCCATGTCTGCCCGCCGCCCCAATGTGCCGCATGCCGTCCGTCCGTCGCCCCACACGGCGGACCGGACGGCTGCCGGGGCGCCGCCGGCGAAACCCGGCGCCCATCCGGGCCAGGTCGGAGGGCCGGCGGCGGACCGGGTCCGGACCAAGCCCGCCGCCGGCGCGGCACCCGCACCCCAGCCCGCCCCGACCCGGAAACACGCAACGCCATCCGAGGTCCGGGCCGCCGAACGTGAGCAGCTCGCCGGGGCCATCCGCAGGGCCGGGGCCAGCGCCGTTCGGCCCCGGAACCGCGTGATCGTTCCGGCCGAGGACGCCAAGCCCATTCCCGCGCAGTCGTTTTCCGGGCGCATGCTGGCGCTGGCCCTCGTCCTCGTAGCGGTGATCGTGCTGCTCGTCCCCTCGGTGAGCAACTACCTCCGCCAGCAGGGCGAGGTGGCGGCCCTGCGGGAGCAGATCGCCGAGCAGCAGCAGGCCCAGGAGCAGCACCGGGCGGACCTGGCCCGCTGGGACGACCCCGCCTACATCAAGCAGCAGGCCCGCGAACGCATCTTCCTCGTGATGCCGGGGGAGAAGCGTTACCTCGTCAAGGGCGGCTCGGGCATCGAGGAATCAACCGGCACCGGCTCCGCCGGACAGCCCGAGGACCTCCCGTGGGTCGATTCCCTGTGGGAATCGGTCTCCCGCGCCGCGACGGACTGACAACACCAGAACACCTGCCCGCATCGGGCAGCAAGGAAGGACCATAAGTGGCTCAGCAGGACGAGCGGACCCCCACGGCCCGGGACCACGAGGTCCTGAGCCGCCAGCTCGGGCGCCCGGTCCGCGACGTCGTCGAGATCGGGGCACGGTGCGTGTGCGGCAATCCGCTGGTGGCCGTGACCGCACCCCGCCTCAGCAACGGCATTCCCTTTCCCACCACCTACTACCTGACCCACCCGGTGATCACCTCCGCCGTGTCCCGGCTCGAAGCCGACGGCGTGATGACGGAAATGACCGAGCGGCTCGGCCGCGACGCGGACCTCGCCGCACGGTACCGGGCCGCGCACGAGGCCTACCTCGCCGCACGCGAGGAGGTCGGGAAGCGGGCCGGAACCGGCCCGGTGCCCGAGATCGCCGGGGTATCCGCCGGCGGCATGCCCACCCGGGTGAAGTGCCTCCATGTCCTGGTCGGGCATTCGCTGGCCGCGGGCTCCGGCGTCAACCCGCTGGGCGACGAGGCGCTCCAGGGCATCGCCGAATGGTGGACCGCCGACGTGTGCTACTGCACCGGCGCCTGGGACACCTCCGGCGACCCGCCGTCGGCCGACCTCAGCCGGCACACCAAGACCCAGGGACTCAGCCCCGAAGAGCTCGAGCGCAAGCGCGCCGGGCGACGAGCCGAAGCACAGGAGAAACAATGAGGACCGCCGCGGTTGACTGTGGAACGAACTCCATCCGGCTGCTGATCGCCGACATCGAGGACGGCGTGCTGACCGACGTTGAACGGCGCATGAGGGTCGTGCGCCTCGGGGAGGGGGTCGACGCCACCGGCCGGCTCTCCGAGGCCGCCCTGGCCCGGACTTTCGAGGCCACCGAGGAATACGCCGAACTGATCCGCCGGCACGGCGCCGAAGGGCTCCGCTTCGTCGCCACTTCCGCCTCCCGCGACGCCGAGAACCGGCACGTCTTCATCGAGGGCATCCGCCAGCGCCTCGGCGTCGAGCCCGAAGTGGTCAGCGGTGACGAGGAGGCGTCGCTGTCCTTTCGCGGCGCTGTGAGCGTGCTGGACGTGCCCGACACGGACACCGTGATGGTCGTGGACCTCGGCGGCGGCAGCACCGAGTTCGTCGCGGGGCGCGGCGGCGCCGTGACCGCGGCCCGCAGCATGGACATGGGCTGCGTCCGGTTCACCGAACGCTTCCTGCGCTCCGATCCGCCCACCGGAGCCGAAATCGAGGCGATGGAACGCGAGGTCCGTGCGCTGATCGGCGAGGCCGGACGAGAGGTGCCCTTCGGGGAGGTGAGCACCCTGATCGGTGTCGCCGGAAGCATCACCACGGTGACAGCGCACGCGCTGCAGCTTCCCTCCTACCTTCCGGAGCGCATCCACGGCGCACGCCTGAGCACCGCCGTCATCGCCGGCGCCGCCGACGACCTGCTGCGGCGCGACCGGGCCGCCCGCGCGGCCCTGCCCTACATGCACCCCGGCCGGGTCGACGTCATCGGCGCCGGGGCCCTGATCTGGAAATGTGTCGTCGAATACATCGCCGAGGCCACCGGCGGGCGGGTCGACTCCGCCGTAGCCAGCGAACACGACATCCTCGACGGCATCGCCCTCAGCGTTCCCGCCCTCCGGAAGTGATTTTTTGACCTTTTCGCACTCCAGCACCGCACCTGTTCCCACCCAAGCAGCCCGCCGTAGAGCCTCCCGTGCCTCCGCCGCGGTCGTCGCCGCGGCACTGCTGCTGTGCACTGCGGCTCCGGCCCGGGCCGACGCCGTCCGGGACAAGCAGTACTGGCTGCAGGACTACGGGGTGACCGAGGCCTGGAAGTCTACCCAGGGCGAAGGCGTCAAGGTCGCGGTGATCGACAGCGGTGTGGACGGCTCCCACCCCGACCTCAGCGGCGCCGTCGCCGGCGGGATCGACGCCTCGGGCGCCGGCCGCGCGGACGGCCAGCAGGGCATCGGTGAGGTGCCCGAGCACGGAACCCTCGTCTCCACACTCCTGGCCGGCAGGGGGCACGGGCCGCGCCCCACCGAGGGCGCCGCGCCGTCCCCGCTCGCCGCGTACGGCGAGGGCCCCGACGGCATTGTCGGGGTGGCACCGAAAGCGGACCTGCTCGCCGTGTCGGTCTGGATCGAGGGGCCCAACAGCGGCCCCAACCCCGCGGGAATCGGCACGGACGAGCAGATCCCGAATGCGGTGCGCTGGGCGGTGGACAACGGGGCCAAGGTCATCAACATGTCTCTCGGGAGCACCTCGACCACCTGGCCCGAGAGCTGGGACGAGGCGTTCCTCTACGCCGAGAAGCGCGACGTCGTCATCGTGGCCGCCGCGGGCAACCGGGCCGGCGGGCTCACCCAGGTCGGCGCACCCGCCACCATCCCCGGCGTCCTGTCGGTCGCGGGGCTGGACCGCAGCGGGGTGGCGAGCAGGGAATCCTCATCCGAGGGCATCAGCATCGCCGTCGCGGCGCCGTCGGAGAACCTCGTCGGCGGGCTGCCCGGGGCGTTCTACGCCGAATGGTCGGGAACCTCGGGCGCGGCGCCGCTCGTCTCGGGGGTGGCGGCGCTGATCCGCTCCAAGTACCCGGAGCTGAGCGCCGCGCAGGTCGTCAACCGTATTGTGGGCACTGCCCGCGACGCCGGTGCGCCGGGCTTTGACACCATTTACGGGCACGGCATCCTCGACGTCGCCGCTGCCGTCGGTCCAGGGGTCGAGGTTCCCAAGGCCAACCAGCTCGGCAGCATGGAGCAGTGGATCCAGGTGTACCGGCGGGGGAAGCCGCCCGCCGAGGCGGCACCTCCGGCTCCAGCCGAGAACACGGCCGCCCCCGACATCCCGGCAGCCCCGGTCCCGCAGGCCCACGAAGGGGCCGGATCCTCGACGGTGCTGCCCCCGGTGGTGGTCCTGGGTTTCTCCGGCCTGTTCGTCCTGCTCCTGGTGGGCGGAACCGTCCACGTCCTGCGGGTCCGGCGCGCCGAGCGCCTGGCGCCCCAGCGGGAGGAGCCGGACACCGGTGCCTTCGACGTCCCGCAGCGGGCCGACCGCCCCGCGGAAACCGGCCACGGAAGCCCGCGCAGCTGAGCAGGTAGAGGTTCCTCACAGTTAGTGAAGACTTTCACAAAGTCCGGTACTATCGAGCCATGGCATCGAACTCACTGTTCTCTGATCGTCCGCGTATCCTCGTCGTCGGAGGCGGCTATGTCGGCCTCTACGTGGCCCGCAAGCTGCAGAAGAAGGTCAAGTCCCACGGTGGCATCGTCACCCTGGTCGATCCCCTTCCCTACATGACGTACCAGCCGTTCCTCCCCGAGGTGGCCGCTGGAAGCATCGAGGCGCGCCACGCCATTGTCTCGCACCGTGTGCACCTTCCCCAGACTGAACTCATCAGCGGCCGGGTCACATCGGTCGACCACGCCGCGCGGACCGCCACGATCGAGCCCGCCGGCGAGGGTGAGCCGTTCACACTCGGCTACACCGACATCGTCATGGCCGCCGGCGCCATCACCCGCACCTTCCCCATCGAGGGGCTGAAGGACCAGGGCATCGGCCTGAAGACGATCGAAGAGGCCGTCGCGCTGCGCAACCAGATCCTCGAGCGCATCGAGACCGGCTCGCTGATGCCCGCCGGCCCGGCCCGGGACCGGATGCTGACCTTCGTCGTCGTCGGCGGCGGATTTGCCGGCATCGAAGCCATCACCGAGATGGAGGACATGGCCCGCGATGCGGTGAAGAAGAACGCCCGCCTCAAGCGCTCGGACGTCCGCTTCGTACTGATCGAGGCCATGCCGCGCGTCATGCCCGAGGTCAGCGAGCAGCAGGCCGTCTGGGTCGTCGAGCACCTGCGCTCGCGCGGCATCCAGGTCCTGCTCAACACCTCGCTCGCCAGCGCCGTCGACGGAAACCTGAAGCTGATCAACATGCCGGACAAGACCCCGGCCGATGAATTCGCCACCGACACCCTCATCTGGACCGCCGGTGTGCAGGCCAACCCGGTCGTCCGCTCCACCGACTTCCCGATCGATGACCGCGGCCGCCTGCGGGCAAACGCCGAGCTGCGCATCACCGGCGACGACGGACCCCTCCAGCACGCCTGGACCGCCGGGGACGTCGCGGCCGTGCCCGACCTCAGCGGCGGCGGTGTGGGCGGGTTCTGCGTCCCCAACGCCCAGCACGCGGTCCGCCAGGCGAAGCGCCTGGCCAAGAACATCTATGCCCAGAACTACGGTGTGGGCCGCGTCCAGGAGTACAAGCACACCAACCTGGGTGCCGTCGCGGGCTTCGGCACCTTCAAGGGTGTCGCCAACATCATGGGCTTCGGAATGCGCGGGTTCCCGGCGTGGCTGGCCCACCGCGGGTACCACGGCATGGCCATGCCGATGTTCGAGCGCAAGGCGCGGGTCATCTCCAACTGGTCGATGAGCTTCATCTTCGGCAGGGACCTGGCTCCGATCGCGGACCTGCAGACCCCGCGCCGCCAGTTCCGCAACGCCGCCACCCCGCCGCCGAAGAAGGACACAGCCCTTCAGTCGGCACCTCCGGCCCCGGCCGGAAAGGCGAGCGGCAAGGCCGCCTCGAACGCCTGATCCATCCGGTCCGCCGGAGACGA
The DNA here is from genome assembly GCF_004357995.1 of Arthrobacter crusticola. Lineage (GTDB taxonomy): Bacteria > Actinomycetota > Actinomycetes > Actinomycetales > Micrococcaceae > Arthrobacter_D > Arthrobacter_D crusticola. Next base: position 480,526 of record NZ_SMTK01000002.1, read on the forward strand.
CGGTGGGTTCCCGCAGACGCGGGGGCCCGCCGTCGCCGCTTAACCCGTGATGCCCTCCAGCCGGGGTTCATGCGGCGCCCTGCGACGCCCGCCGCCCCCGGGGGCGGGCGCGGGTGGCCCGGCGCGATATTCTTGACCTGCGGAGCATCCGCCCCAGTAGCCCAATGGCAGAGGCACCAGACTTAAAATCTGTTCAGTGTCGGTTCGAGTCCGACCTGGGGTACCACGGGCCTGCGGGCGCGGAACCTGGACAATCCCTCCCCATCGGTCGGCTGCCGCCGCCGGGCCGAGCCCCCTTTGAGGCCCGCCGACGCTGCGCTGACACCGCGCTGACGCTGCCGCGGGCCCGCCCGACCGGTTCCCACGGTCCGCAGCGATCCCGTCCTGATCCTCGACGCAGCTGAGGGGACGCAGCCCCGCCCGATCACTGCCCGGCCGCCCCGGTGTCAACCCCGCCAGGGCCCCGGTGTGACGAGCGTTACAAGGTCGTAACCCGATTCCCTTATGTTGGGCCCGTTTTTGCATTAGCTTTTCTACATACCAGGAACACCTGGTGAGTGCATCAAAGGCTGACGACGCCTTTCGGTCGAGGAGAAAAATTGATGACTGTAACACGCAACCCGATGCGGTCCGGCATCGGGGAGAATGCTCCGCGCGCAGCGAAGATCGCAGCCCTCAGCCTGGGTATTGCACTCTTTGCCTCGGGCTGTGGCGGCGGAGGCGGCGGATCCACGGCACCCGAAGACGGTGCCGATCCCAGCGCCTCGGCGTCCGCCCAGACCGCGGGCGCACTGTCCTGCCCGCCCAGCGAGGGCGGCAAGGCAGCAGAAGCCGGCGAGAAGGGCGACCCCTCCGCTGTCCCCGAGGCGAAGACCGTCACCGACACACCCCTGAAGTTTGGATCCATCCTGCCGACCACCGGAGCCCTCGCGTTCCTCGGCCCGCCGGAAATCGCGGGCGTGAACCTCGCTGTCAAGGAAGTCAACGAAGCAGGCGGCGTCCTCGGCAAGGAAGTTTCGGTGGTCCACCGCGACTCGGGCGACACCACCACCGACATCGCCACCCAGTCGGTCACCGAGCTGCTGTCCCAGGATGTCAGCGCCATCATCGGCGCTGCCTCGTCCGGTGTCTCCAAGACCGTCATCAACCAGATCACCGGAGCAGGCGTTGTGCAGTTCTCCCCGGCGAACACCTCCCCGGAGTTCACCGACTGGGATGACAAGGGCCTGTACTGGCGCACCGCCCCCTCGGACGTCCTGCAGGGACGCACCCTCGGCAACTACATCATGTCCTGCGGCGCCCAGACCGTCGGCATGATCGTCCTCAACGACGCCTACGGCACCGGCCTGCAGGCCAACATCACCGAAACCGTCGAGGGAGCCGGCGGCAAGGTCGTGGCCGCCGAGCTGTTCAACGAAGGTGACTCCCAGTTCAGCAGCCAGGTCGATGCGGTGGTTGCGGCCAAGCCCGACGCCATCGTCATCATCACCTTCGACCAGGCCAAGAGCATCGTTCCGCTGCTCACCGGCAAGGGCATCGATCCTTCGAGCATGTTCATGGTCGACGGCAACACCACCGACTACAGCAAGGACCTGGAGCCGGGCACCCTCGAGGGCGCCCAGGGCACCATCCCCGGTCCCTTCACCGGAGACGCCTTCCAGAAGGCGCTGCTTGAGCTCGATCCCAAGCTGACCAGCTGGAGCTACGCCGGTGAAAGCTACGACGCCGTGAACCTGATGTCGCTGGCAGCCGAGGCTGCGGGCAGCACCGAGGGTACCGCCATCGCCGGAGAGCTCGAGGCTGTCTCGAAGGACGGCGAAAAGTGCTTCGACTTCGCCGGCTGCGTGACCCTGCTGCGCGACGGCGAGGACATCGACTACGACGGTATCTCCGGCCCGGTCTCCTTCGACGAGAACGGCGATCCCACCGAAGCCGCCATCGGCATCTACCAGTACGACGAGAACAACGTGCCGCAGCCGAGCCGTTCCGAGGTTGGCAAGCTCTAACCTCAGGATCTTGGGTCAGCACATCCGCTGTACCGGAAGGCCCCGTCCACCAGGGCGGGGCCTTCCGCCTGTCCTGGCCCTTCCGTGCGCCCATGCCCTCCCGTGCGCCGCTTAACGACGAACGCACCCGATATATCGGGTGCGTGGGTCGTTATCGGGTGCGTTCGTCGGTTTCATTGTGCCGGGGGGAACGGGCGACGGCGTAGGAGCCCCGGCGCAGCTCCGCGGCCCACTCGTAGGTCGATGCCGTGGGCAGGGGATTGCGGACCGGGTCGAACCGCAGGTCCTCCTGGCCCTGGTCGGGGTCAACGGTGAGCGTGAGGGTTCCAAACCGGATCCAGGGCCCCAGCGGACTGGCATAGGACAACTCCATCGGCCAGGCACGTCCCGCGAGCCTGCGCCGGAAGGCCGGCAGCGATGCCGGCAGCCGGGCGGGGGTGCGCCGTCCGGAATGATCGGGGGTGGGCCGCTGCCCGGTGGTCCGGGCGGCCAGCAGGACCGGCCCCTGCGCTCCCCGGTACGGCATCATGGTGGTCAGCGGGGAGCGGGCGATGTTCAGCCGGGGGATCAGCACGAACCGGCCCAGCGGGGAACTCCCCGTCGAGGCCAGCAGCAGATCGGCGTACGCGTCACCCGAGGGAATTCTCACCGCGAGTCCGATGATGTCCGGCAGGGGACCCGGCAGGCCCACCGACCGTGAGAGCCGCGCCTCGACCGGGGTACTGCCCGCGGTGTCGAGCCACGGGATGCCGCTCGAGGCGCCGCCGTCGACGGCGAGGTATCCTGTCAGGCGTACCCCGCGGGGATGGATGGGGCGGGACGGCCGGAGCACCTTCAGCGCCCGAAACGCCCCCATAAACCCCCTGCCGACCAGCCGGGCCGGTAGTGTGCCCCTCGGTTCTGTGCCCCCTCGTTCTGGGATCCTCGGTGCCCTGCCCCTCCGCGCCGCGCCCTTCATATGCGTGCGCCCTGGTGCCGCGCTCCCTTGCCCTGCGATCATCGCGTCCTTCCCCGTCCGCCGTGGAAAACCGTCCAGGCCCTGCGGTCGAGACGGTCCCCGGCAGTCTAAAGGCCCGCCAGCAGGGCTTCCATCTCCTTAATTTCGGCCTCCTGCGCTTGCACTATCGACGCGGCGAGGTCCTTGGCACCGGGATCGGCGCCCGCATCCAGCTCCTGTTCCGCCATATCGATAGCACCCTTGTGGTGTTCGATCATCCCGGCAAGGAACAACCGCGACGCTTCCGCGCCCTCGGCGCCCGCGAGCTCCTCAAGCTGTTCGCCGCTCATCATCCCGCCGCCCCCGCCGGCGGCCTCCCCGCCGTGTCCGGAACTGTGGCCGGCTCGGCTGCCGCCGCCCGCGTCGGGCTTTCCCCAAGTTTCGAGCCAGGCCTTCATCGTTCGGATCTCCGGCGCCTGGGCGGCCTTTATGCGGGTGGCCAGAGCAGTCACCTCCGGGTCGATCCCGGTCTTGGTGAGCATCGAATCGCTCATCTCCACGGCCTGCTCGTGGTGCGGGATCATTCCGGCGGCGAACTCGACGTCGGCGGCGTTGGGCAGCCCTGCTGACACGGTCGCAGAGCTGGACGCCCCCGGCTGCGCCTGCCCGGAGTCATGGCCGGAGCCGTGTCCGGTCTCCGGGCCGGCTCCACAACCGGCAAGGACAAGGACCAGGGCGAGGCCGGTCAGGGTCGAATAGCGTTTCATGGTAATCATCCTTTGAGTACTCGAGTGGACCGGCACTTCGGTCCCGGGGTGTTCACGGCGTTCAGCGCGGGGTTCCCGCGAGGCGCCGCGGGTCGAGATTGAGCCGGCGCAGCAGCTGGGCGTTGAGTGCCACGACGATCGTCGAGACGCTCATCAGCACGGCTCCGGCCGCAGGCGACAACAGCACCCCGGCGAACGCCAGCACGCCGGCCGCCAGCGGCACCGCGGCGACGTTGTACCCGGCGGCCCAGACGAGGTTCTGAATCATCTTCCGGTAGCTGGCCCGCGACAGGTCGATCATCGACAGCACCGCGCGCGGGTCGTTGCCGGCAAGCACCACCCCGGCGGTCTCGATGGCGACGTCGGTCCCGCCGCCGATCGCGATTCCGACCTCCGCCCGTGCCAGCGCCGGGGAGTCGTTGACCCCGTCACCGACCATCGCCACCGTCAATCCCCGCGCCTGGAGCTCTGCGACCTTCGCGTCCTTGTCCTGCGGGAGGACCTCGGCGAAGACCTCGTCCACGCCCAGATCGCGGGCCACCGCGTCGGCGACCTGCCGGGCGTCGCCGGTGATCATCGCGACCTTGACCCCGCGGTCCTGCAGCGCCCTCACCGCGGCCCGGGACTCGTCCCGCACGCGGTCCTCAAGCGCCAGCGCCCCGATGACGCTGCCGTCACGGACCACGGAGAGCACCGACGCCCCACGGGAGGTCCACTGGGCCACCGGCCCGGCGATGCCCGCCGGGATGTCGAGGGAGAGCTCCCGCAGGAGGTTCGGCCCACCGACAAGGACCTCGGACCCGGCCACGGTGGCCCGCACGCCGCGTCCGGTCATCGAGGAGAACCCGGTCCCCACATAGGCGAGCTCCGCCGCACCGGCGTCCCCGGCGGCGGCCTGGGCCACGGCCCGTGCCACGGGATGCTCGCTGTCGGCCTCGGCCGCCCCCGCAAGCGCCAGCAGCTGGGAGTGGCTCACGCCGGGCACCGCGGCCATGCCGGTGACCTCCGGGTGGCCCTCGGTGAGAGTCCCGGTCTTATCGAAGAGGACGACATCGATGGTGCGCATCCGCTCCAGCGCCAGCCGGTCCTTGATCAGCACCCCGGCCCGGGCGGCCCGCTCGGTCGACAGTGCGATCACCAGTGGGATGGCCAGGCCCAGGGCGTGGGGGCAGGCGATGACCAGCACCGTCACCGTGCGGACGACGGCGTCCTCGGGGCTCCCGAGGGCCAGCCAGGCGAGGAAGGTCACGATGCCGGCGCCCAGGGCAAAGTAGAACAGCAGGGCGGCAGCCCGGTCCGCAAGGGCCTGCGCCCGGGAGGAGGAGGCCTGCGCGTCGGCGACGAGCCGCTGGATGCCCGCCAGTGCCGTGTCACCGCCGACTGCTGTCACCGCCACGCGCACGGCGTTGTCGGTGGCCACAGTGCCCGCCGTTACGGGGTCGCCCTGTCGGCGCAGCACCGTGCGCGATTCGCCGGTGATCATCGATTCGTCGAACTCCGCCGCGCCCTCGGTGACCGTGCCGTCGGCGGGCACCCGGGCCCCGGACCGCACCAGTACGACGTCTCCGGGCGCCAGGGATGACACCGGGACGGTTTCGATCCCGTCCGCGGTGACGCGATCGGCCTCGTCGGGCAGCAGGGCGGCGAGGGCGTCGAGGGCGCCGGCGGCTGAGCCGAGGGCGCGCATCTCCATCCAGTGCCCCAGGAGCATGATGACGATCAGCAGGGCGAGTTCCCACCAGAAGTCCAGGTCGAACCCGCCGAGGCCAAGGGTGGTGCTCCAGGAGGCGGCGAAGGCCACGGTGATGGCCATGGCGATGAGCAGCATCATTCCGGGCCGCCGCGACCTCAGCTCGCCCCACCCGCCGCGGAGGAACGGGGTGCCGCCGTAGATGAAGATGGCCGTGCCGAGCACCGGGGAGATCAGTGCCGCGCCCGGGAAGGTCGGCAGGCTGTACCCCAGGATCATGGCGAACATGGGGCTGAAGGCGACGACCGGGACGGCGAGGGCGAGGCTGATCCAGAACCTGCTGCGGAACATGGCGGTGCTGTGGCCGGCGTGCTGGCCCGAGGCATGGACCTCGTGGTCTCCGTGACCGGCATGACCGGCAGGATCGGCATGACCGCTGGGTGGGGCGCCGTGGTGTGCCACCGCGGGTGTGGACTGCTGTTGGGGCCGGCCGGGCGGAGAGCCCGGGGACCCGCCGGGGCGCGGGGGAGAGCCGGGCGCCGCAGGGGAGTGCTGGTGCGCCTCGGGGGAGTGCTGGGTTCGATGCTGCATGGGGGGGCTCCTTGACCTGGCCCGGGAATCCTGACGTACGGAAACATATACCCCCAGGGGGTATCCGTCAAGGGGTTTCGACCGAGGAGTCCCTGACTCCTTTCACGCTCCCGTCTGTCCGGCCGCGGACCGGGGAGGTTGCAGGGGAGGCCGCCCTGCCGGGGCGCCGGCCCGCGCCTGCAGGGTTCAACGGCTGCGCGGCGGCCCGCCTATCGGGTGCAGCGGCTACGGGGTTAAAAGGCTGCGGGCGGCCCGTTTCCGGTGCCGCCCGCAGTCGTGTATTGAGGAGGTCAGGCCGTGTCCGCCAGGGTGCCCAGATACAGCTGGATCACCTTGGGGTCCTTCATCAGCTCGCGCCCGGTGCCGGTGTAGGCATCCTTGCCCTGGTCGAGCACGTAGGCGCGGTCGCAGATCTGCAGGCACCGCCGCGCGTTCTGCTCGACCATGATCACCGAGACGCCGGCCCGGTTGATCTCGTGGACGCGCAGGAACGTCTCGTCCTGTTTGACGGGGGACAGGCCCGCGGAGGGCTCATCGAGCAGCAGCACCGCGGGCTCCATCATCAGCGCCCGGCCCATGGCCACCATCTGGCGCTCGCCGCCGGAGAGGGAGCCGGCCCGCTGGGCGCGCCGCTTGCCCAGTTCCGGGAACAGGCCGGTGACGAAGTCGAACCGCGTCTTGAAGTCCTTGGGCCGCTGGTACATGCCCATCTGGAGGTTTTCCTCAATGGTCAGCGTCGAGAAGACGTTGTTGTTCTGGGGCACGAAGCCCACGCCCTGGCTGACCAGGCGGTTGGCCTTGAGGCCGGTGAGGTCCTTGCCGCGGACCATCACCTGCCCTGAGTGGATTTTCACCAGACCGAACATCGCCTTCAGCAGGGTCGACTTGCCGGCGCCGTTCGGTCCGATGATGCCGATCAGTTCGCCCCTGCGGGCCTCGATGCTGCACCCGTTGAGGATGTTGACCCCGGGCAGGTAGCCGGCCACCAGGTCGGTGACCTTCACCACGGAGTCGCCGTCGTACTCGCTCATCGCTTTGTCTCCTCAGTGCCGGTCGATCCGGTGCGGGTGGATCCGGGTTCGCTGACCTCGGTGATTGAGTGGCCGAGGATTCCCTCGTCCTCTGTGCCGACGACCGACTCGGAGTCGTGGGCGAGCTCCTCTTCGAGGCGCTCGACGCCGGTCGAGTCGCCAAGGTCGACGTCGTGGTGGGCGCCCAGGTACGCGTCGATGACGGCCTGGTCCTTCATGACGATGTCGGGCGGTCCCTCGGCGACGACCTTCCCCTCGGCCATCACCACCACCCAGTCGGCGATGTGGCGGACCATGTGCATGTCGTGTTCGACGAACAGCACCGTCATGCCTTCGGCCTTGAGGTTCTTGATGTGGTCGAGCAGCGACTGGGTCAGGGCCGGGTTTACGCCGGCCATGGGCTCATCGAGCATCACCAGGCGCGGCTTGACCATGAGGGCCCGTGCCATTTCCAGGAGCTTGCGCTGCCCACCCGAGAGGGAGGCGGCGTAGTCGTCGCGCTTGGTGTCGAGCTTGAACTTGGCGAGCAGCACCTCGGCCTGGGCGGTGATCTCCTTTTCGCGGGCACCCCACAGGCCCTTGAAGAGCGCCCTGGCCAGGCTCTCGCCGGGCTGCTTGGTGGCGCCGAGCCGCATGTTCTCGATGACGGTGAGCTTGCCCATCACCTTGGTGAGCTGGAAGGTGCGCACCATACCCATCCGGGCCACCTTGTACGGCGGGACCTTCGCGAGCGGCGTGCCGTCGAACTCCCAGTCTCCGCTGTTGGGGGTGTCGAACCCGGTCAGCAGGTTGAACAGCGTCGTCTTTCCGGCGCCGTTGGGGCCGATCAGGGCCGTGATCTTGTTGCGCGGGATCTCGAGGTATTCGACGTCGACGGCGTTGATGCCGCCGAAGCTGCGGGTGACGTTCTTCGCGACGACGATCGGGTCCCGCTTGCGGCAGCCCGGGCCGGTCTCGCCGGTGGCGATGGGCCGGGTGTCGTTCATGTAGTCCTCGCCCGCGGGGGCCTGGGCGACGGCGGACCCCGCCGCCGAATCCGACGGCGTGGCGCGGTGCGCGCCGCCGCCGGACGGGACGTGGTTGGTGGAATTCTCGCTCATGCGAATGCCAGCTCCTTCTTATTGCCCAGCACGCCCTGCGGTCGAAAGACCATCAGCAGCATCAGGGCGATACCGACGAGGATGTAGCGCAGCTGCCCGGCCTGGGTGTTGGTGAGGAAGGTGATGGCACCCGACTCGATCGCCCCGTACAGGATGCCCTGGGTCAGCGACAGAACCACCCAGAACATCATGGCGCCGATCACCGGTCCCAGCACGGTGGCCATGCCTCCGAGCAGCAGGCAGGTGTAGAGGAAGAACGTCAGCTCGGTGGCGTAGTTTGCAGGCTGGACGGCGCCGCGCGGGAGGGTGAACACCATCCCCGCGAGCGAGCCGAGGATGCCGCCGATCACCAGTGCCTGCATCTTGTAGGCGTAGACGTTCTTGCCGAGGGCGCGGACGGCGTTCTCGTCCTCCCGGATGCCCTTGAGCACGCGCCCCCAGGGGCTGCGCATGAGCAGCCACACGGTGAGGCACGCGAGGATGACGACCGTCCAGCCCACGACGCGGATCCAGAAGTTGCGCTCGTTCATCGCCAGGGGGCCGATGTTGTAGGTGCCCGCGGGGAAGGGGTTGAGGGCGTAGAACCCGCCCTCGAAGGCCGCCAGTCCGTTGGCCGAACCGGTGACCTCCGTGAGGTCATTGGTGGTCACCACGTACCGGATGATCTCCGCGGCGGCGATCGTGACGATTGCGAGGTAGTCGGTCCGCAGGCGCAGTGTGGGTATGCCCAGCACGATGGCGAACACCACCGACGCGAGCATTGCGACGAGCACCGCGACCGGCAGGGGGGCGTTGAAGGTCAGCGTGGAGATGGCGAAGCCGTAGGCTCCGACGGCCATGAAGCCGGCCTGGCCGAAGTTGAGCAGGCCCGAGTAGCCGAAGTGGACGGCGAGGCCGAGGGCGGCCAGCGCGTAGGCTGCCGTCGTCGGGCTGATGAGTTCGCCGAAGGCGTTGACAAGGATGTTTCCGAAATCCATTGGAACCCCTAACCTATGCGCTCGCGGCGGCCGAGGATACCCTGCGGCCGGAAGAGGAGCACGAGAATCATGATGAGCAGAGCGCCGACATACTTCAGGTCGGCCTCAAGCCAGAGCGTTGAGATTTCGACGAACAGCCCCACGATGATCGACCCGATAAGCGCGCCGAAGACCGTGCCGAGGCCGCCGAGCACAACGCCGGCGAAGATCAGCAGCAGGATCTGCTGGCCCATGTTGAAGGAGACCCCCGGGCGGTAGTAGGCCCACAGGATGCCGCCCAGTGCGGCGAGCATGCCGCCGATCACCCAGACGATCCGGATGACCCGGTCGACGTCGATGCCCGACGCCGCCGCCAGGGCGGGATTGTCGGCCACCGCGCGGGTCGCCTTGCCGATGCGGGTCTTCAGCAGCAGGAACGCCACCAGCAGGATGACGACGAGGCTCACGATGAGCGAATTCAGGTTGTTCCGCGAGATGGAGAGCGCCCCAAGATTGATGATCTCGCCCTGGGAGCCGGGAAGCTGGGTGGTTGCCCCGCCGAAGTTGAACTGGATGATGTAGCGCAGCGCCAGCGCCAGGCCGATGCTGACGATCATCATTGGGACGAGGCCGGTGCCGCGGTTCCGCAGCGGCTTCCACAGGGCGGCATCCTGTACGTAGCCCAGCACGCCGCCGCCGATCACCGCCAGGACGATGGCGACCGGCGCGGGGAGCCCGAGCGCGGCGAAGCCGAAGGTCAGGACGGCCCCGAGGGTGACCATCTCGCCGTGGGCGAAGTTGGTCAGGCCCGTGGTGCCGAAGATCAGCGAGAGTCCGACGGCGCTCAGCGCGAGGAGCAGCCCGAAGCTGAAGCCTGCGAGGGCGCGTTCGCCGAGGGTGTCCCAGAAGGTTCCGCCCTGGGCGACGATTCCCTCGCCGAACAGGAAGAGGGTCGTGGCGTTGGAGGTTCCGGCGAAGGTGACCGTGCGCGGGTTCTCCTGGCCCTCGGCGAGGGTGATTCCCTCGGGGAGGGTGTCTTCGTCGACCTCGACCTCATAGGAGCCCTGTTCCGGCACGCCGATGGACCAGAAGCCGTTCTCGCCGGAGGTGGTCTCACCTTCGAAGCCGTTGCCCGTGGCCGTGATGGTGACATCGGCGATGGGTCCGTCGACGCCACGGAGGACGCCGCTGATGCGGTCCTGGAACTCTTCCGCCTGAACAGCTGCAGGTACTGCCGAATTCATCGCCCTTCCGGGCGGCTGGGTGAACGCCTGCGCTGACGGTGCGCTGAGAAGCACGGCGAGAAGGACGCTGAAAAGGGCAGCGAACATCCTCCCGAGCCGTGCAGGCGTCGGTTGGGTTATCAAGATAGGAACCTCCACTGTGGGGGCCGCCTGCCGGACGGGCAGGAGATCATGCGTGTGACTGGTGTCACTCAATGTGGAGCTTATGTTACTCGGGCGCAGTTTCCGTTCCGCACCAATCGGCCCCGTGCAGGTAGCGATTGGATAACAACTGCGTGCAACGGCGCGGAGGACGCGGCCCGGGGCGGGAACAAAAGCCCACTTACAGCGTTGATATGGGTAGGGTTGGAACACTTACAGCCCCCAATTGGAGGACTACACAAAATGGCAATCGGCGGAAATCCGGTTTTCAACGGAAAGACCTTCCGTTCTGCCGCGCGCGGCACCAGCCCGGCGGCCTATGGCACGACGACCTTCGCGGGTCAGTCGGCCCTGAACCAGCAGCAGCTGGAGCACATGTACAACCGCCCTGCGGCGGGACCGGCCGAAACCGGCCGGATGACCTACGACGACGTCATCGTCAAGACGATCCTCTCCATCGCAGTCGTGCTTGTGGGTGCGGCCATCCCGGTGTTCCTCGTGCCGGGGCTTGCGCCGGTCCTGATGATCGTTGGCCTGATCGGCGGCTTCGTCCTGGGCCTGGTCAACTCCTTCAAGCGTGAGCCGGTCCCGGCCCTCATCCTTGCCTACTCGGCGCTCGAGGGCCTGTTCCTCGGCGGGATCACCATGATCCTCGAGGCGCGGTTCGAAGGCATCGCGTTCCAGGCCCTCCTCGGCACCCTGACGGTGTTCGGCGTGACCCTGGCCCTGTTCAAGAGCGGCAAGGTGCGTGCGACGCCCAAGGCGATGAAGTTCTTCATGATCGCCATGCTGAGCTACCTGGCGTTCTCGCTGATCAACCTCGGTCTGATGGCGTTCAACCTCAATGACGACCCGTGGGGCCTGCGCAGCGCCGACTTCCTGGGCACCGGCATTCCGTTCGGCGTCATCATCGGCATCCTGGCCATCGGCCTGGCCGCGTTCTCGCTGATCATCGACTTCACCTCGATCGACGAGGGCGTCAAGCACGGCGCCCCGCAGCGCTACTCGTGGACGGCCGCGTTCGGGCTCACGGTCACGCTGGTCTGGCTGTACGTCGAGTTCCTGCGCCTGCTCGCGATCCTGCGCGGCGACGAGTAACCGACAGGCAGCACCGCTGACGAACTGAAGAAGCACAAAGGAAGGGCCCGCAGCAGGTGCTGCGGGCCCTTCCTTTTGGATCCGGTGATACCTGCCGGTACCACCGGATCGTCGGCGGCCGGGGCTCAGGCCACCCGGCGGGCCCCGGCGTCGGGCCGAACGCTGAAGATCACCGGCGACCTGAACCCGGCGTCGGCGAAGGCGGCGGTGACCGCCTCGGAGACGGTGCCGGCGTCCTCGGTGGGAACGAGGGCGATCGCGGCGCCGCCGAAGCCGCCGCCGGTCATACGCGCACCCACGGCTCCGGCCGAGACCGCGGTGTCGACGGCGAGGTCGAGTTCGGGGCAGCTGATTTCGAAGTCATCGCGCATCGAGGCGTGGCTCTGGTTCAGCAGCGGCCCCAGGGCGCCCGGGCCCTTGGTGGTCAGCACGGCAACGGCGTCCTCCACCCGGGCGTTCTCGGTCACCACGTGGCGCACCCGCCGGAAGGTCTCCTCGTCGAGGATCCCCGCGGCATTGCCGAGGTCGGACACCGAAAGATCGCGCAGGGCGGGCACGCCCATCTGCCGGGCTCCCTCCTCGCAGGATGCGCGGCGGGAGGCATAGCCGCCGGTCGAGTGGGAGTGGCTTACCCGGGTGTCCATCACCAGCAGGGTCAGCCCCGCACCGTCGAGGTCGAGCGGCACGAGCATCGTCTCGAGGCTGCGGCAGTCGAGGAAGACGGCGTGGCCCACCTCGCCCAGCAGCGAGGCCGTCTGGTCCATGATGCCGGTGGGAGCGCCCACCATTTCGTTCTCGGCCAGCCGCCCGATCGAGGCGAGCTGGGAGCGCGAGAGTCCCGCCGAGGCCAGGTCGTTCGCCGCCGCGGCGACGGCGCACTCAAGCGCTGCCGAGGAGGAGAGCCCGGCCCCGACCGGCACGGAGGAGTCGACGAGCAGGTCCATGCCCGGGACCGCGTGGCCCGACCGGCCGAGCGCCCAGAGGACGCCCACCGGGTAGGCCGCCCAGCCCTCGACATCGCCCGCGGCCAGCCCGTTCAGGTCGGCAGTGACGACGTCGCCCTCGCTGAAGGTGGAGGCGACCCGCACGGTGCTGTCGGTGCGGGGACGTGCGGCGACCAGAGTCGAGCGGTCGATGGCGAAGGGAAGCACGAAGCCGTCGTTGTAGTCGGTGTGCTCACCGATCAGGTTCACCCGGCCGGGAGCCGACCAGACGCCGGCCGGCTCGGTGCCGAAGCGGGCGGTGAACGCCGCGGCGAGTTCTGCTGCGGAGAGAGTCATGAGGTTGCCTTTCCTGGGGTTCCCGGCAAGGCGTTGCGCAGTCGGTCGGCAACCTGCTCGGGTGTGGTGTCGTTGATGAACGCTCCCATGGCCGCTTCGGAGCCGGCGAGGAACTTCAGCTTGTCCTCCGCGCGGCGCGGCGAGGTCAGCTGCAGGTGGAGATAGCTGGCGGGGCGGATGCGCGCATCCAGCGGTGCCTGCTGCCAGGCGGCGATGTACGGGGTGGGGGTCGAGTAAAGGGCGTCGACCTTGCCCAGCAGGTTCAGGTAGACCTCGGTGAGGTCGTCGCGCTCGGCCGGGTTCAGGGCCGCGAGGTCGGGGACCTGGCGGTGCGGCACGAGGTGCACCTCGAGCGGCCAGCGCGCGGCGAAGGGGACGAAGGCGCTGAAGTGCCTGCCCTCGAGGATCATCCGCTCCCCGGAGTCCCGCTCCTTCTTCAGGGCGGCGCCCATCAGCGTCTCGCGTCCGCCGGAGGCCTCGTAGAAGGCGGTTGCCTGCGCACCGAGCTGCGCCGCACGCGGCGGGATGAAGGGGTAGGCGTAGATCTGGCCGTGCGGGTGGAGCAGGGTGACGCCGATTTCGGCGCCGCGGTTCTCGAAGGGGAAGACCTGCCGGATGCCTTCCATCGCCGAGAGGGCCTCGGTGCGCTGCGCCCACGCGTCGATGACGGTGCGGGCACGTTCAGGGGAGAGGGAGGCGAAGGAGCCGTCGTGTGCCGGGTCGAAGGCGATCACCTCGCAGCGGCCGAAGGCCGTCGTCGTCGTGCCCCACTCCGGGGTATCCGGCAGCGAGCCGAGCTGCGGGCCGAAGGAGGCGAACCGGTTCTCGAACACCACGACCTCGTAGTCCGGGGCCGGAATCTCCGAGGCGTAGCGCTCGTTCGAGGCGCACAGTGGGCACTGGTCGGCCGGGGGGAGGTGCGTGCGGGTCTGGCGGTGCGCGGCCACGGCGACCCACTCGCCGCTGAGCGCGTCGTAGCGGGCATCGCCTGTGGCGGTGCCGCGGGGGTCGAGGCCGCGGCGGTCGGCCGTCGCGGCGGGGTCGGAGTGCAAGGCGGCGGAGGCTTCGGTGGCGTCGAAGTAGATGAGCTCCCGGCCGTCCGAGAGCATGGTGGGGGTGATATGCGTCATGTGAGGGCTTTCCTTGCGTCCTTGATGGTCTCGGGGGTGGTGACGAGGGTGTGCCGTGCGAAGCCGGGCTCCGCAGGGAGGGTGTCGGTGATCAGGCATGAGGTTTCCTCGAGGCCCGTGATGCGGGCCAGGCTCACGACGCCGAACTTGGTCGAGTCGGCAAGCACCACGAGGTGCCCGCAGCCGTCGGCGAAGGCCCGGTTGGTGTCGGCCTCGGCGAGGTTCGGGGTGGTGATGCCGGCATCGACGTCGACGCCGTGGACGCCCATGAAGCACAGGTCGACGTTGAGTGCGCGGATGGCGGCCGTCGCCAGCGGGCCCACGAGGGCCTCGGAGGGCGAACGTTCCCCGCCGGTGAGCAGCACGGCAGGCCCGCGGCCGCCGGCGGTGAGCCGGTGGAGCCGGTCGGCGGCAGGCAGGGAGTTGGTGACGACGGTGAGCCCCTCGATCTGCGCCAGGTGGTCGACGAGCTGGACGGTCGTGGTGCCGCCGGTCACCGAGATGGTCATGCCCGGGAGCACCAGCTGGGCCGCCGCCCGGGCGATGGCCCGTTTCTGGGCCGCCTGGCGGCGCGCATTGGCGGGGAAGCCCGGCTCGGCCGCCGCCAGCACTCCGGCCCGCGCCGCGCCGCCGTGGATGCGGTGGACCGAGCCCGCGGCCTGAAGGGCGTCGATATCGCGCCGTACGGTCATCTCGGAAACCCCGAGCTTGCCGGCGAGTTCGGCGACGCGCACTACCGGGCGGCCGTCCAGGGCGGCGAGGATGGCGGCGTGCCGTTCGGCTGCGAGCATCGCACCTCCCGGGCAGGTGTGGGGAAGACAGTGCCGGAACCGCTCCGGCTCTGGATCGAGATCGTGCTAACAAAATCGAACAGAAACAAACATATCCGAAAGTAGCGGCCGGGGAAAGCGCGTCCTCCCCGCGGGGCCGTCCTGGCGGGCGCGCTCACCCCTGCAGCGGTAGCATCGGTGCATGGACACTCCGCGGCGGCCGGCCTCCGGCACGAACTACCTCCTGACCTCCGGAAGCTCCACGGCGGTGATCGCCTCCCTCGCGGCGGCCCTCCGCTCCTACACCGTGGACGGGGTGCACCTCACCGAGACCTGGGGCGAGGACTCGATTCCCGCCGGCGGCGCGGGGATCCTCCTCGCGCCCTGGGCCAACCGCGTCGACCGCGGCGTCTGGCTGCTCGACGGCGCCGAGCAGCGACTCGACATCACCGAGCCGTCCAAGGGCAACGCCAGCCACGGACTGCTGCGCAACACCGGCTACTACGCCCAGTCGGTGGCCGAGGACGCCGTCGTCCTGGCCGCCGAGATCTTCCCCCAGCACGGCTACCCGTTCCACCTCACCCACACTGCGGCCTACGAGCTCAACGGCGGGGGACTGCAGGTCACCCAGTCGCTGACCAACCACTCCGACGCCCGGGCGCCGTTCGGGCTGGGCGCCCACCCCTACCTGAAAATCTCCGGGGTGCCCACCGAGGACCTCACCCTCACCGTGAACGCCGACACCGTCTTCGACACCGACGAACGCTCGATTCCGGTGGGTCGTGTGTCGGTCTCCGGCGATCGGGACCTGCGCGGCGGGAAGCGGGTCGGCGACATCGAGTTCGATTCGGCCTTCACCGGGCTCACCACCGTCGACGGGCGCTTCGAGCACACCCTCACCGCGCCGGACGGCCGGTCGGTGACCCTTTGGGCCGATCCGGAGTTCGAGTTCGTGCATGTGTTCATCAGCAGGACCTACCCCGGCGTTGACCGCGCGGTCGCCGTCGAACCGATGACGGCGCCGGCCAACGCCTTCAACTCGGGCTACGGCCTGAGGTGGCTCGAGCCCGGGGCCACCTTCGCCGCCCGGTGGGGAATCCGCCCGCGTCTCGGATAACTCGCGGCGCAGGCTTGTGTGGAAAGATTGGCTCATGCAGCGACTCTCCGGAGGTTTCCCCAAGCGGGCCCTCCAGCGCGCCGTTCCCGCCGCCGCCACCCCCGGCGCCGCTGACGGCGAGGCTGCATCACCCGCCACCGCCCCCACCGGGGTGGGCGACCCCGCCGGAATGTCCTCCCGCGCACCCCGCGGTACTGACGGCGGAGCCCCTGCACGGCGCGGACGCCCCGCACCCCAGGACGATGTTCCCTACGCACTGAGGGTCGGCGCCGCCTGGTCCTGGCGCGTGGGCATTGTCCTGGTCGTCGCCGGCGTGCTGATCTGGCTGCTCAGCCACATCTCGCTGATCGTCATTCCGCTGATGATTGCGGGCCTGCTCGCCTCGCTGCTGCTGCCGCTGACCAGCTTCCTGATTCGCCACAAGGTGCCCACCGGGCTGGCTGTCACCCTGACGGTCCTCGGGCTGGTGGTCCTCGTCGTCGGAGCGCTCTCACTCGTCGGACGGCAGCTGGCGCTGGGCTTCTCGAGCCTGTGGGGGGAGACCCGAGCGGGCATCGAGCAGCTCCTCGCCGGGCTGTCCGACGGGCCGCTGAACATCACCACCGATCAGGTCATCGGCTTCCTGCAGGAGGCAGGGGACGCCATCCAGAACAACGGTGGAACCATCGTCAGCGGGGCGCTGTCCTTCGGTTCGAGCGCCGGGCACTTCGCTGCGGGTTCGCTGCTGACCGTGTTCGCCCTGTTCTTCTTCCTGCTCGACGGCGGGCGGATCTGGCGCTTCATCGTCGGCCTGGCGCCGGTGCGCGCGCGGGCGGCGATCGACGGCGCGGGCCGGCGCGGCTGGACCTCGATGGGCAGCTACGTCCGGGTCCAGCTTCTCGTGGCCTTCGTTGACGCCGCCTGCATCGGTGCGGGCGCGGCCATCATCAACGTACCGCTGGCGCTGCCGCTGGCGGTGCTGGTGTTCATCGGCTCCTTCATCCCGATCGTCGGAGCCCTCGCCACCGGTATCGTGGCCGTCCTGCTGGCCCTGGTGGCCAACGGCTGGGTCAACGCCCTGATCATGCTCGCGATCGTGCTCATCGTCCAGCAGCTCGAGGGCAACTTCCTGCAGCCCATGATCATGGGACCGGCGGTCGCCCTGCACCCCCTCGCGGTGGTGCTCGCGGTGACCGGCGGAACCCTCGTCGCGGGAATCCCGGGCGCCCTGTTCTCCGTGCCGCTGCTCGCCGTGCTGAACACCTCCGTGAAATACATTGCGCGGCGGGCCTGGGAGACCGACCCTGCCCTGCGCGGGTCGCACCCGGCCCCGGGCCCGCTGCCGCTACCCTAACCCCGAAAAGGAACTACCCTGTGACAGAGCAGACCGCCCTCGGCGCCGCGTCCACCCACACCCTCGAAGAGATGTCCCGGCTCCCGGTCACCCTGAGGGACATCGAGGCCGCGCAGGAACTGCTGGCCGGCGTCATTGCGCGCACGCCCATCGAGGAGTCCCGGGCGCTGGGCCGGCTCATTGGCGCCAACGTCTGGCTCAAGTGCGAGAACCTCCAGCGGGCCGGCTCCTTCAAGGTGCGCGGGGCCTACACCCGGATGGCAAAGCTCACCCCGGCCGAACGCGCCCGCGGCGTGGTCGCGGCCTCCGCCGGCAACCACGCCCAGGGCGTGGCGGTGGCGGCCAGCCGGCTGGGAATCCAGGCCCGGATCTTCATGCCGCTGGGGGTGGCGCTGCCCAAGCTCGCCGCCACCCGCGGACACGGCGCGGAGGTGGTCCTCCACGGGCACAACGTGGACGAGGCCCTGACCGAAGCCAAGCGCTACGCCGACGAGACCGGCGCGGTCTTCGTCCACCCCTTCGACAATGTCGACGTCGTCGCCGGGCAGGGCACGATCGGCCTTGAAATCCTTGAGCAGTGCCCCGAGGTCGACACCATCCTGATGGGCGTCGGCGGCGGCGGGCTCCTGGCCGGGGTCGCGGTGGCGGTCAAGGCCCGGGCGCGCGAACTCGGCCGCACCATCCGCATCATCGGGGTGCAGGCCGAAAACGCCGCAGCCTACCCGCCCTCGCTCGCCGCCGACGCGCTCGTGCCCCTGACGAAGGTCTCGACCATCGCCGACGGCATCGCCGTGGGCCGGCCGGGGCAGCTGCCGTTCTCCATCATCCGCGAACTCGTGGACGACGTCGTCACCGTCAGTGAGGACTCCCTCGCGCGGGCCCTGATCTTCCTGCTCGAACGCACCAAAATGGTCGTCGAACCGGCCGGCGCCGTCGGGGTCGCAGCGCTGCTCGACGGCAAGCTCACCGAGAACGGCGCTCTGCCGGGCAACACCGCCGTCGTGCTCTCCGGGGGCAACATCGACCCCATGCTCATGCTCAAGGTGATCCAGCGCGGACTCGCCGCCGCCGGCCGCTACCTCGTGGTCCGTATGCTGCTCGACGACCGGCCCGGCTCCCTGGCCACCATCTCGCGGATCATCGCCGAATCCGATGCCAATGTCACCGGCGTCGACCACACCCGGGTGGGCGGCTCCATCAGCATGGGCGACGTCGCCATCACCATCAACATGGAGACCAAGGGCGACGAGCACTGCGAACAGGTCCTGAGCAACCTGCGGGCCGAGGGTTTCCAGCCCGTCGTGATCCAGGGCTGAGATGCTTGCCCGGCGCGCGAAGCTCGGCCTCACCACCGTCCTGGCCTTTGCCGCGGTGCTGTGGGCGCTCTACCTGATCGACACGTTCTCCGGGCGGGGGCTGACCTCGGTCCTCGCCATTGAGCCGCGCCGGGTCCGCGGGCTTGACGGGATTCTGTTCGCGCCGCTGCTCCACGGCGGCGTCGGGCACCTGGTGAGCAACACGCTGCCGCTGGTGGTGCTCGGGTTCCTCGCGTTCCTCGAGGGCCTCCGGCGGTTCGCGGTGGCCCTGGGCACCAGCTGGCTGGCCAGCGGGCTCGGCGTCTGGCTCACCGGCGGAGGGGTGACCATCGGTGCCTCGGGGGTGGTGTTCGGCCTGTTCACGTACCTCGTGGCCCGCGGCTTCTACAACCGCAACTGGAGGCAGATCCTCCTGGCGGTGCTGCTGTTCCTGATGTACGGGTCGATCCTGTGGGGGGTCTTGCCGGTGGTCGGGTCGAACGTCTCGTGGCAGGCGCACCTGTTCGGGGCCCTCGGCGGGATCCTCGCGGCGTTCCTGCTGCGCAAACGGCCCGTCCCTTCCGGAACGGGCCGCGTCCTGCGCCGCTGAGCCGCCGCCCGGCCGGGCGGCGAAGTGCTGCTAGCCCGCGTAGGGCTTGGCGGAGAGAATCTCCACCGTGATGTTCCGGCCGTTCGGTGCGGTGTAGCTGACGGTGTCGCCGGCCTTCTTGCCCTGGATGGCGGCACCGAGGGGCGAGCGCTCGCTGTAGACGTCGATGTCGGTGTCTCCGGCAACCTCGCGGCTGCCCAGGAGGAAGGACTCGACGTCGCCGGCGATTTTCGCCTCGACCATCATTCCGGGCTCGACCACGCCGTCGTCGGCGGGGGCCTGACCGACCTGGGCGTTGTTGAGCAGTTCGGTGAGCTGGCGGATGCGGGCCTCGGCCTTGCCCTGCTCCTCCTTGGCGGCGTGGTAGCCGCCGTTCTCCTTGAGGTCTCCCTCGGAGCGGGCCTGCTCGATGCGAGCAACGATCTCTGTGCGCCCGGGCCCGGAGAGGTGTTCCAGCTCGGCCTTGAGGCGCGTGTAGGACTCCTGCGTGAGCCAGGCAACGGGTGCGCTGTTAGTGGACACGGGGCATCTCCTTAGGTATGTCCGGATCCGCGGAGGCGGGCCGGCTCTTGATGTTCTGCCGCGGCCGGCACCGAAAGGCCGACCACAAGCAAGAACCCCGCCGTCTGGGTGACCGCGGGGGTCTCCGTCGGGGCGGGGTGGGTATGCCTCCAGTCTAGTCAGCACTTGCAGATAACCCAAGAAAAAACCCAGCGCCCTTCTTCTGGCCGCGGCCCTTGCGCTGCCGAGGCCTTTTCGGGAGAGCGGTTTTCCCGCCGAGTGTGCAGCTCACCACCCTCTGCGAGCGGCAAAGCGGGGTAACGTGCAGATCCGGCGGGCGGGACCCTCAGTCGCGCGTTCCGGCGATCCAGCAGCTGTCCACGCCGCCGGAAACGCCCGGGGAGTCGGTGCGCAGCTCGACCTGCTGCGCCGTGGTGCGCCCGCCGGCGGCACCCTCGGAGGCGGGACCGGGCCCGATGGTCACAACCTTCCACCCGACGACGGCGTAGTTTTCGCTCAGCACCTGCACCGCGCAGTGGGCGGTGGCGTCGGTGGGCTTGGTCACCTCGAAGTCAACCCGTGCCTGCTGGTCGGAGGAGAAGGAGAACCCGACGTCCTTGAAGGAAACCCGCGGGGTCACCGTGGAAAAGGCGAAAATTCCGATGGCGATCACGGCCGCGGCGAGGGCCCCGATGACCCACCAGCGGCGCCGTCCGGCCGCACGGGCCGGCTTGGGGGCACCGTAGCGATTGGCTACTCTTGGGGTAGGCGCATTTCCGGAGCTCACCTCCGTATTTTATCGTCGATTCGCGGGGCGGTTTGCCTGTGCCGCGGAGCGCACCCCCGCCTCACCCGACCCTCACCAGGAGCCTCCTTGTTCAGCACGGATAACCCCGCCGCGTCCCATTCCGGATTCCGCCTCCTGGCGGTCCATGCCCACCCCGACGACGAGTCGAGCAAGGGTGCGGCGACCATGGCGAAGTACGCGGCCGCCGGCGTCGACGTGCTCGTTGCCACCTGCACCGGAGGCGAACGTGGATCCATCCTGAACGCGGCGATGGAGGGCGATCCCCACGCCCGCCGCGACCTGGCCGGCCTGCGGCGCCTGGAGATGGCCCGCGCTGCGGAAATCCTCTCGGTGAAGCAGCGCTGGCTGGGCTTCGCCGACTCTGGGCTGCCCGAAGGAGACCCGCTGCCGGACCTGCCGGCGGGCTGCTTCGCCCTGCAGCCGCTGGAACGCGCCGCAGCGCCGCTGGTCCGGCTCGTGCGTGAGTTCCGCCCGCACGTGATCCTCAGCTATGACGAGAACGGCGGGTATCCGCACCCGGACCACATCATGGCCCACCGGGTCGCCGTCGAAGCGTTCGAGGCGGCAGCGGACCCCTCCCGCTATCCCGGCACCGGCGATCCCTGGCGCGTCGACAAGCTCTACTACGACCGCGCCTTCAACCCCGAGCGTTTCCGGGCCCTGCACTTCGCCCTCGAGGAGGCCGGGATCCAGTCGCCCTACTCCGAGCGCATCGCCCAGTGGCTCGAGGCCGACGCCGAGGGGCACCAGCCGCCGGCACCCACGCACGCGACCACCACGCAGATCGACGCCGGCGACTACTTCGGGCTGCGGGACAAGGCGCTGATGTCGCACGCCACGCAGGTCGACCCCGAGGGGTTCTTCTTCGCTGTCTCCGCCGAGATGCAGCGCCGGGTGTGGCCCTGGGAGGACTATTCGCTGATCCACTCCCACGTCGAGTCCACCCTTCCGGAGGATGACCTGTTCGCCGGAATACCGGAGCCGCGCTGAGCCCGGGCCACGTAGAATTGGAAGGTGGCGGGCTCTCTGCCGCCGGATTTGAAAGTGGTGCAAAGTGAACCTCCCGCTCAACCTGGCCGCCATCGTGGCTTCCTCGACCGGGGATGACCTTCGGCCGGGTCTCGACCCGGAGTCCGTGACGCCGGGAACCCTGGGCTTCATCTTTACCGTGGTGATCGTCGTCGCCGTCATTCTCCTCATCCGGGATATGAGCAAGCGGATCCGCCGCGTCCGGTACAACGCCATGCTCGAAGAGGGCGGGACCGGACCCGGCCGCGCCGCCCGGCCGGGAACACAGGACCGTCCGGAGTCCACGAATCGCCCCGAATCAAGGAACCGGTCGGAGTCCGGGCCGGGCGCGGGCACCGGCACGGCTCCCGGAACGGCCGGACGGGACTGACCCGTGGGCGGGCGCCTGCAGGCCCAGGCATCGGCCTACCTCCGCCAGCACGCGGACAACCCCGTCGACTGGTGGCCGTTCGGCGACGAGGCGTTCGCCGAGGCCCGCGCCCGGGATGTCCCGGTGTTCCTCTCCGTCGGCTATGCCGCCTGCCACTGGTGCCACGTCATGGCCCACGAGTCCTTCGAGGACGACGTTGTCGCGCAGTACCTCAACCAGCGGTTCGTCAGCATCAAGGTCGACCGCGAAGAGCGCCCGGACGTCGACGCCGTCTACATGGGGGCGACCCAGGCCATGACCGGGCAGGGCGGGTGGCCGATGAGCGTCTTCGCCCTCCCCGACGGCCGCGCCTTCTTCGCCGGAACCTATTTCCCGCCCCTGCCCATCGCCGGGCGCCCGTCCTTCCGCCAGGTCCTCGAAGCGGTCTCCGAGGCGTGGGACCAGCGCCGGGAGGAGGTGGAGCGCAGCGCCGCGGCGCTCGCCGAGGGCCTGGGCGCGGCACAGCGGCAGAAAAGCGCCCTCGTTGGAGCCCTCGGCCTGGACTGGGAACCGGATCCGGTGCGCATTCCCGCCGGGTCCGGCTCGCCCGTGGAGGACGCGGTGCTTGAGGCGGCGGTGCGCGCGCTGGCCGAAGGGGAGGACCGTGTGTACGCCGGGTTCGGCGGCGCACCCAAGTTCCCGCCATCCACCGCGCTCCGGTTCCTGCTCGCCCACGCCCGGGGCACCTCGGCCACGGCGGAAGAGGCCGCCGGGCTCGCGGGCCGGACCCTCGAGGCCATGGCCGTCGCCGGCATCTATGACCGCCTCGGCGGCGGCTTTGCCCGCTACGCGGTCGACCGGGCCTGGGCGGTGCCGCACTTTGAAAAGATGCTCTACGACAATGCCCAACTGCTGCGCCTCTACGCCGAATCCGCGCTGACCGCGCGCACCGACGGCCAGCGGGCGCTCGCCGCCGACGTCGTGCGCGGCACGGCGCAGTGGCTGCTCCGAGAGATGGTGGTCGACGGCGGCGCGTTCGCCTCATCGCTCGACGCCGACACGGTGATCGACGGGCGCTCCGTCGAGGGCGGAACCTACGTGTGGACCCGGGCGGAGCTGGAGGCGGTGCTCGGCGCCGAGGCGCAGCCCGTCGCGGACCTCTTCGACACCGCCGCCGGTGCGGTCGAGGGCGGCGCCTTCACCCTCCATGCCGGCAGGGCCTTCACCGCCGCCGAACGCCAGGTCTGGGACCGGGCCGCACCACGGCTCCGCGCGGCCCGGGCCGCGCGCCCGCAGCCGGGCCGGGACAGCAAGGTCGTCGCGGGCTGGAACGGCCTGGCCGTCGCGGCGCTGGCGGATTCCGGGGCGGCCCTCGGCGAGCGGCCGCTGATCGACGCAGCCGCCGCCGCGGCGTCCTACCTGCTGAAGGTTCACTGGGACGGCGCGGTGCTGCGCCGGGTCTCCCACGACGGGCGCGCCATTGGCATCGAGGGACTGCTCGAGGACTACGCCGGGTGCGCGGAGGGTCTCTTCGCCCTGTTCGCCGCGACCGGGGACACCACCTGGTACGCCGCCGCGGAGCGGCTCATCCTCACCGCCGAACGGCGGTTCCTGCGCGGCGGACGCCTGGCCGACTCCGCAGCCCCGGACGGGCCGCTGCTCGCCGCCCAGGGCTCCGAGGAAGCCTCCGATCCCCTCGACGGCCCCACCCCGAGCGGCACGGCGCTGTTCGCCTCGGCCCTGCTCACCTACGCCGCCTACAGCGGGTCCGCCCGTCACCGGGCGCTGTCCGCCGAGATCCTGCGCTACGCGGCCCACCTGGCCGACCGCGCCCCGGCCGCTGTCGGCTGGGCGCTGGCCGCGGCCCAGGCCTTCGCCGCCGGCCCGCAGGAACTCGCCGTCGTCGGGGGCGCACCGGAGGCCGCGGCGGCGCTCGCCGATGCGGGACGGCGTTTCGGCCGGGCCGGCCTCGTCCTCGCCCCGGCGGGTCCGGAGGGCGCCGGAGGCGGTGTCGTGCCGCTGCTGGCGGGAAGGACACCGGGGGAGGCCGGGGCGGCCCGGGCCTATCTATGCCGGGGGATGGTCTGCCAGCGTCCGGTTGAGACTCCGGCGGAACTCCTGGAGCTCCTTAGGGCGCCCTGAGCGCGGCCGCCGGGTCAGGCGGTGACCGGATCGAGCACGGCGAGCAGGATCGCCGCAAAATGGGCGGCGAACGCGGCCACGGTGAAGGCGTGGAAAAGCTCGTGGAAGCCGAAGCGTTTGACGCTGAAGTTCGGACGGCGCAGCGCGTAGAACACCGCCCCGGCGATGTAGAGCGCGCCGCCGGCCAGGATAAGCACCGTGACCAGGGGATCGGCCGCCCAGAAGGCGGGGAGGTAGAACAGGGCGCCCATGCCGAGGGCCACATAGACCGGCACGTAGAGCCAGCGCGGCGCGTTGAGCCACAGGATCCGAAACAGGACCCCGATGAGCGCGCCCGCCCAGATGATCCACAGCAGGGTCACTGCGGTGCTGCGCTCGAGCATCGCCCAGGCCAGCGGCGTATAGGACCCGGCGATGACCAGCATGATGTTGGTGTGGTCGAGCCGCTTGAGCACCAGGCGCGTCCGCGCACTCCAGTTCCCGCGGTGGTAGACGGCGCTGACCCCGAAGAGCAGGACGCCGGTGGCGGCATACACGGCCGAGGCCGCCCGAAGCCCGCCGGTCGGGGCGGCGAGAATGAGCACGATGCCCGCCGCCAGGGCCAGGGGAGTGGCAACCGCATGGATCCAGCCCCGCCAGGACGGCTTCGCCAGGGCCCCGGCCACGTCGTCGAGGGCCGCCTCCACCGGTCCCGGCCGGTCCGCGGGGGCTGGCTTCTTCCGGCGCTGAGAAGGCGAAGTCATGGAACGAGAGTAACCTACGGTGGCGTAAGTTACCGACGGGTAGCGATGCGGGAGGGCCAGCCTCCGGGTGATTTCCCGCCGGGCCGGTACCGTAGGGGTAGCGCTCCGGAAGGCGCTGACATTGGACCGAAAGGAAGGGCGACCCGGGCGTGTTCCTGAAAATCCCAGAATTCGCCTACAGCTTTTATGAACGGCGGCTCCAACGGGGGCTGAGCCCGGAGCGCATTCCGCACCATATCGGCGTCATGGTCGACGGCAACCGGCGGTGGGCGAAACTCGCCGGCGCCCCGACGAGCCACGGGCACCAGGCCGGGGCCGACAAGATCCACGAGTTCCTCGGCTGGTGCGAGGAACTCGGCGTGGACGTCGTCACCCTCTACATGCTCTCCACCGACAATATGGGCCGTCCGCAGGAGGAGATCGAGCAGCTCCTCGACATCATCGCCAACACCCTCGACCGGCTCGGCGAGAGCAACCGGGTCCGCGTCCAGCCCGTGGGCGCCCTCGAACTGCTCCCCGAGGACCTCGCGGGGAAACTTGCGGACCTCGCGGCCCAGACCGCGGAGATCGACGGGGTCCACGTCAACGTCGCCGTTGGCTACGGCGGACGGCGGGAGATCGTCGACGCCGTCAAGGAACTTCTCCTTAACTCCGCGGAGAAGGGTAAATCCCTCGAGCAGCTCGCGGCGGAGCTGACCGATGAGCACATCTCGTCGTTCCTCTACACCCGCGGCCAGCAGGATCCCGACCTGGTCATCCGCACCTCGGGGGAGCAGCGCCTTTCCGGCTTCCTGATGTGGCAGAGCGCCTACAGCGAGTTCTACTTCTGCGAGGCGCTCTGGCCGGACTTCCGCCGCGTCGAATTCCTCCGGGCCCTGCGCGACTTCGGGCGCCGGCAGCGCCGCTTCGGTTCATAACGGTTCATCGGCAATTCATTGTCGACACGGTAATTCTGCTGCTCGTCCCGGCTGCTGTCGGCGTAGTCTTTCTCCATCCACCGGCGCCTCCGCCGGCGGACGGAGAGGCCGCCCATGACGCCGGAACGCACACCCGTTCCGTTGAGCCCGGGGAGGCCGGACCCGGCCTCGGCCCGGGCCGCCTCGCCCCACCTCGAACTCGGGGTGCGCGCACCCCGGAGCGGAGTCCACGTGGCACCAACCAACACCACCTCATCCGCGGCCGGCGACGGCCGGCGCAGCTACGTCATCGACACCTCGGTCCTGCTGTCGGACCCGCGGGCGGTGCTCCGGTTCGCCGAGCACGAGGTGATCCTTCCCGTCGTCGTCATTTCCGAGCTCGAAGGCAAGCGCCACGACCCGGAGCTCGGCTACTTCGCGCGGAAGGCGCTGCGGCTGCTCGATGACCTGCGGGTCAAGCACGGCGGGCTGGACACGGCGGTCCCTCTCGGGGAAGAGGGCGGAACGCTGAAGGTCGAGCTCAACCACGTCTCGCCGGAGGTCCTTCCGGTCGGGTTCCGCAGCGCCGGCAACGACGCGCGGATCCTGGCCGTGGCCAAGCACCTCTCCCTCGAGGGCCGGGACGTCACCGTGGTCTCGAAGGATCTCCCAATGCGGGTGAAGGCCTCCGCCATGGGACTGCTCGCCGACGAGTACCGCAACGAACTCGTCAAGGACTCCGGCTGGACCGGGGTGGCCGAGCTCGATGTGTCGGTGGAGGACCTCAACGCCCTCTACGACCACCGGCCGGTGCACTCGGATGCCGGCGCGGAGCTGCCAGTCAACACCGGTGCGATCCTCCACTCGCCCCGCGGTTCGGGGCTGGCGCGGGTCGGCGCGGACAAGCAGCTCCGGGTGGTGCGGGCCGACCGTGACGTCTTCGGGCTTTCCGGCCGTTCCGCCGAGCAGCGCCTGGCCATCGACCTGCTGCTGGACAAGGAGGTCGGCATCGTGTCCCTGGGCGGGCGGGCCGGCACCGGCAAGTCGGCGCTGGCCCTGTGCGCCGGGCTGGAGGCCGTCCTGGAGCGGCGGGAGCACCGCAAGGTCGTGGTGTTCCGGCCGCTGTACGCCGTGGGCGGGCAGGAGCTCGGGTACCTTCCCGGCAGCGAAAACGACAAGATGAACCCGTGGGCGCAGGCGGTCTTCGACACCCTGGGTGCGCTGGTCTCGCAGGAAGTCGTTGAGGAGGTGCTCGACCGCGGCATGCTCGAGGTGCTCCCGCTGACCCACATCCGCGGACGCAGCCTCCACGACTCCTTCGTCATCGTCGACGAGGCGCAGTCCCTCGAGAAGAACGTGCTCCTGACGGTGATGAGCCGGATCGGGCAGAACTCGCGGATCGTGCTCACCCACGACATCGCCCAGCGCGACAACCTCCGGGTGGGCCGGCACGACGGCATCGCCGCCGTCGTCGAGACCCTCAAAGGCCACCCCCTGTTCGGGCACATCACCCTGACCCGCTCGGAGCGCTCGCCCATTGCGGCGCTGGTGACCGACCTGCTCGAGGGCGCCGAGATCTAGGGGCGGTATCGGCCGCGGCACCCGGCCCACCGGACGGGCGGACGGCCGGGGGTGCACGGGTGGCATAGGGTGTTTTGCATGCCTACACCCGACTTCGTCCTTGAACTGAGGGAAAAGATCGGCCACGCCCCGCTCTGGCTGCCCGGGGTGGGCGCCGTGGTCTACAACGCGGCGGGGGAGGTGCTGCTGGGCCGGCGCGCCGACAACGGCCGGTGGACGATCATCACCGGCATGGTGGACCCGGGGGAGGAACCGGCCCAGGCGATGCGCCGGGAGGTGTACGAGGAGACGGGCGTGGACGTTGAGGTCGAGGTGCTCCTCAATGTCGGCGTCGTCGGGCCGATCACCTTCCCCAACGGCGATGTCTGCACCTTCCTGAACCTCGACTTCCGCTGCCGATACCTGGGCGGGGAGGCCCGCGTGAACGACGACGAGTCCCTCGAGGTGGGCTGGTTCGCTCTGGACGCCCTGCCCGAACTCAACCAGCGCCACCGGGAGCTGGTGCTCACGGCCGCCGCCGCCGACGGCGTGCCCACCTTCCACCGCTGAGGCCAGCCCCCGACGCGCCCCTTAACGACGCACGCGCCCGTTAACGACGAACGCACCGGATAAACCCGGTGCGTTTGTCGTTAACGGGCGCGCAGGGCGCTTCGGTGCAAACCGGAGGGGTCAGGGGGAGCGCGGAACCGTCGGCAGGGCGCCCTCAGCCCGCTCGCGCTCGAGCCGTTCGGCTTCCTCCCCGCCGATCGCCTCGCCCCGGGCGACCATGCCAGAGGTTTCCGAAAGGGGGATCTCCTTGAGTGTCAGTGCGAGAACCAGTGCCGCCACGAGGAATGGAACCAGGTACCAGAACACCGGTGCGAGGGAATCCGCGTAGGCACCGACGACGGCGTCGCGGACTGGACCGGGCAGTGCCGAGAGGGTCTGCGGATCCAAGGTCGACGTCGCCTGGCCGGCGTCCGCGGTGCTGGCGCCGGACTGGGTGAACACTACATTGAGGCGTTCGGCGAGCCGGCTCGTGAAGATTGCACCGAACACCGCAACGCCCAGGGAGGCACCCACCTCGCGGAAGTAGTTGTTGGTGCTTGTGGCAGTGCCCACCATGCCGGGGGAAACGGAGTTCTGTACGACGAGGACGATCACCTGCATGATCAGCCCCAGCCCGGCGCCGAAGACGAACAGCTGGGCGCAGATGACCCAGATGGGGGTCGCGGCCGTCAGCGTCGTCATCCAGAGCAGGCCCGCAATGCTCAGCAGCGTCCCCAGGATGGGGAACCTGCGGTAGCTTCCCGTCCTCGAGATGGCGATCCCCGAGTAGATGGAGGTGCCCATCAGGCCGATGATCATCGGCACCAGCAGGAGCCCGGAGACGGCGGCGGAGGTGCCGGAGGCCATCTGGAGGAACGTCGGCATGAAGGCGAGGGCCGCGAACATGCCGAGGCCGAGGGTGAAACCGATGGCGGTGCTGTTGATGAAGGTTCGATTGCGGAACAGGGACAGGGGAATGATCGGATCCTCGGCCCGGCGCTCGACCATCACGAAGGCCCACGCCGCAAGGAGCGTCCCGGCCCCGAAGGCCCAGGTCAGCGGCGAATCCCAGCCCTCGGCCGAGTCTCCGCCGAAGTCGGTGAAGAAGATGAGGCAGGTCGTGGCCAGGGAGAGCAGGACGACGCCGGGGATGTCCATTCGCCGCACCGCCTTCTTCGACGGAAGCCGCAGGGTGAACCAGGCGATGGCGAAGGCCGCGACGCCGACGGGGATATTGATGTAGAACGCCCAGTTCCAGGTCAGGTGATCCACGAAGTATCCGCCCAGCAGGGGCCCGGCGACCGCTGAGAGGCCGAAGATGGCTCCGAGCGGTCCCATGTACCTGCCGCGGTCCTTCGCCGGGACGATATCCGCGATGATCGCCTGAGAGAGGATCATCAGGCCGCCGCCGCCCAGGCCCTGAACGGCGCGGAACACGACGAACGCCCAAAAATCGGTGGCGAAGGCGCAGGCGACGGACGCAACGGTGAACAGGGCGATCGCGAAGAGGAACAGGTTGCGCCGGCCCAGGACGTCGCCGAACTTCCCGTAGATCGGCATGACGATCGTTGTGGCCAGGAGGTAAGCCGTCGTAATCCAGGTCTGGTGCTCGACGCCGCCGAGCTGCCCGACGATGGTGGGCATCGCCGTGGAGACGATCGTCTGGTCAAGGCTTGAGAGGAGCATGCCGGCGATAAGGGCCGAAAAGATGATCCAGATGCGTTTTTGGGTCAGCAGCAGCGGGCCCGGCAGTGCGGCTGGCGGTGCGGTCATTGAAGGTCCTTGGTCAGCGGGGTGAAGAGGATGGCGACTGCTTCGACGTTGCGCCGGAGGACGTCGCTGTAGGAGAGGGTGTTGTGGGGTTCGAAGAATTCGTCGACGGAGCGCCGTGCGAGTCCGCCGATGAGGAAGGTCGCAACCTTGGCCCGGCGGTCGTCCGGCTCGAAGTCTTCACGCCGGGTGATGAGATCGATCAGGTCCTGTTGACGTGCCTCGGTCCGGGCGAAGATGCGCGCCAGGAGCTGCGGCTCTTTTCGGATGACCTCCGAAATGACGAGGTACTCCTCACGGGACAGGGCGAGCCTGGCGCCCAATTCCGCGAACAGGGTGGTCAGGGCCTCGAGCAGGGGCGGGCGGGCGTTCCCGGCAGATCCTGCGAGGAACTGCTCGACGAGATCCTCCGGCAGCCCGGCGTCGGGGTGGCCGAGGATGGCGTCCTCCTTGGCCGGGAAGTAGTTGAAGAACGTCCTGCGCGAGATCCCCACCCGGTCGCAGAGCTGTTCGACGGTGAAGCCGCCGAGGCCATGCTCGAGGGTGAGCGCCCTGGCCGTTGCGACGATGGAGGAGCGGGTTCGGAGCCGTTTCTGCTCCCGGAGGCCGCCGTCGTCAATTTTTGCACTATCAGGCATAGAGTAAATAATTGCACTTTTTGGGTTAGAGTGCAATCTACAGCTGTGCACCCGTTAACGACGAACGCACCGGATAAAACCGATGCGTTCGTCGTTTTCGGGTGCGCCGGCCGCGTGCGGGCGCTCGAAGGGGTCAGGCCTGCGGCGGGCGGGTCATCGACAGGACGTCGAGTGCCGTATCGAGCTGCTCCTCGGTGAGCTCGCCGCGCTCCACGAAGCCCAGGGCGAGCACGGCCTCACGCACGGTGAGCCCCTCGGCGACGGCCTTCTTGGCGATCTTCGCGGCGTTCTCATAGCCGATGAACTTGTTCAGCGGAGTCACGATCGACGGCGAGGCCTCGGCGAGGAAGCGGGCCCGCTCCACGTTCGCGGTGATCCCGTCGACCATGCGGTCGGCCGAGACGCGGCAGGAGTTGCTGAGCAGGCGGATCGACTCGAGCACGTTGCGGGCGATCACCGGGATGCCGACGTTCAGCTCGAACGCGCCGTTGGTGCCGGCCCAGGCCACGGTGGCGTCATTGCCGATGACCTGCGCGCAGACCATGAGCACGGCCTCCGGGATGACCGGGTTGACCTTGCCGGGCATGATCGAGGAGCCCGGCTGCAGGTCGGGCAGGGCGATCTCGCCCAGGCCCGTATTGGGCCCGGAGCCGAGCCAGCGGAGGTCGTTGTGGATCTTCGTCAGGGACACCGCGATGGTGCGCAGCATCCCCGAGACCTCCACGAGGCCGTCGCGGTTCGCCTGGGCCTCGAAGTGGTCGCGGGCCTCGGTCAGCGGAAGGGCGGTGTCGGCGGCGAGCAGCTCGATCACGCGCGCCGAGAATCCGGCGGGGGTGTTGATGCCGGTGCCGACGGCGGTGCCGCCCAAGGGGACCTCGGCGACGCGGGGCAGGGACGCCTGAATCCGCTCGATGCCGTAGCGGACCTGCGCGGCGTAGCCGCCGAACTCCTGACCCAGGGTGACGGGGGTGGCGTCCATCAGGTGGGTGCGCCCGGACTTCACCACGGTGCTGAACTCCTCGGCCTTGCGCTCCAGCGCCGCGGCGAGGTGCTCAAGGGCCGGGATCAGGTCGTTGGTCAGCGCCGAGGTCGCCGCGACGTGCACCGAGGTCGGGAAGACGTCGTTGGAGGACTGGGAGGCGTTGACGTGGTCGTTGGGGTGGACCGTCACCGCGCTGCCGGCGGCCTCGAGGGCACGCGTCGCAAGGGTCGCGATGACCTCGTTGGCGTTCATGTTCGATGAGGTGCCAGAGCCGGTCTGGTAGATGTCAACGGGGAAGTCGCCGTCGTACTTTCCCGCCGCCACCTCCTCGGCCGCGGCTTCGATGGCCCGGGCGCGCTCGCCGTCGAGCACCCCCAGTTCGGCGTTGGCGGTCGCGGCTGCCTTCTTAATGCGGGCCAGCGCTTCGATGTGCGCCCGCTCCAGGGTGGTGCCGGAGATCGGGAAGTTCTCGACGGCGCGCTGGGTCTGCGCGCGGTACAGGGCGTTGGCCGGAACGCGCACCTCGCCCATGGTGTCGTGCTCGATCCGGAATCCGGCGTCCTGGGAAGTGGTGTTCGGGGTTGGCGTCATGGGCCAATTCTCGCCTCAGCGCTTACAGTGCGCCAAATCCGGAGACCCGGACCACCTTGCCCTCCGCCAGCCGGTACGATACCCCGACGACGGCGGTCGAACCGGCCTCCACGGCGTCGGCGATTACCCGGGAGCTGTCCACCAGCCGCTTGGAGGTCTGCCTCACGTGCTCGACGGCGGTGCCGTTGACCTCCGTCGTTCCGTCGCGCCGGGCCGTCAGCACCGAGGGGGTGATGCGCTCCACGAGGTCCCGCAGGAACCCGGTGGGCATGTTCCCGGTGTCGATGGCGTCCATCGTCGCAGTGACCGCCCCGCAGTTGTCGTGCCCGAGGATGACGATCAGCGGCACGCCCAGCACGCTCACGCTGTACTCGAGGGAACCAAGCACGGCGTCGTCGATCACCTGGCCGGCGGTGCGGACGACGAACACGTCGCCGAGGCCGAGGTCGAAGATGATCTCGGCGGCGAGCCGGGAGTCGGAGCACCCGAAAATCACGGCGAAGGGGTTCTGGTTGTGCACCAGGGTTCTCCGGCGCGAGGCGTCCTGGTTGGGGTGGGAGGAATCCGCGGCGACGAAGCGCGCGTTGCCTTCCTGAAGTCGGTGCCAGGCCTGGGCGGGGGTCAGTTGCTCAGTCACGCCCCCACTCTACCGGTGGGTCAGGGGGCCTCGGCAGTCGGCGGCGCGGGTTCGACGTCGGCCAGGACCGCCTCGGCCAGCACGTCGAATTCGGCGAGGTCGGCCTCACCGCTGAGGATGAGGGTGGATCCGTCCACCTCGGAGGTGAGCACCGTATCGCCGTTTGAGGCATCGAGCAGCTCCCACTCGACCCCGCCGATGCTGCGCCCGCCGGAGACCTGCGCCTCACCGGCCTGCTGGGCCGTCCAGGTCGGGTTGCCCTCGACGGTCTGGGTGAACTGGATGAAGCCCTTATCCGGGGTGAGGTAGCCGACCTCCCAGTAGTCGACGCCGTCGCTGGTGCCCGCGGTCCAGCGCGCGAAGTTCGAATTCCAGTCCTCGGGCAGCTCCGGGGCGGCCGGTTCGTAGCCGGCGTCGCCCGCGGCCTGGCCCGCGACCCGCTCGACGTCGATGTCGCGCTGGTAGGTCTCGGCGGTGTGCGTGGGATTGATCAGGACGACCGGGACGACGATTGCGACGGTCGCGGCCACCGCCATCACCATCCCCACCACCGTCGAGTTGGCGCGTTTGGCCTGGGCAGGTGTCAGGACCGGCTTGGGCGCCGGGGTGTCGGGGCCGGGCCGGGCGCCGTCGGGGCCTGCGGTCTCCTGCTGTGCATCGCTCACCTTCCCATTTTCCCCCACGGGAGGCCCCCGGCCTAAACGGATGCCCCAAGCCCGGCTCCACTGGCGGACCGCCCCCACTATGATGGCTTCAGGGACTGTGCCGGCCCCGCCGGCGGAACCGGACCTGCGACAAACACTGCCTTCAACGACGAGGACCCACGTGACCGACAACGCCGCAAACCCCACCGCCCAGAACGCCCAGTACTCCACCCTGTCGCCTGCCCTTGCCGTCGGCGACCAGGAGCCTGACCGCAACCTCGCGCTGGAACTGGTGCGCGTGACCGAGGCCGCGGCCATCGCCGGCGGGCACTGGGTGGGCTTCGGCGATAAGAACCTCGCGGACGGCGCCGCGGTCGACGCCATGCGTTCCCTGCTCTCCACGGTCCACTTCAACGGGATCGTCGTCATCGGTGAGGGCGAGAAGGACGAAGCCCCGATGCTCTACAACGGGGAGCGGGTCGGCGACGGCAGCGGGCCGCTGTGCGACGTCGCGGTCGACCCCATCGACGGCACCCGGCTGACCGCCCTAGGCATCAACAATGCGCTCGCCGTGCTCGCCGTCGCCGAACGCGGCACCATGTTCGACCCGTCGGCGGTGTTCTACATGGAGAAGCTGGTCACCGGCCCGGAGGCCGCCGACATGGTCGACCTGCGCCTGCCGGTGAAGCAGAACCTCCACCTGATCGCCAAGTCCAAGGGCAAGAAGGTCAGCCAGCTCAACGTCATGGTGCTCGACCGGGACCGCCACAAGCCGCTGATCGAGGAGATCCGCGCCGCCGGGGCCCGCACGAAGTTCATCATGGACGGCGACGTCGCCGGCGCGATCGCCGCCGCCCGCGAGGGCACCGACGTCGACGCCCTGATGGGCATCGGCGGAACACCCGAGGGCATCGTGGCCGCCTGCGCCATCAAGACCCTCGGCGGCGTCATCCAGGGCCGGCTGTGGCCCACCAGCGACGAGGAGAAGCAGAAGGCCATCGACGCCGGGCACGACCTCGACCGGGTCCTCTCGACCGATGACCTGGTCACCAGCGACAACTGCTACTTCGCCGCGACGGGCATCACCGACGGCGACCTGCTGCGCGGGGTGCGGTACAACAAGGACAAGGTCCTCACCCAGTCGATCGTCATGCGCTCGAAGTCCGGGACCATCCGGGTCGTCGACGGCGAGCACCAGGCCCACAAATGGGAAAGCTACGCCCGCATCAAGTAGGCAGAACGAGCAGGCAGATCGAGCAGGCACATCAATCAGGCACGGCGCCGGCTCCGCCGGGGAAAGGGCCGGTGAGGTCAATGGCTCCGCAGCGTGAGTCAACCCGCCCGCTGGGCGTGGCCGTGATCGGCTACGCGTTCATGGGCAAGGCCCACTCCCATGCCTGGCGCAATGTCGCCGGGTACTTCGAGGTGCCGGCCTTCGAACAGAAGGTCCTCGTCGGGCGGGACGCCGACTCGGTGGCCGACGCGGCCCGGCGGTATGGCTGGCAGGAATCCGAGACCGACTGGCGGAAGGTCCTCGACCGGCCCGACATCGACATCGTCGACATCTGCACCCCGGGGTGGCTTCACGCCGAGATTGCCGTGGCCGCCCTCGAGGCCGGAAAGCACGTCCTGGTGGAGAAACCGCTGGCCAACACCGTCGCGGAGGCCGAAACCATGGTCGCGGCCGCCCGCGCGGCCCGGGCGCGCGGCGTCCAGTCGATGGTCGGGTTCAACTTTCGGCGGGTCCCGGCGCTCGCCCTGGCCCGCACGCTCATCGCCGAGGGCCGGCTCGGGGAGATCCGCCAGGTCCGCACGGCGTACCTCCAGGACTGGCTGGCCGACGCCGAGGCGCCCATGGTGTGGCGGCTGCAGAAGGAGAAGGCCGGCTCCGGGGCGCTGGGGGACATCGCCTCCCACGCCATCGACCAGGTGCAGTTCCTGCTGGGGGACACCGTCGCCGACGCCACCGGCCGGATGCGCACCTTCGTCGGATCCCGCCGCGGGCCCGACGGCCCGCAGGAGGTCACCGTCGACGACGCCGTCTGGGCGAGCCTGTCCCTGACCTCCGGGGCGGTGGCGAGCGTCGAGGTGTCACGGATGGCGCTGGGCCGGAAGAACGCGCTGCGGATCGAGGTGTTCGGCACCCGCGGGTCCCTTTCCTTCGACTCCGAGTCGCTCAACGAGCTCTCCGTGTTCGACGGCGCGGTAGCCGCCGCCGGGCAGGGGTTCACCCGCGTCCTGGTCACCGAACCCGAACACCCCTACCTCGAGGCGTGGTGGCCGCAGGGCCACCTGCTCGGTTGGGAGCACTCCTTCACCCACGAGATCCGCGACTTCCTGGTGGCCGTGGCGGCCGGCACGGAGCCGAGCCCGTCCTTCGAGGACGGGCTGCAGCTCCAGCGGGTGCTCGCCGCGGTCGCCGAGAGCGCGGCGTCGGGCAGCGCGATCGTGAAGGTCGCCTGACGCGCTTACTGCAGCTGCCGCCGGCGGCCGCGGAGGAGCCGGGCGCGCCGCTGCCGGGCCTCACGGAGCGACGCCGAGCGGGCGCGCCGCTGCCGGGCTTCGCGCAGCGACGCCGGGCGGGCGCCCGTCACGGCCGGATCGCGGACCAGGTCCATCATCAGCGCCGTGCACAGGCCGATCATGATGAGCAGGAACGGCGCGGCGGCGATGATGGTCAGCGTCTGCAGGGCCTGCAGGCTTCCCACCCAGAGCAGGACGGCAGCCACCGCCCCCGTGAGCAGCCCCCACAGCACGGTGATCCACTTCGGCGGCACGGCCGCGCCGAAGGAGGACAGCGAGCCGAGGACGATGGAGGAGGCATCGGCGCCGGAGATGAAGAACACGGCCACGAGGAGAACCACAACGACCGAGGTGATGGCCGCCAGCGGGTAGTCGGCCAGCAGGGCGAACATCGCCGATTCCTGGCTTTCGGCGTTCGCGGCGGCGATGTCGGTCCCGGAATTCTGTGCGGTGATGGCGGTTCCACCCCAGACGCTGAACCAGATAACGCTGATGACGCTGGGCACGGCGACGACGCCGATCACGAATTCCCGGATGGTGCGCCCGCGGGAGATCTTGGCGAGGAAGGACCCGACGAAGGGGGTCCAGGAGATCCACCAGGCCCAGTAGAAGATGGTCCAGGTGGAGAGCCACTCATGGCCGCCGAATGCACCGGTGCGCGAGGCCATCTGCGGCAGGCTGACGAGGTAGCTGCCGGCGGAGGCGGGGATCAGTTCAAGGATGAACACCGTAGGGCCGACGACGAAGAGGAAGAACAGCAGGGCCAGGGCGAGGATCATGTTGCCGTTGGAGAGCCACTTGATGCCGCGGCTGATGCCGCTGACGGCGGAGACGACGAAGCAGATCGTCAGCAGGGCGATGATGCCGATCTGCAGGCCGAGGCTGCTGCCGGTGCCGAAGACCTCGGTGAGGCCGCCGTTGATCTGCATCACGCCGAGGCCCAGGGAGGTCGCCGATCCGAAGAGCGTGGCGAAGATGGCGAAGACGT
Organism: Arthrobacter crusticola; assembly: GCF_004357995.1. GTDB lineage: Bacteria > Actinomycetota > Actinomycetes > Actinomycetales > Micrococcaceae > Arthrobacter_D > Arthrobacter_D crusticola. The sequence continues at coordinate 516,972 of NZ_SMTK01000002.1, forward strand.
CGATGGCGCGCAGCGCACCGGGTGCGGGCCTGCCGCGGAACAGGGGCAGGAAGGCGCCGCTGAAGCCGGCTCCGCGGCCCTTGCGGTAGGCGGAGTAAGCGAGGGCCAGGCCGACGACCGCGTAGATGGCCCACGGGTGGATGGCCCAGTGGAACAGCGTGTAGTTCATGGCCTGGCGCGCGGCCGCGGGGGTCCCCGGTTCGATGCCTTCCACGGGCGGCGTGAGGTAGTGCGAGATGGGCTCGGTGACGCCGTAGAACATCAGGCCGATGCCCATGCCGGCGCTGAACATCATGGCGATCCAGGACGGCGTCGAGTAGCGGGGTTTTTCGTCGTCGCGGCCGAGCCGGATCTTGCCGTACCGGCTGAAGACGAGGAAGAGGGCGAAGGCGACGAAACCGGTGGCGGTGGCCACGAAGGCCCAGCCGAAGTTGGTGACGAGACCGGCCAGGACCGCGGCGGTGACGTCGGTGAACTCCGACGGAAAGACCGCGGCGGCCAGGACCAGTGCCGCGATGACGCCGAGGGCGGTGAAGAACACCGGCCGGTCAAGCCGGGCAGAGCCGGCGGCGCGGGAGGGCTGGGGATTGGAGCCCGGCCGGGCGGGAGCCGGGCGGGTTTCAGTGCCGGATTCAGGGCCGGATTTTGGGAGGTCGGGAGCCGGTGCGTCGTGCTGTCCGGGTGGTCCTTCGGATCGTGCGGCGGTTCTAGGCATACTTTCCACCCTACGCGCGGGTACGCCACGGGCCCGCCCGGAGCCGCCCCAGGGTGTCTCTTGTCACACGGGCAGGTGTTCAGGATCTCGTGCGACCGGAGGGTGCCACCTGCGCCCGGGATGCAGTAACGGCGGCGCCGGGGCCGGCCGGGCGGTCGGTGCTGCGTCCCCGATGGAGGGCCGGGCGGCGCAGGTCCTCAGGCGCCGTCCCGATAGAGTTGGCCCATGAGCCTCTCCGTAACGCCCTGCCTTGACCGCGCCCTCTGGGATGCCGGTGTGAACGCCCTGTCCGGCCACCCCCAGCAGCTGTGGGGGTGGGGCCAGACCAAGGCGGACCACGGGTGGTCGGTCGAGCGCGTCGAGGTGCGCGACGGCGGCACGACGGTCGGCTCGGCGCAGGTGCTGCTGCGGAAGCTCCCGTTCCCCCTGCGCAGCCTCGCCTACATCCCGCGGGGACCTCAGGCCCTTGAAGGCCGCGAAGTCGAGGTCCTCGACGCCGTCGCGGCGCACGTTTCCTCGTCCCACGGCTCCGTCGCGCTCTCGATCGAACCGGACTGGGAGGCCGGCAGCGCGGTCGAGGCGCGCCTGGCCTCCGCCGGCTGGAAGCGCAGCGCCAATACGATCCTCATCGGGCGCACCCTGATCCTGGACCTCACGCAGTCCACCGAGGACCTGCTGGCGGGGATGAGCAAGAAGCACCGCCAGTACATCCGCAAGTCCGGCCGTGAGGCCCTCGACTACCGGCGGGTCGTCCGCGGGGAGCTGCCGGCCTGCCTGGCCGTCTACCGCCAGACGGCGGAGCGGGCGGGCTTCGGAATCCACGAGGACGCCTACTACTTCGACATCTTCGACAACCTGGGCGAGGCCTCCCCGGTGTACGCTGCGTTCTCCGGCACCGAGGTGGTGGCCTTCCTCTGGCTCTCCGCCAGCGACGCCACGTCCTTCGAGCTGTACGGCGGAATGACTGAGGAGGGCGAGAAGCTCCGCGCGAACTACGCCCTGAAGTGGTTCGCCATCGAGGAGATGAAGCACCGGGGGATCACCCGCTATGACTTCAACGGACTCCTCAACGATGGTGTCTCGAAGTTCAAGATGGGCTGGGCCGGCCACGAGGATCAGCTGATGGGCACCTGGGACAAGGCGCTCTCGCCCCTGTACCCGGTGTTCGCGTCGGCCTTGCCGCTGGCCAAGACCGCGGTGCGGGGCGGCCGGGTGCTGGTCGGGGCAGCCGCGGCCAAGCTCCGCCGCTGACCTTGCCCCGCCGCTGACCTTGCCCCGCGCCGGGCTCAGGCGCCGTCGGCCCCGTCCACATCTCCACCGACGGTGACGGCGAAGGCGAGGACGCCCTCGTCGGTGCTATCCCCGGCCGGCCGCACCAGGACGGGCGCTTCCCCGGCGGGGATGAAGGCGCTTTGGCCCCGGGTCAGCAGCAGGTCGGAGGCGGGGGAATCGAGCAGGATCGAGCCGGAGACGGCGAGGACCACCGTTGGCCCGTGCTGCGCCAGCGGCACGTGGGAGGGGGCCATGCTTCCCTCCTGCCCGGGACCGGACACCGGGCCGAGAGCGATGCGCTGGAGTTGGAACTCCGCGAACGGCGGGCGGTACAGCTCCTGGCCGAGCATTGTGCGCTCGGGCTGCAGCGCCGGAGGTGCGAGCGGCTCGAACACGACGGTCCCCAGGAGCTCGCGCGTGTCGACGTGCTTGGGGGTCAGCCCGCCGCGGAGCACGTTGTCCGAGGAGGCCATGACCTCGATGCCGAGCCCGCTGAGGTAGGCGTGGATGTTTCCGGCGGGAAGGTAGAGGACCTCCCCGGGCTGCAGTGAGACCCGGTTGAGCAGCAGGGCGATCAGGACGCCGGGGTCGCCGGGGTACTGCGAACCGAGTTCGGCCACGGTCGCCAGGTCTCGGGTGAATCGGGGGTCGCCGGCGTCCCCGGATCCTTCCGGCGGGGCCGATACGGCGGCCTCGACCGCCGCGACGATCTCCGGACCGGCGGCGATAAGCATCTCGAAGCCCGAACGCAGCCCGGCGGAGCCGGAGCCGAGCTCCGCGGCCACCGCGCCGAGCACCTCGGCCTCCTCCGAGCCTGGCTCCACCAGGGTTTCGAGGTGGGTGAAGACGGCGGCGGCGTCGGCCAGCGGCCGGAACCCGCACAGCGCCTCAAAGGGGGAGAGGGCGAACACCATCTCGGGCTTGGCGCTGCGGTCCTTGTAGTTGCGCTCGGGCGCATCCGCCGGGACACCGGCGCGCTCCTCGGCGTCGAAGCCCGCCTCCGCCTGCCCGGTGCTGGGGTGCACCTGCAGCGAGAGCGCCGACCCGGCGGCGAGCACCTTCATCAGGTAGGGGAGCCGGCGCCCGAACCGCGCCGCCACCTCCGCGCCCAGGGTTCCGTCGGGGTCGGCGTCGATGACCGCGTTCAACGGGGAGCGTCCGTCCGGCAGTTCCGCGACGGACGGCGCTCCGGGGTGGGCGCCGATCCACAGTTCTGCCTCCGGCCCGCCGGAGGGGGCCCTTCCCAGGAGCTCGGCGATCGCGGTCCGGGAGCCCCACGCGTAAGGCCGGATGGTGTTCTCGAGCAGGTACATGGCGCTCCTCTTCGTCGGGGTCAGGCCGGGGAGCATTCCCCGTTGTTGGCCAGCAGCGTGCTCAGGGTGGCGTCGTCACCGATGGCGGCGAGCTGGTCGAGGTATTCCTGGGTGATGCCCGGATCCGTGGTCTGCGCAGGCAGCACGGTGGCGAAGCCTGCGCGCTCGAGACCGGGCAGTTCCCCGGCGGCTCCGGCATCGGTTCCGGAGGCCGCGGCGAGCTCCTGCTGGACGCGGGAGTGGATGTCGTCGAAGTTGGGGTAGGTGACGAAGTTGTCGGCCGGGGTGCCGAAGTCCGGCGGGCCGATGGTCAGGCGCCGCGTCTCGTGCTCCTTGGCCTTCAGCGCCAGGTCCACGAAGCTTCCCAGCTGGTCCTGGGGGATGTCGGTCTCGACGACCTGGGTTCCGGCCGCGGCAATCGCCTGGAAGTGGGTGAGCAGCGTCGCCGGGTCGAGCTGGGCGATCATGGCCTGCTGCACGCACTGCTGCCGGGCGATGCGGTCATAGTCGGTGACGAACTCGCGCGAGCGGGCGTACCAGAGGGCGTGGAAGCCGTCGAGGGTCTGGACTCCCGGCGGAATCCAGCCTTCGGGCGGGTAGTGGCGCACCGGGTCGGTTCCCGGGATGTCCGGGCCCGAGATGGGAACCCAGCCGCCGGCGTTGATGCGGATGCCGCCCATCGCGTCGATGAGCTCCTCAAAGCCGTTGAGGTCGACGAGGAGGTAGCCCTGCACCTCGAGGCCGAGCACTCCGGACGCGGCGTCCATCATGGCCTCGGCCCCCGGGTCCTTGCTGCCCGGGTAGAGGTCGGCGTAATTCTGCGACACCGTGGTGTAGAGGCTGTTGATGATGCACTCGTCGCCGCAGTTGTAGCCGTCGGGGTACACCTCGCGCATAGGCGAGTCCTCCGGGAACGGAGCGTTCTGGAAGTTGCGCGGGATGCTGAAGGTGGTCGTCGCCCCGGTCTTGGCGTCGACGCTGATGACGGAGATGCTGTCGGGGCGGCGTCCGGTGCGGTCCTCCCCGGCGTCGCCTCCCATCAGCAGGAAGTTGTAGCGGCCGTCGACGGGTTCGAAGGCCGGCCCGGCCTGGAAGATCGAGCCGACGGTGGAGCGGCCCAGCCCCAGCAGGTAGGCGCCGTAGGCGAGCGAGCCGCTGGTGGCGAACATGACGACGGCCAGGGCGGCGGCCACCACGGGCCGCGTTCCGCGCTCGAGCAGCGGCAGGCAGATGATCCGCAGGGTGTTGATGAACAGGAACGCCCAGCCGGCGGCCAGCGCCAGCAGCACGGCGATCAGGAGCAGCGACCACAGCTGGTGGGTTACGAGGGTCACGAGGATCTGCCGGTTCACGGCGGCCAGGACGGCGCCGCCGATGGCCAGGACCCAAACGCTGAGGGTGACCCGCAGCGCCCGGCGGCCGAGGCGCCGGTCGCCGGCGACGATTTGGGCCGAACCGGGCAGGAACAGTGTCAGGACGAGCAGGAAGAAGGCACGCTTGGTCCGCACCTCGGCAGGGGCCGACTGGGGGTAGCGCACCGGATCGGTGAGCTGCCCGCGGTCGCCACGCGCGGGGGTGGGGGCACTGGGGTTGTCGATCATGGGGCCTCCGTCGCCCGGTGGGCGGCGCGCCCGCGCAGGGCGGCGCCCTTCGCTGTGGCCGTCTCCTTCAGGTCCGCCGCGAAGGAGATGAGTCCGGTCCGCAGCCTATCGGCGGTTTCGCCCTCACCGGCGGCAAGGATGCGGGCGGCGAGCAGTCCCGCGTTGCGGGCTCCGCCGATTGAGACGGTGGCCACGGGCACACCCGCGGGCATCTGGACGATGGAGAGCAGCGAGTCCATGCCGTCGAGGTACTTCAGCGGGACGGGCACGCCGATCACCGGCAGGGGGGTCACGGCGGCGAGCATCCCGGGCAGGTGCGCGGCTCCGCCCGCCCCGGCGATCAGGACGCGCAGCCCGCGCGCGTGCGCCTGCCGGCCGTACTCGATCATTTCCACGGGCATCCGGTGCGCCGAGACGACGTCGGCCTCGTAGGCGATCCCGAACTCGTCGAGGGCCGCGGCCGCCTGCTCCATGACGGGCCAGTCCGAATCCGAACCCATCACCAGTCCCACCAGGGGGTTGCTCACTATTGTTCCTTCCAGGAATCGGTGCCGTCGCGCAGGATCGCAGCGGTCCTGCCGGCCCGGGCCCGGACCGTCTGGAGGTCCTCACCCGCCGCGGCAACGACGTTCACGTGGCCGATCTTGCGGCCCGGGCGCACCTCTTTGCCGTAGAAGTGCACTTTAGCCGACGGGTCCGCGGCGAGGGCCGCGGCGTAGGCGCCGAAGATGTCGGTGTTGGCCCCGCCCAGGTAGTTCTTCATCACCACGACCGGTCCGGTCGGGGAGGTGTCCCCGAGCGGAAGGTCGAGGACGGCCCGCAGATGCTGTTCAAACTGGCCGGTGACGGAGCCGTCCATTGTCCAGTGCCCCGAGTTGTGGGGGCGCATCGCCAGTTCATTGATGAGGAAGCCCTGAGGGGAGGCGGGCGTTTCGAAGAGTTCAACGGCCATCACGCCGGTCACCTCCAGCGCCTCGGCGAGGCGCAGCGCCGCCTCGGTAGCGGCGGCGGCCACCGACGGGTCGAGCCCCTGGGCCGGTGCGATGACCTCGTCACAGACGCTCGCGACCTGGATCGAGTGCACGACGGGCCAGGCCCGGGTCCTGCCCGACGGCGTGCGTGCCACGAGGACCGACAGTTCGCGCTCGAACGGCACGAACTGCTCCGCGAGGAGATCGCCTGCACCGAACCAGGCGGCGGCCCGGGGGAGGTCCGCCGGCGTCTCCAGGACGAGGACGCCCTTGCCGTCATAGCCGCCGCGGGGGGTCTTGAGGACCACGGGCCAGCCGGCGGAGCGGCCGAAGGCCTCAAGGGCGCCGAGGTCGGCGACGGGGGCCCAGCGCGGGTTGGGCAGGCCAAGGTCCTCGACCGCCCGGCGCATCCGCAGCTTGTCCTGGGCGTGGGCGAGGGCCGAGGGGCGCGGCTGCACATTGACCCCTTCGGCGGTCAGCTGCTCCAGCAGCTCGCCGGGAACATGCTCGTGGTCGAAGGTCAGCACATCGACTCCAGCGGCGAATGCGCGCAGCGCCGAGAGGTCGGTGTAGTCACCGACGGTTGACGAGGCGACGGCGGCCACGGCCGATACACCGGGCCCCTCCGCCAGGACCCTCAGTTCCAGGCCCAGCTCAATCGCCGGCGCTGCCATCATGCGGGCCAGCTGGCCACCGCCCACTACGCCAATTACGGGAAAAGTCACTATCTCAGGGTACCTACCAGCGCAGCCATCGCTGGGATGCGGGGAGCCGAACGGGGCGGAAGAGGTAGGAAACGCACAGGTTCGGACCGTAAGATGGGGGCTCGTACGCCACGCGCCGGCGCGGAGCGGAACACCGCCCGGTGTTCCGCCGGACCGCCCGCCGCGGCGCGCCGGACGCTCCGCGGTGGACGGTAATTACCCTTTGACCGCGGAGGTCGCATGTCAGCAGTTACGGAACGCATCCGGGGCCTCGTCTCCCTCTTCTGGCGGGAACTTGCCAAGTTCGGGGCCGTCGGGGGAGTGGCGTTTGTCATAGACAACGGGCTCTTCTGGTGGCTGATCCACGGCCCGATGGCCGGCAGTGAGGTCAAGGCCCGTTTCGTCTCCGCGTCCGTGGCGACCGTGTTCGCCTGGGTCGCCAACCGCTACTGGACCTTCCGGCGCCGCAGGCAGCCCAACCCGCTGCGCGAATTCTCGATGTTCGTCCTGATCAACGTGGTCGGAATGGGCATCGCCGCCGGCTGCGTGTGGCTCGCCAAGTATCCCTTCGGAATCCTCGACCCCAACCTGCTGTTTCTCGCCGGAATCGCCGGCACGGTGCTCGCGACCGCCGTGCGGTTCGTGGCCTACCGGTTCTGGGTCTTCAACGCCGAACTCGACGCGGACCCGAACTTCAGCCAGGACCACGAGCTCCTGCATCTCCACACCGGTGCCCTGCCCGGGGCGGGGGCGGGCGGAAACGTCCGCATCGGCACCGGGGACCCCGACCCGAAGTAGTCCGGGTCCGGCGCTCCTCCGGACTCAGCCGGCGTCTGCGGTGAAAGCCGCGCGGGTGCCCACGCGCTCGCCGTCGAGCAGGCTCTGCGTCACGGCTACCTCGGGGTGCACCACCACGAGGGTCCCGTCGACGCTCCAGACCGCCAGTGCCGCCGCCAGCGCACGCGGCAGGGATGTCTCCGCTCCCAGGAGCACGACGCCGGAGGGCTCCGGTGACGCCGCAAAGAGCCGGTTCAGCCCGGCGACCGTCAGGGCATCCGGCGTGGTACCGGACTCGTTTGGTCCGGCGCCTTCGAACAGGACCGTGGAGGCTTCCTGGGCGACGGCGTCAGCGAAATAATCGCCGTAGGAACGCACCTCGGCGGCGTAGTCGACCGCGCCCGCCGGCAGCGGAGCGGGCCAGCGCAGGGCCAGCGCGCCAAGGGCGACGGCGACCTGCACCGCCGGCGGGGCCACCTCCCGTTCGGCCGAGGTCACCACAAGGTCCGCGCCCGACGCCGGGCCGGGATCGGTTCCCGGCGCGGCGGGTACCGGGGCGAGGACCGCCCCCACCTGCCAGCAGGCCAGCGCCCACACCAGGGACTTCCAGTGGACCGGAAGGTCCAGCTCCACGCGCGTACCGGTCCCGGCATCGAGTTCCTCAACGAGGAGGTTCGCCGTTTTCGCGACCCAGTTGTCGAACACCCTGCCCGACAGTTCGATGCGGCCGTCGGGGCCGTACCAGACGAGCCGCGGCGAGGTGGCTTGGCGCAGACGGGAGAGGACGGCCGAGGGAGTGGGGTGCTGGTCCATTGGATATTTCTCCGAAGGTGGGGACGGGTGACGCGCGATTAGAAGGACGTGCGCTTCCCAGCATAGAATCGATGGGACGTGCGCACGGTGGGGAGGGCAGCTTCGGCATCCCGGGACCTTTCCAAGTAGTACGGAGGGTAATTCGAGTAGGTTTTCCCGCGTGGCGTTCGCCCGCAAATGGAATTCTGCTCTGTAAAATTGCCGCCCCCGCTTGACTCCTGTGTATTACACCCTTGTAATTAGGTATCGGATTTTTTCCAGCACCCCGGCGCGAGCGTCGACCGGGATGAGGCTGGGACGGGGACACCGGAAGGGCTGACTATGGGGAATCCAGAACGCGTCGAGGACCAACGCCACATCGCAGCGCATGCTTCGGCGCGCTACGGTTCACGGGGGGTGCCCGACGACTGGTTCCTTGACCCCGCCGACCCCGGTGCCGCCGAGCGGTACCGCGAGGACGTGCGCACTTCCCTGGAGGACCAGGCCACCGCGTTCCTCGCGGCGCATGAAGCACTGACCGACCTGCCGGAGGTCGAGCCGGGCCCGAGCAGCCTCCTCGTCCTGCCCGGCCGCTCCGACGACGCGTGGAGCGCTGCCGAACCGGCCCCAAGCGAGCGGAAGGCGCAGCCCGAGTGGCCCGCACTGCCGCCGGCCGGCGGCTATGACGACGGCGAACTCGGCTGGCAGTCGGACGCGCTGTGCGCCCAGACCGACCCGGAGGCCTTCTTCCCCGAGAAGGGCGGCTCGACGCGGGACGCCAAGAAGGTCTGCGGTGCCTGCATGGTGCGCTCGGAATGCCTTGAGTACGCGCTTGAAAACGACGAACGCTTCGGCATCTGGGGCGGCCTCTCCGAGCGCGAGCGGCGCCGGTTGCGGAAGCGAGCAGTCTGATTCTGCTTGACCTCCGCGTTACGGCCGTCGTCGTAGCCCACAACGGCGCCCGCTATCTCCCCACCACCCTTGATGCCCTCGCCGGCCAGAGCCGCCCGGTCGACTTCAGTGTCGGCGTAGACACCGGCTCCACCGACGATTCGGCGTCGATCCTTCAACTGGGCCTTCCCGTCGGCGCGCCTGTAGTGGGCTCGCCGGCGCGGGCCGGGTTCGGGGCCGCCGTCAGGACGGCCGTCGCGCAGATACCCCAGCGGAAGGCCGCCGCGGAGGGTACGGAGAACCAGGACTGGCTGTGGCTGCTGCATGACGACTCGGCACCCGGACCCACGGCGCTCGAGGAGCTGCTCCTGGCGGTCGAGCGCGCACCGTCGGTGACGGTCGCGGGGACCAAGCAGGTGCACTGGGACAACCCGCGGGAACTCCTTGACGTCGGGCTCTCCATCAGCCGGTGGGCTGAGCGGCTCACCCTCATCGACGTGGACGAGCACGACCAGGGCCAGTACGACGCCCGCAGCGACACCTTCGCCGTGAACTCCGCCGGGATGCTCATCCGCCGCGACGTCTGGGACGCCCTGGGTGGATTCGATCCGGCCCTGCCGGGCGTGGGCGACGACATCGACTTCTGCTGGCGCAACCGCCTCGCCGGGCACCGGGTGGTCGTGGTGCCGGCCGCCGTGATGCGCCATGCCTCCTCGCGCGGGACAGGGCCCGTCGGCAGCAGGGCCGCGCGCCGGGCGGAGGTCTTCCTGCGGCTCAAGCACGCCCCGCTGTGGCAGGTGCCCTTCCTCGCCATTGGCGCAGTGCTCGGTGGTGTCGGCCGGCTCCTGCTCGGACTGCTCGCCAAGGATCCCGCCCACGGAACGGGGCAGCTCCTGGCAAGCCTCGCCGCGGCGCTTCGTCCGGTGGTCCTGACCAGGGCCCGGCGCGGCGCCCGGCGGACCCGGCGGCTCCCTCGGGGCGTCGTGCGCCCGCTGCTCACTCCACGCCGCGAGGTCTGGGCGCACCGCCGCTCCGTCCTTGAGGCGTTCACCGCCCGCGGAGCCGTGGCCGGAGGAGGCGGCACGGGAGCCGTTCCCGAGCAGGACGTGCCGGCCGGTGACAGCAATGACGATTTCGCCGCGCTGGCCGCGCCCGGCCGCGCCTGGGTCGGAGCGGGGGCTCTCGCCGCCGCGGCCGTGCTGCTCGGTGTGTCCCTGCTGGCCCTCCGCTCCTGGATCGGCGCCCCATCCCTGGCCGGGGGAGCGCTGCTTCCCCTTCCGCCCACGCCGGGGGAGATCTGGGAGAAAGCCTCTGCCTGGTGGGTGCCTCTGGGCTCCGGTGCGCCCGGGCACGGAAGCCCCTTCTCCTACCTGCTCTGGGCGCTTTCGGCGCTCGGGCTGGGGAACCCCAATGCGGCGCTCGTGACCATCCACCTGCTCGCGCTGCCGTTGGCCGGGCTCGCCGCGTGGTTCGCCGCGGGCGCGCTCACCCGTTCCCGCGGGCTGCGGCTGTGGGCGGCGTTCTTCTGGGCCGCGGTGCCGGCCCTGCAGGTCGCCCTCGGCAGCGGCAGGCTCGGCGCCCTGCTCGCACACCTCCTGCTGCCGCTCGTGCTCCTGGGCCTGGTCCGTGCCGTCGGCGCCGCCGCCTCGGCACCCTCGGCGACGGGTGAAGTCCGGCTGCGGCCCGGCACGAACGGGACTCCCAGCTGGACCGCCGCCGCAGCGGCCGGCCTACTCCTGGCCGCCGTCACCTCGGCGGCGCCCTCCCTGCTGCCCGCCGCCGTGCTCGGTATCGCTGGAGCGTGCCTGATCCTGCGCCGGAGGGCCCGGACCCTCTGGTGGTCGTTGCTTCCTCCCCTCGTCCTTGCCCTGCCGGTCGCCCTCTCCGTGGGGCTCGAGCCCCGCGGCCTCCTCGGGGACCCCGGGGTGCCGCTTCAGTTTTCCGCCGCCGCGGCCTGGCAGCAGGTGCTGGGTTACCCGGTGTCCTTCGACGCCCTGGCCGCCCCGGCCGGCGTCCCGGCCGCCGGGCCGTGGGCCCTGGTCGCCGCCCTCGTCGTGGGAGCGCCGGCCGTCCTGCTCGCCGCCGGCGCGCTGTTCTCCGGGCGTCGCCGGCCGGCAGCGCTTTCCGCGTGGGCCGTCGCCCTCCTGGTGCTGGCCTCCAGCGCGGCCTCGGCGCACCTGCCCGTCGCCGCGGGCCCGACCTCCCTCATTCCGCCGTTCCCCGGCCCCATGGTCTCGGCCTTCAGCCTGGCCGTGCTCGCCGCCGCGCTTCTCGGCGCCGACCGTTTCACTAGCTCGATGCCGGCCACCGGCGGGCGCCGGCGCGGGGTCCGGCCCCTGCTGGTGGCGGGGGCGGTCGTGCTGGCCCTCGGTCCTGTCGTCAGCCTTGGGCTGTGGACCCTGCCCCACGTGCTCACGACGCCGGCCTCCGGGACGGCGGCACCCGCCTCCGCCGGTGCTGCCACCGCGGCGAACGGGACTGCGGACACCTCTTCGGACGGCAGGGCGGCGGCCTCCAGCACCCGGTTCGGAACCGACGTCCAGATCTCAGCCAGCCCGGCCCGGACACTGCCGGCGACCGCCGCCGACCGCGGCAACGGACCGGACCGCACCCGGACCCTGGTGCTCCGCCGGACGGAGGAGGGCGCCATCGATGCCGCCCTGGTCCGCGGCGGCGGCACCACCCTCGATGCGCTGTCCCCGTTGTATGCGGCCCGCGCCGTCCAGGGCTCCCCGGGGGCGGCCGACGTGCGCGGCGACGACGATGCGACGGCGACACTCCGCACCTCCGTCGCGGCGATCACCGGGGGAACCGGCATCGACCCGCGGGAGGACCTGCGCACACTTGGCGTCGGCTATGTCGTGCTCCGGCAGAGCGGAACGGCAGCGGAGCTGCTGGCCGGGCAGCTCGACTCCGTCCCAGGCCTTGCCGCTGTCGGCAGCACACCCTCCGGCTGGCTCTGGCGCGTCGTGCCGCCGGCAACACCGGCCGGCGTCGAGGACGCCGGTGCGCAGACCGCGCGGGTGCGCATCCTCGATGCCTCAGGCAACGCGGAGGCACTCGTTCGCTCCGGCCCGCTCACCGTCGACGCCGACATCCCGTCGGGGTCGGAGGGCCGCACGCTGGTGCTCGCGGAACGGGCCGATCCGGGCTGGAAGGCCACCCTCAACGGTCGGGTCCTGGACAGCCAATCGACCGGATGGGCCCAGACCTTCGCGCTGCCCGCCGCCGGCGGCGAGCTCGAGGTGAGGTTCGTCAGCCCCTGGCAGCCCTGGGTCGAGGCCGGCCAGGCCGCGGTCCTGCTCATCACGCTGCTGCTCGCGCTGCCGCTTCCGACCCGTCTGAAGCTGTCGCGCCTCCCCGCGGCGGCGCGTCCGGAGCACGGGCGGCCCCCCGCTCCGTCGGGCCCCCGACGGGGAGGGCGTTCGCCGGAGGAACCCATGCGGCACCGGTCCGGCTCCCTGCACACAGGAGCCGACCGCGGTGGGGACCAGCACGGGACCGGACCCGGTCTCGTGGGATCGAATCCTGGAAAGACGAAAGCATGAGCGGCGGAACCGACAGGGGAACCGGGAACGGACGCACCGGGGACGAAGAGCCGGGGCGGTCCGCCCCGCAGGACGGACTGACTCAGGAGGTACCCCCGCAGGAGGTAGCCCCGCAGGAGGTAGCCCCGCAGGAGGGGCTCACGGAGCGCGAACCCGCCTCCACCCAAGCATCCTCCGCCGCAGGCGCGTCGGCCGTCCGGATTCCGCGCCGGCGTGGACTGCAGGGCCCGCCCGGAGCCGTGGCCGCGGTGCTGGTACTCGGAGCCACGGTGGCGCTGGCCACCGGCGCCCTGATTCCCCGCCCGGCGGCCGACGCCTTCAGCTACGACATCCCTGGAACGGCCGTGCCCGCCGGGGACTACACGGCCGTCTGCGCCGGACCGCCGCGGCTGCTCGGAGTCGATGCCGGAGGCATCGACCCGGAGTTCAGCCCCGTCTCCAAGTCGGCGAAGACCCGAGTCAGCGCCATGGTCCTGGGCGACCTCTCCGGAGCGCTCCCGGGCAGCGACCTTTCCCCCCTCAGCGGCGGCGACCCGCTGGCAGTGCTCGCGACGGGACCCGCTGAGGGCGAGGAGGCTGCCCCTCCGGCGAGCAGCGACTCCAGCGGGCTGACCAGCCGGACCGCCGGAGTGGCCGGCGGCACGGCTGTTCAGGATGCCTCGGTGTTCCGGGCCGAACCGCTCGGTGCGCAGACTCCGGTGGCCGGCGCCATGTTCAGCTACACGGCCCGGGACGGCGACCTGCGCGGGCTCGCCGCCGCCCCGTGCCAGGCGCCCTCGAATGACCTGTGGATCCTCGGGGCCGACACTACCGTTGGCTCCACCTCGGTGCTTCTCCTGTCCAACCCCACCCAGACCCCGGCCACCGTCGACCTCGAACTCACCGGCGCCGAGGGGCCGGTGGAAGCCTCTGGTGGTACCGGGCTGCTCGTGCCGCCCGGCCAGACCCGCCAGCTGGTCCTTGGCGGGCTCGCGGCCGGCCAGGAGCAGCTCGCGGTGCGGGTCCGCAGCACCGGAGGCCGGATCACCGCCTTCGTCCAGCAGAGCGTGCTGCGCGGGCTCACTCCCGGCGGGGTGGAGCTGCTGACACCGACCGCCGGCCCCGCGGACACCCAGGTCCTTCCCGGGGTGGCCATCCAGGATGCCGCCACCGCGCGGCGCATCCGGGAGCAGAAGGGGTACGAAGGGGCCGCTCCGGCCCTGCAGGTGCTGGTGCCCGGCACCAGCGACGCCGTCCTCGACGTGGTGGTCCTCGGCCCCGACGGAGAGCTGACCCTCGACGGCGGCGGGGTCGTCACGGCCCGGGCAGGAGCGTTGACGACGCTGCCGCTCGATGAGCTGCCGGAAGGGAACTACACCGTCGCCATCAGCGCCGATGTTCCGGTCTCGGCGGCCGTGCGGGTCAGCCGGGGGACAGGCCCGGGCAAACCCGTCGACCAAGGGCTCGCCGTCGCCGCGGCGCGGATCGGCGGAGATTCAAGTGTCGTCTTCGCCGACGGCACTGACGCCTCCCTGGTCTTCGGTTCACCGTCGGGCCGTTCAGAGGTGAGCGTGACAGGTATCCGTGCCGACGGGACCCTTGGCACCCCGAAAATCTTCAACCTCGCCGGCGGCACCTCGGTGGCCGTGACTGCCTCGGACCTGATGAAGGGGGCCGCCGCGGCGGTCATCAGCGCCACGGGGGATCCCGTGTACGGAGCCCAGGTCAACACCCTCTCCGACGCCGCCGGCATCTCGGTGAGCGCCGTGCCGCCCGGAGCCACAGGACGCGAGAGCATCCCGATCGTCCTCGGGTACTGAGCCTCACCGCAAGGGTCACCGCGGCGCCGGACCGGAGGCCGGCGCCGAAAAGCGCGGCCGGTCAGGCCTGGGAGCGCCCGTAGGCGGGGTCAACGGCCTCCGGCGCCATGCCGAGCAGCTCGGCGGCCTGCTCGACGACGACGTCGTGAACCAGTTCGTTGACCGGCATCACGCCCTTTGCCGCCATCTCCACCGGGTGGCGGTACACGGTGATCGCCGCCGGACGGCCCGGCGCGGCCGGCGTCACCGAGCCGAGCAGGTCCCGTATCTTCTCCCGGGTCAGGTCCTCGAGCCCGTCGGGGATCTCCTGGACGATGATCTGAAGGTCCTGGATCCGCTCGCCCCAGAGCCGCTCAAGGCGCTGGGCCGATTCCATCACCCAGTCATCGAACCGCTCCGCCCGCGTCCGGAAGCCCGGCAGATGCGACCCGATCAGGTCCCCCCGAAGGCCCCTGCCACGCCGGTTCCTGCGGCGCTCGAAATAGGAACGGCCCCCTCGGGGCGCCGCCGACTCGGCGCCGGAGAGGTTAACCGAAAATGTTGAAGCATCCCGCATGGTAGAACTGTATGCCCATCGCACCCCCGATGCATCCATCCGGCTGCCCGCCGCGGCGGTGCTCCCGGAGTTTGACTCCGGCAGCGGGTAGGCTTGCCGATCGTGGGATCCCTCCGTTCATGCTCTCGTTCCGCGTGCCAGCGCCCTGCCTACGCCACGCTCACCTACGTCTATGCCGACTCGACCGCCGTGCTCGGCCCCCTGGCGACCTATGCGGAGCCGCACTGCTACGACCTGTGCGCCCAGCACGCCGAAACCCTGACGGTGCCCCGCGGCTGGGAAGTGGTCCACCTGATGCTTCCCTCGACGCCCCCCGGGCCGAACCCGGACGACCTGCTCGCTTTGGCCGACGCCGTCCGCGAGGCCGGCGTCGACCGCGCCCCGGAGCCCGGGCAGGTCTCCCAGCGCTCGAGCCGGACCCCCATCGAGCCGCCCGCCGAGGGCACCGGACCGCGCCGCGGACACCTGCGCATCCTCAAGGAATAGGCGCACCTCCTGAGGGTTTCCCGCCTCCACCGGCCCGGCGGTAGGCTGGACGAAGGCCTGCATCCCCTCTCCAGAAAGCTGTAATCCATGGCACATCTGTCCAAGCAGCTGCTCGAGGTGCTGCGCTGCCCGGTCACCGGGGCCGCCCTGGTGGAGCGGGACGGCGTCCTGGTCTCCGGGGAGTCCGGACCCGACGGGCTCCGGCGCACCTACCGTCTCGAGGAAGGCATCCCGGTGCTCCTTGCCTCCGAAGCACAGACAGCGGCATCCGATGCCGCCCATCCCGGCACACGATGAGGAACCCCATGACCTTCGATTACAAGATCGCCGACATCTCCCTCGCCGAGGCCGGCCGGCACCAGATCCGCCTGGCCGAACACGAGATGCCCGGGTTGATGGCGCTGCGCCGCGAATACGCCGACTCGCAGCCGCTCAAGGGGGCGCGCATCGCCGGCTCCCTGCACATGACCGTGCAGACCGCCGTCCTCATCGAAACCCTCATCGCGCTCGGCGCCGAGGTGCGCTGGGCCTCGTGCAACATCTTTTCCACCCAGGACGAGGCGGCGGCCGCCGTCGTCGTCGGTCGGGGCACGGTGGAGGAACCGGCCGGCGTGCCCGTGTTCGCCTGGAAGAACGAGACCCTCGAGGAATACTGGTGGACCGCGGCCCAGATCCTCACCTGGCCCGGCCAGGCCGAGGGCCTCGGCCCGAACATGATCCTCGACGACGGCGGCGACGCCACCATGCTCGTACACAAGGGCGCCGAGTTCGAGGCCGCCGGGGCCGTCCCGGCGAACCCGGCCGACAACGACGTCGACTACTCCCACGAGTACACCGTGTTCCTCGACGTGCTGCGCAGCACCATCGACACCGAACCCGGGAAGTGGACGGCGATCGCCGCCGGCATCAAGGGCGTCACCGAAGAGACGACGACCGGCGTGCACCGCCTGTACCAGCTGGCGGCACAGGGCAAGCTGCTGTTCCCGGCGATCAACGTCAACGACTCCGTGACCAAGTCGAAGTTCGACAACAAGTACGGGATCCGGCATTCGCTGCCCGACGGCCTCAACCGCGCCACCGACGTCCTTATCGGCGGCAAGGTCGCCGTCGTGTGCGGATACGGCGACGTCGGCAAGGGCGCCGCCGAGGCGCTGCGCGGCCAGGGTGCGCGCGTGATCGTCACCGAGATCGACCCGATCTGCGCGCTGCAGGCCGCCATGGACGGCTACCAGGTGGCAAGGCTCGAATCCGTGCTGGCCCAGGGTGACATCTTCATCACCACCACCGGCAACAAGGACGTCATCATGGCCTCCCACATGGCGGGCATGAAGCACCAGGCGATCGTGGGGAACATCGGCCACTTCGACAACGAGATCGACATTGCCGGCCTCGCGAAGGTTCCCGGGATCACCCGGATCGAGATCAAGCCCCAGGTCCACGAGTGGGTCTTCCCGGAGGACGCCGCCGCGGGCACCGGAGCGCACTCGATCATTATGCTCTCCGAGGGGCGCCTGCTGAACCTCGGCAACGCCACGGGGCACCCGTCCTTTGTCATGAGCAACTCCTTCGCCAACCAGACCATCGCGCAGATCGAACTGTTCACCAAGGTGGGGCGCGAGGACGCGGACGGGTCACAGGTCTACGACAAGCAGGTCTACGTGCTGCCGAAGATCCTCGACGAGAAGGTCGCCCGGCTGCACCTGGGCGCGCTCGGCGTCGAACTCACCGAGCTCACCAAGGCCCAGGCCGAATACCTCGACCTCGACGCCGCCGGCCCGTACAAGACCGACCAGTACCGGTACTGAGGCCGCCGGCACGCCGATCGTTGGCAGTTCGTAACCGTTCCTGCGTGGCGCGGCGGGCCCCGGCACGTAAGATCGCACTTCGGCAGCATTCTTCAAGGAACGGGTTGGGCGTATGACGCAGTCAGCTGGGCAGGGCGGATCGGGCCGGCACGCAGGGAAGGCCGTGGCGATCGCCGTCGCCGGCCTCCTCGTCGTCGGCGGCGGGGTCGGACTGGCGGTCGCCTCGCCCTGGGACGATTCCCCCAGTGAGGCCGGGCCGGGCCCGTCCGCGCCGGCCGGCGCGAGCTCCACCCCGGCCGAGCCCGCGCCGACCACCGCGCCCCCGGCGCGCGACGTCACGGTGAATGCCGTTCCGGCCGACGGCGCCGCCGCGGTCAACCCGGTCACCGTGGCCGAGGTCAGCGCACGCAACGGCAGGATTTCCGACGTCACCCTGGAGCCGGTCACCGGCGGCGCCCCGGTCAACGGGACGCTTTCGGCGGACGGCACGAAGTGGACCGCGGGGGAGCGGCTGGCGTTCAACACCCAGTACGCGTTCACCTACACGGTGAGCGATACCTCCGGAGGCAAGACGACCCGGGAACAGACCTTCTCCACCGTCGAACCGGCCAACGAGGCCGACGCCGCCCTGTACCCGCTCGACGGAACCACCGTGGGCACCGGCCAGCCGCTGGAGATCAACTTCAGCGAGCCGGTGGTGAACAAGGACGCCGTCGAGAAGGCCATCAAGGTCACGAGCACCAGCGGACAGCCCGGAGCGTTCTACTGGCTCACCGACACCAAGGTGCGCTACCGGCCCCAGGAGTTCTGGGCCCCCAACAGCACCATCACCGTGGACATGAAGCTCTTCGGCGTGGACTTCGGCAACGCCATGATCGGGAACTTCGACCGGACGTTCACCGTGAAGACCCACGACACCCGCCTCGCGGTCGTCGATGACAAGACCAAGACCATGAACGTCTATATCGGCGGCAAGCTCCAGCGCACCTTCCCGGTCACCCTCGGCACCAAGGAATGGCCCTCCACGGTGGGCTACCACGTGGTGATGGAGAAGTACGAGTCGACCAAGTTCACCGCCGAGTCGATCGGGCTGAAGCCCGGCGACGACGCCTACTACCCGCCCACGGTGGTCAAGCACGCCAGCCGGCTGAGCAACGGCGGCGCCTTCGTCCACGAGGCGCTGCCCGCCGCGCAGGTGGCCCTCGGCTCGATCAACGTCTCCCACGGCTGCGTCGGGATGTCCCCGGAAGGGGCGAAGTACTTCTACGACAACTTCGGGCCCGGGGACGTGGTGCAGATCCTCAACACCAACTACGGCCCGATGTACGTCCACGACGGTTTCGGCGACTGGAACCTGTCCTGGGAGGACTACGTGAACGGCACCCGGCAGTAGCGCCGGTCCCCGCCGTCCTGCCGGGCCGGCCTGCTACCGGCTGAAGGGAAGCCGGTGCAGCCGTTCAGCCGTCGAACCAACGACCTCCTTTTGGCGGAGCATGCGGGAATAGTCCCGCCCGCGGCGGGCGGCGGCCACCGCGGCCAGGAAATCCTCCGGGTGGGTTCCCCGCGGCGGGGCCGGCGCGACGGCGGTGCCGACCTCGCGGGCCAGCTCGGCCGCGAGGGCCGCCCGGGACTGCGGAGTGAGACGGGGTGCCTGCGCCAGGAACTGGGAGACCCGGCGGGCCAGCGGATCGGGAAGCCGCCCGATATCCGCGGTCGACGCCCAGGCCTGGAGGTGGTGCGGCACCTCGGGCACCGCGCGCGGCTTCACGACCACCCGCTCACGCAGCGCGTACGTCCCGGCCAGCAGGTCCCCAAGCCGCTTCGAGCGTTCGTTGAACAACGCGACGACGAAGGCGAGCGAGCCGACCAGCAGGTAGATCTCAAGCACCGCGAGCATGCCGCGGATGAACGCATGCCGGAACCGGATGGCGCCGCCGTCGTCGCGCACGATCCGCAGCCCGAGCATCACCCGGCCAAGGGACTTGCCGCGGGTGAGGGTTTCAATGGTGACCGGCAGGATCAGGAACACCAGGATGACCAGCACCAGTGTCAGGGCCCGGGTCAGTGCCGGATCAAGAATCCCGCCGAGGGTGCTCCCAACGAGGAACAGGATGCCGAGGAACACCACGATCTGGGCCACGGTGTCGATGATCGAGCTGAGGGCGCGGGCGGCGAAGCCTGCCGAGCGCAGTTCGAGGACCACTGCCTCGCCGGTCACCACTGAATCCACTGACGTTCCCCCTTCGCACCACCGGCTGTCCGGGCTCCACCCTATCTTCCACCCCGCGCTATAGGGTGGGCAGCATGGACGTCGACGCCTTCAGTGAAGTGCACCGCCCCGACTGGGAGCGGCTCGATGAACTGGTGCGGCGCCGCAGCCTCACCGGCGCGGAGGCGGACGAACTCCTGGTGCTGTACCAGCGCGTGTCGACCCACCTGTCGATGATCCGTTCCGTCGCCCCGGAGGGGGAACTGTCGGGCGCCCTGTCGATGCGCCTGTCGCGGGCGCGGACCCGTTTCAGCGGCGCCCGCTCCCACTTCCTTGAAGATATCGCGCTGTTCTTTGTCGTCTCGCTCCCTGCCGCGTTCTACCGCGTGCGCTGGCTCACCGTTGTCGTGGGGGTGCTGTTCACCGCCGTCGCCTGGGCGTACGGGGCGTGGGTGGTGAACACGCCGGGAGTGATCGCGGCCCTCGGAACCGACGAGGACCTGCGCCGGTACGTCGAGGAGGACTTCATCGACTACTACTCGGAGAATCCGGCGGCGTCCTTCGCCGGCCTGGTGTGGACCAACAATGCCTGGATCGCCCTCCAGGCGGTCGCCTTCGGGGTCACCGGGATCTGGCCACCGTTCATCCTGTACCAGAACGCGCAGGGTGTCGGTCTCGCCGGCGGGATGCTGGCCGCCTTCGGCAAGCTCGACGTGTTCTTTCTCTACATCCTCCCGCACGGGTTCATGGAGCTGACGGCGATCTTCATCGCCACGGCCGCCGGTTTGCGGATCTTCTGGGCCTGGGTGTCGCCGGGGCGGCGGACCCGGGCCGCAGCGCTGTCCGAGGAGGGGCGGTCCCTGATCACGGTCGCCCTCGGACTCGTCCTGGTCCTGTTTGTCTCAGGCCTCGTCGAAGGCTTCGTCACCCCCAGTGGGCTGCCGCACTGGGCGCGCCTGGGCATCGGTCTCCTCGTCCTCGCCGCGTACTGGGCGTACACCCTGATCCTTGGCAGGCGCGCCGTGCGGGCCGGGGCCACCGGAGATCTTGCGGCCCTTGACCGGGGAGGGGCGGCGCGCACGGCGTAAGGAACGCCGTGCGGGGCTCTTCTTCCGGGTGCGCGGGCGTGCGGCCCGGTAGTCTCGAAGGGGAAATCCGCGACGCGGCGGATCATGGCAAAACAAGGAGACATCCCAGTGGCTGAGACCGACGGAACCGGCACCGAGCAGGACCGCCAGGGGCGTGCCCCGGAGTCCGTCCCGGCTCCCATCGCCCAGCGCAACTCGCTGCCCATGCGGAGGGCAAGCACCATGCCCGATGTGTCGAGGTATGTCCCCGCGGGGGCCTCCGACAGCGAATGGCACGGCTCCTCGGCGGCGTCGACCACAGGAGCCGGAACGCCCGGGCAGGTACCGGACCCCGCGGGTTCGATGACGGCGGTGGCGGAACCGTCGCCGCCGGCACCCGGGCCGGGCCTCAAAGGGTCCGAACCGGTCGGGGACTCCGAACCAGTCAGGGGCTCCGAACCAGCTGCGGACTCCGAACCAGCTGCGGACTCCAAACCAGCGAGGGATTCCGAACCAGGCAGGGGCTCGGAACCAGCGAGGGATTCCGAATTAAGCGGGAGCTCGGAACCAGCGAGGGATTCCGAACCAGGCAGGGGCTCGGAACCAGCGAGGGATTCCGAATTAAGCGGGAGCTCGGAACCAGCGAGGGATTCCGAACCGGCTGCGGACTCGGAACCAGCTGCGGACTTCGAACCAGCTACTGCCGCGCTGCCGGTCAGTGATGCCCCGCGGCACGAAACGGCATCGGGCGCGACCGGTGCCGGAGCCACGTCCGCCTCCGGGGCCTCCGCCGTCGGTGCCTCCGCCGGGGAGTCCGGAGAAGTACGGCCCCCGCGCGGCGGGAAGGACGCACGCCGGGAACCGGAGAACGAACCGGATTCCGACACCGGGGCGCTGCTGCTGCGCCCGTCGGAGCAGGAGGTGCGGCGTCGCGCCCTCGAACGGGAACACGCCGTGGCAGCCAAGCCGGCCCTCGCACGGTTCCTGCAGGTGGTCGTCGCCGCAATCTTCCCGATCGTGGTGCTGGCCGGGGCGGTCCGGGCCGTCACCTCCTCCTTCTTCCTCTGGGCCGAATACCACCGCCCGGGCTTTCCCGCCGACGAGTTCGGATTCTCCACCCAGGACCGCCTGACCTACGGGTCCTACGCGCTCGACTACGTCCTCAACTTCGCCCCCGCCCGCTACCTGGGCGGGCTGGTCAACCCCGGCGGACAGCAACTGTTCCTCGACAGCGAGGTCAGCCACATGGCCGACGTGAAAGCTGTCCTCCAGTTGTCCTTCGCCGCCGCGTTCGTGCTGCTGGTGGTCGGAATCGCTGCCTGTGCCTACCTCGCCCGCCGGTACAAGGGCGGAATCCGCAGGGCGCTGTTCTCGGGTGCCGTGCTGACCCTGGTCCTCATCGTGGTCCTTGCCGTGTCGGCGGTGCTCGCCTGGGAGGTCTTCTTCACCTCGGTCCACGCGGTGTTCTTCGCCGACGGCACCTGGACCTTTCGGGTGGATGACACCCTGATTCGGCTGTTCCCGGAGCAGTTCTGGACCGACGCGGCCGCCACCGTGGGCTTCCTGGTGCTCGCGGCGACGCTGCTGACCCTGGTGCTCACCTGGCCCACCCGGCGGCGCCGGGAAAAGTCGCAGGCCGCCCAGGACGAGCTTCAGGCCCGGCACCGCGCCGCACTGTCCGGCTCCTAGGCACCCGCGCCCGCAGGTCACGCCGCCCGGCCGATGGACTGCGGAAATCCCCCTCGACCTACCGCACGGCCGTCCCGGGGCCCATAATCGGTGCTGTACCACGGAGCAGCACACCGATTCGAACCGCCAAGCAGCACCGACCTTGAGGAGAAAGCGCGATGACCACACGCCTTAACCCGTATCTGGGGTTCCGCGATACGGCGAGGGATGCCATGGAGTTCTACCATTCGGTGTTCGGCGGTGAGCTCACCCTGAGCACCTTCGGCGATTTCCAGGCCAGCGAGGATCCCGCGGAGCAGGACAAGATCATGCACGGAATGCTCGAGACCGAGGGCGGATTGGTGCTGATGGGCGCCGACACTCCGAACAGCA
Source organism: Arthrobacter crusticola (assembly GCF_004357995.1). GTDB lineage: Bacteria > Actinomycetota > Actinomycetes > Actinomycetales > Micrococcaceae > Arthrobacter_D > Arthrobacter_D crusticola. The sequence continues at coordinate 539,539 of NZ_SMTK01000002.1, forward strand.
TGGATTACACCGTGGGCACCAACTACTCGGTCTCCCTGAGCGGCACCGACGAGGCCGAACTGCGCGGGTACTGGGACAAGCTCAGCGACGGCGGCACGGTGACGCTGCCGCTCGAACGGGCACCCTGGGGCGACAGCTTCGGCATGTGCAGCGACAGGTTCGGGGTCAGCTGGCTCGTCAATATCGGCGCGCCGGAATCCTGAGGATGGCAAGCCGCATCGCCGTCGTCGCTTTTGACGCCGCCGATCCGCGGGCCGTCGCGGCATTTTGGACGGCGGCACTCGGCTGGCAGGTGACCGGGGAGGATGAGGGCGTCATCAGTATTGGTGGCGCGGACGGCCGGGAGCCGGGCATCGACATCGTCGCGGTGCCCGAGGCGAAGACGGGCAAGAACCGCCTTCACCTCGACCTGCGGGCCGATGGCTCCCCGGCCGCGGAGGTGGAGCGGCTCCTCGGGCTGGGGGCGCGCAGGATCGACATCGGCCAGCCGGCGGACGCGACCTGGACCGTTCTCGCCGATCCCGAGGGGAACGAGTTCTGCGTCCTGTCCGGACCCGGCGGAGAATAAACCCGGTACGGTCAGTCCCGCTTGATGCTCAGGTAGCTCAACCCACGCAGGTCAAGGACCGTCCGTCCCCCCGCCTCCGTCAGCCGCAGCAGCACCGATCCGCACCCCCTGCACCGGGCGGTCATCCCAGGGGCGTGGGCATAGACGCGGGTCGTGGCCAGCACGCCCGTCATCCCGCAGTTCTCGCACCGGCCCTCGGCCACGGTGAGATCCCCTGCAGAGAATTCGGAGAGCGGTCCCGCGAGGGCGTTTCCATCGAGGTAGTCCTGCCCGCCGGCCTCCGCCCCGGTGCCGCCGGCCAGCCCATCGTCGAGTCCAAGGCTCATGATCCGTCTCCTGTTCCACCGTAGCGTTCGGTCTTGATGCGGCTTTCCGTGTACCCGGCCTCCACGAGCCAGGCGGCCACCGTTTCCACGAAGCCCGTGGCACCGCAGATGAACACCGCCGGGTCGGCTGCCGGCGGCAGGATCCGTGGCATCAGCGTGGCGGGGGAGAGCCGCCCCACGGGCTCCCCGGGGGGCGCCTCCCGGGTGTAGACGTACTCCACCGGCAGGGGCGGCGAGGAGGCCTCGAGTTTTTCGAGTTCCCCGCGGTAGATAATGCTCGAGGGCCCACGGACCGAATAGAGGAGCTGCATCGGCACGGTACTGCCTGCGGCGCGGTGGGAGCGCACCATGGCCATCAGGGGCACCACCCCGGAACCTCCGCCGATGAGCTGCACCGGGGAGGTGTCCGAGGGCTGCCACACGAACCAGCCGCCGACGGGTCCCCGCATCTCCAGCTGCTCGCCCACCGTCAGGTCGCGGACGAGGTACGGGGAGACCTCGCCGTCCTCCAGTTCCTCAACGGTGATTTCAAGGCCGGTCGGCGGCAGGGTCCCGGCCACCGAGAACGACCGCACGGCGGTGTACCCGTCGGGGGCCGTGAGCCGGATATCGACGTGCTGGCCGCCGATGCTGCTGACGGGTTCGGGAAACTGGAGGGCGAGGGTCCGTGCGGTGGCAGTCTCGAACCGGGCCTCGACGACGTCGGCGGTCCGCCAGGTGCTGCTCACCAGTACCGTTCCTCGAGCCAGGGATCGCCGTGGAGGTTGTAGCCGTTGGTCTCCCAGAAGCCCGGGTCGTTGCGGTCCATCATCCTCAGTCCCCGGACCCACTTGGCGCTCTTCCAGAAGTAGAGGTGGGGGACGAGCAGCCGTGCGGGGCCGCCGTGGGCGGGCTCGAGATCCTCGCCGTCGAACTGGTGGACGATCCACGCCTTCCCGTTGAGGATGTCCTCCATCGGCAGGTTCGTGGTGTAGCCGCCGTAGCTTGAGAACATTGTGTAGGGGTGGGAGGTGTCAACGTCCTGGAAGAAGGTGTCGAGTGACACTCCCTTCCAGCGCGTGCCGAACTTCGACCAGCTGGTCACGCAGTGGATGTCGACGGTGAATTCCTCCTGCGGCAGGTTCTGGAACTCGTCCCAGGACCAGGAGTGGGACTGCCCGGTCTCGGTGGTGAGCTGGAACTCCCACTCCGCGGTGTCGATCCTCGGTGTCGGACCGGCGGAGAGGACCGGAAAGCTTTCGGTCAGGTACTGCCCGGGCGGCAGGCCGGGCTGGTCCTTGTTCCTGCGCCCCCGAAAACCTGATGAGATGATGCCCATGTCTTCCTCCAATCGGATGCGGAGCCCTGCCGTCGGAACGGACAGGCCTGCCCCTCGGGGAGCCCTGAACGCTTCGCCGAGCGGTAGGGATTGCGCCTCGTCGCTCGTTCTATCACTTCGCCGGGGCAATGGAAAGAACAAGTCCCTTTCGTGTCAGCGCCCACCGGCCCGCCCGGCGTATCCGACGACGGGCGGACCGGAGACGACGCGCGCACCCGCAGGCGCCGGATGCACCCGAAAGCGACGGGCGCGGCCGATAAAGCGGGCCGGTTTGTCGCGATGGGACGTCTTCGGTGGCCTCAGTCCGGCCGGCCGGCGGCCGCGGCGTTGAGCAGGGAGATGACCTCGGCCTCCTCCACGGGGGAGAAGTCGCCGTAGTGCTCGCCGACGGACCGGAAGCGGCGGGGAGTGGCGAGGAACACGTGGGCGTCGGCCTCGGGGATGCGGGCGGCGGCATCGAACGGCGCGACCGGTGCCGCCAGGACGACCCGGGCGGCATCGAGGCCGCGCACCACCCTGCACGCCACGCGGGCGGTGGCGCCCGTGGCGACGCCGTCGTCGACCACCACCGCCGTGCGGCCGGTGAGGTCGATGCGCGCGCGTCCCCGCCGCAGCAGGGCCGTGCGGGCCTGGAGGACAGACCGCTCCCGTACCTCGACCGCCCGCAACTCCTCGTCGCTCACGCGGGCGCGCTGGATCACGCGCTCCTCGAGGACGCGGATGCCGTCCTCGCCGATCGCCCCCATCGCCAGTTCGGGCTGGGAGGGCACTCCGAGCTTGCGCACCACCACCACATCCAGCGGCACCCGCAGGGCCGCCGCGACCTCCGCCGCCACGGGCACCCCTCCCCGGGGCAGGCCGAGGACCACCACCGGGCCCGAAAGATCGGCCAGCCGCCCGGCGAGCTGCCGTCCCGCATCGATCCGGTCCCGAAAGAGCATTCTTCCCACCCCCGCCCGTCGTCCCCGTGCCCTCTTCCTCTGCCCGGCCTTGTGCCGGCAGGCCCATACCGGTAGGCCGTGCCGCTGCCGGCCCTTACAGTATCCGCCGGTGCGCGCTGCCCCGGGAGTGCAGGCTCAGATCCAGCGCGGGAACCACATGCGCTGCCGCCACTGCTCGTAGGGAATCACGTCGGCGGTCCAGATCGGCAGGAAGTAGGCGGAGACGAGGACCGCGGCGGCAAGGAACGCGCCGACGAGCAGGACGCCGACGCGCCTGCGCCGCAGGGAGTCGGACGGCCCGCCCAGCACCAGGCCCAGGCAGTAGACCAGGGCGAGGATGAGGAAGGGCTCGAAGGCGACGGCATAGAAGTAGAACATGGTGCGCTCGGGGTAGAGGAACCACGGCAGGTAACCGGCGGCGACGCCCACGAGGACCGCCGCGGCCCGCCAGTCCCTGCTGCGGATCCACACCGCCAGCAGGATGAGCAGGGCGAGGGCCGAACTCCACCAGATCAGCGGATTGCCCAGCACCGTGACCGCCTGGGAGCACGCCTCCGCGCCGCAGCCGGCCGGCTTCTCGTAGAAGAAGGAGGTGGGGCGGCCGAGGATCAGCCAGAGCCCCGCGTGGGCCTCATACGGGTGGTCCGAGGCCAGGCCCTGGTGGAAGGAGTAGGCGCTGCGGTGGTATTCGGCCAGCGACCTCAGGGCAGGGGGCACCCAGTCCCACTGGGCAGAGGGGTTGGCCGCGGCCCACTGGCGGTCGTAGGCGTCCCGGGAGGCGAACCACCCGGACCAGGTGGCGAGGTAGGTCAGCGCGGCCACCGGCACGATCGAGGCGAACGCCTGCAGGCCGTCCTTCACTACGGCCCCACTGGCCCACCGGCGGATGCCGGCGACGCGCCGGGCACCCAGGTCCCACGCCACGGTGAGCAGGCCGAACGCAGCGATGTAGGGAAGGGCGGACCACTTCGTCCCGAGGGCAAGCCCCAGGCAGATCCCGGCCGTGATGCGCCAGGGGCGGAGGCCGAGCCACGGGCCGAAGCGCAGGTGGGCGGCGGATGGCGGGCCTCCCGTGCCGTCGGCCACGGCCGCCAGCCGGCGCGCCAGGCGCCGCCGGCCCTGCTCCCGGTCCAGCAACAGCGCGGCAAAGGCCAGCAGCAGCCAGAACATCAGGAAGATGTCAAGGAGGGATGTGCGTGAGTGCACCAGGTGGTGCCCGTCGACGGCGAGGAGCAGCCCGGCCGCCGCCCCCAGGGCGGGAGAGCCGAGGAGGCGCCCCGCGACGAAGGCCAGCAGGAGGATTGACAGGGTTCCGACCAGGGCCGCGGAGAAACGCCACCCGAAGGGGTCACCGGGGCCGAAGAGCAGCAGGCCCAAAGCGATCATCCATTTGCCCAGCGGCGGATGCACCACGTAGTCGGCCGTGGGAAGGATGACGGTCGGATCGCCGGCGTTGAAGGAATCGTTGGCGTCCTCGGGCCACTCGCGTTCATAGCCGGAAAGCAGCAGCGAGTAGGCGTCCTTGACGTAGTAGGTCTCGTCGAAGACAAGGCTGCCGGGCTCGCCGAGTCGGACGAAGCGCAGCACCCCGCCCAGGACGGCGAGGGCCACCGGCAGCAGCCAGGCCAGCACGCCACCCGGCGCCGGCGCACCGAGGAGCCGGGTCCGCAGCGCCTGCTCGGTGAAGGCCGCCCGGGGGGATTCCACCCACCTGCGAGACCCCGGCAGGGACTTCCCGGGTTCCAGGACGGCGGCGTGGCTCACCCTGCCATGCTACCGGGGCGCGGCGTTCCCGCCGGGCGCCCTCCTAGTGGGCGAGGCCCTCCTCGTGGAGGCGGTGGCTGGCCGGTTCGATCTGGAAGGTGCTGTGCTCGATGCTGAGGTCGAAGTGCTGCCCGACGCACACCTGCAGCTGGTCGAGGACCTTGTGGGCGTTGCCGCTGGTATAGCACTCGTCCTCCACCACGACGTGGGCGGTCAGGACGGGCAGGCCCGTGGCGATCTGCGTGATGTGGAGGTCGTGGACGTCGGTGACGAAGGCAAGGTTGGAGATATGGGAGCGTACGGCGTCCGGATCGATGCCGGCAGGCGTCGATTCGAGCAGGACGCTGACCGTCTGACGCAGCAGGCGGAGGGTGCGGGGAACGATCAGCGCTCCGATCAGCAGGGCCACCACCGCATCGGCGCGCACCCATCCGGTCAGGGTGATGACGACGGCGGCGATGATCACTGCCACCGACCCGAGCGCGTCGTTGAGCACCTCGAGGAAAGCGGCGCGGAGGTTGAAGTTCGCCGAGCGGTGGCGTGCCAGCACCGCCAGCGCCGCGATGTTTCCCGCCAGGCCGATGACGCCGAAGACGATCAGTTCGGGCCCGGCGACCGGGGTCGGCTCGATGAGCCGGCGTACGCCCTCGATGAGCACGTAGAGCCCGACGGCGAGGAGCAGCCCTGCCTGGGCCATGGCCGCGACGACCTCGGCCCGGCGGAAGCCCCAGGTGCGCCGTGCGGTGGCCGGCCGCAGGGCCAGGGTGGCCGCCGCCAGCGCGAGGCAGAGCCCGGCGGCGTCGGTGAAGACGTGGGCCGAATCGAAGAGCAGGGCCAGGCTGCCCGTGAGGGCGGCGCCGATGACCTGGAGAACAAAGACGGCCACCGTGATCGCCAGCGCGGCGGCCAGCGGCCCGCGGTGCGTGGAGTCGTGTCCGTGGTGGTGGTTCCCCATGCGCCAAGGGTACCGTGCCCCGCACGCGGGTGAGGAACCCGCGACGTGGAAAGTCAGCCGCCTGCTGACCTATTGGACCGATGCCTCGGACGTCACTTAGCGTTGACACTGACGGAATGCGGCACCGGCTCCGCATTGCCGGGTGTAGAGACGAACCCATGGAGGGCGATTGTGAAGACGAAGGCGCAGGACGGCACCACCCAGAGGCTGAAGGCCGTACTCGATGTCCTTGCCGATCAGGCGAAGGGAGCCGCCGGCGGCCCCGGGTCCGCCGTGCTGGCCGAGGCCATCGCCCGCGTGCCCCTGAACGAGCGCGAAAGCGAGCTGCTCAGCGGCGGCGTCCCGCGGGGATTCAAGGCCCTGACGATCGCCTCGGCGAAGCTCGTCAAGGCGGGCTGGATGGTTAAGGGCCGCAGCGGCTGGACCATCACCGAGGAAGGGCTCAGGGCGACGGTGGCGTTCCCCGACGAGGAATCCTTCGCCTCGGCCCTGGCCGCCGGCGCGGCCGTGCCCGCCGGCACCCCGCTTCCGGCGGCGGCAGGCCCGGCGGACGAGGCGGCCGCGGCCGCCGGCGCGGACACCGCCCCCGCCACGGCGGAGGACCAGGCCCCGGCCCGGGCCTCCGATCAGGCTTCCGATCAGCCGGCGGCCGTCGCGATCGCGGGCAACTTCGGCTCCCACCTCGGGGCGGCCGAGGACTGGGCTCCGCACTTCGATGAGGTGCAGATGGTGTTCGATCAGGACGAAAAGGTCTGGAAGATCACCACCGACCTTCCGGCGGGTGCTTACTCCTACAAGGTGGCCATTGACCGCTCCTGGGTGGAAAACTACGGCGCCTTCGGCGTCCGGGACGGTTCGGACCACGAGCTGCACCACCCCGGTGGGCAGGTCACCTTCCGTTACAACCATGCCACGAAGGACGTCAGCACCTCCTGAGCCTGGCCCCGGCCGGCGGGGCCGGGCCGCAGTGCAGGGGCTACCCTTGAGTAGTGAAAGAACCCGCAGGAACTGCCCCGGCACCCGCCCCCGACGACGCCGCAGGATCGGGGGCCGACGCCGCCCCGCCGGCCTTCGCTGCCTACCGGGGAACCGCCGGTGACGGCGGAACCCGCGGCCGGGTGGTGCTTGCGGGCACCCCGATCGGCAATATGGGTGATGCGACGGAGCGGCTCGTTGGGCTGCTGGGCAGCGCCGACGTGGTCGCCGCCGAAGATACCCGCAGGCTCCACCGGCTGGTGCAGGCGCTCGAGGTGACGGTGGCCGGGAAGATTGTGAGCTACCACGAGCACAACGAGGCCTCCCGAACCGCCGAACTGCTCGAGGAGGTGCGCTCGGGGGCGACCCTCCTGATGGTCACCGACGCCGGAATGCCGTCGGTCTCCGATCCCGGCTACCGCCTCGTGGAGGCTGCCGTCGCCGAGGGTATCGACGTCACCGCCGCGCCGGGACCCTCCGCCGTGCTGACTGCCCTGGCGCTCTCCGGGCTCCCCACGGACCGTTTCTGCTTTGAGGGTTTCCTTCCGCGCAAGGCCGGTGAACGGTCAACCCGGCTCGCCGAACTGGCGGCGGAGCGCCGCACCATGGTCTTCTTCGAGGCGCCGCACCGCCTCGAGGCGATGCTGCGGTCCCTGCGCGCGGCCTTCGGTGGGGACCGGCCGGCCGCGGTGGCCCGTGAACTGACGAAGGTGCACGAGCAGGTCCTGCGCGGATCCCTGCTCGAGCTCCTCGAATGGGCGCAGGACGGCGAGGTCCGCGGGGAGATCGCCGTCGTCGTCGGCGGAGCTCCCGCCGCGGCGCCCTCGCGCCCGGAGGACCACGTGGCGGCGGTGCAGGAACTGGTGGGGAACGGACTGCGCCTCAAGGAGGCCGTGGCCGCCGTCGCCGAGGACGCCCGGGTCAGCAAGCGCGAGCTTTACGCCGCCGTCATCGCCTCCCGGTAGCTTCGGCGCGGCCCGCGCCGTTCCAATCGGCGGGTTGTGCAGGTGAACAACATCTCCGGCAGATTGTGGTGCACCGGAGTATGGACAGGCCCGGCTGCCCGGCGCTACCGTGAGCGGGAATCCGGGCCGCGTCCGCCGCAGCCCCAGTGCCGCTTCCACCGCCCCTTACCGTCGAGGAGTTCATCATGACTGTCACCGTCGAGCGCGAACAGGACCTATTGGCCCGGGTTCCCACCGGTCTCCTGATCGGCGGGGAGTGGCGCGACTCCTCCACCGGCGCCTCCTTCGACATCGAGGACCCCGCAACGGGCAAGACCCTTATCTCGATCGCTGACGCCACCCCGGCCGACGGCGCGGCCGCGCTTGACGCAGCCGTCGCCGCGCAGGAGGACTGGGCCCGGACGGCCCCGCGCGAGCGCGGCGAGATCCTCCGCCGGGCATTCGAACTCGTGACAGCGCGCGCCGATGACTTCGCGCTGCTGATGACCCTCGAGATGGGCAAGCCCCTGGCCGAGGCCCGCGGCGAGGTCACCTATGGCGCCGAGTTCCTCCGCTGGTTCTCCGAGGAGGCGGTGCGGGCCTCCGGGCGGTACTCCATGGCCCCGGACGGGAAGTCCCGGCTGCTCGTGACCAAGAAGCCCGTGGGGCCGTGCCTGCTGATCACGCCGTGGAACTTCCCGCTGGCCATGGCCACCCGCAAGATCGCCCCCGCGGTCGCCGCGGGCTGCACCATGGTGCTCAAGCCCGCGAACCTCACGCCGCTGACCTCCTCCCTGTTCGCCCAGGTGATGGAGGAGGCCGGGCTGCCGGCCGGCGTGCTCAACGTCATCCACACCACCGATGCGCAGGGGGTCACGGGTCCGCTGGTCGAGGACCCGCGCCTGCGCAAGCTCTCCTTCACCGGCTCCACCCCGGTGGGGCGGAACCTGCTGGCCGCCGCGTCGAAGAACGTCCTGCGCACGTCGATGGAACTCGGCGGCAACGCGCCCTTCCTGGTGTTCGAGGACGCCGACCTCGACGCCGCCGTCACCGGCGCGCTGGCGGCCAAACTGCGGAACATGGGCGAGGCCTGCACCGCCGCGAACCGCTTCCTGGTGCACGAGTCCGTCGCCGACGAGTTCGCCGCCCGGCTGGGCGAACGGATGGCCGGCATGCGGACCGCCCGCGGCACCGAGGACGAATCGAAGCTCGGCCCGCTGATCGACGGCAAGAGCCGTGACAAGGTCCACAGCCTGGTCACCGACGCGCTCGCCGACGGCGCCGAGGCCGTGACCGGCGGCGCGCCGGTCGAGGGCCCCGGCTACTTCTACCAGCCCACGGTCCTCAAGGGCGTCGCCCGGTCCTCCCGGATCCTGAAGGAGGAGATCTTCGGCCCGGTCGCACCCATCGTCACGTTCTCCACCGAGGACCAGGCCGTACAGCTGGCCAACGACACCGAGTACGGGCTGGTGGCCTACGTCTTCACCCGTGACCTCAACCGCGGGCTGCGCATGGGTGAACGCCTCGACACGGGGATGCTTGGCCTGAACGCCGGCGTCATTTCCAATGCGGCGGCCCCGTTCGGCGGAATCAAGCAGTCAGGGCTCGGCCGCGAGGGCGGCGCGGAGGGGATCGAGGAGTACCTCTACACCCAGTACATCGGCATCGCGGACCCCACCGCCTCCTGATCCACCGCCTCCCGACCCACTGCCTCTTGACCGGGGCCGCTACCGGGTCGGGCGCAGCAGCGACCGGGGAAAGAATCGGGCCCGCAGCCGGGCCGGCAGGCTGCTCCGCTCCCGAAGGGCAGCGGTCACCGCGGTGACGTCGTCCCAGCTGGCCGCCGGAGCGGCAAGGAGGGCAACCCCCGCCCCGGCGGCCGGGGCCGCCTCGGGGCCGGCGTATTCCTCGCGCTCGAACGCCCGCTGAAGCCTTTCCAGCGAGACCGCCGCGGGCCCGTGCAGGCCGGCGTCGGCACGCAGCCGCTGCGAGAACGCGCGCGGGGTGTCGGTCGGCAGGGCCGGGTGTCCGTAGTCCCCGGCGGCCTCGGTCGTCTGGACCCAGGCGGCGGCCGCGGCACCGGGGCCGCCGCCGGAGAGCACCCTGCGCCGCCGCGACGCCGTGCGTGCCGAGCGGATCAGCAGGGGCAGGAGCGCAAGCAGCAGCCCCGCGGCCACCGCGGTCCCGGCCGCGGCGGCACGGGACTGTGCTGCGGCCGGATCGGCGGCGGCGGCGGCGGTCGCCTCAGGATCGGCGGCCGTGCCCTGCGGCACGTCCGCCGCGCCGGGGTTGAGGTTGTCGTAGTCGTCGACGCGGACATTGAACGGCGAGGTGATCGTCTGCGCGTAGTCCGGAACAACGCCGCGCGAGGGAGTGGGCTCGAACCGGACCCAGCCGACCCCGTTGAAGTACAGTTCGGGCCAGGCGTGGGCGTTGCGGGAATCCACGGCGAACTCGCGCAGCTCCATGCCGTCGGGCCCGGCCTCCAGGTCGCCCGTCGTGCTGCCCGGGGTGTAGCCGACGGCGACCCTGCTGGGGATGCCCGCGGCCCGCGCCATCACGGCCATCGTGCCGGCGTAGTGCACGCAGTAGCCGGCGCGCGTCTCCAGGAACCGGGCCATCACGCCCATGCTGCTTCCGTCGTAACCGCCCTCGACCGGCGCATCCACCGAATAGGTGAAGTCCCGGCTGCGGAGGAAGTTTTGGATGGCGATCGCCTGGTCGTAGGGGTTGCGCAGCCGCCCGGTGACCTCTTCGGTGGTCTCGAGCACGATGCCGGGGGTGTCCTCCGGCAGCTCCGTGAAGACCGGGGCCACCGCGCCCTTCGGTGCCGGCCGGATGGCGCTCAGGCGCTCCTCGGTGAGGTCGGGCAGCGTGCTGATCACCTCGTATTCCTGGCGCACCGAGGTGCCGCCGTCGTAGGAGAGGATACTGAGGTTCTTCGGGTCCCAGGTCCAGCGCCCGTTGAGGCTCGCGACACTGACCGGCGCGTAGGGGGCCAGCAGCCACGGGCTGGTGTAGCTGTCGGTGTTGATCCGGGTGAACGCCGTAGCGCCGAACTCCCCGGCCGAACGGACCGACTCGGAACCCATGCCCTGGAGCCCGGGCTCGCGTTCGTCCCGGCGCTGGTCGGGTTCCCACCGCTGCCCGGCGAAGTCTTCAAGTGTCACTGCCCGCAGGTACACCGGTTCGGGAGAGTTCGTGGCGTAGGTGACCCGGCCGAAACCGGCCGGGTTGCGCAGGTCATTGCCGAGGGTCACCGCCGGATTGAGCCCGGAGGAGCTGCCCCACACGTTCAGCCGGGCACCCTGCGGGAAGGCCCCGCTGTTGAACCCGGGAATGGCCAGGGGCAGGAGCACCGTGACGGCGACCGCCGCCGCGCCCACGGCCAGACCGCGCCCGAGGTACCCGGTGGAACCCGTGTCCGCCGAGGCGGCCAGGAGGCCTTCGCGCCACTGGGCGCAGCCCAGGAGCAGCAGGTAGGCGGCCACCGTCAGAAGGAACGGCACCATCCCGACGCCCAGCGGCTTCACCACCGCGGGAACCACCATCAGGGCCAGCAGCCCGATGCCGCTGACGGCGGGCATCCGCAGGGTGGTGGCAAGGGTGTCGACGGCAATGGCGATCAGTCCAATGGCCGCGCAGGTCACGAGGAAGATGCCCGCCCCGGGGAGGACCGGCGCCGCCTGGGAGGTGACGGTGTCTTCGGCATGGTTGAGCAGGATCTGCAGCTGGACGCCGGTTCCGGGTCCGGGAATCACCCCGAGGATGCTTTGGTCGGGGACGAACCGCGAGGTCAGGCAGCCGCCCAGGGCCAGCAGGCCCGCAAGGAGGGTGACCAGCCCGGGCAGCCGCAGGGTCCGTGCCAGCGACATGGCGATCATCACGGGAAGCACGGTGTTGAACACCGGCCCGAACCAGGTCCAGGGCTCGATGACGCCGTTGAGGCTGGTGGACGCGGCGAGAACGCCGGCGCCTGCCGCTGCGCTGACCGCCCAGTGCGCGTAGTCGGGACGGGCCGGGCCCTCGGCGGCGGTGCCGGGGGCCTGCCGGGAGTCGGCCACGGGGCGTTCGAGCGTCGCTGTCACCGGAGACCTTCCTGGGGGGTGGAGGTGCGCGGGCCGGCCGGGACGGTCGGTGCGGAGTGGCCGAGGCCCGCCCAGACGGCGGGCATGTCGGCGCGGGGGGAGGCGGCGGCCGCATGCCAGCCGGCGGTGCGCAGGATGTCGATCTGGGCGGCGGCCTCGGCCGGCCGGTCGACGACCACGAGGGCCAGGGCCACCGATCCGTAGCCGGAGGCGGTAGCGAGGCTCCGCGCTTCCTCGGGAGTGAGCAGTCCGAGGACGGCGATCAGCGGGCCCCGGTGCCGGTTGGACGCGAGCCGGTCGAGCAGGTCGTCGCCGAAGGGCGAAGCGGGGTCGAGCTGGTGAGGATCCTCCCGGCGGGAACCGCGGGCAGGCGGCACCGCCTCTGAGGGTCCTGCCGGGCTGCTCCCGCTGCGCCGCTGCCCCGGCCGGCGGGCAGGGCCGGTCCCCGCAGCGGTGCTTCCGCTGCGCCGGCCGCTGTCGTGGGCGGGGCCGAGCGCCGCGAGCCCTTCGGCGATGGCGGCCAGCGCGCCGGGGCCCTGGAATTCCTCATCCCCGGGAAAAGGTGCGGAGGGGGACCGCAGCAGGGCGGGGGCCCCGTGGTGATCGAGGAACCTCAGCGCGTAGCTGCGCTCAAGGAGATGCGCGCTGATCGACACCGCCGCCGTCACGGCCCACTCAAAGGCCGGAATTGTGGAGATGCCGGCTGCGCCGTGGCCGGAATCGGCGCCGAACACGGCGTTGAAGCCGTAACTGAAACTCGACTGCCGCTGGTCCATCAGGAGCGTGGCCTCGGGAGTGGTCACGGATTCCTCCTGCCGCACCATCAGTTCGTTGTGCCGGGCCGTGGCGGCCCAGTGCACGCGGCGCATCGAATCCCCGTGCCGGTATTCGCGCGTCATCACGTCGTCGTCGCTGGGGTTCGCCTGGCGGCGCGTGGCGGCCGTGCCGTCGGTGCCGCGCGATCCCGAGAGCGGGGCGGCCACGAGATCCAGCGGCGCCGGGGTCACCACCAGGGGGTCGGGGTGGCCGAGGAGGTGCCGGGAGGTGCCCAGCCCGAAGGGGTCGGTGAACTGCGCGGTCACCGGGCCGATGTCGAAGAGGCCGCGGGTTGAGGACCGGAGGCGGTACTCATAGAGGCTCACCCCGTCGCGCGTCGGATTGCGGGAGGGGAAGGTGAACTGCGGGGCGCGCCCGAAGCGCGGCGGCACGTGTTCCTCCATGGTGACCGGCGGCCCCGGCGGGCCGTTGGATGCCACGGCCAGGGAGACGGTGGTCGTGGAGCCGGTCTCCATGGTGGAGGGGGCGAAGCTGCGTTCGATGGTGAACCTCGGCTTGATCAGCCGCAGCATGAGCACCGACAGGGCCGGAAGGCAGGCGAGGAAGACCCCCACATAGAGCAGGTCGCGGCGGCCCAGGATCTGCGCGGCCAGCAGCGCCGCGCCGCCCGCGATCACGAAGCCCCACCCGCGCTGGGTCAGGACGTTCGTGGGAAGTCGGTCGAGCAGCGCCATGGCCGGCCGGAACCCGTCAGCGGCCCCGGGTCCCGGCCCCGCGCGCATCACGCGGAACCGGCACCTTCGACAGCACGTTCTCGACGACGGAGGCTGCGGTTTCCCCGGCGCTCGCGGCCCGCCGGTCGAGCATCAGGCGGTGGGCGAGGACGGGCCCGGCCATGGCCGTGATGTCATCGGGAAGCACGAAGTCCCGGCCCTCAAGGGCCGCCGTGGCCTTGGCCGCGCGGAGCAACTGAAGCAGGGCCCGCGGGCTGGCCCCCAGCCGCAGCCTCTGGTGGGTGCGGGTCGCGGCGCCCAGGGCCACCGTGTACTCCTTCACCGCGGGGGAGACATAGACGGTGCGCACGGTGCCCATCATCGCGGCGATGCCTGCGGCCGTCGTCGAGGGCCGGACCTCCGCCAGGGGCGAGAGGGACTGGTGGGTTTCAAGCATCTCGATCTCGGAGCGGGCGTCCGGGTAGCCCATGGAGATGCGGGCCATGAAGCGGTCCCGCTGGGCCTCCGGCAGCGGATACGTCCCCTCCATTTCGATGGGGTTCTGGGTGGCGACGACCATGAATGGATCTTCGAGGGCGTGGGTGCGCCCGTCGACGGTGACCTGGTGTTCCTCCATGCACTCAAGCAGCGCCGACTGGGTCTTGGCCGAGGCCCGGTTGATCTCATCGCCGATCACGATGTTCGCGAACACCGGGCCGCGGCGGAACTCGAAGCGGCGCGAATCCTGGTTGTAGATCGACACCCCGGTGACGTCCGAGGGAAGGAGGTCCGGGGTGAACTGGATGCGGTTCACGGTGCAGTCGATGGTGCGCGCGAGGGTCTTGGCCAGCATCGTCTTGCCGACCCCCGGCACGTCCTCAAGCAGCAGGTGTCCCTGCGCCAGCAGCACCGTCAAGGCCAGCCGCGCCGCATCGGGCTTGCCGTCGATCACCGTGTTGATCGAGTCGAGGATCCCCGACGACACCGCGGCAAAGGACTCAACCACCGGGTCCTGTCCCGCCTCGCCCGGCAGGTGGGAATCCTCGACGGTCGTGTTCTGGACGTCCATGGGTGCCTTCCGCGCTTCGGCAGCTACGGGTCGGAGTCCGGCGGAAAGCGGCCGGAGGATACGACGCGCAGGCGATGACCTCGGCGACCGCCACGGTGGGGGTGCTTTGGCTGACTAGATACTTAGATTACTAGGTCAACCTCCCGCACGGGTGGAAAGTTCCCGTGCTGGATAGGCTGGGGCCATGAGCAACAGTTCCGAGTACTCAGCAGGCTCCATTCCCGGGCCCTACCGGCCGTCGGGCACCCCCGAGGGCAACCCTGATGGCACCCCCGCCGGCTCCGGCGGCCCAGCTTCCGGCCCGGCCCCGGTGAGGGCGCGGAAGTCGGAGGCCGATGGCGGCCAGCGGCGGAAACTGGACTACCCCCCGCTGCCCGAACCGCTGCCGGTTCCGGTCATCGACAACCACACCCACCTCGACTTCCGCGACGGGCTGGTCGAGGTCAGCCTGCGCGCCGCCCTCGACGCTGCCGAGGCGGCGGGGGTGGCCGGGGTGGTCCAGGTGGGCTCGGACCTTGAGTCCTCACGCTTCACCGTGAAGGCCGTCGACGCCGATCCGCGGATCCTCGGCGCCGTGGCCCTGCACCCCAACGACGCTCCGAAGCTCGCCGCGGAGGGCTCGCTCGAGGCGGCGCTCGAGGAGATCGAACAGTTGGCGGCGCACCCGCGCATCCGGGCCATCGGTGAGACCGGCCTCGACTACTTCCGCACCCCCGGGGAGGGCATCGAGCGCCAGCGCTACTCCTTCCGGCGCCACCTCGACATCGCCAAGCGCCTCGGCCTCGCCCTGCAGATCCACGACCGGGACGCCCACGACGACGTCGTGGCAACCGTCCTGGAGGAGGGTGCACCGGAGCGCGTGGTCCTCCACTGCTTCTCCGGCGATGCGGCCCTGGCCCGGATCTGCAACGAGAACGGCTGGTACATGTCCTTCGCCGGCACCGTCACCTTCAAGAACGCCGGCAACCTCCGGGAGGCCCTCGCCATCGCAGAACCCTCGCTGATCCTCGCCGAGACGGACTCCCCGTTCCTCACACCGCACCCCTACCGGGGCCAGCCGAACGCGTCCTACGTGGTGCCGTACACCGTGCGGGCCATGGCGGACGTGCTCGGCGCCGACCTCGAGGAACTGTGCGGAAGGATCCTGGCCAACACCACCGCCGTCTACGGGTCCTGGGACTGATCGGTTTGCGGGACTAATCGGTTCCGGGGCTGATAGCGGCCGTCCGGCGGGACGCAGGGCGGGAGCGGTGGGACAGATGGAACGCAGGGGTTTGGAGTTGAGATCACGGGAAGGTTACGGTTAGCACCTGTTAGCCGGGGTCGGGGAAGGCATTCGGACTGACACCGCCTGCAGCATGGGCGCCGGAGGAGCACCAGTGCTCCGCCGCCGCCTTTGCAGGCACCTTCAGCAGCTCCGGGCCGTCCGCGCGCCCGGTGGTGTTCCGTGCGTCCTGCACTGTCAGCGCGCTCCGGTTCCCGCGCTGCGATTCCCCGTGCCCGGAGATTTCGTACATGGGGGACCCGGTGGGGAAAAGGGTGCGCAGGCACTGGCTGAAGCGGACGGGCCAGACGGTGGTGATGATAAGCCTCGTCTCGGGGCTCGTCGCGTTCGTCGGCAACGGCAAGCAGGTCGAACTGACCGTCGAGGGCCGCACCTCGGCGGTGCAGACCTACGGCGGCACGGTCGAGGAGATCCTGGCCAAGGCCGGGGTGCCGCTGGGCCCGCACGACGCCGTCATCCCCGCCCGCACCGCGGAGGTTCCCGACGGGGCCGCGATCGAGGTGCGCAGGGCGCAGGAGATCGACCTGGTCCTCGACGGCGTCCGCTCGACGCACCCCACCACGGCGAGGACCGTCGCCGACCTGCTGGCCGAGCTGGGACTGGCCCGCACCGCCGAGGTGTCGCTGCCTCCCGCCACCGCGCTCTCAGCAGTGGATTCGGCCATCACCATCCGGACCCAGAAAAGGGTGACCCTCACCGTGGGCGGAACCACCTCCGTGCGCACCACCTCGTCCGTCTGGCTCCCGGAACTGCTCGCCGAGGCGGGTATCGCCCTCGGGGCGGAGGACCGCATCTCCGTCCCGGCCTCCACCGCCGTCATCGACGGGCTCGGCGTGAAGATCACCCGCATCACGAGCAAGGCCACCCGCACGCTCACCGAACCCATTGCCTTCCCAAGCGTGGAGACCGAGGACCCCGGTCTTCGCCGCGGCGAACGGAAGGTCACCGTCGAGGGCATCGACGGTGAGCGCACCAGCGTCTACGCCGTCCGGCTCGAGGACGGCAGGGAGGTCTCCCGCCGGCTGCTCAGCCGGAAGGTCACCCGGGAACCGGTGTCCGAGGAGATCGCCGTCGGAACCCGCCCCGCCGCCAAACCCCGGCCGACCCCCGCACCGGCGAAGGAGCGCGACCGGCCCGCCGGGGGACCGGCCCCGCAGGGGAACGTCTGGGCCGCTCTGGCCGACTGCGAGTCCGGGGGCAACTGGTCGATCAGTTCCGGCAACGGCTACTACGGCGGCCTGCAGTTCAGCAGGTCGAGCTGGCTGGGCGCCGGCGGCGGCAAGTACGCGCCGCTGCCGCACCTTGCCTCGCCGGCGGAGCAGATCGCCACGGCGGAGGTGCTCAAGGGCAACGGCGGCTGGGGCCACTGGCCCTCCTGCGCGTCGAAGCTCGGCCTGCGCTGAACCCTCCACGCGGCCTGCGGCGGGCCTGTGGGCCCGGGCCCGCCACGGCCCCTGGGCCGGAGGGGGCCGCCCGGCGGCTACCATAACTAGGTGACAATGCCTTCGACACCGCCGCCCGCACCGCTGCTTGGTGCAGCCGACATCCGCCGGCTGGCTGCGGAACTCGACATCCGGCCCACCAAGACGCTCGGCCAGAACTTCGTGATCGACGGCAACACCATCCGCAGGATCGTCGCCGCGGCCCAGCTGGGCGAGGGCGAGACGGTGCTCGAGGTGGGCCCCGGGCTGGGCTCGCTGACCCTCGGCCTGCTCGACGCCGCCGAACGCGTCGTGGCCGTGGAGATCGACCCCGTCCTGGCCGGACGCCTGCCGGCGACGGTGCGGCAGTGGCGCCCGGAGCGGGCGGACGCGCTCGACGTCGTGCTGGCCGACGCCCTGCGCGTCACCGAGCTGCCGCACCCGCCGACCGCCCTCGTGGCGAACCTCCCCTACAACGTCGCGGTGCCCGTGGTGCTGAACCTGCTCGCCCGGTTCCCCTCGCTGCGCTCGGGCCTGGTCATGGTGCAGGACGAGGTGGCCGACCGGCTCGCCGCAGGCCCGGGGTCGAAGGTCTACGGCGTCCCCTCGGTCAAGGCGGCCTGGTACGCGCGCATGGCCAAGGCCGGGGTGATCGGCATGAACGTCTTCTGGCCCGCCCCCAAGATCGCCTCCGGGCTGGTGCGATTCACCCGGCACGACCCGCCCGCCACGACGGCATCCCGCGAGGAAGTCTTCGCCGTCATCGACGCAGCCTTCGCCCAGCGCCGCAAGACCCTGCGGGCAGCCCTGTCCGGCTGGGCCGGCAGCCCCGCCCTGGCGGAGCAGGCCCTCGTGCGGGCCGGCATCGACCCGACCGCGCGCGGGGAGGTCCTCGACATCGCCGCCTACGCTCGGATCGCCGAGGGGAAGGCCCCGACCGCCTGAGGCCCGCGATTTTCCGCACGCAAGCGCGTGATCTAAGTTTGACCCTATGGAGTCGGGAAGAGCTGGACAGTTGCGGGGTGGACCGCGCAGGGTCCGGGTCCGGGCTCCGGGAAAGATCAATGTCTCCCTGCGGGTGGGCCCTCCCCGCGAGGACGGCTACCACGGGATCGCCAGCGTGTTCCTCGCCGTCTCCCTGTATGAGGAAGTCACCGCGACCCGCGTGGACGGCGACGGCGTCACGGTCAGCGTCAACGGCCAGGGCACCCTCAACCTTCCCCTCGGTGCGGTTCCCCTCGACGCGACCAACCTCGCCGTCCGCGCGGCGCGGCTGCTCGCCGAGGTGAGCCCGGGCTCGACCGGAGTGCACCTCGACATCACCAAGCGTGTACCCGTCTCCGGCGGGATGGGCGGCGGATCGGCCGACGCGGCCGCGGCCCTGCTCGCCTGCGACGCCCTCTGGGGCAGCGGCTTCTCCCGGGACGAACTCGCGAAGATCGCCGTCAGCCTCGGCGCCGACGTCCCCTTCGCACTGCTCGGCGGCACCGCCGTCGGCCTCGGCGTGGGCGAGCAGTTGACCCCTGCCATCTCAAAGACACCGCTGCACTGGGTGCTGGTGCCCGCGGACTACGGCCTGTCCACCCCCCAGGTGTACCGGCTGCTCGATGAGATCCGGCTGCGCACGGGGACTCAGGCACCGCTCCAGCCCGAAATCGATCCGGCCATCCTCGGCGCTATGCGGGCCGGAGACGCCCCGGCCCTGGCGCCCCTGCTCCACAATGACCTCCAGGAGCCGGCGCTGGAACTCGCACCGGGCCTTGGCGATATCCTTGAGGCAGGAACAAAGGCCGGCGCCCTGGCCGGGATCGTCTCCGGTTCGGGACCGACCGTCGCGTTCCTGGCCCGCAGCCCGCGGCATGCCGTGGAGCTCGAGTCCCGGCTCGAAGCCGCGGGAATGACCGCCACCGCGGTCCACGGCCCGGCGCACGGCGCGCGGATCGCCTCCGACCCCGCCGGCTGAGTCCGCCGGCCGACACCCCTTACCGAAAGCAGTTCGCATTGGCACACCTTCTCGGCGCTGAAAACCTCGGCGTCGCCTTCGTTACCCGCACCATCCTCGATGGGGTGTCCCTCGGCCTCGAGGACGGCGACCGCATCGGGATGGTGGGGCGCAACGGCGACGGCAAGTCAACGCTCATGCGCCTGCTCGCCCAGCGCACCACCCCCGACTCCGGGCGCGTCACCCGCCGGCGCGACGTGAGCGTCGGCTACCTCGACCAGACCGACGTGCTCGACGGCTCCCTCTCCGTGGGCGAGGCGATCGTCGGCACCCAGGACGACCACGAATGGGCCTCGAGCCCGAAGATCCGCGACGTCATGGGCGGGCTCGTCTCCGAGGTGGACTGGCACGCCCCGGTCTCCTCCCTGTCGGGCGGCCAGAAGCGGCGGGTGGCGCTGGCGAAACTGCTCATCGGCGACCACGACGTGATCATGCTCGACGAGCCCACCAACCACCTCGACGTCGAGGGCGTGGCCTGGCTCGCCGAACACCTCAAGCAGCGCTGGCGCCCCACCGAAGGCGGGCTCCTGGTGGTCACCCACGACCGCTGGTTCCTCGACGAGATCAGCACCCGCACCTGGGAGGTCCACGACGCCATCGTCGACGGATTCGACGGCGGCTACGCCGCCTACGTCCTCGCCCGCGCCGAACGGGACCGGATGAATGCGGTCATCGAGAGCAAACGCGTCCAGCTGGTCAAGAAGGAGCTCGCCTGGCTGCGCCGCGGTGCGCCGGCGCGCACCGCGAAGCCGAAGTTCCGCATCGAGGCTGCCAACGAGCTGATCGCCGACGTCCCGGAACCCCGCGACACGCTCGCCCTCAACAAGATGGCGATGTCCCGCCTCGGCAGGGACGTGCTCGACCTGGAGGACATCAGCCTCACCATCGACGCCGGCGGGCAGGAACGCCAGCTGTTCTCCAACGTGACCCTGCGCCTGGCACCGGGACAGCGCCTCGGCCTGGTCGGGGTAAACGGATCGGGCAAGACAACCCTGCTGCGCATGCTCAACGGCGAGGTGGCCCCGACGAAGGGGCGGCTGAAGCGCGGCAAGACGGTGCAGACTGCCGTGCTGTCCCAGGAGGTCCGTGAGCTCGACGAGCTGGGGGACAGCCGGGTGATCGAGGTGATCGAGGCCGAAAAGCGCGTCTTCAGCGTCGGCGGCAAAGAGGTCTCGGCCAGCCAGCTCGTCGAGCAGCTCGGCTTCACCAACGAAAAGCAGTGGACCCGCGTCAGCGAACTCTCCGGCGGGGAACGCCGGCGGCTCCAGCTGCTGCGGCTGCTCGTGGGTGAACCGAACGTCCTGATGCTCGACGAACCGACGAACGACCTGGACACCGACACCCTCTCGGCCATCGAGGACGTCCTCGACGGCTGGCCCGGCACCCTCGTTGTGGTCTCCCACGACCGGTACCTCCTCGAACGGGTCACCGACACCCAGATGGCCCTGCTCGGCGACGGGCGCCTGCGGGACCTTCCCGGCGGGGTGGACCAGTACCTCGAGCTGAGGCGGGCCGCGCCGTCCCTGGCGGTGACCGGCTCCTCGGCGTCCCCCGCCATCTCGAAGGACAGCGGTGCGGGCAACGGATCGTCCGAAGCGGATCTGCGCCAGGCACGCAAGGACCTCGCGCGGATCGAGCGGCAGATCACGAAGATCGATGCCCAGAAGGGCCGGCTTCACCAGCAGATGGAGGAGGCGGGCGCGAAGCCCGACGCCGATTTTGAGTACCTTGCGGATCTGAACGCGAAGCTCACGGCCCTCCAGGAAGAGACCGACGGATTGGAAGAGCAGTGGCTGCTCGCCGCGGAGGTCCTGGGCGAGTAATCGGCGCCTAAATATGAGTAGCGGTTACGCGGAATTTCCGTCGTCGGCCGCGGAACCCCGGTGTTAGCTTGATGGAACCCAGTGGTGACCGAATACGCTCATTTTTAGGAATTCTGCATGCCGTACGTCCTAGGCGTTGATATCGGAACGAGTTTCACGGCCGCCGCGATCACCCGACTTGGCGGTGACTCGGTGGCGGCGCCGTCGAGTCTGGGCCTTGGACTGCGCGGAGGCGCGGTGCCCACCGTGGTGTTCCTCGACGAGGACGGGCGGTTGCTCGTGGGGGAGGCCGCAGAGCGGCGGGGACTTGAGTGCCCCGAGCGCATGGTGCGTGAGTTCAAACGCCGGATCGGCGACCCGGTTCCCTTCGTGATCGGCGGGGTGAGTGTCGCCGCCGAGGACCTCTTCGCCACCATGGCGCGCTGGGTGGTGGACCGTGCCGGGGAGCGCGAAGGCGAACCTCCCGTAGCGGTGACCCTCTCCCACCCGGCGGGCTGGGGCGACCACCGGACCGGCCTGGTCCGGGGCGCGCTGGCCGGCGTGGGACTTGCCGACGCCGTACTCCTGAGCGAACCGGAGGCGGCGGCCCTCCACTATGCCTCCCAGGAGCGGGTCGAGCCGGGCAGCACGATCGCCGTCTACGACCTCGGCGGCGGAACTTTCGATGCCGCGGTGCTGCGCAAGAACGACACCGACACCTTCACGGTGCTCGGACGGCCCGGCGGCATCGAGCGGCTCGGCGGAGCAGACTTCGACCAGGCCGTTTTTGCGCATGTGTGCGCCGGAGCCGGACCGGCCTTCGCGGACCTCGACGCCTCCGACCCCGGAGTCCTGTCGGCTCTCGCACGGCTCCGCCGGGAATGCACCGAGGCAAAAGAGGCCCTGTCCGCCGACTCCGAGGCGACCATCCCGGTGCTGCTGCCCGAGGCGCACACTTCCGTGCGGCTCGTCCGCTCCGAGTTCGAGGCGATGATCGAGGATCCGGTGCGTTCGACCGTCGAGGTGCTTGCCGGGGTCCTTGAGGCCGCCGGCGTCGGGGCCGGGGACCTCGACGCGATCCTGTTGATCGGCGGCTCCTCAAGGATTCCCCTGGTTGCCGAACTGCTGTCGGAGGAACTCGAGCGGCCGATCGCCATCGACGCCGACCCCAAGGCATCAATCTCCCTGGGGGCCGCGTTCGCAGCCGCCGGGCTCGTGGAGGAGGACCTCGACGGGGACGGCGGCGGCGTGCCGGTCGGTGTGCCCGGGAGTCCCGAGCGGCCCGAGCGGCCCGCAATGCCCTCCGGTGCGCCGCCTGTCCTCGACCCGGCCGGCGCCGCTTCGGCCCGCTCCCGCACGGGCGTGCGGATCGGGGCGGTGGCCGTGTCCGTCGCGCTGCTCACCGGTCTCACCGCGACGGCGGCACAGAGCCCGCGGTTCTTCGGGGGCCTAAGCGCCGCCGCTGAGGCCGATTCGAGCACTCCCACGCCCGGTTCCCCGACCGGGGAGCCGAAGGCCGGAGACAGCAATCCGGACGCACCGGACAGGAACTGGTTCTCGCAGCTGACGGATCCGGTGGAGCCCCCGGCCACGGCCTCGAAGGTCCCGGCGGGGATCGCAGCGCTCGGACCCGGCGGTGAATCAGGATCAGGCACGACGCAGGGGGAGGACTCCGGGGCGGGCGATGATGATTCGCTTCCCGCCGAAGGGAAGGACTCCCCGGGCACCACCTCCGCCGACCCCGGGACGGCGGGCGCGGAAGGCAGCGGGGAACCCTCCACCGGGCGGCCGGCCCCTGGATCCCCCGACCCGACCCCGGGCGCCCCATCCAGCTCGCCGTCGCCGTCCCCGGTGCCCGAGCCGATACCGCCGGTGACGGAGCCGACGCCCCCGCCGGTGACGCCTCCGCCGGTGACGGAGCCTCCGGTGACGGAGCCGACACCTCCGCCGGTGACCGAGCCCCCGGTGACGGAACCGCCCCCGCCACCGGCAACCCAGCCGCCGCCGACAACGGAGCCTGCTCTGCCGCCGGCGACCGAGCCACCGCCGACGGCCGAGCCGACGCCGCCGGCCGGCCCGGTGCCCACACAGGCCGCTCCGGTCGACCCCGGCCCGGTACCGGATGTCGCTGTCGAAACCGCTCCGGCCCCACCGCCGGCAGCGCCGGAAGGCTGACCGGAGGTGCAGGGAGGAAGTCTGGGGGTCTCATTGCCGTGTCCGCTGCGGAGAACGGTTGCCGCGTCCTTCCTCGACGCCGCGGACCGGTCCGCCTCGGATCCGCAACGGCGGCTTGTCGCGGGGATCTCGGGGGCCGGCGGATCGGGCAAGAGCGCCCTTCTCGACCTCGCCGAGGAGCGCTACCGGGCCGCCGGAGTCGGCGTCGTCCGTGGCCCTGCCGCCCTCGGCACTGAATTTCCCGAAACCGGAGTGGACGGGACCCGCAGGGCGGTCCTCGTCGATGACGCGCACCTCCTCGACGACGCCGCACTGGCCCGGCTACGGTCGATTCTTGAGAACCGCTCCGACCATGTGATCGTCTGCTACCGTGGCTGGCCCCGGAGCCCGGCACTTGAGGGTCTCGCCGCCGTCCTTGAACAACATCACCCGCGGGTGGTGTTGGGTCCCCTGGGCGGGGACGATCTCGCCCGCTATCTCAGTGCCGCGCTGGGCCACCCGGTGCCGCCGGCGACCTTTGACCTGGTCGCGGACCTCACGGGCGGGATGCCGTGGCTCGTGCAGCGGGTCGCTGCGGGCCTGCAGCAGGAGCCCGGGGGAACGGGTTCCGCCCCGGAGGTTCCCGGCGGCGTCATGGATCTGCTCGGGTACGAACTCGACGGCGTCGATACCGCGCTGCGGGAGCTGCTTCTGGCGATGGCCGTCGGCTTCGTTCCGCCGCGGCAGGTTCCGCCCGGCCTGGCCGCAGCCGGTACCCCGGTCGATACCCTGCTCGCCCGGGGGCGGGCCGACGGGATGCTGCTTCCCGACGGACGGCTCGCGCCCCTGATCCGCCGCGCCCTGCTCGCGGCCACTCCCGCCTACCGCATCCGGGAGCTGCAGCACTCACTCGTGGACCTGTTGACCGACGGGGAACTGCGGTTCGGGGAGGTTGCCCGCGGACTGGCCCGCGACGGATTCCAGCACCCTCGGGTGGCGGCTGCGCTCGTGGCCGCGGCGGACGCGCAGCTGTCCGACGCGCCGGAGGCCGCGGCGGCGCTCTACGAGGAGGCCGGCGCCGCCGGCGTCGACGGGCTCTCCACAGCGGCGCGCCGGGCCCAGGCCGCCGCAGCGACGGGCGACCTTGACGGCGCGTGCCGGGTCCTTGACCCTCTGCTCGCCCAGGAGGAGGCACCGGACATCGCCCGCGCCGCCGACGTGGCCGCGTCGGTGTGGGCCCAGCGTGGCATGCTCGCCCGCGGCGCCGACGTGTACCGGTGGCTGGGGGAGGAGCGGGCCGGGAGTTCCTCCGCCCTGGCCGCCGTCACGATGATCGGCAGCGGCGACAGGGACGGAGCCGAAAAGATGCTCGAGGGAACCGCGCAGGACGGCTCCCCAACGGTGCGAGCCGTCTCGGTCGCCCTGATGGGGCGGGGCGTGCACACCTCGCTGGGGCCCTCTCCGGCGCAGGCCCTGCCCGGGTTGATCCGCGCCTCGGACATGATGACTGCCTCAGGCCAGACGCTTCCCCTGCCCGACCTGCCGGCTGCGCTCGCCGCCCTGGCGGCACTCAGCAGCGGTGAACTCGAGCTCGCCGAATCGGTCCTTGACGCGGCACTCGCCGGCGGGCAGGGCGGACCGGTGGCCCGCCCACGGCTGCTGCTGCTGCGGGCATGGACCGCACTGCAGCGGGACCTGCCCGGCGAGGCCCGGTCCCTCGCCGCCGAGGCGGTCTCCGGCCCCGGCGCCCTCGCGCCCCGGGACGAATTCTTCCTTACGGCACTCGAGGTGGCGCTGGCGCGGCGGGCCGGCGATGTCCCGGCCCTGGTGGGCGCCTGGCAGCGGGCCCGTGAGGGCATCCTGCGCGTCTCCATCGACCTTTACCTCCTCCTGCCCCTCGGCGAACTCCTGGTCGCCGGTGCCCGACTGCGCGACGCGGCCCGGCTCGAGTTCCAGCTCGCCGAGGCCTGGGCGCTGCTGGAGCGGCTGGGCCACCCGCCGCTGTGGTCGGTCCCGCTGCACTGGGCATCGGTCCAGGCGGCGCTCCTTTCGGACCGGCCCCAGGACCTGGCCCCGCATGCGGCGGCCCTGGTGCGCAGCGCCGGACGTTATCCGCTGGCCGCGGTGCTCGCCACCGGGGGCCGGGTATGGATTTCGGTCCTGGCCGGCCGCTTCGAGGTCTCCGCCGTTGAGGACGCAGCGCGCGGGCTGGCGGCAGCGGGCTACACCTGGGACGGGTCGCGGCTGGCGGGCCAGGCCGCGTCCCGGGCCGACGACCGGAAAGACATGGCCCGCCTCATGGCATGCGCCCGGGATCTGCACCCGGTCACCGACGCCGCCGCTCCGCCATCCCGGCCCCCGGCCGGCACCACCGGTGCGGGGGCGGCGCCGCGGCCGGACGCGGCGCAGGGATCCGACGGGTCGGGGCTGAGCGCCCGCGAGCGCGAGGTCGCCCGGCTCGTCCTTGAGGGCAGGACCTACCGGGAGATCGGTCAGGCGATCTTCATCTCCCCGCGGACCGCCGAGCACCACATCGCACGCATCCGGCGCCGCCTCGGGGTCACCACCCGTGCCGATCTGCTTGACCAGCTGCGCGTCGCCCTGGCCCGGGCCGAGAAGGGACCGGGCGGGGCCTAGGGGCTGCGGCAGGCGCAGGGGCGAAAACGCACCCGATTGCGACGCCGGCGCCGGATATAACGGGTACGCCGGTCGTTTACTGGTGCGCCGGTCGTTTTCCCGTCCGCCGGTCGCGCCGGGGTGCGGACCGCGGGCCGGTGGCTTCTCCGGTGGTGCCCGGCCCCCTCTTCCGGTCCGCGGAGGGCCCGAATACCCCGTACCCCTACCGTCCTGCGACGCCCAAACCCCTATCGGAGGAGCCCCGGGCAGGGGAGGAACCCCCGATGGCGGCGGCCGGCGCCGGTCCTAGATTGAATTCAGACGATCCAAAGCATCGGCGCTCGCAGGACAACCGCTCACCTTCACCGAAGTAGAGGAACCAAAATGCCAACTCTCGCAACGACTCTTCTCGAATTCCTGATGAACCTGTTCAAGGACCCCGAAGCCGCGGCAGCCTTCAAGGCGGACCCCGAGGGGGCCCTCGCCGACGCCGGGCTCGGAGGTGTCTGCATGGAAGACGTCGACGCGGTCCTGCCGGTCATCCTGGACTACGCTCCCGTCGCCGTGAGCTCGTCCTTCGACCGCGAGTACAACACCGGCGGCAGCGACTCCACCATCGAGGCGCCGATGAGCGGCAACGCGGGCTCGGTCAACGTCGGCCCGATCGCCGGCCACAGCCACGACGACGACGACGATGACCACGGCCACGGCGGCCACGGCGGCGGCGGCCACGGCGGCGGCCACGGGCACGATGACGATGACGATGACGACCATGGCCACGACGACTACAACGATCACGGGCATGCGGTCCAGACCCTGACCCACGTGATGAACAACTACTCCTACACCTCGACGGTCGATGACCGGGATACCATCACCGACCAGTCGGTGAACCAGAACATCTGGGCCGACGGCGACGTCACCCAGTACTTCGACAACGACGCCATCGTCGCGTCGGGCGATGACGCCATCGCGGCCGAAGGCGACGTCGAGGTCGACAATTCCGTCGATGAGTCCGTCGATGAGTCCACCGACAACTCCACCACGGTCAACGCCGGGGATGACGCGCACATCGGCATCGGCAACACGGACGTCGACGTCGAGATCGATGACTCCTTCAATGAGGACAACGACGTCACCGAGGATTCCTACAACAAGGACAATTCGGTCAACGACTCCTACAACGAGGACGAGTCCATCAACGACTCGTACAACACGGACGTTGATGTCGAGCTCGAGGATTCCTTCAACGACAACTCGGACCACTCGACGACGAAGAATGAGGATTCGTACAACGACGAGTCGACACACGTCGACATCGACGACTCCTTCAATGAGGTCGACAAGTCCGTCACCGACAACACGGTCAACACGGACGTGGATGTCGAAATCGAGGACTCGTTCAACGAGGTCGACGTCACGGATTCCTACAACGAGACCACCACCGAGACCGAGGTCGTCATCGACGAATCCTTCAACACCGACAAGTCCGTCACCGTTGACGAATCCTTCAACACCGACAAGTCGGTCACCGTCGACGCGGAGTTCGAGGAGTCATTCAACGACACCTCCACCGAGGTCGTCGTGGACGACATCACCACCGAGTTCACCTCGATCGACGAGTCGGTCGTCCTGACCGACACCGAGGTCACCGCCGAGGAGGGCGGCGAGGTGGACCTGGAGGCCGATTCCTAGCAGCCTCCCGAAAGTTTGTCTCAAGAAGAACAGCCCGGCCCGGCAGGAAGCGTGCTTCCCGCCGGGCCGCTCTGTAGTCTCGTGTCATCGTCTTTCCCTGGAGGTGCACCTGTGGCCGAGCTGGTTCAACTTGTGGAGCGCGGCATCGAACTGGTGCAGACGGGGGACAGGGCGGATCTGCGCCGCCGCCTCGAATCGACCCGCGGCCGCCTCCTCGACGCGAACATCCGGGTGATCGTCGTCGGTGAGTTTAAACAGGGCAAGAGCCAGCTCATCAACGCCCTGGTCAATGCGCCGGTGTGCCCGGTGGACGACGACATCGCGACCTCGGTGCCCACCGTGGTGCGCTACGGCGAGCAGGCCTCGGCGGTCCTGGTGGTGCCCCGGGACGCCGACCCGGCGGCGGACGGCGGGCCGGCGGTGGAACGGCAGCCGGTCGACCTGGCCGACATCGCCTCCTACGTGTCGGAGAAGGGCAACCCCGGCAACGAGCGCCGACTGGTGGCGGCCGAGGTGGCACTTCCGCGCAAGGTCCTGACCGGTGGGCTTTCCCTCGTCGACTCGCCGGGGGTCGGCGGCCTCGACTCGGCCCACTCGCTGACGACGCTCACCGCGCTGCCTACGGCCGATGCGATGCTGCTGGTCTCCGACGCCTCCCAGGAATACACCGAACCGGAGATCCGCTTCCTGCGCCAGGCCCTGCGGGTTTCTCCAAATATCGGCTGCGTCCTGACCAAGACCGACCTCTACCCGCAGTGGCGGCGGGTGGCCGAACTCGACCGGGCCCACCTAGACCGGGTCGGCCCCGGGATCCCGCTGATCCCGGTGTCCTCCGACCTCCGCCTGCACGCGGCCCGCCTCAAAGACAACGAACTGAATGCGGAGTCGGGCTTCCCGGCGCTGGTGACCTACCTGCGCCACGACATCCTGGGCTCCGCCGAACGGCTCCAACGCCGCTCCGTCGCCCAGGACCTGCTCTCGATCACCGAGCACCTGCGGCTGTCGCTGACGTCGGAACTCGGCGCGCTCGAGGATCCCGAACGGACCCCGCTGATGATCGCCGGGCTTGAGGCCGCCAAGGCGCGCGCCGACGAGCAGCGCCGGCGGTCGGCCCGCTGGCAGGTCACCCTCAACGACGGCATCAGCGACCTCATCGCCGATATGGAGTACGACCTGCGTGACCGGCTGCGCAGGATCCAGCGCGAAGCGGAGCAGGCGATCGACGAAGGGGACCCGGGGGCGACCTGGGACCAGTTCGCGCAGTGGCTCGAGCAGCGGGTCGCCTCGGCGGTCTCCGATACCTTCGTCTGGACCAATGAACGCTCCGCCTGGCTGGCCGAGCAGGTCGCCGAGCATTTCCAGCAGGACGAGGTGCGGCTGCCGGTGCTTTCGGTCTCCGACACCCAGGATGTCCTGAGCCCCGTCGAGAAGGTGCCGACCCTCGACCCGGGCAGAGTGGGCCCCCTGCAGAAGGTCCTGATCGGCATGCGCGGATCCTACGGCGGCGTCCTGATGTTCGGGCTGCTCACCGGCATTGTCGGCATGTCCCTGATCAACCCCTTCTCGGTGGGCGCCGGGCTCCTGCTGGGACGCAAGGCCTACCGGGAGGACAAAGAGGCGCGGCTCAAGCGCCGGCAGGGCGAGGCGAAGGCGCTCGTGCGGCGGCAGATCGACGACGTCGTCTTCCAGGTGGGCAAGGAGCTCAAGGACCGGCTGCGCCTGATCCAGCGCGCCACCCGCGACCACTTCACCGAGATCGCCGAAGAACACCACCGATCGCTGGGCGATTCGGTGGCCGCGGCCCAGAAGGCCGCGGCCACCTACGCCCTCGAACGTGAGCAGCGGATGCAGCAGATCCGGGCCGAACTGAAGCGCGTCGATGCCCTGCACACCGAGGCCCGCGCACTGGAAGGTGACCCCGCGGCGGCCCGGCCGTGACCGACGGCCCAGGCGCCGCGGTGGCAGCGCTCGTCCGGGACGCCCAGGAGGTGTACGCGGCGGACCCTGCGGCGCTGGCCGTGCTTCAGGACTATGACCGGCGGCTGCGCGAACCGCTGCGCGTCGCCGTCGCCGGGATGGTCAAGGCGGGCAAATCAACGCTGCTCAATGCGGTGATCGGCGAAGAGATCGCCCCCACCGACACCGGGGAATGCACCCGGGTCATCACCTGGTACCGCCATGGGGATACCCCCCGGGTGACCCTGCACCCGCGTTCCGGCACACCGCGGGCGCTGCCGGTGCGCCGGGTGGAGGGCCGGCTGCAGCTCGACCTCGGCGGTACCCCCGCCGAGGAGGTGGACCGGCTCGTGGTGGAATGGCCGGCCCGGGCCCTGCGGGACCTCACGCTCATCGACACCCCCGGGATCGCGTCGCTGTCGCAGGAGGTTTCGGCGCGGTCGCTGGGGTTCCTCACCCCGGGCGATGCGCCGTCGGAGGCCGACGCCCTCGTTTACCTGATGCGCCACCTCCATGCGAGTGACCTCGGCTTCCTCGAGTCCTTCCAGGACACCGCGGCGGGACAGTCAGCGACAGTCAACGCGCTGGCGGTCCTCTCGCGGGCCGACGAGGTCGGAGCCGGCCGGATCGATGCGCTGCTGGCCGCCGGCGAGGTGGCCGCCCGCTACCGGAACGACGCCGGCCTGCGCCGCCTGGCCCTGGGCGTCGTCCCCGTCGCCGGGCTCCTCGCCCAAAGCGCGCGGACCCTGCGCCAGAGCGAATTCGCCGCCCTCGCGGCGCTTGCACGGCTGGAGCGCACGGACCGGGAGCGCCTCCTCCTCTCGGCCGACAGGTTCATCCGGGCGGACGCGCCGGGAGGTGTTCCCGCGGGGGAGCGCGCCGCGCTGCTTGAACGGTTTGGCCTGTTCGGGGTCCGGCTCGCGTGCGTGCTGCTCGGCGGGGGCGTCGGCGAGCCGACGGCCCTGGCCCGCGAACTGGCCCGGCGCAGCGGCTTGGACGACGTTCTCCGTGCACTCTCGGGCCAGTTCCAGGCCCGGGCGGGCCAGCTCAAGGCTCGAAACGTCCTGATCGGCGTCGACGCGCTCGTACGCTCCCGGCCCCGGCCCGGCACCGCCGCCCTGGCCACGTCGATTGAGCGGATCCTTGCCGGGGCCCACGAGTACAAGGAACTGCGGCTCCTCGGGGTGCTCCGCACCGGCGGGGTGGCCCTCGCACCGGACCTGGCGGCCGACGCGGAGCGGCTCATCGGCGGCAGCGGGGTGGCACCTGCGCGCCGGCTGGGACTGGAGCGGGACGCACCGGCGGATCAGGTGCGGATCGAGGCGGTGCTCCAGCTGCGCCGCTGGCGCGCCGTGGCCGAAAACC
Organism: Arthrobacter crusticola; assembly: GCF_004357995.1. Taxonomy (GTDB): domain Bacteria; phylum Actinomycetota; class Actinomycetes; order Actinomycetales; family Micrococcaceae; genus Arthrobacter_D; species Arthrobacter_D crusticola. The sequence continues at coordinate 570,273 of NZ_SMTK01000002.1, forward strand.
CGCTGACCGACAGGAGCGCCCTGGATCTTTGCCAGACGGTGATCCGCAGCTGCGAGGCGTTGCTTGCCGATACCGCCCAGGAGCCGGCAGCCCGCCTCTGAGCCCCAGGACCCCGCCCGGAAGGAGGTTTCACGGGCCAGGGAGATCGGTTCAGCCGTGACGGAACCACGCGTTGGCGCGGGGCAACAGGCTCGCGGCCAGCGCTGCGGCACCCAGCAGGGCCTGCGCCACCAGGAGCAGTACGAAGTAGGTGTCCGCGCCCGGAGGGGCAAGGATCGAACCGCCGGCGGCCATCACCGCGAGGTGCACGGGCAGGATCGCCAGCAGCACCCACCGCGGCCAGCCGCGCCGGCGCAGCAGGACAGCGAGCAGGAGCGCTTCGATGCCGATGAGGACAAGGAAGGCGCCCAGCCCGCCCCACCACGCAACCGAGGCAACAGTGTCAAGGGTCATCGGATCCCGTTCGGTCCCGATGCCGGCAGCCACCTCGCGCAGCCGGTCCAGCTGGGACCGGCGGTTGAGGAACGCAAGAAGGGCCGCCACGATCCCGGCCGCGAAGCTCACAAGCCAGAGGGACCGGGTGGCCGCTACCGGGCCCGGCGGCGGAACCGCGGCAACGATCGGCGCGGGGGCGCTCCCGGCGAGTTCCGGCCGCGGCGGGGCGGGATGGAGCGCCGGCTCCCGCCGCGGTTCGTCCGGGGTCCCCGCCCTGCGCACGGGACCTTCCTTGGCAGGTTCGTTCGACATGGGGGTAACTTAGCACCGCTCCCCGACGGCCGCAGGAGAAGGCTGCTCCGCGTACCGCCCGGGGCGGAACGAGTAGTTACTACTGTGGTTGGTGGGAGGAGGCAGCCCTACCCTGAATGCCATGAGCAGCAATAGTGGAAACGCAGTCCATGGCCGGCGCAGGAAGCAGGACACGCGGCCGGCGGCCGGCCGCCGGGTGGGCATCGGCACGGGGATCGCCGTCGTCGTGGTCATCGTCCTGCTGATCATCCTCTTCTGACGCCCGGCTCCGCATGCCGGCGGGCAGGGCCGGCACCGGCCTGCGCCGGTGAGGTCCCGGAGCCGCGGTTCCGTCCCGCGGAGGCGCCGGGGCGGAGACCTCAGGCGCTGCGCAGCTGCGGGTCGATCGACAGCCCGCTGAGCCCGTTCCAGGCGAGGTTCACAAGGTGCGCCGCCACGGTCCTCTTGTCCGGCTGGCGCGCGTCCAGCCACCACTGGCCGGTCATCGCCACCATCCCGACAAGCATCTGGGCATAGATGGCACCGTCCTGGGGCAGATATCCCCGCTTCTCAAACTCGGCGGCCATAATGTGTTCGACCCGTGCGGCGATCCGGGACAGCAGGGTCGAAAACGCGCCCTCGGGCTGGGACGGGGCTGCGTCGCGCATGAGAATGCGGAAACCGTCGGTGCTGTTCTCGATGTAATCGAGGAGCGCAAGTGCCGCGCGCTCGAGCAGTTCCCGCGACCCGGCATCGCCGGCAAGGGCGGTCGTGACGCTGCGCAGCAGGATGTGGAACTCGACGTCGACCACCTGGGTGTAAAGGCCTTCCTTGCTGCCGAAGTGCTCGTAGATCACCGGTTTGGATACCCCTGCAGCCGCGGCGATCTCCTCGATCGTGGTCCCGTCCAGGCCCCGCAGGGCAAACAGCGCCCGGCCGACGTCGATGAGCTGGGCGCGCCGCTGGGCGCCTGTCATGCGGGGTCGGACGGCCCCGTCGCCGGGTGCTGAAGGCTGGCTCACTCCTCCATCCTACGGACCGGGCCGGGTCGCCGATGGATTCGGTTCGTGGCAGACTTGATAACCGTGTGCATGTGCTGCCGTACGGCAGTGCGCGCATGGTCCGCCCTGGTGTAATGGCAGCACCCCAGCCTTTGGAGCTGCGGAGTATAGGTTCGAATCCTATGGGCGGAACGGTGGAAACGGCCCGGTACTATGACCGGGTGGCCACCGCAGGTCACACACTCCCAACAGGTAGGAGCGCTTCTTCGTGAGCCATCAGGACGCAGCTGCTGCGACGGCACCATTGGAATCCTCCCCACCGGCCGCAGTGATCGTCCTCGCTGCCGGAGCAGGCACCCGGATGAAGTCGAGCACCCCGAAGGTCCTCCACCCGCTGGGGGGCCTTTCCCTCGTGGGCCATGCCCTCGCCGCGGCCCGCGCACTCGAGCCGGTTGCGCTGGCCGTGGTGGTCCGCCACGAACGGGACCTCGTCGCCGGCCACATCGCCGCCCTTGACCCCGATGCGCTGCTCGTGGACCAGGATGAGATCCCGGGCACGGGCAGGGCCGTCCAGGTCGCCCTTGAGGCGCTCGACGCCCGCCACGGCGCCCCCCTCGAAGGCACTGTCGTCGTCACCTACGGTGACGTGCCGCTGCTCACCCCCGCGACGCTGGGACACCTCCTGGCCGAGCACCGGGCAGGAGCCAACGCGGTGACCGTCCTGACCGCGGTCCTTGACAACGCCGACGGCTACGGCAGGATCCTGCGCGGAGCCGACGGCACGGTCACGGCCATTGTGGAGCACAGGGACGCCACCGACGTCGAGCGGGAGATCCGCGAGATCAACTCCGGGATCTACGCCTTCGACGCCGGACTCCTGCGCACCGCCCTGGGGCAGGTCGGCGCCGACAACGCCCAGGGTGAGATGTACCTGACCGATGTCCTCGGTCTCTGCCGTGCCGCGGGCGGCCGGGTCGCCGCCGTCGTCTCGGAGGACCGCTGGCAGGTCGAGGGGGTCAATGACCGCGTGCAGCTGGCCAGCCTGGGCGCCGAGCTGAACCGGCGGATCGTCACCGCGTGGATGCGGGCCGGGGTGAGCATCATCGACCCGGCAACGACCTGGATCGACGCCACCGCCGTGCTCAGCGAGGACACCACCGTCCTGCCGGGCACCCAGCTCCACGGGGCAACCCGGCTCGAACGCGGTGCGGTGGTCGGCCCCGACACCACCCTCACCGACGTTCTCGTCGGTGAGGACGCCTCGGTGGTGCGCACCCATGGAAGCGGCGCGCGGATCGGCGCCGGCGCCTCCGTCGGACCCTTCACCTACCTGCGTCCCGGCACCGTGCTCGGAGAGGAAGGCAAGATCGGGGCCTTCTACGAGACCAAGAACGTGACCATCGGACGCGGCTCGAAGCTGTCCCACCTGGGCTACGCCGGCGACGCCGAGATCGGCGACTACACGAACATCGGCTGCGGAAACATCACGGCGAACTACGACGGCGTGAACAAGCACCGCACCGTGATCGGCTCCCATGTGCGCACCAGCTCGAACACCGTCTTCGTCGCGCCCGTCACGGTCGGCGACGGCGCCTACACGGGAGCCGGTGCGGTGATCCGCAAGGACGTTCCCCCGGGCGCCCTGGGCCTGAGCATCGCCCCGCAGCGCAACGCCGAAGGGTGGGTCGGCGCGAAACGCCCGGGCACCGCCTCCGCCCGGGCCGCCGCGGCGACGGCCGGTGTTCCCGCTGCCGACGCCCCGGCCACCGGTCCTTCCTCCACCAGCACCACCTCCGGCACAGCGGCGACATCAACAGAAGAGAGCAGCCAGGCATGAGCGAAATCACGGCACACGGCGAAAAGAAGCTGGTCCTGGCCTCCGGGCGCGCCCACCCCGAACTCGCGGAGGAGATCGCCGCGGAGCTTGGCACCGAACTTCTCCCGGTCTCCGCCTACGACTTCGCCAACGGGGAGATCTACGTCCGGTCGGGTGAGAGCGTGCGCGGCACGGACGTGTTCGTGATCCAGGCGCATCCGGCCCCGCTGAACAACTGGCTGATGGAACAGCTGATCATGGTCGATTCGCTGAAGCGGGCCTCCGCCAAGCGGATCACCGTCGTGTCCCCGTTCTATCCCTATGCCCGCCAGGACAAGAAGGGCCGCGGCCGCGAGCCCATTTCGGCGCGCCTGGTCGCGGACCTCTACAAGACGGCCGGAGCGAACCGGCTGATGTCGGTCGACCTCCACACCTCACAGATCCAGGGGTTCTTCGACGGTCCTGTGGACCATCTGATGGCGATTCCGCTGCTTGCCGAGTACATCCGCTCCCGCGTCGATGCAGACAACGTCACGGTGGTCTCGCCGGACACCGGGCGGGTTCGGGTGGCCGAGCAGTGGGCCGAACGGCTCGGCGGAGCACCGCTGGCGTTCGTCCACAAGAGCCGGGACCTCACGGTGCCCAACCAGGCCGTCTCCAAACAGGTCGTCGGCCAGATCGAGGGACGCACCTGCGTGCTCATCGACGACATGATCGACACCGGAGGAACAATTTCCGGGGCCGTGCAGGTGCTGAAGAATGCCGGCGCGAAGGACGTTATAATCGCCGCTACGCACGCTGTCTTCTCCGAACCGGCATCACGCCGGCTTGCCGAGTCGGGTGCCCGGGAAGTGGTCGTTACCAACACCCTGCCGATCCCCGCCGAGAAGCGCTTCCCGCAGTTGACGGTGCTCTCCATTGCGCCCCTGATCGCCCGTGCGATCCGGGAGGTGTTCGACGACGGATCCGTCACGAGCCTCTTCGACGGGATCGCCTGAGCCTGTTGAGGGACGGTAGGATACCCTCAACCTAGGTGGGCCGGACCGGCTTGACCCCAGTAGGGTAGCGGGGCCAAAGGCCTCGATCCTAGGTAGTGAGCGTTGGCTGACTGAGTAGACATCCACGCATCTGCCCCACGAAAACAGGTAGCCCTACGGATAATTCCGTAGTCACCACTCGTGTCCGCGGGCCCACTCGTTTCTAGGCTGTGTACCAGGAGAACTCACAGCCCGGGGAAGAAGTTGGTCTCAATGCGGTCTCACAGAGTGATTTATTCGCGTCATGACACACCGGTCCGCGCTTCGATCGTCCAAGGCGGCCCGAAATGACCCCGCTGCTGCCCGGCAGCTTCTTCATAGGGCGCACCGAACTGCTCGCCGGCATCGACACTGCCCTCCGGCGGACGGGATCCTCGGGAGCTGTCCTCGTCGGAGGGACGGGGGTCGGCAAGACCGCGCTCCTGCAGCAGGTCCTGCAGTCGGGATCCGGGGTCCATATCGTCAACGTTCGGGGCTCGGCCGCCTCGCGGCGCATTCCCTACCGTGCGCTGAGCTTCCTCCTCTCCGAGGTGGAACGGGAGGTGCTCGGCAACCCGGTGATGGTCCTGCAGGCGCTGAGCGCGGCACTGCGGCGCCACGCCCGTGGTGAGTCGGTCATCATCGCGGTCGACAATGCCGAGCAGCTTGACCCGGCCTCCTCCGGGGTCATCAGCCAGCTCGTCCAGAACGGAGACGCCCGCATTCTGCTGGCCGTCAAGGACTTCGCCCTCGCCGACGCCGCCTTCATGGCGATGTGGTGCGACGGTTCGCTTCAGCGCTTCGACGTTCCGCCGCTCACCTTCGACGAGTCGACCCGGTTCGTCGAGGCCGAGCTGGGGGCGCCGGCATCCCAGGAGTGCCTGCAGGCGCTGTGGGAGTTCAGCGCCGGCAACCCGAGGGTCCTCCGCACGGCGCTGCGGGGAATGGCCCGGCGCAACCTTCTCGCCCGGAGCAACGGCTCCTGGGTGCTGCTGCCCGGCCGGCTGGTCCTCGGCGAGGAACTTGCGGAAGCCGGATCGGCCCTTCCCGAGCTGAGCCGCGAACAGCGCAGGATCGTGCGCCTGACCGCCCTGGCCGGCCACCTGCCCTGGCCGATGGCGCTCCAGCGGTTCAGCCCGGAAGACCTTGACGCCGTGCAGGAGGCACGTGTGATCAGCGTCGACCACGGGCCGGCACCGGCCGCGCGCTGCACCGCACCCGCCCTGGCCGACGCCGTCGCCGAAAGTGTTCCCGCGGAGGAGGCCGGGGCGCTTTACGCTGATTTCGCCTCCCTGCCGGGCTTCGGGGTGGTCCTCGAGGCCGAGCCGACCCGGCATGCGCAGTGGCTGCTCCGGGCCGGAATGCCGCTGCCTCCGGAGGTCGCCCTGGCCGGCGCCCGCTCGGCCAACCGCGCCGGCGACTTCGCGGCGGCCGCGGAGATTGCGGCAAGCGGAAAAGGCCGGTCCGTGCCCGCCGCCCTGGTTCTCGAGTCGGTCATCGCCGACCTCGGACAGGGGGATTTCGAACGGGCAGCCTCTACCGCAGCAGCCCTGGCGGGCCGCCCGGAGAGCCCGGCCGGTGCCGACCTTTTCCGGCTGCGCCTGCTGCAGGCCCGCATCCTCCGTCATCTCGGCCAGCCCGGCAGCGAGGCCCTCCTCGACCGGGCCGGAGACGAACTCGCCGGGGAGCAGCCCCTTCCGGATTCCCCGGCCGCGGAGCTGCGCAGGGAGGCGCTGCTGGCCCGCGCCGAGCAGGCCTCCTGGGATGGCAAATTCCTGCGCAACGCGGCGGAGCTCCCGGCTGTCCTTGCCTCCGACGACGGGCCCGACGCCGAATTCCGGGCGCGGATCGAGGGCTGGCTGTGTGAAGCATGGGCGATGACCGCCCGGCAGCTCGAGGCCATGGAACTGGCCACCGACCTGGCCCGCCGTGTCGGGGGACCGGGCATCAGCAGGACCACCCGGATCTTCGCCGTCCAGCAGATCGGGGAGGTGTACCGGCTCGCGGGCTCGAGCGCAGAGGGCGAACGGATGCTGGCCGCCGCCGGACTGCCGCGGGGAGGTTCGGATGCCGGGCACGGATCATGGGGCGCCGTTGCCGAAGGTGTTGCCGAGGCTCTCCAGGGCAGGGTCGGTCCCGCCCTCAAACTCCTCGCCCCCGCGCTCAACCAGCTGCGCGTCCGCGACCCGCACGGCCTTTTGCCCCTGGCCGCGGCCGGAATCACCTACTGCCACGCCCAGGAGCGCAACCTCGAACAGGCAATCGCCCACCTTCCGGTCACGGAAGCCGGCCCCGCAAGCCCGTGGAAGGTCCGGCGCGCCTCTCGGCACCTTCAGCTTCTGGTGTCCTCGCTCCTCGAGGTCAAGGCCGACGCGGCCCGCGACCTCCACACCCTCGGGGACGTCGACCGCCGCGCCGGCGTCGGCGCCTGGGCGCTCCTGTCCCTGTCCCGGGCCGTGCGCCTCGGCGACAGGACGGCGATCGATGCGCTGACCGCGGTGTCCGCCTCGCTCCAGGGGGCGTTCGCCCGGACCTGCGAGCTCTACGCCAAGGGGCTGGGCAACGGCGATGCCGAACTGTTGGTGCAGGCCGCCGAACTCGCCTCCGCGCAGGGGGACCGCCGCTTCGCCTCCGACGCGGCCCAGGCCGCCCTCCGCAGCGCCACGGGAACGCGGGAAAAGAACAGCCTCCGCCAGCTGCAGCGCCGGGTCCGGGACATCCTTCCCGAGGCCGCGGCCTGGAGCTCGGCCGGGTCGGGCCTCGAACGCCTCACGGCCAGGGAACGCGAGGTGACCCGGCTGGCGGCGGCGGGGGCGAGCAACAAGGCGATCGCCGCGCAGATGTTCGTCTCGGTGCGTACGGTCGAGGGCCACCTCTACCAGGTGTATTCGAAGCTGAACGTCTCAACCCGGAGCGAGCTTGGAGAGCTCATCCCCACCGAAACCCGCGCATGAGGACCACCGCTTCGCTGGTGGACGAGGACCTTGTCGGCCGGAACCCGCTGATCGAAGCGCTTGAACACGCAGTGACGCGCTCGGACCTGCACGGGGCGTTCGTCTTCGGTGAGGCCGGGATGGGCAAGACGGCGCTCGCCCGCCACCTCGTGGACCGGACCCTGCACTCGGCGGCCTCCTTCCTGATCCACCCGGGTCCGGCCCTGAGCAACGCACCCTACGCGGCCCTGGCCCCGTTCCTGGGCCGGGCGACAGCCCGCGACATGGAATCCTCACTGTCCGTGCTGCGGATCCTGATCTCGTTCTTCCGTGAGGAGTCGAAGGGACGCCCGGTGCTGCTCGTCGTCGACGACGCCCACGAGGTCGACGACGACAGCAGCCACGTGCTCTCCCAGCTCGTCTCCTCGCGCACCGTGCGCCTTGTCGCCTTCTCGCGGCCGCAGGAACCGGTCTCCGAAGAACTCGTGTCGCTCTGCAGGGAAGGTCTGCTCGCCCGTTTCGAGGTGGGACCCCTCGACGCGGCCGAGGTGGGGGAGGTGTGCACGAAAGTGCTCGGCGGCGAGCTCGTGCGCGGGACCGGGGAGCGCCTCTGGGAGGAGTCGGGAGGGAACCCGTTGTTCCTGCGGACCCTGCTCGACCAGTCCCTCGCCGACGGGGCGCTCACCGAAACCGCGGGGGTATGGCAGCTGTCCGGGGAGGAACTGAGGGTCCCCGCCTCCCTCGCCGACCTGGTGCGGGGCATCTGCCTGCGGCTGCCGCCGCAGGAGCGGAAAGCCTTCGAAGCACTCGCCCTCGCAGAACCTGTCCCCTTCTCGGCGCTCTCCGGCATCACCGATGCCACAGCCGTGCCGAACCTCCTTGAGGCCGGGCTCATCATGAGCATGCCCGGCCATCCGGCCTTCGCGGTTCCCACCCACCGGCTCTACGGGAGGATCGTGCGCGGACTCGTTCCGGCAGGACGGAGCGCCGTGCTCAGGGCCGAGCTGGCCGCCGGTTCCACACCGATACCCACAGTGGGCCCCGGCAGGATCCGGCACCTCAACTGGGCCCTTGACTGCGGGGAGAGCGTGTCGGACGCCGAGCTCATCGAGGGAGCCCGCCTCGCCCACCGCTACTTCGACCTGTCCTCCTCGGTCCGGTTCGCCTCGGCGGTGACAGGTGCGGAACATGCCACTGCAGCTCGGGTGGAACGGGCGCGGGTCGAACTCGCCCGGATGCACCTTCCCGAAGCCGAAGACCTGCTGCGCGGAGCCCTGGAGGCGGCCGGGCAGATCGAGGTGCTTGCCGCCGCGGCGGTTCTCACGGTGCGCCTGCGGCTGTTCCAGGGCAGGCCGCTGAAGGACATCCATACCCTGGCGGACCGGTGGAGCGCGGTGCTGCAGTCGAAGCACCACTTCACGGCGGACCCGCCGGAGGTCGACCTGCTCCGCTGCTTCATCTACAACCTCGAGGGCCGCTACGCCGATGCCGAGACGCGGCTGCGGGCGATTGGAGAGGATGAGGCCGCCGGTGAGCTCAACTTTGCCCTCGCCCAGTCCCTGCTGGGGGAGGCCCTCGGGGCAACCGGCCGGGGCACCGAGGGCAAGGCGCTGACGGGCTCCGGCCTCGCCCTGGTGCGGACCAACCCCGGCCTTTTCAACGATTTCCACGCCTTCACCCTCACCCGCCACCTCCTGGTGCTGATCCACTCGGGCGAGTTCGCCGAAGCCGAGGCCGCCCTCCAGGACTATGCCCGCCGGCCGGCCCGTGACTACGCCTTCACCGGCGGGGCCCTCGCCGCACTCGAAGCTCTGCTCGAGGTGCGCCGGGGCCGGTTCCGGCTGGGGATGGAAAAACTGGGCCCCGCGCTCGAAGCGCTCCGCCGGTCCGACAACGAACTTCTCCTCCCGTATACCCTCGCTGTCGCCGCCCTCGCCTCCAGCGCCCTGGGCCGGGCGGACCGCGCCGAGGCGCTGACAGCCGAATTCGCCGCACAGGCCCACCGGGGCAGCCGCCCTCTTGCGCTGCTGGCCCAGGCTTTCACCCATGCGGCCATGCTTCCCTCATCCAACCGGGAGCACCACCTCGACCGACTGAAGGGGCTGGCCGCCACGGCGGCGGGGAGGACCCTTTCCGCCGTCGAAAAGGACATCCTGGAGATCCTCGTGGCGCTGGGCGACGAGGAGTCCGCCGACCGGCTCGTGGCGCTCACCGGCACGATGGAAGGACGTGAGGCGGCAGTGCTCAATGGGTACGCCGCCGCTGTGGTCTCAGGGGATCCGGAGCGGCTGGCCGCGGCGGGGGACAAGGCGGAACTCTCCCAAAAACACCTGGTGGCAGCCGATGCGGCCTACCGCGCCATGCGGCTGCTCGCGGGCACGGGGGACCGCCGGACCCAGCGCGAACTGCTCCAGGTGGCCCGGCGCCGGCGCCAGCGACTTGAGGGCTGCTCGCCCGTGCTCCTCGGTGACGCCGAGGAGCCGACAAAGCTGACCGCGCGGGAGCGGGAGATCGCCTCCCTCGCCCTCGACGGCGCGTCGAACCGTGCGATCGCCGCCGCGCTGACAGTCTCTCCCCGGACTGTCGAGGGCCATCTCTACCGCATCTACGCGAAGCTCGGCATCACCCGGCGCGAGGAGCTGACGGCGGAGTACGAATCGATCGTCCGGCCGGAGTAGGACCTGCCGAGTAGGAGGCCCGGTCATGAGGTAGTACCGGACCCGGGAACAGGTAGCAGAACAGGGGAATTCGGGCGCGATTACTTGTGTTCCCGTCCTCCCGGGAGACATAGAGTTTTGATAAGTCGGAACCCAGAAAAGGAGCCGGCTTCCCCGAACCGGGTCGGCGGTGTCGAAGTCTTCTTGAGACCAGGACTTCATCCCCAGCCGCCGCCGACCCTTAACCTCAGCAGGAGAACCTGCACGTGGCCGGGCTGGAACATCGACGTTCCGGCCCGGCTTTCGCGTGAGGGCTGAAGGATGGCACCGGGACCGGTAGACCCTGTCCGGTGGCTGCCTACGTCGGGCCAGGACAACTGATTCGTTGAAGGCAGCCCGGCCGCTCCGCCCGCTCATCAGCAGCACCGAATGGACACTGCCAGCGGTGAGTGTGGTGACCACCGGGGCACACAGAATCACGAGCGCACCAGAACCGGCCTTGTGCTCCGGTCCCGACAACCGCAGGACGGCGGGCGCGGAGGCCGCGAGGACCAGATGGGCCGACGTGCTGAACAGCACGAGCGGGCAGGGAGCCCACCGGGGGTGCTGTAAGATGGTCTGCGATGCCTAGGCGAGGGAGCGGCCCGAGAAATCGGGCGGACTCCGTGATCGACGGTGGCTAGCGACTTTCAGCGGCTGGTGCTTACACCAGCAGTGAGCGGTTTCTAGACGCGCTCCTCAACGTCCCGGCAACGTCCACAGGCTGGCCGCGCCACCGGCGCACCAGTTATCCAGCGTTCCACGAGGAGACCCCGATGTCAGAGCAGAAGCTCCCAGCAGAAGTACGCAGCGAATTCGGCAAGGGCGCGGCCCGCCAGGCCCGCCGCGCCAACAAGATCCCCGCAGTGATCTACGGGCACGGCGGGGATCCGCTCCACGTCCTGCTCCCCGCGAAGGCCACGACCCTCGCCGTGCGCACCCCCAACGCCCTGCTCACCCTCGAGGTCGACGGCACCGAGCACCTGGCCCTCGCCAAGGATATCCAGCGCAACCCGCTGAAGCAGATCATCGAGCACATCGACCTGCTGACGGTCCGCCGCGGCGAGAAGGTCGAAGTCGACGTCACCATCCACATCGAGGGCGAGGCCGCTCCCGAGGTCGTCGTCAACCTCGAAAGCAACACGGTGCTCGTCGAAGCCGAGGCCACCCACCTGCCCGAAAGCCTCACCGTCAACATCGAGGGCCGCCAGGTCGGCGAGCACATCCACGCTTCCGACATTCAGCTGCCCGCGGGCACCCGGCTCCTGATCGACGCCGACACGCTCATCGTCAACCTCGCCGCTCCGACGGTTCAGGACCTCGGTGAGACCGAGGCCCCCGCTGAGGAAGCCGGCGCAGCCGAGCCCGCTGCCGACAACAGCTAATCCTGCCGGCCTTCATGCCAACTGATGCATGGCTCGTAGCCGGGCTCGGAAACCCCGGGCCCGGCTACAGCGGTAACCGCCACAATGTGGGTTCGATGGTCCTTGACCTTCTGGCAGCACGCCTCAACGGGCGGTTCCGGTCAACCCGGACGCAGGCGGTGGCCCTCGAGGGACGGCTTGGACCCGGCGGCCCGCGCGTGGTCCTGATGAAGCCGCTGACGTATATGAACCTCTCCGGCGGACCCGTCTCCGCGCTGGCGAAATTCTACGGAATCCCCGCCGAGCGGGTTCTTGCGGTGCACGACGAGATCGACATCCCCTTTAATACGGTCCGGCTCAAGGGCGGCGGGGGCGAAGGCGGGCACAACGGCCTCCGGGACATCAGCAGGGCCCTGGGCACGAAGGACTACCTCCGGGTGCGGGTCGGTGTCGGGCGTCCTCCCGGTCGGCAGGACACGGCCGACTTCGTCCTCAAGGACTTCGGCACCGCGGAAAAGAAGGAACTGCCCTTCCTCCTCGAGGATGCAGCAGACGCCGTCGAGGCCGTAATCCGGACCGGACTCGTTGCCGCCCAGCAGAAATTCCACGCTCCTGCCGGTTGAGAGCCGTTCGCGCCGGCGCGGCTCCGCGCCCGTGCGGGGCGGGGCAGGTGGGACAGGTGCGAACACTACAGCATCAAACCTTGTTCGAGGCTTCGGTGGCTTTCTTTGCGCGGCGCGGTAGTGTGATGCTCCAAGACGATCGTTGTGGGGCGGACTCAATGGTGACTTGTGGTACCGGCCCCGGTTCCGGACCGGGGCTGCCGGTTGGGGCCGGGAAAAGTGTGCTGGGGCGCCGCACATGATGGGCCAGGACAGCAGCTGGCCCCTCGTGGGGCGTTCCGCGGAGATCGACTATGCCCGAAAGGCCCTCGTGCAGGCCTCGGGTGGTGGGGTGGTCCTCGTCGGACAGGCCGGGGTGGGAAAGACCCTCATTGCCCGCCGGGTCAGCAGCGACCTTGCCCGGGATTTCGAGGTGCTCTACCTGCGCGGCTCAGCAGCCATAGCGGACACCCCCTACGGCGTGCTCAGCATGGTCCTTGCCCAGCTTGACGAGGAAACCTCGGCCAATCCGCTCATGCTCCTGAGCTCGCTCCAAAGCCGCTTCCATCCCGCCACCGGGGGCGCCCGCACCCTGATGGTCCTCGACAATATCGAGGACTTCGACGATTTCTCGGCGATGGTCATCGCCCACCTCGTCCGCGTGGGATCGGTGCGCATCCTGGGCATCTGCGGGGACATGCAGCGTGCACCGCTCGAGCTTTTCAACCTGTGGAAGGACGACGTCGTGCACCGGCTCGACGTCGAACCCCTCGACCTTGAGAAGACGACCGAGCTGCTCACGGCCGCGCTGGGCAACCCCGTTTCCCGCTCGGTGGCCCTCGGGCTTTGGCAGGCAAGCGGCGGAAACCCCCGGTACCTTCAGGCGATCACCCTCGCCGACGTCGAATCAGGGCACCTCGCCCTGAGCGACGGAGTTTGGGTTTCAGGCGGCGGCGGGTCCCGCGCGGGCAAGCCCATGACCGAGTGCGTCACCGGCCAGCTCGAGCGGATCTCCGCGGACCAGCGTCCGCTGCTCGAGACCGTCGCCGTCGTCGGTGCGGTTCCCCTGGACCTGCTGCTCAAGGTGTTCCCGCCGGAGCCGGTCAATGCCCTGCAGGAGCAGGGCATCCTCTGGGCGGAACAGGGTGGTCCTCCTCTGGTGCGCCTTTCCGACGAGGGGCTGGCCGAGTCGCTGCGCTCCCAGCTTGTGTCCGTGCCGGGACGCGCTGCGCTTTCAACGCTCAATTCCATGCGCACGGACAGTTCGATGCCCCCGCCGAGCCGTGCGTCCCTGATCCGGTGGTGCCTTGACAACGGGATTTCGGTTGAGGCCCCGGCGCTGGTCGAGGCGGCGCGGGAGGCCAACCTGCGGTCCGAGCCGTCGGCGGCCCTGAGGTTCCTCGAAGCGGTTGCCGACGCCGAGCGCGGCCCAGCGACCGTTCTCGAGGCTGCACGCGCGCTGGCCCTGGAACGCCGGATCGATGCCGCCCTGGCTACCATCGACCCCCTGCTCGGTGACGGCGTTCCACCGGTCGGGCTGCGGCTGGAGGTGGAGCTGATGCTGACGAAGGCGGAGCTGACGATGCGCAGCCACCAGCGGCACAGCGAGACGGCCCCGCTGCTCGACGCGGCCGGTGCGCGGCTGTCCTCCGCCCCTGCGGAGGAGGTGCAGGACCTCCTCGAACAGCTTGAGGACTTCGCCGCGGAGCGTGAACTGTTCGAGGGCCGCTCGGCCGGGCTCACCGAGTCCCTCCCTGGACGGATCGAGGCGCGCTCGGCGCACGGCCGGCCCACCTCTCGACTCCAGGGACTGCTCGCCTCGGCCCTGGCCATGGCCGGCCGCCAGGAGGCCGCCGTGGAAACCGCCCGTTCCCTTGTCGCCCGGCTCGTCGGGGCGGAGCGGGACCCCCTGGAGATTGAGCGGGCCGGAACCCACCTCTTCACCGCACTGCTGGCTGCCGGGTACTGGAACGAGGCACTGGCGATGGCCGAGGCCCCCGAACGGGAGGCCGATGCAAGCATCTACGACGGCTCGGCTTCGGAGTTCACCGAAGGTTTGCTTCACGCCTTCGCCGGCCGCAGCCAGGACGCGCTGGACCGGCTCGTTCCGGCCATCAGCCAGCTGCGGGCCAGCGACAGCCACGGACTGCTGCCCCTCGCGGAGGCCGCCGGAGCCTACATCCTCGCGCTCCGGGGGGACCTGCCCGCGGCCCGGGAGCACCTGGGCGCCGTCGACCTGGACTCCGAACGCCATTCATGGCATTACCGGGACAGCGCCGAATACTTCTGTATCCTCGCCGGGGCTGCGCTGGGCGAGCCGGGACCAGCGCGCGAGAAGCTGCGGTCCCGGGCGGAGGCGAATGCCGCTGCCGGCAACAAGGGCCAGGAGCTCCTCTTCCTCTCCCAAGCGGTACAGCTTGGCTCCGATGACCTCGTGGAGCGGCTGTGTGCCGCCGCCGCCACCTCCGAGGGGCCCCTCGCCCGGGTCCTGGAGCTGCTGGGCAAGGGGATCGCCGCACGGAACTCCGAGGCCCTTCTCGACGCCGCCAGCGCCGCCCTCTATTCGGGGCACGATGGACTGGCGGCACACGCGGCGGAGCGCGCCCTCGAGTTCCTCGAGGACGGTGACGCGATGATCGGCATCTACGCCGACCAGATACTCCGCAGGGCCGCCGCGCCGGGCCGGAGGCCGCCGCGCAGCAGGACGCTCCTCAGCGAGAGGGAAAGGAAGATCGCACGGTTCGTGGCCCGAGGTGCATCGAATAAAGTCATTGCCGAGGCCGAACACGTCTCGGTGCGGACCGTCGAAGGACATGTCCACCAGATCCTGACGAAGCTGGGTCTCTCGAGCCGCAAGCAGCTTGCCCTGATTTTCAAGTAGACGGACAACCGATAGCCATGATGAGAATCCAGGAGGGCGTCTCCCTCGTCGGACGGACGAAGGTCATCGACGGGATTCTCACCGCGCTCCACGACCCGGCGGGATTCGGCGCCATGGTGGTGGGTGAACCCGGCGTCGGCAAGACCGCGCTCGCCCACGCGGTGGTGCAGCAGCTCGGAGGGGCGGCCGAGGTTTTCCCGATCACCGGCGGCTCGTCCCTGCGCCGTATCCCCTTCGGCGCCCTCTCCCCGTACCTCCAGGGCCTGTCGGTCGAGGAGGTCGGTTCGCCCGTGGCCATTCTGCGCAGCCTGATGAAACACCTCCCCGCGCCGAGGGGCAGGTCCTCGCTCCTCCCGCTCTTCGTCGTCGACGACGCGCACGAACTCGACGAGAGCACCTGCGCCCTGCTGGCTCAGCTCGTCAGTGCCCGGCGGGCCCGGCTGCTGATCCTGTCGAGGGCCGCACCCCACCCGCCCGCCGAGTTCCTCGCCCTGAGCCGCGACGGGCTCCTGGTGCGTTTCGATCTTGAACCGCTTGACGCCTCGGCGGTGGACGAACTGTGCCGGCAGGTACTCGGCGGCAATGTGTTGACAGGGACAAGCAACCTGCTCGCGGGCGCCACGGGCGGAAACCCTCTGTTCCTACTGACACTGCTGACGCAGGGCCGCGGGCAGGGATACCTCGTCGAACGCAACGGCGTGTGGCGCATGGTCGGCCAGCCCTCCGTCGACCTGCGCCTGGTGGACCTGATCCAAAGCCAGCTGCGCCAACGGAGCGCTCCCGACCTGGCGGCCCTTGAAGTCGTTGCCCTGGCCGAGCCCATCGCCCTGAATGCGCTATCCCGCTGCGCCGATCCGGACAGCGTCCGGAACCTTCAGGACGATCAGCTGATCACCGTCGGTCCCGCGCCCGAACGCGTCGTCTCCCTCAGCCACCCGCTCTACAGCGAGGTGCTCCGCACCTCCGTCCCCACCGCCCGCAGCATTGCCATCCGGCGTGCCGTCCTTGAGGTTCTCGATCCCCGGACCGAATCGCTTGAAGGATTCCTGCGCAGTGTCGCCTGGGGCCTCGACTGCGGCGTGCCCCCCGACGACCAGAGCCTGCTCCGGGCCGCCGTCGTCGCCAACCGGCTCAACGACCCCGGTTTCGCCCTGAGGGCGGCACGGGCCGTCTCGGCGCCCGGGCTCCGCGGCAGGGCGCTCGTCGAGATCGCCCGCGCCCAGATCGCGCGCGGCAACCTCGGCTATGCCCGGGAGCTCGTCGACGAAGCCCGCCTCCGGTGCACGAACCTGCTCGTCGCGAAGGAGGCAACCCTCCTATCCTTCGACATCCGGCTGCGCCTGGGGGAGTCACCGGAGGACCTGCGCAGGGACATCGACCAGTGGGATTCCCTCATCGAGGCCATCGAGTCGACGGGCAGGAGCCGGGCACTCCCCGACGCCGCGGCAACCTCCCACCTCGGAGCGCGGCTGCTCCGCTGCTATGTCCTGCTGCTCGAGGGGCAGCTCCACGGCCTCGAGAGGCCGCTGCGGGATGCGGTGGAGAGCAGGCATGGCAGTGCCGAAACGCGGACCGGAGCCCTGGCCCTGCTTGGGGAGCTGCTCGCCTCCACGGGGCGGCCGGTGTCGGGAGCGGCCTGCACCGCCGAGGCCCTGGCCCTGATCGACGCCGAGGACCACCAACTGCTGACTTATCGGGAGTTCGTTGCCTCCCGGCATATCCTGTCCCTCGTGCATGCAGGGGAGTGGAACTCCGCCCGCGCGGTCTTCGAGAACTACGCACGGCACTCCCCGCGGAATCACTCCTACTTCGCCGGCTGGTCCGATCTCTTCGAGGGTATCGCCGCCCTCAGGAGCGGGAGAACCGGCGCGGCCCGCGACCGGCTGTTGCTCGCCGTGGAGGGACTTCGGGAGTCCGACGTCACCCAGGTGCTCACCATGGCCACCGGGCTCGCCGCCTTCGCCTGCGCCGCGGCGTCGGACACCACGCGGGCCAAGACGCTCATCGACGAATACACGACGGTTCCCAAACGCGGGAGCAGGGAGATGCGGCTCACCGGACGGATCTACGCCCTTGCCGCCGGTGCGCTGTTCGGCGAGTCCCACAGGGTCGCGGCGGAACTGAGGCAGATCGCGGACGGCGCAGCGGCCGACGGCATGCTGGAAGTGGCCGCGACAGCGCTGGAACAGGCAGCGCGCCTCGGAGACTCAGGGGCCTTCGCGCCCCTTGCCGAGCTGACCGGGCATTTTGAAGGACGGGAGGGAGCGGTCCTGAACGCCTTCGCTGCGGCCGCGCGGGACCAGGACCCCGTGCGGCTGGCGGAGGCCGCTACAACGGCCGAGGAGGCCGGATACCTCCCCCTCGCCGGAGCCTGCCTCCGGCTCGCGGCCGAGCTGTGGACCTCGCAGGGCGCCGGTCAGAAAGCCCGAAACGCGCAGACCCGGCTGACGGCGGTGCTCTCCCGCACAGACCAGCCCGCGGCCGGGACGGCCGGCTCCGCCCCCGGCACCCGGCTGACCCGGCGGGAGCAGGACATCGTCTCCCTCGTCGCCGAAGGCTACTCCAACCGGGACATCGCCGAGCGCCAGAACGTGTCGGTGCGCACCGTCGAGGGGCACCTGTACCGGATCTTCGCGAAACTCGGAATCAACCGGCGCGAGGAACTCCAGCACAGCCAGGACCGGTGAGGGGGCCTCCTCCCGCACCTCCCCGACCCCTGGGTCCCGCCGCACCCACCCTGGCCCCGGGTGAGTGGATCGCTGCACCTGCAGGGTACTTGGGGCAGCTAGCGCACGTAGTCCACCACCGCCACCGGGTATCGCGGTGCAGCGCGCCCGGCAAAATAGCGTAACCCCTACTCGTGCGGCGGCATCAGCCTGTTCCTAGGCTCAATCCCAGAAGGACAGCAAGCTTGGGTGACACTCGAGGAACAGGGTCTCATGATGGGCGGACATGGCTGCTGCGGCTTCCACCGCACATTGAAGGCTGTGTCACCTCGGGTTCATCCTTTCGGACCGACGCTTTCAAACGGCGCTGCGGCGCGCCCGTCGGTCACCTGCACCTCCGGATCCGGGCCCGTCCCGGCGTCGGTGGGGCACCCTTAAGCGGAGCCGGCGGCGTCAGAACCTCCCGAGACCGAGGTTCGTCCCCAGTCGTCGTCGGCTCCCCACTTCGCCGCCCCCCGGCGGCCGGCCGCCGGGGGGCGGCGGCATGACAGGGGCGGGCCCCGTCTTGTCGCCGAAGGATCAGTACGCGGAGCGGTTCTCGCTGGTGGTACCGCCGACCGTCACACACCTGATCGGCCGGGGACGACGGATGGCTCTGAGGCCCCGCACCGCGGGCGGTGGGGGGCGTGCGAGAATTAGGATAGATCTGTGTGATCTAACTGGCCCATGCCGGGCCGGTGCCTGCCGTTCCTAAGGAGCATCCGCTTTGGCCGTGGTTTCCCCGTCCGTCACCCTGCTGCCCGCCGAGGCGTCGATCACGAACGCCGAAGCGCTGCGCATCCGTAATGACTTCCCGATCCTGGGCGCCGAGGTCAACGGCCGGCCCCTGGTCTACCTCGACTCTGGAGCCACCTCCCAGAACCCCCTCTCCGTGCTCGAGGCGGAACAGGAGTTCTACGAACAGCGCAATGCCGCGGTGCACCGCGGGGCGCACACCCTCGCCGTCGAGGCGACCGACGCCTACGAGGCGGCACGCGCCGCCGTCGCCGGTTTCATCAACGCGCGCCCCGACGAACTGGTGTGGACGTCCAACGCCACGGAGGCGATCAACCTGGTCGCCTACGCCATGTCCAACTCCTCCGTGGGCCGCGGGGGAGCGGAGGCCGAACGCTTCCGCGTGGGTCCGGGTGACACCATCGTCGTCACCGAGATGGAACACCACGCCAACCTCATCCCCTGGCAGGAACTGGCGGCCCGCACCGGTGCTGAACTCCGGTTCCTCCCCGTGGACGACGACGGCGCCCTCAGGCTCGAGGACGCCGCCGGCGTCATCACTCCGGCGACGAAGATCGTCGCCTTCACGCACGCCTCGAACGTGCTCGGCACCATCAACCCCGTGGCGGACCTCGTGAGGCTGGCCCGGGAGGTCGGTGCGCTGACCCTGCTCGACGCGTGCCAGTCGGTACCCCACCTTCCCGTCGACGTGAAGGCACTCGACGTGGATTTCCTGGTGCTCTCCGGGCACAAGATGCTCGGCCCCACCGGCATCGGAGCCCTTTACGGCCGCTCGGAGCTCCTCAATGCGATGCCGCCCTTCCTCACCGGGGGCTCGATGATCACCACCGTGACGATGGAGCGGGCGGAGTACCTCCCGGCCCCGAACCGCTTCGAGGCCGGAACCCAGCGCATCTCGCAGGCGATCGCCCTCGGCGCCGCTGCGAACTACCTCTCCGAGACCGGCATGCACCGCATCGAGGCGTGGGAAAGCGAGCTCGGGGCGCGCCTGGTGGAGGGACTGTCGGCCATTGAGGGGATCCGGGTGCTCGGACCGCGGGCCGGCCTGCCGCGGATCGGCCTGGCTGCGTTCGACGTCGCAGGGGTCCACGCCCACGACGTCGGACAGTTCCTTGATGAGCAGGGCATCGCCGTCCGGGTGGGCCACCACTGCGCGCAGCCCCTGCACCGGCGCCTGGGGCTGACGGCCACCACCCGCGCCAGCACCTACCTTTACAACACCACGGACGAGGTTGACTTCTTCCTGGAGGCCGTCGGCGGCGTCCGTCCCTTCTTTGGAGCGCGCTGACATGGCAACCAACCTCGAACAGCTCTACCAGCAGATCATCCTCGACCACGCCCGCGAGCGCCACGGCTCGGGACTGCTGGAGAAGACCGGCCCGGGGTCGGTCGGGGAATCCCACCAGCTCAACCCCGTGTGCGGGGACGAGATCACCCTGCGGACCGTCGTCGACGGCGGCACGGTGGCCTCCCTTAGCTGGGACGGCGCCGGATGTGCCATC
Source organism: Arthrobacter crusticola (assembly GCF_004357995.1). Taxonomy (GTDB): domain Bacteria; phylum Actinomycetota; class Actinomycetes; order Actinomycetales; family Micrococcaceae; genus Arthrobacter_D; species Arthrobacter_D crusticola. Next base: position 590,271 of record NZ_SMTK01000002.1, read on the forward strand.
TCCATGGCCTCAGCGTCTGTGCTCACCGACCTGATGGAGGGGCTCGAACGGGATGAGGCGGTGCGGCTCATCGACGCCTTCCGCGAGGTGATGCGCTCGCGCGGAACGATCCCGGCCGATGAGGAGGTACTCGGCGATGCCGCGGCCTTCTCAGGGGTCTCCCGCTATCCGGCCCGGGTGAAGTGCGCGATGCTCGCATGGGTCGCCCTCGAGGAATCGCTCCTGGCGGCCAACAGCTAGCACCCCGGCGCCCGAGCCGGGGCCCGCCGCTCAACTGGGCTGCGGCAGGGTCATGGTGAAGGTGCTGCCCTGGCCGGGCTCGCTGACCGCGCTGATTGTGCCGCCGTGTTCGGTGACGATGCTCTTAGTGATCAGCAGGCCGAGGCCCACACCCTGCACGGTTGAGACGCGCACGGCGGGGGACCGGAAGAACCGGTCGAACACCTGGCTGAGCTCTTCGGCCTCGATGCCGATGCCGGTGTCCTCAACCCCAAGCCGGAGCAGTCCATCGGTAAGGTCCGCGCCGACGGTGATGGTGCCGCCCCGGCGGTTGTACTTCACGGCGTTCGACACAAGGTTGTCGAGCGCCTGGCCCAGCCGGACGGGGTCGGCAACAGCGGGCAGGGCGGCAGGGGCGGTGTTGATCAGCCGGACCCCCGCGGCGTCGGCCGCCGGCTGGGCGGAGGCGATGCACGCGCCGATCAGCTCGCCGACATCGCACTGCACCGGCCTCACCCGGAAGGTGCCCGCGTTGATGGCGAGGAGGTCATCCACCAGGGCCTCCAGCTGCAGCGCATTGCGCCGCGCCACCGAGAGGTAGCGCACCACATCGGGCTCAAGGGAGTCCCTGCGGTCGAGGATCAGGTCAAGGAAGCCAAGGACCGAGGTCAGGGGGGTGCGGAATTCATGGGAGACGTTCGAGAGGAAGTCATCCTTGGCATGCAGCGCCCTCAGCAGCGAGGTGATGTCGGTGAAGGATACAACCGTGCCGACGAACGTGCCGTCGTCGTCGGTCATGGCGCGCGCCGACACCGAGACCGCCTGCTGCGCGCGGCCGCTGCCCAGCCAGATCTGGACGTCATCAAAGCTCTCGCCCTGCACCGCACGCCGCACCGGGCGCTCCTCGGCCGGGATCGGGGTTTCCCGGTCGGGGCCGAAGATCAGCAACTGCCGTTCGTTGGGGTCGTCATTTCCGGGCGGGGCGGCCAGCCCGTGAGAGATCCGCTGGCGGGCGTTCATCAGGACATCGTGCCCGTCGCGGTCCACCACCACCAGGCCGACCCCCACGGTGTCGAGGATCGTGGCCAGCAGCCGTTCGCGTTCGACCCCCTCCGCCGCCGCCCTGCGCAGCGCGGCCTGGGAGCGGCTGACCGCCTCCTGCTGGGCGCGGCGCTCGGTGGTGAGGATCGAAATAAACGCCGCAAGTCCCGTCAGCACCACCGGCAGCAGGAACGGCCCGAGGAACTCGGCCGGGCCGGGCCTGGCATCGCCAAACAGCAGTGGTCCCCAGACGATGCACAGGGATCCGCCGGCGGTCAGGGCCGCCGCTGCGGCCGTCGGAATGCGGGAGGCGGCGATCCAGGCGGCAGGGAAGGCGGCGAGCACCCCCACTCCGGAGAGGTGGTCACCGGCACCGGCGCGCAGCAGCCCCACTGCGGCGAAATCCAGCAGCGGAACCGCGAGCGCCGCCGAGGCGGGCAGGCGCTGCCACGGGACAACGAAGCACAACAGGAGCAGGCCCGCCTCGAGGAGGATCCCGGCGGGGAAGAGGGGATCGGCGAAAAGGGAATCCGGGTCGAGCAGCCACAGGACCGCCACGACAAGCACGACGACGATCGACAGCGCGCCCTGGCTGAGCACGACCTTTCGCCGCCGGTCACCGCGGCGCAGCAGCGGGACCTCGGATCCGCGCGGTCCGCCCGCCGCCCGGCCCGCCGAGCCCGTGCCCGCCGCCGTCCGTGCCGTTTCCGCAGCCGTGTCCGTTGCCATGCCTGCCCCCATAAGTTTCTCCATTGACGTTACCGGTCCCGGTCCTCAAACACGTCGGGGATTCCGTCCCGGTCCAGGTCGAGCCTTTCCTCGTCCTCGATGGCCCGGTAGTACCGATTGCGCAGCCGCAGCACTACCGCGGCCAGCAGCGCCGACGCGAGTGACGCCGAGAGGATCCCCACCTTCGCATGGTCATTGGACGCGCTGCCGGCGTCGAAGCTGAGGTCGTTCACCAGCAGGGAGACGGTGAAGCCCACCCCGGCGAGGATCCCGACGCCGAGGACGTCCCACCAGCTGAGCCCGGGATCGAGGCTCGCCCTCGTGGTCTTCGTGACACACCAGGTGGTGAGCAGGATTCCGGCGGGCTTACCCAGCACCAGGGCCGCGAGGATGCCGAGAGTCACCGGGTCGCCGAGCGCGGAGACGAACCCCTCGGCGCCGCCGACCGCAACACCCGCCGAGAAGAAGGCGAACAGGGGGATCGCCACGCCGGTGGACAGCGGCCGGAACCGGTGTTCGAAGATCTCGGCCAGGCCCGGCCTGCCCGTCGGAGGAGGTTCCGCCGAGCCCTGCGTCCGGCGGTGCAGCACCGGCACCAGGAAGCCCAGCAGGACGCCGGCCACCGTGGCATGGACGCCGGAGGCATGCATCAGGACCCACGCGGCGATGCCCAGGGGCAGCAGGATCAGCCAGGCCGCCGGGAGGTTCCGGCCGAAGAACTTCGGGTTGCGCTGGGCCAGGAAGCCGAAGAGGCCGAGCGGCAGCAGCATCCACAGCAGGTATTCGGGGTGCACATCGGTCGAGTAGAAGAACGCGATGATGGCGATCGCGATGAGGTCGTCCACCACGGCGAGGGTGAGCAGGAAGATCCGCAGGGCACCCGGCAGGTGGGAACTGATCACCGCCAGCACGGCAAGGGCGAACGCGATGTCCGTCGCCGTTGGGATCGCCCAGCCGCGCAAAGTCTCCGGGGAGGAGAGGTTGACTGCCGTGTAGATCAGCGCCGGGACGACGACGCCGCCGGCGGCCGCCGCCACCGGGACGATGGCCCTGCTCGGCCGGCGCAGGTCCCCGGCGACGAACTCCCGTTTCAGCTCGAGGCCGGTGAGGAAGAAGAAGACGGCGAGGAGCCCGTCGGCGGCCCACTCACCGACCGTGAGCCGCAGGTGCCATGGCTCGTAGCCGAACTCGAAGTCGCGCAGCGCGAAGTAACTTCCGGCGGCGGGCGAGTTGGCCCAGACCAGGGCGGCGACGGTGACCACGAGCAGGATGATCCCGCCGACGGTCTCCTTGCGGAGGATCTCGTGGATGCGCAGCCACTCGGGATAGCTTGAGCGCTGCAGCACCCGGTTCGCCGCAGTGCTTCCGCCGTGTTCGCTGCTCATGTGCTGCTCCTCTGGCGTTGACGCTGCCGGGATGCGGTTCTCCGCTGTCCCCGATGGTCGTCGAAGGCTGGAAGGTGGAGGCCGGCCCGGACCGGGCCGGCGCGACGGCACCGGCAGGCTCAGCCGGCCAGCGCCCGGACCCCGATGATCGCGGTGGCCAGGCCGAGGATCATCGAGGTGGAAATGAGCATGAAGTGAACCGTCAGGAAGCGCGTCGGCGCTCCCTTCTCGTCCCGGGCGCGCGGATCCTTGAGGATGCGGCGAAGGAACGGCGGCCAGACGATGAGGGTCCAGACCCCGGCGAGGATCAGGACGAGGGCAAGTGGTGCAGGCAGGGACACGGGGAAGTCTTTCGGGATGGGGGTGCGGAGAGTTAGTGGGTTTCCAGCCAGCGCTGGGCCTCGGCGGCCTGGATGTTCAGCGCCTTGCCGATCATGGGTTCGGCTGCGCCTGCGATCTTGCCACCGAGGAAGGGGATCGACGAACTGACGGCGCCCTGCAGGTCGACGCGGGTCTTCTCTCCGTCGGCGACCAGGCGCTGGACGGCGGTGACGCTCAGCGGAACACCTGCCACGGCCATCTCGACCCGCGCCTCGCGGGAACCGTCGGCCGCCGGAGCGGCCCAGCGCTCGGTCTGGGTGACCGTCAGCGTCTCTCCGACGAATTTCCGGGCCATGTCCGGCAGCCGCGTCGTGGGCATGGTCCGCACGGCGGTGAGGGTGAAGGGGCCGGTGATCTCCCCGTCGACGGTGAGCGATTCGAGCGCTCCACCGACGTGGCGGCTCATGTGCTGAAGGAATCCTTCGTCGGTGAACACGCGGGTTACGGCCGCGGCGTCATAGGGCAGAGTGGTCGAGGCGTTCAGTGCCATAGTTCCTCCGGGGTTGTAGGACGGGGGTTGGAAGCCGTTTGTGCCATCCTACGTGCCCGCGGTTGGTCGAACCTGTTCCGGGAAGCGCCGGGACCGGCCAAGGAAGCCGGTAAACTGGGGTACTGTTCCCGGGATCCGCAGCGGATTCCGGCCTTTTGTGCTGTCCTGCGGCTCCAACCGGCCGCAGCCGCCGCCGGATTTCGAGCGGCGGCCGGCGGCACTCGAGGACGTCCAGCGCCGGACGATCACCATCCAACGCGTCACCGATGTGAGGAACCAGATACCCATGAGCCTCAATGGACTGCGGGCCGCTCTGGCCGAGGACCCGTCCTACGCGCGGGTGCGGGCAAACGCCGCGCGCCCGGTGGGCCAGCGCAGCACCGACCTGCAGATCGGCGCCCCGGCCGGAATGCGCGCGGCCCTGCTTGCCGAAATGGTCGACGGCCTGCGCCGGGACGACGACGCCGGATCCGGTTCGGCCGTGCCGGTGGTCCTCGCGGTCACCGCCACCGGCAGGGAAACCGAGGACCTCGCGGCCGCGCTGCGCAGCTACCTTCCGGCGGCCGACGTCGAGGAGTTCCCCAGCTGGGAGACCCTCCCGCACGAACGCCTCTCCCCCCGCTCCGACACCGTGGGGCGCCGGCTCTCCGTCCTGCGCCGCCTCGCCCACCCCGAAGGCTCCCCGGTGCGCGTCATCGCGGCGCCGATCCGCGCCGTCGTGCAGCCGCTCGTGGCGGGCCTGGGTGAGCTGCAGCCGGTCTCGGTCAAGGTCGGCGACGAGGTGGCCTTCACCGAGGTGGTGAAGTCCCTGGCCGACGCTGCCTACGCGCGGGTCGACATGGTCGCCCACCGCGGGGAGTTCGCGGTGCGCGGCGGCATCATCGACGTGTTCCCGCCCACCGAGGACCACCCGGTGCGCGTCGAGTTCTTCGGCGACGAGATCGACTCGATGCGATGGTTCGCCGTGGCCGACCAGCGCTCCCTGAACTCCGACGAGCACCCCACGGTGCTGTACGCGCCGCCGTGCCGGGAAATCCTCATCACCCCCTCGGTGATGTCCCGTGCGGCGAAGCTGCTGCCCGAACTGCCCGCCGCGGCCGGCATGCTCGAGAAGATCGCCGGCGGGATCGCCGTTGAGGGCATGGAGTCGCTCGCTCCGGTGCTCGTGGACGCCATGGTGCCCTTCCTCGGTGAGCTTCCGGCCGGCTCGATCGCCGTCGTGATCGAACCCGAGAAGGTCCGCGCCCGCGCCCACGACCTGGCCGCGACCAACGAGGAGTTCCTCGCCGCGGCCTGGTCCACGGCCTCCGACGGCGGCGCCGCACCACTCGACCTCAGCGGCGGGCTCGGCACCGACCTGCAGGCCGCAAGCTTCCGCTCCCTCACCGACACACGCGCCACGGCGCTGGGCTCCGACGTCGCCTGGTGGGGCATCACCTCCCTCGGCGCCGGGGAGGACGTCCTCGCGGACGTCGACAGCTTCGCCCTTCACGCCCGCGAACCGCGCGGTTACCAGGGCGACGTCTCGGAGATGATGGACTTTCTCGGCGGGCGGGTGCGCGACTCCTGGCGCGTCGTCGTCGCCACCGAGGGCCCCGGCCCGGCCAAGCGCCTCGCCGAACTGTTCTCCGACTCGAACATCCCGGCCCGGCGGGTCGACTCCCTGGAATCCGAACCGCAGCCGGGCATCATCGAGATCACCACGGCGCGGGCGGGGCGCGGGTTCGTCTTGGACGGCCTGAAGCTGGGGCTGCTCACCGAGGCGGACCTGCTGGGGCGCACCAGCGCCCAGGGCACCCGCGACATGCGCAAAATGCCCTCGCGCCGGCGCAACGCCGTCGACCCCCTGCAGCTCAAAGAGGGCGACTTCGTGGTGCACGAGCAGCATGGCGTGGCGCGCTTCGTCGAACTGATGCAGCGCTCCACCGGCGCCGGGCCCACCCGGACCACCCGGGAGTACCTCGTCCTGGAGTACGCCCCCTCCAAGCGCGGCGCCCCGGGCGACCGGCTCTTCGTGCCGACCGACCAGCTCGACCAGGTGACGCGCTATGTCGGCGGGGACACCCCGGCGCTGAGCAAGATGGGCGGCTCGGACTGGGCCAAGACCAAGAATTCCGCCCGGAAGGCCGTCAAGGAGATCGCCGGGGAGCTGATCCGGCTGTACTCGGCGCGGATGGCCTCGCGCGGGCACTCCTTCGCCCCCGACACGCCCTGGCAGCGCGAGCTCGAGGAGGCCTTCCCCTACGTGGAGACCCCCGACCAGCTCACCACGATCAACGAGGTCAAGGCCGACATGGAGCGCGAGGTCCCGATGGACCGCCTCGTCTCCGGCGACGTCGGTTACGGCAAGACCGAGATCGCCGTCCGCGCAGCCTTCAAGGCCGTCCAGGACGGCAAGCAGGTCGCCGTGCTGGTGCCGACGACGCTGCTGGTGCAGCAGCACTTCGAGACCTTCTCGGAGCGCTTCTCCGGCTTCCCCGTCACGGTGCGGCCGATGTCCCGGTTCCAGAGCGCCAAGGAGACCCGGGAGACCACTGAGGGGCTTGCCACCGGCGCCGTCGACGTCGTGATCGGCACGCACCGGCTGCTTTCCAAGGAGGTCGCGTTTCGGGACCTCGGGCTGGTGATCGTCGACGAGGAGCAGCGCTTCGGCGTCGAGCACAAGGAGGCGCTGAAGAAGATGCGCACCAATGTCGACGTGCTCGCCATGAGCGCCACCCCGATCCCGCGGACCCTCGAGATGTCGCTGACGGGCATCCGGGAGACCTCCACGCTGGCCACCCCGCCGGAGGAGCGGCACCCGGTGCTCACCTACGTCGGGCCGTACACGGACAAGCAGGCCTCCGCGGCGATCCGGCGTGAGCTCATGCGCGAGGGCCAGGTGTTCTTCGTCCACAACCGGGTCTCCTCCATCGACCGCACCGCCGCGCAGCTGCGCGAACTGGTGCCCGAGGCACGGGTCGCCGTGGCGCACGGGCAGATGAGCGAGTCGCGCCTCGAGCAGATCATCGTCGACTTCTGGGAGAAGCGCTTCGACGTGCTCGTGTGCACCACGATCATCGAGACCGGCCTCGACATCTCCAACGCCAACACCCTGATCGTGGACCGCGCCGACAACTACGGGCTCTCGCAGCTGCATCAGCTGCGCGGGCGCGTCGGCCGGGGCCGGGAACGGGCCTACGCCTACTTCCTGTACCCGACAGAGAAGCCGCTGGGCGAGGTGGCCCTCGAACGACTCAAGGCCGTGGCCTCCCACAACGAGCTCGGCGCCGGCATGCAGCTGGCCCTGAAGGACCTCGAAATCCGCGGGGCTGGCAACATGCTCGGCGGGGAGCAGTCCGGCCACATCCAGGGCGTCGGCTTCGACCTGTACATCCGGCTGGTCGGCGAGGCGGTGGCGAGCTTCAGGGGCGAGGCCGAGGAGAAGGCCGCCGAAATGAAGATCGAACTGCCGGTCAACGCGCATCTGCCGCACGACTACGTGCCGGGGGAGCGGCTGCGCCTGGAGGCGTACCGCAAGCTGGCGGGCGCCACGACGAACGAGGCGATCGACGGCGTCGTCGAGGAGCTCACGGACCGCTACGGGGAGCTGCCGCCGCCAGTGGCGAACCTCATCGCCGTCGCCCGTTTCCGGGTCTCGGCCCGGGCCGCCGGACTGACCGACGTCGCGCTGCAGGGTAATTTCATCAAGTTCGCGCCCGCCGAGCTGCCGGAGTCGAAGCAGATGCGCCTGAACCGCATGTACCCGGGTGCCTCGGTCAAGCCGGCGCTGAACGCTGTGCTCGTGCCCAAGCCGAAGACCGCCCGGATCGGCGGACGGGACCTCGTCGACGCCGAGATCCTCGAGTGGGCCCAGAACGTCGTCGACGCGGTGTTCGCTCCCTAGGGGAGCGCACTCCGGGGCGACCCGCGCGCCTCGAAGCGACCGGTGCGGCCCCTAGAGACCAGCGGACCACAAAACGACGAATGGGCCCGGGAAGTGCGGTGTGTTCGTCGTTCTCGGGTGCGTCGGTCGCGAAGTGGCGCGGGGAAGCTCGACGGATCGTGCCGGGGTACGACGGGCGCACCCCCGAACGACAAGCGCGCCCGGAAGCGACAGGCGCACCACAACGCGACGAATGTGCCTTCGTTATACGGTCCGTTCGTCGCTTTCGGGTCCGCTGGCCGCGACGCCCCGCGCACGCGCGTCCCGGACGCAGCAGAGGCCGCCCCGAAACGGGGCGGCCTCTGAGAATACGGCGCGTGACCGGAGGCCCGGCCAGGGGCGGACCTTAGGAGTCGACGGCCGCCGAGCGCTTCTTGGCCTTGGTGCGGTTGCCGGCGGCGAGGTCGGCGCCGGTGTCCGAGCGGCCCAGGATGCCCTGGGGGATGAAAAACGCAAGGAACGCCAGGCCGATGCACACGGCGAAGGGCCACGCGTTTTCGCCGTTCGAGAAGCTGATGGCCCACAGGCCGAGGAGGAACAGCACGAACATGATGGTGAAGACCAGGATGTTCTCGCCGAGGTGGCCGACGCCGGCGTGGGCCGGCTGCTTGGACTCGGGGCGGCCTGCGCGGTCGCTGTCCGCCTGCTCGCGCTGCGCCTGCTGACGGTCGGACGGGACGCTGCCCGGATCTACTGAATGTGACATTAGTACTCCTTCGAGAGGGAAATCGTGCTGGTCGCGCTGTCCGTCAGTACCCTGAGGCGCCCTGTTCACCCTTAAGGATAGCGACTCCGGAGCTGGCGCCGATCCGGGTTGCGCCGGCGTCGATCATGGCGCGGGCGTCGGCCAGGGTGCGCACTCCGCCGGAGGCCTTCACACCGATGTCCGGGCCAACGGTGCGGCGCATCAGGGCGATGTCCTCGACGGTGGCGCCGGCGCCGTTGAACCCGGTGGAGGTCTTCACGAAGTCGGCCCCGGCCTCGACTGAGGCCCTGCAGGCGAGGACCTTCTGGTCGTCGTTCAGCTGCGAGGTTTCGATAATGACCTTCAGGATCGCCCCGCCCTCGTGGACGGCCTCGGCCACGGCGCGGATATCCAGCACCAGCGCCTCGTAGTTCCCGGCGCGGGCCGCGGCGAGGTCGATGACCATGTCGACCTCGTCGGCGCCGTCGGCCACGGCGCCCCGGGCCTCGAAGACCTTCACCTCGGTGGGGGTGGCGCCGAAGGGGAAGCCGACGACGGAGCAGGTCAGCACGCCGCTGTCCTTGAGCGCGGTGTGGACGGTGCTGACCCAGATCGGGTTCACGCAGACCGACTTGAAGGAGTGCTCGACGGCCTCGGCGCAGACCGCGAGGATCTGCTCACGGCTGGCTTCGGGCTTCAGGAGGGTGTGGTCGATATAGGAGGCAAGGGAGACGTCGCTAGGCATAGGGCTATCTTTTCACGAGATGGGGAACGGGCGGCACGGCGTGAACCGGGAGGGTGGGTTCAGAGCCCGAGGGCGGCGCCGACGTCGGCCCGGACGGCCTCGAGGCGGGCGCGGGCCGTGGCTTTCGCGTCGGGGAGCCCCTCGGCGGAGGCGACCGGCTCGATCACCTCCAGGTAGCACTTGAGCTTGGGCTCGGTGCCGCTGGGGCGGATGATCACCCGGGTCGAATCGTCGGTGAGGTAGAGCAGGCCGTCGGTCGGCGGCAGGTTTTCCGAGCCCTGGGAGAGGTCGACGGCGGTGGCCACCGGTGATCCGGCGAACGCCTGCGGCGCGTTCGCGCGCAGCCGGGCCATCATCTCGCCCAGCAGCGGGAGGCTGGCGACCCGGACGGACAACTGGTCCGCGGCGTGCAGGCCGTGGGCAAGGAAGGCGTCGTCGAGCAGGTCGAACAGCGTGCGGCCCGCGGCCTTGGTGGCCGCGGCGAGCTCGGCGAGCAGGAGCCCGGCAGAGATGCCGTCCTTGTCGCGGACCGTCGCGGGAGCCACGCAGTAGCCGAGGGCCTCCTCGTAGCCGTAGCTGAGGCCGGGCACCCGGGCGATCCACTTGAAGCCGGTGAGGGTCTGCACGTGGGAAATGCCCGCCGCGGCCGCCACCCGGCCCAGCAGGCGCGAGGAGACGATCGAGTTGGCGAACACCGCGCCGCCCGTCGAGCCCCCGGCCGTGGCGCGGACGGCGAGATGGGCGCCGAGAAGGGTTCCCACCTCATCGCCGCGAAGCATCCGCCAGGCGCCGGTCGCGGGGTCCTTGGCGGCCAGCGCGACGCGGTCGGCGTCGGGGTCGTTGGCGATCACCAGGTCCGCGTCGGCCTCCTGCGCCGTCGCGAGGGCGAGGTCAAGGGCTCCCGGCTCCTCCGGGTTGGGGAAGGCGACGGTGGGGAAATCGGGGTCCGGTTCCGCCTGGCGCTCCACCATCGTCACGTTCTCGAAGCCGGCCGCATGCAGCACCTCCCGCGCGGTGCGTCCGCCCACTCCATGCATCGGGGTGAGGACAATGTTGAGGTCCCGGGCCGTGAACGCGGGGTCGGCGAGGGCCGCCACGGCGGTGACGTAGTCCTTTTCGATGCTTTCCGGCAGGACGGTCCATCCGTCCGCGGCCAGCGGGACCGAATCGATGCTGCCGACCGCCGCGATGTGCGCGGCGATCCCGGCGTCGTGGGGCGCCACGATCTGCACCCCGCGGGCCTCAGGGGCGACTGCCCGGCCGCCGAGGTAGACCTTGTACCCGTTGTCCTGCGGTGGGTTGTGGCTGGCCGTCACCATGATGCCCACCTCGCACTCGAGGGCACGGACGGCGTAGGCGAGGACCGGGGTGGGAAGCTCCGAAGGCATCAGGAAGGTTTCAAGGCCCGCTGCGGTGAAGATTGCGGCGGTTTCCTCGGCGAAGATCCGCGAGTTGTGGCGGGCGTCGTAGCCGATGACGGCGCGCGGCACATAGGCACCGCTGGCCTCGGCGGAGGCCAGGTCGAGGGCGTGCGCCGCGACGCCGGCGGCGGCGCGCCGGACCACGACCCGGTTCATGCGGTTCGGTCCGGCGCCGAGTGCGGCGCGCAGCCCGGCGGTGCCGAACAGCAGCGGCCCGGAGAACCGGTCGCCCAGCTCCGCCCCGGCCGCGGCGTCGCCCCGCCGTACGGCGTCGACGAGGGCCTCAAGTTCGGCGGCGGTCTGCGGATCCGGGTCGGCCTGGGCCCAGGCGGAGGCCGAGGCCAGAAGGAGCTGCTGTTCGGGGGATGTCATGGGGAGAACCTGCCTGGGTGGGTCGGGGCGTGGGTGCTTAGAGCTTGGCGACGATGTCGGCAAGCAGGCGGGAGATGCGCGGTCCGGCCGCCTGCCCTGCCTCAAGGACTTCGGCGTGGCTCAGCGGGACCGGGCTGATGCCGGCGGCGAGGTTGGTCACCAGGGACAGCCCGAACACCTCCATGCCGGCGTGGCGGGCGGCGATCGCCTCGAGCGCGGTGGACATGCCCACGAGGTCAGCGCCGATCCGCTTGGCGTACTGCACTTCGGCGGGGGTTTCGTAGTGAGGACCGGTGAACTGGGCGTAGACGCCCGAGTCGAGGGTCGGGTCGACCTCGAGGGCGATCTTCCGGATGCGCGCCGAGTACAGGTCGGTGAGGTCGACGAAGGTCGCCCCCTCAAGGGGGGACGTGGCGGTGAGGTTGATGTGGTCGCTGATGAGCACCGGGGTGCCCGGCGTCCACCGCTCCTGCAGCCCGCCGCAGCCGTTGGTCAGCACCAGGGTCTTGGCGCCGGTGGCCGCCGCGGTGCGGACTCCGTGGACGACGGCGCGGACGCCCTTGCCCTCGTAGAAGTGGGTGCGTGCGCCGAGGACCAGGGCGCGCTTCCCTGTCGGGGTCAGCACCGATCGAATCGTGCCCACGTGTCCGACGACGGCGGGCGCCGAAAATCCGGGGATGTCGGAGGCGTCGACGGAGGCCGTCGTCTCGCCGATCAGGCCGGCGGCACCGCCCCACCCGGAGCCCAGGACGAGGGCGGTGTCGTGCCGCTCCACCCCGGTCTTTTCGGCGATGTAGTCGGCGGCACTGCGGGCAAGGTCAAAAGGATCATTCGTCACCGCACAAACCTACCGCGTGGACTGGGGCCGTTCCACCGGGCCGCCCACCGCGGGGCGGGCACCGCGGTGGGCGGCCCGGTACCGGGGGCGATGGAGGCGCCACGGGACCGGAAGGCGTCCTGCGCACCCGAAAGCGACGAATGGACCCGCTTTATCCGGTCCGCTTGTCGTTTTCGGGGCCGGGCGTCGTTCGGGGTGCGCTCCCCGTTCGACGGCGTGGCGGACGCCGGCTGGCACAGCGGTGCCGAGTGGAGATCCTGGAGCCCGCGCGCCGCCGCGGTGCGCCAAATCGTTTGGGCCGCCGCCCGGCATGGGGGAGAATAAGGTGCTGTGACCAATCAACTTGATTTCAGCTCCCTGCGCATTGCCATCCTCGGCGGCGGCCCGGGCGGATACGAGGCGGCAATGGTCGCTTCCTCCCTCGGCGCCAACGTCACGATTGTCGAACGGCAGGGGCTGGGCGGCTCGGCGGTGCTGACCGATGTGGTCCCCTCCAAGACTCTTATCGCCACCGCGGACACCATGACCCGCTTCACCGACGCCCACAGCCTCGGCGTCAACTTCACCGACACCTCCGTCGTGGCCGACCTGCACAAGGTCAACCAGCGCCTGCTGAAGCTCGCGGTCGAGCAGTCGGCCGACATCCGGGCCACCCTCGAGCGCAATGGCGTGCAGATCATCATCGGCACGGGCAGGCTCCTGGACAACCACCGCATCGAGGTCGTGTCCGAGGGGGAGACCTCGGTGATCGAGGCCGACGCCCTGCTGATCGCCGTCGGATCCCACCCCCGCGAGCTCTCCACCGCCGTGCCGGACGGGGAGCGGATCTTCAACTGGACCCAGGTCTACAACCTCACCGAGGTCCCCGAGCACCTGATCGTGGTGGGCTCCGGCGTCACCGGCGCAGAGTTCGCCTCCGCCTACAACGGCCTGGGCGCCAAGGTCACGCTCATCTCCAGCCGCGACCAGGTGCTCCCCGGCGAGGACGCCGACGCCGCCGCCGTCCTGGAGGACGTCTTCCTTAACCGGGGCATGACCGTCCTCTCGAAGACCCGCGCCGACAAGGTCAAGCGCACCTCGACCGGCGTTGAGGTCCACCTCTCCGACGGCAAGGTGATCGAGGGAAGCCACTGCCTCATGGCCGTGGGCGCGGTCCCGAACACCGCCGACATCGGCCTTGAAGAGGCCGGGGTGGCCCTCACCGAGTCGGGCCACATCGTCGTGGACGGGGTCTCGCGCACGACGGCGCCCAACGTATACGCCGCGGGTGACTGCACCGGGGTGTTCGCCCTCGCCTCGGTGGCCGCCATGCAGGGCCGGATCGCCATCGCGCACCTGCTGGGGGACACCGTTACCCCGCTCAAGCTCAAGCAGGTTGCCTCAAACATCTTCACCACGCCGGAGATCGCCACCGTCGGTGTCACCGAGGCCGACATCGCCTCGGGCAAGTACCAGGGCGACGTCATCAAGCTGTCCCTCCACACCAACGCCCGGGCGAAGATGATGAACGTCAAGGACGGCTTCGTGAAGGTCATCTCCCGTGCCGGCTCGGGCACGGTGATCGGCGGGGTCGTCGTCGGTCCGCGCGCCTCCGAACTGATTTTCCCGCTGGCGATCGCCGTGACCAAGAAACTCCACGTCGACGACGTCGCCAACACCTTCACCGTGTATCCCTCGCTGACCGGATCGATCTCCGAGGCGGCCCGCCGGCTCCACGTGCGGCTGTAACGGCGGCCGGGGAGGCCTGCGGCCCACCCCGGCTGTCCAACAAATGGACATCTTTATCCACTCTGTGGAAGGGGGTGATGCAATATTCGGATCACACCGAATGGATCCGGCCGCAGGGGAGGCAGTTCCGCTCCTCCTGGGCCCGCAGCCCCGCCAGAGAAAGCCGAACCATGTCCTCTTCAACACCCGCTGCACTGGGCGGTGCCACCAAGCCGCTGAACCCGCGCGGCCGCGTCATCTTCGCCAGCCTCATCGGCACCACCATCGAGTTCTACGACTTCTATATCTACGCCACGGCCTCCGTGCTGGTGTTCCCGGCCCTGTTCTTCCCCAACGCCACCCCGGCAAACCAGCTCCTGAGCTCGTTCGCCGTCTTCGGCGTCGCCTTCGTCGCCCGCCCGCTCGGCTCGATCATCTTCGGCCACTACGGCGACAAGATCGGCCGTAAGGCCACCCTGGTGGCATCCCTGCTCACCATGGGTATCGCCACCTTCCTGATCGGGCTGCTCCCGACGGCGGAAAACGCCGGCTGGATCATCCTCGCCCCGCTGCTGCTCGTCGTGCTGCGCTTCTTCCAGGGCCTCGCACTGGGCGGCGAGTGGAGCGGTGCGGCCCTGCTGGCCACCGAGAACGCCCCCAAGGGCAAGCGCGCCGTCTTCGGCACCTTCCCGCAGCTGGGCGCCCCGATCGGCTTCATCCTCGCGAACATCCTCTTCGTCGTGCTCAACACCACCCTGACCGACGAGCAGTTCCTGAGCTGGGGCTGGCGTGTTCCGTTCCTGCTCAGCGCCGTCCTGGTGATCGTCGGGCTGTACGTGCGCCTGAAGCTCATCGAGAGCCTGTCTTTCCAGAAGGTCAAGGACGAGGGCAAGGTCGTCAAGCTCCCCCTCGGCGAGGTCTTCCGCCGGCACTGGCGCCCGCTGGTGCTGGGCACCTTCATCATGTTCGCCACGTATGTGCTGTTCTACCTGATGACCTCCTTCACCCTGACCTACGGCACCAGCCCGGCCACCGTCGAGCAGGCACGGGCCGGAGCCGAGGCAGCGGGCAAGGAGTTCACTGCGGAGCAGGCCGCCGGCTTCGTGCCGGGACTCGGAATTGCCCGCGGCGACTTCCTGTGGATGCTGATCCTCGGCGTCGTGTTCTTCGGGATCTTCACCCTGGTCTCGGGTCCGCTCGCCGAACGGTTCGGACGCCGCAGGATGCTCCTGGCGGTGACAGCGGGCATCGCCGTCTTCGGCTTCACCTGGGTTCCGTTGTTCGGTGCGGGCAGCACCGGTGCCATGGCGCTGCTGATCATCGGGTTCATCCTCATGGGCCTGACCTTCGGTCCGATGGCCGCCGTCCTGCCTGAACTCTTTCCGGCGAACGTGCGCTACACCGGGTCCGCCGTGGCCTACAACCTCTCAAGCGTGATCGGTGCGGCGCCGGCCTCCTTCGTGGCCATTGCGCTGTGGAAGGTCGCCGACGGAAGCACCTTCCTGGTGGGGCTCTACCTCAGCATTGCGGCGGTCCTGACCTTCGTCGCACTGTGGATCTCCCGCGAGACCCGCGACCGTGATTACGAAAACCACACCGCCTGATTCCTATCCGCCCAAACGACGCCGGCGCGGTTCCCCTTGGGGGCCGCGCCGGCGTCGTTTAATCCTCGGCGGGCCGATTTTCGGGTGGTATCAGCGTTCCGGCAGGTGCCGCGAGGGTCTCGGGTTGCCCGTACAATCAACTAAACGAAGCGTACTTACGATTACTGGATGCGGGAGCGATGACGGTTTCTACACTTGCCGGCGGGCGCTATGCGCTGGGCCGGCGCGTGGGCGCCGGAGGCATGGCCGAGGTGTATCTGGGCCGTGATACCCGGCTCGAGCGTGATGTCGCCATCAAGGTGTTCCGGCCCGGCACCGCCGACGGCATCGAACGCGGATCCGTCGAGGCGAGGTTGCTCGCAGGGCTGGACCACCCGGGGCTGGTCCGGGTGCTCGACATGGACACTGAACACGCCTCCGGCGACGGCGCCTACCTCGTGATGGAGTACATTCCGGGCCCGGACCTGGGAGTGGTGCTCCGCACCGGCCCGCTCACCCCCGACGGCGCCCGCCACGCGGGCCTTGACCTTTCGCGGGCCCTCCACCATATCCACCAGCGCGGCGTCATCCACCGGGACATCAAACCCTCGAACATCCTCACCCGCGACGCCGAGCCCGGAAGCGGTGTTTTCACCTACCTGCTGACCGACTTCGGCATTGCCCGGTTCTTCGACGGCAGCGGCATGACGGCCACGGGGCAGGTCATCGGCAGCGCCGCCTACTTCAGCCCCGAGCAGGCCCGCGGGGAGAAGGTGGGAACGCCCACCGACATCTATTCGCTGGGCCTGGTCCTGATCGAGTGCCTGACCGGCGAACGGGCCTTCCCCGGGACCGGGGTGGAGAGCGCCCTGGCCCGGCTGCACCGCAGCCCCTCCATCCCGGCGTGCGCCGGCGCCGCCATGGGCGAACTCCTGGCCGCCATGACCCTCGACGATCCCGGTGCCCGCCCCGACGCCCGTGCCGTCGCGACGGCCCTGGCGGAGCTCGACGGCGGCGCGCCAGGTGCCGCTGTGCATGCCGCCCCGGCGCCCCTCGAACCCACGCAGGCGATGCGCGCGGCGGACGGCCCGGCTCCTGGCCCGGGTGCGGCGCCCGGCGCGGCGGCGGGGAGTCCGGTGGCGCGGGTGGACGTGCCCACGGCTGCCGTGCCGGTAGCGGCGGCACCCACGGTGGCCCTGCCCGCGGCACCGGTTGCGGCGGCACCTCTTACGGCAACGCCGACTGCTGCAGCACCCCTTGCTTCAGCTCCCGCTGCGGTGGCATCGGCTGCTGCAGCGGCACCGGCGAGGACCATCCCCGTCGGTGCCGCGCCGGCCGCCCCACCCGCCGGTGGGGGTCCCGGCCGGGGCCCGGACACCGCAGAGTTCCCCGGGCCGGTGGGTGCCTCTCCGGTCGTCGATCCGGACCGGCCTACTCCCTCAGGCGGGGACCGCGGAACGCGGCGCAGGCGGGTTCCGGGCTGGCTGATCGTCGGAACCCTGGTCCTGGCGGCGCTGGCGGTGGTGGCCGCGGTGCTGCTGAACCGGCCCGCAGGATCGGGTGTCGACCCCGAACCCCTGCCATCGGTGCCGGGAACCACCGGCGAGCGGCTTGAGGAACTTTACGAAAGCGTGAACCCATGATGCTGAGTATCCGGCGGGCCGTATCCCGACCGGTCCTGGTGGCCGCCGTGGCCGGGGCGCTGGCCCTGGCCGGCTGCGGAGCGCCCGGCGCGTTGGACGCGGAGGCCGCCCGGGAGCTTCAGGCCTCGGTGCGGGAAATCGCCGGACTCACCGCCGCCGGGAACAGGCAGGCGGCCCTGGACCGCGCCGGGGCCCTGCGGCAGGAGGTTGAGGCGGCGGCCGCCGACGGCGCGATGTCCGAGGACCGCGCAGCGTTGATCTCGGCGAGGATCGACGCCGTCGTTGCCTCCCTCGAGGAGACCGGGGAGGAGCCGACCCCTTCGGCGTCGACGACGCCTCCGGCCGGCACGGGCCCCGCCCCGGCGACCTCCGCCGCCCCGCCCGCGCCTGTGGTTCCGGCTCCGGTCGAGCCGGCGCCGGTTGAACCCTCGCCGGCCGCGCCGGAACCGGAGACGGAGGCTCCGGAGCCCGGGCAGCCCGCACCGGAGGAGCCCACGCCCGAGGAACCGAAGCCCGCGGAACCAACATCTGAGGAACCGAACGACCCCGAGGACCCGGGCAAGGGCAACGAGAAGGACGACAAGGACGACGCCGGGAAGGGCAACGACGACCGCGGCAAGGGGAAGCCGGAGGGGTCAAAGAAGGACGGCTGACCGCCCGCCGCTTAGGAGCGGATGGCAGCGATGACCGACCCCGCCGACACGGTGTCGCCCGGGGCGGCGGAAAGGCCGGACAGGGTGCCCGACTTGTGGGCGGTGAGCGGCTGTTCCATCTTCATCGCCTCGAGGACCACGATGAGGTCGCCTTCGGCCACCTTGTCACCGTCGGAGGCGGCGACCTTCACGATGGTGCCCTGCATGGGCGAGGTTAGGTCGTCACCGTTCGCGACGGCGGTACCTGCCCGGGGGCGCTGGGACTTTTTGGGCTTGCCCGCCGCCGCCGCGGCCGGCCGGCCGTTGCCCGCGCCCAGCCCGGCCGGGAGGACGACCTCGAGGCGGCGTCCGCCCACCTCGACGGTGACCCGCTGCCGGGATTCCTCGGGAGCCGGGTCGGCGCCGGTGGGGACCCACGGATCGATCCGGTTGTCGAACTCGGTCTCGATCCACCGGGTGTGGACCGCGAAGGGACCCTCGGCGGGGGCGAAGGCCGGATCGGCGACCACCGCGGCGTGGAAGGGAAGCACGGTGGGCATCCCGCCGACCTGCATTTCGGCGATGGCGCGCCGGGCCCGCTGCAGGGCCTGCTCCCGGGAGGCGCCGGTGACGATGAGCTTGGCCAGCATCGAGTCGAAGTTCCCGCCGATCACCTCGCCCTGCTCCACGCCGGAGTCGACGCGGACGCCGGGACCGGTGGGCAGCTTCAGCGTCTCGACGGTGCCGGGGGAGGGAAGGAAGCCCCGGCCGGCGTCCTCGCCGTTGATGCGGAACTCGAAGGAGTGCCCGCGCACCTCGGGATCGCCGTAGCCAAGGGCTTCACCGCGGGCGATCCGGAACTGTTCGCGCACCAGGTCGATGCCGGTGACCTCCTCGGAGACCGGGTGCTCAACCTGAAGCCGGGTGTTGACCTCGAGGAAGGAGATGGTGCCGTCCTTGCCGACGAGGAATTCGCAGGTGCCGGCACCCTGGTAGCTTGCCTCGCGCAGGATCGCCTTGGACGCCTCGTAGAGGCGCTCGTTCTGGGCCGGCGTCAGGAACGGTGCCGGCGCCTCCTCGACCAGCTTCTGGTTGCGGCGCTGCAGCGAGCAGTCGCGGGTGGAGACGACGACGACGTTGCCGTGCGCGTCGGCCAGACACTGGGTCTCGACGTGGCGCGGGGCGTCGAGGAAGCGCTCGACGAAGCACTCGCCGCGGCCGAAGGCGGCGGTGGCCTCGCGGACCGCCGAATCGTAGAGCTCGGGGATTTCCTCGCGCTCGCGGACCACCTTGATGCCGCGGCCGCCGCCACCGAAGGCGGCCTTGATGGCGATGGGCAGGCCGAACTCGTCGGCGAAGTCGAGCACCTCCTGGACAGAGGCGACGGGGTCCTTCGTTCCGGGGACCAGCGGGGCGCCCACCTTGTCGGCGATGTGGCGGGCCTGCACCTTGTCGCCGAGTTTGGAGATGGCATCCGGGGACGGGCCGATCCAGGTCAGTCCGGCCTCCTGGACGCGCCGGGCGAAGTCGGCGTTCTCGGAGAGGAAGCCGTAGCCGGGGTGGATGGCGTCGGCGCCGCTGCGCCGGGCGGCGTCCAGGATGCGGTCCATCACCAGGTAGGACTCGGCGGCGGTGGTCCCGCCGAGGGCGAAGGCCTCATCGGCGAGGCGCACGTGGAGGGCCTCCCGGTCCGAATCCGCGTACACGGCGACCGAGGCGATGCCCTCGTCGCGTGCGGCCCGGATGACGCGGACGGCGATTTCGCCGCGGTTCGCGACGAGCACCTTCGTCACCGAGGTGGACACGGCGTCGGGGGCGGCGGAGGGCGGCAGGGGCGCGGGGACAGCGCCTGACGGTGGT
This sequence comes from Arthrobacter crusticola, assembly GCF_004357995.1. Lineage (GTDB taxonomy): Bacteria > Actinomycetota > Actinomycetes > Actinomycetales > Micrococcaceae > Arthrobacter_D > Arthrobacter_D crusticola. The sequence goes on from NZ_SMTK01000002.1 coordinate 609,927, forward strand.
GTGCTCATGGGGTGGAATGCTCCTTCGGGTCTGATCGGAGCCTAGCGCCAAATTGTTGATTCCGCCCATAAACGGTGCCGTCGTTGCGTGTTGCGGGCGCTTCCTTTGTAGGGGTCCTACAAATCGCTCAGGCGCGGCCCGCAGATTCCCACAGGTCGGTCACCGGGACGCCCGCCGAGGCCAGCAGCGCGCGGAGCGTGGAGATGCTCAGCCCGACCACTGTGTGCGGATCGCCCTCGATGCGCTCGATGAACGCGCCGCCCAGCCCGTCGATGGTGAAGGACCCGGCGCAGTGAAGGGGCTCCCCGCTGGCGACGTAGGCGTCCACCTCCTGCTCGGACATCACCCCGAAGTGGACGGTGGCGGAGTTGACCCCGCCGATGGTGGCACCGGAGCCGTCCTCCCGGTTGTCGACCAGCCAGTGCCCGGTGTGAAGCACTCCGGAGGAGCCGCTCATGCGCCGGATGCGGGCGCGGGCGACGTCGGCCTCGTAGGGCTTTCCGTGCGCTTCACCCTCGAATTCGAAGATGGAGTCGCACCCCACCACGAGGGCGTCCTCGGCCTCGGGCAGGGAGGCGACCGCTTCGGCCTTGGCCCGCGCGAGCAGCAGGGAGGTGTCGTAGGCATCGAGCTCCCCGTACCCTGCCGCGACGGCGGCCTCGTCCACGTCCGAGACGAGGGTGGTGTGCCGGATGCCGGCCTCCCGAAGGAGTTTGGTGCGGGCGGGGGAGGCCGAGGCGAGGATCAGGCGCGGAGTCATCCCCCTACCCTATGCAGGCGGCGGGCCGGCAGAGAACCGGGGCGGGCGGCGGCCCGCCCCGGACCGCTAGCTCAGCAGCGCCCGGCGGAGCGTGTCCAGCCCCACCGACCCGAGGTTGAGGGCGCGGGTGTGGAAGGTCCGCAGGTCGAAGGCGGCGCCCTCGCGTTCCTTGACCTCGTCGCGGATCTGCTCCCAGAGCCGCTGCCCCACCTTGTAGGAGGGGGCCTGCCCGGGCCAGCCGAGGTACCGGTTGAACTCGAAGTTCAGCTGGCCCTCGCTGATGGCGATATTGCTCCTGAGGAATTCGTAGCCCTTCTCGGGGGTCCAGGTGCCCGAACCCCACCGCTGCGGCACCTCGAGTTCGAGGTGAACACCGATGTCGAAGACCACGCGGGCGGCACGCATCCGCTGGGCGTCGAGCATCCCCAGCCGGTCGCCCGGATCGTCGAGGAAGCCGAGTTCCTGCATCAGGCGTTCGGCGTAGAGCGCCCACCCCTCGCCCTGGCCGGAGACCCACACGGCGTTACGCCGCCAGGAGTTCAGCAGCCGCCGCTGGTAGACGGCGGTGGCGACCTGGAGGTGGTGGCCCGGCACGCCCTCGTGGTAGACGGTCGTCGTCTCCTTCCAGGTGGTGAAGGAGTCCTCACCCTCGGGCACCGACCACCACATGCGTCCGGGCCGGGAGAAGTCGTCGCTCGGCCCGGTGTAGTAGATGCCGCCCTCATGGGTGGGGGCGATCCGGCACTCGAGGGTGCGCATGATCTCGGGAATGTCGAAGTGCACCCCGGCGAGGGCCTGCACCGCGCCGTCGGACAGCTCCTGCATCCACTCGCGCAGCGCGTCGGTGCCGTGGAGCTGGCGGGCCGGATCGGCATCGAGGACCGCGATGGCCTCCTCGATGGAGGCGCCGGGCCGGATCTCCGAGGCGACCGCCTCCTGCTCGGCGATGATGCGGTCGAGTTCCTCGACGCCCCACTGGTACGTCTCCTCGAGGTCGACGGCGGATCCGAGGAACAGGCGCGACATCAGGGCGTAGCGTTCACGGCCGACCGCGTCCTTGGTGGGGGCGCCCGGCAGCAGCTCCTCCTGCAGGAACGCAGCGAGCCCGCGGTAGGCCCGGCGGGCGGCTTCGGCTCCGCTGCGCAGCTCGGCGGCGAGCGGCCCGGTCACCGGCCCGTCGTCCGTCGCCGCGCCCGCGGCGAAGCTGTCGAAGAAGCCGCCGTCCTCGGCGTACCGGATGACCTGCTCGATGACGATGCCGATCTGGCGGGCGGCAGCGACGAGGCCCAGCTCCCATCCGCGGCGCAGGGAGGTGATGTAGCCCGAGAGGGCGGCCGGGACGTTCGACAGGCGGCCGGCGATGTGCGCCCAGTGCTCTTCGGTGGCCGTGGGCATGAGGTCGAAGATGGCCCGGACGTTCTGGGCGGGGCTTTCGAGGTTGTTGAGCTCGGAGAGGTTCGCCCCGGTGTCATGGATCTCCAGTTCAAGCCCGAGGCGTTCGCGCATCGCGTCGAGGGTGACGGCGTCGACGTCGTCGACCGGCTCGAGTCCGGAGAGGTCGGCCAGGGCGGAGCGGGCCGCTTCGGCGAATGCCTCGATGCCGGCCGGGGAATAGTCCCGGAATTCGGTCTCCCGGCCCGGAACGCCGAGGACCGTGGCGAATCCGGGGTCCAACCGGGTCAGGGTGGCGGTGTAGGTCTCCGCCACGGCGTCGATGGCCGTTGGCTGCCGTGCGGCACCGTCGGCGCCGGGGCCGGACGGGGTGGAAGGGGTGGAGGCAGGGGCGGTCTCGTTGGTCACAGCCCGAGCCTAGCGCCGTCCGTTGCCCCGGGCCACGGTTCAGCCAAAATTTCCGCGGCAGGTCCGGGCGGCTCCGCGCGGCGCCGCCCGAAAAACCCCGTCCCATCACCGGGGCACCTAGGGTGAAGGCATGAACACGGCGGCGGGGGACCCGCGGAGGAATTTTCAGCACCAGGGGCGGGACCAGGGGCGCGATCACGCGCAGGATCAGGACCGGCATCCCGGATGGCCCGACCGGCCGGGACCCGTTCCGCCGGAGGAGGCCCTGCGCCGGAGTGCCTACCGGGTTGGTGCGGCGTTGTTGGCCGGAGCGCCCGGGAAGAATCCCGTGACGAGCCCGGCCAGTGCCCTGTGCGCCCTGCTGATGCTGCGGGCCGGGGCCGGCTCCAGCACGGCCGCCGAACTCGACGGCGTCCTCGGCCTGCCGGCGGAGGGCGGCGATACCGCCCTTGAAGCCCTGCTGGCCCGGCTGGCACCGTACGACGGCGACCCCGGGGCGGTCGATGTCCAGGAGCCGCCGGCTCTCCCGGTGCTGCACCTGGCGAACGGCGTGTTCGTCGACCGGTGGACACCCATAGGGGACGCCTTCCTCGCCACGCTGGCCCGCCACCCCGGGGCCGGCGTGTTTCCCGTTGACTTCGCCGATCCCGCAACGGAGGCGGTGCTGAACGGCTGGGTGTCCGAGGCCACCGGCGGGCGCATGACGGAGGCGCCCTGTGAATACAACCCGGATACGACCCTGTCGCTGATCAACACCGCGTACTTCGCGGCCGCCTGGGCTGAACCCTTCGACCCGTCCGGCACCTACCCCGAGGACTTCCGGCTGCCCGACGGCACCACCGTGGCGGTCGATCGAATGCACACCCGCACGCCGGCCCGGTACGCCGCAGGGCCCCGGTGGGAGGCGGTCGACGTCCCCTACACCGAGGGGTTCGTGCTGCGGATCGTGCTCGCCGACGGTGACGCCGGGGCCGACGCCGGGCCGGCTCTGCCTGCGTCCTCGGAGGAGGCGCTGCTTGAGGTCTCAGGGGTGATGGAGGAGGCCGGTGAGGTCTTCCTGGGGCTTGGCCTGCCGCGCTGGGAATCCGACAGCGCCTTCGACCTGCTGCCGCTGCTGCGCAGGCTCGGCCTCCGGGAAACCCTTGGCGCCGCACCGGACCTTTCTGCTATCCACCCCGACGCGGCCGTATCAGCGGCCGCCCAGGCCGCCTCGATCACCGTGGGGGAGAAGGGGACGGTCGCCGCGGCGGTGACCCAGTTCGAACTGATGGCCACCTCGGTGCCGGTCGATCCGGAACTGGTGGTCGAGATCGATCGGCCGTTCCTCTACGCAGTGCTCCACGAGGCCACCGGCCTGCCCTTGTTCCTCGGAACCGTCACCGACCCGCGCTGATCAACGCGTGCTGATCAACCTACGCTGATCGGCAAGTGCGGACCGCGTGCACACGGCGCAGCGATCCGGGCAGAACGCCGGGTTCCACCGAAGCCGGGAGCGACCCGGCGGCGGAGGATGGTCGGGAACGCGGCGGCGACCCTACCTGCCGCTGCGCCGCCAGGACCCGGGCCCGGGCAGCGGGTGCAGGCGCAGCAGGGTCCGGCGCAGCCAGGCCCGGCCCGGGTGGCGCCGGTCGTTGGACTCCGCCGAGTCCGCCATCGCCAGGACGACGGCGGTCAGCGCGGCCACCTCCTCGTCGGTGGGGTTCCCCGCCACCACGCGGAGCAGCGGCTCCTCCTCCGGGGTCTTGGTGCTCACAGCGGGATGTTCCCGTGCTTCTTGGCGGGCAGGGTGGCCCGCTTGTCACGCAGCGCCCGCAGCGCCCGCACCACCTGGACCCGCGTGTCGGAGGGGGCGATGACGGCGTCGACATAGCCGAGCTGTGCCGCCTGGTAGGGGTTGAGCAGCTCCTCTTCGTACTGTGAAACGACCTCGGCGCGCGCTGCCTCGACGTCGCCGCCGGCCTCCGCGACGGCCTTCAGGTGGCCGCGGTAGAGAATGTTCACGGCGCCCTGGGCGCCCATGACGCCGATCTGCGCCGTCGGCCAGGCCAGGTTGAGGTCCGCCCCGAGCTTCTTCGAGCCCATCACGATGTATGCCCCGCCGTAGGCCTTGCGCGTAATCACCGTCACCTTGGGAACGGTCGCCTCGGCGTAGGCGTAGAGGAGCTTTGCGCCGCGGCGGATGATGCCGTTGAACTCCTGGTCCTTGCCGGGCAGGAAGCCCGGCACGTCGACGAGGGTCAGGATGGGGATGTTGAAGGCGTCACAGTGGCGGACGAAGCGGGCAGCCTTCTCGGAGGCGTTGATGTCGAGGGTCCCGGCGAACTGCATCGGCTGGTTGGCGACGATGCCGATGGTGTGGCCCTCCACCCGCGCGTACCCGATGAGCACGTTCGGCGCGTAGAGCGCCTGCATCTCAAGGAAGTGGCCGTCGTCGACGATCGCGGCGATGACAGCGTGCATGTCGTAGGGCTGGTTCGCCGAATCCGGTATCAGCGTGTCGAGCGCCTCGTCCTCGAGCGTCGTCTCGAGCATCTCGGTGAACTCCCCGAGCGGGGCCTCGGCGAGGTTGTTCGAGGGAAGGTAGTCGAGCAGTTCGCGCACGAAGCCGACGGCGTCCTGTTCGTCGGCCGCGAGGTAGGTCGAGGTGCCGGTCGTGGTGTTGTGCTGGCGTGCGCCGCCGAGCGTCTCCATGTCGACGTCCTCGCCGGTGACGGTCTTGATGACGTCCGGGCCGGTGATGAACATGTGGGAGGTCTTGTCGACCATCACCACGTAATCGGTGAGGGCCGGCGAGTAGGCGGCCCCGCCCGCGCACGGCCCGAGGATCAGGGAGATCTGGGGGACGACGCCGGAGGCATGGACGTTGTTGCGGAAGATGTCGGCGAACATCGCCAGGGAGGCGACGCCCTCCTGGATGCGGGCCCCGCCGCCGTCGTTGATGCCGACCACCGGGCAGCCGTTGCGGAGCGCGAACTCCTGGACCTTGACGATTTTCTCGCCGTTGACCTGGCTGAGGGAGCCGCCGAAGACGGTGAAGTCCTGGCTGTAGATCCCGATGAGGCGGCCGTCGACGGTGGCGTAGCCGGAGACCACGCCGTCCCCAAGGGGCCGTTTCTTGTCCATGCCGAACGCGTTCGAGCGGTGGACGGCCAGGGCGTCGAACTCGACGAAGGACCCCGGGTCGACGAGGAGGTCGATGCGCTCGCGGGCCGTGTTCTTGCCGCGTGCGTGCTGGCGTTCAACGGCTTCGGGGCCGGAAGGCAGCAGCGACTGGCCCTGCCGGCGCCGGAAATCGGCGAGCTTGCCGGCGGTCGTCTTGAGGTCGGGTTCCACGTCTTGCTTCATTGAATCTCCGAGTGCAGGGGGTAGGGCGGGCGTCTGGCGCGGCCGCCTCCGGAGGGCTCCTTGTGAGGAATCCTCCAAAAAAACGAGCGACCGTCCCAGTCTAGTGAGCTTAGGGGCCCCTCCGACTGTAGGACTCCTACAGGTTCCGGCGCGAACAGTTAGTCCGACCCCTCGGGTTACTCATCGGTAACATTCGGTGCGTCGGAGGCGCTGCGGGGCTCCCGCCTGCGTATTCTTGCCGGATGACCGCCAGCAACGCAGCACAGACACCAGCAGAGAACCCAGCCCCGATGCCGGCCGCCGACCCGCCGGCGGCACCCCTGCGCGGGCGCACCCTCCTGATGTCGGGCGGGAGCCGGGGCATCGGCCTGGCGATCGCGCTGCGTGCCGCCCGAGACGGAGCGAACATTGTGCTCCTGGCCAAGACCGGCGAGCCGCACCCGAAGCTCGAGGGAACGGTCTCCAGCGCCGCGCGCCTCATCGAGGAGGCCGGCGGATCGGCCCTGCCCCTCGTCGGCGATGTCCGCCGTGACGAGGACGTGCGCGGCGCCGTGGACGCCGCGCTCGAGCGCTTCGGCCGGATCGACGCCGTCATCAACAACGCCTCAGCCATCGACCTCTCGCGCACCCCCGAGGTCGACATGAAGCGCTACGACCTGATGGCCGACGTGAACGTCCGGGGCACCTTTCTGCTCAGCAAGTTCTCGCTCGACGGGCTGCGCCGCTCCGACAATCCGCACATCCTGACCCTCTCCCCGCCGCTGAACCTTGACCCGAAGTGGGCCGGCGCCCACCTCGCCTACACCCTGGCCAAGTACGGGATGAGCCTGACCACGCTCGGCCTGGCGGAGGAGCTGCGCGCGGAGGGCATTGCCGTGAACTCCCTGTGGCCGAAGACCCTGATCGACACCGCGGCGATCCGCAATATGCCAGGCGGGGGCACCCTGGTCCAGGCCGCCCGCCGCCCGGAGATCGTCGCCGACGCGGCACACGCGGTCCTCTCGCGCAGCGCACGCAGCTGCACCGGCAACTTCTTCACCGACGAGGAGGTGCTCCGGGAGGAGGGAGTGAGCGACTTTCGCCCCTACAGCCTGGGCGCGCCCGAGGACCGGCTGGTGCAGGACATTTTCCTGTGAGCCGGTGGGCGCTGCCCGGCTGGGTAGAATCGGAGGCATGACCAACCGCTACTCAAACCTGGAGCGACCCGGTTTGGACGCGGCGGCGCTGTCGGTGGCCCTGTGCGCCCCGGCCGGACCGTATGCGCGCGTGGAACTGGTGCAGGAAACCGGCTCCACCAACGACGATCTGGCCGGACTGGCCGAGCTGGAACCGGAGCAGTGGCCTGACCTGTCGGTGCTGACGGCGGAGATGCAACGCGCCGGGCGCGGACGGCTCGGCCGCAGCTGGGTGGCCCCCGAGCGGTCCTCCCTGATCGTGAGCCTGCTGCTGCGGCCCGTCAATGCCGGCGGCAGGCCCCTCCCCACCGAGAGCTACTCCTGGCTTTCGCTGCTTGCCGCCTTGGCCCTGGCCGAGAGCGTCGAGGACCGCACCGAGGTGAGCCCGCAGCTGAAGTGGCCCAACGATGTCATCGTCGATTCGCGAAAGCTGGCCGGGGTGCTCGCCCGGTTTGTTCCAGGATCCAACGGCTCGCCGCCGGCCCTGGTCGTGGGGGTGGGGCTCAATGTCAGCCTCACGGACGCGGAGCTGCCGGTGCCCACCGCCACCTCCCTGCTGCTCGAGTATGCGGGCACCACCGACCGCAATATCCTCCTGAAGTCCTTCCTCCGCACCTTCGCCGCCCGCTATTCCGCCTTCTGCGCCGTCGACGGCGACGCCTCGGCAACCCTCGCGGACGGGAGCTCCCTCGCCGCTTCGGTCTCCGGCCGGATGCACACCCTCGGGCGGGCGGTCCGTGCCGAGCTGCCCGGGGGCCGCGAACTGACCGGCCACGCGCTGGCGCTCGATGAGCGCGGCGGGCTCGTGCTGCGCGACGACGACGGCGGGCGGCACACCGTCTCCGTCGGCGACATCGTGCACCTGCGGCCCGCGGGTCGGGACGCCGGATGACGTCGTTCGCCAGAGTGGGATGGCCTCCGCGCGGCCCCGGCGGGAGCGTTCCCGCCGCCGCGCAGGCGACCGGCGTGCGCACCGCCCCGGGGCCGTTGCGATGAAGGTCAGACTCGCCCCCGGCGAGCAGGTCCTCACCCGGACCCGGGCGACGCCGCGGAGCCTCTTCTGGCCGTCGATGGGCGCCCTGGCCGTGCTCGCCGTCGGCGGCTACACCCTGGGCTGGCTCAGCCGCGCCGCGGTACCGCCGGAGCTGCAGCAGTGGCAGCCCCTGCTCGTCACGGTGGCGACCGTCGGCGGCGGCCTGCTGCTGCTGCGGATGTTCCTCCGTCCGCTGCTGCGCTGGCTGGCCGGCCGCTATATCCTGACCAGCCAGCGGCTCATCCACCGCCGCGGGATGACCAAGCGCAGCCTGTACGAGGTGCCGCTGGCCGCCGTCCACCAGGTGGGGGTGACCCAGTCCCTGGTACAGCGGCCTTTCGGCAGCGGCACGCTCACCCTTGATCTGGGCTTCGGCCGGTCGGTCAGCTACCGCGATGTGCCCTGCGCCGCCGTGTTCCGGGACCACGTCGCCGAAGCGATCGGGGAGCTCCCGCAGTCGGCTCTCTTTAACGGCCGTGCCATGATGGGCCAGCCCGGTCCGGCCCAGTGGCCGCAGGAGGGGCAGCCCTCCCATCCGGAGGCGCGGCAGGAGGGCCCCGGAGGGACCTGGAGGGGGACGGTATGACCGCCGCAAGCCGTCCCGATGCCGACGCCGCCGTGCCCCCGCCGCCCAAGGCCGTGTGGCAGCCGCAGGAACTGCCGGAATCGAACGGGCAACCCGTCGAATGCCCGGACCCAGTGCCCGAGCCCGTACCCACTTCCGCGTCGGTGCCCGCGCCCGCCTCCGCCACGGCGGACCCGCACCGCGAAGCGATCCGGGCGCTGGAGATTGAACTCCTCGGGGCCGAACGCACCCTGCGCCGGCGCGAGGTGGCCGCCCGCGCCGGGGTCTCCCTGCTGTCGGCCCGCAAGCTCTGGCGCGCCATGGGCTTCCCCAATATCGGGGACGAGGATGTCGCGTTCACCGAGAAGGACAAGGACGCGCTGACGACCATCATCGAGCTGGTCCGGCAGGAACAGCTCACCGAGGACGCCGCCATCTCCATCACCCGGGCGGTCGGCCAGATGACCGACCGCATGGTGGTGTGGCAGATCGAGGCCATCGTCGAGGAGATGGTCGTCCAGCGCGGCATCCCGGACGCCGTCGCCCGCAAGGCGCTGGTCTCGGAACTCCCCGACCTGATCGAGCCCCTCGAGAAGATGCTGGTGTACGCGTGGCGGCGCCAGATGAACGCCGCCGTGCAGCGCCTGGCCCTCCGGGCCGAGTCGGGCCTGCGGGCGAGCGAGGAGGGCCGGGACGGCCACGAGGACGACGCGCCGCTGCCGCTGGCGCGCGCCGTCGGCTTCGCGGACCTGGTGTCCTACACCAGCCTGTCCCGGCAGATGAACGAGCGTACCCTCGCCCAGCTGGTCCAGCGGTTCGAGAACAAGTGCGCGGAGATCATCTCGGTCGGCGGCGGCCGGCTGGTGAAGACCATCGGCGATGAAGTCCTCTACATCGCCGAATCGCCCGAGGCCGGGGCGGAGATCTCCCTGGCCCTGGCCAAGGCCTTCACCGAGGACGATCTGCTGCCCTCGGCCCGGGTCTCCATGGTGTGGGGCAGGATCCTCTCCCGCCTCGGCGACATCTACGGGCCCACGGTCAATCTTGCCGCACGGCTGACGTCCCTGGCGGAACCGGGCACCGTGCTCATCGACGCCATGACGGCCTCCACCCTCGGCGGCAATGAGAAGTTTGTCCTGATTCCGCAGCAGGCCCGCACCGTGCGCGGTTTCGGGGAGGTCCACCCGGTGACCCTGGCGCGGGGGACCGGCAGCGGGCTGGTGCTCGACTGAGCACCCGCCCGACCGCACGACGGCGCCCGGCGCAGCCTCCGCTGGTGACCTACCGCACTCCAGTGCAGAATGGACAGATGACCGACCAGCTGAACGCCCCCGCGGGCAGGCACCCGCTCCCCGCCCCCCGCACCGGTCGGCTGCCCGGGGCGGCTCGATGAGCGGTTCGATCGAGGTTCCCGCGGACGCGGGCCAGGGCCTGCGCGTGGTGTGCGGGTACGCCACGCACACCGGGCTGCGCCGCGACAACAACGAGGACTCGCTGATCGCGGCGGACCCGATCTTCGCCGTCGCCGATGGCATGGGCGGCCACGAGGCGGGGGAGGTAGCCAGCGGCCTCTGCGTGCAGACCCTCGGCATGAGCGCGATCGCCGGCACCCGGCTGCCCCGGCTCACCGCCGAGGACCTCGACGAGCTGGTGCAGGAGGCCGACGCCCGCATCCGTCAGGAGACCAGCGGACGCGCCGGGACCACCCTCAGCGGCGTGGTGCTCGTCGAGGCGGCCGGTACCCCCCACTGGCTGTTCTTCAATGTCGGAGACTCCCGCACCTACCGTCTGAGCCAGGGACAGTTCGGCCAGGTCACCGTCGACCACTCCGAGGTCCAGGAGCTTGTCGACACCGGGCAGATCACCGAGGAACAGGCCCGCACCCACCCGCGCCGGCATGTGGTCACCCGCGCCCTGGGCACGGGCGACGACGCCGAGCCGGACTTCTGGCTGCTGCCGGTGGAGGAGGGGGACCGCATCCTCGTGTGCTCCGACGGACTCAGCGGTGAACTCACCGACGAGGAGATATGCGGGATCCTCGCCGCCGTCGCGGACCCTCAGGAGGCGGCCGACACCCTCATCGAGGCCACCCTGCGCTCCGGTGCGCGGGACAACGTCTCGGTCATCGTCATCGACGCCACGGGAGTCCCGGCGGCGCCCTGAGCCCTGCTAGAACGCCCGGCGGGTGTAGGGCAAGATGGGACGGTGACCTCAGGAACAGAAGACGCTCTCAGCACCACCGGCCCCGCGGACGGCACTCCAAGCGAAGACCTCCGGGAGGAATACCGGAACCTCGCCGACGCCATCCGTGCCCACCGGTACGCGTACTACCAGGAGAACGCCCCGACCGTCTCCGACGCCGAGTTCGACGAGCTGTTCCGCCGACTCGAAACCATCGAGGCCCTGCACCCCGAGCTGGTCTCGAACGACTCCCCGACCCAGGAGGTCGGCGGGGACGTCTCCTCGGCCTTTGCGCCCGTGGAGCACCTCCAGCGCATGTATAGCATCGAGGACGTCTTCTCGCTCGAGGAGCTCACCGTCTGGCTCCGGCGCGCCCTGGCCGGCATCGAGCAGCGCAGCCCCGGCAGCAGTGTCCGCTGGCTCACCGAGCTGAAGATCGACGGCCTGGCGGTCAACCTGCTCTACCGCAATGGGGAACTGGTGCGCGCCGCCACCCGAGGGGACGGCGTCACCGGCGAGGACATCACCCACAACGTGCTCACCATTGCCTCCATTCCGCGGCAGCTCAGCGGCGACGACGTGCCCGAAGAGGTCGAGGTCCGCGGCGAGGTGTTCATCCCCTCCAAGGACTTCGCCGCGCTCAACGAGCGCATGGTCGCCGCCGGCAAGGCGCCCTTCGCCAACCCGCGGAACGCCGCCGCCGGATCCCTGCGGCAGAAGGACCCGGCCCTGACGGCCGAGCGCCCGCTCGACGCCTACATGCACGGCATCGGTGCGCGCACCGGCCTCACCGCCGAGGCGCAGTCCGAGACCTACGAGCTGCTGCGCCGCTGGGGCCTGCCGGTCTCGCCCTATTCCGAGGTGCTCGACGACGAGGAAGCCATCGTCGGGTTCATCGAACGCTACGGCGACAAACGGCACTCGCTGCGCCACGAGATCGACGGCATCGTGGTGAAGGTCGACAGCTTCGCCCTGCAGCGGGCCCTCGGACACACCTCCCGGGTGCCCCGCTGGTGCGTCGCCTACAAGTACCCGCCCGAGGAGGTCAACACCAAGCTGCTCGACATCCTCGTCAACGTCGGCCGCACCGGGCGGGTGACGCCCTTCGGACTGATGGAGCCGGTCAAGGTGGCCGGCTCGACGGTCAGCATGGCCACTCTCCACAACCAGGAGGTGGTCAAGGCCAAGGGTGTGAAGATTGGCGACATCGTCGTCCTGCGCAAGGCCGGCGACGTCATCCCTGAAATTGTCGGGCCCGTGGTCGCACTGCGCGACAGCCAAGACCCCCCGGTGCGCGACTTCGTCATGCCTACCGAGTGCCCCTCCTGTGGAACGCCCCTGCAGCCGGCGAAGGAGGGCGACGTCGACATCCGCTGCCCCAACGCCCGGTCCTGCCCCTCCCAGCTGCGCGAGCGCGTCTTCCATCTCGCCGGCCGGGGAGCGTTCGACATCGAGGCCCTCGGCTGGGAGGCGGCCATCGCCCTGACCCGGCCCGCCGAGCCGGCGGTGCCGCCGATCACCACCGAGGCGCAGATCTTCAACCTGACCCCGGAGATGCTCGCCGATGTGAGGATCGAGCGGGACAAGAAGGTCAAGGGGGAGGTGGTGGGACGCGAACTCGTTCCCTACTTCTACTCCAAGGGGACGGCGAAGAAACCCTCCGAGCCCAGCGCCACGACCCGCAAGCTGTTCGTGGAGCTCGAAAAGGCGAAGAAGCAGCCGCTGTGGCGGGTCCTTGTGGCCCTGTCCATCCGGCACGTCGGGCCCACCGCCTCGCGGGCGCTCGCCACGGCCTTCGGGTCGATGGACCGCATCCGCGCCGCGAGCGAGGAGGAGCTGGCGCATGTCGACGGCGTCGGTCCGACCATCGCGGCCGCGCTGAAGGAGTGGTTCGAGGAGGACTGGCACCGCGAGATCGTCGACTCCTGGGCCGCGGCGGGGGTTCGGATGGAGGACGAGCAGGACGAGTCGGTGCCGCGCACCCTCGAGGGCCTCACCGTCGTCGTCACCGGTTCCCTGGAGCGGTACAACCGGGACGAGGCGAAGGAAGCGATCATCACGCGCGGCGGCAAGGCCTCGGGGTCGGTGTCGAAGAACACGAGCTACGTGGTCGCCGGGGAAAACGCGGGCACGAAGCTCGACAAGGCCGAACAGCTGGGCGTTCCGGTGCTGGACGAGGAGGGCTTCGACCGGCTGTTGGCCGACGGTCCCGCGGGCCTGGCCGGCGCCGACGGGGGCGGTCCGGGTGCAAGTGGGCAGGACGCGGATGGCCGGGACACTGGTGATCCGGCGGGGGCGGATTGGACCGCTGACGCCGGGCACGTGCCCCTGGAGCCGGAGGAAGACTAACCGTCGAGTGCGCAGCAAACCACGCTTCGGCTCCGTAAAAGCGTGGTTTGCTGCAGTTTCGGCGGTTTCCCGGGGGCATGGGGGCGTCCCGAGGGGCGGACGCCGCCCTCAGCCGAGCAGCCGGGCCGCGAGCGCCTCGGCGCTGGCCCGCGAAGTGCCGTGGGTGTACACGGCCGGGAGATCCTGTCCGTCGGCCGGCACGGTTCCGGTGTGGACCCAGGCCGCCCCGGGCAGCAGGCGGTGGACCGCCTGGGCGGCCGCGAGCTGGGCGCCGCCGGGGGCGAGATCGTCGGTCAGCACCACCACCCGGCTCTCCGGGGTGAGGCCGAGCGAGCCGACCAGGTCCGTGGTCCCGGCCGGGTCCGGAAGGGCGGACCGGCGGACGGGGGTGCGCCGGGCGAGGGCCGCGGAGAACACGTCGCTGAGCGGGCCCGCGGCGATATTGGTACGGCCGCGGCCGTCGAGGAGCTGGACCGGGTCCGCCGCCGTACCGTTCCGGGACCAGGCCGGCAGGACGCCGGTGAGTGCGCGCCCTGCGGCTTCCACCCAGTCCCGCCCGGAGGGCGCCGGAGCGCTTCCGGCCGAATCCGGTGCTGCGGCGCGGGCCTGCCGCGTCGTTTCCACGAAGCGCCGGATGCGCCGGGAGGCCGTCTCGAAGTGGGAGGTCGTCAGGGTGCCGTCGTCGAGGGCGGCCAGGAGCGCGTCGCGCACCTCTCGGTAGTCGTCCTCGTCCGAGGTGCTGCCGGCCTTGGGGCCGAGGTTCGACGGATTGCCGACGCACAGCAGGTCGGCCCCGGCCTTCAGTGCCAGCACCGCGCCGGGGCCGGATCCGACACCGGCGCGGACCGCCGCCATGTCGAGGGCGTCGGTGACCAGGAGCCCGTCGTGGCCGAGTTCCCGCAGCAGGGCGGCGGCGGCGGGGTTGAGGGTCGCGGGCAGTTCGCCGAGCTCCGGAATCACAATGTGGGCGCTCATCACCGCAGCGACCGACTGTTTCACCGCGGCGGTGAACGGCGGCAGGTGGTCCCGGCGCATCTCCTCGAGGCTCAGCTCCACCCGCGGCAGTTCGAGGTGGGAGTCGGTGCTGGTGTCGCCGTGGCCGGGGAAGTGCTTGGCGCAGGCCCCGACGCCGGCTGACTGCAGGCCCCGGATCAACGCCGCCGTGTGCGCGGAGACGCGGGCGGTGTCCGCACCAAAGGACCGCACCCCGATGATGGGGTTGAGCGGATTGGTGTTCACATCCGCAACCGGAGCCAGCACCAGGTTCACGCCGGCGGCGCGGGCGAGGACGCCGATGTCGCGGCCGGCGTCCTCGGTGAGCCCGATGTCGTCCAGGACACCGAGGACGGCGGCGCCGGGGATGCCCGATCCGGCGGCGGACTGGAGGCGGGTCACATTGCCGCCCTCCTCGTCGATGCCGATGACGGCGTGCGGGTTGGCGGCCAGGACCGCCTCCGAGAGCCGGCCCACCGCGCCCGGAGTGTCCGGATCGATGTTCTGGCTGAAGTAGACGACGCCGCCCAAGCCGTTCCGGAGCGCCTCCTCCAGCCAGGCGGGCAGGGCCGTGCCCAGGAACCCGGGAAGGATGACGCTGTTGACGAGGCGGAGGCGGTCGGCGGCGTTCACCCCTTCACCGCCCCGGACACCAGTCCGCCGCTGAGCCGGCGCTGCACGAGGATGAAGAAGATCATCACCGGCAGGGTGATCAGGGTGGAGCCGGCCATCACGTAGCCCCACTCGTTGGAGTTCTCCCCGAAGAACTGCTGGAGGCCCACGGCGACCGTGTAGGTGGAGGGGCTGTCCATGAAGGTCAGGGCGAAGATGAACTCGTTCCACGCGATGATGAAGGCGAACACGCTGGTGGCGACCAGCCCGGGCGCGACCAGGGGCAGCAGCACCGACCAGAACATCCGGCCCCAGCTGGCGCCGTCGATGTAGGCGGCCTCCTCCAACTCGACGGGCACCGCCGCCACGAAGCCGCGGAGCATCCAGATGGCGAAGGGCAGGGAGAACGCCACGTAGACGATGATCAGGCCCAGGAAGGAGTTGAGCAGCTGCAGGTCCCGCACCTGGATGAACAGCGGGATGACCAGCGCCTCCAGCGGCACCATCTGGATGATCAGGATCAGCATGAGGATTCCGGTGCGGAACCGGAACCGGAACCGCGCGACGGCGACGGCGGCGAAGAGGGCGAGGATTCCCGACAGCACCACCGTTGACACCGCCACGATGGCGGAGTTGCGCAGGAAGGTGCCAAAGCCCGCCTCGGAGAGGACGTAGCTGAAGTTCTCAAGCGTCGGCTCGGCGGGGAACAGCGACTGGGCCCCGCCCGTGGCGCGCCCGTCAAAGGCGCTGCTGATCATCCAGTAGGTCGGAAAGAGGGTGAACAGCAGCAGCGCCGCGACGGCGACCGCCTTCCAGGCGAGCGTCCACCGTGCCCGGCGGCTGCGCGGCCGGCGGGCCGGGATGCGGACGGCGTCCGGCGCCGGGGGTGCTTTCACTTTTCCTCCTTGAACAGCGTGCGGACGTAGACGACGCTGATGGCCAGCAGCAGCACGGTGAGCAGCACGGCGATGGCCGAGCCGAACCCGTACCGGTTCTGGGCGAACGACTCCACGTAGGACCACACGCCGAGGTTGAACACTGAACGGTTCGAGCCCGATCCGCCGGGCTGGAGGTAGATCTGCGCGAACACCTTGAAGTCCCAGATCGTGGAGAGGATCACCACGACCGCGAAGACGGGCCGAAGGGTGGGGAAGGTGATCGAGAAGAAGCGGCGGACGGCGCCGGCGCCGTCGACGGTTGCCGCTTCGAGCATCTCCTTGGAGACCCCGAGCAGGCCGGCCAGCACGGTGATCGCCACGAACGGAAAGCCGTGGTGGATGATGTTGACCAGGACGACGGCGTAGAAGGACCAGCGGTCGGTGAACCAGTTGTGCGGCTCGTCGAGCAGGCCCACGCCCTGCAGGAACTGGCTGACGATGCCGCGGTCGGCGTCGAAGATCCAGATCCACACATAGGTGCCGGTCACGGCGGGCATCGCCCAGGCGACCATGACGGCGCTGCTGACGATCGTGCGCCAGAAGCGGTCAAGGCTGGCCAGCAGCAGGGCCACCAGGGTGCCGAGGATCACGGTTCCGCCCACGGCGGCCACCGCGAATCCCACGGTGTTGGGAAGGACGACCGTCCAGAGTGCCGGGTCGGCGAAGACCTCGGCGTAGTTGGCGAAGCCGATGTAATTGGAGCGCCCGCTGACGATCTCGCGCAGTCCGTAGTCCTGGAAGGAGATGAGCACGACGCGGGCGAGCGGCCACAGCAGCAGCACGGCGAGCACTGCGAGGGCCGGGGCCAGGAGCAGCCACGGCCGGGTTGTCGACAGGCGCAGCCTGCCGGGCCGGCGGCGCTGGGGTGGGGTTGGGCCGGTGGCCGCACGCGGTGCCGGGCGTGCGGCTCCAACCTTGGTGGGGGTGGTCAAAAAACTATTTTCCGTTCAGGAGTTCTTCGATTTCGGTGGCGGCGTCTTCGGTCGCCGAATCGACGCTCTTGTCGCCCGAGAGGATTGACTGGATCATCGCCGGAACCGTCTTCTTGGCCTCGACGGCGCCCCAGCCCGGAGCGACGGGAACCGAGGTTCCGGCTTCAACCATCTGGGTGGCGAACGGCTTGACCAACGGGTCATCGGACTTGGCCGCCTCCTCGAGCAGCGAGGCCTGGCCCGGGAAATAGTTGGTCTGTTCGGCCCACTCGGCCGCCGTCTCGCCGGTGGTCATCATCTCGACGAACTTCCAGGCGAGTTCCTGTTTCTTGGATCCTTCGAACACGCTCAGGTGCGAGCCGCCCAGGAAGGAGGGGCTGTAGCCGGACTCGGGGCCGGGGATCGGGAAGGCGCCGATCTTGCCTTCGAGGTCGGGGTTCTGCTCGAGGATCGCCGGCATCGCCCAGGAGCCCATGGTGGCCATTGAGAGGTTGCCCTTGACGAAGTTGTCGAGCACGTCCTTCTCGTTCCAGGTGGTGGCCCCGGCGGAGGACAGGCCGTCCTTCACGGCCAGGTCGGTGTAGAACTTCACGCCCTCGCGGGCTTCGGGGGAGTCAATGCCCGAGGACCAGGTGTCTCCCTCCTGCTCGGCGAGCTCGGCACCGGCACCCCAGATGAAGGGGTAGGCCAGGTACGCGGAGTCTCCGGGAACGGCGAACGGCGTCATGTCCGGCTCGGCCTCCTTCAGGGCGAGGCCGGCCTCGCGCAGCTCCTCCCAGGAGGTGGGCGGGGTCAGGCCGTGCTTTTCGAAGATGTCCTTGCGGTACACGACGGAGCGGACCCCGGCATACCAGGGCATGCCGTAGAGGCTGTCCTCGAGGGTGCCGGCCTCGACCAGGCCGTCGACGAGGTCATCCTTCAGCCCGGCCTTCTCGATCTGCTCGTCCAGCGGTGCCAGAGCGCCGGCCTCGGCGAATTCCGCGGTCCAGGTGCTTCCGGTCTCGGCGACGTCCGGCGTCGTGTTCCCGGCGATGGACGTGACAAACTTGTCGTGGGCCTCGGCCCACTGAACGAACTGCACATCGAGGGTGGCGCCGGTTTCCTCCTTGAACTCGGATTTCACCGACTTGAAGAAGCTTTCGGCGTCGGGGTTCGTCCCCTCCATGATCCAGACGCTGAGCGTCTCGCCCTCGGCGTCGGAACCGCCGCCGTTTCCACATGCTGTCAGCGCCAGTGCTGCCACTGCAGTCACGGCCATTGAACGCTTGAGCTTTCTCACTTGCTGTCCCCTCCATCGCGGCGAAGGCGGCGGCATCGGAATGTGCCACGGCCCATAGAGTGAAAGTAATCTCCATCACGGTCTAAGTCAACGTAACTGATTTCCAGACACGCCGGACGGACCCCCCTTCATCCCCGTGCTGGCCGCGGTGCAGAGCCTCCGCGGAGGGCAGGCGGGGGCGGGAACCGTGCCCGAAAACACACCCCGGACCGGCGTGGTGCACTGGCGCCGGGCGTAAAATTGACTTTTTATTCTCGATGAAGGACACCGTGGAAACCGCACGCACCGACTCCTCCCGCCCCTCTGACACCCTCACGATCCGCCCGGTCCTGCCCGGCGACTACGACGAGGTGGCGCGCATCACCCGCACCGCCTACCTCGAGGCCGGCTACTTCGCCGACGTCGACCACCCCTACATGGCGGTCCTCTCCGACGTCGCGCACCGTGCTGAGCACGCCGAGATCTGGGTTGCCGAGCGGGGCGGCCGGGTTGTGGGTTCGGTGGCGCTGACCTTCGAGGGGCAGCGGTACACCGATATCGCCATCGCCGGGGAGCTCGAGTTCCGCATGCTCGCCGTCGACCCCGCCGTGCAGCGCGGCGGCATCGGCCGGGCCATGGTCGAGGCGATCATTGCCCACGCACGGACCCTGCCAGGCATCAACGCCGTCAGCCTCACCAGCGGATCCAACATGGTGCGCGCGCACCGGCTCTACGAGTCCCTCGGCTTCCACCGCGTCCCCGAGCGCGACTGGCTCGTGCCCAATGAGGACATCCTGCTGTGGGTCTTCCGCCTGGAGCTCTAGGGCCGGTGTTCTGAAGGCCTTCCGGGCGGGTTCCGCGGTGCCCGCCCGGGCCCTGTCCGCCCGTAGACTAGAGGCAGACACCCATCCACTTCCAGGGGAGATCCATGGCTGAGATTAACCGTGAGGACGTCGCGCATCTGGCGCGGCTGGCGCACATCGACATGAGTTCCGAGGAACTCGACCGCATGGCCGGCGAACTGGCCGTCATCGTGGATTCGATCAAGAGCGTCAGCGAGGTGGCCGGCGACGACGTCCCCGCCACCAGCCACCCGATTCCGCTGAGCAACGTCTACCGCGACGATGTCGTGGGGGAGACGCTCAGCAACGAGGAGGCCCTCGCCGGCGCCCCCGACAATGCCGACGGACGCTTTCGGGTCCCTGCAATCCTGGACGGGGAGTAACCCAATGAGTGAAATCATCCGCCTGAGCGCCGCCGCGCTCGCGCAGAAGCTGCAGTCGCGCGAGGTCTCCGCCGTCGACGCCACGCAGGCGCACCTCGACCGGATCGCCGCCGTGGACGGCTCGATCAATGCGTTCCTCCACGTCAACACCGAGGAGGCGCTGCTCGTGGCCGCCGAGGTCGATAAGGCGCGCGCCGACGGCGACACCCTGCACCCGCTGGCCGGCGTGCCGATCGCCGTGAAGGACCTCATCGTCACCAAGGGCCAGCCCACCACGGCCGGCTCCAAGATCCTCGAGGGCTGGCACAGCCCCTACGACGCCACGGTGATCCGCCGGCTGCGCGAGGCGCGGATGCCGATCCTGGGCAAGACCAACCTCGACGAGTTCGCCATGGGCTCCTCCACCGAGCACTCGGCGTACGGGCCCACCCGCAACCCCTGGGACCTCGACCGCATCCCCGGCGGCTCCGGGGGAGGTTCCGCCGCGGCCGTCGCCGCCTTCGAGGCGCCGCTGGCCCTGGGCACCGACACCGGCGGCTCGATCCGCCAGCCCGGCGCCGTCACCGGCACCGTCGGCGTCAAGCCCACCTACGGCGGGGTCTCGCGCTACGGCGCGATCGCCATGGCGTCCTCGCTGGACCAGATCGGCCCGGTCTCGCGCACCGTGCTCGACTCCGCGCTGCTTCACGAGGTCATCGGCGGTCACGATCCACACGACTCCACCTCCCTCACCGACCCCGTCGGCGCCCTCGTTGAGGCCGCCCGGCGCGGCGAGGTGAAGGGCCTGCGCGTCGGCGTCATCAAGGAACTTTCGGGCGAGGGCTACCAGGCCGGCGTCCTGAACCGCTTCGCGGAGTCCCTTGAGCTGCTCCGCGGCGCCGGCGCCGAGATCGTCGAGGTCTCCTGCCCGAACTTCAAGTACGCCCTGGGCGCCTACTACCTGATCATGCCCTCCGAGGCCTCAAGCAACCTCGCCAAGTACGACGGCGTGCGCTTCGGCCTGCGCGTGGTGCCCGAGGGCGCCCCGACGATCGAGCGCGTCATGGGCGCCACCCGCGCCGCCGGCTTCGGCGATGAGGTCAAGCGCCGCATCATCCTCGGCACCTACGCCCTGAGCGCCGGCTACTACGACGCCTACTACGGCTCGGCCCAGAAGGTCCGCACCCTCATCCAGCGCGATTTCGACGCCGCCTTCACCCAGGCCGACGTCCTGATTTCCCCGACGGCGCCCACCACCGCGTTCCGCCTGGGCGAGAAGCTCGACGACCCGCTGGCGATGTACCTCAACGACGTCGCCACCATCCCCGCGAACATGGCCGGCATCCCGGGGCTGTCCCTGCCGGGCGGGCTCGCCGACGAGGACAACCTGCCGGTCGGCATCCAACTGCTGGCCCCGGCGCGCCAGGACGCCCGGCTCTACCGGGTCGGCGCCGTGCTCGAATCACTGCTTGAAGACAAGTGGGGCGGACCGCTGCTGGCGCAGGCCCCCGAGATTGCGGGAGTGAAGTAAATGACTGCTGTACACGACGAGGTCCTGTCCTTCGACGAGGCCATGGAGAAGTACGACCCGGCGCTCGGCTTCGAGGTGCACGTCGAGCTGAACACTCGAACCAAGATGTTCTCCTCGGCCCCTAACGGTTTCGGGGACACCCCCAACACCAACATCACCCCGGTGGACCTCGGCCTGCCCGGTGTGCTTCCGGTGGTCAACCGGGTCGCCGTGGAGTCCTCGATCAAGATCGGGCTCGCCCTGGGCTGCAAGATCGCCGAGCGCAGCCACTTCGCCCGGAAGAACTATTTCTACCCGGACACCCCGAAGAACTTCCAGACCTCCCAGTACGACGAGCCGATCGCCTACGACGGCGCCATCGACATCGAACTGGCCGACGGCACCGTCTTCACCGTGGAGATCGAGCGGGCCCACATGGAGGAGGACGCCGGGAAGCTGACCCACATGGGCGGGGCCACCGGCCGCATCCAGGGCGCCGAGTTCTCCCTCGTCGACTACAACCGGGCCGGCGTGCCGCTGGTGGAGATCGTCACCAAGCCCATCCTGGGTGCGGGCCGGCGCGCACCGGAACTGGCGAAGGCCTACGTCGCGGCCATCCGGGAGATCGTGAAGAACCTCGGGGTCTCCGACGCCCGGATGGAGCGCGGCAATGTCCGCTGCGACGCAAACGTCTCCCTCATGCCCAAGGGCAGCACCACCCTGGGCACCCGCACCGAGACCAAGAACGTGAACTCCCTGCGGTCGGTCGAGCACGCGGTGACGTATGAGATCCAGCGGCACGCCGCAGTCCTGGACTCCGGGGCCGCCATCGTGCAGGAGACCCGCCACTGGCACGAGGACACCCGGTCCACCACCGCCGGCCGGCCCAAGTCCGACGCCGACGACTACCGCTACTTCCCGGAGCCGGACCTGGTTCCCGTCGTCACCAATGACGCCTGGATCGAGAAGCTGCGCTCGGAACTGCCCGAACCGCCCGCCGAGCGCCGCAAGCGCCTCCAGGCCGACTGGGGCTATTCCGACGCCGAGTTCCGCGACGTCGTCAACGCCGGAGTGATGTCCTCGATCGAGGACACCGTTGCCGCCGGCGTCAGCCCCGCCGTCGCCCGCAAGTGGTGGATGGGTGAGATCTCCCGGCGCGCCAAGCTTGCCGACGTCGAGCCGGCCGAACTGGGCGTCACCCCCGAGCTGATCGTCGAACTGAACGCGCTGATCGAATCGGGAAAGATCAACGACAAGCTCTCCCGCGAGGTGCTCGACGGCGTGCTGGCCGGCGAGGGCACCCCCGCCGAGGTCGTCGAGGCGCGCGGCCTGGCCGTAGTCTCGGACGACGGCCCGCTGCTCGAGGCCATCGACGGCGCCCTGGCGGCCCAGCCGGACGTCGCGGACAAGATCCGCGGCGGCAAGGTCCAGGCCGTTGGAGCGATCGTCGGCGGCGTCATGAAGGCCACCCGCGGGCAGGCCGACGCCGGCCGGGTGCGCGAGCTGATCCTGCAGCGCCTGGGCGTCGAGGGCTGACGCTCCGTCCCCCTGCCCCACGCCTGCCCGCCGACAGCACCCTGTCGGCGGGCAGTCGGTTTTCCCGGGCAGGGGCGGGTCCGGCCCGCCCGCCTCGGGTGCCGTTCACCACTGATAATCTTGCGGTGGCTGTCACAACAGCCACCCGAGTTGCACCAGCTCGCCGCCGGCGGATCCAGCCGGCAGTGCGGGATTGGCGCGGAAGGAAGATGGAGTGAAGGCGCTTTACAAGTCCGGTGCGCATCCCGGATTCGAACTGGTCGACCGTCCCGAGCCGACGGTGGGCCTTGGAGAAGTAAAGATCCGGGTCATGACCACCGGGATCTGCGGAACCGATCTCCACATCGAGTCCTGGGACTCCTGGGCGCAGGGCATGATCAACGCCCCCCTGATCCCCGGCCACGAGTTCTACGGCGAGGTGGTCGAACTCGGCGGCGGCGTCCGCGACGTGAAGATCGGCGACCGGGTCTCCGG
Organism: Arthrobacter crusticola; assembly: GCF_004357995.1. Classification (GTDB taxonomy): domain Bacteria; phylum Actinomycetota; class Actinomycetes; order Actinomycetales; family Micrococcaceae; genus Arthrobacter_D; species Arthrobacter_D crusticola. Next base: position 632,592 of record NZ_SMTK01000002.1, read on the forward strand.
CGAGGGCCACGTCGTCTGCGGCATCTGCCGGAACTGCCGCGCCGGGCGGCGCCAGATGTGCATCCGCACCTCGAGCGTCGGCGTCCAGCGCGACGGAGCCTTCGCCGAATACGTCGTCCTTCCCGAGACCAACGTCTGGGTGCACCACGACGAGATCACCCCGGAGCTCGGCGCCGTCTTCGACCCGTTCGGCAACGCCGTCCACACCGCCCTGAGTTTTCCGCTGGTCGGGGAGGACGTCCTCATCACCGGCGCCGGACCCATCGGCCTGATGGCGGTCGCGGTGGCCCGCCACGCCGGTGCCCGGAAGATCGCGGTCACCGACATCGCCGCGCCCCGGCTTGAACTCGCCCGGGCCGTCGGGGCCGACATCGCCATCGATGTCAGCCGCATGCGCATCCTGGAGGCGCAGCAGGAGCTGGGCATGAAGGAGGGCTTCGACATCGGCATGGAGATGTCCGGCCACCCCTCGGCCCTGCCCGAGATGATCGACAACATGACCCATGGAGGGCGCATCGCCATGCTCGGCCTGCCGTCGTCGTCGATCTCCATCGACTGGGGCAAGGTGGTCACCCACATGCTCACCCTCAAGGGAATCTACGGGCGCGAGATGTTCGAGACCTGGTACGCCATGAGCGCCATGCTTCAGTCAAACCCGGCCCTGCGCGACGCCGTCGCGAGCGTCGTCACGGACACGCTGCCGGCCTCCGAATGGCAGGCCGGTTTCGACACCGCCCGCCGCGGGGCCAGCGGCAAGGTGGTCCTGGACTGGACCTCCCTCTGACCTCCCACTGACCTCCGGCGCCTCCCGGTCCTCCGCAGTCTCTCCTACCTCCAGCCGATTCACCTCCAGCCGTCCCATCCTCCAAGGAGCAGCGACATGTACACCTCCATCCGCGACCAGCTCACCGGCGAGCTTGAGGAGATCCGCAGCGCCGGGCTGTTCAAGCACGAGCGCACCATCTCCTCGCCTCAGTCAAGCCACATCCGGGCCGGGCTGCGCACCGGAGGGTCAGCCGAGGTCCTGAACTTCTGCGCCAACAACTACCTGGGCCTCGCGGACCACCCGCAGATCATCGAGGCCGCGAAGAACGCCCTGGACGAGCGCGGCTTCGGCATGGCCTCGGTGCGCTTCATCTGCGGCACCCAGGACCTCCACCTGGAGCTGGAGCGGCGGGTCTCGCAGTTCCTCGGAACCGACGACACCATCCTCTTCTCCTCCTGCTTCGACGCCAACGGGGGAGTGTTCGAATCCCTGCTCTCGGCGGAGGACGCCGTCATCTCCGATGCGCTGAACCACGCCTCGATCATCGACGGCATCCGCCTGAGCAAGGCCCAGCGCTTCCGGTACGCCAACCGGGACATGGCCGACCTCGAGGCAAAGCTCAAGGAGGCCTCCTCGGCGCGGCGCCGCCTGATCGTGACCGACGGGATCTTCTCGATGGACGGTTACCTCGCCCCGCTCGAGGCCATCTGCGACCTCGCCGATCAGTACGACGCGATGGTCATGGTCGATGACTCGCACGCCGTCGGCTTCATGGGCCCGACCGGTGCCGGGACCCCCGAACACGCCGGCGTCGGGCACCGCGTCGACATCTACACCGGAACGTTCGGCAAGGCCCTGGGCGGTGCGTCCGGTGGCTATGTCGCCGCCCGCCGCGAGATCGTCGAGGTGCTCCGCCAGCGCGCCCGGCCGTACCTGTTCTCGAACTCGCTGGCGCCCTCGATCGTCGCCGCGACCCTGACCGCCCTGGACCTGGTCCAGAACAGCGCCGAGCTGCGCGCCACCCTCGTCGAGAACGCGGCCCATTTCCGCCGCCGGATGACCGAGGAGGGCTTCGAGCTGCTCGAGGGAGAGCATGCGATCATCCCGGTCATGTTCGGCGACGCGGTCCTGGCGGCGAAGACCGCCGACGCCATGCTGGCCCACGGGGTCTTCGTCACCGCGTTCAGCTACCCGGTGGTGCCCAAGGGCGCCGCGCGCATCCGCGTCCAGCTCTCCGCCGCGCACAGCAGCGAGGACATCGAGGCCTGCGTCCGGGCGTTCGTCGCAGCCCGGTCCGAGGCCGCAGCCGGGTAGGGTCCCGAGGGGCGGCGCGTTCCTGCCGAAATCCCGGAGTTCCGGGCAGTCCCGGCCGGGGGAGGGCCCGCCGCCAGCGGGCGGTGCGTTCCCACCGGAACCGAGGCTCCCGGCGCCACTTCCCGCCGGACGCGCCGGGCGGCCCCATCGTGCCCGACGCGCAGCGGATGTGCCTACGATGGCGCCATGAACCTTAGCTGCGATGTCCTCATTGTCGGTGGCGGCATCGCCGGCCTCTCGCTGGCCTCGGAACTCGCCTCCCGCGGAGGCCCGACCGTGGCCCTCGTCGAGGCCGAATCGACCCTCGGCTACCACACCTCGTCCCGGTCCGCCCGGCAGCTGAATCCCAGCTACGGCCCGCCGGTGGTGCGCCGGCTCACCGCCCGCACCCTCGGCCTGCTTGCCGGGGTGCAGGAGCGGACCCGCCTCGTGCTCACCACGCCGCGGAGCTACCTGCTGATCGGCAGCGAGGCCGACGTCGCCGCCAGGGCTGCCGGCCCAATGCGCCGGGTGACCCACGCCCAGGCCCTTCGGCTGTGCCCGCAGCTGCTTCCGGATACCTTCGAGGCGGCCGGGCTCGACACCACCTGCGTCGGCACCGACACCGACGCCCTGCTTGAATACCACCGGTCGGCCGCCGTGGGATCCGGGGCGGCGATCCTGACCGGCGCCAGGGTCACGGCCGCCGGGCGCAGCGGCGGCCGGTGGCGCGTGCGGGCCGGGGAGCAGGAGATCAGTGCCGGCGTGGTGGTCAACGCCGCCGGTGCCTGGGCCGACCGGCTCGCGGAGATGTGCGGGGCGGCACCCCGGAACCTGGTGCCCTACCGGCGCACCGCCGCCGTTGTCCGGGTGGGGTCGCAGCCGGTCCCGGGCACGCCGATGGTCGCCTCGGCCGATGACTCCTTCTACTTCCGCCGTGACGAAGCGGGCGTCTTGATCTCGCCGTGCGAGAGCGTTCCCAGCACCGCGGAGGACGCCCGCCCCAATCCCGGTGACGTCGAGGCGCTGATCGTCCGGCTCAACACCCTCACCACCTTGGGCATCACCGAAGTCGTCCGGTCGTGGACCGGGCTTCGGACCTCCCCGCCCGGCGGGATCCCCATCGTCGGGTTTGATCCGGACGCCGAAGGGTTCTTCTGGCTGGCAGGCCAGGGCGGCTTCGGCTTCCAGACGTCCTCGGCCATTGCCGAGCTCGCCGCGGCGCAGCTGACCGGGCAGGAGCCGGGGGACACGCAGGCCGCGGCCGAACTCGCCCCCGCCGCCGCCGGATGATCCACCCCGAGCCGGACCTCAATGTCACGCCGCCGTCCGCAGGCAGCAGCCGCGTTCGAGGGTCGGCAACGGCACCGCAGGACAGGCATAGGATGGTCGGATGAACGTTGATGAAGTCCCACTGCCCGGGATCGGGGTCCGCAGGGATATTGAAACCTCGTCAGGACGCCGGATCGGCATCGTCGCGCACCGCGAAGGGAGCCTTGACCTCATCATCTCGGCGGCCAACGACCCCGACGCCTGCGTCGCATCCATTCCCCTGACCCCCGATGAAGCCGCAACGATCGGGAACCTGCTGGGCGCACGGCAGCTCGTGGCCCGGCTGACCGAGGAACACCGCGACCTGCCCGGGGTCACCACCCGCCAGTTCCTGGTGGAGCGCGGCTCTCCCTTCGACGGGCGTTCCCTGGGCGAGACGCGCATGCGCTCGCGGTCGGGCGCCTCGGTGGTGGCGGTGCTCAGCTCCGGTGAGGTCCAGGCCTCTCCCACTCCGGATTTCGTCCTGGCCGCCGGCGACCTCCTGGTCGTTGTCGGTACCTCCGAAGGTTTGGACACCGCCGCGAAGATCCTCCGGCACGGCTGATCGGTGCACACAACCGCAATAACGCTGATTGAACTCGGCGCTGTCCTGCTGTGCCTTGGCGCCCTCGGCCGCCTCGCCGCACGCTTCGGACTGTCGCCGATCCCGCTGTACCTGGTCGGTGGGCTCTTCTTCGGCCAGGGCGGATTCCTCGCCCTCGAGGGCCTCGAACGCTTCAGCGAGGTGGCCAGCGAGATCGGGGTCGTCCTCCTGCTGCTGATGCTCGGCCTTGAGTATTCCGCCAAGGAACTCGTCACCGGTATGCGGCAGTCCTGGATGGCAGGCGTGCTCGATATCGTCCTGAACGCCGTCCCCGGGGCAGCCGTCGCGCTCCTGCTGGGGTGGGGTCCCGTCGGCGCCCTGGTGATGGCCGGGGTCACCTATATCTCCTCGTCCGGCATCGCCGCGAAGGTGATCTCCGACCTCGGACGCCTTGGCAACCGGGAAACCCCGACGGTGCTGGCGATCCTCGTGTTCGAGGATCTCGCCATGGCCATCTACCTGCCGGTGCTGACGGCGGTGCTCGCCGGGCTCAGCTTCGCCGGAGGCCTCCAGGCCGTGGGTATCTCCCTCGTCGTGGTGACCCTCGTCCTGGTCGTCGCCCTGCGCTGGGGCAATGTGGTATCGGCAATCGTGGACAGCAAGGACCGCGAGGTGTTCCTGCTGACACTCATCGGGGCCGCGCTGCTGGTCGCCGGGCTCGCCTCGACCCTGCAGGTCTCGGCCGCCGTGGGCGCCTTCCTGCTGGGCATCGCTATCTCCGGCGCGACGGCGGAAAACGCCTCCCGCGTGCTCGAGCCGCTGCGCGACCTTTTCGCCGCGATCTTCTTCGTGGTCTTCGGCCTGAACACCGATCCGGCGTCCATCCCGCCGGTCCTGGGCTGGGCCGTGGTGCTGGCGCTGGTCACGGCGGCCACCAAGATCGCCACCGGCTGGTGGGCCGCGGCCCGCCAGGGGATTAAGCCGCGCGGCCGGGCGCGGGCCGGGGCCGCGCTGGTAGCCCGCGGCGAGTTCTCTATCGTCATCGCCGGGCTTGCCGTAGCCTCGGGGGCCGTGGTCCCGGAGATCGCGGCGCTGGCGACGACGTACGTGCTGATCATGGCGATCCTCGGACCGATCCTGGCCCGGATCGCCGAACCCGTGATGGACCTGCTGATGCGCCGCCCCCGCGCCGGGGGGACGGTGCGGGGGGTCGACACGAGGGCCGGCGGCTGACCGGCTGTCCCGGTCAGCGGGGCGTAGCCCGGGCCGCCCGCAAGCCGGCAACCGTGAGCGGGTGGGACAAGATTTTCTGGTCAACCCCGGAGGACGACGCTACATTGATCCCACGGTGAATCGCCCGCCGAGCAGCAGGGCGAACCAGCGTAGGTCTCATGCTGCCGGTGCTGTTCGTGGTCTCCACTGCTTCGCTTGGTTTCCACTGCATCGCCGGTCCATGGCAGGCCGACGCTGCCCGGAGGGATACCCCTCCGCCGGCCTCGACAGTGCAGGCAGTCTGCCGGAACAAGCCCCGGTGGATTATGCGCCTCGACCCGGCGAGCACCCCGGGACCGACCATCGACGCCATGGAGTGTTCCGCGACGCGCCCTGAGAGTACGCGCTATCACCGTTCCCGATCGCGCATCGGCTCCTGAACCGGGATGGACCAGGACGGCCACCGCCTCGCCCTGATTCAAACAGCAGACCGTCGGCACACTCCCGCTGCGGTCCCCGCAACCGGTGAGGAACTGTCTGGACGGAGACCGCGGGATGGGCAGCGATAGACCGAAGGAAGACCAGTGACGGATATTTTTGAAACCCTTGAATCCGAAGTCCGCAGCTACTGCCGCACCTGGGACACCGTCTTCGATCACGCCGAAGGCAGCCTGCTGTACGGCGAGGACGGCAAGGAGTACGTTGACTTTTTCTCCGGTGCCGGGGCACTGAACTACGGACACAACAATCCCCTGCTGCTCCAGCCACTCATCGAATACCTTCAGTCGGGCGCCGTTGTCCATTCACTCGACATGAAAACGCCTGCGAAGCGCAGGTTCCTCGAAGCCTTCAACGAAGTCGTCCTGACGCCCCGGTCACTGGACTACAAAGTGATGTTTCCCGGCCCGACAGGGACGAACACCGTGGAGTCGGCGCTGAAGCTCGCGCGGAAGGTTACGGGACGGCACCACATCCTCGGCTTCACCAATGCATTTCACGGCATGACCCTCGGCTCCCTGTCCGTCACGGGCAACTCCATGAAACGGCGGGGAGCGGGAATCCCCCTGACGAACACTTCGAGTATTCCCTATGACGGATATCTGGAAGGCAGCGGCGGGGACTTCCAGTGGCTCAGCCGGACCCTGGAGGACAGCGGCTCCGGCGTCGATCTGCCGGCGGCGGTCATCGTGGAGACGGTGCAGGGCGAAGGCGGGCTGAGGGCGGCAAGGGCAGCGTGGCTCAGGGGACTCGCCGAGATCTGCAGCCTGCACGGTGTCCTCCTCATCGTGGACGATGTGCAGGCCGGGTGCGGGCGCACCGGGACCTTCTTCAGTTTCGAAGAGGCGGGCATCGTCCCGGACATCGTCTGCCTGTCGAAGTCGATCTCCGGTTTCGGACTGCCGATGGCCCTGACACTGTTCAAACCGGAGCTGGACATCTGGAAGCCGGGAGAACACAACGGCACCTTCCGCGGCCACAATCCCGCCTTCGTGACCGGGGCGGCGGCCCTTCGCCACTTCTGGGCGGATTCCGATTTCCAGCTCCAGATCGGCGAACGCTCGGTGCAGCTGCACGGGGGGCTTGAGGAGATTGCGCTGCGCACCGAGGGTGCCCACGTGCGCGGACGGGGCATGATCGCAGGCATCTACTACCCGGACCCGGAAACGGCGGGAAAGATCGCATCCGAGAGCTTTGCCCGGGGCCTGCTCGTCGAGACTTCCGGGCCCAAAGGGGAGGTGCTCAAGGCCCTTCCCGCACTCACCATCGATCCGGATGCGCTTCGCCGGGGCCTCGCGATCCTCGCCGATGCCGCGGAGGCTGTCACCGGATCCATCGCCTAGGCGGTCCCGGAACCGGCTGCCCGGCCAGCCGACGGGGAGCCGTCAGCACCGGTGGAGCCGGTCCAACCGGCTGGTACGCCCGGCCCGGGTGCCGCCCGGGCCGGGCGTACCAGCGGAGACCTCCCCGGTGGAGAGTCTGGGGGCGGAGCAGGAGGAGCGGAAATCGGGTCGTCGGGCGCGTCCTGTCCTATTCCGGTGGCGGTGCCACCGCGAACGCCCGGGCCGCAAAAACCAAGGCGGCGGTCATCTCACGCAGCATCGTTGGATCGACGTTGTCGAGGGTGTCGCAGCCCTGGTGGTAGCAGGGGTCGTACTCCCTCCCGGCCGTTCCGCCGTGGAGCCGGACCTCGGCGTCGGACTTGATGCCGGAATCGCCGGTGAACAACCCGCCGACAGCGATCCCGGCGTCCTGGAAGGCCTCGTAGTCCGACCCTCCGTCCAGCGAGGTCGGCTCAGCGGCCAGGTCGTTCTGCGCGAAATAGTCGAGGAAGACCTCCTCGATGACGTCCGAGCCTTTCGGGCCGCCACGGTCGGAGTCCGAGCCGTCGCCGTCATGGACGAAACGGACACCGTTCGGGGATCCGACCATGTCGAGGTTGAGGTAGACGGCGGTGCTGTCGACCTGCTCCCCGGTCAGTTCGGAGACGTAGTGGTTGGAACCGTAAAAGCCGTCCTCCTCACCGCCCCAGAACGCGAAACGCACCCGGTTGGACGGTTCGATGCCGCTCTCCGCCAGCCACTCGGCCGTCTCGAGGATGGCGGCCACCCCGGTGGCGTTGTCGTTGATTCCCGCGCCCTCGGCGACAGAGTCGAGATGACCGCCCACCACAACGGTCTGCGCGTCGCTCCCCGGGCTGTCCGCGACGATGTTGAAGGATTGGACCTCCTCGTCGTTCCAGTCATTCCAATAACTGAAGCGCTGGCGGACGGGTTCATAGCCGGCCTCGCGCAGCTGCTCCTCGACGTAGCGGGCGGACTCCTCGTAGCCGGAGGTGCCCGAGGCGCGGGTTCCGCCCTCCGCATCGGCGACGGACTGCAGCGCCTGGACATGGGCAAGGACACCGCGTTCCGTGACAGCGTCCCGAATCGCCTCGGCGTCGGTGGCGGAGGTTGGTACCAGCGGCGGCGGGGACGAACACGAGGTCAGCGCCGCCAGTGCCAGACCGGCGGCAAGTGCCGGTCCTGCTCGGAATTTCATCCAGTTCCTCCTCCAACCCAGCCGGTCGCCCCTCGATGCTGGAGAGCAATCGGGAATGCCAGACCTGCCCAGCATTCGTAGCATAGGCTGGTTTGGATGTCCCCATCTATGTGAAAGACCGGTGTCCCCGGCTCCCGGCGGGCACCGGTCTTTCCCTGCCGGTTCCGGAGGCTGAATGGACAACGCAGCTGGAGCAGTCTTCGACGGTGTCTTTCTCACGGCCCGGCGTCTTTCGGAGGTGGACCCCGCGCTTGCCGTCCTGCTCGACGACGCGGAGCTGCGCAGGGCCGCCGCCTTCCGCGCGCCGGCTCCGCGCCAGCGGTTCCTGGCCGGACGCATCCTGCTCAGACAGCACGCCTCCCGGCTGGCGCAGGTCCCGCCCGAGCGGCTGCGGGCGGACTACCGTTGCTCCGCCTGCTCCCTGGCCGATGGCGTCCACGGCCAACCCCGGTACACCCTGCCCGCATCCGCTTCCGCCCCCGCGCTCCGAATGAGCCTCAGCAGGTCCGGAGACTGGTGCCTGACCGCCGGAAGCGCCGATATGCGCCTCTCCGGTCTCGGCGTCGACATCGAAGCCGGACCGCTGCCGGCCCCCGACGGCTTCGAGGAGGTGGCGCTGGCACCGGGGGAGCGGAGGCTGCTCCGCCGGATGACGGGAGCACAGCGCACCACCGCGACGACAAGAATCTGGGTGCGCAAGGAGGCGGTACTGAAGGCGCTGGGCATCGGCATGGACCTGGATCCATCGCTCGTGGACGCCTCCGCCTCCGTTCCCCTGGTACCCGGCGGGGATTGGAGGAACGGGCAGTGGCATACCCGGGATATTACCCCGGGCGCGGTCGGCCTGCCCCGCGAATTTACCGCGGCATTGGCGGTATTCCGAGGATCACAGCTCTCTACCTAGGTCAAGACGGGGCGCCGCCTAAGGTTTTCCTAAGGTACCTGGAACACAGTCGTGGATGAGAAGAGCCCCTATCCTGCATCCGTCCCTGCTCGACTGAAGAGGCTGCCTTGAATGATGTTTTGCGTGATGCCGGTGCGCCCACCGGCCATGGAGGATCCCCTGAAACATCCGGGCGTCCGGAACCCGGAGCCACCGACGATGAGGCGCCCGGCCAAACTCAGAGCCGCGCCGATCCGGCCGGAAGCCTCATCGTGCAGAAATACGGTGGCTCCTCGGTGGCGGATGCCGCCGGCATCCTCCGCGCGGCCCGCCGCATCGCCGAAACCCGGGCCGCGGGAAACCGCGTTGTCGCAGTGGTTTCGGCGATGGGCGACACAACCGATGACCTGCTCGACCTTGCCGATGCGATCTCCACCCGGCCGCATCCCCGGAGCCTCGACGCCCTGATCGCCACCGGTGAGCTTGTGTCGATCGCCGCCCTGGCGCTCGCCCTGACGGATCTCGGGGAGGACGTCACCACGTTCACGGGCAGCGAGGCAGGGCTCATCACCGACAACCTGCACGGCAGGGCGCGCATCCTCGATGTCCGGCCCGGCCGGATCACCACCTGCCTGGAGCGGGGAGGGATCGCCGTTGTCGCCGGATTCCAGGGCCGGACCGGGCGGAAGAAGTCATTGACGACGCTCGGACGCGGCGGGTCCGATCTCACCGCGGTCGCGCTTGCCGCCGCGCTTGGCGCAAGCATCTGCGAGATCTACACCGATGTTGACGGCGTTTACACCGCCGACCCGAGGGTTGTCCCGACCGCCCGCAAGATCGACGTGATTTCCAGCGAGGAGATGCTGGAGTTCGCCGCATCGGGCGCGAAGATCCTGCATCTGAGGTGTGTCGAGTATGCCCGCCGGTTCGGTGTCCCGATCCATGTACGCTCCTCGTTCGCACAGCACAGGGGGACCCTGATCCTGCCGAGCTTCGACCGGCAGCCCGGGGAGCCGGCAAGGGAACAGCCGGTGATCTCCGAGGTCATCGGTGTGAACTCCAGTGCCCGGATCACAGTGTTCGGGGTGTCCGAGGGCAGCGACACCACGGCGCGGATCGTGCACGACCTCACGGGGTCGGGCCTGAACCTGGAGATGATCATCAAAAGTTCACGGTCCGCCGGCTCCGGGCGCACCGACATTTCCTTCACCATTCCCGCCGCCGAGGCCTCCACCGCCATGAAGGCGCTTGAGTCGGCCCGGACGGACATCACGTTCCAAGGAATCGATATCAACGAGCACGTGGGGAGGGTATCGGTCGTGGGACTGGGCATGCGGTCCTCACCCCACGTCTTCTCGACGTTCTTCCGGGCACTCTCCGATGCAGGCATCCACATGGAACTTGTCGAGATCTCCGAGATCTGCATAGCGGCAGTCACCCGGGCCGGCCAGCTTGACGCCGCCGTCGGGGCCGTTCGCCGGGCTTTCGGCCTGGCCCGTGTCGCCAAGGACGTTTCCGTCGAGGCACCCCCGGGGATACAGATCCAAGCCGCTCCGGAAAACGGCGCGCTCGATGAAACCCGGACGCCGACCGCCTGAGCCGGCGCCACAGCACCGGGACAAACGGGGGATGGCCCACCGGGGTCGTCCCCAAGGAAGAGATTGGAGACCTGGATGGGGCGACATGTAGCCGACCCGGTGACCACCGGCAGGGCGTTCGCCCGCCCGCACCGCCCGAAGGGGCGCGTCATGGATGACGTGCATGCCCGGACGCTTACCCGTCCGGAACAGGGCGTCCGCTGGGCGCCGGGAGAGCGCTTGAACCATCTGTTCGAGGACCGGTGCGACCGGCTTCGCAGGGAGGGCAAAAGCGGCCAGCTCGCGGTCGACGCCGACGATGTCGCCCTGACCTACGACGAGCTGGACGGGCGGGCCAACCAGCTCGCCCGCCACCTGCTGTCGCATGGTGCGCGCTCTGGTGACCGGATCGCACTGCTCTTCGACCTGCCCTGGCGCTCATATGTCGGAATGCTCGCGGTGCTGAAAATCGGCGCCGCCTACGTGCCCCTGGACCCGGGATTCCCTCCTGACCGGCTGAAGTACATCCTCGATGACGCCAACGTGGCGCTGGTGGTTTCACTCGCCCACCTTGGGGAGCTCGTACCTGAAGGACGCCGGACCGTGTTCCTCGACGCGGAGCAAGCCCGCATCGACGCCTTGGAGTCCTCACGGCTCGACACCGTCCTGGGGGCGGAGGGGGCCGGTGAACTGGCCTACATCATCTACACCTCGGGTTCGACCGGCAGGCCGAAGGGGGTGGCGATCGAACACGCCAGCATCTGCAACTTCGTCCGGGTCGCGGCAGACACCTACGGGGTCGTCCCCACGGACCGCTTCTACCAGGGGATGACGATCGCCTTCGATTTTTCGGTTGAGGAGATCTGGGTGCCGTGGATGGCAGGGGCGACGCTTGTTCCCAAACCCCGCGGTTCAAGCCTGCTCGGAGCCGACCTCGCCGACTTCCTGCATGCAAAGCACGTGACCGCCATGTGCTGTGTGCCCACCCTTCTTGCAACAATCGACGACGACCTGCCCGAGCTGCGGTTCCTCCTCGTCTCGGGGGAGGCATGCCCGCGGGACCTGATTGCCCGCTGGCACCGGCCGGGCCGGCGGTTCCTCAACGTCTACGGCCCAACCGAAGCGACGGTCACCGCGACATGGGCCGTCGCCGACCCGCACCAGCCGGTCACCCTCGGCGTCCCCCTGCCCACCTACTCGGCGGTCATCCTCGACCCGCACGAGCCGCGGGAGGTTCCCCGCGGGGAAGTGGGGGAGATCGCCCTGGCCGGAATCGGACTCGCCAAGGGGTACGTCAACCGGCAGGACCTCACCGACCGAGCCTTCATCCCGGACTTCCTCAACCTCGCCAACAACCCCTCCGGGCGGATCTACCGCACGGGCGACCTCGGCCGGTTCACCGAGGAAGGCCAGATCGACTACCTCGGCCGGATCGACACCCAGGTCAAGATCCGCGGGTACCGCATCGAGCTGACGGAGATCGAATCCGTGCTGCTGCAAGTCTCCGGAATCGCGCAGGCCGTCGTCACCACCTACGAGTCCAGCCCCGGAAACACGGAACTGGCCGCCTACTACAGCCTCCGCCGGGACACCGAGGCGGTGGACAAATCGATGATCCTTGAGGTGCTGCGGGAGAGGCTGCCGGGGTACATGGTGCCCGCCTACCTCGACCGGCTCGACGTCATCCCCATGCTCACCAGCGGCAAGGCCGACCGCAAGAGCCTGCCCGCACCCGTCAACAAGCTCAGTGCCGTCAGCAACGGCACCTACACCGCGCCGGTCACCGCGGCAGAGGAAATCCTCGCCGACGTCCTGGCCGAAGTGCTCCAGGTCGAGAAGGTATCGACAACCGACCACTTCTTCAACGATCTCGGTGCGAATTCGCTGTTGCTTGCCCATTTCTCCGCCCGCCTGCGCAAGGACGGGAGAGTTCCCCCGGTCCCGATGCGGGAGATCTACCTGAAGCCGACGATCATGGACCTTGCCGCCTCCCTGGGCGCACCGACGGGAGCCACGGCCGCCCACCTGGTACAACCCGACAGTCCGGCGCCGGCGCCGGCAAGCACAGCATCGTATGTGCTGTGTGGCGTCCTCCAGGCCCTGTTCTTCCTGGGCTCGACCTTCGCCGCCTCCTTTCTGTTGCTCGCGGGCTTCCGGTACGCCTCGGGGGCCGACACCCTCGGTGAGGTCCTCCTGCGTTCCTTCCTGTTCGGGACGGTGACCTTTCTGGCTTTCTGCCTGCTGCCGATCGCCGCTAAATGGCTGCTCATTGGCCGGTGGAAGGTGCAGGAGATCCCGGTATGGACGCTCGGCTACGTTCGGTTTTGGCTGGTCAAGGTGCTCATCCGGAACAGTCCCCTCAGGATGTTCGTGGGCACGCCCGTGTACGCGCTGTACCTGCGCGCGCTCGGCGCGAAAGTGGGCCGCAACGTGGCGATCTTCGCTTCGGCCGTTCCCGTCTGCACCGACCTCATCACCATCGGGGACGGAACAGTCATCCGGAAGGACGCGGCGTTCAGCGGCTACCGTGCCCACCGGGGCCGGATCCAGACCGGGGCGGTCACCATTGGGGCGGACGTGGTGATCGGCGAGGCGGCCATCCTCGACATCGGCTCATCGATCGGCGACGGCTCACAGCTCGGACACGGCTCGTCGCTCTATGCGTCGCAGTCGATCCCCCCGAACGAGCGGTGGCACGGATCCCCGGCGCAGCCCACCACCACCGACTACCGGGCCGTGGCCCCGGCGGACTGCAGCCCCCGCCGGCGCATCACCTATGGCACCTTTGCGGTAATCAACCGCGTCTTCCTGGTCGCGCCGCTCGGCCTGGCCGCCCTCTCGACGTTCATCCCGGTGTACATGTCCAGTGACAAGCGGGACCACGCCGACCTGATGTTCTACGTGGAGGCCCTGGCTGTCTCCTTCATCATCTTCTTCGGGGCCGTGGTGACCGGCCTGCTCCTCCTTGCGACCGTGCCGCGCCTGCTGAACCTGTTCCTCACGCCGGGGAAGGTGTACCCGCTCTACAGCCTGCCGTACATGCTCCAGCAGGCCATTGCCGGCATGACGAACCTGCGGTTCTACATGGAACTGACCGGGGACAGCTCGCTCATCGTCCACTACCTGCGGTTGCTGGGCTACAAGCAGCCGGGCCTGGTCCAGACGGGCTCGAACTTCGGTGTGGCGCTCAAGCATGAAAGCCCCTTCGCGGCGACCATCGGCAGCGGCACCATGGTCGCAGACGGCCTCTCGATCATGAACGCGGACTTCTCCAACAGCTCCTTCAAGGTCTCGCCCACCTCGATCGGCTCCCGCAGCTTCTTCGGCAACAATATCGTCTACCCCTCCGCGGGGCGGACCGGGGACAACTGCCTCCTCGCCACGAAGGTCATGGTGCCCGTCGACGGCCCCGTGAGGGAAGGGGTGGGCCTGCTCGGCTCTCCGGCCTTCGAAATCCCGCGCTCGGTGCGGCGGGACAGCGAGTTCAAGGCGATCCGGCCTGAGGAGCTGAAGACGCAGCTGCGCGCCAAGAACAACCACAACGGGCTCACCATCTGGTTCTTCCTGATCAGCCGGTGGATCTACACCTTCGTGGCCCTCGTCATCGCCTCCTTCGGTGTCGCCCTCCACACGATCTTCGATGTTCTGGCCGTCGCGGCGTGCTTCACCGCGCTGCTGCTGTTCACCACTTTCTATTTCATCCTCATCGAGCGGGCCTCCCTCGGATTCCGAAGGCTGAACCCGCTGTTCTGCTCGATCTATGACCGCCGCTTCTGGCGGCATGAGCGTTTCTGGAAGCTCAGCGGAACGACCTACCTCGAATTCTTCAACGGAACCCCGTTCAAGAACCTGGTGTGGCGGATGCTGGGGGTCCGGGTCGGCCGGAGGGTGTTCGACGACGGCTGCTCGATCCCGGAGAAGACGATCGTCTCGATCGGCGACGACTGCACCCTTAACGCCCTGAGCACCATCCAGTGCCACTCGATGGAGGATGGCGCGTTCAAGGTCGAAGGCATCACCATCGGGGCGGGCTGCACCGTGGGCGTCAACGGCTTCATCCACTACGGCGTCACCATGGGCGACGGCGCCGTGCTTGAGCCCGACTCGTTCCTCATGAAAGGCGAGGACCTTCCCGCAGGCAGCCGCTTCGGCGGCAACCCGGCACAGGAACTCACGCGTTCCGCCGTCGGCCTTCCCTCAGCGGCGAAAACCCGAACGCACCCCCTTGAGGAGGGGAATATCCCTTACCTCGGCTGAATGCGAACGCTCCACCCTGCGCCCGACAAGATGTTCGGGTACTCGTCTCTGATGGTAAGACACCTGTCTTCCTTGTTACCCCACAGAACGAGTATTCGGGCTTCTTGACCCACGCGCCCGGACGGTGCCACGGTTGCTGCAGGTTGAGCAGTTGGGCGCTGAGTAGGGTTTCGGCCTGGCACCTCGGACGATGGTGAGAAGAGATGTCCCTGGACAAGTTGAAGAACCACTCGGAACCGGAGGCGGAGTTCCCCCGGTCGATTTCCGTGAACCTGATCGGAGACTTCTCGGTCACGCGGGGAGACGGCACCGTGCTCCGCGCGGGGGACCTGGGCGGACTCAAGACACGGCAGATCTTCGAGTTGCTCCTGCTGCGGCTGGGCTCCCCCATATCGAAGGACCGGCTGATCGAGGTGCTGTGGGGCGGCCGCGCCCCCAACGGTGCCGTTGCGACACTCGAAAGTTACGTCAGTATGCTGCGCAGGATCATCCAGCCGGGGCATGCGCGCACCGGGCCGCTGCGGACCGCCACCGGCGGATACCTGCTCGACGCGAAACTGGTCGACCTTGACTACGCGCGCTTCCAGCACCTCGTCCGCTCCGCCGAACGATGCCAGCCTGCCGATGCGCTTCCGCGCCTGCTGACGGCACTCGAGCTGTGCACCCGACCCCTGCTGGGGCATGAGCTGACCGCGGAATGGGCGGAGGAGGCCCGGCTGGGCCACGCCGCCGCCGCACAGGAGGTGCGCCTCAAGGCGGCCGAAACCGCATCGCTGCTGGGCCGGACAACGGAATCAATCCGTCTCGCGCAGGAGGCCCTCTCGGCCGACCAGCTCAGCGAACGGGCCTGGATCTCCATGATCCTCGGCCTGGAACACGCTGGAATGGCGGCCGAGGGCCTTTCGGCGTTTGAGCGCTGCCGGAGGGTTTTCGCCACCCACCTCGGGTGTGAGCCGGGCCCGGTACTCAAGGGCGCCCACCGGCGGCTGCTCCACCAGACGGCTGAGGCCGACCCCGACCTGTCCGAGGAGGTCGCTGCGCTGCTCTATCTGGGCGGACGCCTCAACGGGACCGGCGGTTCCCGGAGCCTCGACAGCGGGCGCGAATGGACCAGCGAGATCGCCGGCCGGATCCTCCACAACTTCATCCAGCGGGCACACGAGGCGAGCTGAGCACCGGGCCGGGCGGACGCGGAGCCCCTCAGTCGAGAATCTTGCCGATCGGTTCGCGCTTCTCGGCCTGGAACCGGTCCTCGGCCCGGCCGTACGCCCAGTAGCCCGAGAGGGAGACCTGGGTACGTTCGAGCCCGCGCTGGCCGAACAGGACATCGCGCAGCGCCTTCATGGCCCCCCGCTCGCCGTGGACGAACGCCTCGGCCCGACCCTCGGGCCACTGGGCGGCGGCGACGGCGTCCGCGAGCAGCGACGTCGTCCCGGCCGGACGGCCACGACGGAACAGCCAGCGGAGTTCGACGCCGGCGGGGGCCTGAAGCGGGAGGATGTCCTCCTCGTCGTCCACCTCAAGCCAGGCGATGCCGGTGGCGGCCTCCGGGAGCGCCTCAAGGCCTGCGGCGATGGCGGGAAGAGCCGCCTCGTCGCCGGCGAAGAGGTACCAGTCGGCGTCGCGCTTCGGCGTCCACGCTCCGGACGGGCCCATCAGCACGAGCGGGTCGCCGGGCCGGGCGCGGGCAGCCCACGGGCCGGCGATCCCCTCGTCGCCGTGGACCACGAAGTCGATGGCGAGCAGCTGCCGCTCCCGGTCCATCCACCGCACCGTATAGGTCCGCTTGATGGGCAGGTCCCCGGGAGGGAGCTGCTCCGCGAGGGTCTCGAGGTCGTAGGGGGGAACGAGCCCGAGTTCCGGGCGTGCGAAGAGCAGCTTGACGTACCGGTCGGTGGAATCGTTCTCGAGGAGCTTGGGAAAGGCCTCTCCGCCGGCGATGACGCGGACCATGTGCGGGCCGAGCCGGATCGTCTCGAGGACACTGAGCACCACCTGGGGACGGGGCTTTCGAATGGCGGGTGCGCTCATGGGTACGGCTCGCTTCCGGAGAGGTTGGTAAGCCAACCCTAACAAACGCGCCGCGCGCGGCCGTTCCCCGGGCCTACAGCAGCCCGGTCCGGAGTGCTTCCTCGGCGGCGGCGATCAACGCGCCGTTGTCGACCAGCACCCGTGCTGCCTCGATCTCCGGCGCGAGGTAGCGGTCGGTGCCGGGGCCCTCGATGTCCCGGCGCAGCACGCGGCGCACCGCGGTGATGGCCTCCGAGCTGCGTGCCGTGACGAGGCCGCCGTCCCGCAGGTCGAGGGCGCGGGCAGCGGTCAGGATTTCAATGGCGAGGACCCGGGTCAGCCCGTCGAGGGAGCGGCGCAGCTTCAGCCCGGCCGCCCAGCCCATGGAGACGTGGTCCTCCTGCATGGCGGAGGACGGGATGGAGTCGACCGAGGCCGGGTTGGCCAGCCGCTTCAGTTCGGAGACGATGCCGGCCTGGGTGTACTGGGCGATCATGTGCCCCGAATCCACCCCCGGGTCGTCGGCCAGGAAGGCGTTGAGGCCGTGGTTGCGTGCCTTGTCGAGGAACCGGTCGGTGCGGCGTTCACTCATTGAGGCGACGTCGGCGACGGCGATGGCCAGGAAGTCGAGCACGTAGCCGACGGGGGCGCCGTGGAAGTTGCCGTTGGATTCGATCCTGCCGTCGGGGGTGATCACCGGGTTGTCGATGGCCGAACCGAGTTCGATGCCCGCCACCGAGTTGCCGTGGGCGAGGGTGGCCCGGGCCGCCCCGTGGACCTGCGGGGCGCAGCGCAGCGAGTAGGCGTCCTGGACCCGGGTGAAACGGTGGCGTCCGGTCTCGGCGGTCAGCTCCGCGGCAATGAGCCCGGAATCCTTGAGGAGGGCGCGGATGTTCGCGGCGGAGTCGCGCTGCCCGGGGTGCGGGCGCAGCTCGTGCAGGTCGGCGGCGAAGACGGCGTCGGTGCACAGGAGACCCTCGACGCTCATGGCGGCGGCGAGGTCGGCCGTCTTCAGCAGCCGGTGGAGGTCATCGGCTGCCAGCACCAGCATGCCGAGCATGCCGTCGGTGCCGTTGATCAGCGCCAGTCCCTCCTTTTCGCGCAGCTCGACCGGAGCGATGCCCGCGGCCGCCAGTGCCTCCGCAGCGGAGGCGGCGGAGCCGTCCGGGGTGCGTACCGTGCCCTCGCCCATGAGGGCCAGCGCCACGTGGGAGAGCGGGGCGAGGTCCCCGGAGCACCCGAGGGAGCCGTACTCGCCGATCACCGGGGTGATGCCGGCATTGAGCATCGCTGCATAGGTTTCGGCGACCACCGGCCGGACGCCGGTGCGCCCCGTGGCCATTGTGGAAAGCCGCCCGAGCATCAGCCCGCGCACCACCTCACGGTCCACCTCCGCTCCCGAGGAGGCCGCGTGGCTGCGGATCAGACTGCGCTGGAGCTGGGTGCGCTGGGCAGGTGGGATGTGCTTCGTGGCCAGGGCGCCGAAGCCGGTCGAGACTCCGTAGTGGGGGGTGGTGTCCCCGGCGAGCTGATCCACAACGCGGCGGGAGGCGGCCATCGCCTCGAGGGCATCGCCGTCGAGCTCCACCTGCGCGCCGTAGCGGGCGATCGCAACCACCTCGGCCGGAGTGAGGGGGCCGGTGCCGATCCGGATGGGTCCGCCGCCGCGGCCGGCGGTGGCGGAGCCGGGTGCCGGGGCGGACGGAAGGGTGCCGGTGGTGCCCTGGGCTGTGTGCTCTGCAGTCATGGGGAGCCTCGCTTCGCATGGCCTCCGGGGTTCCACCGGACTATTGCCATTGAGTGAAAATGGAGTTTCAATAAGTGAAATACAAATCCGACCAAGGCGCAAGGGGATCCGAGTGGCAGATACCTCAACCCGCACCGTCGAACGGGCGCTGCTGCTCCTGGGCGCGGTGTGCGAGCGGGGCACGGTCTCCCTGGCCGAGGCCGCCCGGGACGCAGGGCTTTCGGCTTCGACGGCGCTGCGGCTCCTGCGCACCCTCGAAGCCACCGGCTTTGTGCGCCGGGACGACGCCGGCGGCTACCGGCCCGGGCTGCGGGTCGTCCAGCTGGGCGCCCAGGCGCTCAGCTCCGAATCCCTCGTCTCCCTGGCCGAGGGCGCCCTTGACCGGCTCGTCGGCCTGACCGGGGAATCGGCCTACCTCAGCGTCCCTTCCCACGACGGCCACGGGGTCTACCTCGCCGTGCGCGAAGGAACCCACTCGGTGCGCCACGCCAGCTGGGTCGGCCGCAGCATTCCCCTTGAGGGGACGGCGGTCGGCGCTGTCCTTTCGGGGGCGACACCCTCCACGGGGTACGTCGTGGTGCGCGACGGCGTCGAAGCCGATGTCACCGCCATCGCGGCCCCCGTCCGCGCCGGAGGGCGCATCGCCGCGGCGCTCAGCGTTGTCGTGCCCAGCTACCGCATTCGAGAAGACGAATCAGCAGAGATTGGGATGCATGTGGCCCGCGAGGCCGCCGCCATCCTCCCCGCCACCGCAACCCCTGAAGGAGAATCAGCATGAGCACATCCGAGGCCACTGCCCCGACTCCCCGCGCCACCACCCATGATCCGTCCCGGAGCATCCGCGCGGCCCGCGGTACGGCCCGGACGGCCAAGAGCTGGCAGACCGAGGCTCCGCTGCGGATGCTGATGAACAACCTCGACCCCGAGGTCGCCGAACGCCCGGAGGACCTCGTGGTGTACGGCGGAACGGGCCGGGCCGCCCGCAGCTGGGAGGCCTACGACGCCATCGTGCGCTCCCTTGAGGACCTCGAGGACGACGAAACCCTGCTGGTGCAGTCGGGCAAGCCCGTCGGCATCTTCCGCACCAACCCGTGGGCCCCGCGGGTGCTGCTGGCCAACTCGAACCTCGTGGGGGACTGGGCCACCTGGCCGGAGTTCCGCAGGCTCGAGGCCGAGGGCCTGATGATGTACGGGCAGATGACCGCCGGGTCCTGGATCTACATCGGCACCCAGGGCATCCTGCAGGGCACCTTCGAAACCTTCGCCGCGATCGCCGCCAAGCGTTTCGGCGGCACCCTCGCCGGGACCCTGACCCTCACCGCCGGCTGTGGCGGCATGGGCGGGGCGCAGCCGCTGGCCGTCACCCTCAACGGGGGCGCTGTGCTGATCGTCGACGTCGACGGATCGCGCCTGCGCCGCCGCGTCGCCAAACGCTACCTCGACACCGTCGCCGACTCGCTCGACGACGCCGTCGCCGCCGTCCTCGCCGCGAAGGCCGACGGGAAAGCACTGTCCGTGGGCGTCGTGGGCAACGCGGCGGAGGTGTTCCCGGAACTGCTCCGGCGCGGGGTCGACATCGACATCGTCACCGACCAGACCTCGGCGCACGACCCGCTGAGCTACCTCCCCGAAGGCGTGGCCCTCGTGGACTGGGCCCGGGAGGCCGAGGCGGACCCGGTGGGCTTCACCAAGAAGGCCCAGGCCTCGATGGCCCGCCACGTCGAGGCAATGGTCGGTTTCCTCGACGCCGGCGCCGAGGTCTTCGACTACGGCAACTCCATCCGCGACGAGGCGCGCTCCGGCGGCTATGCGCGGGCCTTCGACTTCCCCGGCTTCGTCCCCGCCTACATCCGCCCGCTGTTCTGCGAGGGCCTCGGCCCGTTCCGCTGGGTCGCGCTCTCCGGGGACCCGGCCGACATCGCGGTCACCGACGCCGCCCTCAAGGAGCTGTTCCCGGAGAACACGCACCTCCACCGCTGGCTCGATGCCGCCGCCGAGCACGTCGAGTTCGAGGGCCTGCCGGCACGCATCTGCTGGCTCGGCTACGGCGACCGCGCCAAGGCCGGCCTCCTCTTCAACCGCCTCGTCGCCCAGGGGAAGGTGTCCGCGCCGATCGTCATCGGCCGGGACCACCTCGATTCGGGCTCGGTCGCCTCGCCCTACCGGGAGACCGAAGCCATGGCCGACGGGTCGGACGCCGTCGCCGACTGGCCGCTGCTCAACGCCCTGATCAACACCTCCTCAGGCGCCACCTGGGTCTCCATCCACCACGGCGGCGGGGTCGGCATCGGCCGCTCCATCCATGCCGGCCAGGTCTCGGTGGCCGATGGTACCGAGCTGGCCGCCTCGAAGCTCGAGCGGCTGCTGACCAACGACCCCGGCATGGGCGTGATCCGCCACGTCGACGCCGGCTACCCCCGGGCCGCCGAGGTCGCCGCCGAACGCGGCGTGCGCATCCCCATGCAGGAGTAACGGCGGCGGCTCACCCGCGGCATGCCGCGTGTCCCCCAGCCACCGCCTACACCCACCGCACCCCTACCGCCCGCAGCCGTTCTGCCCGGAGGCTTCATGGATTCCGTCTCAACCCTTCTCGACTCGATCGACGGCGTCGGCCGCGACGCCCGCCGCGGCGGGTACTCCCGGCCGGTGTACTCCGCCGCGGAGAGCGAACTGCGCGAGTGGTTCACGGCCGAGGCCGGCCGGCGCGGGCTGGCCGTCGAAAGCGACCGCAACGGCATCCTGTGGGCCTGGTGGGACGTCCCGGGGATCGGACGGAGGGGATCGCTCGTCACCGGCAGCCACCTCGACTCCGTGCCGGGCGGGGGAGCCTTTGACGGGCCCCTCGGGGTCGCCTCGGCCCTGGCCGCCGTCGACCTCCTGCGCGGGCGCGGCGTGCAGCCGAACCGCTCCCTCGCGGTTGCGGTCTTCCCCGAGGAGGAGGGCTCCCGCTTCGGCGTGGCGTGCCTGGGTTCGCGCCTGCTCACCGGGACCCTCGACGCCGACCGGGCACGCAGCCTCACCGACGCCGACGGCACCACCTTCGCCGACGCCTCCCGCGCCGCGGGCCTCGACCCGGCGGGGCTGGGGCGCGATGACGAGGCGCTGGGAAACATCGGCGACTTCATCGAACTCCACGTCGAGCAGGGCCGGGGACTGATCGACCTGGACTCCGCCGTCGCCGTCGGCTCCTTCGTCCTCGGCCACGGGCGGTGGAGGCTGTCGGTGCGGGGGCAGGGCAACCACGCCGGCACCACCCTGATGGCCGACCGCGCCGATCCCATGGTGGCGGCGGCGCAGATCGTGCTGGCGGTGCGCGAGGCCGCCCGCCGCCAGGACGGCGCCCGCGCCACTGTGGGCCGCCTGACCCCGGTGCCCGGCGGCACCAATGTCATCGCATCCCGGGTCGACCTCTGGCTCGACGTGCGCCACCCCGACGACGCCGTCACCGCCGCCCTCGTCGAAACCATCCACGGCAAGGCGCAGAAGGCCGCCGCCTTCGAGGGCTGTTCGGTCACCCTTACGGAGGAATCCTTCAGCGGCACCGTGGCCTTCGACCCCGCCCTGCAGCGGGGACTCGCCAACTCCCTCGGCGGGGTGCCGGCCCTGCCCACCGGTGCGGGCCACGACGCCGCGGTGCTCGCCGGCGTCGTGCCCTCGGCCATGCTGTACGTGCGGAATCCCACGGGGGTCAGCCACTCCCCGGAGGAGTATGTCGAGCGGGAGGACGCCGACGCCGGTGCCGCCGCGCTCGCCGACGTGCTCGAGGATCTGCTGTGAGCGGCGGCAGGGCGGACGGGACGGCCGGAGCGCCCGCCCCGGCCCCGCTGTGGTGCGCTGCGGCCTGGCTGGGGGACCGCGGCGTCGTCGAGGGCGTTCGGGTGGTGCCCGCAGGCGACGGGACGGTGGCCTCCCTCGAGGCGGGGGTTCCCGCGGAGGCCGGGGACACCGTGCTTCCCGGCGTGGTCTTCCCGGCCGCCGCCAACGCCCACTCCCACGCCTTCCACCGGGTGCTGCGCGGCCGCACCCATAACGGGGCCCCGGGCAGCTTCTGGACCTGGCGCGAATCGATGTACGCCGCGGCCCGGCAGCTGACCCCGGAGCTGTACGAGGAGCTGGCCACCGCGGTGTTCGCGGAAATGGTGGTCACCGGGTGGAGCAGCGTCGCCGAATTCCACTACGTCCACCACCGGCCCGACGGATCGCCCTACGGAGCGGGTCCGGCCGCGGCGGGTTCCGGCACGGCTGAAAGCGCCGACGGCACGGACGGGCCCCACGCCATGGAACTGGCCCTGGCCCGGGCGGCTGTCCGCGCCGGGATCCGGCTGACCCTTCTCGACACCTGCTACCTCGGCGCAGGCTTCGGCGCTCCACCCGGGCCGGATCAGCGCCGGTTCACCGACCCCTCCGCCGGCGACTGGCTGCGCCGCTTCGCCTCGCTGCGGAAGACGGTGGCCGATCGCTTTCCGGTGTCCGCCGTCACGGTCGGCGCGGCCGTGCACTCGGTGCGGGCGGTCCCGCCGGGAGCGCTCGCGGAGATCGCCCGGGCCCTTCCACCGGAGGTCCCGGTACACATCCACCTCTCCGAACAGCCCGCCGAGAATGAGGCCTGCCTCGCCGCGACGGGGCTGACCCCGACCGGCCTGCTCGCCTCCACCGGACTGCTGACGTCCCGGCTCTCGGCGGCGCACGCCACCCACCTCACCGCCGCCGACATCGACCTGCTCGGCGGCGCCGGAGCCACGGTGGTGATGTGCCCCACCACCGAGGCCGACCTGGCCGACGGAATCGGACCCGCCGGCGATCTGCAGCGAGCCGGCGCCCGGATCGCCCTGGGCACCGACCAGCACGCCGTTATCGACCCGTGGATCGAAATGCGGGCCCTCGAGCACGGTGAACGCCTCGCCACGGGAGGCCGCCCGCAGTTCACCCCGGCCCAGCTGCTCACCGCCGGAACGGCGGGCGGGCTCCGCGCGCAGGGCCGACCGCCGGCCGGCCTCGAGCCCGGCGCCGTGTGCGACGTCATGGCAGTCGACCCCCGCTCGGTGCGCACCGTCGGCAGCGACCCGGAGCAGCTCATGTATTCGGCCACGGCACAGGACGTCACCGACGTCGTCATCGGCGGGGTCCCCGCCGCCCACCGCGGGCGGCACCTGGGTCTGGGCGACCCGGCGGAGCTGCTCGTGGCCGTCCTCGGGAAGATGGACGGGGCGGGCAGCGGCGCCTCCCGCAGCGACAGCCACACGAATCTAGGAGCAGCAGCACCGTGACCTCGACGCTCATCACCAATATCGGCGAACTCTCGACCTCGGATCCGGACCAGCGGGTCCTCACCGACGCCGCCGTCGTCCTCGAGGGCGAGCGGATCAGCTGGATCGGCCCGGCAGCCGGCGCTCCGGCGGCGGACACCGTGCACGACGCCGAGGGCCGGGCGGGCTTGCCCGGCTGGGTCGACAGCCACACCCACCTCGTCTTCGCCGGCGACCGTACCACGGAATTCGAGGCCCGGATGGCCGGTGCCGAGTACCGGGCCGGCGGCATCGCGGTCACCACGGAGGCCACGCGGGCCGCCGGGGACTACGAGCTGACGCGGCTGCTGCTGGGCCGGGCCGCCGAGGCGGCCTCCGGCGGCACCACCTACCTCGAAACGAAGACCGGCTATGGGCTCGACGTCGAACACGAGGCCCGCAGCGCGCGGATCGCCGCGGGCGTCGTCGACGAGGTGACCTACCTCGGCGCGCACCTCGTGCCGGCCGGCATCGATGCTGACGAGTACACCGAGCTGGTCTGTGGACCCATGCTCGACGCCGTGCGCCCCTACGTCCAGTGGGCCGATGTCTTCTGCGAGCGGGGCGCCTTCACCCCCGAGCAGAGCCGGGCCGTACTCACCGCCTGCCGGGATGCGGGGCTGGGGCTGCGGGTCCACGGCAACCAGCTCGGCCCGGGGGAGGGGACGGCGCTCGCCGTGGAGTTCGGCGCCGCGAGCGTCGACCACGTCAATCACCTCAGCGATGCCGACATCGACGCGCTCGCCGGGTCCTGGTCCGGCTGGGATCCTGCGGACGCCGCGGAGGCCGGAGCGGAGGGCGGACCGGCCGGGCAGGCGTCCGCACCGGGGCGGGGCACCGTGGCCACCTGCCTGCCGGCGTGCGACCTCTCAACCCGCCAGCCCTTCCCACCCGCCCGCCGGCTGCTTGACGCCGGGGTCCAGATCGCCCTGGCCAGCAACTGCAACCCCGGCACCTCCTACACCACGTCCATGGCGTTCTGCGTCACCACGGCCGTGCTGCAGATGGGCCTGAGCGTTCAGGAGGCGGTCCGGGCCGCCACCTACGGCGGCGCCCTGTCCCTGGGGCGCGGGGCCGGGACCGACGCCGACGGCCGGCGCGCGGTGGGCTCCCTCGCCGTCGGGCACCGGGCCGACCTCCAGCTGCTCAACGCACCCTCGGCCACCCACCTCGCCTACCGGCCCGGCATCCCGCTGACCGGGGCGGTGTGGCGTGCCGGGGTCAGGCGCGGCTAGGGCGGCTGGGAATCGGAGCCGGGCGCTGGAAAGATAACCCCCATGCGCTCTCTCTCACCCACCGTCCACCCGCCTGCACTGCGGGAGCGGCGGAGGATCACCGCGGAAATCCTGATCGTGATGGGGCTCTCCCTCGGACAGTCGGGCGTGTACGCGGTGGTCCGCCTGTTGGACAAGGCGACCTCCGGTCCGCTCGCCGGCCAGACCACCACCCTGAACCCGGTGCTGAACGACCGGCAGTACTTCGACCTGGCGTACCAGCTGCTCGGGATCTTCTTCGCCCTCGTGCCGGTCGCCCTCGCCCTGTTCCTGCTGAGCGCCGGCGGGGCCTCGGCGTTCCGGCGGATCGGCTTCACCTTCGAACGCCCCGCCCTGGATTTCGGCCTCGGGCTGGGGCTGGCCGTGGCCATGGGGGTGGGCACCCTCGGCGTCTACGCCGCCGGACGCGCCCTGGGCGTCACCACCGCCATTGTCCCGGCGGCCCTCGACGACTACTGGTGGACGGTGCCCGTGCTCGTGCTGTCGGCCCTGCGCCACGCGGTCCTCGAGGAGGTCCTCGTGGTGGGGTACCTGTTCGAGCGGCTGCGCCGGCTGGGCTGGTCCGTTCCGGCCGTCCTTCTCACCAGCGCGCTGCTGCGCGGCAGCTACCACCTCTACCAGGGCATCGGGCCGTTCGTGGGCAATGTGATCCTGGGCCTGATTTTCGGCTACGCCTACCTGCGCACCGGCCGGGTGATGCCGCTGGTCATCGCCCACGCGGCACTCGACATCACCGGCTTCGTCGGCTTCGCCCTGCTCGGCCCGGCCATCGGCATCGGGGACTAGCGGACCCGGACAAAAAAGCCCGCCTCAAAGAGAACGGTTGCAGGGCAAAGGCCCTGCAACCACTCCCGGCCCCGCAGACTGCTCTCTGCTTGACAACTTCGGCGCCACCTCTAACTAAACCAGTCCCGGCAGCCCCCTGGGCGGATACTTCGGCGCTCAGGGTGTCTTGACATGCCTGCCCGCCGTCAGGAACGGGAGGCAATCCATCGCTCCCGCCGCCGGTCCGGTTCCGCCGAAGGACGGCTGCAGAACGCGCTGCCGCACCGAAGTTCCCGTCAGCGGATGTCGGTATCCCTGCCCAGCCTGCCCCGCAGGCCGGGCAGCAGCTGGTGCACGGCCGCCCGCGCCGGCCCATAGGCGCGGATCCTGCGCATCGAGGTCGCCACCACGAGGCCGCGGTCGATCCGGACGGCGGAGCGGCCCAGCGCCCGCGCAACCCGCAGCGCGTACTCGACGTCCTCGTCGAGCTCGGCGATCGACGTGCGCGGAAATCCCCCCACCCGCTCGTAGGCGGCGGCGCGGGTTGCCAGGTTGTGCCCCGCGACGAGCCTGAGGTAGCTGCGGTCGAGGTGGCCGGCGGCCAGCGCCGTGCGCAGCACGAGGAAGGCGGCGGGGATCACCAGGGCGTCCCCGGCGCGGCGGTGGGCGTCGTCGAGGGGCACGCTCCTCCCGCCCAGCAGTGCGGTGCCGGGGCGGCCCGCGAAGCCTGCCAGGATCCGCCCGGTCCAGTCGGGCCGCGGAACACTGTCCCCGTCGGTCCGGGCCACCAGGTCGAAGCCGTCCGCGATGGCACGGCGGAATCCGGTGTCGCTGGCCGCCCCGGTGCCCTTCACGGGCTCCTCAAGGACCGTCAGCGGGAAGCCGTCCCGGCCGGCAAGGAATGCGGCGATCCGCGCCCGGGTGCCGTCGGTCGACCCGTTGTCGACTACATAGACGGAGACGCCGTCCCGGTGCTGCTGGCGGTACAGCCCCTCAAGGGTCCTGCCGATGGAGGGCTCGTTGAACACCGGGACCACCACAGCGAGCCGTGCGACCACAGCGTTCCCCCGGACGGCGTTTCCCGGTGCGGGCTAAATTTCGATCTTGCCGTTGGCGGTGTCGAAGGTGACCGACATCAGTCCGGGCGTTCCGTTGGGGGCGGTCCACTTCACGGAGACGTCCCCCAGCGGCGCCTCGACGGGAGTGCCGAGCCATTCGGTGACCCGCGCGCGCGACCCGGCGATGGTCAGTGAGTCAAGCCGCACCGTCGAGGGGCGGGCGTTGGAGGGGTGGAGCGCCTCAGTCCCGTCGTCCCACCGCAGCAGGTAGGGAACCTGGGGGTCGGCGATCAGGCCCTTGATGCCGATCTGCTGCCAGGTGAGCTCCTGGCCGTCGGGGAACTTCCGGTTGCCCGGTACCGACTGGCGCCCAAGCCGTTCTTCGAAGGGCGTGAGGTCATCGACCGCGACCACCCAGCCCATCCAACCGCCGCCGGCCTCGGAGCGGGCACGCACGGCCTGGCCGAACGGGGCCTTGATGGACGCGGGGTGGTCGAGGACCTCGACCACCTCGACATACTGGCCGTTGGCCAGGGGCACGATCATGTTCCGGGTTCCGAAACGGGGGTGCACACCACCCTTGACCGCTTCGACGCCCAAAGCTGAGGAAATCCGGTCCGCGGTAGCGGCCAGTCCGTCGGGTTCGCAGGCATAAGATACATGGTCCAAGCGCATGGCTACATAGTGGCACTTTGTGATCCGCGTCTCGACTTAGGTGCACCTTACTTAACGCTGAGTCACAAATTGCCCCCGGCCGCGGGTTTCGGCTTTCATGGGGAAAAGGTCATGAGTGCCAGCACACAGCCCCGGCTTGCTGGCCGGCAACCCTCCACCGCGGCGGGGTGCCCCGGGTGAAGACCTGGCGGAGCGCCACACGGCGCTGCGCAAGCGCGGGTCCCCGCCGGCGGTTTCCGGCGGCGGACGGGCCCCTTCATCGACAGGGAACGCCATGTCCAGCAACTGGTCCTTCGAAACCCGCCAGATCCACGCGGGGCAGACGCCCGACGCCGCCACCGGGGCACGGGCGCTGCCCATCTACCAGAGCACGTCCTTCGTCTTCCCCAGCACACAAAGCGCGGCCGACCGGTTCGCGCTGACCGAGCTCGCCCCGATCTACACCCGCATCGGCAATCCCACCCAGGAGGTCGTTGAGGCCCGCATCGCCTCGCTCGACGGCGGGGTGGGCGCCCTGCTGCTCGCCTCGGGGCAGGCGGCCGAAACCTACGCCATCCTCAACCTCGCCGAGGCGGGCGACCACATCGTCGCAAGCCCGAGCCTCTACGGGGGCACCTACAACCTCTTCCGGCACACCCTGAGGAAGTTCGGCATCGACACCACCTTTGTGGAGAACCCCGACGACCTGGGGCAGTGGCGCGCCGCCGTCCGGCCCAATACCAAGGCGTTCTTCGGGGAGGTCGTCTCGAACCCCCGCCAGGACGTGCTCGACCTCGAGGGCATCAGCGCGGTCGCCCACGAACACGGCATCCCCCTGATCGCCGATGCGACGGTGTCCACGCCGTACCTCATCCGCCCCATCGAGTGGGGCGCCGACATCGTCGTGCATTCCGCCACCAAGTACCTCGGCGGCCACGGCACCGCCATCGGCGGCGTCATCGTCGACTCCGGCCGCTTCGACTACGGCCGTGACCCGGAGAAGTTCCCGGGCTTCAACACCCCCGATGAGAGCTATCACGGACTGGTGTACGCCCGGGACCTCGGCGTGGGAAGCGCCCTGGGGGCGAACCTCGCCTTCATCCTGAAGGCGCGCGTCCAGCTGCTGCGCGACCTCGGATCCGCGATCTCTCCGTTCAATGCCTTCCTCATCGCCCAGGGGCTCGAAACGCTCAGCCTGCGGATGGAACGCCACATCGCCAACGCCCGCGCCGTCGCGGAATGGCTCGAACTCCACGACGACGTCGAGTCGGTCGCCTACGCCGGCCTGCCCTCAAGCCCCTGGTACGAGCGCGGGCTGAAGTACGGACCGAACGGCACCGGCGCCATCGTGTCCTTCGACATCGCCGGCGGGATCGAGGCCGGCAGGCGCTTCGTCGACGGCCTCGAACTCCACTCCCACGTGGCCAATGTCGGCGATGTCCGCTCCCTGGTGATTCACCCCGCCTCCACGACCCACAGCCAGCTCGGCGCCGAGGCGCAGCTGGCCGCGGGAGTGCGCCCGGGCCTGGTGCGCCTGGCCGTCGGGCTGGAGAACCTCCAGGACATCCTGGCGGACCTCGACGCCGGGTTCCGCGCGGCCAAGGGAAGCTAGCGGGCCGTGACCGCCTACCTACCCGCCCCCGGGCGCGCCCCGGCACCGGGCGTTCCCGGGCGCGACGGCGCCGTCCGGACCGCCCGCCTCGGCCCCGCCACCCTCGAGACCGGAGGGTTCCTGCCCGGGGTCGAGCTCGCCTACGAGACCTGGGGCGTGCTCGACGCCGACGCCTCCAACGCCGTCCTGATCGAACACGCCCTGACCGGCAGCTCCCACGTGGCCCGGGGCGGGTCGGACGAGGACGGGTGGTGGGACCCGCTCGTCGGTCCCGGCCGCACCGTGGACACTGACCGGTACTTCGTCGTTGCCGCCAATATGCTCGGTGGCTGCTACGGGTCCACCGGCCCCTCGACGCCGGCTCCCGACGGCCGGCCCTGGGGTTCGCGCTTTCCCTTTGTCACCATCCGGGATTCTGTCCGGGCCGAAGCGCTGCTGGCCGACCAGCTCGGGATCCGCCGCTGGCATTCGGTGGTGGGCGGTTCAATGGGCGGGGCGCGGGCGCTTGAGTGGGCGTTGATGTACCCGGAGCGGGTGGCCCGGTGTGCCGTCATCGCCTGCTCCGCCGCGAGCACGGCCGAGCAGATCGCGTTCGCGCAGGCCCAGCTGCAGGCCATCCGCCTCGATCCGCACTACGCCGGCGGGGACTACTACGGGTCCGCCCCTCCGGCGGCCGGCCTGGGGCTGGCCCGGCGGATCGCGCACATCACCTACCGGTCCGAGGTGGATTTCGCCCTCAGGTTCGGGCGGAGCGCCCAGGGCACCGAGGCCCCCTTCGGAGGGCGGCGTCCGGCGGACCGCGGGCGGTATTCGGTGGAGAGCTACCTCGACCACCAGGCCGCCAAGCTCGTGCAGCGGTTCGACGCCAACAGCTACCTCGTCCTGACCGAAGCGTTGATGAGCCACGACGCCGCACGCGGCCGGGGCACCCTGCGGCAGGCGCTCGGCGCGGCGAGCGCCGAGTTCCTCGTCGCCGCCGTCGATTCCGACCGGCTCTACTTTCCCGAGCAGGCGCGCGGCCTCGCGGCCGCCCTCCCGGGGGAGGTGCCCGTCCATACCATTTCCTCACCGATCGGCCACGACGCCTTCCTCACCGAGATCGGGCAGCTCGACGCACACCTGCGCGCCCGTTTCTACCCCCGGTAGCCTCCCCGAAAGGACTGGGCGCGCCGGAGTAACCAGCCCTACAGTGGTGCCGAGCACGCCCGCCGCCGGCCGGCGGCGGCCGCGAGGAAGGATCGTTCATGGACCTGAACAGCATCGGCTGGAACGAGGAAGCCCGGGGGAAAATCCTGCTGGACGCGGACCGCGCGCTGCAGGAGGCGGTGAGGGAGGCAGTGGAAACCTTCAGCGGCCGCAGCAGGGAGGAAGTGTATGAATTCCTCTTCGCCAAGCTCCAGCCGCAGTTCGTCGACTTCCAGCCGGGACCGGACCTCAGCGCCTGCGCCGACGCCGTGGCTAACGGAGAGGTTTCCCTCGACGCCTAGGTGCAATGCAGTGCGCCGTGGGGCCCGCAGCCGCGGCGGACCGGGGTCCGCCGTTCCTAGAGGCCCGCGCCGGGTGGCATGGCCGGACCGAAGATTGTCGAAGCTTCCGGACGCTTGGGGCTGATGCCATCACCGGAGGAACGGTGGCGCAGGCGCCTCAGGATCCAGGGCATCAGGTATTCCCGGGCCCAGACGACGTCCTCGGTGCGTGCAAGGCGCCAGCTCTTCGGCGGAAGCGGCTTGGCCTGCATCGGTTCGAGGGTGTGGTTCACCGCGAGCGTGTCGAGGACCATCATGGCGATCGTGTGGTGCCCCAAGGGGGAGAAGTGGAGACGGTCGTCGGACCACATCTGGGGATCGGAGAGCTGCCGCAGCGCCCACATGTCGGCGATCACGGCGTCGTGCCGGGCCGCGATGACCCGCAGGTTTTCGTTGTACACGGCGGTCTTAAGGCGCACCTTTCCCAGCACCGTGTCGCGCACGTCGGGCCCGGTGAACAGCACCACCGTCGCGCCCTCGCTGCCGAGGGTCTGTACGGCGGAGTCGAACCGTGCGGCGAGCTGATCGGGGTCGGCGCCCGGCCGCAGGAGGTCGTTGCCGCCGGCGGAAATGCTCACGAGGTCGGGCTTCAGTGCCAGCGCCGGCTCCACCTGCTGGTCAACGATCTGCTGGAGCAGGCGCCCCCGGATCGCAAGGTTTGCGTAGGAGAAGCTGCCGCAGCCCCGGCTGAGCTCCTCGGCGACCCGGTCGGCCCAGCCCCGGTTTCCCCCGAGGCTGTCGGGGTTGGGATCCCCGATCCCCTCGGTGAAGGAATCACCAAGGGCGACGTACCGCCGCCAGGGGTGGGGAATGGCCTCCCCTTCAACGTGTACTGATTCTCCAACTGCAGGTACTGCCTGTTTCTCACTCACCCCTTCATCCTGCCAAGTCCGGGGCCGCCTACGCGACCGTAGGTAGCCCCGGTTACGGCGCCGCGGGTGGGTGGAGCGCGTGGGCCGGGGCGGGGTGCATGCCAGAATTGGGGGATGACGAAAACCGGCCCCGCCCCCCTGTCCACGCCCGTCTGGGACCCGGTCACCCTCTGGTCCCGGCCCGAAAGCGAGAGGGCAGGAACCCCGCTTCTTGTGCTGTTTCACGGCTATATGGCCGACGAACGCGACCTCATGGGGCTCGCCGATTACCTGCCCGAGGAGTTCACGGTGGTCTCGGTCCGCGCACCCCACGCGGAGGACCAGGGGTACTCGTGGTTCCCGCTGTCCCGGGACGCCGGGTACTCGGTGGAGGCCGTCGTCGACGCGCTTACGCCCTTGGCGGAGTGGCTCGATGCAATCCGGGCGCCGCACTCGAGCGTCAGCCTGCTGGGGTTCTCCATGGGCATGGGCGTCGCCACCTCGCTGCTGCGCCACCGCCCTGGCGACTTCGCTACCGTTGTGGGCCTCTCAGGATTCGCTGTTCCACCCGAAGGCCATCCCTTCTTTCAGGACGAGGCGCTGGCGGGCCAACAGGTGCCCTTCTTCTGGGGACGGGACCAGGCGGACGAGGTGATCTCCTCCTCGATGGTGGAGTACACGCACCGCTGGGCAACCTCGACCACCCGACTGACGAAGGTGCTGTACCCCACCATGGGGCACAGCATCAGCCAGCAGGAACTGGCCCACGTCCGGGAGTTCCTGACGCTGACGGTGCTGAATGCGCCGTCCGGCGGGACCGGCGGAAGCTGAAGGGCCCCGCGCTCAGCCGGCCACGATCTTCACGCTCTGGCCGTTGACGCTCACGACGTCGCCGGGGTGGAGCTGGCGCCCGCGGCGCTCCTCGATGTCGCCGTTGACGTGGACCAGCCCGTTGTCGATCAAGGTCTTCGCCTCGGCTCCGTCCTCGGCCAGCGAGGCAAGCTTCAGCAGCTGTCCCAGCCGGATCATGCCGTCGGAGATGGGAAGTTCGCTGATGCCGGCCGACGCGCCGGGTCCGTTCGGTTCGCTGCTCATAAGGCAATTCTGCCCGACCGGATGCGGCCACCGGTCCACTAAACTTGACCGGTGACTTCCTCAGCACCGCTCCCGCCCCTGATCGGCATCCCGGTGGCGCTCGCCGCCGGCACAGCCATCCCCGTCCAGGGGCGCATTAACGGGGCCCTGGGTGCCCGGCTCGACGACGGCGTTGCCGCGGCCCTGGTGAGCTTCGGCACAGGGCTGGTGGTGATGATCCTGATCTCCCTGGTGCTGCCGCGCGGCCGGGCGGGCTTCCGGGCGATCGGTCCCTCGGTGCGCGAACGCCGGTTCCCGCCGGTGTACCTGGGGGCCGGGGCAATCGGCGCGTTCTTCGTGTTCTCCCAGTCCCTGACCATCAGCCTCATCGGCGTCGCGCTGTTCTCCGTGGCCGCGGTCATGGGCCAGTCCCTGAGCGGACTCGTCGTCGACCGGCTCGGCATCGGCCCGGCGGGCAAGCGGTCTGCGACCCCGATGCGCATCATCGGCGTCGTGCTGACGGTGGTGTCCGTGATCTGGGCCGTCTCACCCCGGTTCGGTGCGGCGGGGGAGCCCTCGTCCTGGCTGATCCCGGTCCTGCTGCCGGTCGCCGCCGGCATTCTCCTAAGCTTCCAGCAGGCCATGAACGGGACGGCGGCCTTCCACTACGGAACCCCCATCACCGCCACCCTGGTGAACTTCATCGCCGGGACCGTGGTCCTGCTCGCGGCCTGGCTGGCGAAGGTCGCCATCGCCGGACCCGGCAACGCCCTGCCGTCGGAGTGGTGGTACTACCTGGGCGGGCCCATGGGCTGCGTCTTCATCGGCCTGGGAGCGCTGCTGGTGCGCAGCCTCGGCGTCCTGCTCACGGGCCTCGGCCTGATCGGCGGCCAGCTCGTGGGATCGCTGGCCCTTGACCTGTTCGTCCCGGCACCCGGGAGCGTCGTCGCCTTCGCCACCGTCGCCGGCACCCTCCTGACCCTCGTCGCCATCGTGCTGACCACCCTGCCGTGGCCCCGGGGCGCCGCGGCCGCGGCGGCGCGCCGCCGGCGGACCGGGACGACGGCCGGGCGCACGTAGGGCAGGTTCGGCTCCGGTGCCGGTAGGCTTGGAGCAGGACTGTCCCTTCCGGATTTCCGTGGTTTTCTGTCGGGAATCCCGGAAGGATCCACAGCTTTGCACCCATCATCCCGCGGACCGCACCCAGCGGCCTGCTGACGACCGGAGAACCCCCATGGCGGCACCCAAATCAGCTCTTGACCCAATCATCTCCCTCTCCAAGCGGAGGGGCTTCGTCTTCCAGTCCGGGGAGATCTACGGCGGATCGCGTTCGGCGTGGGACTACGGGCCCCTCGGCGTTGAGCTGAAGGAGAACATCAAGCGGCAGTGGTGGCAGTCGATGGTGCGCGGGCGCGAGGATGTCGTCGGCCTCGACTCGGCAGTGATCCTTCCCCGCCAGGTGTGGGAGGCCTCGGGCCACGTCGAGGTGTTCAGCGATCCGCTGGTCGAGTGCCTGAACTGCCACAAGCGCTACCGGCAGGACCACCTCGAGGAGGAGTTCGAGGAGAAGAAGGGCCGTGCGCCCGAGAACGGGCTGCTCGACATCACCTGCGCGAACTGCGGCACCAAGGGCCGCTGGACCGAGCCCCAGAGCTTCTCCGGGCTGATGAAGACCTACCTCGGCCCCGTCGCCAGCGAAGAGGGGATGCACTACCTGCGCCCCGAAACAGCCCAGGGCATCTTCGTGAACTTCAACAACGTGCTCACCACCTCGCGGCGGAAGCCGCCGTTCGGCATCGGCCAGATCGGCAAGAGCTTCCGCAATGAGATCACCCCGGGCAACTTCATCTTCCGCACCCGCGAGTTCGAGCAGATGGAGATGGAGTTCTTCGTCGAGCCCGGCACCGACGACGAGTGGCACAAGTACTGGATCTCCACCCGCTACGACTGGTACACCGACCTCGGCATCCGCCCCGAGAACCTGCGCCTCTTCGAGCACCCGCTGGACAAGCTCAGCCACTACTCCAAGGGCACCACGGACATTGAATACCGTTTCGGCTTCTCCGGCTCCGAGTGGGGCGAGCTCGAGGGCATCGCCAACCGCACCGACTTCGACCTCTCGACCCACTCGAAGCACTCCGGGACTGACCTGAGCTACTTCAACCAGGCCACCAACGAGCGCTACACCCCGTACGTGATCGAGCCCGCCGCGGGCCTGACCCGCTCCTTCATGGCGTTCCTCGTCGATGCGTACACCGAGGACGAGGCGCCCAACGCCAAGGGCGGCGTGGACAAGCGTACGGTGCTCAAGCTCGACCCGCGCCTTGCCCCGGTCAAGGCCGCGGTGCTGCCGCTGAGCCGCAACGAGGACCTCTCACCCAAGGCCAAGGAGCTGGCGGCGCAGCTGCGGCGGAACTGGAACATCGACTTCGACGACGCCGGGGCGATCGGACGCCGCTACCGCCGGCAGGACGAGATCGGCACGCCGTTCTGCATCACCGTCGACTTCGACACCCTCGAGGACCAGGCCGTAACCATCCGCGAACGCGACACCATGGCGCAGGAACGGGTCTCCCTGGACAAGGTTCAGGGCTACCTCGCCGAGCGGATGCTGGGCGCCTGATGGCCCTCGAGTACCGTGCCTGGCAGGAGGGCGATGACCTCGAGCTGCTCCAGCTGTGGGGCGGCCCGGAGTCGACCCCGTCGGAGCAGTTCCGCGGCTCCTTCCGGCCCTCCTCGGAGGAACCCTGGAACCGCTGCATCACCGTCCTGGACCAGGGCATTCCGGTCGCCGCCGGTTTCGCTTATGAAACGGCACTGCACCCGGAGAGGCTCTGGTGCTATGTCGAGGTCGCGGCGGACCACCGCCGCGCCGGTGTGGGGTCGACCCTGCTGGCGATGCTGCGCCACGAGGCCGCGGCATCGCCGTCGGGCGTCACGGCCCTGCGCAGCAAGGTCCAGCCCGGCACGTCGGGGGCGGCCTTCGCTGAGGCCACCGGATTCACCACCATCCAGCGTTCCCGCGTGGTCGTCGTGAAGCCGGGCGCGCTGCCGGCCCCCCGGTTCGAGGACGCCTCAGGGCCCCAGCTCGAAGAGGCAGCGACCGGCTCCGTCGAGCTCACTCAGGCCGTCGCCGCCTTCTACACGGCCGTCCACGGCTGGGACCGGGCGGAGATGACCCTCGGCCGGGCCCAGAACCTGCTCCTGGCCGACGCAACCGGCGCCGGAGGGGCGGTGGTGCTGCGGGATAAGCCCAAGAGCGACGGCGGGTCCATCGCGGCCTTCGCCGTCAGCTACACCTCGGCCCGCACCGACGCGCCGGCCGACGTCCTGCTCGGATACGACACGTCCCTGCCCGCTGCGGAGCAGGAAGCCGCGGTGGCCAGCCTGCTCGCCATGCTCGTCCACACCTACCCGGTCCAGCTCGAGGTTGACGATTCGATGACGGCGCTGGTGAACGTCGTCGAACCGCTGCTGGCCGCGGGCTCCGCCGTGGAGGCCGCTCCGGCCACCTTCGTCGTCGCCGGCTGACGGCCCGCACCGGGGGAGCGGCCGCACGCGTCCGTCGGTCAGCGCCTCTCCGGAGGCGGCCCGCCCGGGCCTCCCGGGTGCCGGCCCGAGGCGGGCGGCCGGCACCCGGCCACCCGCGGCTCAGCCCCTGCTGTACCGCCCGGTGGCGAGGTCGTGTGCGTCCGCGGCGGCCCGTTCGGCCTCTGTCATGGCACCGCCGCCCAGGTGGGCCGGCTGCCACCACTCACCGGGGGCCGGGACCAGCGGGAAGGTCTCGATGCACCGCTCGATGCCGTCCTGCAGTTCGGCTCGCAGCTTCTCCGTCTCTGCGGCCACATCCGCGCCTGGCGTCTGCCGGATCGGTCCGCTCACGTGGATCCGCACCGGGGAGCCCCACGCGCGTCGAAGCGAAAAGCCGTGGCCCCGGGTCAGCAGGCGGTGCGAACCCCACACCGAGACGGGGAGAATCGGCACGCCGGCCTCCGCCGCAAGCCGCACGGCCCCGGTCTTGAGCTCGCGCACCGTGTAGCTGCGGCTCACCCCGGCCTCCGGGAGGATGGCAACGTATTCGCCGGCGCGCAGCTTCGCCAGCGCGTCGGCGTAGGCCTCGGCCCCGGCCCGGCGGTCGGTGACGACGTGCCCCAGGCCGTACACGACCGGCCCGACCACCGGATGTGATGCCGCCGCCTTGGTGATCATGTACCGCATCTGCACCCGCGCGTGCTTCCAAAGGACGAGTTCGGCGAAGGCGAAGTCGAGGTATCCGAAGTGGGTGATGGCCACGACGGCGCCCCTTCCGGGCACCGCGCGGCGGGAGCGGCCCTGCAGCGGGTCCGGGGCCGGAAGGTTTTCGGTGCCCGTGACGTCAATCCGCAGCCGAAGCGCCGCGAAAGTCAGCAGCCCCGCCCGCACCACCGCACGGTACATCCGGTCGCTCTGCTTCGGTTTCCATACCATCGTGTTTTTGTCCTGTTCCGGTTGGTGGAGGGGCGGCGGTGGCCATCCGCCCCGGTGACTGTTGCCCGGCCGCATGCGGCGCCTCAGACTCGAATGGCCAGTGGTTCGTCGGCGGTCAGCAGCGTCCGCGCCAGGCGCAGATGCGCGGGCTCGACGCCGGCTCCGGTGTCCGCCGCGAAACGGCTGAGGATGAAGGAGGCCGTGAGGCCGTGCCAGCTGCCGACCTTGCGGAACATGAAGTGTCCGGCGTTGCGGACGCTGACGTAGTTCACCGAGGCGGCAAGGGGCAGGGCGCGCTCGGCGAACCGGCGGGACTGGCGCGGGCTGGTCCAGCGGTCGGTGTCGCCGTGCACGATCAACAGGTGCCGGTCCTTGACGGGATCCACCGGGGTGTTGCTCTCAAGCCACGGGGCGAGGGCCGCCACGGCTCGGACCTGCGGGTCATCCGCAGCGCAGATCGCGGTGAGCCCTCCCATGGAGTGCCCCACCAGGTAGATCGGAACCCCCGGATGCTGCTGCCGGATGCGCTCGAGGGCCCACCGTGCGTCCTGCAGCGCCGACATTTCGGGGCCGTTCCAGCCGCGCACCCGGTTGCGCAGTGCCATCACAGCCAAGCCGAGCGGACCGCCCCGGCGGTGGAGGATCGAGGCGAAGGGGATCATCCGCGAGGGACTGAGGTGCCGGCTGCGCACGGGATCGAAGCTGTGGGCCCGGCCGCCGTGGAGCACCAGGGCGACGGCGGTGACCTCACCCCGCGGCGCGCGCACCGTCAGGACCGGATCGGCCGGCACCACCGCGCGGGCGGGACGCCGGGGTGTCCCGCCCATTCCAGCACCGTTCCCGCTCATCGCGTCCCCCTCCACTCCTCGGCGCCGTCAGCACCGGTGCCCGCCGGGTACCTTTACCTCCAACCCTAGGCGGCACCGCCCGGGTGTCCACCCTGCGTAGACTCCGTATGAAAACCTTGCTCTTCCGTAACTTCTGCACCACCAACCGAAGGATGTCCGTGGGTATCAGCCACACTTCGACTGCCGGTTCTTCGGAGCCGACCGCTCCAATGATTGCCACCCGCCGCCGGGCAAACTTCCTCCTGGCGGCCATCCTCCTTCCGCTGGGGCTGCTGACGGTCGCTGGCATGTGGCTGCTGTGGCCCTCGGGCGACACCTCGGAGATTTCGGTGGCGAATCCCTACGCGACCGCGGAGGGTGTGCAGTTCGAGACCGGAACGGTGCAGCGGGCGGCCTTCGAGGACTGCCCGTCCTCCCAGCCGACCGTGGACGCCGGCGGCGAGGCCCTCACCTGCCTGGTGGCCTTCACGGTGCCGGACGCGGGCGGCCCCACGGTGCCCGTCGAGGTGACCCCCGAACTGGCCAAGGCCAGTGCCGTCGAGGCGGGGGACCGGATTCGGTACCTGAACCTCGAGGGGGTCATCCAGGGCGGATCGGCGCCCTATGTCTTCGTCGACTTCATCCGCACCGTGCCGATCGCCGCCCTGACGATCCTGTACGCCGTCGTGGTCGTCGCCGTCGCCCGCTGGCGCGGATTCCGGGCGATGCTCGGGCTCGTCGGTGCACTGTTCATCCTGGCGCAGTTCATCCTGCCGGGCCTCGTGGAGGGCGCACCGCCCCTGCTGCTCGGCCTCGTGGGCTCGGTGGCCATCATGATCGGGGTGCTGTACTTCGCCCACGGTTTCTCCGCGCGCACCTCGACGGCGTTGCTCGGCACCATCTTCGGTCTGGGTATCACCGCGGTGCTGGCGGCCTGGGCCACCGGGACGGCCCACCTGACCGGGGTGGGCGACGACAACGCGTACGCGCTGGTCAACTCCTCCGACCAGTTGTCCATCTCCTCGATCATCCTGTGCGGGCTGATCATCTCCGGCCTGGGCGTGCTCAATGACGTCACCATCACCCAGTCCTCGGCGGTCTGGGAGCTCTACGAACTGGCCCCGTCCACCCCGGCCCGGCGGCTGTTCACTGGGGCGATGCGCATTGGCCGCGACCACATCGCCTCGACCGTCTACACGATTGCGTTCGCCTATGCAGGTGCGGCCCTGCCCGTGCTGATCCTTGTCTCGCTCTATGACCGGGCCCTGATCGACACCCTCACCAGCGGCGAGCTCGCGGAGGAAGTGGTGCGCACCTTGGTGGGCTCAATCGGTCTGGTCCTGGCCATCCCGGTCACCACGGCCATCGCCGTGGCGGTCGTGAAGGCCGTCGGGGGCCGCGGAACGGGTGCCGCGCCGGTACCCGCCGCCGTTCCGGCGGGTCCTGGCGGCACGCCGGAGCCGGCCCGGCAGCAAGCTTTGCAGGAAGCTTCGCAGGGGGCACCGTCGGGGGCCGGGAACGGACCCGAAGCGGAGCCGGAGGTGCATGCAGGCTCCCGCCGGGCCCGCCGGGAGGCAGAATCCCACTAGGCGGCACCGCGGCGGCCCCAAAAACGCTCCCGAGACGCCGCGCGGTCCCGCGGATGCGCTGCCGCCCGGGCAGCCGCCGGAGGGCCGATGTGCCCGATTTGCCCGCACTTGCGACAATGGAGGGGTGACTGCCGTAACCACCCGGACCGCCGGGCCCGCACTCCATTCCGCCGCCCCCGCCGTCGACGCCTCGGCCCCTGACGCGCCCGCCGCAGCCGACGCAGCGGCATCGTTAGCTTCCGCCGACGCCGCCACCCGGCTCGACCTTCCTCCGCTGCGCCTCGGCCCGATCACCGTGGACACCCCCGTGATCCTGGCCCCCATGGCGGGCATCACCAACAAGGCCTTCCGTCGGCTGTGCCGCGAATACGGCGGCGGACTGTACGTCTCCGAGATGGTCACCTCGCGCGCGCTGGTCGAACGCAGCCCCGAATCCCTCCGGATCATCTCCCACGACGAGGACGAGTCGGTCCGCTCCGTGCAGCTGTACGGGGTGGATCCGGCCACCGTCGGCGCCGCCGTGCGCATTCTCGTCGAGGAGGACCGGGCGGACCACATCGACCTGAACTTCGGCTGCCCCGTGCCCAAGGTGACGCGGCGCGGCGGCGGAGCGGCGCTGCCCTGGAAGCTAGACCTGTTCACGGGCATCGTCCAGACCGCGGTCCGCGAGGCCTCCAAGGGCGGCATTCCGCTGACCATCAAGATGCGCAAGGGCATCGACGAGGACCACCTGACCTTCCTCGAGGCCGGCCGGATCGCCCGCGACAGCGGAGTGGCGGCCGTCGCCCTCCACGGCCGCACCGCCTCGCAGTACTACTCGGGAAAGGCCGACTGGTCGGCCATCGCCGAACTGCGCAACGCCCTTCCCGACATCCCGGTCCTGGGCAACGGTGACATCTGGAGCGCCGAGGACGCGGTCCGCATGGTGCGCGAGACCGGCGTCGACGGCGTCGTCATCGGCCGCGGCTGCCAGGGCCGCCCCTGGCTCTTCGGCGACCTGATGAACGCCTTCGAGGGAAGCGCCGAGCGCCACCAGCCGGGCCTCGGCCAGGTCGCCGAGACGGTGTACCGCCACGCCGAGCTGCTCGTCGATGCCTTCGGCAGCGAAATGATGGGCCTGCGGGACATCCGCAAGCACATGGCGTGGTACTTCAAGGGGTACGTCGTCGGGGGAGAACTGCGCGCCAAGCTGGCCACGGTGCCGACGCTCGAGGTGCTGCGGGGCCTGCTCGCCGAGCTCGACGCCGAATCCCCCTACCCGGGCGCGGACGCCGAGGGCCCCCGCGGCCGGGCCGGCTCGCCGAAGAAGACCTCACTGCCGGAGAACTGGCTTCAGTCGCGGCGCCTCAACGAGGCGCAGCAGGCCGACATCTCGGCGGCCGAACTGGACGTCTCCGGTGGCTGACTCCCCGGACGCCCGGTGTCCCGCGGCACGCCGCGCCGATTCCGACCACCGGCCGAAAGGCAGGAAGGGCCCATGAGCTTTCCCTCCGCACCGCTGACCGCGGGCTACGCAGTCGAGGATCTCCACCGGTGGGTCGACGAGCCCGCCAAGAGCACCCACCGCTCGGACTTCGAACGGGACCGTGCCCGGGTCCTCCACTCCTCGGCGCTCCGGCGCCTCGGCGCGAAGACCCAGGTCGTGGCCCCGGACACCGACGACTTCGTGCGGACCCGGCTCACCCACAGCCTCGAGGTCGCCCAGGTCGGCCGCGAACTCGGCCGCTCCCTGGGCTGCGACCCCGACATCGTCGACGCCGCCTGCCTCGCCCACGACCTCGGCCACCCGCCCTTCGGGCACAACGGCGAGACCGCCCTGAATGAGATCGCCCACGGCATCGGCGGATTTGAAGGCAACGCCCAGACCCTGCGGCTGCTCACGCGCCTCGAACCGAAGGTCATCCGCCCCGACGGCACGTCGGCGGGCCTGAACCTCACCCGGGCCAGCCTCGACGCCGCCTGCAAGTACCCCTGGACGGCCGCGGACGCCCCGCTCATCAACGGGCACCGCACCTCCAAGTTCGGCGCGTACGACGACGACCTCCCGGTCTTTTCATGGCTGCGCGCCGGCGCCCCGGCCGGCCGCTCCTGCCTCGAGGCCCAGGTGATGGACCTGGCCGACGACATCTCCTACTCGGTCCACGACGTCGAGGACGCCATTGTCGCCGGGCACCTTCAGCTGCGCTGGATGGACAGTCCCGACGCGCGGGCCCGGGTGGTGGGCTACACCCAGCAGTGGTACCTGCCCGGCAGCGACCCGGCCGCCGTCGATGCGGCCCTCGCGCGGCTCGAGAAGACAGCGGTCTGGGTACGGGAGGCCGACGGCAGCCGCCGCTCCATGGCCGCCCTGAAGAACATGACCAGCCAGCTGATCGGCCGGTTCTGCCTGAGCGCCCTCGAGGCGACCCGCGCCATCTACGGCACCGACCCGCTCACCCGCTACACGGCACAGATGGTGGTTCCCGAGGAGACGCAGCTCGAGATCGCCGTCATGAAGGGCCTGGCCACCACCTACGTGA
The DNA here is from genome assembly GCF_004357995.1 of Arthrobacter crusticola. Lineage (GTDB taxonomy): Bacteria > Actinomycetota > Actinomycetes > Actinomycetales > Micrococcaceae > Arthrobacter_D > Arthrobacter_D crusticola. The sequence goes on from NZ_SMTK01000002.1 coordinate 674,732, forward strand.
TGACCACCGATCACCGGCAGCCGCTCTACGAACGCCAGCGCGAGGTGCTTTCCTCGCTCGTGGCGCAGATGGCCGCCAACGGGGACCGCTACCTCGAACAGTCCTTCGCGGCCGACTGGCAGGCCGCCGGCGATGACGACGCGCGGCTGCGCGTGGTGATCGATCAGGTGGCCTCCCTCACTGACGGCTCGGCTTTGGCCCTGCACGAGAGGATCGTCGGGCCGGTCCCTGCCCTCTGGTAGCGCGGTTCCGGGCCCCTGGCCGCCGCTGAGCTCCGGGGCGGCGCAGCGGGCCCGCCGGGGCGCCGCCGCCGAAGCTGTCAGTGGCGGGGCCTAAACTGTTGTCATGGCCGGACTCATCAAGCGCGAAGACATCGATGAGGTACGCCAGCGCACCGACATCAAGGAGATTGTCGACGGCTACGTCACCCTCAAGTCGGCCGGCGTGGGCTCCTACAAGGGGCTGTGCCCCTTCCACGACGAACGGTCGCCCTCCTTCCACGTGCGACCCCAGCTGGGCTCCTACCACTGCTTCGGCTGCGGCGAGGGCGGCGACGTCATCTCCTTCCTCCAGAAGCTCGACCACACCTCATTCACCGAGACGGTGGAGAAACTCGCCGCGCGCCTGGGCCTCGAGCTCCACTACGAGGACGGGGGCACCGGCCCGCGCCGGGAGGACGTCGGCCGCCGCCAGCGCCTCCTCGACGCCCACAAGATTGCCGCCGAGTTCTACCGCGACCAGCTGCTGACCCCCGGGGCTGCAGCCGGACGGCAGTTCCTCCAGGAGCGCGGGTTCGACCGTGAGGCCGCCGCCCACTTCGGGGTGGGCTACGCCCCGCAGGGCTGGGACGGGCTGCTGAACCACCTCACCGGGCGGGGTTTCACACACGACGAACTCAAGCTCACCGGCATGTTCAGCGTCTCCTCGACCAACGCCTCGCGCCTCTACGACCGCTTCCGCGGCCGGCTCATCTGGCCCATCCGCGACATCACCGGCGACACCGTCGGATTCGGCGCCCGGAAGCTGTACGAGGAGGACCAGGGGCCGAAGTACCTGAACACCCCGGAAACCTCGCTCTACAAGAAGTCATCGGTCCTGTACGGCATCGACCTCGCCAAGAAGGACATTGCCAAGACCCGCCAGCTGGTCGTCGTCGAGGGCTACACCGATGTAATGGCGTGCCACCTCGCCGGCGTAGGCACCGCCGTCGCGACCTGCGGCACGGCGTTCGGGGCGGACCACATCAAGATCGCCCGCAGACTGCTCTCCGACGACGGCACCGGGGGAGAGGTCGTCTTCACCTTCGACGGCGATGCCGCCGGGCAGAAGGCCGCCCTGAGGGCCTTCGAGGAGGACCAGCGCTTCATCGCCCAGACCTATGTCGCCGTCGAGCCCTCGGGAGCCGATCCGTGCGACCTCCGCCAGACCCGCGGCGACGAGGCGGTGCGGAGCCTCATCGCCGACCGCCGGCCCCTCTTCGAATTTGCCATCAAGGCATCGTTCGCGAACTTCGACCTGACCACCGGCGAGGGGCAGGTCAAGGCGCTGCGCCATGCGGCCCCCATCGTGGCGCGCATCCGCGACGTGTCCCTGCGCTCGACCTACACGCGGGAGCTCTCGCGCTGGCTGGGCATGCAGTTCGTGGGGGAGGACCAGGTGGGGCGGGCCGTCGCGGCTGCCGCGCGCCGTGAGGGCGCGGCGCCGGCGGCCACCCCAGGAGCCTCGACGGGCGCCGGTTCCGGGCGCACAGACTTCGGCTCGGCCGGATCGGGCCGTGCAGGGTACGGCGGGCCCTCCGGCGGCGACCGCCCCACCTTCCAGGCCGGGGAGGGCCCGGTGGGGTCCCCAGCGGCCGGGCAGGACGGTCCTGCCGGGGAGGGGATCCTCGACCAGCCGCAGTTCTCCCGGCCCGATCCGCGCGATCCCATGGCGCGGATGGAGCGCGAAGCCCTCGAGGTGGTGCTGCAGCAGCCAGGACTGCTCGATGTTACCCAGTGGGAGCGGTTCGGCGAAGCCCCGTTCTCGGTGCCCGTCTACGCCGCGCTGCGAACCGCCGTGCTCGCCGCGGGCGCCGCCGGGACCGATGCCGGGCAGTGGGTCGAGCGGGTGCGCCGGGAGGTGCCCGACGTGCTGCGGCCGCTCGTGAGCGAGCTCGCCGTGCGTCCCCTGCCGGCGAAGGACGCCGACGCCATGGCCGTGTACTGCCGGGACATCCTGAACCGGTTGACCGAGCTGCGGATCACCCAGCAGAAGGCCGAGAAACTGGGGCAGCTTCAGCGCATGGATCCCGCCGCCGATCCGGTCCTCTACAACCAGCTGCAGCGTGAGCTGATGGACCTCGAGATGCAGCGCCGGCAGCTCCGGCCGGACTGATCCGGCGCCAATTTCACTTCACCCGGTTTCGTATGTAAAGTTGTATCTGCCGCTTTCCTCCGTAGCTCAATTGGCAGAGCATTCGACTGTTAATCGAAGGGTTACTGGTTCAAGTCCAGTCGGAGGAGCAATCAGGGCCGTTGACGGGTTTTCCCGTCAACGGCCCTTCTTTTTGGGTCCGGTTTGTGGATCCGCACCCCGTGGATGCCCGGCTACCGCAGCGAGGCCAGGGCGGAACGGTAAAGGGCCTCCTCGGCCCGGTCCCAGCTCCAGCCGCGCTCGCTCACCAGGGTGCGCCACGACGCGGGGCCGAACCACAGCCACAGGAGGTCCGCGGCCTCCCCGGTGGACATGCCCGGGCGCAGCGCCCCGAGGGACCGGAGATGCTCCGCCACCTGCGCCAGCGCTTCGAGGTAGGAGGCGGTGGTGCGCTCCCACAGGGCCTCGCCCTCCTCGTGGACCGGGAGGGCCTTGTAGACGGCCTCAAGGGGTACGGCCTGGCCCTCGTTGCCCCTCCGGGTGCCTGAGGCGAGTTCGCGCAGGACCTCGTCGATCCCGCTGAGGCTCCGCACCGCCTCGACGGTCGCGGCGCCGGGGGATTCGACGACGGCGCGGTCGACGATCTCATTGAGGATCGCCGCCTTGCCGCCGACGCTCGCGTAGACCGTCTTCGCTGCCACGCCGGCGGCCGCCGCAATGTCGGCCACGCTCACCCGGGCGTACCCGCGGACGGCGAACAGTTCGGAGGCCCCCCGCAGGATCGAGGCCCGGGTTTCGGCGGCGCCGAGCTCCCGTGAAGGGGAGGTGTAGGCGCGTTTCCCGCTCACGCCGAGCTTCTGCTGCCTGGGAGATGGATCACAAAGGCACTGTACCGTCCCGATATTCGATAGAATGGGTGTTACCCCAATTGCTCCGTGCGGTGCGCTTCTGCGGCCCGCGGGGCGCATTCCGGCGGATTCTCCGTCCCTCCACGAAGGAACACCCATGCAGATCGATCCCTCCGCACCGGCGGACAAGCCGGAAACGCAGCAGATGATCGTCATCCATAAGGCGCTGCGCCGCGAGTTCGGCCTGCTCCCCGGGATCGTCGGGAAGGTGGCCGGCGGGGACACAGCGCGCGCCGGGGTTGTGGCCGATCACACGAAGCTCACCCTGCGGTTCCTCCATGAACACCACGAGAGCGAGGATCGCCTGCTCTGGCCGGTCCTTGAGCAGCGGGTCCCCCTGGAGCGGTCCCTTGTGGAGACGATGGAGGCCCAGCACACGGTGGTGGCCGACCTCATCGCCTCCCTCGAGGCCGAACTGGCGGCCTGGCAGGCCGACGCCTCGGCGGCCGCCCGGGACCGCATCACGGGGCTGCTCACGCGCCTTGATGCCGCGCTCGCGGAGCACCTCGATGCCGAGGAGACCAGCGTGCTTCCACTGATCCACGACAACCTGACCGTTGCGGAATGGGACGCGCCGGTGAAGGACGCGGCCTCGAACATGCCCAAGGACCTCCGCTCCCGCCTGATGCTGGCGGGAATGGTGATCGAGAGCGCGACCGACCGGGAGCGCGTGTGGTTCCTGAACGAACTCCCCGCTCCCGCCCGGCTCTTGTGGAAGCTGGCCGGCATCCGGATGTACGGCAGGTACGTCAGGACCGTCCGCGGAGCCTAGGCGCGGTTACGCCGGCCGCGGGCCGGAGTGACCGCGGCCGGCCCGCCGTGGTTCCTCCAACCGGGAATGCGCCGGCTGCGGCAGTCGGAACCCTGCTGGTGGAACGCGCTCGGGCGTAGGGTTGAGCCATGAACACCCACGGCAGTGTCATCCTGGTCACGGGCGCCACCGGCTACATCGGTGGACGGCTCGTCTCGCGCCTCCTGAACGAAGGCCACACCGTCCGGGTGGTGGTGCGCACGCCCGAGAAGCTTAAGGACGTCCCCTGGGCCGAGCGCGTCGAGATCGTCCAGGGCGACCTGCAGGACCCGGAGACCATGAAGGCCGCCTGCGGAGGCGTCGACGCCCTCTACTACCTGGTTCACTCAATGGGCTCGGGCCGCGGTTTTGAGCGCCGCGAATCGTCGATCGCCGCCACGGTGGCGTCCGCTGCGACGGCCGCCGGGGTGGGGCGCATGATTTACCTCGGGGGGCTCCACCCCGACGGTGTCGCACTGTCGACGCACATGCGCTCACGCACCGAGGTGGGGCGCATCCTGCTCGAGTCCGGCACCCCGACCATCGCCTTCCAGGCCGGCGTCGTCATCGGTTCCGGATCCGCGTCCTTCGAGATGATCCGCCACCTCGCCGACGTCCTGCCCGTGATGCCCGCACCCAAGTGGGTGCTGAACCGGATCGAACCCATCGCTGTCCGTGACGTCATCCGGTACCTCATCGGGGCCCTGGGCCTCCCCGCGGGCCTGAACCGGACGTTCGATATCGGCTCACGGGAGGTGTTGACGTACGCCGAGATGATGAACCAGTACGCCGAGGCGGCGGGCCTGCCACGCCGGACGATCCTGGCCCTGCCCGTGCTGACCCCGCGGCTGGCCGGGCACTGGGTAAACCTCGTCACTCCTATTCCGCGGGTCATGGCCATGCCGCTCATCGAGTCCCTCCAGCACGATGCCATCACCGCCGAACATGACATCGACGAGTTCATCCCCGTGCCCGAGAGCGGGCTGACGGGCTACCGGACGGCGGTTGACCTGGCGCTCGGCAAGATGCGCGGCGGCGAGGTCGAAACCAGCTGGGCGGGAGCCTCGAGTTCCGATGCCGTGGCGGACCCGCTGCCGTCGGACCCGCAGTGGGCCGGCCACACCGTCTTCACCGACCTGCAGACCTACCGCTCCTCGGCCCCGGCCTCAGCGCTGTGGAACGTGGTCGAAGGCATTGGCGGCGAGAACGGCTGGTACTCCTGGCCCGTCGCCTGGGCCGCGCGCGGGTGGATGGACAAGCTGGTCGGCGGCGTCGGCCTGCGCCGCGGCCGACGGGACGCCGACGAGCTCCTCACCGGCGAAGCGCTCGACTTCTGGCGCGTCGAGGAACTGGTCAGGGGGGAGCGGCTCCGCCTGCGGGCGGAGATGAAGGTTCCCGGCCGGGCCTGGCTCGAACTGAGCGTCGAACCGGATGGCACCGGGAGCACCTACCGCCAGCGCGCCGTGTTCTTCCCCCGTGGCCTTTCAGGACGCCTCTACTGGCTCGCGGTGCTGCCCTTCCACAACTTCATCTTCAAGCCGATGGCGCGCAATATCGCCCGGGCCGCCGAGGCCCAGGCCGCCCAAACGGCGGGCTGAGGATACCCGGACGGATCCCCCGGGTCCGCCGGCCGCCGTCGTATCGGGGAATCCGGCCCGGGCGGCTAGGCCAGCGCTGGCACGCTCCGCGGCCGCACGACCGTCCAGAGGGCCACGATGGCCAGGGCGATGCAGGCGGCCATCACCACCGCCATGGGAGTGGCGCTGTCGATGCCCAGCACGCCCACGACCGGCGAAACGGCGCCGGCCAGGCCGAAGGTCACGGCCCCTAGGATCGAGGCGGCGGTGCCGGCCTGCGCGCCGTGGTTGAACAGGGCAAGCACCTGCACGCAGGGGAAGACGAAGCCGGCGGCCATGATGTAGAACCACAGGGGGACGGCGGTGCCCCACAGGCCCAGCCCCAGCTGGTCAAACGCCAGGATCAGCAGCGACATCACCAGCATGACGACGGTGGCGGCGGCAATCACCCACTGCGGCCCGTATCTCCGCAGCACCCGGGAGCTGATCTGCACGCCGGCGACGATGCCGAGGGAGTTGATCCCGAACAGCAGGCCGTACTGCTGCTCACTGAGCCCGTAGAGGTTCTGGAAGAGGAACGGCGATGCCGACAGGTAGGAGAACAGGCCCGAGAAGTTCATCCCGCCGACCAGAAGCACCCCGAGGAAGATCCGGTCCGTGAGCACGGCGCGGTAGCGCTGGAGCGCGGTCGAGCCCGAGCTCTTCCGGCGTTCCCGCGGAAGCGTCTCGATGATGAAGACCGAAACGGCGATGATGACCAGGATGCCGTACGCGGCGAGGAACCAGAAGATTCCGGGCCAGTCCACCACCACCAGCAGCTGCGACCCGATCACCGGGGCAAAGATCGGGGCCATGCCGTTGACGAGCGCCAGGTAGGAGAACATCCGCACCAGCGCATAACCGCTGAACAGGTCGCGCACCGTGGCCAGGGCCACGACGCCGCCGCCCGCGGCACCCACGCCCTGCAGGACGCGGAAAAACATGAGCATGCTGATGTCCATGGAAAGGGCTACGCCGATCGAGGCTCCGACATGGAGCGAGGTGGCAAGGATCAGCGGCACCCGCCGGCCGACCTTGTCGCTGAGCGGGCCCACGATGAGCTGGCCCACGGCGAGGCCGATAATCGTGCCGGTGAGGGTCAGCTGGACCGCGGCTTCCGTGACGTTGAAGTCACGCTGCAGCGCGGGGAAGGCCGGGAGGTAAAGGTCGATCGTGAAGGGGCCCAGCGCCGTCAGGGCACCGAGAATGCCAACGTAAATCAGTTTCTCCCTGCGGGAGAGGCTGTCGCCGGGGGAGATCGGGGAGGTCAAGGGCTACCTATCGGGACGTGGTGGTTCGGGGTGGCTCGGGCGGCCCCGGTCGTCAGCAACGCTATTCCACCGGGGGATTGAAACGGTAGGGAGGCGCCGCGCTGCGCCGTTTCATGACGTGGGCCGAAGGGTCGAGGCCGGGCCAGGCCCGCCTATTAGTTGCTATGGCGAACCAGTGTCTTGGACATCTTAGAACGTCTCCCGGGGAAATGGGTGCTAAGCAGGCTTCCCGCTGACGTAGTGTGTTGGGAATGCGGGCCGCGGGCAGGTCCAGCAGAGCTGGACCCGTCCGCAAGTACGCAGAGGAAACAATTTACGGCTGCCCGTCCTCCGACCGGTGGTAATTTTAGGGTCAGTATCTCTCAGGCAGCAGGATCACGAATGGAGGCAGGGCGTATGAGCAGCTCGGCTAGTACACGCGGCAAGCGGTCAACCGGCTCGCTTTCCCTCTTTGGCATACTTCGGCTCTTCGCGCGGCTCACCCCGCGCCAGCTCAGCGACGAATACTCGCTGGCCCTGGAGCAGATGAAGCAAAAGGGAATCAAGGCCGGGGTCGCGGCTGCGTTCCTCGCCGTCGCTGTTGTCTTCCTCGTCGCCTTCGCGATCTCCCTGCTCGTCGCGGGCATCATGGGCCTCGCCACGATCATGCCGGCCTGGCTCGCCGCCCTGCTGGTTGCCGCCCTGTTCCTCGTCCTCGCGGCAATCATCGGCCTGATCGGTGTCTCGCGCTTCAAGAAGGCCCTGCCGCTGCTGCCGGAGGATGCGATCCGCGGCGTGCGGTACGACATCGGCGTCCTGCGCGAGGGCCGGAGCTTCGACCCGGCGACCCTCGACGTCAAGAAGCCGAAGGACGAGCAGGAGGAGGCCGAGAAGGCCAAGGAGCGCAAGCCCAAGGAGCCCACGCCCTCGTACGAGGAACTGCGCGGTCGCTCCGGGGAGCGCCGGATCCACATCGCCGAGGCCCGCGATTCGCTGGGGAGCCGCCTCGACGTCAAGAGCCGCTTCGCCGAGAACCGCGAGAAGGCCAAGGCGCGCGCCGCGCGGACCCGTGCGGAGCGGGCCGGACGGCAGGGTGTCCCCGCAGCCGCAAGCTCTGCGACCGCCGTCGAGAAGCCCGTCCCGCACACGATCGAGCTCAAGGACCGCTGGCAGCCGCTGAGCGTTCTTGGTGCATCCCTCGTGGCCCTGGCCGTGATGGTCCGCCGTCTGGCCGCCAAATAGCGGATCGCCCCGGATCTGCCTGCATAATGGCAGTGGAGGCACTCAGTGATTCGACTTATCGGCGCCGGCACGCGTCCCGGCGGAGAAGGCCCTGTGCTGGCGACCGCATGGACCCTGCCCAATGCCGTCACCCTGGTCCGCTTCCTTGGGGTGCCGTTGTTCGTCTGGTTCATCGTCACCAACCAGTACGGCCCGGCTGTGGTCACCCTGGTGCTCGTCGGGTCAACCGACTGGATTGACGGCTACCTCGCCCGGCGCTTCAACCAGGTTTCCTCGGTGGGCCAGTGGCTCGACCCGGTCGCAGACCGCACGGCCCTGATCATCGTTGCCATCACCTTCGTCGTCGACGGGGTGGCACCGGCCTGGCTGGTGTGGTCGATCGTCATCCCCGACGCCATCCTCATCACCAACGCCCTGATCCTCTTCGGCAGCCGGCTGCGCCTGCGCGTCAGCGTCGTGGGGAAGATCCGCACGGCCCTGCTGCTGCTCGGTTCGCCGCTGCTGCTCCTTCACCGGGTGCCCGGGTATGACTCTCCATGGCTCCTGGCGGTCGCCCACGCGCTCCTGATCGCCGGTTGCGTGGGTCACCTGATCGCCTTCTACGGGTACTTCACCGCGGCCCACCGCCTCCACCGTGCCGAGCGCGCGGCGGGCCGACCGCTGACCCAGCCGGCGGCAGAGACGGCACGTGAGGGCTGAGCCGCCGCGGCGGACCTCACGGGGACGGGGGCCAGGCGGAGGGTATGGACAGCGGCGGCAGCCGGTGCGCCCATGACGCTTCTCGCGATCCTCCTCGCGCTGCTGGGCGCTGCCTGCCTTGCCCTGGGCGCCCAGCGGCAGGGCAGCGCCGTGCGCGCGAACACCGGAGGCCTGGCACTCGGCTCCACCGCCGTCCTGCGCCTGCTGCGCAACCCCCGCTGGGTCCTCGGGCTCGCCCTGCTGGTGGCCGGGATGGGGATGAACGTCGTCGCCCTGGCCATGGCGACCCTCACCGTCGTCCAGCCCATCGGCGCCATCGCCCTGGTGATCACCACCGTCATCAACTCCAAGGACCAGGGGATCCGGCTCAACCGACCCACCGTGGCCGCCATCACCGCCTGCGTCACCGGCAGCGCCCTGTTCGTCCTGCTCGCGGTGAACGTCACCCGGGCGGAGCACCGCGTGGGCGTGAACCAGGAACTGTCGGCGGTGCTGCTGCTCACCCTCGCCGTCGTCGTCTTTGGCTTCCTTGGCCTGACGGCGCGCCGGCGGCTCAACGCCTTCGCTTACATCCTGGGCGCCGGAGTGCTCTTCGGGTTCGTGGCGGTGCTGACGAAGATCGTCGCGACGCACCTGCTCGACCCCAACGGGCGGTTCCTGCTGAACGTCCCCTGGTACAGCGTCGTCGCGCTGGTTGGGGCCGCCCTGCTCGGGTCGTGGTTCGTGCAGAGCGCCTACGCCACGGGTCCGCCGGACCTTGTGATCGCCGGGCTGACGGTGATCGATCCGATCGTGGGAATCGCCGTCGGGATTACCATTCTGGGGGAACTGAAGCCAGAGGTTCCCACCGTCACGGCGATAGGAATGGCCGGGGCCGCATTGATTGCTATCGTTGGAGTGGTTGCGTTGTCGCGCCATCATCCTGATGTCGTAAGGCGGCGGCGCTGACGACGACGGCGCTCTGCCGCTTCCGATACACCTACGTGGGGGATCCAAAGTGAGTTATCCGGCTGCTACCAAGCCACTGACCGTCCTGATCGCCGCAGATACCTATCCGCCCAATATCAACGGCGCCGCCCAGTTCGGGTACCGCCTGGCCAAGGGGATGGCCGCGCGCGGCCACAACGTGCACGTGCTGGCGCCGAACCCGGCCAACGGCCGGAGCTACACCGAGGAGCCGGCCGGGGCGTGGACCGTCCACCGGCTCCGTTCGCACAGCGTGCCCACCCACGATTACTGGCGCATCTGCCTGCCGTGGGAGATCAGGCGCGATATCAGCATGCTCTTCGACCGCGTCCAGCCCGACGTCGTGCACATCCAGTGCCACTACATGGTGGGGGAGTACACCCTCTACGAAGCGGTGAAGCGCGGCATCCGGGTGATCGCCACGAACCACTTCATGCCGGAGAACCTCAACCCGTTCCTGCCTTTCCCCGAGTGGTTCAAGCGCATTGTCGCCAAGAACTCCTGGCGCGACATGGGCCGGGTCATGGGCAAGGCCGACGCCGTCACCACGCCCACCCCGCTGGCGGCCAAGGCGATGCACGACCATGCATTCCTGCGGCAGGTGCTGCCGATTTCCAACGGCATCGACGCCGCGGCGTACGAGCCGCGCCCCGGTGAGCAGTTGCCCCAGCGCGAGCACCCGACGGTGCTCTTCGTGGGGCGCCTGGCCGAAGAGAAGCACGTCGACGTGCTGATCGACGCCGTGGCGAAGACCTCCGCCGAGCTGGACGTCCACCTCGAGGTGATTGGCGGCGGTGAGGTCAAGCGGGCCCTGCAGGCGCAGGCCGAACGCCTCGGAATCGGGGACCGCGTGAAGTTCCTCGGGTTGGTCAGCGACGAGGAACTCCGCCTCGCCTACCTCCGGGCCGACATCTTCTGCCAGCCCGGGACCGCTGAACTGCAGTCGTTGGTGACGCTCGAGGCGATGTCGGCGTCGACCCCGGTGCTGCTGGCCAATGCGATGGCCCTGCCGCACCTTGTGGCCGACGGCGAGAACGGCTACCTCTTCACGCCTCACGACAGCGACGAGCTGGGCCGCCGCATCACCGAACTTGTCACCCTGCCCGACGCCGACCGGGAACGGATGGGCAAGGCGAGCCGGTCGATGGTCGAACGGCACAGTATCGAAGCGACACTTGCAACCTTCGAACGGCTCTACCACGGCCTGCCCGTCGATCAGGTGGCCATCTAGCCAGGCCGCAGATGCTGCCCGTCCGGTAGATCCTGCGCAGCGTGCGGGTGCCGGGTGGCGCTGGCGGGGCGCTGCCCGGCACCCGGATCTGTTCTTAAGTGCCCCGGTGCCACTTCGCTGCGGTACTACTGCCCTGAGGTACCGGTCGGCGCAGTAGTACCGGTCGGCGCATGTGTACCGGTTGCCGAGCCGGATTGTTGACGGCCCAGCCGTTCTCCCGGCCGCGTCGGTCATGCCCGGCCGTCCGGAGAACGGGAGCTGTGAGTCCGCGCGTGGCGGGCCCTGACTCCGGTCCGCCCGTACACCTGCAGCCGGACTCAGGGATGGGGAATCAGGAATCCGCCTGTTCCCGGCGCCGCAGCACCGCGGCCCGGCCGGCCAGTGCGCCGCCTGCCAGCATCAGGGCGCCGAGGGCAGCCACAGAAACCGCGCTGTTCTCCGGTGACAGAGATCCTGCGATCTCTGCCCCCGTGTCCGCCGCTCCGTTCGGAACGCTGCCCACCTGGGCGGCGACGAGCTGACCGCAGGCTGCGGGAAGGTCCGTCGCCAGGGGGAGCGAAGGCACCATCGGGTTCACCTTTGCCTGGGCGGCGGCTGGAACGAGGGCAGGATCCACGCCGTGCACCTCCATGACGGCGTTGCCCGCTTGCAGCGCGCTGACGGTTGCGGCATCGAGCGTGAGGGTGCGGGAGTACTGGTAGGAACTCCCTGCGGGGAAGCGGTCCAATGCCGCCGCCGAAGCGGCGCTTGCATCCCCGGAAACCGTCAGCGAGGTACTGATGAATCCCTCGATGGGCTGGCCCTCCATCGAGTTGACGACGCCGTCGGCGTCGGCGTCCGCCGCCGGACCTGCACAGGCACCCTGGCCGCCGATGTGGATATGCTGGCCGTGCGCATAGGGTGCGCCCATCAGTGTGGGCGCTGCCCCGGCGACATTCAAGGTGACTGTCGCCTCGTTTCCGTGGAGCTGGATCAGGGCCTGACCTGTGGTGCCGCTGTTGTTCTGCGAATTGAGGGTGGCTTGGTAGGATGCGTGCTCGCCCTGAGCGGCGGCGGGGCCGCCCGTCAGTGTGAGGGCGGTCAGCGCCAGGACCGGCGCTGCGAGAAGAGCTGATGTGCGCATGACGTGAGCCTTTCGAGAACTAAGGAACCTTGCGTGCTCGTCAAGCCTAGGGTGGCCCGCACAGATGGTCAGCGGAAGAGGTGAAGTGGCCGCTGAAGGGGCACCCGCGTAAAATACCTGCTCTGTCCGCCAGGGCATGCGGGCCCCGCTGCTTTCGGGGCGGAGACGTCCGGGCGCCCGTGCCTGCCCGGCCCCGCTGCTCAAGGCGGGTCGGTGGATGGAGGCCCGCCGACGCTTGATGGATCGTCTGTGGTGACAGTTGTAGGGCTGCTCGGACTTGAACCGAGGACCTTAGGATTATGAGTCCCGCGCTCTAACCAGCTGAGCTACAGCCCCGTGATGCAGAACCAGCCTAGAGCAGGCGCGTCCGCCCACCAAAACGTACGGCGGCGTCAACAGGTGCTCGAAGTGACGATGCTCCAGCCGTTTTCCGCCGGACGCTGGTCAACGATGTTACCCGCGGGTAACATTAGATTCCGCAGCCTGTCACATGTGCTGCTGGAAGTGGTCAATGAGGATCTGGGTAAGGGAGCAACAATGGGCAAGCCGGGTATCGACGTCAACAACCTCCCCTATGCCGACGGCGATTTCCTCGCGTTCGAATCCCTGCTGAGCGACAAGGAGCGCTCGCGCCTGGCCGAGATCCGGACGTGGCTGGACGCCGAAGTCCGCCCGAACGCCATCGGCTGGTGGAACGAGGGGGTGTTCCCCAAGGGCATCATTCCGAAGCTTGCCGAACTCGACGTCGTCAGCCCCATCCGCCGCCAAGGGTACTCAAACCTCTTCGCAGGCATCGTTCACTCGGAGTTCACCCGCGCCGACACCTCTATCGCGACGTTCATGGGCGTTCACGACGGGCTGTTCACCGGCTCCATCGAAGCACTGGCCTCCAAGGAGCAGCAGGAGGAGTGGCTGCCGGACATCTACTCCTTCCGCAGGATCGGGGCGTTCGGGCTGACCGAACCCCTGGGCGGCTCCGACGTCGCCGGAGGGACCCGGACCACGGCCCGGCGGGACGGTGGAAACTGGATCCTCAACGGCGCCAAGCGCTGGATCGGCAACGCGACCTTCTCCGACTGGGTCGTCATCTACGCCCGCGACGTCGAGGACAACCAGGTCAAGGGCTTTATGGTCGACACGACCCTCCCGGGTTACTCCGCCACGAGGATTGAGAACAAGATCGCGCTGCGGTCGGTGGAGAACGCCGACATCGTCCTGGACAACGTTGTGGTTTCGGATGACTTCCACCTCAAGGGGGCCAACAGCTTCCGCGACACGAACAAGGTGCTCAAGGTGACGCGGCTGTCGGTCGGCTGGCAGGCCGTGGGCCAGCAGATGGCCGCATTCGACGTGGCTCGCCGGTACGCGGTGGAACGCCAGCAGTTCGGCCGTCCACTCGCGTCCTTCCAGCTGGTGCAGCAGCAGCTGGTGCAGATCCTGGGCAACGCCATGAGCTCGATGGGCATGATGGTCCGGCTCTCCCAGCTCGAGGACCTCGGCCAGGCCAAGGACGAGCACTCCGCGCTGGCCAAGGCGTTCACGACGGCGCGCATGCGCGAGAGCGTCGCGGCAGGGCGGAACATCCTCGGCGGCAACGGCATCGTTACCGACTACGAAATGGCGAAGATCTTCTCGGACGCCGAGGCGATCTACTCCTACGAAGGAACGCAGGAAATCAACACCCTGGTGGCGGGCCGCGCCATCACCGGGATTGCCGCGTTCGTGTAGCAGCCGGCAGTCCGCGCAAGACCCCTGGGACCAGATGGGGTCCGGGGGTCTTCCGCGTTTCCGGGTCAGCGCAGTCCCCCCGGGAGGGGAAGCAGGACCGACGGGCGGCGGTCGGTGACGTAGTCGAGTGGGTTCACATACTTTCCGTTCCGGCGGACGCCCCAGTGGATGCAGGCGAAGGGACAGTGCGGCGGCCCCGCCGGAGTGCCGATGCGTTGGCCCCGCTCCACCCTGGCACCCTTGGCGAGCGGGCTCTTCACCGGCTCGAAGCTGCTCACGAGGCCGCCGTCGTGGCCGATGCTGAGCACCGGCCGCCCGGCGACCATCCCGACGAAGGTCACAACACCATCGGCCGGGCTGAGCACGTCGTTCCCCGGGCCGACCATAAGATCCACCCCCCGGTGGCCCGCGTGCCACGGCTCGGGCGGCGGGATGAAGTGGCGGGTGACGGCCGGCACGGCCGGCAGGGGCCAGGACCACGGAGGCAGGTGGTCACCGGTCGGTACGCCCCGCAGGGAGTCCGTGCGGGAAGAGCCGCTCGGGCTGGACGCCTGCACCAGTCCGGCAGAACCTCCCGGCCCGGACGATCTCGTCGGTCCGGTCGGTCCGGTCGGTCCAGTCGGTGCTCCCGGCGCCACCGTCGTCGTCATCTCCGGTCCTGCCGGCCCGGCCGACACCGCCAGCACCACTGCGATCAGCGCATTCGTGAATCGCCGCTGCAGCCACCGCTCTGCGATTCCGCAGGTGCCCCGCCGGAGGTCCTTCCGGGATAACCCTGCAGTTCCGCCCGGGGGCCGGTGCGTCGGCCGGACCGGGGGAGCGGGGTCCTCCTGTCGCATGGCATCCGTCCGGTGAGAGTGACGCCACGGCCAGCGGACCGTAGATGCAGGGGTCATGCCCTCACAATGCACGCCGTCACCGCGCGTGCGGCCGTGTCGGGTCCCTATGTGGAAAGCCGGGTGCACACTGTCCAGGAATGCCGCCGCGGTTCCGGCCCGGTCGGGGCACCCGAAAGCGACCGGCGCCCCCGAAAACGACGAAAGGGGCCGATATTGCCGGTCCGCCTGTCGCTTTCGGGCCCGCTCGCCGCTTGAGGGTTCGTCCGGTACGGGAGGCGCCAGGGCCGTCCGGAGGCATAACACCGCTGTAGTACACTTGACGGAGCAGTCTGCCGTTTTCCCTGCGTCCTGGAACACCACCAAACCGCGCAGGAAATGTGCCGGCTGACTACGCGTGCCTGCGACCCGCCTTCGTCTCGACGACGTGCGGGGCACTGTCCCAGCGGTCCGGAGCGATCCGGTTGGGGGAGTGGGTTGTCCAACGGACAGGCGCCAGGAGTGCCGCCCATCCCGGGCGGAACGCTAACAACCGTCAACAAAGCAGCGGAAGCGCCGTCTTGCGCGCACGCCCTGCTGAAACGAAAGGCATCCCATGCCAGTAGTAACCATGCGCCAGCTGCTCGACAGCGGCGTCCACTTCGGCCACCAGACCCGTCGCTGGAACCCGAAGATGAAGCGCTTCATCTTCACCGAGCGCAACGGCATCTACATCATCGACCTGCAGCAGTCGCTGTCCTACATCGACCGCGCCTACGAGTTCGTCAAGGCCACTGTGGCCCACGGCGGAACCGTCCTGTTCGTCGGTACCAAGAAGCAGGCACAGGAAGCGATCGCCGACCAGGCCACCCGCGTCGGCCAGCCCTACGTCAACCAGCGCTGGCTCGGCGGCATGCTGACCAACTTCCAGACGGTTTCCAAGCGCATCGAGCGCATGAAGGAACTCGAAGAGATCGACTTCGACGACGTCGCCGGCTCGGGCCACACCAAGAAGGAACTCCTCCTTCTGAAGCGTGAGCTCACCAAGCTGCAGAGCAACCTCGGCGGTATCCGCAACCTGACCAAGGCCCCCTCGGTCATCTGGGTTGTCGACACCAAGAAGGAGCACCTCGCCATCGACGAGGCCAAGAAGCTCAACATCCCCGTCGTCGCGATCCTCGACACGAACTGCGACCCGGACGAGGTCGACTTCCCGATTCCGGGCAACGACGACGCCATCCGCGCCGTGAACCTGCTGACCCGTGTTGTCGCCGACGCCGTTGCCGAGGGGCTCATCGCCCGCAACAACCGCGCCAACGGCACGGACGCCGCCGCAGCCGAAGAGCCCCTCGCCGAGTGGGAGCGTGAACTGCTGGGCGCCGCCGAGGCCAACGCCGAGGCTCCCGCCGCCGAAGCAGCTCCTGTTGCCGAAGCAGCTCCTGTTGCCGAGGCCCCCGCCGCCGAAGCTCCTGCCGCTGAGGAAGCTCCCGCCGAGGACGCCGCAGCCGATACCAAGTAGTTCTCTTGCGTAAGGGGTGTGGGTGATTCCGCGCCCCTTACGCATGTTCCACCGGCTGAGCGCCGGCAGGGATCCTCTTCGTAGATCAACCAGAATTTAGGAGTTTTCCATGGCGAATTACACCGTCGCTGATATCAAGGCCCTCCGTGAGCGCACCGGCGCAGGCATGATGGACGTCAAGAAGGCCCTCGACGAGGCCAACGGCGATCCGGACAAGGCCCTCGAGGTCATCCGCATCAAGGGCCTCAAGGGCGCCACCAAGCGTGAAGGCCGCTCGACCGCCGAGGGCCTCGTCGCCGCCCGCGTCGACGGCAGCGTCGGCGTCATGGTCGAGGTCAACTGCGAGACCGACTTCGTCGCCAAGGCCGGACCCTTCATCGACTTCTCCAACAAGGTCCTCGACGCCGCCATCGCTTCGGGCGCCACCGACGTCGACGCCCTGCTGGCCTTCGAGGTCGACGGCCGTCCCATGTCGGAGCACGTCATCGAGGCCGGCGCCCTGCTGGGCGAGAAGGTCGACATCCGCCGTGTGGCCCGCGTTGAGGGTGCCGTCGTCGACGCGTACCTGCACCGCACCTCGAAGGACCTCCCGGCCCAGGTCGGCGTGCTGTTCGCCGTCGAGGGCGAGGGTGCCGCTGCCGTCGAGGCCGCCCACGACGTCGCGCTCCACATCGCCGCGTACACCCCGACCTACCTGACCCGCGACGAGGTCCCCGCGGACCTCGTGGAGTCGGAGCGCCGCATCGCCGAGGAGACCGCCCGCGCCGAGGGCAAGCCCGAGGCAGCGCTCACCAAGATCGTAGAAGGCCGCCTGACCGGCTTCTTCAAGGACGCCGTCCTGGTCGACCAGCCCTTCTCGAAGGACACCAAGAAGTCGATCGCCCAGGTCCTGGGCGACGCCGGCGTGAAGGCCACCGCCTTCGCCCGCTTCCGCGTCGGCGCGTAGGTCAACACGCCGGATCGGTTGTAACAATGGAAAGGGTGGCCGCCCCTGGTGGCCACCCTTTTTCGCGCCCGCACGGCGCACCGTATTCTTTTATCGATTGTGCAGAACGCACCGCTTTACGCCCTGGGAGGCATCATGGACAACCTTGAACCGGCAATCACGGGTGGCAAGAACGGACGACGGCGGGTACTCCTTAAGCTTTCCGGCGAAGTGTTCGGTGGCGGCAAGCTCGGGGTCGATCCGGAAACGGTGAGGGCCGTAGCCAAGCAGATCGCGGCCACGGTGGGCGAGGTTGAGGTGGCGATCGTCGTCGGCGGTGGAAACTTCTTCCGCGGTGCCGAACTCTCCCAGAGCGGGATGGACCGCTCCCGCGCCGACTACATGGGCATGCTCGGCACGGTGATGAACTGCCTCGCGCTCCAGGACTTTCTGGAGCAGGCGGGCGTCGAGACCCGCGTCCAGAGCGCGATCACGATGGGCCAGGTCGCCGAGGCCTACATTCCGCGGCGCGCCATCCGCCACCTCGAGAAGGGCCGCGTGGTCATCTTCGGTGCCGGCGCGGGACTTCCGTACTTCTCCACCGACACCGTGGCGGCCCAGCGCGCGCTCGAGGTGCACGCCGACGAGGTGCTGATGGCCAAGAGCGGGGTTGACGGCGTCTACACGGCCGACCCGCACAAGGATCCCTCGGCCGAGAAGCTCATCACCCTGTCCTACGATGAGGCCCTGCGCCGGGATATCCGGGTGATGGACCAGACCGCCATGACCATGTGCAAGGACAACGACCTGGAGATGGTGGTGTTCGGGATGGAGGGCGAGGGCAACGTCACCCGTGCCATCCGCGGCGAGAAGCTCGGGACCCGGGTCACCAACTAGCCCGCGGGCTCCGAATCCGGGCCCCGGGGTCCGGTCGGTGAACTAGGATTGAACACTGGACCGGTTGCCGGGCAACTGAACGCAGAGCTAAGGAGACATCGTGATCGAAGAGATCTTGCTAGAGGCCACCGAGAAGATGGACAAGGCCGTCGAAGCGGCGAAGGTCGATTTCGCGACGGTGCGGACCGGGCGGGCCAACCCTGCGATGTTCTCCAAGGTCATGGTCAGCTACTACGGCGCGCCGACGCCGCTGCAGCAGCTCGCCTCCTTCCAGAACCCCGAGGCGCGCACCCTGCTGATCACCCCGTTCGACCGGGCCGCCCTCAATGACATCGAGCGCGCCCTCCGCGACTCCGACCTGGGCGCCAACCCCTCCAACGACGGCAACGTCATCCGGGTGGTGCTTCCGGAGCTCACCCAGGAACGCCGCAAGGAATACGTCAAGCTCGTGCGCACCAAGGCCGAGGACGCGAAGATCTCAATGCGGAACATCCGCCGCAAGGCCAAGGACGGTCTCGACAAGGCCGTCAAGGACGGCGACGCCGGCGAGGACGAGGGTTCGCGCGGCGAAAAGGAACTGGACGCCCTGACGAAGTCACACACCGACACTATCGACGACATGCTCAAGCGTAAGGAAGCCGAGCTCCTCGAAGTCTGATGCATGTTCCTCAGCCTTCAGCGGGCGGCAACGTCCACCCGGGTGACGGCGCCGCCCGGGACATACCCGGTGGAAGCGCATCCCGTCCGTCCAGTGCCCGAAGCGCACTCCCGCAGGTGACCGGCTCCGTGCCGACCGTGACCGGTTCCGTGCCGGCGGCCGGTACGGGCGCCGGCACCGCCGGCGGGGTCGAGGTGGGAGCCACCGCCTCCGTCCCCGCGGATCCGGCACCGGGCGTCCCGCCGACCCCCGGGCCCGTACCTGCCGCCGCGGCGCTTCCCGCCACGTCCGCGGCGCCGGCTCCCGCGGCCGCTGTGCCGGCCGGACCGGTGACCCGGCGCGAACTGCGTGAGGCACGCAAGCGCCGTCCGCGCCTGTTCCGCCGGTCACGCCGGCCGCCGCGCGAGCCGGGAGCTCCCTCACGGGCCGGCCGGAACCTGCCGGCGGCCATCGGGGTCGGTGTGGGCCTGATGATCCTGGTCCTTGGCGGCCTCCTCTTCTTCCCGCTTGCCTTCGTCGCCCTGGTGACCGTCCTCGGCGTCCTCGGCGTCCTCGAGGTCTCGCGCGCCCTGGCTGTGCGCCGTATCGGCATGCCCCTGGTTCCGGCGGTGGCCGCAAGCGTGGCGCTGCCCTTCGCCGCCTACTACGGCGGCGCGGAGAGCCTCGCCTTTGCCTCGGTCTTCTCGTTCCTGGCCCTGCTGCTGTGGCGGTCGCTCGACCCCGCACCGGGGGCACCGCGGGCCGTGATGGCCGGTGCCTTCACCCTCCTGTGGGTGCCCTTCATGCTCAGTTTTGCGATGCTCCTGCTTCAGCTTCCCGGCGGGTACCTGCTGATCGCGACGCTCCTGCTGCTGGTTGTCGCCAACGACACGTTCGGCTACCTGATCGGCGTGCTGTTCGGGAAACATCCCATGGCCCCGAAAATCAGCCCCAAAAAGTCCTGGGAGGGCTTCGCCGGTTCGGTGGGCGGCGCCATGGTGATCGGCGTGCTGTGCGCGGTCTTCCTGCTCAACCAGCCGTTCTGGGTGGGCCTGGTCCTTGCCGTGGCCATCGTCGCGGCGGCGACCGCCGGCGACCTGGCCGAATCGATGATCAAGCGTGAACTCGGCGTCAAGGACATGGGCACCATGCTGCCCGGCCACGGGGGAGTCATGGACCGGCTCGACTCGGTGGTCTTCGCCTCGCCGATGGCGTTCCTGCTGTCCGCTACATTGGTACCAGGGCTGATCTAGCGGACGGGGATTCCGCCAGCCTTTTTGGTCTCAGCAGAAAGACACAGGCACCATGGACGATGCTCGCCAGGGCAGCTCACCGTTTGCGCGCGTCGGCCGGCGCAGCTATGGCTACAACACCCGGCAGGTGGACCGTTTCCTGGTCCGGGCCCGCAACTTCTACAACGATGGGGAGTCCGGCGACGGGCCGATCACCAGCGCCCAGGTCCGCGCCATCGTGTTCGAACCGGCGAAGGGCGGCTACGAGCCGCAGGACGTCGACGCCGCACTCGACCGGCTCGAGGACGCCTTTGCCCAGCGGGAGCGCGACCAGCTGATCGAGGCCAAGGGTGAAGACGCCTGGCTGATGCAGATCGGCCGCGCCTCGGCCGTCCTGCGGGGCCGGCTCCACCGGGCCCCCGGCGAGCGTTTCCGCAGGCCGACCAAGAAGAAGGCATTGAGCTACAACACCGAGGACGTCGATGCCCTGTGCGACCAGCTCCTGCGGTACTTCGAGAACGATCTGCCGCTCAGCGTCGACGTGGTGCGCCGGGCCGTCTTCCGGGAGGCCGTGGGTGCCGCCGGCTACGAGGAGAACCAGGTCGACGCGTTCCTTGACCGGGTCGTCGAGCTGATGGCCTCAATCGACTGACGGCTCGGTCCTCGGGCCGGCAAGCCGGGGCCCGGGAGCCTCTGGTGTGTGAAGCCGCGCCAGCACGCGGGAGGTGCCCGCCGGCCGCCTGCCCCGGGTCGCCCGGGACACGACGATCATCACGAGGAACGCGGCCGGTACCGTCCAGAGCGCGGGCTGCCGGAGCCAGTCAGGGGACGCCGACGCCTCCGGGCCGAGGAGCGCGGCCGTGAGGATCGACCCCCCGCAGAGGACCGCCCCGGCGAGCATGCCCGCCACCGCCCCGGCGTCGGTGAGCCCCCGCCACCAGATGCCCAGCAGCAGCAGCGGGCACAGCGTTGAAGCGGTGAAGGCGAAGACCGAACCCACGCTGCCGGCCAGCGCCAGCGAGTCGGTCAGCAGCGCCAGGACCAGGGGCACCAGGGTCGAGAGGACCGCGGCCCGGCGGAACCCCCGGACGCTGCCGTTGAAGAACTCCTGGCTGACGACGCCGGCCAGTGAGACCACGAGGCCGCTCGAGGTGGAGAGGAAGGCGGCGAACGCTCCTGCCGTGACGAACGCCGTCAGTGCGTCCCCGGCGGCGCCGTCGAAGATCCTTCCGGGCAGCATCAGCACCGTGGCGTCGGACGCCCCAGGCACCGCGAGGTCGGGGGTGTAGATCCTCCCGAGGATGCCGAAGAGGGTGGGGAAGAGGTAGAACACCGAGAGCAGGGCCAGCACGATCAGGGTGGTGCGCCGTGCCGAGGCGCCGTCGGGGTTGGTGTAGAAGCGCACCAGCACGTGGGGCAGCCCGAGGGTGCCGAAGAGCAGGGCGATCACCAGGGAACTGGTGCTGTACAGGGAGGCGCCGGCGGTGGTGTTCAGCCCCGCGGTGAAGGCGGCGCCGCCGCCGGTCACGGGCAGACCCTCGACGCCGAGGCGCAGCAGGATGAACACGGCGGGCACGGCCAGCGCCGTGAGCTTGAGCCAGTACTGGAAGGCCTGGACGAAGGTGATCGACCGCATTCCGCCGCCCATCACGCCGGCGCACACGACGACGACGACGGCGAGCGGGCCCACCCAGGCCGGCAGCCCCGTCGTGATGCTCACAGTGAGTGCGGCCCCGTGGAGCTGCGGCACGATGTACAGCCAGCCCACGACGATCACGAGGAGGCTGGTGATGCGCCGGGCCGGAAGGGATTCGAGCCGTGCCTGCGCGAAGTCGGGGATCGTGTAGGCCCCCGAGCGGCGCAGCGGCGCGGCCACGAACAGCAGCAGCATGAGGTACCCGGCGGTGTAGCCGATGGGGAACCACAGGGCGTCGGCCCCGGAGATGAGGATCAGCCCGGCGACGCCGAGGAAACTGGCGGCCGAGAGGTACTCCCCGCCGATGGCCGAGGCGTTCCACCAGGGCCGCACGGTGCGGGAGGCCACGTAGAAGTCGCCGGTGGTCCGCGAGATGCGCAGCCCGTAGATCCCGATCAGGAGCGTTGTCAGGGCCACGAGCAGCAGCGCGGCATACCCGACCGCGGGGTTGAGCCCGAAGGCGTCACCCACCTCGTCAGCCCTCATCGATAAGCTCCTGGAACCGCTTTTCGTTGCGGGAGGCACTGCGGACGTACAGGGCCGCGCAGGCGATGGACAGCGGATAGACCCCGAGCCCGAGCAGCAGCCAGGGCACGGGCACGGTGAGGACGGTGACCTCCCGGATCGAGGGAAACAGCCCGAGCAGCACCGGTATGCCGGTCAGGATGATGAGGAACCCGCCGGCCACGACGAGCGCCAGGCGCAGCTGGGACCGGATGAGGGAGCCGACGAAGACCTCGCCGACCGCCGAGTGTTCGGCCATCTCGCGGGTCACCGGGAAGGCCCCGGCACTGGGCCGGGCGCTGGTGCGCGGCGCGGTGACCCTCACCCGGACGGGCGGCCCGGCGGAGTCCGGGGCAGGGTGCAGCCGGTGCGGCTCGGGCACGGTCATGGCGGGCGGTCTACTGGCCGGGCCGCAGGCGCGTCGCCTCGAGCTGTTCGCGGACCCCGGGCAGGTGCCTGCGGCTCACCGGCAGCTCCGCGTCGCCGACGGTGACGCTGGGGCGTCCGGCGCCAAGGCGCACCAGGCGCACCTGGTCCATGGCCACGAGGTAGGACCTGTGGATGCGCAGGAATCCGGCATCGGCCCACTGCCGTTCGAGGTCGTTCAGCGGAATGCGGATGAGGTAGCTCGCCCCGGCGGTGTGGAGCCGGGCATAGTCGCCCTGAGCCTGGACATACCGGACCTCGTCGCGGCGGATCCGCCGGCTGATCCCGCCCTGGTCGACGGTGATGACCTCCGGCGCCGCGGCGCTTCCCTCGGCCAGTTCGCAGATCCGCCGGACCGATTCGGACAGCCGCTCCCGCCGCACCGGCTTCAGCAGGTAGTCGACGGCCCGGAGGTCGAACGCCTCAAGCGCCCGGTCCTCGTCGGCGGTGACGAAGACGACGGCGGGCGGCCGCTCCCGGGCGGCAATGGAGCGTGCGATGTCGAGTCCGGACACGGCCGGCATGTGGATATCGAGGAACAGCGCGTCGACGTCGGCCTGCTCGAGGGTGGCCAGCACCTCGGCACCGCTTGAGGCCCGGTGGATGGTCCGGATCCTGCTGTCCTGGGACAGCAGGTAGGCGAGCTCCTCCACTGCCGGAAGCTCATCGTCGGCGATGACCACGTTGACCATGGTCCCTAGCGTACGCTCAGGTGCGGTTCCCGGGCTGGAATTTGGGGACCCGCAGCGTGATCAGGGTCCCGGCGCCGGGGGCGGTGTCGATGATCAGGCCGTGGTCGTCGCCGTACACCTGGCGCAGGCGCGAGTCGACGTTGCGCAGGCCCACGTGGACCCCGTCGGCATGGCCGGCGAGGACGGAGCGCAGGTGATCCGGTTCGATGCCGACGCCGTCGTCCTCGACGGTGACCTCCGCGAAGGTCCCGGCATCGCGGGCGGTGATGGTGATGTGTCCGGTGCCTTCCTTCGACTCGAGGCCGTGCCGCACCGCGTTCTCCACGAGCGGCTGAAGGCTCAGGAACGGGATGACGGTGCCCAGCACCTCCGGACCGATCTCAAGGCGAACCTTCAGCCGGTCACCGAAGCGGGCGCGCTCAAGGAGCAGGTAGCGGTCGATGCTCCGGAGTTCCTCGGCCACGGTGGTGAAGTCGCCGTGACGCCGGAAGGAGTAGCGGGTGAAGTCGGCGAACTCGACGACGAGGTCGCGGGCGCGCTGCGGGTCGGTGTTGATGAACGAGGCGATGGCGTTGAGCGAGTTGTAGATGAAGTGGGGGCTGATCTGGGCGCGCAGCGCCCGGACCTCGGCCTCGATCAGGAGCCGGCGGGAGGAGTCGAGTTCGGCGAGTTCGACCTGCGTCGAGACCCAGCCCGCCAGTTCGTTCGTTGCGCGCACCAGGCCGGCGTTGGCCTCGGCGGCGAAGGCGCCGACGGTCCCCACCACCCGCTGGTCCACCCGGATGGGTGCGACGACCAGCTCGCCCAGGCCGGTGATGCCGGCCTGCTCCAGTTGGGGCCGGCGCACGATCTGCGTGCGTCCGTTCGCCAGCGACCCGCCGATCGCGTCCATCACCCCGGCCGGAAGGGTGCGCGCCCCGTCCCAGCCGAGCACGGCCGCCTCATCGGTGATCATCAGGGTGTCGCACCGCAGCAGGCCGCGGAGGTGGCGGCTGGCCTTGGAGGCCCCCGCCGGGGTGAGCCCCTCCCGCAGGTGCTCGGAGGCGAGCGCCGCTGTGTGGAGGGTGGTGTAGGTGGCCCGGTCGGCATCGGAACCGAGGTCCCGGAAGGAGCGGGACAACCGGAACCCGACCGAACCGACGACCGCCAGGGTGATGGCGGCGACGGCGAACACCAGGGCGGTGTCGACGGCGGGGCTGACCATGGCTCTACAGTAATGGCTCGGTCCCCGGCAGCGACGTCAGGGCCCGGAGGGCGGGCCCGCAGCCGAGGGACGGGCACTTGACCGTTCGGCGCAGGGCGCCGCCCGTTGGGCGCGGGGCGGTTGCGCAATGCTGGAAATGCGCGCCGGCAGGAGTGAGAGTGAGTGAAGTCACACCGCAGGTCGACCCTGCCCGGCACTGCCGCCGGCACCGCAGGGAAAAGTCCAAGCAGAGGAGGAACAATGGGTTCGCACCCAATCGAACCGGACGGGGGATCGCCGGGCCCCGACGGCGGAGCCCCGGGAACCGGCCGGACCGACGGCGTCCCGGCGGACCACGCAGCCCCGGCGGCCGGTGCGCACACCGCCGGCGCGGCCAATCAGCCGGCGGTCGACTTCACCGAGGTCCAGGCGGCCGAGCAGTTCCGCGAACTGCGCAAGCGGCACCGCAGCTTTGTCTTCCCCATGGCAGTTGCGTTCCTGCTGTGGTACTTCGCCTACGTGCTGCTGGCCGACTATGCCCACGACTTCATGGCCACCCCGGTGTTCGGCAACGTCAATATCGGCATCCTCCTCGGGCTGGCGCAGTTCGTCAGCACGTTCGCCATCACCATGTGGTATGTGAGCTACGCCAACCGGCGGCTCGACCCCATCGCGGCCAACCTTCGGCACGAGCTTGAAAGCGCTGCCCCCGAAGCATTCAGCGATCCGACAGGCGGGAAGAAATGATCAGTCCCCTCACCGCAGGTCCGTTCCTGCCCCTGCAGACCACCGAGTCGACCCGCGTCGGCGAGCCGTGGCTTAACATCACGATTTTCGGCCTCTTCGTCGCGATCACGCTGGTGATCGTGCTGCGGGCCAGCCGCAACAACAAGACAGCGGCCGACTACTACGCCGCAGGCCGCTCCTTCACCGGCCCGCAGAACGGGACGGCGATCGCGGGGGACTACCTCTCCGCAGCCTCCTTCCTGGGCATCGTCGGCGCCATCGCCATCAACGGCTATGACGGGTTCCTCTACTCCATCGGCTTCCTCGTCGCCTGGCTCGTGGCCCTGCTGCTCGTTGCGGAACTGCTGCGCAACACCGGCAAGTTCACCATGGCCGACGTCCTCTCGTTCCGCCTCCAGCAGCGTCCGGTCCGCATTGCGGCGGCCATCACCACGCTGGCTGTGTGCTTCTTCTACCTGCTGGCCCAGATGGCGGGCGCCGGCGGCCTCGTCTCCCTGCTGCTGGGCATCGACGACCGCGTCGGCCAGTCCCTTGTGATCGCCGTCGTCGGCATCCTCATGATCATCTACGTCCTGATCGGTGGCATGAAGGGCACCACCTGGGTGCAGATCATCAAGGCCTTCCTCCTGATCACGGGCGCGTTCATCATGACCGTGTGGGTCCTGGCGATCCACGACTTCAACTTCTCCACCCTGCTCGGTGCCGCAATCGAAACCTCGGGCAACGCGGCGATCACCAGCCCGGGCCTGCAGTACGGCCTGACCGGCACCACTCGACTCGACTTCATCTCCCTGGCGCTCGCCCTCGTCTTCGGCACGGCGGCACTGCCTCACGTCCTGATGCGTTTCTACACGGTGCCTACCGCCAAGGAGGCCCGCCGCTCGGTGGTGTGGGCCATCTGGCTCATCGGAGCGTTCTACCTGTTCACCCTCGTGCTGGGCTACGGCGCCAGCGCCCTCATCGGGGCCGAGCGCATTCTTGCGGCGCCGGGTGCGGTCAACTCGGCGGCACCGCTGCTCGCCTTCGAGCTCGGCGGCCCGCTGCTGCTCGGCCTGATTTCAGCCGTCGCCTTCGCCACGATCCTCGCCGTGGTGGCAGGCCTGACCATCACGGCGGCGGCGTCGTTCGCCCACGACATCTATGCGAACGTCATCCGCCGGGGCAAGGTCGATCCGGACGGCGAGGTCAAGGTCGCACGGCGCACCGTCGTCGTCATCGGCCTGCTCTCCATCCTCGGCGGCATCGGTGCCTCGGGCCAGAACGTCGCCTTCCTGGTCGCACTCGCCTTCGCGGTGGCCGCGAGTGCGAACCTGCCGACCATCCTCTATTCGCTGTTCTGGCGGAAGTTCAACACCCAGGGCGCCATGTGGAGCATGTACGGCGGCCTCGGCTCGGCGATCCTGCTGATCGCGCTGTCGCCGGTCGTCTCCGGTGGCGAGACGTCGATGATCAAGGGAGCGGATTTCTCGATCTTCCCGCTCAACAACCCCGGCATCGTGTCGATCCCGCTGGCCTTCTTCCTCGGCTGGCTGGGGACCACACTGTCCAAGCGGACCGAGGATCCCCTCGTCCAGGCCGAAATGGAGGTCCGCTCGCTGACCGGAGTGGGCGCCGAGAAGGCGGTCGACCACTAGGACGGGAAGCCCGCTACCCGGCACGCACAGGCGAAGGGCCGCAGCACCGTTGTCGGTGCTGCGGCCCTTCGGCATCCGGGCGGGAAAGCCTTGCCGTGCCGTGCTGTGCCCGGCCTAGTCGCTGGGACTGATATCGGTGGTCAGTTCCCGCTCGTCGGTTTCCTCGCGGTCCTCCTCCTCTGCGGGGCCGGCCGCGACGTTGAGCCCGGGAGCCTCCTCGGGTTGCTCCGACTCGTCGGCGCCGCTGAAGTCGAAGTCAAGGTTGGCGGAGCCATCAGCGTCGTCGGCAGGGGCCGTCTGCTCGGTCCGTTCGCGGGGCAGGGGAGTGGTCGGTTGAGTGAGTCCGTCACGGACCGGACTTGAGGGCTCTTCTGATTCGGGGGCCATGGTCTACTCCTTCGCAGGCGTGGTTGAACCTGTGCAGTGCGCGGGGCCGCCGGGGCACCCGGCGGTGTTTCGACCCTAGTCCCGGCCGGGAGCAACCAGAAGGGAAAAGAGAAGCGTGCCCATCGGTGCCGGCAGCGGTAGGGGCCCGCCGCAGCGTTTGGGTGCCGCTCCCTCTGTCGGGGGCGTCGGTCAGGACGGCGGGCGCGGTCCGCGGTGCAGCAGGGGTTCGACTCGGAAAGGCACGAGTTCGCCCATCGCCAGGGACGTGTCGCAGCGTTCGACGCCGTCGCAGGCGAGGATCTTCCCGTTCACCCGGAACAGGTCCTCGGCGTCCGCCGAGACGACGCGCACGAGGATGTCGGCCTGGCCGCTGAGACCGTATGCCTCGATCACCTCGGGGATTTCGCTGATCCGCGCCGTGATTTCCGCGAGCTTCTGCTGCTGGACGTGCACATGGATGAACGCCATCAGGGGATAGCCCAGCGCGGCGGGATTGATGCGCCGCTCGAAGGAGAGGAAAACGGATTTCTGCTCAAGCCGGGTCATGCGCGCCTGCACCGTATTGCGCGAAAGTCCAAGTTTTTCCGCGAGGGCGACAACGGTCCGCCGGGGGTCCTTGGCCATGGCGAGGAGGAGGCGGAGATCGGTGCCATCAAGAGGTTGCATACTGCGCAACGCTAACACGCCCGGACCGCCCGGAATAGAGCATTATGCTCAGTAAATAACATTCCGGTTGTGCCATCTGTGGTGTGTGAGTAGTGTCACAGGTACTTCGGGTAATGGCGCCCGAGGTGTCCCGGAGGCGCTGCTGCGCCGCGGACGGACCGGCGTGACAGTGAAGGCGAAGTGCAATTGTGGCCCTGAAAAACATCGAATCCGTTCCCGGCGGCCCGGACGGGCCACCTCCCGGACTCATCCAGCTGATCACCGCCGACGGCATCCGCGTTCCGGACCCGGCCTACGACCCCCTGGTGGCCGACGTCGACGGCGCCGCACTGCAGGGCCTCTACGAGGACATGGTCGTCGTCCGCCGGATCGACGCCGAAGCCACGGCCCTCCAGCGCCAGGGCGAACTGGCCCTGTGGCCGCCGCTGCTCGGCCAGGAGGCGGCGCAGATCGGCTCGGGCCGCGCGCTGCGCCGTGACGACTTCGTCTTCTCCAGCTACCGCGAAAACGCCGTTGCCTACTGCCGCGGGGTTGACCTCACCGACATCCTGCGCGTCTGGCGCGGCAATGCCTCCTCCGGCTGGGACCCCTACGCCATCAATATGGCCACCCCCCAGGTCATCATCGGAGCGCAGACCCTCCATGCCACCGGCTACGCGATGGGTATCCTCAACGACGGCGACGACGCCGTGGCGGTCACCTACTTCGGCGACGGCGCCACCAGCCAGGGCGACGTCAACGAGGCGATGGTCTTCGCCGCCAGCTTCCAGGCCCCGGTCATCTTCTTCTGCCAGAACAACCACTGGGCCATCTCGGAGCCGGTGGGCCTCCAGGCCCACGTGCCGATCGCGAACCGCGCCCCCGGCTTCGGCATCCCCTCGGTGCGGGTCGACGGGAACGACGTGCTCGCCTGCCTCGCCGTCACCCGCCAGGCCCTCGCCCGGGCACGCTCCGGTGGCGGCCCGACCTTCATCGAGGCGGTCACCTACCGGATGGGACCGCACACGACGGCGGACGACCCCACCCGCTACCGCGACGCCAATGAACTCGAGGACTGGGCGGCGAAGGACCCGCTGAAGCGACTCGAGGCGCACCTCGACTCCCGAGGCCTGTTCGACGAGGCCTTCACGGCCGCAGTGAAGGCCAAGGCCGACGCCGTCGCCGCCGAGCTGCGCGCCGGCTGCCTGGACATGCCCGAACCGGCACCGTCGGACGTGTTCAAGCACGTCTACAGCACGCCGAATTCCTGGCTTGACCGCCAGCAGGACCACTACGAGCGGTACCTTTCATCCTTTGCCGACAGCGCATCCTCCGACGGGAGCTCCTGATGTCCACTCTTACCTTCGGCCGCGCGATCAACGCTGGCCTGCGCCGGGCCATGGACAACGATCCCAAGGTGATCCTCATGGGCGAGGATATCGGCAAACTGGGCGGCGTCTTCCGCATCACCGACGGGCTGCAGAAGGATTTCGGCGCCCACCGGGTCCTTGACACTCCGCTCGCCGAGGCCGGCATCATGGGCACCGCTGTCGGGATGGCCTACCGGGGCTACCGGCCCGTCGTGGAAATCCAGTTCGACGGCTTCATCTACCC
This sequence comes from Arthrobacter crusticola, assembly GCF_004357995.1. Lineage (GTDB taxonomy): Bacteria > Actinomycetota > Actinomycetes > Actinomycetales > Micrococcaceae > Arthrobacter_D > Arthrobacter_D crusticola. The sequence goes on from NZ_SMTK01000002.1 coordinate 704,190, forward strand.
GGCGTTCGACCAGATCGTGTGCCAGGTAGCGAAGATCCACTACCGCACCCAGGGTGCGGTGAAGATGCCGATCACCATCCGGGTTCCCTTCGGCGGCGGCATCGGGTCGCCGGAGCACCATTCGGAATCGCCCGAGGCGTACTTCACCCACACCTCCGGCCTGCGCGTGATCAGCCCGTCGAACCCGCAGGACGCCTACACGATGATCCAGCAGGCCATCAGCTCCGATGACCCCGTGCTGTATTTCGAGCCCAAGCGCCGCTACCACGTCAAGGGCGAAGTGGACGAGGGCTCCGACCCGGCGGCCTCGAGCATGGAGAAGGCGTGCGTCGTCACCGAGGGCTCCGACGTCACCCTGGTGACCTACGGCCCGCTGGTTCCCACGGCGCGCGACGCCGCGGTGGCCGCCGGTGACGACGGCGTCTCCGTGGAGGTCATCGACCTGCGCTCGCTGGCGCCCATCGACTTCGAGACCGTCGAAGCCTCCGTGCGGAAGACCGGGCGCCTCGTCATCACCCACGAGGCCGCGCAGTCCGGCGGGCTCGGGGCGGAGATCGCCGCGAGCATCACCGAGAGGTGCTTCTACCACCTTGAGCACGCGCCGGTCCGGGTCACGGGGTTCGACATCCCGTATCCCTACTCCAAGCTCGAATTCCACCATCTGCCGGACCTCGACCGCATCCTCGACGGCGTCGACCGCGTGCTCGGCCGGCCCAATTCACTGAGCGGACTCGAAAGGTAGTGGCGGGCGTGATCAAGGAGTTCCGGCTTCCGGACCTGGGCGAAGGCCTCACGGAATCTGAAATCGTCAACTGGCATGTGGCGGTGGGGGACACCGTCGAGCTGAACCAGATCATCGCCGATGTGGAGACCGCGAAGGCCGTCGTCGAACTGCCCTCGCCCTACGCCGGCGTCATCGCCGAGCTTCACGAACAGCCCGGCACCGTCGTCGAGGTCGGCGCGCCGCTGGTGTCCTTCGAGGTGGCCGGGCCCGCTGGAGCGCCCCCGACCACCGGCGGCGCCGCGTCCGCCGGGGACACCGGTGCCCCCGCCAAGCGGGAGCCGAACCTTGTGGGATACGGTGCCGCTGTCGAGAAGGGTGGGCGACCGGAACGGCGCGCCAGGCGCTTCGCATCCCAGCTTTTGGGTGGGGCGAATCCGGCCGGAGGATCCGCCCTTCCTGGGTTGGCCGGAATTCCCGGGTCCGTGCCGATGATCGCTGCCGTTCCTGCCGTTCCGGCCCGCCCTGCCGTCGAGGCCGCTCCCGTCGCTCCCGCCCTCGAATCCGCCGGCCCGCGTCCGGCCGCCCCGGGCCTTCCGACAGTCAGCGGCGAGCGTCCGCGCTCGACTCCTCCGGTGCGGAAGCTGGCACGTGATCTCGGAATCCGTCTCGAGGAGGTTCCCGGAACCGGACCAGGCGGGCTGATTACCCGCGACGACGTCCTGGCGGCTTCGTCGGCCGGGGCGGGCGGCAGCATCGCGCCTGCACCGGCCACCTCCTCACCGGCCACCTCCTCACCGGCCGGAGTGCAGGACACGGGCCGGGAGACGCGCGCACCGATCAAGGGGATGCGCAAGCACACGGCGGCGGCCATGGTGGCCAGCGCCTTCACCGCGCCGCATGTGACCGAGTTCCTGACCGTGGACGTCACGCCTACGATGGAACTCATCGGCCGGGTCAAGGAATCGAAGGCGTTCGCGGGCGTGCGGATCACGCCGCTGACGATCGTCGCGAAGGCCCTGTGCATCGCCCTTCGGCGCAACCCGACTCTGAACTCCCGCTGGGACGAAGCAGCCGGGGACATCGTGCAGTTCAACTATGTGAACCTCGGCATAGCCGCTGCAACGCCGCGGGGACTCCTCGTGCCCAATATCAAGGACGCCCAGGAGCTCAGCCTGATGGATTTGGCCGGAGAGCTGACGGGCCTCACCGAGCGGGCCCGCGCAGGCAAGACGGGCCCCGCGGACCTCTCGGGCGGCACCATCTCCATTACGAACATCGGAGTCTTCGGGATCGACGCCGGAACGCCCATCCTCAACCCCGGGGAAGCGGCGATCCTCGCCATGGGTGCCGTCCGCCGCATGCCCTGGGAATACGAGGGTCAGGTTGCGCTGCGGTCCGTAATGACCCTCAGCCTCTCCTTCGACCACCGGCTGGTCGACGGCGAGCAGGGTTCGCGGTTCCTCGCCGACATCGGCGCCATCCTGGCCGATCCCGGGATGGTCCTCGCGATGGTGTGACGGCTGTCGCCGCACCCGGCCTGGCCGCCCCGACGCCGGAACGGTTCTGCTGAAGCGGCCCCTGCAGGGTTTAGCGTGGGACCAGCGGGCGCAGGCTCCTGCTGATGCCTGAAATACACGGAAAAACAGTGGCGTTCGAGGCGGCTGGCTTGACGGCGGGGAGTAGAGTCGGAGAACCACCCCAAGGGCATCGGTTGGACACCGGCCCCTCCTGCGCGGAGGTGTGGTGTCCACTCGGAACGGGGCAGGGGCGGCGCACCGGGTGGCAACAGTCCACCCCGATCCCAAGTCCACCGTCGCAGCAACCATTGCGCAGCGGATCGTCCTACAATCGACTGCGCAACGGGTGGGGGACGTGGGGACCGGTCGGCGACAGCGGATCACCAGAACGGGAGCAGTGACGTGAGGGCGGACGGTGATTGAGAGGAATTCCCAGGCGGGGGACCAGCCGCGCGGCATGGCGGATCTCGCTGATCAGCTGGGCCTGCTTGCGCGTGAGCTGCAGAAGGAGCAGGACACAGAAGCGGTCCTCGAAGACATTGTGCGGGCGGCAATCCGGTTGATCCCGCAGGTGGCGCACGCGTCGATCAGTCTGGTGAGGGCGCGTCGGACGGTAGAGTCCCGGGCCGCGTCCGGCGACCTGCCGCGCAGGGTCGACGCAGTCCAAAGTGAAACAGGTCAGGGCCCGTGTCTTGATGCCGCCTATGAAGAGCAGCTGGTCCGGGTTTCCGACCTGAGTAGCGAAACCCGCTGGCCCAGGTTCGCCAGGCGGGCGTGGGACCTGGGTGCCCGGAGCATGCTGTCGTTCCAGTTGTTCGTTGAGGGCGACAGCCTCGGGGCACTCAATCTCTACGGTGCCGAGGTGGGCGCTTTCGATGAGGAGAGCGAGCAGGTCGGCCAGCTGGTCGCAGCCCATGCCGCGGTCGCGTTCGCCGATGCCCAGGAGATCAGCCAACTCAATCAGGCTCTGGTGAACCGGGATGTGATCGGCCAGGCCAAGGGAATCCTGATGGAACGCTTCAAGATCAGTGCACCGCAGGCCTTTGTGCTGCTCTCGGCGGTGAGTTCCACTACGAATACGAAGCTTCAGGTGGTCGCCGAGCAGCTGGCCAGCACCGGCGATATTCGGCTGAACGGCAACGGCAGGGGTCACGCGCAGGCTGCAGCCGGAGGATAAGCGACCGGCGGAGCGCCGGTGGTGAGCTGCCTGTGGTCGGTTGTCGGCGGTCGGTTGTCGGCGGTCAGCTGTCGACGCGGGTGGCCCGCGCCCGCAGCCGGGACCTCAACCTGGCAGGTGGGGCCGGCGGTGACTGCCGGCTCAGGTTGGAACGGTGTTCGGGACTGTAGGGGGCGCGGCAGCAGTGGTAGCTCCCGCCGGAGAACATGTCGTCGATGAGTTCGTTGACGGCCTGCGAGATGCAGTCGCGCTCCTGTGCGGGCAGCGGGATCAGGCCATGCAGGTAGGCATCGACCTCAAGCTCGTCCATTGACCCGCCCATGTTGAGGTAATGCTGGACGACTTCACCGAGGGACAGGCCGGAACATTCGAGGGCCTCGAAGGTGCGCTGGTGCTGCATGGGTCTGTCCCTTGGGTGAGTCGGCGGCGAAAGCGGCCGGCGCCCCTGTTTCAGACTCCCCCGACCCGTTGATTGGGACTCCTGCTTTCCGTACTCTCCCATTGTCATCCCCGCACCTCAAGGAGCCCCGGTGGAAACCTAGAATTTCCCTCAAGAATGCTTGCCCGGCGCCCTGCTCAGCCGCCGGCAGCGGCGAGGAACCGGTCGCGCTGATGGGGGAGGAGCAGGCGCAGGAACTGCGGGTTCTCCCTCAGGAATTCCCGGGATTCGGCGCAGTATGGTGCGATATCGAGGCGCCGGCGGTGTGCGTTCATCAGGACCGACTGCATCAGCACGGGCTCAAGTCCCATGGAGCGGAACCGGCGGTCAATGACTGCCTGGATCAGCAGGACTTCCCCGCCGCGCAGCTCGTATTTGACGTACCCGGCCATCAGGCCGTCCCGGTACAGCTCGAACCGCGAGTACAACACGTTGTCCCGGAATGTCCCCCGCTGGCCCGTCGACTCCACCGGTACTGGAGCCTGCGCCGTCTGCTCCCGGTGTTCCAGCTCCTCGACCAGCGCCTCGTAACGCTCCCACACCTCAAGCGGTGGGTACGCGGTGTCCATGAGCTGGTAGGTCTGGTTGCACATGGTGCGAAGCTGCCGGGTGGACAGCGCGGAAAGGTCAGTGGGGAATGGAGCCTCGCCCGCCGACGGGCCGGACACGGTCGCCGACCGGGGGGAGTGCCCCCACAGTGCAGCAGGGGCGTCTAGGTCGGACGTCGGGAAATGAACATGCAGAGCGTTGTTCATGAGAACTCCATGGTCGAGGGGCCACAGGCCTCCTGCTCGACCGGTCTCCTCAGTGTAGGTCGGAAGTCCGGAAAGGGAAAGGTCAGGAGGCTTATTAGTTGGCCCAGTGCGCCAAAGCCGCCCCGCTAGGGCCCCTGCCGGGCCCTGAACCGCTCCTCGTAAATGCGCTCGGCCTCCTCCAGGAGGGCTGGGTCGAGCCGCCCTAAGGGGCGGATGTCGGTCAGGAGCGGCTCGCAGTCGGGTCCGCGGCCGGCGCAGGTTCCCGTCAGGACCCAGGCATGGCGGTCCCGGCGCTCGCTGAGATGCTTGTACTGGCAGATCTGGCGGGCCAGCCAGTCCTTCAGCGGCCGGGTCCACCATGCTTCCGGTGTCAGGGGATTCACCGAGAGGCCGGGGAGTGCCAGTCCGCTTTCGGTGTCGGTGCTCTGTGAACCGGCGTCGGCCTCGAACCCTTTCGAGTAGCGCAGGCAAACGCCGTCCACCGCCGTGACCAGCCGCTCGAGTTCGGCCAGATCCCTCACGAGGCTGCCTTCCGTTGTGGTTGTCATTGCCGCCTTTCGCGTCCGCCCATTGAAAGGAACTCCGGTCGGTCTGCGTCAGACCCCCGGACCGAGCCCTGGCGCCGGGATGGCCCACTGCCTTGCATCGGGTGCCGACGCCCGTCACGACGCTGTTCCCGGCTCCTCGGATGGATTCCTAAGCATGCTTAGCAGATTTAAGAATGCTCGACGGCGCCAGCCCGGTCAAGAATTATCCCCACGGCCGGATTCGAGTTGCGCGGGACCTTGTCAGGTGGCGGACGGCTCCGGTTCCTGTCCGCATGCTCCGCGCAGTTCGGACAGGGCGTCGTCGGGCACTGCGTCGCCGGACTCGGCCAGCCGATCCGCCGGCGCCAGAATTGCCTCGGGTACCCCGGCGGTCCTGGCGGGTGCGATCAGGCCGCCGAGGAGTTCCTTGTCCTGCGCGCTGACCAGGCCATCCTCGGTCACTTTGCAGATCTGCTCCTTCACCTCACCCGCCGCGGCGGTCGCGGCCGAGGAGACGGCGTCCCGGGCGGTGTCCTCGACCTGGGCGCATGCTCCCAGCAGCGCGGCGATGGGAAGGGCGAGCAGGGCCAGGCGCCACTGGTGCGGGCCGCGGGTGGTCTTGGTCATCATTGGTGATTCTCCTTGATTCTGCGGGAGGCCGGCGTGGCAGTCAGGGCGACGCGCAACGGATTCAGGTCGGAGTTCTCGATGTCGGTCCTCGGTGCAATTCTCCTCCGGCTGGAGAGGCTTAAGTGGCCGGAACTGCTGTGATTTTTCCCTCCCGGAAGGCATCGACGAACAATGAATGGTCCCGGCGGACCTCCGCCGCGTAGGCCGTGGCGAAGTCGATGATGTCTTCGATGAACCCCTCTTCGCGGCCCTCAAGCAATTCAATAATCGCAGTTTCGATGCGGAATGGAACAAGGTCATGGTCGCTGTCCTCGTCGCTTGAACAGTGGATCTTGGCGGTGGCCTGACCCAGGCTGGCCAGGACCGGTTCCATCTGGGACGGCTCGGTCAGGTCTTCCCAGTCAAGGTCCCGTTTGTAGGGTGAGAGTTCGGCGACGACGAAGGACACCCCGTCAATGGTGGTGTAACCGAGGAATGGATCAGTGTGGGTTTGGAGTGAGCGCTGGCTGATGACCGCGCGGTGGCCGTCGTCGAGAAAGTAGGAGCGGACCCGCTCGTCAGAGACGATCCGGCTGGGCGCGGCGACGTTCGACTGCTTCATGGTGAGGATGATGTCGTTCTCCTGTGCCTCGTCGAAGCCCTCGATGAGCACGTTGTAGGCGGGCAGGCCCGCACTGCCGATGCCGAAGCCCTTCTTGCCGACGATGCCCTTGACCCGGTAGAAGACCCTCCGTCGGGATCGTTCGCTGTCGGGGATGGTGCTCAGGTATTGCTCGAACGCGGCGTCCACCTTCCGGTACTCGGCCTCCCCGAGCGTGCGGATCGAACCGTCCTCGCGGAAGTGCCGTTCGTAATCCTCGATCCGGGTCAGCGAGTCGAGCAGCACGGTCCGCTTGGAGGCCCGGGCCTCCTGGAGGACGGCGCGGACCGCCCCGTCGGTGTTGGAGAGGCCGAAGGCGAAATCTGCGTCTTCGTCATTGACATAGTCGCGCACGCGGTCCAGGTAGGCCCGCAGGTAAACCCGGGCGAGGTCGTGCACAGTACGGGTGGGAAGTGCCTTCTGCCAGCAGAGCAGGGCAAGGGAAGCGGCGAAGCGACGGAGATCCCAGGAGAAATGGCCAACGTAGGCCTCATCGAAATCGTTGACGTCGAAGGTCAGGCGTCCTTCGTTGCTCATGTAGGTGCCGAAGTTCGCGGCGTGCAGGTCACCGTGGATCCATACGCGGCTGGTGCGCTCGTCGGCCCAGCGGTCGTCAAGGTCCGCCATATCGGCATAGAAGAGGGCGGCGCTGCCCCGGTAGAACGCGTAGGGGTCGGCGGCCATCTTTCGGAACCGGGCACGGAAAGCGTGCGGATCGGCCTCCATCAGGGCCTCATGGGCTTCGACCAGAGTGTCGATGATGAGCTGCTGGCGGCGCGTCGAGTCGACCATGGAGTCAGACTACCCGCGCTCCGGTGGCCGGGCACGGTGGCGGAGGCGACGGGCGCGGCGGGTGCAGTGGAGGCGGCGGCCCGGCCCGCTGGGGACGAGACGGGCGCGCTGGGCGAAGTGCGGGGGAGGGGGAAGCGACGGGCGCGCCGTGCGGGAAGGGCAGGTGCTGGATTGGTGGAGCCGGGTGGGGAGCCCGGGGTACGCTTCGTCGACAATTCGACGGTGACGGGATCGTTTGATGCGAACTGGTTAGCGGACTTGTTAACCGACCCGGACTGTGGGCCGGCGGAACCGGCCGGTGCGTTCCGGTCCGTGCGGGGGCCATTGCGTGCACGACCGCCCGCAGACCGCCCTGCGTACCCGAAGGAGAAGCATGGCAAAGCTGATCTACTCAATGATCACCTCACTCGACGGCTACGCCGAGGCGGCGGAGGGCAACCTCGGGGCCGGGGCCGAGGTCGAGGAGGTGCACGCCTTCATCGGTGATGTTTTCCGGCCCGTCCGAACCTTCCTCTACGGCCGGCGGATGTACGAGACGATGGTTTTCTGGGAGACCGCGCATACCCTGCCCGACGTGCCTCCGCACATCCTGCAGTATGCCCGCGACTGGCAGGCCGCGGAGAAGATCGTGTACTCCACGACCCTGGAGTCAGTGTCCAGCGCCAAGACCCGGATCGAGCGGACCTTCAACCCGGATGCGGTGCGCAGGCTCAAGGCCGAGTCCGACTCCGACCTCAGCATCGACGGCCCGAACCTCGCGGGTCAGGCTATCTCGGCCGGCCTGGTGGACGAGTACCACCTGTTTATCACCACAAGTGTGGTCGGCGGCGGCAAGCGCTTCTTCCCCGACGGCGTGCGGCTGGATCTCGAGTTGGTCGAGGAGCGCTCCTTCGACAGCGGACTGATCTACGCGCGCTACCGCACCCGCTGAACCGCACCTGTTGAACGGCACCCGCTGAGCCGCACCGGGTGGCGACGCCGCCGGCGGTCTGTCAGCGCATGCCGTTCCGCGGAGTGCAGCACCGGATCGCCCCCGTGCCGTGCCCAGGTGATGCCTGGAGTCGTCACGGTCAGGGCAAGACACGAGGGTCCGAAGTGACGACCCTCGGCCGGCTGCCTGGTGCGGCGCGCCGGACGCGGTGCGTCCTCGAATAGCGCTTTACTTGGACCTGGGGCAGCGGATGCCATTCTGGACGGGCCGGAGATGACGGCCGAAGAGGCCGGTCGAGGAGCGCAGCCGCAGGTTCCAACCGAGGACAGCAGCCGGACAGAACGTCCGGATCGAACGAAGACCGTGCCGCCGGGCTCTGCCGACAGGCCGGGCCGACAGCCTGCACCGGCAGAGACAGGATGGGGAAATTTCGTGGCGGAGGATCAAGCGGGCCCCGGGGATCCGGCGCCCGAGAGCGAACGGCAGCCCCTCGGGCCCCCGTTCTGGACGCTGTGGACCGCTTCAGGCTTCTCGAACCTCGCCGACGGCGTCCTCAAGGTGGCCCTGCCGTTGATCGCCCTGCGCTTCACCGATTCCCCGACGCTGATCGCCGGGCTCGCCATCGCCCTGTCGCTGCCTTGGCTGATCTTCGCGCTGCCGGCCGGAGCGCTCGCCGACCGCGGCGACCGCCGACGGATCATGCTCATGGCCAACACCGCTCGAGCCGCTCTTCTCCTCGCCCTCGTGGCCGCCCTGCTGTCCGTGGCGGAGCCGATCTGGGCCCTCTACCTCGTGGCGTTCGCCATCGGCTGCTCCGAAACCGCCTACGACACCTCGGCCCAGTCGATCCTGCCGCAGGTGGTGCCCCGGCCGGTACTCTCGCGGGCCAACGGCCGGCTCTTCGCGGTGGAACTGACGGCGAACCAGTTCATCGGGCCGCCGCTTGGAGGAGCGCTCGTCGTCGCGGGGGCCACGCTTGCCCTCACCGTCCCGGCGGCCCTGTGGGTCTGCGCGGTGGGGGCGCTGCTGTTCGTGCGCGGCAGTTTCCGGGTGGAGCGGACCTCATCGACCTCCATGCGCGCCGACATCGCGGAGGGGCTGCGCTTCCTGTGGAGCCGGCCGCTGCTGCGGACGCTTGGGGCAATGGTCGGGGGCTTCAACTTCGCCACGAGCGCGGCGTTCACCGTTTTCGTGCTCTTCGCCGTCGGACCCGGATCGGCCATGAAGCTTTCGGAGCCCGGTTTCGGGCTGCTGCTGACCTCAATCGCCGTCGGAAGCCTGCTCGGTTCGCTCGTCGCCGAGGGGATCGAGAAGCGGCTGGGACGCTCCCGGTCCCTGGCCGTGGCGATCCTCGCGAGCGTCCCCCTCGTCGGCATCCCGGCCGTGACCGCAGACCCGGTGCTCGTGGGCCTGGCCTTCTTCCTGGGCGGGATGGCCATCGCCGTCTGGAACGTTGTCTCAGTCTCGCTGCGGCAGCGGATCACCCCGGACCGGCTGCTCGGGCGGGTCAACAGCGCCTACCGCCTGCTGGCGTGGGGCACGATGCCGGCAGGCGCGGCCGCAGGTGGGGTGCTGGCCCAGTACTTCGGTTTGACCACGGTGTTCGCAGCGATGGGCATCCTGTCCCTGGCGCTCCTGCTGGGCATGCGGGTGGTGACCGAACCGGCCATTGAGGCCGCGGAGCGCGACGTAGAAGGCGCCTGAGACGCGGAGCGCGAGGACAGCGCCTGAGCGGGCGGCGCAGTGCCGGACTGCGGCCCGACAGGCCGGCTGGCTCTCGCGCACCGCGCCCTCGGCCGACTGCCCCTAACGCGCCGCGCCTCGCAGGCTCAGCGCAGTTCGAGGATCAGTTCCTTGACCACTGCTCCGCGGGCGTTGGCAAAGCCCTGCGCCTCGCCCACCCGCTGGAAGCCCCACCGCTCAAGGATGCGGATCGAGCTGACATTGTCGACCACGGCCCGGGCGCGCAGCGGGCGTTCGGTCACCTCGGCGAGGAACTGGCCCACCGCCTCCGTCGTGATGCCCTGCCCCCAACGGGCCTTATCCACCCAGTAGCTGATTTCGGGGGTCTCCTCGTCCTTGTAGGCGAGGATGCTGCCGACGACTTCGCCGTCCGCGAGGATGGTGCGGACCGTGATTTTGGGGTTGTTGAGGATGTCCTGCCAGTGGTGGTCGAACACCCCGCGGTCGGATGGATTCTTCGCAGCGAAGCCCGCCATGTGGTTGGCACTCGGGTCCAGCTGGTGGGTGAAGAACTTATCCAGGTCGGCGGCTTCAACGGGGCGGAGTTCAATCACGGCGGAACTTTCGGTTAGGAGGCACTGTCGGTATCGGTAGGGGATGGTGTCGGTAAGGAACCAGCGTACCCGTGGGTTCGGCGGATGCCGGGGTCAGGCGTTCAGTGCGGCCCAGGCCATGTTCTCCAACAGGAGCCGCAGGCCGCCGAGATCCCTGCTGCTCCTGCTGCCCTGGGTGGTGTGAGGGGTCGAGTTGATAAGTCCGAACACCGCGTGGGCCTTGCGGCGCAGCTGCACGAGGTCCGCGCCCGGGGTGCGGTTCGCCATCGCCTCGACCCATACCTCGAGGTAGCGGCGCTGCAGCGATCTCACCGTCTGGGCGTCTTCCCGGGACAGGCTGCTGAGGTCCCGGTCCTGGACGCGGATGACGTTGGCGTTGCTGAGGGCGAAATCGACCTGGAACTCGATGAGCCCGCGCAGCGCGCTGTCGGCGTCGGAGGAGTTCGCGAGGACGGCCCGGCCGCCGTCGAGGAGATCCTCGCTGACCCCGGTCAGCAGCGCCGAGAGCACCGCCGGCTTGCCGCTGAAGTGCCGGTAGACGGCCGGCCCGCTGACGCCCGCGGCGGCCCCGAGGTCCTCGATGGAGACACCGTTGTACCCGCGCTCGGCGAAGAGCTGGGCCGCCGCGCCCAGAAGGGCGGCGCGCCGCGAGGCCTTGGCCAGGCTGCGGCCCGTAACCCGGTCGACGGTCGGCGGTGATTCCATGAAAATATCCTTCGCGGCGGTGGTGTGTGCTCTTATTGTGGTGGACAGGCCGGTTAATAGCCACTAACCTAAATTCGGTTAGCGCTTACTAACTTAAGTCGTTTTGAGGGAAGAGTCGATGGAGACGCTCACGTCGAAGGTGGACACCACCTCGCTGGAATTCTTGGAGAACGACGAGGCGCAGCGCCGCCTGGCCGCAGAACTCCGGAACCGCCTCGCGGAGACCGCCCTGGGCGGACCGCCGCGGTCCCGGGAGCGGCACGTGGCCCGCGGCAAGCTCCTGCCGCGCGAGCGCATCGACTTCCTGCTCGACGACGGCAGCCCATTCCTCGAGATCGCACCGCTGGCGGCCAACGGCATGTACGACGACGAGTCGCCGGGCGCCGGCGTCATCGCGGGCATCGGCCTGGTCCACAGCCGGCACGTGCTGGTCATCTCCAATGACGCGACGGTCAAGGGCGGCACCTACTACCCGCTCACGGTGAAGAAGCACCTGCGGGCCCAGGAGATCGCGCTCGAGAACAACCTGCCCTGCGTCTACCTCGTCGACTCCGGCGGAGCGTACCTGCCGAAGCAGGACGAGGTGTTCCCCGACCGCGACCACTTCGGCCGCATCTTCTACAACCAAGCCACTATGTCGGCGCGGAAGATCCCCCAGATCGCCGCGGTGATGGGCTCCTGCACCGCAGGCGGCGCATATGTCCCCGCCATGAGCGATGAGACGGTGATCGTCCGCAACCAGGGCACCATCTTCCTGGGCGGGCCGCCGTTGGTGAAGGCCGCCATCGGCGAGGTCGTCACGGCGGAGGAACTCGGCGGAGGCGAGCTCCACTCCCGGGTCTCCGGAGTCACCGACCACCTCGCGGAGAACGACCACCACGCCCTTGAGATCGTGCGCGACATCATCTCGACGCTTCCGGCCCACCGGCCGGCGGAGGGGACAGTGCCGGTGCAGCGGCCCGCCGTCGACCCCGACGAGCTTTACGGCGCCGTGCCGGTGGACGTGAACGCCTCCTACGACGTCCGTGAGGTCATCGCCCGCCTCGTCGACGGAAGCCTGTTCCACGAGTTCAAGCGCGACTACGGCACCACCCTGGTCACCGGCTTCGCCACCCTGCACGGCCACAAGGTCGGGATCGTCGCCAACAATGGAGTGCTCTTCAGCGAGTCGGCGCTCAAGGGTGCCCACTTCATCGAACTGTGCGACCAGCGCGGCATCCCGCTGATCTTCCTGCAGAACATCTCCGGCTTCATGGTCGGCAGGGACTCCGAGGCCGGCGGCATCGCCAAGAACGGGGCGAAGATGGTCACCGCGGTGGCTACCTGCCGGGTTCCCAAGCTCACCGTGGTGATCGGGGGCTCCTTCGGGGCGGGCAACTATTCGATGTGCGGCCGGGCCTACTCCCCGCGCTTCCTCTGGATGTGGCCGGCGAGCCGCATCTCCGTCATGGGCGGCAACCAGGCTTCCTCGGTGCTCAGCACCGTCAAGCGGGACCAGCTCGAGGCGCGCGGGGAAGCGTGGAGCGCCGAGGAGGAGGCCGCCTTCACCGCCCCGATCCGGGAGCAGTACGAGGCCCAGGGAAGCCCCTACTATTCGACCGCCCGACTGTGGGACGACGGCATCATCGACCCCGCCGACACCCGCACCGTGCTCGGACTGGCCCTTGACGTGTGCGCCAACACCCCGCTGCCGGAGACCTCCTTCGGCCTGTTCCGGATGTGAGAGAACTGCCCATGACTGCTCCCCACCGGCCGCCGTTTTCGACAGTCCTTGTCGCAAACCGCGGCGAGATCGCCTGCCGGGTCATCCGCACCCTGCGCTCCCTGGGCATCCGCTCCGTCGCCGTCTACAGCGACGCCGACGCCGGGGCCCGCCACGTCCGGGAGGCCGACACCGCCGTGCGCATCGGCCCCGCCTCCGCCGCCGAGAGCTACCTCAACGCCGAGGCGCTCCTCGCCGCCTGCCTGCGGACCGGAGCCGAAGCGGTCCACCCGGGCTACGGGTTCCTCAGCGAGAACGCCGGGTTCGCCCGGGCCCTCGCCGAGGCGGGCATCGTCTTCATCGGCCCCGACGTGCACGCCCTGAACGTCATGGGCGACAAGATTCGTTCGAAGAACCATGTGGCAGGCCATGGCGTGCCCGTCGTGCCAGGGCTCGCCGAGCCGGGCCTGACCGACGAGCAGCTCATCGAGGCCGCCGGAAGCATCGGATACCCGCTGCTTATCAAGCCTTCGGCCGGTGGCGGCGGAAAAGGCATGCACGCCGTGTACGAGCCGGAGGAGTTGCCTGCGGTCCTGCTGACCGCCCGGCGCGTTGCCGCCTCCGCGTTCGGCGACGACACTCTGTTCCTCGAACGGCTCATCCCCACGCCGCGCCACATCGAGGTGCAGGTGCTCGCTGATCGGCACGGGAACGTCGTCCACCTGGGGGAGCGCGAGTGCTCCCTGCAACGCCGACACCAGAAGGTCATCGAGGAGGCGCCGTCGGCCCTGCTTACCGAGGCGACCCGTGCCCGCATCGGCGAGGCCGCCTGCAACGCCGCGCGCAGCGTGAACTACACCGGGGCGGGAACGGTCGAGTTCCTCGTTTCGGATGCGTCGCCGGACGAGTTCTTCTTCATGGAGATGAACACCCGCCTGCAGGTGGAACACCCGGTGACCGAACTCGTCACCGGCGTCGACCTGGTGGAGTGGCAGGTGCGCGTCGCCGGCGGGGAGGCGCTCGCCTTTGGGCAGGACGACGTCGTCCTCAGCGGCCATGCCGTCGAGGCGCGGGTCTACGCGGAGAACCCGGAGGCAGGCTTCCTTCCCTCCTCGGGCACGGTGCTGCGCCTCGAGGAGCCGGCGGGCGAGGGGATCCGGGTGGACAGCTCGCTCCTGCCCGGGCTCGCCATTCCGGCCGCCTACGACCCGATGCTCTCCAAGGTCATCGCGTGGGGTGACGACCGGGCCGAGGCCCTCGACCGGCTCGATACCGCGCTCGCATCCTCAGTGGTGCTGGGCATCGACACCAACACCGAGTACCTGCGCCTGCTCATCGGCGACGAGGACGTCCGGGCCGCGCGGCTCGACACCACGCTGATCGAGCGGAAGCTGCCGGGGCTTGCCTTCCGGACCGTCACCGACGCCGAACTCGCCGTCCTCGCCGTCGGGATGCTCACGTCCGATGCGCAGGGCGGCGGTGGCACTCCCGCCGCAGCGGCGGAGCTGCCGCCCTGGCAGCGCCGCGACGGCTTCCGGCTGGGCCTGCCCCGGCCGCGCCGGCTGAGCCTCGAGGTGGGCCCCGACGACGTCCGTGAAGTCTCGATTCTGCCTGCCGGGTCCGCGGGGCCGGACGGGACGTTCGCGGTCGCCGTCGATGGCGGGCCGACCCGGACCGTCCGGCTCGATCCGGCAGGCGGCGCCGTGGTGGACGGCGTGCGCACCGGTGCGGCGATGGTGCACGCCGACGGAGTGTCCTGGCTGGGGGAGGGCGGCTGGTCGGTCTCGGTGCGCCGGCTCAGCCGCAGCGCCCGCCTGCAGGCCCAGCTCGCGCTGGTGGCCCGTGCTGCCGGAACCGCCGATCCGCTGGTGCGCAGCCCCATGCCGGGCACCGTCGTCTCGGTGTCTGTTCAGGACGGTGAGGTCGTCGAGGAGGGCCAGGTGCTCCTGGCCGTGGAGGCGATGAAGATGGAGCACCAGCTCCGGGCCGCCGTCGCCGGAACCGTCCACCTCACCCTGAAACCGGGGGACCTGGTGCGGGCAGATCAGGTGGTCGCGAGCATCCACGTCGAGGAGGCCGGCCCGGCGGGGGAAGCCACCGGGCAGGAAGCGGCCGATCAGGAAACTGCAGATCAGCAAACATCAGCGCAGGAACCAGCAGCGCAGGAACCAACAGCGAAGGAAGTATCAGCACGATGAACTTTGAACTGTCTGAGGAATACCAGGACCTCGTCGACACAGTGCGCGAATTCGCCGACGAGGTTGTCGCGCCGGTTTCCGCCAAGCACGACGAGGAGCACAGCTTCCCCTACGACGTGGTGAAGCAGATGGCGGACATGGGCCTGTTCGGCCTGCCGTTCCCGGAGGAATACGGCGGAATGGGCGGCGACTACTTCGCGCTCTGCCTCGCGCTCGAACAGCTCGCCCGGGTCGACCAGTCGGTGGCCATCACCCTCGAGGCCGGTGTCTCCCTCGGCGCCATGCCGATTTACCGGTTCGGCACCGAGGAACAAAAGCAGACCTGGCTGCCGTCCCTGGCCTCCGGCAAGGCCCTCGGCGGCTTTGGCCTGACCGAATCCGAGGCCGGTTCCGACGCCTCGGGCACCCGCACCACCGCCCGGCTCGAGGACGGCCCGAACGGCCGCGAGTGGGTCATCAACGGCACCAAGGAGTTCATCACCAACTCCGGCACCGACATCACGAGCCTCGTCACGGTCACCGCGGTGACCGGCACCTCCGAGGGCCCCAACGGGACGGTGAAGAAGGAGATCTCGACGATCCTCGTTCCCTCGGACACCCCCGGTTTCACCGCCGAGAAGGCCTACAACAAGGTCGGCTGGAACGCCTCCGACACCCACCCGCTGACCCTGCGCGATGTCCGCGTGCCCGAGGCGAACCTGCTGGGTACCCGCGGCCGCGGGTACGCGAACTTCCTGCAGATCCTCGACGAGGGCCGGATCGCCATCGCCGCGCTCGCCACCGGGGCGGCGCAGGGCTGTGTCGAGCAGTCGCTGCGGTACGCCAAGGAACGCCAGGCCTTCGGCACCAATATCGGCTCCTACCAGTCGATCCAGTTCAAGATCGCCCGCATGCAGGCCCGGGCGCACACTGCGCGCCTCGCCTACTACGACGCCGCGTCGCGCATGCTCGCCGGGAAGCCGTTCAAGACGCAGGCCTCCATCGCCAAGCTGGTCGCCGGCGAGGCCGCAATGGATAACGCAAGGGACGCAACCCAGATCTTCGGCGGGTACGGTTTCATCAACGAGTTCACCGTCTCCCGGCACTACCGGGATTCGAAGATCCTCGAAATCGGCGAGGGCACGACCGAGGTGCAGCTCATGCTGATCGCGCGCGAGTTGGGCCTGTAACCTGCCAGCAATGGAGTTGAAGGAGAAGCAGTGATCGACAAAGTTGTGGCAAGCGCGGCGGAGGCCGTCGCCGACATCCAGGACGGGGCGAGCCTCGCCGTGGGCGGGTTCGGCCTGTGCGGGATTCCCTCCGTCCTGATCGACGCCCTGCACGCGCAGGGCACCGGGAACCTTGAAACCATCAGCAACAACTGCGGGGTGGACGAGTGGGGGCTCGGCGTCCTGTTGATGGACCACCGGATCCGCCGCACCATCAGCTCCTACGTGGGTGAGAACAAGGAGTTCGCCCGCCAGTACCTTTCGGGCGAACTGGAGGTCGAGCTGACCCCGCAGGGCACCCTCGCCGAGAAGCTGCGGGCCGGCGGCGCGGGAATCCCGGCGTTCTACACCACCGCCGGAGTGGGCACCCTTGTGAGCGAGGGCGGGCTGCCGCAGAAGTACGACGCCGACGGGAACGTTCTCGTCTCCTCCAAACCCAAGGAGGTCCGGACCTTCGACGGCGTCGATTACGTGCTCGAGGAATCGGTGCGCCCCGACTTCGCCCTGGTCCACGCCTGGAAGGGCGACCGCCACGGCAACCTGGTCTTCCACGCGACGGCCGCGAACTTCAATCCACTGGCCGCCCAGGCCGGGCGGATCACCATCGCGGAGGTTGAGGAACTTGTGGAGCCGGGGGAGCTCGATCCCGAACACATCCATCTCCCCGGAATCTTCGTGCAGCGGGTAGTGCATGCGCCCGACGTCGAAAAGCGGATCGAGAAGCGAACCGTCTCGCTGTCGGCCACCGAACCATCACCAGCCAAGGAGGCCTGAGACGTGGCATTGACTCGGAATGAACTCGCGGCCCGGGTGGCTCGAGAGCTCGAAAACGGCCAGTACGTCAACCTCGGCATCGGGATGCCGACCCTGATACCGAACTACATCCCGGAGTCCGTCGAGGTGGTGCTCCACTCCGAGAACGGCATCCTCGGGGTGGGACCGTATCCGACGGAAGAGCAGCTGGACCCCGACCTGATCAACGCCGGCAAGGAGACCGTGACTGTCAATGCCGGTGCGTCGTTCTTCGATTCGGCCGCGTCCTTCGGCATGGTCCGCGGCGGCCACGTCGACCTCGCCGTGCTTGGTGCGATGGAGGTCGCGGCCAACGGCGACCTGGCGAACTGGGTCATCCCGGGCAAGATGGTCAAGGGGATGGGCGGAGCCATGGACCTCGTGTTCGGCGCCAAGCGGCTGATCGTGATGATGGAGCATGTCGACCGTGCCGGGAACCCCAAGATCGTTGAGCGGTGCTCGCTGCCGCTGACGGGCAAGGGCTGCGTCGACCGCATCATCACCGACCTCGCGGTGATTGACGTCGATGCCACGCGCGGGGGCGGAACGCTCGTACTGCGCGAAACTGCACCGGGTGTGAGCGTCGAGGAAGTACTCGCTCGAACCGGCGCTCCGCTTGAGGTCCGCATCGATGGGTGAGACGCAGGAGCCGGCGCCGGGCGGGGTGATCGTGCAGCGCGGGCTGTACTTCGATGAGCTGAAGATTGGGGTGAGGTACGCCCACCGTCCGGGCCGTACCCTGACCGAGGCCGACAATGTGCTCTTCACGACCCTCACCATGAACACGCAGGGCCTTCACCTCGATGCGGCCTGGTCCCATAGCCAGCCCTTCGGTCAGCGGCTCGTCAACTCGATGCTCACGCTGGCGACGCTCGTGGGCCAGTCGGTCACCCAGCTGACCCAGGGCACCATCGTGGCGCAGCTCGGTCTGACGGACATCCGGTTTCCCCATCCGCTCTTCCATGGCGACACCCTGTACACCGAGACGGAGATCACCGGGGTGCGGGAGTCGTCCTCCCGTCCCGGACAGGGCATCGTCACCATGGTGCACACCGGCCGGAACCAGGACGGCGTCGTCGTCGCTTCCGCGGAGCGTTCAGTGCTGATGTGGTCGAAGGCGGGGCATGAGGCGGCAGGATCTGAGCCGGCAGGATCTGAGCCGGCGGGGTCTAAGCCGGCAGGATCTGAGCCGGCAGGATCTGAGCCGGCAGGATCTGAGCCGGCGGGGTCTAAGCCGGCAGGACGCGGGGCGGCGGGCTCGTGAGCGGCTTCACGATGGGTCCGTCGCTGCTGTTCTGTCCGGCGGACCGGCCGGAGCGGTACCGGAAGGCCGCCGAACGGGCCGACGCCGTCATCCTCGACCTTGAGGACGCCGTCGCACCGGAGAACAAGGAGGCGGCACGGGAGGCGCTCGTGGACAGCGCACTGGATCCGGAGCGCACCATCGTGCGGATCAATCCGGTGCCTACCGGCGACTTCCTGCGCGACTGCGCGGCGCTGCGCCGGACCTCCTACCGCACCGTGATGCTGGCCAAGGCTGGATCAGGTGGTGACCTCCGCGACGTCGGCCTGCACCTGCCGTCCTACGACGTGATCGCCCTGTGCGAGACGGCCGCGGGGATCCTCAAGGCACCGCACATCGCAATCCAGCCCAATGTCACCGCGTTGATGTGGGGCGCCGAGGATCTTGTCGCCTCGCTCGGGGGCACCTCGAGCCGCGGAAAGGACGGTGCCTATCGCGGGGTGGCCGCCCACGCCCGCTCGCAGGTCCTCCTCGCCGCAGGGGCTGCGGGCATTCCCGCCATCGACTCCGTCTACTTGGACATCCCCGATCTTGACGGGCTCGCGGCCGAGGCAGAGGATGCGGCGGCATCCGGGTTCTTCGCGAAGGCCTGCATTCATCCCAGCCAGGCCGAGCCGGTGCGCAGGGCCTACGCGCCGAGTGATGAGGAAGTCGAACGCGCCCGTGACCTGCTGCGTGAGGCCGCCGGCCGGGGCGGAGTGTTCCAGTACCAGGGGCGCATGATCGACGGTCCTATCCTGAGGCACGCCGAGCAGATACTCTCCCGGGTCCGCGACTGACGAAAAGGCAGAAGGGTCCACGCCGTTCGCGCGTATGGAGATGGGCGCCATGCGGGGATCCCGCTGCTCAGGGCATGAGCGCTTCCCCGTCTGATCTGCGTGCTTCCGGGGCCTTCCGGGGCCTTTCGGCGGGGGAGCGGCTCGGGTCAGAGCGGGGATCACACCGTTGAGGGCATGCGCGCTTCCCCGTCTGATCTGCGTGCTTCCGCATCCTTCCGGGGCCTTCCGGTCCTTCCAGCCGGGGAGCGGCCATGTCAGAACGGCGGCGGCTCGGCCAGTTGTCCCGGCGGCGCTGTCGTGTAGTGGCGGCCCGTGGGCGACTTCCACGTCAGGATGCCCGCGTCGTTCTCCAGGAGGTTCCAGCAGGTCTCTGACTTGTACAGGTGATGCTTCCGGCAGAGATGGGCGAGGTTTCCATGGTCCGTCCGCCCGCCCCGCGACCATGGAACGCTGTGGTCGATGTCGGAGTTCGCCGCCGAGCGGCCGCACCCGGGGAAACGGCAGGTCACGTCGCGGTACCGGAGCCACCTCCGCAGCGTCGTGGATGGCAACCTGGCCTTCCGGCCCAGGGCCAGCACGTTCCGGCCCTCGGCGGTCAGCAGCGGAAGGAAGCTGCCGGACAGGGCCGCGAGCTCCCTCGCTGTTTCCGGGCTGAGTGGTCCGTATCCTTCGAGCTCGGCGGGGTGGTCGGCGACTCCGAGGAGAGTCTGGACATCCATGGTGACCAGAACGTCGGCCGGCGCTGATGGGTCGCTTCCGCCCGTCGGGAGGGCGGTTTTCGTCAGTAGATCGGCGAGGACGTCCGCACGCAGCTGGGTGAGTGTCCTTGGCTCGTCCGGGCCCTGCACCGCTCTGGCCAGCGTGGTGAGACGGTTGTAGGCGGCCGCCGCCGTGTCCGCGGGAAGGTAGGCGGAGAACCAGCACATTCCATCGAGGTCCGGCGTCAGGGACACCCTGCGGTCGGCTGCTGCCTTCCTTGTACGCTGCTGGATCGTCTCGGGGTGATGTTTTTCCCGCTCGCGCCGGCTGCTGCGCGCCAGTTCGGACGTCGTCTGGGTAGGAGCACCGGCGAGCAGGTGCTCTTCGAAGCCGGCCCGGGCCTCGGGTGGCAGCAGGAGTGCTTCGTCGACGATCGTCTCCGCCTGGCGGTAGTTAAGCTGGCCGTTGCGCAGGGCCAGGAGGGTTGCCGGGAAGTCCTCGCTCAGCAGGCGGGCGGTCCGCAGCTTCCCGAGTGCCGTGCGCTCTGGAATACGCAGCGCACAGGCGGCCTCGGTGGCGGCGAGACTTGTTGCGAGGTCTTCGTCCAGCCGGCGTAGCGCTGCCTTGGCGCTCCCGTTGGTCGCGGCAGGCTGCGGGAGGGATTCCCCGGCTGCGGCGTCGAGGAAGTTCTGTTCAAGCAGGTGCAGAATCCGTGCCTGGCCCGCGTGTGCCCAGTTGATCAGGGACTCGATTTTCCCGAGGGCGTCCACAAGACCTGGCCCGTCGAGCAGTTCGGGGGAGAACAACTGGAGTGCACCGCTGAGCCCCGCCGGGACGGGAATTTCCCGTGTGGTGGATGGCTGCTTCGGTGCTTCCATGGCCCCACTCTGCCACCCGCCACTGACATTTCGCGCGGCGGCTGGGCTGCGGCCGGCCCTGCGGTCCCAACGTTTCTATGACGCTCCTCCGGCTCCCATAGCCACTGATCGCGGCTGCACCTGACGGCCGAGGGTCGGCGGGAAAGGTTACCCATGTATGCGTTTCGCATATAGTTGTGCCATGCATTCAACACTGGAATCAGCAATCAAAGAGTGGCATGCGAGCGTCAACGAGGGCTCCCTGGCCCGGTCGGCGAAGGCGGTGGGTGACCCGATCGTCGTCCTCGGCCCGAAGGGTGCGGGGTCGATCACCCCGGACCAGTTCGCGGAGTGGGTGCAGCGGTCGCAGATCAAGCTGACCCCGCGGTCGTGGCATCCGGTCGGCGAACACCTCATGGTTGTCGAGGAGGATGCCACCTGGCCTGAAAGTGCATCCCCGACCCGGGTGGCTACGGTATTCCGGGTAGCCGGTGGGAAGGTAACTGCCGCCCTGCGCTTGCCCGATCTAAAGTCAGCGCTGGAGTTGGCCTCCATCTGCCGCGAAATGGACGCCACCGCATGAAGGATCAAGGGCCGGGACAGGTTCTGTTCGAGTTCGTCCGGCACTGGTCCCGACGGTCGTCGCCGGGCGACCACGCGATCGCCGAGCAGGGCCGGAACGTGCTGGTCACCGAAGTTGTGCACTCCCTGGTCCAGCGGGGATTCACGGCAACGGTCAATGCCATCGCCCGCGAAATCGGTATCGATCAGAGCGGAGCATCACGACTGGTCAAGAAGGCTGCAGAGGCCGGCTATCTGGCCATACAGGCACCAGAAGCAGACGGGCGCCAACGCCAGGTAACGGTCACCTCGACCGGGCGGACACTTCTCGAACAGGCCCATGAGTGGCAGGAGCACATTTTCGACGAGCTTACTGAGGACTGGAGCGAGCGGAGGCGCCAAGATTTCCAACAGGCGATGACGGACTTGATCCACCGGTCCTTCGCTCTGGAAGAAGAACCTTAAACGGGCAGGGATGACGGGCGGGAATGTGCCCGGGGCCACAACCGTTGTCCCCATATGAGAATTGGAATTGCAGGAGCCCACGGAAAGATCGCCCGCGAACTGACCCGCCGGCTGGTGGCGCAGGGCCACTACGTCACCGGACTGATCCGCAACCCCGACCATGCGGCAGACCTTCGACAGGACGGGGCCGACCCGGTGGTTCTCGACCTCGAGTCGGCCACCGCCCAGGAAGTGGCCGATGTCCTCACAGGGGCAGACGCCGTCGTCTTCGCCGCCGGAGCAGGGCCCGGCAGTGGCGTTGAACGCAAGGACAGCGTCGACCGCGCAGCCTCGGTGCTGCTCGCCGACGCCGCGGAAATCGCCGGAGTGGGACGCTTCCTCCAGATCTCCTCGATGGGCGCCGACTCCGTCGACGGCGGCGCCCGGCCCGAGGGCATGGACGACGTGTTCTACGCCTACCTGCTGGCCAAGCTTGCCGCCGAACA
Source organism: Arthrobacter crusticola (assembly GCF_004357995.1). GTDB lineage: Bacteria > Actinomycetota > Actinomycetes > Actinomycetales > Micrococcaceae > Arthrobacter_D > Arthrobacter_D crusticola. The sequence continues at coordinate 726,373 of NZ_SMTK01000002.1, forward strand.
GGACCTGCAGGCCCGAAAGCAGCTGAACTGGACGATCATCCGCCCCGGAGGCCTCACCGACGAACCGGGCACCGGCCGGGTGAAGCTCGCCGCCAAGACCGGCTTCGGCTCCATCCCGCGCGCCGACGTCGCCTCCGTCCTCGCCGCACTCCTGGTGGGCAACATCGGCCGTTCTACGGTCCTGGAACTCACGTCGGGGGAGCAGACGGTGCGTGACGCCGTCAGCGCGCTCGCCTAGCGCCGGACGCCCGGCCTGTTTCTGCCGACGGCGTGCCGTGCGGGATACTTGGGCCATGGACTTCACCAAGCTTCCGCGCGGCCACCGCCGGGTCGTCATCCTGGGATCCACCGGTTCCATCGGCACCCAGGCGCTTGAGGTGATCGCCCAGGCCCCGGACCGGTTCAGCGTGGCGGCGCTCGCCGCCGGCGGGCGCAACCCCGCCATGCTGGCCCAGCAGGCCGTGGCAACCCGCGCCCCGGCGGTCGGGGCCGCCCTGTGCACTGAAAGCGAACTCGAACAGGCCGTCGGCAAGGCCGCTGACGCCGCGGGAGTGCGCGGCTACCACCCGGAGATCGTCGCCGGACCCGACGCGGCCCAGCACCTGGCCGCCTGGCCCGAGGCAGAAGTAGTCCTCAACGGCATCACCGGGTCGATCGGCCTCGCGCCCACCCTCGCCGCCCTGCGGGTAGGGCACCTGCTCGCGCTGGCCAACAAGGAATCCCTGATCGTCGGGGGGCAGCTCGTGAAGGACGCCGCGGCCCCCGGGCAGCTGGTGCCGGTCGACTCCGAGCATTCGGCCCTCGCGCAGGCCCTCCGCTCGGGCCTCCCGGACGAGGTCGACCGGCTGGTGCTCACCGCTTCGGGCGGCCCCTTCCGCGGCATGTCCCGATCAGATCTGACGGCCGTCACTCCCGCCCAGGCGCTCTCCCACCCCACCTGGACCATGGGCAGGGTGGTCACGACCAACTCCGCCACCATGGTGAACAAGGCTCTCGAGGTCATCGAGGCGCACCTGCTCTTCGACATTCCGCTTGAGCGGATCGACGTCGTGGTGCATCCCCAGTCGGTCATCCACTCGATGGTCCAGTTCATCGACGGCTCAACCATCGCCCAGGCCTCGCCGCCGGACATGCGCCTTCCGATCGCGCTCGGGATCGGCTGGCCCTACCGCGTGCCGGGTTCCGCCGCCGCATGTGACTGGAGCACCCCCGCTGGCTGGACCTTCGAGCCGCTCGACGAGGAAGCGTTTCCCGCGGTGCGCCTTGCAAAGACCGCGGCCGCGGCAGGCGGTACGTCAATGGCGGTGTTCAATGCCGCCAACGAGGAGGCCGTCGAGGCCTTCCACGCGGGCATCATCGGCTTCACCGACATCGTCGACACGGTCGCCGCGGTGGTGGCAGAGCTCAGTGAATCCGGTGACACCGGGGTTGCGCCCGGCGGCGCCGACCCTGGGGGCATCACCCTTGAGGCGGTGCTCGACGCCGAATGCCGGGCACGAGCTTCCGCCCGCGCCCGTTGTGGAATGAAGGAAACCTCCGCCGGATAGGGACACGCCTGCCGGACGCACCAGCATCCGATGCGCCCCCGACGGAACACGAAATCGAAGGAAACGCCTTGTCTATTCTGCTCTTCATCCTCGGAGTGCTTTTCGTTGTGGTGGGCATCGGTGCGTCCATCGCGCTCCACGAGGTAGGGCACCTGGTGCCGGCCAAGCTGTTCAAGGTCCGCGTCACGCAGTACATGGTTGGCTTCGGCCCCACCCTCTGGTCCCGCCGCAAGGGCGAGACGGAGTACGGCATCAAGGCGATCCCCGCCGGCGGCTACATCTCGATGATCGGAATGTTTCCCCCGGGGCCCACTGACGACGAAGGCAGGGCCCGCCAGTCCGGCACCGGCGTGTTCCAGCAGCTGACCAATGACGCGCGCCAGGCCGCCGCCGTGCAGCTCCAGCCCGGCGACGAAAAGCGCGTCTTCTACAAGCTCCCGATTTACAAGCGCATCATCATCATGCTCGGCGGACCGCTGATGAACCTGCTGATCGGCATTGTCCTGTTCGCCGTCCTCATCATGGGATTCGGAACCGCCCAGGCGACGACGACCGTCGCCGAGGTCTACAAGTGCGTGGTTTCGGCCGACCGGCAGGCCGAGACCGGCCAGACGGACTGCGCCGACGGCGACCCGGCCGCCCCCGCGTTCGAGGCGGGGCTGCAGCCCGGTGACCGCATCCTCACCTTTGATGGCCGCGACGTCGAAAGCTGGGACCAGTTCTCCGAGTGGATCCGTGAGGCCGCGGGCCGCAGCGTTCCGATCAGCTACGTCCGCGACGGGGAGACGCGCAGCTCGTCCATCACCCCGCTGCTCACCGAGCGGCCCGTGGCAGGGCCGGACGGCCAGGCCCAGGTCGACGCCGACGGCAGTCCGATCACCAAAGAGGTCGGCTTCATCGGCATCGGCTCCCAGCAGGAGCTGGTGCCGCAGCCGGCCAGCGAGGTCCTGCCCGCGGTGGGTGACTCGCTGGCCCGGGTGACCGGCGTCGTGCTGAACCTGCCCCAGCGGGTGGTCGATGTCGGAGAGGCCGCGTTCTCGGACGCACCCCGGGACCCGGAGGGCCCGATCAGCGTGGTGGGTGTCGGCAGGATCGCCGGCGAGGTCTCCGCCATGGAGGAAATCCCCCTCAAGGCACGGGCAGCGACCCTCGTCGGGCTGGTGGGCGGAGTCAATCTCGCACTCTTCGTCTTCAACCTCATCCCCCTGCTCCCGCTCGACGGCGGGCACGTTGCCGGCGCCCTGTGGGAGGGGCTGCGGCGCACCGTCGCCCGGATCTTCCGGCGCCCCGACCCGGGACCGTTCGACATGGCCAAGCTGCTGCCCCTGACCTACGCGGTCGCCGTCCTCCTGATGGGCATGGGCATCCTGCTCATCTACGCGGACATCGTGAAGCCGGTCGATCTTTTCGGATAGGGTGTAAATTCATTTGAACCCCAATACGGTTGAAAAAGGGATTTCAGCCTTATAGGCTCAGGTGCGTGTTCGTACTCACCATCGATCAGGCCGGCAGTCAGCACGACGTCGACCGCGTCCCCGACCTGCTGGAGCTGCTCCACGGGGTCGACATGGTCACGCCCTTCGAGCGCTCGGTAGGCGACGAGGCGCAGGGCATTCCCGCCTCCGCCGAAGCCGCCGTCGAGGCCGCGCTGCTGTGCCTGCGCCAGGGGGGCTGGTACGTGGGCCTCGGGATCGGCGACATCGAGCGTCCCCTGCCCGCCAGCCCACGGGAGGGACGCGGCAGCGCCTTCGTGGCGGCGCGTGCCGCCGTCGAGCGGGCCAAGAAGACCGGCGACCGTGCCCCGCTGGCCGTTGAGGGCCCGCCCGGAGCCGCCGAGGCCGAGGGAGTGCTGACCCTGATCGGACGCCACGTGATGCACCGGAGCCGGGCCGAGTGGCGCATCCTTGACCGGCTCGAACCGGGCAAGTGGGGGAGCCAGACGGCCGCCGCACGGGAGCTGGGCATCGCACCGCAGTCGGTCAGCAAAGCGGTGGCGCGCTCGGCCTGGACCGAGGAATGGGCCGCCCGTCCGGCGGCGGCGCTCCTGCTCCGCTGGGCCGACACAGGTCAGATAGCAGACCCGGGCGGCACGGCAGCTAAAGCCTGTCCGGCCGACACAGCCGATGCCGCCGGCGCGGCCTGTACGGTGCGTGGGCCCGGGGAGGCCACCCGTGACGGCGGCCGGCCGGAGCCTGCCGGGAGTGCAGGGCGCGGCCCGGCCGCCGGCGCGTCCAGGGGGGATCGCTGATGGAACTGATTTGGATCGTCCTGACCCTGCTTGCCGCGGGAGGGCTCGGCTGGCCCGTCACCACCCTGGTGCTGCGCCTGGCCCGGACCGTCGACGCCCAGGAGCGCGCCAGTGAATCCGGACCGGAGCCGGCCGACCAGCCCCAGCTCGCCTTCCCGGCCCCGCCGCGGCCCAACCCCTGGGAGCAGGGGGCCCCTCCCGCGCCTGCGCCGCCGCCGGAGCTGCCCGCGGGGGTCCTGCGCGGCGGACTCGTCATCGGCGTGCTCGAACGGCTCGCCGTCGCCACCGCCATCCTCACCGGGGAACCGGTCGCCATCGCCTACGTCGTGGCGATCAAGGGCCTGGGCCGGTACGCCGAACTCAAGGAAACCCCGGCGGCCGCCGAACGCTTCATCATCGGCACTCTGACCTCAATGCTCTGGGCCGCCGGGGTGGCCTCCCTCGCGGCGAACTACCTGCTCTGATCACGTAGGGTGGGTTTATGAGTGTTTTCGCCGTCGAGTACGTCTACAGCCCCGACCAGTCCGACCTTCGGGCCGAGCACCGCCCGGCCCACCGGGAGTGGCTGGCCCGTCTCGTCGAGCAGGGCCGGCTCCTGGCCTCCGGGCCGTTCGCCGACGGGACCGGAGCCCTGCTGGTCTTCACCGCAGACTCCGAGGATGACCTGCACCAGCTGGTGAGCGAGGACCCCTTCACCCGGGCCCAGGCGATCTCCGCAGTGAAGACCACGGAGTGGAACCCGGTCGTCGGTGCTTTCGCCAAGTACGTGTGAGCTTCGTCCTTCAACTAGGAGAACCGTCTGCCCCGGGGTGGATAATGGGATCAGGAAAATCGGACTGCCACGCGGCTAATGCCGCCACATGGAGGATGTTTTGACTTCGGTCAGCCTAGGAATGCCAGCAGCGCCCCCGCCCGTACTCGCCCCGCGGCGCAAAACCCGCCAGATCAAGGTCGGCTCAGTCGGGGTGGGCTCGGATTCCCCGATCAGCATCCAGTCGATGACGACGACGCCGACCACCGACATCAACGCGACCCTGCAGCAGATCGCCGAACTGACGGCGACCGGCTGCGACATCGTGCGCGTCGCCTGCCCCTCTGCCGACGACGCCGCCGCGCTGCCGATCATCGCCAAGAAGTCCCAGATCCCGGTGATCGCCGACATCCACTTCCAGCCGAAGTACGTCTTCGCCGCGATCGACGCCGGCTGCGCCGCGGTCCGCGTCAACCCGGGCAACATCCGCAAGTTCGACGACCAGGTCAAGGAGATCGCCGCCGCAGCGAAGGCCGCCGGCACCTCGATCCGCATCGGAGTCAACGCCGGATCGCTCGATCCGCGCCTGATGGAGAAGTACGGCAAGGCGACCCCGGAGGCCCTCGTCGAGTCCGCCGTGTGGGAAGCCTCACTGTTCGAGGAGCACGACTTCCACGACTTCAAGATCTCGGTCAAGCACAATGACCCGGTGATCATGGTGCGCGCCTACGAACTGCTCGCCGAACGCGGCGACTGGCCGCTCCACCTCGGCGTGACGGAAGCCGGACCGGCCTTTCAGGGCACGATCAAGTCGGCCACCGCCTTCGGCGCACTCCTTTCCAAGGGGATCGGCGACACCATCCGGGTGTCCCTGTCGGCTCCGCCCGTGGAGGAGGTCAAGGTCGGCAACCAGATCCTGCAGTCGCTGAACCTGCGGCCACGCAAGCTTGAGATCGTCTCCTGCCCCTCCTGCGGCCGCGCCCAGGTCGACGTCTACACCCTGGCCGACCAGGTCACGGCAGGGCTCGAGGGCATGGAGGTCCCGCTGCGCGTCGCCGTCATGGGCTGCGTGGTGAACGGCCCGGGCGAGGCCCGCGAAGCCGACCTCGGGGTGGCCTCCGGCAACGGCAAGGGACAGATCTTCGTCCGCGGTGAAGTGATCAAGACCGTGCCCGAGGACCAGATCGTCGAAACACTCATCGAAGAGGCAATGAGGATCGCGGAGGAGATGGGGGAGACCGATGGCGAAAATGCTGTCCCGGGTGGCCCCGTGGTTACCGTTAGCTAAGGCGCCGGCCGACCCTGTCGGGCCGTGGTCCTTCCGTGTCCTCGAACAGCAGGACACCGCGGCCCTGTGGACCCTCGTAAACCGCGACCCGGTGGCGAACGTCTTCCTCGCCGCGCACCTCGAAGGCACCGGAAGCGCTGCGGGCTCGGCGGTGGGCGGCCACATTGTGGGCATGTACCGGAACGGGGAGCTCGAGTGCGCCTGCTGGGCCGGGGTGAACCTCATCCCTGTCGGCGTGACCGGAGAGACCGGCGCCGAGTTCGGCGAGCATCTGGGCCGCTCGGGCCGCAGCTTCTCCTCGATCTTCGGACCGGCCGCCGGCGTGCTGGGGCTGTGGTCAACCCTTCAGGACTATTCCTCCGAGCCGTTCGATCTGCGCCCGGTCCAGCCGCTGCTCACGCTGGACACCGACCCCGCGGTTGAGCCGGCGGAAGGAATACGCTTCACCCGGCCCGACGAGCTGGATGTCCTGCTGCCTGCGTGCGCCGCGATGTTCGAGGAGGAGGTCGGCTACTCGCCCTACATCGGCGGTACCGAACACTACCGCCGCCGCGTCGCCTCGCTCATCCGCAGGAAACACTCCCTGGCCGCGTTCGCGGACGACGGAGCGGTGATCTTCAAGGCGGAACTCGGCACTGTCTCATCACAGGCCGTCCAGGTCCAGGGCGTATGGATGAATCCGGACTACCGCGGCAGGGGCCTGAGCGCCGGATACATGGCGGCCGTGGCCGTTGCGGCCCGAGCCCTCGCGCCGACGGTCAGCCTCTACGTCAACTCCTACAACGCCCGCGCCATCGCCTCCTACCGCCGGGTGGGATTCACCGAGGCCGGAACCTTCGCCACCGTCCTGCTCTGACACCTGCTCTCCTGCGCACCGGCCACTCCACTGTCGGGGAGGCAGGGCTGCGGCTGCGGCGGCTGTCGTTGCCGGAGCGCCGGAGCCGATAGATTGGTACCTGTTGTTCCCCGCCCGGTCGGGGCCTGTCTCGAAGAAACGGATTCCCCAGCGTGGTCCTACGACTTTCAACCCTTTTCCTGCGCACCCTGCGTGAAGACCCTGCCGAAGCCGAAGTGGCAAGCCACCGGCTGCTGGTGCGCGCCGGCTACATCCGGCGGGCCGCGCCGGGGATCTACAGCTGGCTGCCGCTGGGCCTGAAAGTCCTGGGCCGGGTTGAAGCGATCATCCGTGAGGAGATGGCGGCCATCGGCGCGCAGGAGGTCCACTTTCCGGCCCTGCTGCCGAAGGAACCCTACGAGGTGACGAACCGGTGGACCGAGTACGGCGACGGCATCTTCCGCCTGCAGGACCGCAAGGGCGCCGACTACCTCCTGGCCCCCACCCACGAGGAAATGTTCACGCTGCTGGTGAAGGACCTCTACAACTCCTACAAGGACCTCCCGGTCAGCCTCTACCAGATCCAGAACAAGTACCGCGACGAGGCCCGGCCCCGCGCCGGTCTGCTGCGCGGCCGCGAATTCATCATGAAGGACTCCTACTCCTTCGACATCGACGACGCCGGCCTTGACCGCAGCTACCAGCTGCACCGGCAGGCCTACCTGCGCATCTTCGAACGCCTCGGGCTCGAGGTCATCCCGGTGACGGCGACCTCCGGCGCCATGGGCGGCTCCAAGAGCGAGGAATTCCTCCACCCCACCGACATCGGCGAGGACACCTTCGTGCGCTCCGCCGGAGGCTACACCGCGAACGTCGAGGCCGTCACAACCGTCGTGCCCCCCGCCATCGACTACTCCGGCGCCCCGGCGGCCGAGGTGCTCGACACCCCCGACACCCCCACCATCGAGACGCTGGTGAACTCCGCCAATGCGGTTGCGCCGCGGGACGGGGGGCCCTGGACGGCTGCTGACACCCTCAAGAACGTCGTCCTTGCCGCCATGCTGCCCACCGGCGGCCGCGAGATCTTCGTGGTCGGTGTGCCCGGGGACCGCACCGTCGACCTCAAGCGCATGGAGGCCACCATCGGCACCCACCTCGAGGTGGGCGGCGAGGTCGCCGTCGAAGCCGCAACCGATGAGGACCTCAAGAAGCACCCCGGCCTGGTGAAGGGCTACATCGGCCCGGGTGAAAGCCTCGACGGAGCCGTCCTCGGGCTGAAGGGCAGCACCGGGCTGCGCTACCTCGTCGACCCGCGCGTTGTCTCCGGCACCACCTGGATCACCGGCGCGAACCAGCCCGGAAGGCACGTCTTCGGGCTCGTCGCGGGCCGCGACTTCGCCTGGGACGGCGTCATCGAGGCCGTCGAGGTCCGCGAAGGCGATGAGGCCCCGGACGGCTCCGGGCCGCTGGAGGCCGCCCGCGGCATCGAAATGGGCCACATCTTCCAGCTCGGCCGCAAGTACACCGAGGCCCTCGGCCTGAAGGTCCTCGACGCCAACGGCAAGCTGGCCACCGTCACCATGGGCTCCTACGGCGTGGGCGTCACCCGGGCCGTTGCCGCGCTGGCCGAGTCCAACCACGACGACAAGGGCCTGATCTGGCCCCGCAACGTCGCCCCCGCCGATGTGCACATCGTTGCCACCGGCAAGGGCGAGGAAATCTTCGCCGCCGCCGCACAGCTCGCGGGCGACCTCGAGGCCGCCGGCTTCGACGTGATGTACGACGACCGGCCCAAGGTCTCACCGGGCGTGAAGTTCGGCGACGCCGAACTGATCGGCGTCCCCACGATCGTCGTAGTGGGCCGCGGCCTGGCCGACGGCGTGATCGAGGTGAAGGACCGGCGGACCGGAGAGGCCACAACGGTCGCCGTCGGCGAGGCGCTGGAGCACCTGCGCACCGTCCTGAACGGCTAGCCCAGGTGGTCTCAGGGCTCGAGGAGATCGAGCTGGCGACGGTCCTCCTGGTGCTCGTCGCCGGCCTGGCCGCCGGCTGGATCGACGCCGTTGTCGGCGGGGGAGGGCTGCTCCAACTGCCGGCGCTGCTCCTGGTGCCGGGCATCACGCCCGTCCAGGCGCTGGCGACGAACAAGATGGGCTCGATCTTCGGCACCACGACGAGCGCCATCACCTACTACCGCCGTGCCCACCCCGACCTGCGCACCGCCGTTCCCATGGCGCTGATCGCGCTGGCGGGCAGCTTCGGCGGGGCGGTGCTGGCGGCCTCGCTGCCCTCGTCGGTGTTCAAGCCGATCATCGTCGCGGCCCTGATCGCCGTCGCGGTCTTCACCGCCCTGCGGCCCACCGTCGGAACCCTGACGAAGCTTAAGTATTCGGGCCGGCGGCACTACGGAACCGCGGGGGCCATCGGCGGGGTAATCGGGTTCTATGACGGACTGATCGGCCCGGGCACCGGCTCCTTCCTCGTTATCGCGATGGTGACGCTGCTCGGCTACAGCTTCCTGGGCGCGAGCGCGAAGGCCAAGATCGTCAACATGGCCACCAACTTCGGCGCCCTGGTGTTCTTCCTGCCGCACGGCTCGATCCTGTGGGGCCTCGGGCTCCTGCTGGGGGCGGCCAATATGGTCGGCGGGTATCTCGGCTCCCGGATGGCCATCACCCAGGGGAGCCGGTTCATCCGCATCATTTTCCTCGTCGTGGTCGGCGCCCTGATCGTGAAGCTCGGCTACGACGTGTGGATCGAAAACGTCAGGCCGTTCACGGAGCGCTGAGCAGGTGCGCCGGCGGCAGGTCCGGCAGCGTCCGGCCCAGCAGCGAACTTGCCACCCACAGGGACCGCCTCGCGTCGCCCGGCGAGCCGGTCTCAAGGTAGTAGAGGGCGTTGCGCACTTCCCGCACCACTGCCCAGTCGCGGGCCAGTTCCGGATCCAGGCCGGCCGCTGCGGCCAGCGCGGCGCACCGCAGGCGCAGCTGCCCGGGCGCATCGGCGGCGGGGAGGTCACCGATCCGGTTCCACAGCATGGGTGCGACGGCGTACTCGGCGTCCCCGAGCAGGGGCTTGGGATCGATGGCCACGAAGCCGCCGGCCGACGGCTGCTCCGCTACATCCCCGGCCTCCGGCGTGGGGCGGGCCAGGATGTTCCCGTAGTGAAGGTCCGAATGCACCAGCACGTCCCGCGCCGAGCGCCGGCCCACGGCTCCACGCACCTGGCAGGTTTCGAGGGCGTGCTCGAGCAGCCACCGCGGGAACGGCCTGCCGGCGGCCTCCCAGTCCGCGGGCAGGGTATCGGTCCAGGTCTCGGCCTCGGGGGCGAGCGCGGGGATTTGTGCCCACTCGCTCCGCCCGTCCGGGCGCAGGGACAACCGCCGCACCAGCGCACCCCAGATGGCAGTGGTCTGCTCCAACGGGAGCGACCCGAGCGGGCGGCGCGCATCGAGGCGCTCCAGCAGCAGCACGGAGTCCGCGGCGTTGAAGGCGAGCAGCCGCACGGCCCCCGCGCCGTCCCACAGCGTGAGCGCCTCGGGCTCGGTACGGGACTCCTCGTGCGGGACGCCGATCTTCAGTGCGGCCTCTCCGCCGTTCGAGCTGCGTACGGGCAGGACCACCGAGCACTGTCCGGACCACGGCCGCCGGCCGGAGGGAAGGTCGAGGGTCAGCTCCCACGCTTCGAGGTACCGCTGGAGGATGCCGGGCCAGTTCCGCAGCCAGGCGCTTCCGCCGGGGAGCTGCCGCGCGGCGCGCTTCAGCCCCTCGGGGAGCTCGACTGCGAAACCTGTCATTCCAGCACGCTATACGAGATTCGTGGCCCCGAGCAGATTTCCGATCAGGAAGGTGGCCGAGAGGGCGAGGAACCCTCCGACAACGACCCTCAGCGCGGCGCGCAGCTTCGACCCGCCGCCCACCTGTGCTCCGAGGCCGCCGGTCAGGGCAAGGGCCACGAGGACGGCGGCGAAGGTGACAGGAACCCGCAGCCCGGTCGGGGGAAGCATGATGGCGATCAGCGGCAGCAGGGCTCCGACAGTGAAGGCCACGGCCGAGGCGAAGGCGGCGTGCCACGGGCTGACGACGTCGTCCTCTTCGATACCGAGCTCCGCCGAAAGGTGTGCGCCGAGCGCGTCCCTTTCGGTGAGTTCGACCGCCACCGTCATCGCGGTCTCAGCGCTGAGGCCCTTCGCCTGGTAGAGGCCGGCCAGCTCGAGCAGTTCCTCCTCCGGCTCCTCCTCAAGCTCACGGCGTTCCTTCTCGATCAGGGCCCGCTGGCTGTCACTCTGGCTGCTCACCGACACGTACTCGCCAAGGGCCATTGAGAGGGCTCCGCCGACGAGGGCCGCCACACCGGCGGTGAGGATGGGCCCGGAGGCGGTGGTCACCCCGGCGACTCCGACGACGACGGCGGCCACCGAGACGATGCCGTCGTTTGCCCCGAGGACTCCCGCCCGCAGGCGGTTCAGCCGTTGGGCGAGTGCGCCCCGGTGCGGTTCGCCGTCGTGGAAGGCATCATTTCCGCTCATGGTTTCCCAGTATCCTCCGCATTGGGTTCCTCGGTGCTTCCCGCCGTGGGCAGTGCCTGCTCCTCGACGGGAATGCCGGGGAAGGGCTCCGCGACGCCGTCCAGGGCGAAGCTGCGCTGGACGGCGGTGGTGAGCCGCCCGACCGCCCAGCCACGGAGCGCCGGCCCGCCCGCGCCGACCACCGAACCATAGAAGACGCTCAACTCCTGCTCCAGCCGCGCGATGCCTGCCGCGGGGTCGGCGAGGAACTCCGGGGCCAGTGCATACGCCGGGGGAAGCGGCGCCGGTGCGGCGCAGAGCGCGGCCAGTGCCGAGGAGGCCGCCGCGGCGACCGCCGCATGCTCCCGGGAGGCCGCCAGCAGCGGCTCCGGATCGGGCAGCCGTGCCGCGGCCACCTCATAGGCGTAGACGGCCCGGTCCTCGGTGCGGACGGCCGACAGTAGTGCGCGGCGCTGTCCGGCACTGCCCCGGGGTTCATCCGTGCACGCCGGACCGTCGGCTGCGTCAAGGCCGGCCGCAGCGGGAGCCTCGACCGGCAGGCCCAGCAGGGTGCGCAGGGAGGCCGCCTGCTGCCACTGGCTGCTGCCGACCGATGCGAGAAGCCTCGCGATTCCCGGCTCGGCCTTGACCGCGTCGGAGAGGTTATCACCGGCCGACGCCGCGAGGTCCTCCAGGAACCCTGCAGGTGTCACTGGCGTGGAGGTGCCCTCAGCGGCGGTCGCCTCCGGAGCGCCGGACCGGGTGCCGGAAGAGGAGCCCTGGGCGCTCTCCGGGCCGGCGGGGGCGAGGCCGTGCGCCTGCGCCGCAAGCAGCTCCGCGGCCTCGGCGTAACCGGCCGCGGGCGCGGAGCGGGCGAGTACGGCGGCGTCGGCGGCGAGGTCCCGGGCGCGGTCGGCGGCGGCCTGCTGGGCCCGTTCCGTGAAGGTCGGTTCCGGCCCGCCGCGCGGGGTCAGGGCGGTGACACCGGCGCCGGTCACCAGCAGGAAAACCAGCACCGGCACCAGGAGCCCGGCCATCCGGGAACCCACCGGAGGGGTGCCCTTTTTCCCGGTGCTGCGCTGGCGGGGCGGGGGTGTCGTCACAGGAAGAGATCATGTCATGATCGAGCCGGTTTGAGCCGCCGATACATCTGCGCCTGATGAAAGTCGGTACTCTTGGAGCACAACATCATCGAGTGGGAGGCAGCTATGGCGGTTCGGTCCGGCCAGGGAAATCCGTCGTCGCCGCGCAAAGCGGCCCGAGATGCCGAGCTGCAGGCGGAAGCGCAGAGACTCCGGGATCTGCTCCAGCCGGTCGTCGAGAAGCACGACCTCTACCTCGAGGACATCGACATCAAGACCGCCGGCGTGCAGCGCACCGTCCACGTCATCGTCGATCTCCCGGAGGACCGGCAGGGCGGCATCGGCCTCGACGTCATCTCGAGTGTCTCCCTGGACCTTTCCGAGGCGATGGACAACGACCCCCACGACGACGGCAGGCCGTACAGCCTCGAAATTTCCTCCCCCGGCGTTTCCCGGCCCCTGACCGAGCCGCGGCACTGGCGCAGGAACCTCGGCCGGCTCGTCGAGGTGACGCCGACCAGCGGCGACAACGTCGTGGGGCGGCTGCTTGAGGTCTCCGCCGACGGCATCCGGCTGCTTCCGCAGCTGCCCGTCAAGAAGGGGATGAAACCCCGCCAGGGCGAACCGATGACCCTTGAATTTTCCCGGATCCTCAAAGGCACGGTGCAGGTCGAATTTGCACACGCCGAGGATGAACACCACGAAGACAACGCTGCCGACGGTCCGGGCGACCCCGGTCCGGCGCACCCAGCATAAGGAGTCCCCCAATGGATATTGATATGAGCGCGCTGAGGCTGCTCGAGCGCGAACGGGAGATCCCGCTTGACCTGCTGATCCCCACGATCGAACAGGCATTGCTCGTGGCCTACCACCGCAGCCCCGGCGCCGTGGAGAAGGCGCGGGCCGAACTCGACCGCAAGAACGGGCACGTGACCATCTGGGCGACCGAGGTGGACGACGACGGCGAGCCTGTCGGCGAGTTCGATGACACGCCCAGCGGTTTCGGGCGCATCGCCGCGAGCACCGCCCGGCAGATCATCCTGCAGCGGCTGCGCGACGCCGAGGACGACAACATCCTCGGCGAGTTCCGCGGCAAGGAGGGCGAACTCGTCGCGGGCATGATCCAGCAGGGCAGCAACCCCCACATGATCCAGGTCAACCTCGGCTCGGTCGAGGCAGTGCTGCCGCCGCCCGAGCAGGTGCCGGGGGAGAAGTACCTTCACGGCACCCGGCTGCGTGCCTTCGTCGTCGACGTCCACCGCGGCATGAAGGGCCCCTCGATCACCCTGTCCCGCTCGCACCCGGGCCTGGTGCGGAAGCTCTTCGAACTCGAAGTTCCCGAGATCGCGGACAAGACCGTCGAGATTGTGGCACTTGCCCGCGAGGCAGGTCACCGCACGAAAATCGCCGTCAAGGCCAATGTCCCCGGCGTCAACGCCAAGGGCGCGTGCATCGGAGAGATGGGCTCGCGCGTGCGGGCGGTCATGAGTGAGCTCAACGACGAAAAGATCGACATCGTCGACTACAGCGACGATGCCGCCACCTTCATCGCCAGCTCGCTGTCGCCGTCGCGGGTGTCCTCGGTGACGATCACCGACGAGACGACCCGCTCAGCCCGCGTCGTCGTCCCCGACTACCAGCTCTCCCTTGCCATCGGCAAGGAGGGCCAGAACGCGCGCCTCGCCGCCAAGCTCACCGGTTGGCGCATCGACATCGTTTCGGACGCCGCCCAGCCCGCGAAGGCCTGAGCGGGGCGCGGGTAACAACATCGTTCGCGGAAGCGGTAGAATGAAAGGGACTGAGGATTTCATGCGCCTCGGCGGACCGGGCACGACGGACACGGGATTGCATCCCATCCGGACCTGCGTTGGCTGCCGGAAGCGCGGGAACCAGTCGGCACTAATGCGGGTGGTGGCCCAGGCAGGCGACGAAGGTAAGGTCGCCGTGCTCGACGCGCACCGCCGGCTGTCCGGTCGGGGCGCATGGCTGCACCCGGATCCGGCCTGTATGGAAACGGCTCTTCGACGCAAGGCATTTCACCGTGCTTTTCGGGGCGCTGTCGAGACCGGGCAACTGGCGCTTCAATTCCATGCAGTCACTGGGACCTCCAACGGCCCCAGGCAAGAAACCGTCCTCCCTGAAAGCGGGTCAGAAAACTGATGGAAACCCGATGAGTACCCAGCGATGAGTGCCCAACGATGAACAATCCGTTGAGCTCTGCATTCAGCTTCCCGGCTGCCCCGGCAGGCGGGTTCTGCAGTAGGAATTAGACGGTTCGTACCTGACTCGGTGCGGACCGAGACAGGAGAAATGTGGCCAAGGTCCGCGTACACGAACTCGCAAAAGAGCTCGGTATTACCTCGAAAGATGCAGTAGCAAAACTGCAGGAACTGGGCGAATTCGTCCGTTCCGCCTCCTCAACCATTGAGGCCCCCGTCGTGAAGAAACTTCGCGGCGCCTTCCCCGCCAACGGTGCATCCAAGACCGCCGCGGCCGCTTCGGCGCCCAAGGCTTCTGCGCCGGCACCAGCAGCGCCGGCCAGCGCGGAGCCAGCCCCGGCGGCTCCGTCACCGGAGCCCTCCACCCCCGCAGTTCCCGGCCCCGGCGCCCAGCCGAAGCCGGCAGACGCCGGGCAGGCCCCGGCACAGCAGGCCCAGGTTCCCGCGCAGGAGCAGGCTCCCGCTGCCAGCCCCTCACCGTTCTCCGAGCCGGCCGCCGCGCAGGCACCGGCCGGCGACGGCAGCCCGGCCGGAAACTCCCCGGCCGCCAAGCCCGGTGCCCGTCCGGCACCGCGCACCGCTGCAACCCCTCCTGCGGCAGGAGCGGCCCGTCCCGGCAGCACCCGCCCCGGTGGCGCACCGCGTCCGGGCAACAACCCTTTCGCCCCCTCACAGGGCATGGGCTCCCGGCGCGGCGACGGCGATCGTCCGGCCGACCGCACGGGCGACCGTCCCGGTGGTGGACCGCGTCCGGGCAACAACCCGTTCGCTCCCTCCCAGGGCATGCCCCGTCCGGGTGGACGCCGTGAGGACGAGCGCGGACCCCGCCCGGCGGCAGGTCCGGGCGGTCCCCGTCCGGCAGCAGGTGCAGGCGGACCCCGCCCGGCAGCAGGCGCCGGTGGACCCCGTCCGGGCGCTCCGCGTCCGGGTGCGCCCCGTCCCGCCGGTCCCGGCGGAAACCGTCCCACCCCCGGCATGATGCCGAACCGCACCGAGCGTCCCGCAGCCCCCGGCCGCGGCGCGCCCGGAGCGGGTGCAGGACCGCGTCGCGGTCCCGGTGGAGCCCCGGCCAGCCCCGGTGGAGCCCCCGCAGGCGGCGGTTTCGGCAAGGGCGGCCGCGGACGCGGCGGCACGGCCGGAGCCTTCGGTAAGGGAGGTGCCGGCCGCGGCAAGCAGCGCAAGTCGAAGCGTGCCAAGCGGCAGGAACTCGAGCAGATGTCGGCTCCCTCGCTGGGCGGCGTCAGCGTTCCCCGCGGCGACGGAAACACCGTCGTCCGCCTGCGCCGCGGTGCGTCGATCACCGACTTCGCCGACAAGATCGAGGCGAACCCGGCGGCCCTGGTCACCGTGCTCTTCCACCTCGGCGAAATGGCGACGGCAACCCAGTCACTCGACGAGGACACCTTCCAGGTGCTCGGAACCGAGCTGGGCTACCTGATCCAGGTCGTTTCCCCCGAGGACGAAGAGCGCGAGCTGCTCAGCAGCTTCGACATCGATTTCGATGCCGAGCTTGAGGCCGAAGGCGACGAGCAGCTTGAGGCCCGTCCTCCGGTCGTCACCGTCATGGGCCACGTCGACCACGGTAAGACGCGTCTCCTCGATGCCATCCGCAACACCAAGGTTGTCGAGGGCGAGCACGGCGGGATCACCCAGCACATCGGTGCCTACCAGATCCAGCACGAGATGGAGGACTCGGAACGCGCGATCACCTTCATCGACACCCCCGGTCACGAGGCGTTCACCGCCATGCGTGCCCGTGGTGCCAGCGTCACCGACATCGCGGTGCTGGTTGTCGCAGCGGACGACGGCGTCATGCCGCAGACCGTTGAGGCGCTCAACCACGCCCAGGCGGCCAACGTGCCGATCGTCGTCGCAGTGAACAAGATGGATAAGGAAGGCGCGAACCCCGACAAGGTCAAGGGTCAGCTGACCGAATACGGCCTGGTGCCCGAGGAGTACGGCGGCGACACCATGTTCGTCCACGTCTCGGCGCTCAAGGGCGACGGCATCGACGAGCTGCTCGAAGCGGTCCTGCTGACCGCTGACGCGGCGCTCGACATGCGGGCCAACCCGAACAAGGACGCCCGCGGCATCGCCATCGAGGCAAACCTCGACAAGGGCCGCGGTGCCGTTGCCACGGTGCTGGTCCAGTCGGGAACGCTGCGCGTCGGAGACACCATTGTCGCCGGAACGGCCCACGGACGCGTCCGTGCCATGTTCAATGAAAACGGCGATGTGGTCACTACGGCCGGACCGTCGCGGCCCGTCCAGGTGCTCGGTCTTTCCACAGTGCCCAGGGCAGGCGACACGTTCTTCGTCACCGACGACGAGCGCACCGCCCGCCAGATCGCCGAGAAGCGTGAGACCGCTGACCGCAACGCCGCCCTGGCGAAGCGCCGCAAGCGCATCAGCCTCGAGGACTTCGACCAGGCCGTGGCCGAGGGCAAGGTTGACACCCTCAACCTCATCCTCAAGGGTGACGTCTCCGGTGCTGTTGAGGCGCTCGAGGACTCGCTCCTCAAGATCGACGTCGGCGAAGGCGTGCAGCTGCGCGTCATCCACCGCGGCGTCGGCGCCATCACGCAGAACGACGTCAACCTGGCGACCGTGGACAACGCGATCATCATCGGCTTCAACGTCAAGCCCGCCGAGCGCGTGGCCGACCTGGCCGAGCGTGAAGGCGTGGACATGCGCTTCTACTCCGTCATCTATGCAGCCATCGATGACATTGAGCTCGCCCTCAAGGGCATGCTCAAGCCGGAGTACGAGGAGGTCCAGCTCGGCACCGCCGAAGTCCGCGAAGTCTTCCGTTCCTCGAAGTTCGGAAACATCGCAGGCTCGATCGTCCGCTCGGGGATCATCCGCCGCAACACCAAGGCCCGCGTCCTGCGCGAGGGCAAGGTTATCGGCGAGGGCCTCACCGTCGACTCGCTCAAGCGGTTCAAGGACGACGTCACCGAGGTCCGCACGGACTTCGAGTGCGGTATCGGCCTTGGGTCCTTCAACGACATCAAGGAAGGCGACACCATCGAGACCTTCGAAATGCGGGAGAAGCCCCGCGTCTAGCAGGTAGCACAGCACAGGCGCTCCGGGATCCGGGGCGCCTGTGCTGTCCGCCGGCCGTTCCGCGGCCGGCTCCACACTTTCAGCAGACCAGAGCAACAGGAGGAAGAGTAATGGCAGATCCGGCACGCGCTGCGCGGCTTGCACAGCGGATCAAGGTGATTGTCGCCGAGGCTCTCCGCCGCAGGGTCAAGGATCCACGGCTCGAAGCAGTGACCCTGACCGATGCACGCGTCACCAACGACCTCCAGCACGCCACCCTCTACTACACGGTGCTCGGTGACGAGGACGAGCAGCAGGCCACCCGGGCGGCCCTCGAATCCGCCCGCGGCATCCTGCGCGCCGAAGTCGGCAGGAACATCACGGCCCGGCTCACGCCGACGCTCGAGTTCGTTCCCGACGAGATTCCGGTGAACGCCGGCCACCTCGAGGAGCTCCTCCGGAAGGCGCGCGAACGCGACGCCGAGGTGGCGGCCATCGCCCAGGGCGCCGAGTTCGCCGGCGACGCCGACCCGTACCGCACCGCCGAGGAGCGCGACGAGGAGTCAAGCGAGGCTCCGCGCGGGCTTTAGGTTCGACTCCACCCGGCCGAACCGGTGCCCGCCTCCGGAGCACAGAAGGAACATGCGCAGAAGAAGCAGTTGACCGCTGGTCAGCTGCTTTTTCTGTGGGGGAGGCGGCTGAGGCCCTCAACGAGGGCGTCGGTATCGGTGCACAGGGCAATCCGGACCCAGCCCTCACCCCCGGAACCGAACGCCGTTCCCGGGGCCAGCGCCACCCCGCGGGTCTCCAGCAGGGAAGCGACCCACGCCCGGACATCGCCGCCGGAGGCGTGGGAGACATCGGCCCACAGGTAGAACGCCCCCTGCGCCGGCAGGTACGGAATATTGAGCTTCCGGAGCACCGCCGTGGCCGCGTCCCGGTTCTTCCGGTAGTGCGCCAGGGCATCGGTCACGTAGTCCTGCGGTCCGCTCAGCGCGGCGAGGGCGCCGTACTGGGACGGCGCAGAGACGCAGGAGACGGTGGCCTCCATGATGTTGTTCAGCAGCGGCTCCATGCCGGGCGGGGTGACCAGGGCGCCGATCCGCAGCCCCGTGAGGCCGTAGGTCTTCGACAGGGTCAGGGAGGTGAAGACCCTCGGGCTGCCGGCCTCCGCGGGGGCTCCGGGGCCGCCGGCGTCGAAGCGTGCCGGGCTCACATGCCCGACGTCGAAGGTGAACGCCTCGTAGCACTCATCGGAGAGGATCCACAGGTCCTGCCGCCGCGCGAGGTCCACCAGCGCCCGGGTCAGGTCGGCGTCGAACACGGCGCCGAGCGGGTTCGACGGCGAGTTGAGGACGAGCATCCGGGTGCGCGGGGTCACCAGCGCCTCGAGGTCTTCGATGCGCGGCTGGAAGCCGTTGTCCGGCAGCAGCGGGTAGGGGACGGCGACGGCGTGCACCAGCCCCGCCGTCATCGGATAGGTGGGATAGCCGGGGTTGGGGATGAGCACCTCGTCGCCGGGCCCGAGGAGGGTGCTCATCGCCAGGTGCAGCCCCTGCTGGGCGCCGGCGGTCACATAGACCTGCGAGGGGTCCACGGCCACGCCGTTGTGCTCAAGGAACCGGGCGGCAAAGGCTTCCCTCAGCGGGGCGATGCCCGCGTTGGGCGTGTAGTTCGTCTCGTCGCGGTCCAGCGCCGCCATCGAGGCCTCCAGGACGTGCCGGGCGACGGGGAACCCTGGCTCGCCGATGCTGAGCACGATGGAGTGCGGGGTGGCCCACGCGGCCTGGGTGATCTCGCGGATCTGGTTGACCGGAACTCGGCGGGCGTGGGCGGCGGGAAGCATAGGGGAATGCTATCGCCTGCCCCGCGCCGCGCGGGCGGCACCGGCCGGCGGGGAGCGCCCCGGGCTTCGCCCTATACTGGGAGGCGTGAATTCCGGGCAGGTCCACTCAGGGCTGATAATCGTGGACAAGCCCCAGGGCTGGACCAGCCATGACGTCGTCGGACGCATGCGCCGGCTGGCGGGCACCCGCAAGGTCGGCCACGCCGGCACCCTCGACCCGATGGCGACCGGAGTGCTGGTGATCGGCGTCAACCGCGCCACCCGGCTGCTCACCTACATCGTGGGCACCGACAAGACCTACACCGCCACCATCCGGCTGGGCCAGTCGACGATCACCGACGACGCCGAGGGAGAGATCACCGGAGGCAGCATCGCGGCCGCCGTCACCCCCGAAGACATCTCCGCCGGCGTGCGCGCCCTCACCGGGACGATCTCCCAGGTGCCCAGCAGC
This sequence comes from Arthrobacter crusticola, assembly GCF_004357995.1. Taxonomy (GTDB): domain Bacteria; phylum Actinomycetota; class Actinomycetes; order Actinomycetales; family Micrococcaceae; genus Arthrobacter_D; species Arthrobacter_D crusticola. The sequence continues at coordinate 746,193 of NZ_SMTK01000002.1, forward strand.
GTCAGCGCCATCAAGGTCAAGGGCCAGCGGGCCTACGCCCGGGTGCGCTCCGGGGAGGACGTCCAGCTCGAGGCCCGGTCCGTCACGATCTCCCGGTTCGAGGTCCACGACATCCGCCGCGTCAACGGCGGACGGCAGCAGGACGTCGACGTCACCGTCGAGTGCAGCTCCGGCACCTACATCCGGGCCCTCGCCCGGGACCTTGGGGAGGCCCTCGGGGTGGGCGGGCACCTCACCGCGCTGCGGCGCACCCGGGTGGGCCCCTACACCATCGAGGGGGCCTCCACCCTTGACCAGCTTGCCGAAAAGCTGACGCTGCTTGAGCTCGACGACGCCGGGCGCGCCCTGTTCCCGGTGCGGGAGCTCAGCGCCGCCGAGGCCGACGACGTCTCCCACGGCCGGAAGATCGCCGCCGGGCAGGAGGCCGGGCCGGTGGCGGCCTACTCGCCCGAAGGCACCCTTGTCGCCCTGCTCGAGAACCGCGGCCAGGATGCCCGGGCCCTCCTGGTCTTCGCGCCCGGAAACGGTCCGGCGTGATGGACGGATTCCTCCTGGCGGGCTCGGTGATCGGCATTGTCTCCGCCCTGCTGTGCATCGGGGCCGCGCTGCTGCGCCAGCCCCCGAACGACATCACCATCCTCTCCGTGGCCGCCGTCGAGCTGTTCCTGCTCGTCTATGCCGTGGTGGCCGGAGTGCGGCAGGCCGGGGGAGAGCCGGTACTTGGCGAGGCGTGGGAGTTCTGGGGCTACCTCCTGACGGCCCTCGTCCTCCCGGTCGGCGCCTTCTGGTGGGCCATCCTCGAGCGCAGCCGCTGGAGCAATCTCGTCCTGGCCGCCGCCGGGCTCGCCGTGTTTGTCATGCTGGTTCGAATGGAGCAGATCTGGGACGGAGTGGCAGGACTGTGAAGCACACCGGAGACGGCGGCGCCGGCGGCCCCGGCAACGCAGGCACACCCTCCGGCGGCGGGGCCAACCCAGCCGGCCGTTCCGACCGGGGAGGGGAGGCCCGGCGGACGCACGGCCCGGGCCGGCTGCTGATTGCCGTCTACGGGATCTTCGCCCTGGCCGCCTCCGCACGGGCCGCCTTCCAGATCGCCACCAAGTTCTCGGAGGCACCGCTGGCCTACCTGCTGACCGCCGGCGCGGCCGCCGTCTACGTCCTGGCGACCGTCTCGCTGGCCCGGCCCGGTGCCCGCTGGTATCGAATCTCCGTCGCCGCCGTCAGCGTCGAACTCATCGGCGTGCTGGGCGTGGGCAGCTTCAGCCTCCTCGACCCGCAGGCCTTCCCCGCCGACACCGTGTGGTCCGCCTTCGGCCAGGGCTACGGCTACGTCCCCCTGATCCTTCCGGTCCTCGGTCTGGCCTGGCTGTACCGCAACAGGCCTGCGGCCCCCGTCCCCGCCTAGAGTCCAGCGCCCTCTGCCCGGCCTCTGCCCGGCCCCGTGTGCCGCGGCCCGACCCGCCGGGCGCCCCAAGATCGCCCTTTCCGGTCCCTGTGCCGCGTGAGAGTATTGCGGCAGGAGCAGCAAGGACAGCGAGGAAGCGCCATGAGCACGAACATCCCGGACCCGCACGGCCGGCCAGGGACCAACACCCCGGGCTCGGCGGCTTCAGCATCCAGCACGGGATCGACCGGCAGCGGTCCCGTCAGCGGCGGAACCGGCATCGGCCAAGCCGGAACCCCACCCGCCGCCCGACCGCCCTCCACGCCTGCGCCGTCCCGCACAGCAGCCGGTCCGGCCACGGAGGGGACCACCAAGGACGGGACCACCAAGGGCCGGACCAAGGGCAGGGAGGGGACAAAATCCAGCGAGGGGATCGGCGGCAGCGACTGGAGCATGTTCCGCACCGTCGTCGTCCTCGTGGGCCTGATCCTCGCCGGCTTCGGCGCCTACTACCTGATCCTCGGCACCGCCGGCCTTCCCGACACCGACGCCCGGCCGGTCAACCCGACCCTTGAGAACCAGTTCCGCTTCTTCTCCGCCATGATGGTCGGCGTGGGCGCCGCCTTCGTCACCATCGCCGTGAAATTCCAGTGGGCCAACATGCTCTGGCTGGTCTGCCTCATGGTCTTCGCCGGCGGCATCGGCAGGGTGCTGTCCTGGGCGTTCTCGGGCACCCCCCACTACCTGCTGATCATCCTCATGGTCGTGGAGCTCGCCTTCCCGGCCGCCCTGCTGGTGTGGCACAAGTACATCACCAAGACCACCCAAATGCGGAAGGACTTCAGCTCCCGCAGCTGATGCCCCGCCGCGGTTTCTCCGAAGCTTTTCTCCGGCAAACGTGAAACGGCGGAGTGCGTATCGGCAATAATGGACAGTGGCGCTGCAGGGAACCGGACGCTCCGGCCCGCGCCGCGGAAAGCCGCAACGGCGAAGGAGATGCGTGTTCTACTGGAGAGACCTTGCCGATGTGCCCCACGATTTCGGCCCGTCGGTCCTCACGCTCGGAAACTTCGACGGTGTCCACCGGGGCCACCAGCGCGTGCTGGAGCACCTTGTGGAGGCAGCGCGGAAGCGCGACGCCGCAGCCGTCGCCATCTCCTTCGACCCGCACCCCGCCCAGGTCCACCGCCCCGACAGCGCACCTGCCCTGATCATGGGGCTCGAGGACCGGGTGCACACGCTGGCCGAGACCGGCATCGACGGCGTCCTGATGATGCACTACACCCTCGACCTCGCCTCCCACACCCCCGAGGAGTTCGTCGAGAAGGTCCTTGTGAACGCGCTCCACGCCTGCGCCGTCGTCATCGGCCATGACGTACGTTTTGGGCGCGGCAACAGCGGCGACCTCGAGACAATGCGCGCCCTCGGCCACCGGTTCGGCTTCGAGGTCCTCGCCATCGACGACTTCGCGGCGAGCGTCCCCCTGGCCACCGGTGACGGTGAGGCAACGCGCCGCTGTTCCTCGACCTGGGTGCGGGAATCACTTGAGGCCGGTGACGTGGAAACCGCGGCCCGGATCCTCGGACGCCCGCACCGGATGCGCGGCGAGGTCGTCCACGGGGCGAAACGGGGGCGCGAGATGGGCTTCCCGACGGCCAACCTCTCGAACGACGCCGAGGGCTACGTGCCGGCCGACGGCATCTATGCCGGCTGGCTCCTCGACGGATCGGGGACCCGGTGGCCCGCGGCCATCTCCGTCGGATCGAACCCGACCTTCGAAGGCGTCAGCCGGCAGGTCGAGGCGCACGTCATCAACCGTCCGGAGGAGGAGATTTCGGCCTTCAACCTGTACGGGCAGAGGATCGTCGTCGAGTTCGTCCAGCGGCTCCGGGGCCAGATCACCTACACCGGACCGGAAGCCCTGGCCGAGCAGATGTGGCTCGACGTGGACCGCTCGCGGCAGGTGCTTTCGACAGATCTGCAGGCCAGCGGCTAAACTGGAGGCTGAGATCCGGCTGCAGTCCGTGGTGGCTGGATTTTTGTGTGTCAGGCCTTCGTGCGGTCCGCTCCGGCGGACAGTCCGGCAGCCGGCCGAAACCTCTTATTCACGGTACAACTCTAGGAGTTACACGTGGCCCTTGACGCCGCTATCAAGCAGGAAATCATCAAAGAGTACGCCACCTCCGAGGGGGACACCGGTTCCCCCGAGGTGCAGATCGCGATGCTTTCCCGCCGCATCCTCGACCTGACCGAACACCTGAAGATGCACAAGCATGACCACCACACCCGTCGTGGCCTGCTTCTTCTGGTCGGACGCCGCCGTCGCCTGCTGGACTACCTGCGCGACACCGACATCACGCGTTACCGGACGCTCATCGAGCGCCTCGGCCTGCGCCGATAGGTTGCATGGAAGGCGGCGCCATCTCCTTAGGAGACGGAGCCGCCTTCCGCTTATGCCCGGTAGGTCCGGGTACACCACCGCAAGATAAACACTGGAGCCAGCAGGCACCGCGCATTCGCGGTCCTCGGTAGTGATCTCCGGGAGGCGGGCCGCAGAGGCTGCCGTCCCGTGGATCTCGATCGAAGACCGGGTGCACAGGCGGCCCACGAGGGGCCGCCCGACAATGGTGCCGACCGCCCCCACCACTAAGAAACGGAGGTGACTCTCTATGGAGGGTCCCGAAATCCAATTTGCTGAAGCCGTCATCGACAATGGCCGCTTCGGAACACGCACCGTCCGCTTCGAGACCGGCCGCCTTGCCCAGCAGGCCGCCGGTGCAGCGATGGTCTACATCGACGAAGACACCGCGCTCCTTTCGGCAACCACCGCCGGAAGCTCCCCGCGCGAGGGCTTCGACTTCTTCCCACTGACCGTCGACGTCGAAGAGCGCATGTACGGCGCCGGGCGCATCCCGGGCTCGTTCTTCCGCCGCGAGGGACGCCCCTCCACCGAGGCGATCCTCGCCTGCCGCCTGATGGACCGTCCGCTGCGGCCGGCCTTCGTCAAGGGCCTGCGCAATGAGGTCCAGATCGTCGTCACCGTGCTGGCGATCAACCCCGACGTCCGCTACGACGTCGTCGCCATCAATGCGGCCTCGATGTCCACCCAGCTCTCCGGGCTTCCCTTCTCCGGCCCGATCGGCGGCGTCCGCGTTGCGCTCGTCTCCGACGGCAGCGGAAGCGACCAGTGGATCGCCTTCCCGAAGCACTCGGAGCTCGAGAACTCCGTCTTCGACATGGTCGTTGCAGGCCGCGTCGTCGGTGACGACGTCGCCATCATGATGGTCGAGGCCGAAGCGACCGACAACTCCTGGAACCTCATCAAGGAAAACGGCGCCACGGCACCGACCGAGGAGATCGTCGCAGAGGGCCTGGAAGCGGCAAAGCCGTTCATCCGTGCCCTGTGCGAAGCGCAGTCGGACCTGGCCTCGCGTGCGGCCAAGCCGACCGTCGAGTTCCCCGTGTTCCTCGACTACCAGGACGACGTCTACGCCGCCGTCGAGTCGGCCGCCGCGCAGAAGCTCGCCGAGGTCTTCCAGATCGCCGACAAGCAGGAACGCAACACCGCCTCCGACGCCCTCAAGGCCGAGGTCCTCGAGTCCCTCGCCGGGTCCTTCGAGGGGCGCGAGAAAGAGCTTTCGGCAGCCTTCCGCTCGGTCACCAAGGCCGTCGTGCGCCAGCGCATCCTCAAGGACCAGGTCCGTATCGACGGCCGTGGCCTTTCCGACATCCGCAAGCTCACCGCCGAGGTCGAGGTCCTGCCCCGCGTCCACGGTTCGGCCATCTTCGAGCGCGGCGAGACCCAGATCCTGGGTGTCACCACGCTGAACATGCTCAAGATGGAACAGCAGATCGACTCGCTGTCCCCGGTGACGCGCAAGCGCTACATGCACCACTACAACTTCCCGCCGTACTCCACCGGTGAGACCGGCCGCGTGGGTTCGCCCAAGCGCCGTGAAATTGGCCACGGCGCCCTGGCCGAGCGTGCCATCGCCCCGGTCCTGCCGAGCCGTGAGGAATTCCCCTACGCGATCCGGCAGGTCTCCGAGGCGCTGAGCTCCAACGGCTCCACCTCGATGGGCTCGGTCTGCGCCTCGACGCTGTCCCTGCTCAACGCCGGTGTCCCGCTGCGGGCACCTGTCGCGGGCATCGCCATGGGCCTCGTTTCCGATGAGGTCGACGGTCAGACCCGCTATGCGGCGCTCACCGACATCCTTGGAGCCGAGGACGCCTTCGGTGACATGGACTTCAAGGTCGCCGGTACCTCCGAGTTCGTCACCGCCATCCAGCTCGACACCAAGCTCGACGGCATTCCCGCCTCCGTGCTGGCCGCCGCGCTGAAGCAGGCCCGCGAGGCCCGCCTCCACATCCTCGGCGTGCTCGAAGCCGCGATCGACGCCCCGGACGAGCTCTCCGAGTTCGCGCCGCGGATCATCTCGGTCAAGATCCCCGTTGACAAGATCGGCGAGGTCATCGGCCCCAAGGGCAAGATGATCAACCAGATCCAGGAGGACACCGGCGCCGACATCTCCATCGAGGATGACGGCACCGTGCTGATCGGCGCGACCGACGGCGGCTCGGCCGAGGCCGCCCGCGCGGCGGTCAACGCCATCGCAAACCCCCAGGTTCCCGAGATCGGCGAGCGCTACCTGGGCACCGTCGTCAAGACGACGACCTTCGGCGCGTTCGTCTCCCTCACCCCGGGCAAGGACGGCCTGCTTCACATCTCCGAGCTGCGCAAGCTCTCGGGAGGCAAGCGCGTCGACAACGTCGACGACGTCGTCGCGGTGGGCCAGAAGGTCCAGGTCGAGATCACCAAGATCGACGACCGCGGAAAGCTCTCGCTGTCGCCGGTGGTTGCCGAAGAGGCTTCCGACGACGCCGGCATCGAGCTCCCTGAGGTGCCCGCCGAGGACACCGTCAGCTAGGTGCCCGCAGTTCCGCCGCCGACGGCCCCGCCGTGGACTCCAGAGTCCACGGCGGGGCCGTTGGCCGTTTCCCGATCGACGCTCAACCCTGAGAGACCCCGATGTCACTGCCTTCAGCTGTTTCCCTTCCGCTGCTCCCCACGCCGCTTGCCGACGGTGAGAGCGGCGACCCGACGTTCGTAGCCGGCGACCCCGGCGGGGCCGTGGTCCGCCGCTCGGTGCTGCCCGGCGGCGTGCGCGTACTGACCGAGGCGATGCCCGGGCAGCGCTCGGCCACCATCGGGTTCTGGGTCGGGGTCGGCTCACGGGACGAGGCCGAGGGCGAGCACGGCTCCACCCACTTCCTTGAGCACCTGCTGTTCAAGGGCACCCGGAAGCGCTCCGCCCTGGAGATCGCCTCCGCCTTTGACGAGGTCGGGGGCGAATCAAACGCGGCGACGGCCAAGGAAAACACCTGCTACTACGCCCGGGTGCTCGACACGGACCTGCCCCTGGCCATCGACGTGATCGCCGATATGGTCACCTCGGCCGTCCTCGACCCCGAGGAACTCGAGCAGGAGCGCGACGTGATCCTCGAGGAAATTGCGATGGACAGCGATGACCCGGCCGACGTCGCGCACGAGGAGTTCGTCTCGGCCGTCCTCGGCGGCCACCCCCTGGGGCGCCCCATCGGCGGCACTCCCGAGGCCATCCGCGCCATCCCGCGCGACGCGGTGCTGGCACACTACCGCCGGTATTACACGCCCGCCGAACTCGTCGTCACCGCCGCCGGCGGCCTCGACCATGACACCGTCTGCCGGCAGGTGCAGGGGGCCCTCGAGGAGGCCGGCTGGGTCCTCGAGGAGGGCGCCGTGCCGGTGCCCCGGCGCCCGGGCAAGCCGGTCGAGATCTCCGGTGCGCCCGGGGTGCACGTGATCCGGCGCGCGGTCGAACAGGCCAACATCCTGATCGGCTGCCCCTCCCTGGTGGCCACGGACGAGCGCCGTTTCGTCATGAGCGTGCTGAACGCCGTGCTCGGCGGCGGCATGTCCTCGCGGCTGTTCCAGGAGATCCGGGAGAAGCGGGGCCTCGTGTACTCCACCTACTCCTTCTCGGCCTCCTACGCCGACGCCGGCTACTTCGCCATGTACGCGGGGTGCTCACCGGCCAAGACGGGACAGGTGATCGCCCTTCTGGGGGAGGAGCTTGACCGCCTTGCCCGCGACGGCATCAGCGAGGAGGAGCTGCGCAAGGCCGTGGGTCAGCTTTCCGGCGGCCTGGTGCTCGCCCTCGAGGACAGCAGCTCGCGGATGTCGCGCCTCGGCCGCTCCGAACTCGTCTCGGGGGAGTTCATCGACCTCGATGAGTCCCTCGCTCGGGTCCGTGCCGTCACCCCGGCCGAGGTCCAGGAACTGGCCGCGGAGCTTGCCGCCGCGCCGCGCACCACGATGGTCGTCGGACCCTTCGACGGTCCCGGGGACTTCGGGCTGTAGCCAGCCGGAGGCGATGCGCCCGGCGCGGGCGCGCTGGCCTGACCGCTGCGGCGGCCCGTGGAGCTGCCGGTCAGCCGCCGGCGAAGGGCGGCAGGACGTCGAGGATGTCCTGCTCGGCCAGGACCCGGCCGCGGTCGCGCAGCGCCACCTCGTTCAGCAGGAAGCTGCTGCGCCGCAGGACCTGCTCCATCGACGGGCTTTGGGTTCCGGCATAGCGGTCGCCGATAAGGGCCAGGATGTCGTCAACGGTGGCCCCGGCGCCGTCGAGGGTTTCCTCGGAGGTGCCCGCTGCCGCGCGGGCCGCACCGAAATAGCGGATCAGCATTCAGCCACCGATCGCGCTCATCGAGCGGTCGGGCTGGACGAAGCCCTCGGCACCGAGCCCGGTGCGGGCCATCCCATGCGCCTTGGGCTTGGCCCACATCGCCTCCTGCCACCGCCGGGCGATCGCGGCGTCGTCAGCGCCGGACCGCAGCAGTTCCCGCAGGTCCGTCTCCTCGCGGGAGAACAGGCAGCTCATCACCTTTCCCTCGGCGGTGATCCGGGTCCTGCGGCAGTCGGCGCAGAACGGCTCCGTGACCGAGGCGATGATGCCCACCGAGCCCACGACCGTCTCCGGTGCGCTGCGCCGCCGCACCTCCCACCGCTCGGCCGGTGCGCCGTCGCGGCTGCGAGGGTCGGCGGTCAGGACGAAGGCCGGTTCGAGCAGCGCGCGCATCTCGGCGGCCGTGATCATGCCGTCCCGGGTCCAGCCATGGTCGGCGTCAAGGGGCATCTGCTCGATGAACCGCAGCTCGAATCCGCGCGAGACGGCCCATTCGAGCAGGTCCGGGGCTTCGGAGTCATTGATGCCGCGCATCAGCACCGCATTGATCTTGACCAGACCCAGCCCCACCTCGGCAGCGGCCTCGATGCCGCGCAGCACCCGGTCGAGGAACGGACGCCGGGTCAGCTGGGCGAAGGTGTCGGGGTGCAGGGAGTCCATCGAGACGTTGATGCGGGTGAGTCCCGCCTCCTTCAGCCGGGCGGCCTTCTTGTCGAGCCCGAGCCCGTTGGTCGTCAGCGAAATCGGCAGACCGGGGTGGGCGGTGCGCAGGTCCGAGATGATCTCCACGAGGTCCGCCCGCACCAGGGGTTCCCCGCCGGTCAGGCGGAGCTCGCGCACCCCGAGGAGGTCGACGCCGATCCGCACCAGGCGCACGATTTCGGCGCGGGAGAGCACCTGGTCCTTCTGCAGCCAGTTGAGGCCCTCCGCCGGCATGCAGTAGGTGCAGCGCAGGTTGCACTTGTCGGTCAGCGACACCCGCAGATCGGTGGCGCGGCGCCCGAAGGTGTCGAGCAGGCCTCCGCCCGGATCCGTGGGTGCCGGGCCCGGCAGCCCGAGAGATATTCCCATAGTGAGAGGTTACGCCTTTTCCTATCCGCTCCAAGGGCGAATATGGAGCGCGGGGCGGAAGAGGCGAGTGGCTGGTCTTTCTTCAGGCCCGCCGGGAGGCCGGGGAGGCCCCCGGCGGACTAGGGTTGAAGCACCGCAGCACCCGCCCACCGGGCGCCGCCGAAAGGACGTCATGACCCGCAGCGTTTCCGAGCACCAGTTGGCGGTCGAACAGCTTCTTGGCGCCGGCGGCTACGCCCGCGCCGGGCGCGGAGGCGGTGCCGCGGAGTCCCTTCCGCTCACCGCGGCCCTCGGCCGGGTTCTGGCCGCGGACGTCCATGCACCGGTGGCCCTTCCTCCCTTCGATAACTCGCAGATGGACGGATACGCGGTGCATCTGCGCGATCTGGGGGACGGCCCGGCCGCGGCGGGAAATGGGGAGCCCGAGGGCCACCTGCGGCTGCACGTGGGGGCGCCCGTTCCCGCGGGCAGCTCCCCGCCGCCGCTCGAGCCCGGCACGGCCGTGCCGATCATGACCGGGGCGATGGTTCCCGCCGGCACCGGCGCCGTGGTGCCGATCGAGCGCGCAGACCCGCCGCGGTTCCCCGCCCTGTCCACGGGCGACGGCGGGCAACCCGTGGTGCAGCTGCCTGCCGGAACCCCTGCCGGCACTTTCATCCGGCGTGCCGGCAGCGACATCGCCGCCGGGGACCTGGCCCTGGAGGCCGGGACCCTGCTGGGCCCGGCGCAGCTGGGGTTGCTGGCTGCCTGCGGCCTGGCCGAGGTCGCCGTCCGCACGCCGTTCCGTGTCCTCCTGCTGTCCACCGGGGACGAAGTGACCGAGCCCGGCGGGCCGCTCGGGGACGGCCGGATCTACGACGCCAACACCACCCTGCTGGAGGCCGCCCTGCGGGACGCAGGCGCCGAGGTCCTCCGGACCCGGGTCCTCTCCGACGACCCGGAGAAGCTGCGCGAGGCACTCGACACCCCGCCCGCGGCGGAGATCCACCTGATCCTGACCTCCGGCGGCATCAGCCAGGGCGCCTACGAGGTGGTGAAGCAGGCCCTGTCCGGCAGCGGCGTCGAGTTCCCCGGAGTGGCGCTGCAGCCCGGCGGGCCGCAGGCCATCGGCACGCTCGGCGGGGTCCCGTTCCTCGGCTTTCCCGGCAACCCCGTCAGCGCCCTGGTGTCCTTCGAAATGTTCCTCCGCCCGGCACTGACGGCCCTGACCGGCGCACCCGCGCCGCGGGTTGCGCTTCCGGCGAGGCTCACTGCACCGGCGTCGTCCCCGGCCGCCAAGCACCAGGTCCGGCGCGGCCTGTACCGGGACGGGCGGGTCGAACTCATCGGAGGCCCCGGATCCCATCTGCTCAACGCCCTCGCCGGCTCCAACGCCCTCGTCCACTTCCCGGTCGGCCTCTCTGAGGCGGCCGCCGGTGACGAAGTGACCGTCTGGCTGATCGGCCCCGTCCCGCCGCCGGCACCCCCCGTGCCGGCCCCAACCCACCAGGAGCTGCCCTCATGACATCCAACGAACCCGCCGACGCGCCCGCGTTGTCCCATGTCCGGGCCGACGGCACCGCCCACATGGTCGATGTCTCCGCCAAGGCCGTGACGGCCCGCCAGGCGGTGGCGCAGTCGGTCCTTGAGACCAGCTCCCGGGTGGTCGCCATGATCACCGACGGGTCGCTGCCCAAGGGCGACGCCCTCGCCGTCGCCCGCGTCGCCGGGATTCTGGCCGCCAAGCAGACCTCCACCCTGATCCCGCTGTGCCACCCGCTGCCGATCAGCCGCGTCTCCGTCGACTTCACCGCCGACGCGGGGACCGTCACGGTGACGGCGCTGGTGAAGACGACCTCGGTGACCGGGGTCGAGATGGAGGCGCTGACCGCCGCCTCCATCGCCGCCCTGACCCTCTACGACATGATCAAGGCCGTCGACCCGCGCGCCGTGATCCGGGAGACGAAGGTGCTTTCGAAGACCGGTGGGAAGAGCGGAGACTGGAGCGTATGACCCCGCTGAGGAACGCCGCGGTGATTATCGCCTCGACCCGCGCCGCCGCCGGCACCTACCAGGACGAATGCGGCCCCCTCGTGGCCGGCTGGCTCCTCGAGCACGGCTTCGCCGTGCAGGACGCCGAGGTGGTGCCCGACGGGGAGGCCGTGGGCGCGGCGATCGGCCGGGCGCTGGCTGCCGGGCCGGCCGTGCTCATCACCAGCGGGGGCACCGGCCTGAGCGCCGACGACGCCACGCCGGAGCAGACCCTGCCCTACCTCGACCGGCAGCTGCCGGGCATCATGGAGGCGGCGCGCCGGGCGGGGGCCGACATGGTGCCCACCGCGGCCCTGAGCCGCGGGCTGGCCGGCACCGCGGGGCGCACCTTCGTGATCAACCTTCCTGGCTCACCCGGGGGAGTACGTGACGGCCTCGCCGTCCTCGAACCGCTCATCGGCCACATCTGTGCCCAGCTGGAAGGATTCCATGACCACCAGTGAAGTCGTCCGGGCCTACGTCTCGGACACGCCCATCACCCCCGAAGAGGCCCTGGCGGCCGTCGACTCCCCGCGGTGCGGCGCCGCGGTGTCCTTCAGCGGCGTCGTGAGGAACCACGACGGCGGGCGGGAGGTCACGTCGCTGAGCTACACCTCCCACCCCAGCGCCGAGCGGGTCATCGCCGAGGTCGCGGCCGAAATCGCCGCCCGGCACGACGGCGTCCGCCTCTGGGTGGCGCACCGGATCGGCCCGCTCGAAATCGGCGACCAGGCCCTCGTGGCTGCCGTCGCCGCCGCCCACCGCGGGGCGGCCTTCGCGGCCTGCTCGGAGCTCGTGGACGCCGTCAAGGAGCGCGTGCCGGTCTGGAAGGAACAGTTCTTCACCGACGGCACCGTGGAATGGGTCGGCGCCGGGTAGGAACAGTAGGCTGGGAGGCATGACGCAGGAACTCCCGGTTGCAGTGCTCGGCGCCTCGGGGCGCATGGGCTCCGAGGCGGTCGCCGCCATCCAGGCCGCGGAGGATCTCTCCCTCGTGGCGGCACTGGGCCGGGGGGATGACCTTGCCACCCTGGTCTCCTCCGGCGCCCGGGTGGTGCTCGACCTGACCGTGCCCGAAGCGACCTACGACAATGTCTGCTTCGCCGTCGAGCACGGCCTCCACGCCGTCGTCGGAACCACCGGCTGGACCCCCGAACGGCTCGACGGGCTGGGCGCCCTGCTCGAGCGCACCCCGTCCACCGGTGTGCTGATCGCCCCGAACTTCGCCCTTGGGTCGGTGCTGGCCACGGCGTTTGCCGCCCAGGCCGCCCGGTACTTCGAATCCGTCGAGATCATCGAACTCCACCACCCCGACAAGGTGGACGCCCCCTCGGGGACGGCCCTGCGCACCGCACAGCTCATCAGCGCCGCGCGCAGCGCGGCCGGAGTGCCCGCCGCCCCCGATGCGACCGCCGGCGGCCTCGCCGGGGCGCGGGGCGCGGACGCCGACGGCATCCCCGTCCACTCGGTGCGCCTGCGCGGGCTCACGGCCCACCAGGAGGTGCTGCTGGGCAGCCCGGGGGAGCAGCTGACCATCCGCCACGACTCCTTCGACCGCGCCTCCTTCATGCCGGGCGTCCTGCTCGGGCTTCGGAGCGTGGCCTCCCATCCCGGCCTCACGGTCGGCCTCGAGGGCTACCTCGACCTCGCAACCAACAAGGACCCCCATGCTTGAGACCTTCCGCCGTCACCGGGTAAAGATCGGCGTCGTTTTCGTCACCCTCCTGCTGGTGCTCTGGCTGGCCGTCACGTTCCAGCGCGGCGTCCTGCTGCTCGGCGACCCCTCACCGGTGGCTAAGGCCCTGGGCGCGGGGTACCTGTTCCTGCCGATCATCGGGGCCTGGGCCCTGATCCGCGAACTGCTCTTCGGCGCCCAGACGGAGCGCATGGCGAAGGTCCTCGAGGCCGAGGGCGGACTGCCCGTGGACGACCTGCCGCGCACCCCGGCCGGACGGATTGTCCGCGCCGCAGCCGACGAGCGCTTCCCGCAGTACCAGGCGGAGGTCGAGAACGACCCGGAGAACTGGCGCAGCTGGTTCCGGCTCTCCTGCGCCTACGATGCCGCCGGCGACCGCACGCGCGCCCGGAAGGCAATGCGCGACGCCGCCCGCCTGTTCCGCTGAGCCCGGGGGCCGGTCCGGCGCCGGGAAGGGGGGCAGGCCGGGCGACGCGCGCCCGGCGGCAACAGCACCTCCGGCGGCTTCGACGGGCCAGCGGCTGCCGGCCGCCCGGACCCCCCTTGACGCCCTGGGGCCCGCGGTGGGTCAGCGCCGGTCCGGACGCGACGCCGGATGCCCGCCGCTCCGGGCGGCCTGCGCTGCTCCCGAGGCGATCAGCTCGAGGGGGCCGCGGGCGTGGATCCGGTGGAACAGGATGCCCAGAGCCACGGCCACCAGTGCCTGGAACCAGAACACCGGAGCGGGATCAATCACGGGCTCCTGCTGATCGACCCAGCTCATGACGCAGATGTGGAGCGAATACAGGGTCAGGGTCATCGCCCCCGGCGCCGAGAGCGGAAGAAGCAGCTGCCGGTAGCGTCGGGTGACCAGCAGGCAGATCCCGGTCACCGCGGCGGCGGTCCCGGCCGTGTGCAGCAGGTCGAAGGGCGTCCCGGAATGCGGGGTGCTGACGGCCAGCCACCACCACGACCCGGTCTGGTCGAGGCGGCGCACACTTACCTGCAGCATCGCCTCAAGGGGATACCGGGCGCCATCCGGGGTCTGCAGCAGCGCGTCGAGGCCGCCGGCGGGGCCGAGCAGGTAACCGCTGGCCGCTTTCGCGGCAACGGCCGCGGCGGCCCCACCGAGGATCAACGCGGCCTGGACGCCCAGCCGGGCGAGGTCGAGGCGTCCGATCACCACGCCGATGAGGAGATAGCTCAGCCACTGCAGCGCCGGGTAGTACCCGGTGACGAAGACATCCGCCAGCAGGGCCGCCGGCTCAAGGAAGTGCTCCCAGACCGGATTCCCGTCGAGGGAGGGCGGATTGAGCGTCCCCTCGATCCAGGGGCGCAGGAGGAAGGCCGCGACGGGGGAGAGCAGCAGCCAGCCCGCCGCCCAGGCCGCAAGCACCGGCACCCGCAGGCCCAGGAAGGGAAGGGCCAGCAGGAACAGGATCCCGTAGTGGAAGAGGATGATGGCGATGTTCGTCTCCACGCCGCCGAGCACGAGCCCGACGCTGGCGATGATGAGGGCGCGCACGGCGATCCCGCGGCGGTCCTGCGAAAGGACCCCCGCCCGGTGCGGAGCGCTTCCGCCCGTCAGCAGGGCGAGCCCGATGCCGGCAACGACGGCGAACAGGGCGGAGGCCCGCCCGGTGAAGAGCAGCGCGATCCACGACGGTTCGGCCGTCCCGGGGACGTACAGGGGAAAGATGTGGGTACTCATCATTCCAAAAAGAGCAATGCCGCGGGCTGCATCGAGACCGGTCAGACGCCGTACGGCCGGGGAGGACACCATGCCACGATGGTCTCACAGCAGCCCGCCGCGTCGGGCATGCCTGCCGCGGCGGCGGGGGCCCGCCCTGCACCGCGCGGCCCGAGCAGGTAACGTTTTACCCATGGTTGAAACCCTCCCCTCAAACCCGTTCGGCACCCTGGTCACCGCAATGGTCACCCCGTTCACAGCCGATGGGGCGGTGGACCTCGACGGCGCCGCCGCCCTGGCATCGCGGCTCGTCGACGACGGCTGCGACGGCCTCGTCGTCTCCGGCACCACGGGAGAGACCTCAACCCTTGAGGACTCGGAGAAGGAGGACCTGTTCCGGGTCGTCGCCCAGGCCGTCGGCGGGCGGGCCCGGGTGATCGCCGGAACCGGCACCAACCACACTTCGCACTCGGTGGAGATGGCCCACCGCGCCGTCCGTGCCGGCGCCGACGCCCAGCTGGTCGTGACCCCTTATTACAACAAGCCGACCCAGGCCGGGGTCCTCGCGCACTTCACCGCCGTCGCCGACGCGACGGACCTGCCCATCATGGTCTACGACATCCCGGGCCGTTCCGGCATCCCCATTGCCACCGAGACGATGATCCGGCTGGCCGACCACCCGGCGGTCCTCGCACTTAAGGACGCCAAGGCCGACTTCGGCGAGGTGACGAGGGTGCTGGCCAACACGGACCTCGCCGTCTACTCGGGCGATGACGGCCTCACCCTGCCCTGGATGGTGGCCGGCGCCGTCGGCGTCGTCAGCGTCACCGCGCACGTGGCCACCGCGCAGTTTCGAGCGCTCGTGGACGCCGCCGCGGCCGGGGACTTCGCCACCGCCCGGCGGATTCACTTCGAGCTCGACCCGGTGATCCGCGCCGTGATGACCCACCTTCCCGGGGCGATCTCCGCCAAGGAGATCCTCCACCGCCAGGGCACCCTCGCGGGCACCGCCGTGCGCCTGCCGCTTGTGGCTCCGACTCAGGCGGAGCTTGAGCCGGTGTTCGCTGACCTCGCCGAGGCCGGGTGGGACCTCCCGCCGGCCGCGCCCTCGCAGGCCGCGGGAGCGCGCGCATGAGCCCCACCGCACCGCTGGTCCCGGTGCCCGCGCTGGCCGAGGGAACCCTCCGGATCGTCGCTCTCGGAGGCCTCGGGGAGATCGGCCGCAACATGACCGTGTTCGAACTGAACGGCAAGCTGCTCATCGTCGACTGCGGGGTGCTCTTCCCGGAGGAGCACCAGCCCGGCGTCGACCTGATCCTGCCGGACTTCTCCTACCTCGAGGGCCGGCTGGACGACGTCGTCGGCCTCGTCCTGACCCACGGCCACGAGGACCACATCGGGGCGGTGCCCTACCTGTTGCGGCTCAAGGAGGACATCCCGCTCATCGGGTCCCAGCTCACCCTGGCCCTGATCGAGGCGAAGCTGCAGGAACACCGCATCCGCCCCTACACCCTCACGGTGTCCGAGGGGCAGATCGAGCAGTTCGGCCCCTTCGAGTGCGAGTTCGTCGCGGTGAACCACTCAATCCCCGACGCGCTGGCAGTGTTCATCCGCACCGGGGCCGGGAACGTGCTTCACACCGGCGACTTCAAGATGGACCAGCTTCCCCTCGACGGGCGCATCACCGACCTGCGCGCCTTCTCCCGCCTGGGGGAGGAAGGCGTCGACCTGTTCCTCGTCGACTCGACCAACGCCGACGTGCCCGGATTCACCGCCGCTGAGCGGGAGATCGGGCCGGTCCTCGAGCGGCTGTTCGCCGACGTCCGCAAGCGGATCATCGTGGCCTCCTTCTCCTCCCACGTGCACCGGGTCCAGCAGGTCCTCGACGCCGCACAAGCCCACGGACGCTTCGTCTGCTTCGCCGGGCGCTCCATGGTGCGCAATATGGGCATCGCCGCCCGGCTGGGCTACCTCCGGGTGCCCGAGGGCATCCTCGTCGACCTCAAGGACGTCGATAACCTGCCCGACGACAAGGTGGTGCTGATGTCCACCGGATCCCAGGGCGAGCCCATGGCGGCCCTGTCCCGGATGGCCAACGGCGACCACCGCATCACAGTGGGCCCGGGCGACACGGTGATCCTTGCGTCCTCCCTCATTCCCGGCAACGAAAACGCGGTCTTCCGGGTCATCAACGGTTTGCTGAAACTCGGCGCGGACGTTGTCCACAAGGGCAACGCCCGGGTCCACGTCTCCGGCCACGCGGCGGCTGGTGAGCTGCTCTACTGCTACAACATCCTGAAGCCGCGCAACGTGATGCCGGTCCACGGGGAGACCCGCCACCTCATCGCCAACGGCCGGCTCGCCGAGCTGACCGGGGTGCCGGCGGAAAACGTCCTCCTGGCCGACAACGGCTCCGTCATCGACCTCGTCGATGGGAAGGCCCTCACGGTCGGCGCCGTGGAGTGCGGCTTTGTGTATGTCGACGGGTCCAGCGTCGGTGAGATCACCGACGCCGACCTCAAGGACCGCCGCATCCTCGGCGAGGAGGGGTTCATCTCCATCGTGGCCGTCGTCAACCGCACCACCGGCAAGATCGTCTCCGGCCCCGACATCCACGCCCGCGGCTTCGCCGAGGACGACTCGGTGTTCGACGAGATCACCGGCAAGCTCAACGCCGCCCTGGAAGAGGCGGTGCGCAGCAATATCGACCACACCACCTACCAGCTCCAGCAGGTGGTGCGCCGGGTCATCGGCACCTGGGTGAATCGCCGGTACCGCCGCCGCCCGATGATCATTCCGGTGGTTCTGGAGGCCTGACCCGGCGCAAGGTCCCGCTCCGCGGCCGCGGCGCCGGGGGTCCCTGCCTGACCCAAAAACCGCGTATATTCCGGGAAACGCGGGCCCCGTCCGGTACCGTAGCAGTATGGCGACTCGTACTTCCCCTGCCCCGCGGGGCCCCCAGCGGTCGCGCGGCAAGGCCGCACCCGCAGGACGCTCAACGTCGGGCCGGGGTTCCTCCAGCGCCAGGACGCAGACCACCAAGGCTCTCGCGGTACCGGAGGATGACCGGCCGCCGCTTCCCGTGCGCGCCGTGCGCGGGGCCTGGCTGGGCGTCGCCCGGATGACCGGCGCGGGCGTCCGGAAGTTCGGCCACGAGGTCCACCCGGAGCGCGAACTGCGCCGGGACGGCACCGGATTCTTCCTGCTCCTGCTGGCCGTGGCCGTCGCCGCCGTCGAGTGGTGGGCACTCAAGGGCCCGGTCGCTGACGTCATCCATGCCGTCGCCGGCGGAACCTTCGGCTGGATGGCGCTGCTGATCCCCTTCCTGCTCGGGATCGGCGCGGTGCGCCTTTTCCGCTACCCCGAGGCGCACCGGGCCAACAACCGGATCGCCATCGGCCTGCTGATCCTCCTGTTCGCCGGTTCGGGCATCTCCCACCTCGTCGGCGGACAGCCGGGCCTCTCCGCGGGCCTGCCGCTGCTCTGGCGTGCCGGGGGAGTCGTCGGCTTCCTGGTGGCCGGTCCGCTCAGCTCCGTGCTCACACCCTGGCCGGTGGGCGTCCTGCTTGGTTTCGCCGTCTTCGTGAGTCTGCTGATTATCACCGCCACGCCCTTCCGCCACATCCCCGACCGGCTCCGGAGCCTGTACGAGCACCTGATGGGCCAGGACCTGATCGACGCCGCCGACCGTGACGGCCACGACCAGAGTTACCTCTACGAGGCGCACGGCTCGACTGCCGTCAAGCCGAAATCGAAGCGCAAGGACCGCCAGACCAGGAACCGGGGCGACGATCCGGCCGACGATCCCTCCTCCGACGGATTCGTCGGCGACGAGGCGTTCGAGCGCGCCCTGATCGAGGACGAGGAACGCAAGGCCCGCGAGGCCGAGCGGCAGATCCCCGCCGGCGTGCGCCGCCCCACCCAGCAGGAACTCGCAACCGAAAAGATCAAGCGCGCCCAGGGCCTGGGAGACGAGCCCGCGGGCGAACCCGCCACCGAGGCGATCGACGTCGTGCCGGCCGCCAAGGCCCTGATCGTCCCCTCCACCCCCGTCCAGCCGCAGACCCCGCCCTCGCCGATCCCGCAGCGCACCGAGCAGCTCCAGCTGGCCGGGGACGTCGCCTACACCCTGCCCCCCTCGGACTACCTCCCGGCGGGCACCCCGCCCAAGGAGCGCTCGGAGGCCAACGACGCCGTCGTCGCCGCCCTGACGCACACCCTCGAGCAGTTCAACGTCGACGCGAAGGTCACCGGCTTCTCCCGCGGCCCCACGGTCACCCGGTACGAGATCGAACTCGCCTCGGGCACCAAGGTGGAGCGGGTGACCGCCCTGTCGAAGAACATCTCCTATGCCGTCGCCAGCTCGGACGTGCGCATCCTGTCGCCGATCCCCGGCAAGTCGGCGATCGGCATCGAGATCCCGAACACCGACCGCGAGACCGTCTCCCTCGGGGACGTGCTGCGCTCGGGAAACGCCCGCAAGACCGAACACCCGATGGTGATGGGCGTGGGCAAGGACGTCGAGGGCGGCTTCGTCGTCGCGAACCTCGCCAAGATGCCCCACCTGCTCGTCGCCGGCGCCACCGGCGCGGGCAAGTCCTCCTTCGTGAACTCCATGATCACCTCGATCCTGATGCGGGCCACCCCCGACGAGGTGCGCATGGTCATGGTCGACCCCAAACGCGTCGAGCTCACCGCCTACGAGGGCGTGCCGCACCTGATCACCCCGATCATCACCAACCCCAAGAAGGCCGCCGAGGCCCTGCAGTGGGTGGTCCGCGAGATGGACACCCGCTACGACGACCTCGCCAACTACGGGTTCAAGCACATCGACGACTTCAACAAGGCCGTCCGCAACGGCAAGGTCCTCCCGCCCGAGGGCTCCAAGCGCGTGGTGCGTCCCTACCCGTACCTGCTCGTGATCGTGGATGAGCTCGCCGACCTGATGATGGTCGCCCCGCGCGACGTCGAAGACTCAATCGTGCGCATCACCCAGCTGGCCCGCGCCGCCGGCATCCACCTGGTCCTCGCCACCCAGCGGCCCTCCGTCGACGTCGTCACCGGCCTGATCAAGGCGAACGTGCCGTCGAGGATGGCGTTCGCCACCTCCTCGGTCACCGACTCCCGCGTGGTGCTCGACCAGCCCGGCGCCGAGAAGCTCATCGGCCAGGGCGACGCCCTGTTCCTGCCGATGGGGGCCTCCAAGCCGATGCGCGTCCAGGGTGCCTGGGTGACGGAGTCCGAAATCCACCGCGTGGTGGAGCACGTCAAGGGCCAGCTCGGGGCGGTGTACCGGGAGGACGTCGCCGTCGAGGCGCCCAAGAAGCAGATCGACGACGACATCGGAGACGACCTCGAGGTGCTGCTGCAGGCCACCGAGCTGGTGGTGACGACCCAGTTCGGGTCGACCTCGATGCTCCAGCGCAAGCTGCGGGTCGGCTTCGCCAAGGCAGGCCGGCTCATGGATCTGCTCGAGTCCCGCGGCGTCGTGGGCCCCTCGGAGGGCTCCAAGGCCCGCGACGTGCTCGTCAAACCGGACGACCTCGCCCCGGTGCTCGCCGCCATGCGCGGCGATGAAGGCGCCGCCGTGCCGCAGGCGCCCGCTCCCGCTCCCGCACCGGCCGCGTCCCCCGTCGACCTCGTGGCCGACGACCTCGCAGCGCGCTCCCAGGCGGTCGAATGGAACGACGGAATCGACGATGCCGACGAGGACGGCGAAGACGCCTGGAGCCTCACGGGAAGGTAGCCTTATCGCGTGATGAACACCCCAGCCAAAGAAGTGCCCGTTCTGAATATCGCGAACATCCTCACCGTCGTGCGGATCGTGCTCGTCCCCTTCTTCGTCTGGTTCCTCGCCGCCGATGAAAGCACGGGCGGGCTGTTCCGCTGGCTTGCTGTGATCACCTTCGCCGTGGCGATCTACACCGACAAGCTCGACGGTGACCTCGCGCGCAGCCGCGGGCTGATCACCGACTTCGGGAAGATCGCCGACCCGATCGCCGACAAGCTGCTGATCGGCTCGGCGCTGATCATGCTCTCGATCCTCGGCGAGCTCTGGTGGTGGGTCACCATCGTGATCCTCGCCCGCGAAGTGGGCATCACCCTGCTGCGTTTCGCCGTGATCCGCTACGGCGTCATGCCGGCCTCGCGCGGGGGCAAGCTCAAGACCGTCGTCCAGACAGCGGCCATCCTGGTCTTCCTCCTCCCATTCGCCAGCACCCCCGGCGCCTGGGGCTGGTGGATCGCAGCGGCCTTCATGGCGGCGGCCCTGGTGATCACCGTGGTGACCGGCCTCGACTACATCCGGCAGGCCGTACAGCTGCGTGCCACGGCCCGCTCCAACGGTCAGCAGTGAACGCTGTCGACGTCGTCGCGGCCGCCCTGGCCGCCCGCGTCACCGTCGGGACCGCCGAGTCCCTGACCGCCGGGCAGGTGGCGGCGGCATTGGCCGACGTGCCGGGAGCGTCCGGAGCGCTGCGCGGCGGGATCGTCGCCTACGCCAACGGCGTCAAGCGGGACGTGCTCGGAGTCGATGCGGCGCTCCTTGAGTCCGTTGGCTCCGTGGATCCGGCCGTCGCCGCCCAGATGGCCGAGGGGGCCCGCCGGGTGCTCGACGTGGATGCCGCCGTCTCCACCACCGGAGTGGCGGGGCCCGCCCCGCACGACGGCCAGCCGGTGGGCACCGTTTTCATCGCCGTGGCTACCGCGGGCGGGACCGAGGTGCGACGGTTCGGCTTCCCCGGCGGGAGGGACTCCGTCCGGGCGGCGTCATGCGGGGCCGCCCTGGAACTGCTCGGCGGGGCCATCCTAAGGGAACAAATGTGAAGACACACTAGTTATCAATACAGCGAGCCGTTGATAAGGTTGACGACTCAGGCCCAAGAAGCTCGGGCCGGACCGACTATGCATTCTCCGCTTCCCGGCGGGTCCGCATTTATGAGGGAGCAAGGCGATACAGATGGTAAGACAACCCGTATCCGTAAACGGCGTGGTCCGTTGGCGCGATGTGGGGTTGGCAGATGACGCACAACGCAAGCCTAAGGAGCGCAAAATGGTCGTACTACGCCATGAGATCGGAGACGTCCTCCGGGACGTCCGCCAGCGCCAGGGCCGTACGCTGCGTGAAGTCTCCCACAGTGCGAGGGTTTCCCTGGGTTACCTGAGCGAAGTGGAGCGCGGCCAGAAGGAAGCGTCATCTGAACTCCTCTCATCAATCTGCAGCGCGCTGGACGTACCACTGTCCACGATGCTGCGGGAGGTCAGCGACCGGCTCGCGGAGGCGGAAGGTGTTTCGGTACCGGACACCGTCCCGCAGGAATTCTCCCGCGAGTTCGAGAACAACATCCCCGACGATTTCACCGAAAACTTCCGCAGGGGCCTGGCGGCGACGAACCGCTAGGCAGCAGCGATCCCCCCAAGGACCCGCCCACCGGCGGGTCCTGCTGCTTTTAAGGCGCGGTGGCAGTCCGCCGGAATGCGGCCCTTCCCGGGGCCGCGGCCGCCTGCGCGCAGGGACCTACCAGTTGTCCTTGGCGTAGGTCGCGTTGAGCTGGGCGATCAGATGGCCGAGCTGTTGAAGGTCCGAAACGTCCCAGTCGGCCATCAGCTCGTGGAAGGCCTGCTTGCGGGCGGTTTGGGCGTTCACCAGCTGCTGCGTGCCCGCCGGCGTCAGCGAAATGGCCTGCGCGCGGCCGTCGAGCGGATCCGCCTCCTTGTGCACGAGGCCGAGCTGTTCGAGCATGGCGATCTGCCGGCTGACCGACGGTTTGCCCACTCCGACGCTCGCGGCGATGTCGGTGAGCCGCATCGAGCCTTCCTGCTGCAGGATGACAAGGAGACCGTAGGCGGCCGGCTCCATCTCAGGGTGCACCCGGCGGGCCACCTTGTAGGAGTTGGACCGGGCGCGCCTCCAGAGCATACTGAGTTGCTGCTCAAGCGCCACGATGGCGGAATCCACTGCGGCGTCGGTACTGCTGAGGTCAGGGGTCATACCGCTTATTCTATGGTTCGCGGTCCCTCAAGCCGCCCCGCAGTGGGTAACGGATCGGAAACCTCCCGCTTCTGCACACCGGAAATCCGGATGCATCCGCCTGCCCGGTTGGGGCATCCTGTAGGAACAGCAACGACAAAGGATAGAAAATGCGGCTCAGCGACTTCTGGCGGCTGATGGACGACGAGTTCGGCGCCCACTACTCACGGAGCCTGGCGGGTGATCTCGTGATCGGCGAATTGGGGGACCGGACCGCCCTCGACGCACTGCGTGCGGGCATCGACCCCCGGCGGGTATGGGAGGCGGTCTGCACGGTGCAGGACGTACCGCGCGAGCGGTGGCTGGGGCGCGATCTCAAGCCTCGAGCCCGCAGCCGGGCCGAATAGGACACGCCGGCAGTCCACCCAATTCATTCGAATATCTGTTCGGATGGAGATATGCTTGGAGGACGGGTCCTGCCGGTTTTTTCACATACCGGGCGGCCTCCCAAGACTGTCAGAGCCGGCCGGTAGGGTCGGAACGAACATGCAAACAGCCCGCGGGGTTTCGCAAGCCCAGGGCACAATCAACCGAGGTGAACAATGGCTGCACCAGCCGATCGTGAGAAGGCCCTCCAGGCTGCCCTCGCGCAGATTGACAAGCAGTACGGCAAGGGCTCCGTCATGCGGCTTGGCGATGAGATCCGGGCGCCGATCGAAACGATTTCCACCAGCTCGATCGCCCTTGATGCCGCACTCGGCATCGGCGGACTGCCCCGCGGCCGCGTCGTCGAGATCTACGGGCCCGAGTCCTCGGGTAAGACCACGGTTGCCCTGCACGCGGTGGCCAGCGCCCAGCGCAACGGCGGCATCGCGGCCTTCATCGACGCCGAGCACGCCCTCGACCCCGAGTACGCGAAGAAGCTGGGGGTGGACACCGATGCACTCCTGGTGTCCCAGCCCGACACCGGCGAGCAGGCGCTCGAGATCATGGACATGCTCGTTGGATCCGGATCCATCGACATCGTGGTCATCGACTCCGTGGCGGCACTGGTTCCCCGCGCGGAAATCGAAGGCGAGATGGGCGACAGCCACGTGGGCCTCCAGGCCCGGCTCATGAGCCAGGCCCTCCGCAAGATCACGGGCCGGCTGAGCCAGACCAAGACCACCGCCATCTTCATCAACCAGCTCCGCGAGAAGATCGGCGTGTTCTTCGGCAGCCCCGAAACAACCACCGGCGGCAAGGCTCTGAAGTTCTACGCCTCGGTCCGCATCGATGTCCGCCGGATCGAAACCCTCAAGGAGGGCGTCAACCCCGTCGGTAACCGCACCCGCGCCAAGATCGTCAAGAACAAGATGGCCCCGCCCTTCAAGCAGGCCGAGTTCGACATTCTCTACGGACACGGCATCTCCCGTGAGGGCGGACTGATCGATGTGGGCGTCGAGAACGGGCTGGTCAAGAAGTCCGGCGCCTGGTTCACCTACGACGGCGACCAGCTGGGCCAGGGCAAGGAAAATGCCCGCAAGTTCCTTATCGACAATCCGGACCTCGCCGATGAGCTGGAGCGGAAGATCCGCGTCAAGCTCGGGATCGACGAGCAGCCCGAAGAGCATGAGGACGGACCCAAGCTGAAGGCCGTCGGCGGAGAGTAGCCGCCGTGGCAGGACGTGGATCCTGGGGGCGGCCGGCCGACGGTTCGCCGCCCTCAGGTGAGTCCTCGTTCGGGTCCTCGTCCGGTAGGTCCTCGTTGGGTAAGTCGTCATTTGGGTCTTCGTCGGGTAAGTCGTCGTTCGGGTCCTCCTCGGGTAAGTCGCCATTTAAGTCTTCGTCGGGTAGGTCGTCATTTGGGTCTTCGTCGGGCAAGTCGTCGTTCGGGTCTTCGTCGGGTAAGTCCTCGTTCGGGTCCTCCTCGGGTAAGTCCTCGTTCGGGTCCCCGACCGGCGAGCCGTCTTTCGGCGGGCAAGGGGCACGGCCGCGCCGCCGGCGGAAGGCTGAGCGGGAGGCCGAGGACGCGGCCTTCGGACCCGTCGTCGGCCGCTCCGCCGACCTCCCGCCCGAACCGGACGAACACACACCCGGCTCGTGGGACACCCCTGGTCCCGGGTACGCCGACGGCGCACCCGGTGAAGCCGGCGGGTCCAGAACCGGCAGAGCGGGGCCCGGCAGGGCCACCACCGGTGGCCGCGGACGTTCGCGGCGCCCCCGCACCGGAGGAGGCGCGGCCGGGGAGCCGTCATTCGACGACCCCGCGGTTGAACCGCCCTCGTCCGGGGAGTCCACGCCGGCAGAACCCGCGCCGGGGGAGAGCCGGTCCGGGCATTCTCCCGATGCGTCGGACCCGCTCGCCCTGGCACGCTCGATCGTGCTGCGCCAGCTCACCATGGGCCCCCGCAGCCGTCACCAGCTGGCCGTGAAGCTCGCCGAGCGGGGCGTGCCCGAGGAATCCGCCACCGCGGTCCTTGACCGCTTCGAAGAGGTCCAGCTCATCGACGACGCCGAGTTCGCCCGGATGTGGGTCCGCAGCCGCTCCGCCACCCGTTCACTGGCCCGATCCGCGCTGAAACGGGAACTCGCCGAGAAGGGAGTCGACCCGGCCCTCGCCGAGGACGCCCTCGCCCAGGTTAGTGACGACGACGAGCGCGACGCCGCACGCGAACTGATCCACCGGAAGATGCGGCAGGGAGTCGACCTCTCGGACCGCTCCGCGCGGGACAAGGAGGTCCGCAGGCTCGTCTCAATGCTCGCGCGGAAGGGCTACGCACCCGGCCTGGCCTTCGCCCTGGTCAAGGACGCCCTCGACGGGCAGGACACCGCCTTCGGATAACGCCGCCAGGGCGTCCTCCTGTGCCCCTCCCGCCGGGTGAACCCTGTCCGCCGGCGCGGGATTGTGGGCCGGCGGCGGGGCGGTCGTACCCTTAAGCCGTGAGTATTACAGTCCCCGCACCCTCCTCCGCTGAACCGTCGGCCACGCTGGCGCCGGCGGCTCCCGCCGGCACGCAGCGCACCTACGAGGTGCGCACCTTCGGATGCCAGATGAACGTCCACGACTCCGAGCGGATTTCGGGTCTGCTCGAGGGCGCGGGACTCGCCCCGGCCGCCGGAGGACAGGCCGACGTCGTCGTCTTCAACACCTGCGCCGTCCGGGAGAACGCCGACAACAAGCTCTACGGCAACCTTGGCATGCTCGCCCCGGTCAAGGAGGCCAACCCGGGCATGCAGATCGCCGTCGGCGGCTGCCTGGCGCAGAAGGACCGCGACACCATCCTGCGCAAGGCGCCCTGGGTCGACGCCGTCTTCGGCACCCACAACATCGGGGCGCTGCCGGCCCTGCTTGAACGCGCGCGGCACAACGACGAGGCCCAGCTCGAAATCCTCGAAGCCTTGGACGTCTTCCCCTCGACCCTGCCCACCAAGCGGGACTCGGTGTACGCCGGGTGGGTCTCCATCTCGGTCGGATGCAACAACACCTGCACGTTCTGCATCGTGCCCTCCCTCCGCGGGAAGGAGCGCGACCGCCGGCCAGGGGAGATCCTTGCCGAAATCGAGGCCCTCGTGGCCGACGGCGCCATCGAGGTGACGCTGCTCGGGCAGAACGTGAATTCCTACGGGGTCGAATTCGGCGACCGGGGCGCCTTCGCGAAACTGCTCCGGGCCTGCGGCAGCATTGAAGGACTTGAGCGGGTCCGTTTCACCAGTCCGCACCCGGCCGCATTCACCGACGACGTCATCGACGCCATGGCCGAGACCCCCAACGTCATGCCGCAGCTCCACATGCCGCTGCAGTCCGGCTCCGACCGCATCCTCAAGGCGATGCGCCGCTCGTACCGGTCGGCGAAGTTCCTGGGCATCCTCGACCGCGTGCGTGAGCGGATGCCGTCCGCCGCGATCTCCACCGACATCATCGTCGGCTTCCCCGGCGAGACCGAGGAGGACTTCCAGGCCACGCTCGACGTCGTCGAGAAGTCCCGCTTCGCCACGGCCTTCACCTTCCAGTACTCGCGACGGCCGGGAACCCCCGCAGCGGACCTCCCGGACCAGCTGCCCAAGCACGTGGTGCAGGAACGCTTCGAGCGCCTCACCGCGCTGCAGGACCGCATCGCCGAAGAGGAAAACGCCCGCCAGGTGGGCCGGTCCGTCGAGGTGATGGTCACGGCGAACCAGGGCCGGAAAGCCGGGGAGACCCACCGCCTGACCGGACGCGCGCAGGACCAGCGGCTGGTGCACTTCAGCGTCCCGGCCGGCGCCGAGGTGCCGCGGCCCGGCGACCTCGTCACCGTTCCGGTGACCCACGCCGCACCCTTCCACCTGCTGTCCGATCCCACCGCCGCGGAATACTCGGTGCGGCGCTCCCGTGCCGGGGACGCCTGGGACCGCAGCCAGGCCGACTCGTGCGGGGCGCCGGTTCCCGGCGGTCCCGGCGCCGCAGCTGCGGGCGTGTCCCTGGGCATGCCGTCGCTTCCCCCGCGCCGCTCCACCCCTTGATGCCGCCCGTCGGGCGCACGGGACCCGTCAGCGGAGCCGCTACAGGCGGAACGGGTCCGGGCGAGCAGGATCCCGGGCCGGAAGCGGCCACGGGCGGGCCCGCGGTGAGCGTCCAGCCGCCCATTGTTGCGGTCGTCGGTCCCACCGGCACGGGCAAGTCCGACCTCGCCATCGCCCTCGCCCTCGAACTCGGTGGTGAGGTCATCAACGCCGACGCGCTCCAGTTCTACCGCGGGATGGACATCGGGACGGCCAAGATCCCGCCCGAAGAGCGGCGCGGCGTTCCGCACCACCTGCTCGACATCCTCGACATCCGCGAGGAGGCGAGCGTCGCCGCCTACCAGGCCGAGGCCCGGCAGGCCATCGATGCCGTCCGGGCCCGCGGCAGGGTCCCCGTGCTCGTCGGCGGGTCGGGGCTCTATGTCCGTGCCGTCCTCGACCGGCTCGAGTTTCCCGGCACCGATCCGGCCCTCCGGGAACGCCTCGAGGCCGAACTCGCTGCCGGAGGGTCGGCCGCCCTCCGCGTCCGGCTCGCCGCGGTGGATCCGGTGTCGGCGGCCCGGATTGCCGATGACAGACGGCTGGTCCGGGCACTCGAAGTGGCCGAGCTCACCGGGCGCCCGTTCAGCTCCTTCATGCCCGACCGGCAGTACTACGCGCCGGCGGTCCAGATCGGTCTTGCCGTCAACCCGGATGAGCTCCAGACGCGGCTCGCGGAGCGGGTGCACACGATGGTCCGCAGCGGCCTGCTCGAGGAGGTCCGGTCCCTCGACGCCCGCGGCCTCCGCGACGGCCGCACCGCCTCGCGCGCCCTGGGCTACTCCCAGTTCCTTTCGGTCCTCGACGGCACCCTCAGTGAGTCCGCGGCCATCGAGGACACCGTCACCGCGACCCGGCAGTTCGCCAAGCGCCAGCGCACCTGGTTCCGCGGCGACCCGCGGGTGCAGTGGCTGCCCTGGCGGGCCCCGGACCTGATCGACCGCGCACTCCTCCTCGCCCGCGGCTCCGGGCCCCTATCCTAGAAGGGTGAGCACAGCACCCGCCCGGCAGGTCCCGACCGTATCGCCCCTCACCGGCGTGCCCTTCACCAAGGGCCATGGCACGGGCAACGACTTTCTCCTCCTCCTCGACCCCGAGGCGGCGCTCGACCTTCGCGCCGACGCCGTCGCCGCCGCGTGCGACCGCCATCTCGGCGTCGGCGCCGACGGACTGATCCGCGCTGTGCGCTCGGAGCACCTCCCCGAGGGGCGTGAGCTGCTCGCCGGACACCCGGAGGCCGAGTGGTTCATGGACTACCGCAACGCCGACGGATCCGTCTCCGAGATGTGCGGCAACGGCGTTCGGGTCTTCGTGCACTACCTGATCAGCCGGGGCGTGCTCGCCCTCGCCGAGGGAACCTCGGTGTCAGTGGCCACCCGCGCCGGCGTGAAGGTGGTCTCACGGTCGGCCGACGGGTACTCGGTGGACATGGGCCCCTGGGAGTTCATCCATCCGGAGGACGCCGCCGCCCGGGCGACGGACTCGACGGTGGAGGCGGCGGGCCTCGGCGTGCCGCGCCCGGGCCTCTCGGTGAGCATGGGCAACCCGCACACCGTCGTCGCGCTTGCGGGGCTCGACGAGCTCGCCGCGCCCCCGCTGGCCGAGGCCCCGGTGGTCATGCCCGTGCCGCCGTACGGAACCAATGTCGAATTCGTCGTCCCGGCCGAGCCCCTCGTGGAGGGCGGCGTCGGCAGGCTCACCATGCGGGTCCACGAGCGCGGGGTGGGAGAGACCTGGTCCTGCGGCACCGGGGCGTGCGCCGCGGCCGTCGCCACCCGCTACTGGGCCGGCCCGGAGTCTCCCTCGCGCTGGGCGGTCCAGGTGCCCGGGGGCGTGCTTGGCGTTGTCTTCCGCACCGGCGCGGACGGGCGTGAGCACGTCGACCTCAGCGGGCCGGCGGTGCTCGTCGCTGAAGGGACCCTGCTCGGGGCCTGAACAGAATCCCGGTCCGGCGGACCGGGCCGGCGGTCTGCGGAACGCCCGCGCCGGTCGGGGCGGGCCCGTCGGGCGCCACGGCGCTGCCGGGCGCGCGCCGTCAGTCCGCCGGGCGGGTGATGTGGAGAATCCGGAAGGACTTCGCGCTGTCAGCGCGGCGCACGGTGAAGCCGGGGGGAAGGGAAGCGGTGAGCCAGCGCTGAAGTGAATCGGCGCCGAGGTTCTTCTGCACCACCAGCCAGGCCTCCCCACCCGGGGCGAGCCGCGGCAGCCAGCGCAGCAGCAGGGCGTGAAGCTCCGCCTTGCCGATCCGGATCGGAGGATTCGACCAGATGGTGTCGAACTCCAGCGAGGGGTCGACGTCGTCCGGCGTCCCGGCAGAGACATTCGCCAGGCCGAGGCGGGCCGCGTTGTCCCGGGTCAGGGCGATGCACCGCTCATTGACGTCCACGGCGTACACCTGGGCGGCCGGGGCCTTCAGCGCAAGGGTCAGGGCCAGCGGACCCCACCCGCTGCCCACGTCGAGCAGGCGGGTGCCTCGCGGCTCGGGAACGGAGCCGAGCAGGATCGCCGTGCCCTTGTCGATTCCATCGGGGCTGAACAGGCCCGACGACGTCACGAGGTCGCGCTGCTCCCCGTCGAGGACAACCGACAGCGGCCGCCGGACGCCCGGGCCTGCGGGCTGGGAGCTGAAGTAGTGCTGGGATTCCATAACCGTCAAGCCTAGTGCCCCGCCGGGCGGCCACCGGGCGTGGACCCCCGGTGGCCGGTGCGCCAGGAGGGCCGGCCGGGCGGGCGCAAGCCCTGTTGCGCGGAGAGTGAATTCGCTGTGCTGGTGGTTTTCGTGCTACTAGCATTGAAGGACGCAATGACAAAGGAGAACATGACCACGAACCACGAAGGATCGACCGGAGCCGAGATGGGACCCGCGGAGATCCAGGCTGTCATCGACCGGATTCTCGCCCACGACGAGGCGGTCGAGTCCAAATCGGCGGCAGCCAAGCCCCCGGCCGGCGATGGATCGACCGGCGGTGCCCCGGCGACATGGCGCTCACGCGCCCAGGCACTTTCCGCTTCCGCACAGGAGCACTCGGAATTCGACGGTGACCAGGAGGACCTCGCCGAGCGGCACGCGCTGCGCCGCGTCGCGGGCCTCTCGACCGAGCTTGAGGACGTCACCGAGGTCGAGTACCGGCAGCTGCGCCTTGAGCGCGTCGTCCTCGCCGGCCTGTGGAGCGACGGCACGGCGCAGGACGCCGAGAACTCGCTCCAGGAGCTCGCCGCCCTCGCTGAGACAGCCGGCTCGGAGGTACTCGATGGAATGGTCCAGCGGCGCCTGAAGCCGGACCCGGCCACCTTCCTCGGCTCCGGCAAGGCCCAGGAACTCAAGGACGTGGTGGCGGCCGTCGGCGCCGACACCGTCATCGTCGACAGTGAGCTTTCCCCCTCCCAGCGCAGGGGCCTCGAGGACATTGTGAAGGTCAAGGTCATCGACCGGACCGCCCTGATCCTCGACATTTTCGCCCAGCACGCCCAGTCCCGCGAGGGCAAGGCCCAGGTTGAACTTGCCCAGCTCGAATACCTCCTGCCGCGGCTTCGCGGCTGGGGCGAATCGATGTCACGGCAGGCCGGTGGCCAGGTCGGCAGCGCCGGTGCAGGAATGGGCTCCCGCGGTCCGGGTGAGACGAAGATCGAACTCGACCGCCGGAAGATCCGCACCCGCATGGCGAAGCTCCGCCGCGAGATCGCCGGCATGAAGCCGGCCCGGGAGACCAAGCGCTCGAACCGGCGCCGCAACCAGGTGCCGTCGGTGGCCATTGCCGGCTACACCAATGCCGGGAAGTCATCGCTGCTGAACCGGCTCACCGACGCAGGGGTGCTGGTGGAGAACGCCCTGTTCGCGACCCTCGACCCGACGGTGCGCCGGGCCGAGACAACCGACGGCCTCGGATACACCCTCGTGGACACCGTCGGCTTCGTCCGGTCCCTGCCCACCCAGCTCGTCGAGGCCTTCCGGTCAACCCTCGAGGAAGTGGCGGACGCCGACCTGATCCTCCACGTCGTCGACGCCTCCCACCCCGACCCCGAAGGGCAGATCGCCGCCGTGCGCACGGTCCTCGCGGAGGTCGACGCACGGAACATCCCCGAGATCATCGTGCTCAACAAGGCCGACGCCGCCGACCCGTTCGTCCTGGAACGGCTCCGCCAGCGGGAGCCGCGCCACGTCGTCGTCTCGGCCCGCACCGGCCAGGGCATCGACGAACTGCGCATGCAGATCAGCACCTCCATCCCGAGGCCCGGGGTGCGGATGTCCCTGCTGGTTCCCTACGACCACGGGGAGATCATCAGCCGGCTCCACGAGGAGGACGCGGAGATCCTCTCCCTCGATCACGCCGAGGAGGGAACCCTGCTCGAGGTGATGGTGAGGGAGGGCCTCGCCGCGGAGCTCGAGCCGTACCTGAGGCATGAGTAAAGGGCAGGAGCCCGACGCGCTGAACCTGCTGGACGCCGCCGTTGCGGCAATGGGCGGTGAAAGCCGCGCCGGTCAGCATGAGATGACGCGCCGGGTGAGCGAGGCCATCGACACCGGGGAGCACCTTCTCGTCCAGGCCGGTACCGGAACGGGAAAGTCTCTGGCCTACCTGCTGCCGCTGATCGCGCACGCCATGGAGAGCGAGAAGCCCTCGATCGTGTCGACGGCGACCCTGGCCCTGCAGGCGCAGATCGTGGGCCGGGACCTTCCCCGGCTGCTGACGGCCGTTCAGCCGCACCTTCCCCGGCCCGTCGACGTCGCCCTCCTCAAGGGGCGGTCGAACTATGTGTGCCTGCACAAGACCGCGGGCGGATTCCCGGAGGAGGACGCCCCCGACGCCCTGTTCAGCCTCGGCGAGGACGCCGTCCAGCACCCCGGCGCGCCACCGGCCGCGCCGGGCAGCGCGCTCGGGCGCGAGGTGGTGCGCCTGCGCGAATGGGCCGAGGACACCGAGACTGGTGACCGCGACGAACTGCTGCCGGGGGTCAGCGACCGGGCCTGGCGCCAGGTGTCGGTCAGCAGCCTCGAGTGCCTCGGCGCCCAGCGGTGCCCGGTGGCCAAGGAGTGCTTCAGCGAACGTGCCCGGGAGGCCGCCGCGACCGCCGACATCGTGATCACGAACCACGCGATGCTCGCCATCAGCGCCTTCGAGGGCCTGGCCGTGCTCCCGGACTACGACGTCGTCGTCATCGACGAGGCCCACGAACTCCATGACCGGGTCACCGGGGCCGTGTCGGGGCAGCTATCGGCGGCAATGGTTTCCGCCGCCGCGACCGCTGTGCGCCGGCACGCCTCGCTGCGCACCGACGCACTCGACTCCGCGGGCAAGGCACTCGAGGAGGCCTGCGCGCTCCTGCCGTCGGGGCTGATGCCCGGGCGGCTTCCCGAGGAGCTCGAATCCGCCCTTGAACAGGTCCGCGACGCCTCGCGTGCGGCCCTCTCGGACACCAAGACCGATGGCAAGGCCGACGGCCCGGGGGACGCCGACGGCGGCCGGCAGCAGGCGCGCGGGCGGCTCGGGCTGGTCTTCGAGGTGGCCGAGCGGCTCCTCGCCGCCGGTGAGGCCAGCGAGGTGGTCTGGACCTCCCGGCCCAGCACCTTCACCCCGGGTGCCGGCTACTCAATGGCCGACGAGAGCGCTCCGGCCATCCTGAACGTGGCACCGCTGTCCGTTGCCGGGCGGCTCCGCGAGGGATTGTTCGAAGACCACACGGTCGTCCTGACCTCGGCGACCCTCGCGATCGGGGCCGAATTCGGCCCCGTCGCCGGATCGCTCGGGCTGACCGGGGCGGGCGCACCGTCCTGGACCGGGGTCGACGTCGGAAGTCCCTTCGACTACCCGCGCCAGGGGGTGCTGTATGTGGCCAAGGACCTCCCCAAACCGGAACGGGGAACCTCCGAGGCCCAACTGGCCGAGCTCGCCGCACTCCTGAAGGCCTCCCGCGGCGGCGCCCTCGGACTGTTCTCCTCCCGCCGGGCGGCGGAGGAGGCAGCCGAGGCGCTGCGGCCGCTCGTCGACTTCGAGATCCTGTGCCAGGGCGAGGCGTCGCTTCCCTCGCTCGTGCAGCAGTTCGCCGAGGATCCGGACACCTGCCTGTTCGGGACGATGTCCCTGTGGCAGGGAGTCGATGTGCCCGGGCAGTCCTGCCGGCTCGTGGTGATCGACCGGATCCCCTTTCCCCGCCCGGACGATCCGCTGATGACCGCCCGGACCCGGGCGGTGGCCCGCGCCGGCGGCAACGGGTTCATGAGTGTCTCAGCCACGCACGCCGCAGTGCGGCTGGCCCAGGGGGCGGGGCGCCTGATCCGGGCCTCCGGCGACCGCGGAGTCGTCGCGGTCCTCGACTCGCGTCTGGCCACTGCGCGCTATGGGTCGTTCCTGCGGGCCGCCCTGCCGCCGTTCTGGCATACGACCGATCGAACGACGGTGCTGGGCATCCTCGAGCGGGTCGCCGCCGGGTAGGAGCCGGGGGAGCAGCCGGCTGGCAGCGGGCTACACGGCGGCCCGGACCGCCCGGTTCCGGCCCTGCGACTTCGCTGCGTACAGCGCGGCGTCGGCCGCGGCGATGACCGCCTCCAGACCGCGGCCCGCCGCCCCGGCCTCGGCGATGCCATAGCTGACCGTGGGCAGTGGAAATCCCTGCGCCGTCGGTGTTCCCTGCAGCACCCGGCTGATCTCCGCGCTGACCGCCTCGGCGCGCCCCCCGTCGGCGCCGCTGAGCAGGATGATGAACTCCTCCCCGCCGTAGCGTCCCACCAGGTCGGTGGAGCGCACAGACCGCGAGCACGCCTCCGCGAACGCCCGCAGCGCCGTATCGCCCGCTGCATGGCCGTAGGTGTCGTTGACCTGCTTGAAGCGGTCAAGGTCAGCAAGGATCAGCGCGCCCGGGATGCCGGCTGCGGTGAGGCGCATGAGCTCGCGGTCCGCCCGGTCGAGGAACCCGGAGCGGTTGAGCAGCCCGGTCAGCCCGTCCCGTGCTGCCCGGTGCCGCAGGTCCCGGGTGACCTGGTCGTTGCTCAGGGCGGCCATGGTGAAGGAGACCACGACGAGCAGGGTCAGGGTGATCAGGGTGGTCACCGCCGACCCGAAGTAGGTGGTGAAAACGAACCCGTCGACGCCGTCAACGACGAACGCGACGCCGCGGCCGAGGTAGAAGAGCGAGAGCAACCAAGAGGCGACGGCCAGCGGGACCTGGGTCCGCACCCGGTGGGGTACGGGCCGCCACACCTCGCGGGCGGCGAGGCCGAACAGCAGGGACATCATCCCCAGGAACACCGGCCCGCCCGACCAGGCGTTGACTCCGGGGTTATCGGCGGCCGAGGCGAGAGCCGTGAGCAGGGGCGGTGCGGCGAGCTGCGCCACGCGCGGGCGCCCCCGGTGGAGCGAACGGGCCGCCGCCCAGACGGCCGCGGAACCGGCCACGAGCAGGGTGTTCCCCAGCGGGTTGGCCCAGACCTGGTGGGAGGTGCCGTCGAGGAGGAACGCCGCGGAGCCGGCAAGGAACAGGCCGATGGCTGCGCACCACCAGGCGCTGTAGGCCGACCGGGTGCGGCGGAAGGTCACAAGGTAGAACAGCACGAGCTGGATGAGCGCGACGACGCCGAAGGCGACCCTCAGGGTAGAGGTATCAAGCGGCATCCGGCGAACCGTCCCTTCCGAGCGACATGCCGCCAGTATTGCATCGGGCACCGACTTTTGCGTCCGCGCCCCGCGTCTGGCGTGGCCGGCACGGCCGGTCCCGTTATCCACAACCGACGCGGCCGGCCCGCTGGCGTGACGCCCACGATCCATGCAGCGGGTCCGCCGGCGCGTCCCGAACTGGCGGCGGGCCGGGAGCCTACAGGGCGCGCATCACCGAGACAACCTTGCCCATGATGCTCGCGTGGTCGCCCAGAATCGGTTCGTACCGGGTGTTCTGCGGAAGCAGCCAGGTATGTCCGTCACGCTGCCGGAAGGTCTTGACGGTCGCTTCGTCATCGAGGAGCGCGGCGACGATGTCACCGTTCTGGGCGCTCTGCTGGCGCCGGACCACCACCCAGTCACCGTCGCAGATGGCGGCGTCGATCATCGAGTCTCCTGAAACCCGAAGCATGAAGAGCTCGCCGTGGCCGACGAGCTGCCGCGGCAGCGGCATGACGTCCTCAACGACCTGATCGGCCAGGATCGGACCGCCCGCGGCAATCCGCCCGACCATGGGCACCATTGCAGTGTCCACGGCGCCGCTGAGTTCGTGGGCGGGGCCCGTACCCGACCGGCCCTGCTCGGGCGCCGGGGCGTCCGCCAGGGTCAGCGGCAGCAAGATCTCCATCGCCCGCGGCCGCTTGGGGTCCCTGCGGATATACCCGAGCCGTTCCAGCTGGGACAGCTGGTGGGTGACACTTGAGAGGCTCGCGAGCCCCACCGTGTCTCCGATCTCACGCATCGACGGGGGGTACCCGTTGGCGCCGATCGACCGTTGGATCGTCTCGAGGATCTTCATCTGCCGCGCGGTGAGCCCCTTGGGAACGCTCCGGCCCCGCGGACGCCCACGCATGGGTGCGCTGGCGGACACCACTGCGGCTGCCTCTCCCACCGGGACGGCCGGAACCGCCCGAGCCTCTTCCGCTGCCCGCTCTGCCACTGGTTTGTCCCTTCGCTGCGCCGCCACCTGCGCCGGACCCGTCCGCGGATCGTTTTGTCGGTGGCAGATGGTGTTGTCAGGTTGTCGCCGTCCGGTAGTGAATCCCCGGAACCCGCGCCTTCCTCTGAATCCAACGGTAGGCGAGCGCGGGAGTGTTTTCAAACATATGTTCGAGCGAGTCTCGACAAAGCTCGATAACAGATGCTAAGAATAAGCAGGACGAAATAGAAAACATGTTCGAATATCGTGTTCGAACGGGTTGAACTTATTCGAAACTCCAGAAGAGGTACACGTCATGACCGCAATGCCAGGCCCGCTCAGTGCCACCGCAGGTTCCGCCGTGGCGGGTGGTCTCCGGTCCTCCGGTCCGAAGGGTAGCCGTCTTCCCAGTCAGCGGGATGCGGATCTGCCTCCGCTGCGGCTCACACGGCGCGGGCGGGTGCTGCTGGTCGGCGTGCCGCTGGTGCTGCTGGTGGCCGCCCTGGTGTTCCTTGCCGCCTCCACGACCGCGCCGGCCCGGGCCGGCGGCGACGCGGTCGGGCCGACCGAGACTCTGGACGTCAATGTGGCACCGGGGGAGACCCTCTGGTCCCTGGCGGGCGAATTCGCTCCCGAGCGGGATCCGCGCGAGGTGGTCTCGGAGATCGTCGAGCTCAATGGGCTGGGGTCATCGACGGTGCAGGCGGGCCAGGTCGTCGCGATCCCCGTCTCCCGGTAACCTTTACACGCCTGTGCTGGTTGGCCGTTGTCCCGCCTCGATTCCGCGCCCGGACGGACTGTCGCTTAAGCTCGAGAGGTGAGGAACCGCCTTGAGTCCCTGTCCCGCCTTCCGCTGCGTGAGAACCTTGTGGGGCTATCTCCCTACGGTGCACCGCAGATTGACGTACCGATCCTGCTCAACGTCAATGAGAACACCCATGGGGTGCCCGCCGAGGTTCACCGGGCCATCGTGGACGCGGTGCAGGCAGCAGCCCTGGGCCTGAACCGGTATCCCGACCGCGAATTCACCGAACTGCGGGGAAACCTGGCCCGCTACCTCGGCGGAGGGGTCACCGCCGATCAGGTGTGGGCCGCCAACGGCTCCAACGAGGTGCTCCAGCAGATCCTGCAGGCCTTCGGCGGCCCGGGGCGCACCGCGATCGGATTCCCGCCCACCTATTCCATGTATCCGCTGCTGGCCAGCGCCACGGACACCCGCTATGTCACTGCTCCGCGGGACGCCTCGTTCCGGCTCGAGGCCGGGTACGTCGCCGAGGAGGTGTCCTCCTCTGGAGCCAACATCGTCTTCCTCTGCTCGCCGAACAATCCGACGGGGACCGCGTTGGGGCTCGACGTCGTTGAAGCCGCCTACGAGGCCGGTGCTGCGGCCCGCGCCATCATCATCGTCGACGAGGCCTACGCGGAGTTCTCGCACGCTGGAACGCCCAGCGCAATCACCCTGCTGCCGGGCCGGGAACGGCTCATCGTCTCGCGCACCATGAGCAAGGCCTTCGCCCTGGCCGGCGCCCGGCTGGGGTACCTCGCGGCGGCCCCGGAGGTCGCCGACGCACTCCGTCTGGTCCGCCTGCCGTACCACCTTTCGGCCATCACCCAGGCCGCCGCCAACGCCGCACTGACCCACTCCGCCACACTTCTGGCGAACGTCGAGGCGATCAAGGTCCAGCGCGACCGCATTGTCACCGAGCTCGCGGCACTGGGCCTGAACCCGGCCCCTTCCGATGCCAACTTCGTCCTGTTCGGCGGGCTGGCGGATCCGCAGCGGGTCTGGCGGGGCCTGCTCGAGGCCGGCGTGTTGATCCGCGACGTTGGAATTCCCGGCCATCTGCGCGTGACGGCCGGCACGGAGAGCGAAACCACAGTGTTCCTTGAGTCACTGAAGCGCCTCCTCTGACCGGCGTCTTCTAGACTGGAGGGGAACGTGCGCCGCCCCTGAACCTCCGGATGCAGGCAGCACCGACGCGAAGCCCCTAGCGAAGGACACCAATGACCGTGGAGATCTCCGCCGTCCGCACTGCGCGGATCGAGCGGACCACCAGCGAATCCAGCGTGTACCTCGAGGTCAACCTCGACGGCACGGGTATTTCGGACATCAGCACCTCCGTGCCGTTCTATGACCATATGCTCACCGCTCTCTCCAAGCATTCGCTGATCGACCTGACGGTTCGGGCCACGGGTGATACGCACATCGATGTCCACCACACCGTCGAAGACACAGCGATCGCCTTCGGGGAGGCCCTCCGCGAGGCGCTCGGCACCAAGGCCGGCATCCGGCGCTTCGGCGAGGCGACCGTTCCCCTCGACGAGGCCCTTGCCAATGCCGTGGTCGACATCTCCGGACGCCCCTTCCTCGTTCACGGCGGCGAACCGGCAGGTCAGGAGTACCACCTCATCGGCGGACACTTCACCGGCTCGCTGACCCGCCACGTCTTCGAAGCCATCGCGCTTCACGCCGGGATCTGCCTGCACCTGAACGTGCTCGCCGGCCGCGATCCCCACCACATTGTCGAGGCGCAGTTCAAGGCCTTCGCACGGGCCCTCCGTGCCGCCGTCGAGTCCGACCCGCGGGTCGAAGGCATCCCGTCGACGAAGGGGGCGCTGTGAGCGCGCCGAAGGTGACCGTGCTCGACTACGGATCGGGCAACGTCCGCTCCGTGGTGCGGGCCCTTGAGCACGTCGGCGCCGAGGTCACCCTGAGCGCCAAGTCGCAGGACGTCCTCAACGCCGATGGGCTGGTGGTGCCCGGCGTGGGTGCCTTCGCGGCCGTCATGAAGGGCCTGAAGGATGTCGATGCGCTGCGCCTGATCGGACGCCGCGTGGCCGGGGGCCGTCCCGTCCTCGGCATCTGCGTGGGCCTGCAGATCCTCTTCGACGAAGGGGTCGAGCACGGCGTGCGCACCGCCGGGATGGGGGAGTGGCCCGGCAAGGTCGAGCGCCTCCAGGCCGAAGTGGTGCCCCACATGGGATGGAACACGGTAAGCCCGCCCGAGGACTCGGTGCTGTTCAACGGCATCGAGGACGAGCGGTTCTACTTCGTCCACTCCTACGGAGTGCAGCACTGGGACTTCGACGTCAGCCAGCCCATGATGAAACCCCCTCAGGTGACCTGGTCCGACCACGGCGGGCGGTTCATCGCCGCCGTCGAGAACGGACCGCTCTCGGCCACCCAGTTCCACCCGGAAAAATCAGGCGACGCCGGAGCCCAGCTCCTGCGCAACTGGATCGGCAGGCTGGGAAAACCATGATCAGCGTCATCCTGATGGGGGTTGCCGGCCTGCTGATCGGCGGGGCGTTGTCCTTCCGCTCGCAGGGGTTTCCCAAGGCGCTGATCATCAGTTTCTGGATCCTCGCCGGCATGGCCCTGCTCGGGGCGTACCTCTTCACCCTGGACGCCTAGGCAGGCGCAGCACGGCACGACGGGGACACCTTCCACCACCGTCCCGCTCCCGCCCTGCCCTCCAGCCTTGCACCCCCGCCAACTGCGCACCCATTCCCGCGGCCCCTCCGGCCCACGTCGACCGAAAGAAGCCCATGAGCCCGTTCACCGACTCTCCCAACCTGGAACTCCTCCCCGCCGTGGACGTCGCCGACGGCCAGGCCGTCCGCCTCGTCCAGGGGGCCGCCGGCAGCGAAACCAGCTACGGCGACCCCGTCGACGCGGCGCTGGCCTGGCAGGAGGACGGCGCGGAGTGGGTCCACCTCGTCGACCTCGATGCCGCGTTCGGCCGCGGGTCGAACCGGCCGCTCCTCGAAAAAGTCGTCCGGAAGCTCGACATCAAGGTCGAGCTCTCCGGCGGGATCCGCGACGACGAATCACTCGACGCCGCCCTCTCGCTCGGGGCCACCCGGGTGAACCTTGGAACGGCCGCCCTCGAGAACCCCGAGTGGACCGCCAGCGCCATCGCCCGCTACGGCGACGCGATCGCCGTCGGCCTCGATGTCCGCGGCACCACCCTGGCCGCCCGGGGGTGGACCCAGGAGGGCGGGGACCTTTGGGAGGTGCTGCAGCGCCTCGAGGACGCCGGCTGCGCCCGCTATGTCGTCACCGACGTCACCAAGGACGGCACCCTTCAGGGGCCGAACCTCGACCTGCTGAAGCAGGTGATCGAGCGCACCAGCCGGCCCGTGGTGGCATCCGGCGGTATCTCGACCCTCGATGACCTCGCGGCACTGCGCCAGCTGGTGCCCAGCGGCCTCGAAGGAGCGATCGTCGGCAAGGCCCTCTACGCCGGGGCGTTCACCCTTCCCCAGGCGCTGGACGTGGCCGGCCACCCGGCGCCCCGGGAATGAGCAGGGAACTCCCGGCGCACATCGCCGCCGCGCTGGCGGGAAACACCACGGACTCGGCGGGACGGCCCTGGGCCGGACGGGACCTCTCCGGTGACGGGAACCCCCTCCATAACTTCGACGA
Organism: Arthrobacter crusticola; assembly: GCF_004357995.1. GTDB lineage: Bacteria > Actinomycetota > Actinomycetes > Actinomycetales > Micrococcaceae > Arthrobacter_D > Arthrobacter_D crusticola. Next base: position 786,235 of record NZ_SMTK01000002.1, read on the forward strand.
CGACGACGGACAGGCCGACCCCGGCTACTCGGCTGCCGTCCGGGCCCTGATCGAGGGAACCGGCGGCGAGGAGCAGGTGATCCAGGCACTGGCGACGGCTCGGGTATTCATCCCCATCGTGGCCCAGCTCGCCGCCGCCGGGGAGGGCGTCGACGGAATCGAGGCCGACAAGGAAGCCGACATGGCCCTGGTGACCCTGCGCGCGCCCGACGGGCGGGCGGCGCTGCCTGTGTTCACCTCGGCAGACCGGCTCGCGGCCTGGCATCCCGGCGCCCGTCCCGTGGCCGCCTACGCGGCGCGGGCGGCCCTGGCCGGCGTGGCGGAGAAGGCCGAACTGCTGGTCGTCGACCCGGGCGCTGACTTCACGTTCGTCGTGCGCCGCCCGGCGGTCTGGGCGCTTGCCCAGCAGGAGCCTTGGACCCCGTGCTACCGCGACCCCGGCCTCCGCGGCATCGTCGCGCCGATCAGCGCGGCCGAGGAGGCAATCCTCGACGTCGTCCTTGAGCCGGGCTCCGGGGTGGCCGCCCGGACCGCTGGCGGTAGTCTTGTTTCCGGCGGCGGAGCCGGGCCTGAACTGAAGATGAGCGTCCGGCTGCAGCCCGGGCTGAGCCCCACCGCCGTCCGGGACCTGGTGGAGCGCCTGCGGGCCTCGCTCCAGGCCCGCCGGGAGTTCGTCGAACGGGTCGACTCCCTGGAGATCCGAATAACCCGCTGACCGCGAAGGATCAGCAAGAGAGATGCCGCCGTGAACTTTGCCGTCTACCTGGAACTGCTGCGCATCGTTCCGGTCCGGAGGCTGCTGCTCGTCGGCATGGTCGCCCGGTTCCCCCACTCCGCCGCGGGGGTCCTCCTGACCCTTCATGTCGTCCAGACCCTCGACCGCGGCTACGCCGCCGCCGGGACCGTGGCGGCGCTGGTGACCATCGGCATCGCCGTCGGCGCACCCTGGCGGGGCCGTCGGGTCGACAGCGTCGGCCTGCGCAGGGCGCTGATCCCCTCGATCATCGCCGAGGCCGTCATCTGGTCGATCGCCCCGCGGCTGCCCTACGAGTGGCTCCTGCTCGCGGCGCTTGTGGGCGGGCTGTTCACCCTCCCGGTCTTCTCCGTGGTGCGCCAGTCCCTCGGTGTGCTGGTCGAGGGGCAGTCCCGGCGCACGGCCTTCACCCTTGACGCCATCTCCACCGAAACGATCTTCATGGTGGGCCCGGCCGTCGGCATCGTGCTCGCCACCCAGGTGTCGACGGTGCTCGGCCTCACTCTCGTGGGCTTCGCCACCGCCGCTGCGGGCATCCTGCTGATGATCTACAACCCGCCCACCCGCACCGGGCAGCCCGGGGCGCTTCCCGCGCCGAGCGACGCGGAGGACTCGGCGATGGCGGTCGAATCCGTGGTGGCCGCCGCACCCGCCCGGGTCAACGAGGCATCGGCGGAACTGATGCCGCGCGCGGCGGTGCCGATGCTGCGGCGGATGGGAGGCCGCGTCGGTTCCCGGTTCGTCTGGGTCACCATCCCGCTGGCCGTCGTCATGGCGGTCGCCGCCGGGGCGGGCCTCGCACTCTCCGGGACCGAGGTCGGCATCATCGCCACCCTGGAGCACACCGGCCGGGAGGATCAGCTCGGCCTGGTGTTCGCCGCCTGGTGCGCCGCCTCGATCGTCGGAGGGCTGCTCTACGGTGCCCTGCACAAGCCGATCTCGCCCCTGGTGCTCCTGCTCGGAATGGGGGTGCTGACCATCCCGATGGCCTTCGCCACCGACACCCTGTCCCTGAGCCTGCTCTCCATCGCCCCTGGCCTGCTCTGCGCGCCGGTGCTCTCCGCCGCTTCGGAAAAGGTCGCCGACCTCGTACCGGAGAAGCGCAGGGGAGAGGCCATGGGCTGGTACGGCTCGGCCCTGACCTCCGGCGTCGCCGTCGGGGCTCCGCTCGCCGGGTTGCTGATCGACACGGCCGGCCCGTGGGGAGGCTTCATCGCCGTGGGCGGCGCAGCGGCGCTCATCGGCACCGCAGGGCTCGTCGCCCAGCAGTTCCGGCGCCGCCGGGCGCCCGTCGGCTGAGGGCGGTTACCCCCCCCCCCCCCCCCGCCGGAGAGCCGGACCGGCACACCCGGGCGGCTGACCGAGGCCGTTAAACGCAGCGGCGGCCGGCCCTTTTGGAGGCCGGCCGCCGTCGATCGGCGCCCGGTGGCGCGGCGGTGCTAGTTGACGGGGCCTGTGAACTTCTCGCCGGGACCCTTGCCCGGAGCGTCGGGGATCACCGACGCCTCCCGGAAGGCCAGCTGCAGCGAACGCAGGCCGTCACGCAACGGGCCGGCATGCTGGCTGCCGATCTCGGGGGCGGCTGCCGTGACGAACCCGGCGAGGGCGGTGATCAGCTTCCGGGCCTCGTCGAGGTCCTTAAGCTCCTCCGCGTCGTCGCCGGCGGCCAGGCCGCATTTGACGGCGGCGGCGCTCATCAGGTGGACGGCCGAGGTGGTGATGACCTCCACGGCGGCCACCTCCGCGATGTCGCGCATGTGCTGCTGGACCGACCCGTCGGAGCCGTGCTCCGGCGCCGCCTCCTCCGCGAAGCTGCGGCGGGTCGGAGAGGGATCGGAGGCGGAAGCGGGGGCCTCGGGCCCGGTTTCGGCGGGATTGCTGTTCGGAGTGCTCATACTGGTAAGCTTGTCACAGACCAACTGAACGTCGTTACATCCAGCGCCCCCTGCGGGTATGGGAAATAACACGTCCAGGATGCAAGCGGAGTCCTCTCCCACCCGCGATTGCCTGGTGCTTCTTTGGGAAGCGCTTCAGGCAGCCGGGTCCAGGTCGGTGCAGCAGGCGCAACCCGCGCCTGAGCACACGCCGGTATCTGCCGGACGTGTACGCACTGATACCCGAGGCCTTCAATTGCGCATGCGATTGGAGGCCTTCTCCATGTGCAGGCGGTCTCCCCGGTTTTCAACAATCAGGAGCTACACATTAGCGAGCCAAGAATCAATGATCGTATCCGCGTTTCCGAGGTGCGGTTGGTTGGGCCTGCCGGCGAACAGGTAGGAATTGTCCGTATCGAGGACGCACTTCGACTTGCCGCCGAGTCCGACCTTGATCTTGTTGAGGTTGCACCGCAGGCCAAGCCTCCGGTTGCCAAGCTGATGGATTTTGGCAAGTACAAGTACGAAGCCGCGGTCAAGGCGCGTGAGGCACGGAAGAACCAGACCAACACGGTCCTCAAGGAAATCCGCTTCCGCCTGAAGATCGACACCCACGACTACGAGACCAAGCGCGGGCACGCCATCCGGTTCCTCGGCGCGGGCGACAAGGTCAAGGCCATGATCCAGTTCCGCGGCCGCGAACAGCAGCGCCCCGAAATGGGCATCCGGCTGCTGCAGCGCTTCGCCGAGGATGTCGCCGAGGTCGGCGTCGTCGAGTCCTCACCGAGGATCGACGGACGCAACATGGTCATGGTGATCGGCCCGGTCAAGAACAAGGCCGAGGCGAAGGCTGAAGCACGCCGCGCCACGCAGCGCGCCGATGCCAAGGCGGCGAACGAGGCGGCCAAGGCCGGTACGCCCCGCGTCGATGTCTCCGGAGCCAGCGGCGCGCCGCTGACGCAGACCCTCGCCGACCTGCTGCCCGAGGGCTACTCGATCACCGGCAGCCAGCCGGAGGAGGCAACGGCTCCCGCCGAGGCCGCACCGGAAGCGTCCGAGCAGGCAGCACCCGCCCAGGAGACGGCCCCGGCCGTCGTAGAGCAGGCAGCCCCCGCCGCCGAGCAGGCAGCCCCCGCCGCTCAGCCGGCCAAGGCTCCGGCACCCCGGCAGGCACCCGCCCGGGCCGCTCGACCGGCAGCCGCGGCATCAAAGCCCGCAGCCGCCCGGCCGGCAGCGGCGGCGTCCAAGCCTGCCGAGGCCAGGCCCGCCGCCGAGACGGCACCGGCAGCACCGGTGGCCGCGCCCAAGCCCATGGCGGCACCGAAGCCCGGTGGCGCTCCGAAGCCGATGGCGGTTCCCAAGCCCGCCGCCGCCCCCAAGCCCGCCGGAAGGACGGCTCCCTCGAAGAGCCCGTCGAGCCGGCCGAAGCCTGGAAGCTCCGAGTAGGAACTTCCCAGCTCTTGGAATCCCTCCGGGTGACCAAGTAAAACCGCAGGCGCTCCTGGGCGCCGTCCAACCGCTGACACCCGTCCGCGGCTAGCAGAAGGAGATCGGTTCCCATGCCGAAGATGAAGACCCACAGTGGCGCCAAGAAGCGCTTCAAGCTGACCGGCAGCGGCAAGTTGAAGCGCCAGCAGGCCAACCGCCGCCACTACCTCGAGCACAAGTCCTCGACGCTGACCCGCCGTCTGGCCAGCGACAAGATCGTCTCGAAGGCCGACACCAAGGTCATCAAGAAGATGCTGGGCGTCTAAGACCACACCAACCTTTCCGTCTTCGGGCACCGCACAGCGGAGGGCACCGCGGCCAGCAGGCCGGACGGACGAACTACTGAAGGAGTACGCACGTGGCACGTGTGAAGCGGGCGGTAAACGCCCACAAAAAGCGTCGGGTTATTCTTGAGCGCGCCAAGGGCTACCGCGGGCAGCGTTCGCGCCTGTACCGCAAGGCCAAAGAGCAGCTGCTGCACTCGTTTGTGTACAGCTACGGTGACCGCCGCAAGCGCAAGGGCGACTTCCGCCGCCTGTGGATCCAGCGCATCAACGCTGCATCCCGCGCGAACGGCCTCACCTACAACCGCCTGATCCAGGGCCTGAAGGCCGCGGAGATCCAGGTGGACCGCCGCATGCTCGCCGACCTCGCCGTCACCGACGCCGCCGCGTTTGCCACGCTGGTATCGCTGGCCAAGGCCGCCCTGCCCGCCGACACCTCCGCTCCCGTTGTGGCGGAAGAGAAGGTCGTCAAGGCACCCCGGGCCACCAAGGCCAAGGCCGCAGCGCAGGGCTAGGTCCGTTGCCGGCACCGCCGGCGGCAGCCTGAAATTTCATGAGCATATCCGGACGCCCCCAGGCACCAGCGATGACCAACCCCCGAGCCGATCGGGTCAGGGAGGTCGCGCGGCTTGCGGGGCGTCCGGCGCGTTTAAAGCGGCGGCAGTTCCTCGCCGAAGGCCCCCAGGCGGTCCGCGAGGCGCTCCGGCTCCACGGGCTGCGCGGTGCCTCCGGGGGGCAGGAGGTCGTCACCGAGCTCTTCGCCACCGGCGCTGCCCTCGAACGCAATCCCGACATCGCCGCGCTGGCCGACGGGCCGGGCCTGCCCGCCGCGCGGCTGGTCACCGACGAGGTCCTCGCCGAGATGTCCTCGACCGTCACCCCGCAGGGTCTCATCGCTGTGTGCCGCTTCATCGATGTCTCCCTCGAGAGCGTCCTCGCGGCGCGCCCGACGCTGCTTGCGGTGCTGGTCGAGGTCCGCGATCCGGGCAACGCCGGAACCATCCTGCGGGCGGCCGACTCCGCCGGAGCCGACGCCGTCATCCTGACCGCCTCGAGCGTCGACCTTTACAACCCGAAGGCGGTGCGCTCGACCGCCGGGTCGCTCTTCCACCTTCCCGTGGTGCTGGGAGCCGACCGGGACGAACTCCTTGCGGCCCTGCGGGAGCATTCCCTGACAGTGCTGGCGGCGGACGGGTACGGCGACGTCGACCTCGACGCGCTCCAGGATGAGTCCTCGGCACGCCGGCTCGCCGGGGCGGGACCCGCCGGTGGCGCTGCGGGTGACCGGGCCCGGCTCGAGGAGCCGACCGCCTGGCTCTTCGGCAACGAGGCCCAGGGCCTTCCGGCTGACCTGGTCGAGGCGGCCGGACACCGGGTGGCCGTGCCCATCTACGGGCAGGCCGAGAGCCTCAATGTGGGAACCGCGGCCACCGTCTGCCTCTACGCCTCGGCCCGCGCGCAGCGCCGGACGCCGCCGGACGCCTCTACCGCCTGAGCGGCCCCCTTCTGGACCCCGCCCCGGCCGTGCCTTGCGGCCTCAGCCGACCGGCTCGAGGGTGCGCGCCTTGGACCGCGCCGACCGGGCGTCCATCCTGCCGCTGGCCAGCGCTACAAGGAGCCCCACCACAGCCAGCCCCGCCCCGACCAGGGCCGGCGCCGTGAATCCCCAGCCGGCGGCAATGACCGCCCCGCCCACAGCCGCGCCCAGGGCGTTGGCGATATTGAGTGCGGCGTGGTTCAGCGAAGAGGCCAGCGAGGGCGCTCCGGGGGAGACATCGAGGAGCCGGGTCTGCAGCGACGGGATCAGTGAGGCGCCGCTGGCTCCGACGAGGAAGACGAACAGGAACGCCGTCGGCGGGAAGCGCATCGCCAGCGGGAACACCACGAGCACGACGACGATGACCGCCATGACCGCGTAGATGCTGCCCAGGACCGACCGGTCGGCGATCCGCCCGCCCACCACGTTGCCGACCAGCATGCCGATGCCGTACAGGGCGACGACCAGGGGCAGGACGCCGGCGGGCAGGTCGGTGACCTCGGTGATGATCGGGGAAATGAATGAATAGACGGCGAAGAAGCCGCCGAAGCCCACCGTGCCGATCAGCAGGGTCATCCACATCTGCGGCCGGCGCAGCGCGGAGAGCTCGCTGCGGATGCTCGCGTCGGGGTGCACCTCCTGCAGTGGAACAAACCGAAGGACCAGGAGGACCGTGGCGACACCGGTGACCGCGACCAGCAGGAACATGGTGCGCCAGCCGAACTGCTGGCCCAGCCAGGTGGCGAAGGGAACCCCAATCACGTTGGCGATGCTGAGCCCGACCATCACCATTGAGATCGCCCAGGCGCGCCGCGTCGGCTTGGCCAGGGACGCGGCGATCACTGCGGCCACCCCGAAGTAGGCGCCGTGGGGCAGGCCCGAGAGGAACCGGGAGAGCAGCAACATGCCGTAGTCGGCGGCCAGGAACGAAAAGAGATTGCCGAGCGTGAACACAAGCATGAGCACCAGCGCCATGGTCCTCTGGCGCCTGCGCGCCCCGAGCGTCGCCAGGACCGGCGCTCCGACGACCACTCCGATGGCGTAGGCGGAGATGACGTGGCCGCCCTGGCTGTAGCTCAGGCCGAGGTCGTCGACCATCTCCTGCAGCAGCCCCATGATGGCGAACTCGGTGGTTCCGATGGCGAAACCGCCGACGGCGAGGGCGGCGATGGCAAGGCCAAGCTGGCGGGGCGTAATGGCGGGGGCGGGCCGGGAGGAAGACATAGACGACTTTCGGCGTGAAGTGGATGTCGACGCCGGATCTCCGGCGGGTGACGCCGTTGTCTTTCCCCACTGTAGTGCGGGCGGCAGGAGCGCGCAGGTTGGATGAGTCACAGCACCGGCGGTCCCCGGCACGAGGGCACCGCCCCGCCGGCACGGCCCGCCAGCACAGCCCGGCGGCGCCGGCCCCTTTCCCCACCCCTTTTTCCACTCCTTTTTTCGGGTCCGCGCGGCGCGCCGCGGGGTTCTGGTGCAAAACGGCGCGGTCTGATTGGCTTAAGGCATGAGTTGGCTCCACCCCAAAGACCAGTTGCCCCAGAGCGAACACCTCCGGGAGGACATCAATCTCCCCGAGGCCGGGCACGAGTCCGCCGGGGAGTTTTCCGAGGAGGCGTACACCTCCACCCAGCTCAACGCAGGGCAGTTCGTTCCCGGACTGAGCCCGCACGGCGAGTACCGGCACGAGCTCAACCCCGAGCACTTCGATGAGCCCGGTGACGGCCGGCTCGTCCCGCCCGAGGAGAGCTAAGGAACAGGACGGGTCCGGGTGCTGGTTGAATTCGGTGCTGGTTGAATTCGGCGCTGGTGGGACCCGGTGCTCGTTAGACTCGAGGCGTGACCCTACGCGAAACCGCTCCTGCGCTCCGACAGATCGTCGGCGCCGCCATTGTGGACTCCCTCGCCCGCCCCACCGCCCTCCTCGTGGCGCGCCGGACGGCGCCCGAGCAGTTCGCCGGCATGTGGGAATTCCCGGGCGGCAAGGTGGAGACCGGAGAGAGCTGCACCGACGCCCTCCACCGCGAGCTGAGGGAGGAACTCGGCGTCGACGTGAGCCTCGGCGCCGAGGTGAACGGACCCCTTCCAGGCGGGTGGCCGCTGAATGCCACAGCGGTGATGCGCGTCTGGCTTGCCGAGGTGGCCGCCGGTGACCCGCAGCCCCTTCAGGACCACGACGAACTGCGCTGGATCGACCTGGCCGACGCCCCGGCCCTGGCGGCGTTGTCATGGATTCCGGCCGACCGGCCCATCGTCAGCGCGATCCTGGAGCTGGCGGGGTCCTAGGGCGGCGGTCCTGAGACGGCGTTCCCGTCGAGGCGTGCCGCCGCCGGCCCGCGCAGGCGAAACAGCGTCGGCGAGAACAGTGTCGACTAGAACAGTGTCGGCTCGGCCTGCGCCGGTGCGGTGCGAGCACCGGGCCGGTTCCGGCTGCCGGGCGGCCGGGGCTGAGTGCCTCCCGCAGGTCCCTCCCCGCCGGTCGAAGCGCTGCGCAGAAAGCCGGCTCCGGCCGGGAGCCCATGGCGCTTCCGGAAATAGCGGACCCTTCCGGTGAGCCACTGCGTGTACTCCTTCGAGGCGTAGGAACCGCTCCCGTAAAGGTCGCGGTACCGGGGGAGGAGATGCCGGTGGTTTCGGGACAACCAGTTCAGGAACCATTCCCGAGCACCCGGCCGCAGGTGAAGCGGTCCCGCCGTGACTCCGGTGGCCCCGGCCGCTGCCAGCGCCGCAAAGAGCCCATCGAGGGCTTCATCGGTATCGGTGAGCCAGGGCAGGATCGGCATTGCCATCACCCCGCAGGGAAGGCCGGCGTCCCGAAGTCTGCTGATCAGCCCGAGGCGCGCCTTGGGCGCCGGCGTCCCGGGCTCCACGGCTTCGGCCAGGGCCGCATCCGTCAGGGCCAGGGAGATGCCCATGCCCACCGGGACGGAGCCGGATGCGGCGGTCAGCAGCGGAATGTCCCGGGCCAGGAGCGTGCCCTTGGTGAGGATCGAAAACGGCGTCCCGGAATCGGCGAGTGCGGTGATGATGCCGGGCATCAGGCGGTAGCGTCCCTCGGCCCGCTGGTAGGGGTCGGTATTGGTGCCCATCGCCACGTGCTCGTGCTTCCACGAGGGCCGGGCAAGCTCCTTTCGCAGCACCTCCGGGGCGTTGGTCTTCACCACGAGCTGCGAATCGAAGTCCAGTCCCGCGTCGAGGTTGAGGTAGCTGTGGGTCTTGCGGGCGAAGCAGTACACGCAGGCGTGGGAACAGCCGCGGTACGGGTTGATCGTCCACGAGAACGGCATGCCGGAGCCGGCGTGCACCCGGTTCAGCACCGACTTGGCGGCAACCTCGTGGAAGGTGATGCCGGCGAACTCGGGGGTGCGGACCGTGCGGAGGAGCCCGGCCAGGGGCAGCAGCGGTTCGGCGCCGGTGACCGGCAGGGCGGGGTCGGTCTTCTGGGCATCCCAACGCATCCCTGAATTAGAACACATATTCGAGGAAAAAACAGGATGACGGGCCGCAATGGCCTACGCTGGTTCCATGATCCTCCTGACCGGTTTCGAGCCTTTCGGCGGTGAGGCCAGCAATCCCTCGTGGGCAGCGGCCCGCGGCGCCGCCGACCGGCTGGCGTCCGAGGGGTACGAGGCCGCCGCGGTCGAACTGCCCTGCTCCTTCGCCGAGGCTCCGGTGGCGCTGGCCGCCGCGGTGGAGCAGTTCCATCCCCGGCTCGTGCTGTGCGCGGGGCAGGCGGGCGGCCGGAGCGCCATCTCGCTCGAGCGGGTGGCAATCAACCTCGTGGATGCGCGGATCCCCGACAACCGGGGGGAGCAGCCCGTCGACCGCCCGGTGCGGGACGGGGGGCCGGCCGCGTACTTCACCTCCCTCCCGGTCAAGGCAGCGCTGATGAAGCTGACCGGGGCGGGAATCCCCGCGGAGGTCTCCCAGACGGCCGGCACGTACGTCTGCAATTTCCTCTTTTACACATTGATGGATCTGCTCGCTTCGCGCGGGAACATCACCGGCGGATTCGTCCACGTGCCGTACTCGACCGGTCAGGGGGCCGTCCACGGCAAACCCGGGCTCAAGGTCGGCTCGATGGCGACGGCGCTCGCCCTCATCGCGGTCGCGGCGCTGGAGAACCCCGTTGACATCGAGGTGCCCGCCGGCGCCGAGCACTAGCCTCCGCACCTGGCGGGGTGCCGTCGAAGCGGGCTGCAGCAGGGCGGTGCGGCGTCGCCCGTGCCGTCAGCGCCGGCGGATCACCGCGGCCGCTGCGGACCGGAGGCTGCGCACGGGCCGCTGCCGGTAGCCGCCGTCGGCCAGGCCCGCATGGCGTTCGAAGGGGTTGAGCGAGGCGGGGTCCCCGGTGCGCAGCACCGACCACGCGGCGGCGGCGAAATACAGCGGAAGGAAGGGCAGGCCGAGGCAGGCCGCGTACTGGAGGCTGTGCCGGGCCTCGTGGGCGAGCAGGGCCGTTCCAGCCCGAGAGCGGGGCCCGCGCAGGAACACAACGCTTCCCACCGTGAAGGCCCCGGCAATCGGCAGCCGGCCGGTCCAGCCCTCGGCGATGATGATCCCGCCGGGCCCGGGCGAGAGGGTGCACCCTCTCGCCCGGGCGAGCAGCAGTGCACAGGGGGTCGAGAGGTTCAGCCAGTTCAGGGCGCTGGCCACTGCGCCGGCAGAGCTCATGCGGATATCCTAGTTCCCGGTCAATTAGACTGGCCATGCCGGGAAGTTGGTGTGCAACCGCCGCTCCCGGAACTTCCCCGATCGGCTCCGCAGGCTTCCTGCGTCCGCCGGACCCGCAAACGAGAGTGCTAGGTAAGCCATCCCGATGTCTAACTCCCACGAGCAAGTCGGGGCCGGGAGCCCCGGCGCCGAAATACCCGACCCCCTTGATGCCGCGGCCGTCTCCGCGGCGGTCGAGAAGGCCCTGGCCGACATCGCAGCGGCCGACACCCTCGATGCACTCAAGGCGGTCCGGATTGCGCACACCGGGGAGAAGTCGGCCCTCAGCCTGGCCAACCGCGGTATCGGAGCCCTCGCCAAGGACCAGAAGGCCGCCGCCGGCAAGAACATCGGCCCCGCCCGCGGCAGGATCAACGCCGCGCTCGCCGCCCGCACCCTCGAACTCGAGGCCGAACGCGACGCGCGGATCCTCGTCGAGGAGGCTGTCGACGTCACCGCCGCCCCGCAGCGGCGGCGCATGGGCGCCCGGCACCCGCTGTCCACCCTGCAGGAACGCGTCACCGACGTCTTCGTCGGCATGGGCTGGGAGATCGCCGAGGGTCCGGAGCTCGAGTCGGAGTGGTTCAACTTCGACGCCCTGAACTTCAAGCCGGACCACCCGGCGCGCGAAATGCAGGACACGTTCTTCGTCGAGCCGCCCAGCGCCCACCTGGTGCTGCGCACCCACACCTCCCCGGTCCAGGTGCGCTCCATGCTCGAGCGCGAGCTGCCCATCTATGTGCTGTGCCCCGGGAAGGTCTTCCGCACCGACGAGCTCGACGCCACCCACACGCCGGTCTTCCACCAGTTCGAGGGCCTCGCCATCGACAAGGGCCTCACCATGGCCGACCTCGTGGGAACCCTCGAGCACTTCACCCGGCAGCTGTTCGGAGCGGAGGCGAAGGTCCGCCTGAGGCCGAACTACTTCCCGTTCACCGAGCCGAGCGCCGAGCTGGACATCTGGCACCCCGGAGCCAAGGGCGGTCCGCAGTGGATCGAGTGGGGCGGCTGCGGCATGGTGAACCCGAACGTGCTGCGCGCTGCCGGGATCGACCCCGAGGTCTACTCCGGGTTCGCCTTCGGCATGGGGATCGAGCGGGCGCTCATGTTCCGCAATGAGGTCAGCGACATGCACGACATGATCGAGGGCGACGTACGTTTCAGCCAACACTTCGGGATGGAGATCTAAGTGAGAATCCCCCTTTCATGGCTGCGGGAGTTCGCCGCAGTGCCCGCCGACGCCACAGCGGAAGGCGTCCTGGCCGACCTGGTCACCGTGGGCTTCGAGGAGGAGGCGGTCCACCGTCCCGTCGACGAGCTGAAGGGCCCCATCGTCGTGGGCCAGGTGCTCAGCATCGTCAAGGAACCCCAGTCCAACGGCAAGACCATCAACTGGTGCCAGGTGCGCGTTGTGCCCGAAGGCGCCGAGCAGACCCTGACCGGTGAGGGCATCGACCCCTCGGGCGTGCAGGGCATCGTCTGCGGCGCCCACAACTTCGCCGAGGGCGACAAGGTGGTCATGACCCTGCCCGGGGCCCTGCTGCCGGGAAACTTCGCCATCACCCCGCGCAAGACCTACGGACACCTCTCGGCCGGCATGATCGCCTCGGTGCGTGAACTGGGCATCGGCGAGGACCACGACGGCATCCTGGTGCTCTCCACCCTGGGCCTTGACCCCGAGGTGGGCTCCGACGCCCTGGAGCTGCTCGGACTGTACGACGAGGCCGCCGAGATCAACGTCACCCCCGACCGCGGGTACGCCTTCTCCCTCCGGGGCGTCGCCCGCGAGTACGCCCACGCCACGGGGACCAAGTTCACGGACCCGGCCGGCGCCGTCACCGTCCCCGAGTCCTCCGGGCCCGGGTACCCCGTGCGGCTCGAGGATACGGCCCCGATCTACGGCCGGCCCGGCTGCGACCGGTTCGTGGCGCGCACCGTGCGCGGCGTCGATCCGACCCGGCCCACCCCGCCCTGGCTGGCCGCGCGCCTGCGGCTGGCCGGAATGCGCTCGATCTCGCTGCTCGTCGACATCTCCAACTACGTGATGCTCGAACTCGGGCAGCCGCTCCACTTCTACGACCTCGACCGGCTGTCCGGCGACATCGTGGTGCGGCGCGCCGCCGAGGGCGAAAAGCTGAAGACCCTCGACGACAAGGAGCGCGCCCTCGATCCGGGCGACCTGCTGATCACCGACGCCTCCGGACCGATCGGCATCGCCGGGGTGATGGGCGGTGCGGCGACGGAGGTCTCCGCAGCGACGGCGAACGTGCTGATCGAATCGGCCCACTTCGAGGAGGTCAGCATCGGCCGCTCCCGGCGCCGCCACCGCCTGCCCTCCGAGGCGTCGAAGCGCTTCGAGCGCGGCGTTGACTGGCACGTTGCCGACATCGCGGCCCAGCGCGCCGTCGAACTCATCATTCAACTCGCCGGTGGAACCGCCGACACCACCGCCACCGACGCCGGGACGGCCCCGGAGCCGCGCCGGATCGACCTGCCGGAGGGCTTCCCCGCCCGGCTGATCGGGCTGGACTTCACCCCGGAGCAGATCACCGGCACCCTTGAGGATCTCGGCGCCGCCGTCACGGCGCAGGACGGCGGCCACCAGGTGGTCCCGCCGAGCTGGCGCCCCGACCTTGAGACGCGCGAGGACCTCACCGAGGAAATCATCCGGCTCGTCGGCTTCGACAAGATCCCGTCCTCGCTGCCGACGGCGCCCCCGGGGCGCGGGCTGACCCGCCTGCAGCAGCAGCGCCGCCGCCTGCTGAACGCCCTCGCCGCGGCCGGGCTCACCGAGGTGCTTTCCTACCCGTTTGTCTCCAAGGCCTCGAACGACACCTTCGGTTCCGCGGAGGAGGGCGTGCCGGCCCGGGCCGTGAAGCTGGCGAACCCGCTCAGCGCCGAACTCGGATACCTGCGCACCTCCGTGCTGCCGGGACTGCTTGACATCGTCCGGCGCAACGTCTCCCGCGGGTTCCGCGACCTTGCCCTGATGGAGACCGGCCTGGTGTTCCTCCCGGGTGAATCCATGGGCACCGAAAGCATCCCGCCCCTTGGCGTGCGCCCGCCGGAGGAGGTGCTCGACGCCCTGTACGAGGGGATCCCGCACCAGCCGCAGCTGATCGCCGCCGTCTTCACCGGCCATGAAACTCCCGCCGGCCCTGGACTGGCGCCGCGGGCCTGGGACTGGGCCGACGCAGTGGATGCCGTACGCCTGATGGGTGAGGTCACCGGCGTCGACCTCGTCGTCGAGCAGGGCGCGCACCAGGCCTTCCATCCCGGGCGCACCGCACGCATCCGGCTGCGCAGCGGGGAGGTCCTTGGCTACGCGGGAGAACTGCACCCGAAGCTCACGGCGGCCTCGGATCTTCCGGCCCGGACCGTGGCGCTTGAAATCAACGCCGACCTGCTGTTCGAGGCGGCCCCTGATGTCATCGTGGCGCGGGACCTCTCCACCTTCCCGGCATCCACCCAGGACGTGGCGCTGGTCGTCGCGGAGGACGTCCCGTCCTCGGCCGTGCTTGAAGCCCTGCGCGAGGGGGCGGGGGACCTCCTCGAGGACCTGAGCCTGTTCGACGTGTACTCGGGCCCTGGCATCGACGAGGGGAAGAAGTCCCTCGCCTTCGCCCTGCGCTTCCGCGCACCGGACCGCACGCTCACCGTCGAGGAGGCGAGCGCCGCCCGCAGCTCTGCCATCGCTGTGGCCGCCGAACGGTTCGGCGCCTTCCAGCGCTGAGGCACGGCGGCGGCACCGGGGCAGTTCGCCTGCACCCGGTGCCGCCGGCGTCCGGATCCCGCGAACTGCTTCCCCGCGGGGGTGGAGGGAGTTCCGTCACCACGGCATCCCTGCCGGAAGCCCTAGCCATGCCCGGCAGGTTCAACGAGCGGCCCCCAGGCCTGCCTCGCGGCGTACCGGGGCTGATCCCTCCGCCGGGCTCAGGGGATCAGGAGCACCTTCCCGGTGGTCCGGCGGGCCTCAAGGGCCTCATGGGCGCGCGCGGCTTCCGCCAGGGGATACCTCGCTCCGATGCGGACCGTCAGGGCGCCGGTGATGATGGCATCGAACAGTTCGCCCGCCCGCCAGCGGCGCTCTTCGGCGGTGAGCAGGTAGTGGGCGACCGACGGCCGGGTCAGGAAGAGCGATCCGCCCCGGTTCAGGCGCTGCGGGTCGAGCGGGGGGACCGGGCCCGATGCCGCCCCGAAGAGGACCATCGTGCCGCGCACCCGCAGCGAGTCCAGCGAGCCGTCGAAGGTGCTCTTGCCCACCCCGTCGTAGACGACATCGACGCCCGTGCCGCCGGTGAGCTCCCGGACCGCCTCGGCGAACCCGTCATAGCGGAGCACCTCGTCCGCCCCGGCCCCGCGGGCCAGCTCCTCCTTCTCCGCGCTGGACACCGTCGTGATCACCCGTGCCCCTTTGGCCTTGAGCAGCTGGATCAGCAGCAGGCCCACACCACCGGCCCCGGCATGGGCCAGCACGGTCTGGCCGGAGGCCACCGGGAAGGTGGAGTTGATGAGGTAGTGCGCCGTCAGCCCCTGCAGTGCGGCGGCGGCGGCCGTCTCCAGATCCACGCCGTCGGGCACCGGCAGCGCCTTGTCCGCCTCCACCAGCGCGTACTGGGCATAGGTGCCGGTGCCTTCGGCGAAGGCCACCCGGTCTCCCACCGCGAATCCGGCAGCGGAAGGCCCGAGACCGACCACGACGCCGGCGGCCTCGCCGCCCAGGGGGAAGGGAAGCTTAACGGGGTAGGCGCCGCTGCGCTGGTAGGTCTCGATGAAGTTGACGCCGGCCGCGGCGACCTCGATCAGCAGTTGGGTGCCCTGCGGTTCCGGGCGCGGCATCTCGGTGCTGGACAGGACTCCGGGGCCGCCGGTCTCGGTGAGGACGATGGCCTTGGCCATGGTGGTCTCCGTTCGTTGGGGTGAAACCCTCATGCTAGGCGCGGGCTGCTCCTCCCGCCATCCGAAACCCCGCCCTGATCCGGTGCATAACTATGTGGTGCTCTGCATAAATCTGCCGTATGCTTGCGGAATGAGTCTTTCAGTTGCGGTGTCGGGAGCCAGCGGGTACGCCGGCGGGGAGCTGCTGCGGCTCCTCGCATCGCATCCGCTGGTAAAGGTCGGCGCCATCACCGCCCACAGCAACGCCGGCGAGCGGCTTGGCGCGCTTCAGCCGCACCTCCACGCGCTCGCCGACCGGGTCCTCGAGGAAACCTCAGCCGAGACGCTCGGCGGGCACGATGTCGTCTTCCTCGCCCTTCCCCACGGTGCGAGCGCCGGCCTCGCCGCCGAACTGTCCCCGGATACCCTCGTCATTGACGCAGGAGCGGACCACCGCCTCGAGGATCCCGCCGCCTGGGAGGCCTTCTACGGCTCCGCGCACGCAGGCACCTGGCCGTACGGACTGCCCGAGCTCCCCGGACACCGGGAGGCCCTGCGCGGCGCCCGCCGGATCGCCGTGCCCGGCTGCTACCCGACCTCCGCTCTGCTCGCCCTCGTCCCCGGCTTCGCGGCGGGCCTGCTGGAGCCCGAGGACGTCGTCATCGTCTCCGCCTCGGGCACCTCCGGTGCGGGAAAGGCCGCCAAGGCACACCTCCTCGGTTCCGAGGTGATGGGCGGAATGAGCCCGTATGGCGTCGGCGGAAGCCACCGGCACACGCCGGAGATCGAACAGGGCCTCAGCGCGGCCGCGGGGGAGGCGGTGCGGATCTCCTTCACCCCGACCCTCGCCCCCATGGCGCGCGGCATCCTCACCACGGCGACGGCGCGGGTGCGTCCGGGCACTCCGGCGGAGGAGCTGCGGGACGCCTGGGCCAGCGCCTACGGCGCAGAGCCCTTTGTGCGGCTCCTGCCGGAGGGGCAGTGGCCGGCGACGAAGGCGGTGCTGGGCTCCAACTACGCCAACCTCCAGCTCGCGTTCGACGCGCACGCGGGGCGGGTGATCGTCAGCTGCGTCATCGACAACCTCACCAAGGGAACGGCCGGCGGGGCCGTCCAGTCAATGAACATCGCCCTCGGACTCGACGAGACCGCGGGCCTGACCCTCCAGGGGACAGCACCATGAGCATCACCACCCCGGGCGGCTTCCGTGCCGCCGGCGTCGCCGCGGGCCTGAAGGCCTCAGGCGGCTCCGACGTCGCCCTCGTCGTCAATGACGGGCCGCTGAAGCACGCCGCGGCGGTCTTCACCACCAACCGGGTCGCCGCGGCGCCGGTGCTCTGGTCGCGCCAGGTCGTCTCCGACGGACGGGTCGACGCCGTCGTCCTGAACTCCGGGGGAGCCAACGCCTGCACCGGCCCGGAGGGATTCGCCAACACCCACCGCACGGCCGAGGTTACGGCGGACCTGCTCGGCGTCTCTGCGGCCGACGTCTTTGTCTGCTCCACCGGGCTGATCGGGGAGCAGCTGCCGATGGACAAGCTGCTGGCGGGCGTCTCGGAGGCGGCCGGAAACCTCAGCTCCGGTGGGGGCCCCGCCGCCGCCGAAGCCATCATGACCACCGACACCGTCTCCAAGGAGGCGCGCTATCCGGCTTCCCCCGACACCGCGAGCGAGGGGTACTCGATCGGGGGGATGGCCAAGGGTGCGGGAATGCTCGCCCCCGGGCTCGCGACCATGCTCGTGGTGCTCACCACCGACGCCGTGCTTCCCCCGGCACAGCTCGACGCAGCACTGCGGGCCGCCGTGCGGGTCAGCTTCGACCGGACCGATGCCGATGGGTGCATGTCAACCAACGACACCGTGGTGCTGCTCGCCTCGGGAGCCAGCGGAGCCACCCCCGATCCGGACCAGTTCACCTCTGCGCTGACCGGCCTCTGCCTCGATCTTGCGTCCCAGCTGATCACCGACGCCGAGGGGGCAAGCCACACCATCGCCATCACCACGGTCCGTGCAGCCTCAGAGGCCGACGCCGAAACCGTGGGGCGTGCGGTGGCGCGCTCGAACCTCTTCAAGACGGCGATCTTCGGCAACGACCCCAACTGGGGGCGGGTCCTGGCGGCCGTGGGCACCACCGATGCGGCGTTCGAACCCGACCGCCTGAACGTGTCGATGAACGGGGTGCAGATCTGCCGCAACGGCGGCATCGGGGACTCCCGCGACCTCGTCGACCTGTCGGGCCGGGAGGTCACCGTGGAGATCGACCTCGCCGCGGGGACGGCCAGCGCCACCATCTGGACCAACGACCTCACGCACGAATACGTGCATGAGAACTCCGCCTACTCCAGCTGAGAAAAGGACCGAACGTGACGCACTCCGCCGCCTCCGCCGCCGGCCTGCTCCGGGCGCAGGGCACCGCCGCCGCCCTGGTGGAGGCGCTGCCCTGGATCCAGCGCTTCGCCGGGACCACCATGGTGATCAAGTACGGCGGCAACGCGATGATCAACGACGACCTGCGCCGCGCCTTCGCCGAGGACATCGTGTTCCTGCACCACGTCGGCATCCGGCCGGTCGTCGTGCACGGCGGCGGGCCGCAGATCAGTTCGATGCTCGGCCGCCTGGGCATCGAATCCGAATTCGCCGGCGGCCTGCGGATCACCACCGCCGAGGCCATGGACGTGGTGCGCATGGTGCTCACCGGGCAGGTCGGCCGCGAGCTGGTGGGTCTGATCAACGCCCATGGCCCCTACGCCGTGGGACTCAGCGGCGAGGACGGCGGGCTGCTCCAGGCAACGCGCACCGGCACCGTCGTCGACGGGCAGGAGATTGACCTCGGCCTGGTGGGAGAGGTCACCGGGGTAAACCCCGGCGCCATCCTTGACATCCTCCAGGCCGGCCGGATCCCGGTGATCTCCACCGTCGCCCCGGAGACCGACGGCGACGGCGCCGGAACCGGGCAGGTGCTCAACGTCAATGCGGACACCGCAGCCGCGGCCCTGGCCGCGGCGCTGGGCGCCTCCCGGCTCGTCATCCTCACCGACGTCGAGGGCCTGTACCGCAGCTGGCCCGACAGGGACTCGCTGATCTCCTCCCTGCCGGCCGCGGAGCTGCGGGAGCTGCTGCCCTCGCTGGCAGCGGGAATGATCCCGAAGATGAAGGCGTGCCTTCGGGCCGTCGACGACGGCGTGGAGAGCGCCTCCGTCATCGACGGGCGGCTGGCCCACTCCCTGATCCTCGAGACCTTCACCAACGCAGGAATCGGCACCCAGGTAACCGCCGACGCCGCGGCCCACCGGCCGGAGGCGAAAGCATGAGCGGCGGAGGCCCGGGCATGAGCGCCGGATCCAAAGGAGCCACCTCGACCGGGGGAGCGGAGTTCCTCGCGCGGCTCGGCTCACCAATGGGCACTCCGGGGTCCGGTGCGGACTGGCTCGCCCGGTACGGCTCGTCCCTCCTGGGCGTCTTCGGCGCCCCGCAGCGCGTCCTGGTGCGCGGCAGCGGATGCACCGTCGAGGACGCCGACGGCAACACCTACCTCGATCTGCTCGGCGGCATCGCGGTGAACACCCTGGGCCATGCCCACCCGTTCGTCACCTCGGTGGTCTCCGCCCAGCTGGCAACCCTCGGCCACGTGTCCAACTTCTTCACGAGCCCCACCCAGATCGTGCTCGCCGAAAAACTGCTGGCGCTCGCCGGAGCCCCGGACGGTTCCCGGGTGTTCTTCACCAACTCCGGGACCGAGGCCAACGAAGCCGCGTTCAAGCTGGCCCGCCGGAACGGATCACCCACCCGCACCCGGATCCTCGCCCTCGACGGCGCCTTCCACGGGCGCAGCATGGGCGCCCTGGCCCTGACCGCGAAACCGGCCTACCGGGAGCCGTTCCAGCCGCTTCCCGGGGGAGTGGAGCACCTTCCCTTCGGCGACCCGCAGGCCCTGCTGAACGCCGTCGACGACACGGTGGCCGCGGTGTTCCTCGAGCCGATCCAGGGCGAGGCGGGGGTGCGCCCGCTGCCGCAGGGCTACCTTCGGCGGGCCCGGGAAGCCACCGCGGAACACGGTGCCCTGCTCATCCTCGACGAGGTGCAGACGGGCATCGGCCGCACCGGCACCTGGTTCGCCCACCAGGCCGAGGGGGTCGTCCCCGACGCCATGACCCTGGCCAAGGGCCTCGGCGGCGGGTTCCCGATCGGTGCGCTGGTGACCTACGGGCCGGCGTCGGGCCTGCTTACCGCCGGCCAGCACGGGACAACGTTCGGCGGCAACCCGGTCGCCGGCGCCGCGGGCCTTGCCACCCTCGCCGTCCTCGAGGAGACCGGTGCCCTCGACAACGCCGGGATCCTCGGCGAGCACCTGCGCGCCGGGCTGGCCGCCGTGCCCGGGGTGGTCGAAACCAGGGGCGCCGGGCTCCTGATCGGGTTCGACCTGGACGGCGGGTACGCGCCCGCGGCGGTCCGGGCGGCGCTGGACGCGGGATTCATCATCAACAGCACCTCGGAGCGCACGCTGCGCCTGGCGCCACCGCTGATCCTTACCCGGCCGCAGGCCGACAGCTTCCTGGAGGCCCTCCCCGGCATCCTCACCACCGCGCAAGGAGCCGCATCATGACCCGACACTTCCTCGTCGACACCGACCTCAGTCCCGCGGAGCAGCGCGAGGTCCTCGACCTCGCCGATGAGCTGAAGAAAGACCCCTACGCGCTCGCCCCGCTGGCCGGCGGAGAGCACGGGCGCCGCACGGTGGCTGTCATCTTCGACAAAACCTCCACCCGGACCCGGATCTCCTTCGCCGCGGGCATCGCCGACCTCGGCGGCTCGCCGCTGATCATCGGCGCCGGGGAATCCCAGCTCGGGCACAAGGAGTCGATCACCGACACCGCGAAGGTGCTCGAACGCATGACCGCGGCCGTCGTGTGGCGCACCTACGCCCAGTCCGGGCTCGAGGAGATGGCCGCGGCGTCGTCCGTGCCCGTCATCAACGCCCTCTCCGACGACTACCACCCCTGCCAGCTGCTCGCGGACCTGATGACGATCCGCGAGCGCAAGGGCGAACTCTCCGGGCTCACCCTGGCCTACCTCGGCGACGCCGCCAACAACATGGCCAACTCCTACCTGCTCGCCGGGGCCACCGCCGGCATGGACGTGCGGATCGCCGGCCCCGAAGGCCACCTGCCCGCCGGCGCCGTCGTGGACGCCGCCCGGGAGCGGGCCGCGGCGACCGGCGGCTCGGTGCTCATCACCACGGATCCGGCCGAGGCCCTCCGGGACGCCGACGTGGTCGCCACCGACACCTGGGTCTCCATGGGCCAGGAGGAGGAGAAGGCGGCCCGGCTCGAGCTGTTCCGCCCCTACGGCGTCGACGCGGCCGCCATGAGCCGGGCCCGGTCCGACGCCGTCGTCCTGCACTGCCTGCCGGCCTACCGCGGCTACGAAATCTCCGCCGACGTGATCGACGGCCCCCAGTCGGTGGTGTGGGACGAGGCCGAGAACCGGCTGCACGCGCAGAAGGCGCTCCTGGCCTGGCTGCTGCGCGGCCCGGCGCCGGAGGACGGAACGCCGTGACCCGCGAGTCGCACCGGCCGGCGACGAAGACCGCCCGCCAGGCCCGGATCACCGCCCTGCTCACCGCCCAGTCCGTGCGGTCCCAGGCCGAGCTGGCCGCCCTGCTGGCCGCTGACGGCGTCCAGGTCAACCAGGCGACGCTCTCCCGGGACCTCGTCGAACTCGGCGCAGTGCGGATCCGCGGCCGTGACGGCGCGCTCGTGTACGCGGTGCCGGGCGAGGGCGGCGGCCGGACCCCCCAGACCGGGCTGACCCAGGAGATCCTCGACGCGCGCCTCGCCCGGTTGTGCGCCGAACTCCTGGTCACCGCTGAGGCCTCGGCAAACCTCGTCATCCTGCGCACCCCGCCGGGCGCCGCCAACTTCCTCGCCCTCGCCATCGACCACTCGGTTATGCCATCGATCCTCGGCAGCATCGCCGGAGACGACACGGTGATGCTTGTGACCCGCGACCCGAACGGCGGCGCGGAGGTCGCCGAACGCTTCCTGAACTACGCCCGCGACCCCCTCAGCGCGGGCGAGCCCCACCCCGTACCCCCCAACCACCTCCCGGACGCCGTGTCCGGGGATTCACCCAAGGAGCACACCCAGTGACCGAACGCATTGTTCTCGCCTACTCCGGCGGACTCGACACCTCGGTGGCCATCGGCTGGATCGCCGAGGCCACCGGCGCCGAGGTGATCGCCGTGGCGGTCGACGTCGGACAGGGCGGTGAGTCCCTCGAAGACATCCGGCAGCGCGCCCTCGCCTGCGGCGCCGTCGAAGCCTATGTCGCCGACGCGCGGGACGAGTTCGCCAACGAGTACTGCATGCCCGCCCTGAAAGCCAACGCCCTGTACATGGACGCGTACCCCCTGGTGTCCGCGCTGTCCCGCCCGGTGATCGTGAAGCACCTCGTTGCCGCCGCCCGCGAGTTCGGCGCGATGACCGTGGCGCACGGCTGCACCGGCAAGGGCAACGACCAGGTGCGTTTCGAGGTCGGCATCCAGACCCTCGGCCCGGACCTGAAGTGCATCGCCCCGGTGCGCGACCTCGCGCTGACCCGCGATAAGGCCATCGCCTTCGCCGAGGAGAAGAACCTGCCGATCGAGACCACGAAGAAGAACCCGTTCTCCATCGACCAGAACGTGTGGGGCCGTGCCGTCGAAACCGGCTTCCTTGAGGACATCTGGAACGGGCCCACCAAGGACGTCTACGACTACACCGACGCCCCCGAAGCCTCCCCGGCGCCCGATGAGGTCATCATCACGTTCAAGGCGGGCATCCCCGTGGCCATCGACGGCAGCCCCGTCACCCCGCTGCAGGCCATCGAGCAGCTCAACCGCCGGGCCGGCGCCCAGGGCGTTGGCCGCATCGACATCGTCGAGGACCGCCTTGTCGGCATCAAGAGCCGGGAGATCTACGAGGCGCCCGGTGCCATGGCGCTCATCGCCGCGCACCGCGAGCTCGAGAACGTCACCGTCGAGCGCGAGCAGGCCCGCTTCAAGAAGACCGTCGACCAGCGCTGGACCGAACTGGTGTACGACGGCCAGTGGTTCTCTCCGCTGAAGCGCTCCCTCGACACCTTTCTCGAGGACACCCAGAAGTACGTCAGCGGCGACATCCGGATGGAACTCCATGGCGGCCGCGCCACCGTCACCGGACGCCGGTCCGAGACCGCGCTCTATGACTTCAACCTGGCCACCTACGACACGGGGGACACCTTCGACCAATCGATGGCCCGCGGGTTCATCGAGATCTTCGGCCTGTCCTCCAAGGTGGCCTCCGGCCGCGACCAGCGGGCAGAGGCCTGAGGTGGAGGCCCGCGCCACCGGAAGCACCAACGCCGGATCGCTGTGGGGCGGCCGGTTCGACGGCGGCCCGGCCGACGCCCTGGCGGCCCTGAGCAAGTCCACACACTTCGACTGGCGCCTCGCCGTGTACGACATCGAAGGTTCCCGCGCCCACGCCCGGGTCCTGCACCGGGCCGGGCTGCTGAACGAGGGCGAGCTGTCCGGGATGCTGAA
Organism: Arthrobacter crusticola; assembly: GCF_004357995.1. GTDB lineage: Bacteria > Actinomycetota > Actinomycetes > Actinomycetales > Micrococcaceae > Arthrobacter_D > Arthrobacter_D crusticola. The sequence continues at coordinate 809,321 of NZ_SMTK01000002.1, forward strand.
GGCCCTCGACGCGCTCGACGCCGATGTCCGCTCCGGGGCCTACACCCCGGCGGACTCGGACGAGGACGTGCACGGGTCCCTTGAGCGCGGACTGATCGAGCGGGCGGGCGCGGAGCTGGGGGGCCGGCTGCGTGCCGGCCGGTCCCGGAACGACCAGGTCGCCACGCTCGGGCGCATGTACCTGCGCGACCACGCGCGCGTCATCGCCGGCGGCGTGCTCGCCGTCATCGATGCACTCGTCGGCCAGGCCCGGACCCACCCGGAGGCACCCATGCCGGGGCGCACCCACCTGCAGCACGCCCAGCCGGTGCTGCTGAGCCACCACCTGCTCGCCCACGCCTGGGCGCTGCTGCGCGACGTCCAGCGGCTGCAGGACTGGGACCGGCGCGCGGGCGTCTCGCCCTACGGGTCAGGGGCGCTGGCGGGCTCCTCGCTGGGCCTCGACCCGGAGGCGGTGGCTGCCGACCTCGGGTTCGACTCGGCGACTCACAACTCGATCGACGGGACCGCCTCACGCGACGTCTACGCCGAATTCGCCTGGGTCGCGGCGATGATCGGGGTCGACCTGTCCCGTATCAGCGAGGAGATCATTCTCTGGGCCACCAAGGAGTTCTCCTTTGTGACGCTTCATGACTCCTTCTCCACCGGTTCCTCGATCATGCCGCAGAAGAAAAACCCGGACGTCGCCGAGCTGGCCCGCGGCAAGGCCGGCCGGCTGATCGGAGACCTCACCGGGCTCCTGGCCACCCTGAAAGGACTTCCCCTTGCCTACAACAGGGACCTCCAGGAGGACAAGGAACCGGTGTTCGATGCCGTCGACACCCTTGAGCTCCTGCTGCCGGCGGTGTCCGGGATGATCGCCACCCTCACCTTCTCCACCGAACGGATGGCGGCCCTGGCGCCCCAGGGGTTCGCGCTGGCCACCGACGTCGCGGAATGGCTGGTGAGGCAGGGGGTCCCCTTCCGCGAGGCGCACGAACTGTCCGGCGCGGCAGTGCGGCTCGCGGAGGGCCGCGGGGTGGACCTCGACGGTCTCACCGACGAGGAGTACGCGGGAATCTCCGCCCACCTCACTCCCGGGGTGCGGGAGGTCCTGAGCGTCGAGGGGTCCCTCGGCAGCAGGGACGCCCAGGGCGGAACCGCTCCGGCCGCCGTCGCACGCCAGCTCGAAGCCCTCAAGCGGGAGCTGCGCGCGGCGGCCGACTTCGCCCGCCCCCGGGCCTCCTGAAGATCCCCGGCGGCCCGTCCGGGCCGCCGGGGGAGTCTTCCGTCGGGCCCGGAGCCGGAGTAGGTTGTGGCTAAGCCACCCGGAGGGACCATGGACACAGGCACCAGAACCGAAACCCCCGTCGGTACGAATGTGCCCGGGCAAACCCACCCCGGCGGAACGCCCGCTGGCGGCCCCGGGCGGGCGGATCCCACCGGACGCGTGGAGCAGGTTCACGGGAACCACGTCCTGGCCTTCGACGAACAGTTCGACTACCCGCGGTCGTATCTGTGGGAACTGCTGACCTCGCCGCCGAAGCTCGAGCGCTGGCTGGGACGGCTCAGTCCGGGGCTGAAGCTGGGCAAGGAGTTCTCCCTCGAACTCGATGGCGGAATCATCAGCGGCACCGTGGTGCACATCGACCCGCCCACCAGCGTGCAGTTCACCTGGGAGGACGAGTTCGGCCTCGTGTCGATCGTCGAGTTCCGGGTGCTGCCGAGCAACGGCGGCACCCTCCTCCAGCTCCGGCTGCACCCGGAGACCGACGAATTCCTGGCCGAGGGAGCGGCGGGCTGGCAGCTGCTGCTCGAGGCCCTGCGGGCGGCGGCGGCCGGTGTGCCGGCGGAGGGGCCGGGGCCGGACTGGATGGAGCTGCGCGACGCCTACTGCCGGCGCTTCGCGCTCTCACCCAGCATGGGCGTGCTCGAAGAGGAGGAGGGTGTGCCGCTTGTCCGTTTCGACCGGCGCTATGAAGGGAAACTGCTCCTCGTCAACGATGCGCTGACCGCTGACCCCGAGGACCAGCCCTTCGTCGAGCTGGCCGAGGTCGACCTCACCCGCGAGGGCAAGAAGTGCACCCGGGTGACGGTGCGCGCGGTCGTGGAGGACTGGGAGGGGCTTCCCCGGCTCATGGCCCGCTGGCATGCACACCTCGACGCGGTCGCCGTGAACCTCGCCGGCGGCTCGCCCCACCGGAGCGAGCGCAAGATCCGGGTCCTCGAGGAGTTCTACCGCCGGGCCCTGGCCGCCTGAGCCGGGCCGGGGCCGTCGGTCCGCAGCAGCAGCTGTTCGGGTGAGGGCGAAAGGGCGTTGGTGAACACCGTGCACGCGGCCCCGACCGCGCCCACATCGGTGCCGAAGGCCGTTCCCTCGATCTGGATGCCGTCCGCGTGCGGGGCCACGGTCAACCTCGTCAGCACGTCCGGAACAATCCGGAGGTAGGACCCGGCCAGCAGCGGCCAGTACGGACCCCCGAACACCACGCGGTCGAAGTCGAGGGCGTTCGTCAGCACGGAGACGGCCTTGGCCACGCGCTCGGCGGAGACGTCGATGATCCTCCGGGCAGCCTTCCCGTCCACCGCACGGGCGCACAGGTCGAGGAACGCCGTTTCGACCGCTCCCGGGTCGGCGTTGTCCACGGGATAGTCGAGCACGCCCAGCAGCACGGCCTCCTGTACGAGGTTCTGCGGCATGCAGGTCACCGCCAGGCAGCCCCGCAGCCCGCAGGTGCAGGCCGGCCCGTCGGGGTCAACGACGATGTGCCCGACCTCGCCGGCGTTCTGCGTCCGCCCGCGGAGCACCGACCCGCCCGACACCAGGCCGATGCCGATGCCGGTCCCGAGGTAGACGAAGAGGAAGTTCTCCGGCGACTCGCTGGAACTGCCCCAGATCTCCGCCACGGCCGCCGCGGCGACGTCCTTTTCAAGCACCACCGGGAAGCCGGTCGCCTCGCTGAGGGAGCTCCGCAGGGGCACCTGGTGCCATCCCCGAAGGAAGGGAGGATCGACAACGACGCCGTGCTCGGGATCGATGGGGCCGGGAGATGCGACCCCGACGCCCAGAACGAGGCCCCGGTCAACCCCGGCACCGGTAAGCAGGTCGGCGACGGCCGAGGCCATGACATCCACAATCGCCTCGGCGCCGGGTTCCACCGGCGTGCGCCGCGTGGAGTGGGCGACGACCCGGCCGCCCAGGTCGAGGATCACGAAGGTGAGGACCGCGGGATCGAGGTGCACGCCCACCGCGTAACCCGCCGTCGGGTTCAGGGTGAGGACTGTCCGCGGCTTCCCGCGGCCCTTCCTTACCGTGCCCGATTCGACGATCAGCGACTGGTCGAGCAGCCGCCGGGCGATGTTCGAGAGTGTCTGCGCCGACAGGCCGGTGGCACCCGCCAGCTCAATGCGGCTGAGCCCGTCCGGAGACCGCCGGATGGCGTCGAGGACCACCGTCTGGTTGAAGTCGCCCATCCGGGGAAGGTTGGTGCCCCGACGCGACGGCGCACCGAATTCAGCGCTCAAGGCACAACCTCTCCGTCGATTGGGCTCCCCGGGGTTAAGCCCTGCGTGCAAATCTTAGCGTTGTGAGCTGGAACGGCCGCAGTTCCAGCTTCACCGACGGCGATTCCGCCCGGCGGACCGCGGCACCCTCGACGGGCCGCTCCAATAGGTCGGTTTCGCCCACCGAGGTGAATGCGAAGCCGGCCGTGAGAGTTCCCCGGGCCCGCGTCCCGTGTGCCTCGTAGAGTCGCACGACGACGTCGCCGCTGCCGTCCTCGGCAAGCTTGACCGCCTCGATGACGAGCGCATCGGAGTCGACGGTGAACAGGGGAGCGGCGTCCGGGGCGCCTACGCCCTCAACGGTCCGCAGCGGCAGGTTGAGCCGGTACCCTTCGCGCACCGCCTCAGGAATTCCCGCGCCCACCCGCAGCGACACGTTCATCAGGTGCCGGCCCTGGTCGGCCGTCGGGTCCGGAAAGGTCGGAGCCCGCAGCAGCGACAGGCGCACGGTGGTGGTCGATCCCCGGCCGGTCGAGGACGAGCGCGCGACGTCGTGGCCGTAGGTCGAATCGTTCGCCACGGCCACCCCATAGCCGGTTTCGCCAACATGCACCCAGCGGTGCGCCACCGTTTCGAAGCGGGCGGCGTCCCAGGAGGTGTTGGCGTGGGTGGGACGGTGGATATGGCCGAACTGGATCTCGGAGGTGGCGCGGTCGGCGTGCACATCGAGCGGGAAGGCGAGCTTGAGCAGTTTCTTCTGTTCGTGCCAGTCGACCTCTGTCCGGATGTCGAGCCTCGGCTCGGTGCGGTCGAGGGAGAGGAACTGGACCACCCGCGAGGCACTGAACTCCCGTTCGATCCGCAGCGCGGGGCCGCCGGGCCCGTCGATGACCCGCAGGTCCGTGAGCTCGGTGAGGTCGCGCGTGTTCCGGCGGTAGTGCTCATCGATGTCCCAGGCGTCCCACTGGGTGGGAGTGTCGCGGTGCAGCTGCAGGAGGTTCGCCGCTGTGCCGCCGGGCACCAGCTCCCGCCCGGCGGCGATGTCCCAGACGGAGCGCACCAGTCCGGTGCCGTCAACGAAGACCCGGACCGCGGCGTTTTCGAGGCGGTAGCCGCCATCGGCCGCGCTGATGGTGCCCGCGCCGGGATGCCGGTCCTGTGCGGCGGCAGACAGCGCCGGGACGCCGTCGACCGGGTAGGGCGAGGCGTTGAGCACGGCGGTGTGCGGTCCGGTCCCGAGGAGGCTGCGGGCGGCGCTGTCGATGATCGCCCCGAGCCGTACCGCCACGTCGGCGTAGTTGCGCTCGGCCTCCTGGTGGACCCAGGCGATGGAGGAGCCGGGCAGGATGTCGTGGAACTGCTGGAGCAGCACCACCTCCCAGATCTCCCTCAGCTCCTGCTCCGGATAGGCGGCCCCGGTGCGCACGGCCGCCGTCGTGGCCCACAGTTCTGCCTCCCGCAGCAGGTGCTCGGAGCGCCGGTTGCCGCGCTTGGTGCGGGCCTGGGAGGTGTAGGTGCCGCGGTGGAACTCAAGGTAGAGCTCGCCGGACCAGACCGGAGGCTGCGGATACTCCGCCTCCGCGTCCTCAAAGAAGGCCCGGGGGCTGGAGAGGGTCACCGTGGGCGATCCCTCGAGGGAGGAGGCCCGCCGGGCGGCGGCGATCATCTCGCGGGTCGGTCCACCGCCGCCGTCGCCGTGGCCGAAGGGGACCATCGAGGTGGTGCCGATACCCTTTTCCGCGTACTGGCTCTCGGCGCGGGCCAGTTCCTCGCCGCTCAGGGTGGAGTTGTAGGTGTCCACGGGAGGGAAGTGGGTGAACAGCTGAGTGCCGTCGATGCCCTCCCAGCGGAACGTATGGTGCGGCATGGTGTTCGTCTCGTTCCACGAGATCTTCTGCGTCAGGAACCAGCGCGCCCCCGCGGCGGCCATGATCTGGGGCAGAGCCGCCGAGTAGCCGAAGGAATCGGGCAGCCACACCTCCTCGCACTCGATGCCGAACTCCCGGAGGAAGAAGTTCTTGCCGGCCACGAACTGGCGCGCGAGGGCCTCCCCGCCGGGCAGGTTGGTGTCGGATTCGACCCACATCCCTCCGACAGGAACGAAGTTTCCGGCGGCCACTTTTTCTTTCACCCGCTCGAAGAGCTCAGGGTAGGAGGCCTTCAGCCACGCGTACTGCTGGGCAGAGGATGCCGCGAAGACGAAGTCCGGGTTTTCGTCGATGAGGTCGCACACGTTGGAAAAGGTCCGCGCCACCTTCCTCACGGTCTCCCGCGTCGGCCAGAGCCAGGCGGAGTCGATGTGGGCGTGCCCGACGGCGTGGAGCCGGTGCGCGCTCGCCGACGCGGGCTTGGCGAGGGCCGGCGCCAGGATGTCCCGGCCCAGCTGCGCGGTGCCCGCGACGTCGTCGGGGTCCATCTCATCGACGGCCCGGTCGAGGGCGCGGAGGATCTCGGCGCGCCGCTGGGAGGACGCGGGCAGCTGCCCGAGCAGTCCAAGCAGGGCGGCGAAGTCCTGCTCCAGCTCCCACACCGTCAGGTCGAGCAGGCCGACTTCGATCTGGGCGAGGCGGTACAGTCGAGCGTCTCCGGCCGTGGCCTTGTCCCCGTAGGGGGTGGGGATGAACAGGAAGTCCTGGGCCACGTTCGGGTTCGCCGCGGCCTCGATGTAGAGGTCGATGGGCTCACCGAACCCGGCATCGAGCCGGACGCCGCGGTTCAGGGGCTCGACGGCCTTCAGGATGCGGCCCGACGCCGAGTACACCGTGCCCTCGGCCTGGAATCCGGGCTGCGCCCCGGTGAAGCCCAGGTCGACGACGAGTTCGACCCGGGTGTCCTGTTCGTCCGCCCAGGCGGCGGGAATCTTCCCCTCGGCGTGGAACCAGACGGTGCCCCACGGCTTGCCCCAGTACATTCCGTGCCCGGCGGGGGTGAACTCGTTGCGCACCGCCTCCTCGAAGGGGACGGGCTCGTCGGGCACCTCCCAGGAGCTGAGGGTGAGGGAGGAGGTGCTTCGGTAGAGGGCCGGCTGGACCCGTTCTCCGCGGAAACGCCGGATGCGGGCCTCGACGAGGGGGCTGTCGTAGTGCATGGAGGGACCTTTCGGGTGCGTTGGGCCGGGGGGAACCGGCAGTGGCCACAGGCCACGGGGAAGTGGAGCCGGGGCGGTCAGCCCTTGATCGCCCCGGCTGTGGCGAAGGAACCGCCGATGCCCTTGGTGACCAGGATGTAGAGGACGATGACCGGAATCGAGTAGAGCAGGGAGAAGGCCGCAAGCTGCCCGTAGGCGACGCTTCCGTACTGGCCGAAGAAGTTGAACACCGTCACGGCGGCGGGCTGTTTGTGGTTCGAGAGCAGCAGGATGAAGGGGATGAAGAAATTCCCCCACGCCTGGATGAACACGAAAATGAAGACCACGGCGAGGCCCGGGCGCATCAGCGGAACGACGACGGTGCGGAGCGCCCGCATCGCGCTCGCCCCGTCGATCCAGGCGGCCTCCTCGAGGCTGACCGGCACCGAGTCCATGAAGTTCTTGGTCATCCAGATCGCCATCGGCAGGGAGGTCGCCGCCATGAACAGGGCGACCGTGGCCACGCTGTCGAGCTGACCCAGCCTGACGAACATGCTGTACACGGGGACCATCATGGCGGTGATCGGCAGCCCGGTCCCGAACAGCACCCCGTAGAGGAACGGCTTGTTGTACCGGGCCTGGTAGCGGGACAGCGGATAGGCCGCGAGCACCGCGGCCAGCACGGTGATGACGGCACAGCCGGCCGAAAGGAGGAAGCTGTTCCACAGCGGCCACAGGGTCTGCTCCGGGGTGAGGACCGCGGAGAAGTTGGCCAGGGAAAACTCCGCCGGCAGGTTCAGTGACGCAGTTGCCTTCGTGTCGAGGGACGCGAGGAGCAGCCAGGCCAGCGGGAGCAGGAAGCAGGCCGCGACCGCGAGCAGGACGGCCGAGGAGACTCCGCGTGAGATCGACCGGCGCGGTGAGGCGATGGAGGTGGTCATGAATTGTCCCCCGGTTTCAGAACTCGGATGTAGAGAATGGAGAACACCGCGCCGATGAGCAGCATGACCGTCGCAATGGCGGTGCCGTAGCCGACCTTCCCGAGCCCGAAGGCCTCGGCGTAGGCGAAGATCGGCAGGGTGGTGCTGCGCTGGTTTGGTCCGCCGCTCGTCATCACGAAGATCAGGGTGAAGACGGACAGTGTCTGCAGCGTGATGAGCATCAGGTTGGTGGAGATGCTGTTGCGGATCATGGGGATGGTGACGTAGATCAGGCGTTTCCATCCGCCGGCGCCGTCGATGACGGCGGCCTCGGTGATCTCGGGGGCGACGTCGTTCAGTGCGGCCTCGTAGATCATCATCGAGAACGCTGTGCCCCTCCAGATATTGGCCAGGATGACGGCGGCCATCGGGTAGGTGAAAAGCCAGTCGACCGGCTCCGCATTGACGGCGGCGAGCATCCGGTTCAGCGTTCCGTCCGAGCTGAAGAAGGCGTAGCAGGCAAAGGCCGCCACGATCTCCGGGAGGACCCACGCCGTCACCACCGTCGTCGCGACGATGGAGCGGACGGCCCTGGGCGCCGCGGCGGTCAGCAGGGCCAGCCCGAGGCCCAGGAAATTCTGTCCGATGACCGCCGAGAGGAGCAGGAACACGACGGTCAGCCACAGGGCATTCGGGAAGTCGGGGTCCGTGATGAGCGCAAGATAGTTGTCGAGGCCGACGAACCGTGGGCTTGATGCCGCGGTGCCCGACAGCGAGGCGTTGGTGAAGGATCCGTAGACGGACCAGATCACCGGGCCGAGCATGAACAGCGCCAGCAGGACGACGGCGGGGACGAGGGGCACTGCGCGCCGCAGGGAGCGGCGCGCAGTGGGGGTCCGGCCCGCGGCGGCCGGGCGCCGCGCAGCCTGCGGAGGCCTCCCGGCCCCGCCGGTCCGGGTCGGGGTGGCTGTCACTTCTCGATGACGTTGTCGTCGCCGACCAGGTTCCGGACCGCGTCGTCGTAGGCGTCCGCCGCTTCCTCGACGGACTGTTCCCCAGTCATGACGGCCTCCATGGCCTGCTGGATGCTTCCCGAGATTTCGGGGTAGTCCGAGGTGGTGGGGCGGTAGTGGGTCACCTCGACGAGGTCGCTGAAGAACTTGCTGACCGGGCTGGACTCGGTGAAGGAGGGGTCTTCGGCGACGTCGCTGCGCACCGGAACCTGGGAGGCGTCCTTGTTGAAGGACAGGGTGTTGTCCTTATTGAGCGCCGTGCTGATGAAGTCGAAGGCCATGTCGGGGTTCTTGGTGTTCGCCCCGACGGCCAGGGTCCACCCGCCGGACATGCTCGTCGCGCCGGGCTCCTGCCCGTTCTGCGTCGGCATGGGGGCGACGGCCATGACCTCGGACCACTCCGGCCAGGGGGCGGGCCCGGTCTCGAGCCAGGTCCCCGCGATCCACGAGCCGTCGATGGAGGCGCCGACCTTGTTGGTGGGGTAGCCCTCACCATTGAGCTGCTGGTAGTAGTTCGAGTCGAGCGCCGTGGCGACCTCCGGGCCCAGGCCGCCGACGTAGACATCGGAGATGAACTGCAGGGAGTCCCTGAACCCCTGGGAGCCCACGACCCACTTGCCCTCCTCCGTGTCGTACAGGGTGTCCTCCGTGCCGTAGAGGAGCATTTCAAAGCCCTGCATTGAGGCTGCCTCGCCCATGCCGGTGCCGGAGTAGATGTTGAAGGGGACGGCGTCGGGGATGGCCGCCTTGATCTTCCCGGCGGCGCTGAGGATGTCATCCCAGGTCTTAGGCTCCCACGGCACGTCGAGCCCGGCCTCTTCAAACACCTCGGTGTTGTACCAGAGGGCGCGGGTGTCGGTTCCCATCGGCACCGCGTAGGTCTTTCCGTCGGCACCCAGGCCGGCCTGCTTGGCGCTGTCGATGAATGACGAGTCCCAGTCCTCCCACTCGGCGAGGTACTCGTCCAGGGCCAGGAGGTAACCCGCTTCGGCGTCGGGCCGGACGCGGAAGCTGTCCTCGTAGAAGACATCCGGCGCCGTGTCGGGCGAACGCTGCATCAGGGCGAGCTTGGTGGCGTAATCGTTCTCCTCGGCCTGGATGGGCTCGAGCTCGACGGTGGATCCCGGATTGGCCTCTTCGAAATCCTCCTTGGCCTTCTTCATCAACTTGTCCACCTGCGTGTAGGTGGCGGTTGTCTGATAAGCCACCGTGATTGACTTGTCGCCGCCCTCGGTGTCATTGCCCGCCGGCGCGCAGCCCGAGGCCGCGAGAACCAGGAAGGGAATGGCGGGCGCGGCCCAGAGAACTGACTTTCGCATGGTGCTCCTTTGCTCCATTGAGAACCCGCCGGGGATTCTGCAGGTCGCCTTTGGCCAGCAGGAGGACGGCGGGTGACGACGGAGGTGAAAGTAGTGCCCGTCGTTGCGATAAGTAAAGCGACTTGATTAATTCCTGTCAACGGTTTCCGGTCGCTTCTTTTGCCCCGCGGACGGCACCCGCGGGGCACATCCCGCGCCGAAAGCGCACCTCGCCACACTTCGCGGGCACCAAGGGGTGGTGAGCTGCGCACTCGACGGGAAGGGGCAGCGGGAAGGGGCAGCGGGAAGGGGCGGCGGGAAAGAACGCACCTGGGTCCGCCCGCTCCCGTCGAGACTGCGCGTCACCACGCTCCGCGGGAACGAAAGGGTGGTGAGGTGCACATTCGACGGGAAGGGGCACACGTGGGATCCCCCTGCTCCCGTCGAGACTGCACGTCACCACGCTTTGCGGGCGCCGAAAGGTGGTGAGCTGCGCACTCGGCTGCGCACGTGGCCGGAGGGTGCCCTTCAGGCGCAGGGGTCAGCCGAAGAGGGCTGTCTGGGCGCCGGAGGCCGCAGGCGACACGGCAGGGGCGAGGCCGCGCGCGGCGGCCTCCCGGTCGAGGAGCCGGCGCTTGACTTCGAGGCCCCAGCGGAACCCGCCCAGGGTGCCGTCGGTGCGGACCACCCGGTGGCAGGGCACGAAAAGGGCCGCCGCATTGCGCGCACAGGCTGCCGCAGCCGCCCGGACGGCGGTCGCCCTGCCGGTCAGCGCAGCGTACTGGGCGTAGGTGACCGGCTCGCCCGCCGGCACCTCGCGCAGCACCTCCCAGGCGCGGGTACGGAACGGGCCCGAGAACTGGTGGACGGGGACCTCGAGGATCGCCGCGAGGTCGCCGTCGTAGTAGGCCTCGACGGCGTCGGTGATCCGCCGCAGCTCCGCCGGCGCGGCGCTCATCGAGACCGGCTTGAGGCTCGCGTGGATCTGCCCGGTCAGGTCCGCCGTGTCAGCGGTCCAGCCCGAGGCAAGCACCACCCCCTCGCGTTCAATGATGGTGAAGGGCCCGTCCGGGGTGGGGAAGGTGGTGGTCAGGGAAGTCGTCACTGGTTGTCCTTTGATTCCTTGGAGGGGGCCGGGGTGAAAGCGTCGGGGGAGGAGCCCGGGCGGGCAGCCCGAACCCGGCGGGCGCCGGAGGCCCGCGCCGGGATGCCGGAGGCAACCCGCCACAGGTGCATCGTGGCATAGGAACGCCAGGGGCTGACGGCCGACATGGCGTCGGAGAGTGCGGCGGCCGTCTCGGCCCTGGTTGCCGGGCCGGCCGCCGGCCCGCCGGCACCGGTGAGGGCCGCCCACCCGTTCCGGATGGCGGCGTCGTTGCCGAGGTGGATGTCGGTCGCTCCCAGCACCCGCATGGCCACGTAGTTCACGGTCCACGGGCCGATCCCGGGCAGGGGAAGCAGCCGGTCCGCCAGGGACTGCAGGTCGTCCTCCACGCCGAGGCGGATGCTGCCGTCGGCGAGGCCCTCGGCGGTGCGGCGCACCGCCTCGATCCGCCTGGCCGGTCCGCGCAGGACGCTCCCTGCTATCTCCGCAATCTGCGCCGGATTCGGAAACAGCCGCTCGAAGCCGGGTTGGGACAGCACCGAGGGCGTGCCCGCCTCGGCCAGGGAGGTGAGCGCGGTTCTCGCGGCGCTCACGGTGATCTGCTGGCCGATCATCGCCCGGATGAGGAGCTCCGCGGGGTCAACCGCCCCGGGAAGCCGGATTCCGGGAACCGCTGCCGCCAGCGGCGCGAACAGCGCGCTGCCCGAGAGGGCGGCGTCGACGGCCGTGGGATCGGCATCAAGGTCGAAGAGCCTGCGGACCCGGCTCAGGAGCACGGGCAGGTCGCTGAGGCTCTCAAGGCTCAATTCGACCCGCAGACCCCCCGGCGCATCGGTGCCCGCCACGGGGAACGCGCGGAACCAGCCCTGTCCGCCGGGAAGCTGCACCAGCCGGGCGTAGCTTCCGTCGGTGCCCCGCTCCACGCCGGGGAGGGCGCGGGCGGCCAGAAAGCCGAAAATGCCGTTGTCGTAGGGGGCCCGGACCGGCAGGGTCAGGGTCAGCCCCGGAAACGCCGGGGCGGCCGCACCGGTCGGGCGGTCGACGGAACGGCGGGGAGCCCGGCTGAGGGAATCCGCCCCGCGCAGCTGGGACGGCGTGAGGTCGAAGACTTCCTGCACCGTGTCGTTGAACTGGCGGATGCTGCTGAAGCCCGCGGCGAAGGCGACGTCCGACAGCTTCATCGACGTCGCCGTCAACAGCGTCCGTGCGGTCTGCGCCCGGGTGGCGCGGGCGAGGGCCAGCGGGCCTGCGCCGAGCTCCTCACGCAGGATGCGGTTGAGCTGGCGGGTCGAGTACCCGAGCTTTCCGGCCAGGCCGACGACGCCCGAGCGGTCGACCTCGCCGTCGGCGATCAGCCGCATCGAGCGGGCCGCCACGTCCGAGCGCAGGTTCCATTCCGGGGTGCCGGGTACGGCCTCGGGCAGGCAGCGCTTGCAGGCCCGGTACCCGGCCTCGTGGGCTGCGGCCGACGTGCGGTAGAACCGGACGTTCGCCGGCTTCGGGGTCCGTGCGGGGCAGGACGGCCTGCAGTAGATGCCGGTGCTGGAGACCGCCGTGACGAACTGTCCGTCGAAACGGACGTCGCGGGCGTCGATGGCGCGGTACTGCTGCCAGAAGTCCATTGCTTCATCCTGCCAGCTTTCCCGAGCCCAACCTAGCGGGAATCGGACATCATCGTTATGGTCCCAGGTTGGAGGAGGAGGCGGGAGGCTTGCTACCGTAACTGGTTGTGGCCCACCCGTCTGTCCCCGGCGCACCCGCGCCCGCCCCGCCCGTTCCTCATCCTTCGCGCAGCCGCCTGGCCGTGAATCCCCTGAAAGCGGCACCGCTGCTGCTGGGTGCGTTCCTGACCCATCGGATCGACGAGGGGTCGGTGACCGTCCGCATCACCGAGGTGGAGGCCTACCGCGGCACCGAGGATCCGGGCTCGCACGCCTTCCGGGGCCGGACCGCCCGGAACGCCTCCCTGCACGGGCCCGCGGGCACCCTCTACGTGTACTTCACCTACGGCATGCACTACTGCGCCAACGTGGTGTGCGGTGACGACGGCCGCGCCGGGGGCGTGCTGCTGCGCGCCGGGGAGGTCGTCGACGGAATCGAGACGGCCCGGGCCCGCCGCGGAGGGCCTCGAAGCGACCTCGACCTGGCCCGCGGCCCGGCCCGCCTGGCGCAGGCCCTCGGCCTCGACCGCCGGTTCGACGGCGCCGACCTTTTCGCCGCGCCGCTGAACCTCGAGCTGCCCGAGGCGCCCGTAATGGCCGGGGATTATGTCACCGGTCCGCGCGTCGGGCTCAGCGGTCCCGGGGGGAGCGCCGAGTACCCATGGCGCTTCTGGCTGCCCGGTGAGCCCACCGTCTCCAAGTACCGGCCCGCGAAGCCCCGTGCTGCCCGTAAGGTGATGGGGTGAATATCAGCTCGCCGGCCCCCCAGAGCGCCGGTTCCGCACGCGACCTCGTCGAGAAACTCTGCGCCCCGGTGCCGGATTTTCCCCTGCCCGGAATCATCTTCCGGGACCTCACGCCTGTCTTTGCGGACGCCGCGGCGTTCCGCACCGTCATTGACGCCCTTATCGAACCCTTCCAGGGCACCTTCGACGTGGTGGCCGGCATTGAGGCCCGCGGGTTCCTGCTCGCGGCTGCCGTCGGATATGCCGCCGGAACCGGTGTCGTCACGGTTCGAAAGGCCGGCAAACTGCCGCGGGCGGTCCACTCCGAGGCCTACGACCTCGAGTACGGGCAGGCGACGCTCGAGATCCACCGGGACGCAGTCACCCCCGGCACCCGGGTTCTCCTGCTCGATGACGTGCTCGCCACCGGCGGGACCCTCGCCGCGGCCGCGCGGCTCTTTGAGCGGGGCGATGCGGAGGTGGTTGGATGCGGCGTCGTGCTCGAACTCGAGGCACTGGCCGGCCGCGGACTCCTGCCGGGTCGCCGGGTGCACGCGCTGTCAACCCTGTAGGGTTCTGCGCACGTTAATCAGGATAGAATTGACGGTCTGCCTTTCCGGGAGGGAAACCCATCATGCATGAAACGTCCCACGCCAAGAACGAACTTGAGCACGAGCGCGGGTACGTTGACGGCCTGTACCGGCGGCTCGACCAGCTGCGTGAGGAAAAAGCCCGGCAGCTGGCAGAGGTCCGCCGCAGCGCCTCGGCCGGCTCGCACCAGAACCGCTCCGAACGCGACGCTTTTGCCACCATGTACGAGGACCGCCTCGCCCAGCTGAACGCCGTCGACGACCGGCTCGTCTTCGGGCGCCTCGACCTCGACGACGGCGAGGAGCGCTACATCGGCCGGATCGGGCTCTCCACCGAGGACCTCCAGCAGCTGATGATCGACTGGCGTGCGCCGGAGGCGGGAACGTTCTATCAGGCGACGGCCTTCGAGCGGATGGGTGTCCGCCGCCGCCGGCACCTGATCCTCTCCCGGCGCGACGTGGTCGCCATCGAGGACGACGTCCTCGACGCCGGCCTGCTAAGCAACGACGGGTCGCTGCAGGGCGAGGGCGCGCTGCTGGCCGCCCTGAACTCCCGCCGGACCGGGCAGATGTCCGACATCGTCGGCACCATTCAGGCCGAGCAGGACCGCATCATCCGGGCGCCGCTGTCGGGGGTGACGGTCGTGCAGGGCGGGCCGGGCACCGGGAAGACCGCCGTGGCCCTGCACCGCGCCGCCTACCTCCTCTATACGCACCGCGACCGGCTCAAGTCCGCCGGTGTCCTCCTCGTGGGACCGACCGATGCGTTCATGAAGTACATCGAGAGGGTCCTGCCTTCGCTCGGCGAGACGGGCGTGGTGATGGCAGGCATCGGCACCCTGATGCCCGGCGTCACCACCGTTCCCGAACACGACGAAGGAGCCGCGGCACTCAAGGGCCGGCTCGAAATGGCGCAGATCATCCGGAACGCCGTCGCCAACCGCCAGCGCATCCCGGCCGAGCCCCGGCGGCTCAATGTCGAAGGCACGATGCTGACCCTGGCCCCGCGCCAGGTGGCCCGGGCGAGGGACCGGGCGCGCGCCACCGGCAAACCGCACAATGAAGCGCGCGTCACGTTCGTCAAGATCCTCCTGCGTGAACTGACCGAGCAGCTGACCGAGCAGCTTGAGGCGTCCTCCGGCCCGGGCAACAACGCCGACCGGGCCTACCTCGCCGAGGACGTGCGCAGCTCCCGGGACGTGCGGATTGCGCTGAACCTCGCCTGGATGCCGCTCACGCCGGAGAAGCTCATCACCGAACTGCTGAGCAAGCCGGCCCACCTTGCCGCGGCCGCACCGCACTGGAGCGAGGAGGACCGGGCACTGCTGCTGCGGCCGGCCGACGCCCCCTGGACCGAGGCCGACGTCCCGCTCCTGGACGAGGCGGCGGAACTCCTCGGAGAACTCGACGCCTCGGCCGGCAGGGACACCGCCGCGCGCGAGGCGGAGAACCGCCGGGACCTGGCCAATGCCGAACGCACTCTCGAGAACGTCAATGCGTCCCTGGTCGACTCCGGCGTCGACGGCGTCGTCACCGCCGAGGCCCTCGCGCAGCACAATGCTGTTTCCACCGCGCGGCTCAGCGCAGCGGAGCGGGCCGCCGGAGACCGGACCTGGGCCTTCGGGCACATCGTCGTCGACGAGGCGCAGGAGCTCTCTCCGATGCAGTGGCGCCTGCTCATGCGGCGCTGCCCGGTGAAATCATTCACGGTGGTGGGGGACATCGCCCAGACAAGTTCGGCCGCCGGTTCGAGCTCCTGGGACCAGGCGCTCGAACCGTTCGTGGGCGATCGCTGGCAGCTCGAGGAGCTGACGGTGAACTACCGGACTCCGGCGCAGATCGCCGAGGCCGCCGTCCGGATGGCCACCGCGGCGGGGCTGGTGATCTCGGCACCGAAGGCGGTGCGCGAAGGCCGCTTCGCCCCCGTCGTCGACCGGGTGCCCGATCTGATCCCCGCCCTGCTGCAGGCGGTGCCGGAGGAACTGGACATCGTGGACGGCGGGCTGCTCGCCGTCATCGCCCCCGAGGACCAGCTCGACGACGTCCGGCGGGCCCTGACAGCCGAGTACGGCGATCGGGTGGGATCCGGGGCTGGCGGTCCCACCCAGGACATCGTGCTGATGACTCCGCGCGGTTCCAAGGGCCTTGAGTTCGACGGCGTGGTCATCCTGGAGCCACAGCTCATGCTCGATTCGGCCACCGCCCGTGTGGGGGACCTGTACGTGGCAATGACGCGTCCCACACAGCGGCTGCGCCTGATCTCGACCGGCACGATCCCGGAGGGCATCGAGGGCTGATAATTTGGATCCTGTGCCGCAGACGACAGAATCCTCAGATCCGGGCCTGAGCGCCCAGCAGAACGACCCCTCATTCGCCAACGTGTGGCAGGAGCTCCGCTGGCGCGGGCTCGTGCACGTCTCGACGGATGAGGCCGAGCTTGAAGAGCTCCTGGCCGGAGACCCGGTCACCTACTACTGCGGCTTCGACCCGACGGCACCAAGCCTGCACCTGGGCAACCTGGTGCAGTTGCTGCTGATGCGCCGGCTCCAGCTCGCCGGCCACAAGCCACTGGCCCTCGTGGGCGGCTCCACCGGGCTGGTGGGGGACCCCCGGCCCACGGCCGAGCGCACCATGAACACCAAGGAGACGGTGGCCGAATGGGTCGGCTACCTCCAGGGGCAGGTGCAGCGCTTCCTGAGCTTCGACGGCCCGAACGGGGCCCGGATGGTCAACAACCTCGACTGGACCGCACCGATGAGCGCCATCGACTTCCTGCGCGAGGTCGGCAAGCACTACCGGGTGGGGACGATGATCAAGAAGGACATCGTGGCCACCCGGCTCAATTCCGACGAGGGCATCAGCTACGCGGAATTCAGTTACCAGGTGCTTCAGGGAATGGACTTCCTTGAACTGTTCCGCAGCTACGGGTGCGTCCTGCAGACGGGCGGCTCGGACCAGTGGGGCAACCTCACCAGCGGAACCGAACTGATCCGCAAGGCCGAGGGAAAGAGCGTCCACGCCATCGGCACGCCGCTGGTCACCAACTCCGATGGAACGAAGTTCGGCAAGAGCGAGGGCAACGCCATCTGGCTCGACGCCGCCATGACCAGCCCCTACGCCATGTTCCAGTTCTGGCTCAACACCGCCGACACCGATGTCATCGACCGGCTCAAGGTGTTCACTTTCAGGACACGGGCGGAAATCGAGGCACTCGAGCAGTCCACCGCCGAACGGCCGCACCTGCGCGAGGCACAGCGCACCCTGGCCTACGACGTCACCTCACTGATCCACGGGATCGACGCCACCGAGAAGGTGATTGCGGCCTCGGCGGCGCTGTTCGGCCAGGGCGAGCTGGGCCAGCTTGACGAGCCCACTCTGACGGCGGCCACCGCCGAACTGCCGGCCGTAACCCTTCCTGCAGGGACGCCAACCATCGTCGAGCTGCTCACGGCCAGCGGGCTCTCCGCCAGCAATTCGGCCGCCCGGCGGACCGTGAGCGAGGGCGGAGCCTACGTGAACAACGTCAAGGTCACCGACCCGGAGGCGGCCATCGGCGCGGAGGCCCTCCTGCACGGCCGCTACGCACTCGTGCGCAGGGGCAAGCGGACCCTCGCCATGGTCGAGGTCGAACCGGCCTAACCACGCTCCCACCCCCGGAGATCCAACGGTTTTGTGGGGGTGGGTGGGGGATTTGTGTTTGGGGGGTGGGGGTCGTATAGTTATGGAGTTGCCCCGGTGAGGGCGGCGAAACCCACACAAATTTCTGAGGCTTTTCCGGTGTGTGCTGTGCACGGGTCCGGGGTGGTCTTGGTTTGGTGTCTGTTGTTGCGGGTTGGTTCTGTTGTGCTGGTGCCGGTTTGTCCGGTGGTGGTGCGGGGGAGCGGATTTGCGGGGATGGTCGGGTGCGGGTAGGCTTGTAAAGTTGCTCCGGAGCGAGGATGGCCTGGTTTTGTCGGGTTGTGTGGTGCCGGTAGTGCCTGTTGTTTGAGAACTCAATAGTGTGCCAAGTTTGTTGATACCGATTGTTTTTTGATTGGTTGAATTGGCTGGTCTGCCGCATTTGCGTGTGGTGGGCTGGTTTTTTTGGCTGGTTTCGAATTTTGTG